>NZ_FNQP01000044.1 GCF_900107695.1 Thiothrix caldifontis | reverse complement strand
GAATTTTGTGTGAAATCTACGTCAAATTACTGATTATCCTCATCCAACACTGGATCATGCTCACCGGATTGTGGGAAATACCCCAGCGCAGCCTCACCAAAGGTGTTCAAGCCATTCAGGAACAGGCTTCCCATCTTGCCGCCTGCATCGCTGAGCGACGCAGCTTGATAAAATGCCTCAAGCAACTGGCAAAACTCTTCGCTTCTTCAACCGCTTGCCGACAAAACAAACGGAGGAAAAAACCTAATAATTGGATGAGATTACAGCAAGTTAGGGAATGGAGGGCTTAAAGTTGATGCGTATAGGGTAACAAATCTGAGGTGTTCACTCTATGAACACTGCCTGTGGCTTGGTTCATGTTGTCTTGATCTCCCAAATATTTGCCCCATCGGCCTGTTTGGTGATCAGGTCACGAATAAGCCGGGTATTACGGATGATCGCCACCGCTTTGTCGAAATGGTTGTCTGGCAGGTAATGCCAGAACATTATAGGGAGTGGTGAGTTATCAGCAGCACACAGTAGCCAGTCAAAAAGGTTAGGAAAAAGAAACGCTACGTTTTTGATTGTTATAGGTCGTTTTAGCGATCTGTCCGCAATGCCTTGGTCGATTTCTGCCGGGCAAAACGCTCCATGCTGGAATTACCGGAAGATTTGCCAGTGGAAGCAGAAGAACCTGCTTCCACTGCGGCGCAACTATCCCAGTGTTTGTTGCCATTAGTGCAACAGTTGCCTGACATTTACCGGGACACTTTGCTGGCAACCGATTTTGAAGGGCGTAACCTGCAAGCGCTGGCTGAAGCCGCGCCAGCCGTGGGCGCAAGTTGCTACGGGAGCGTGTGCTGGACTGTTGCGTGGTGGAATTGTCGCATTCCGGCAGCGTGATTGATTTTCACCAGAAATCAGGGGCGGAGAGCGTTACCGGCAGTGTCTAGCTTTGCCAGCGGCAATGACAGCAACAAGGCTGCCAGCACAAACCCGGCTGAAAACCACAAACAGCCTTCCAACCCATAGTGCTGATAGCTCCAGCCAGACAGCACCGTTCCTGCCAGCCGTCCGCCTGCATTCGCCATGTAGTAAAACCCGACCTTCAACGCCACCTTGTCATGGTCGGCATAGGCTAGGATCAGGTAGGAATGCAGTGCAGAATTGAGTGCGAACACCACCCCGAATAGCAGCAAACCGGTAATCAGCACCGTTCCCGCATTCCACCCTTGAGCCAGTGCCAAGGCGATACCGACTGGAACCAGCAGCAACACCAACGCCCAGAGTTGGGCAGCAGTTGCTCCCGGCGCATGTTCCTTCAACCGCAATAATACCGGCGCACTCGCCTGCACTACCCCGTAACCAATAACCCACGCTGCCATGAACGTGCCGACCTGCATGAAACTCCAACCTAGCACGCCCGACATGAACACCGGCACGGCGACCACAAACCACACATCCCGCGCCCCGAACAGGAAAAAACGCGCCGCTGACAGCCAGTTAATCGCCGCATTATTGGAAAACACTTGGGAAAACTTAGGTTTGGCTTTCGACTTGCCAATTTCCTCCGGCAACAGTGTCAATGTCACCAATGTGACTGTAAACAGCCCACCAGCAAGGATCAGCAACGCATTCTGGAAGCCTACCCCTTGTAACAAAGCCGCACCGAGGAAAAATCCCACCCCTTTCAGCGCATTCTTCGAGCCAGTGAGGATCGCCACCCACTTGAACAGCCGCGTATCCGCCCCTTTGGGGACAAGGGTTTTCACACTCGATTTCGCCGACATCTTGTTCAAGTCTTTGGCAATGCCAGACAGTGCCTGCGCGAACATCACATACGGTACGGAAAGCAGGTGGGTGGGAACCAGCATCCCCAACGCCACAATCTGCATCAGCATTCCCATGTGCATGGTGACATTCAGCCCTAGCCTTGCTGCCAGCCAACCGCCGACCAGATTGGTGACGATGCCGAAAAATTCGTAGAACAAAAACAGCATTGCCACCTGAAACGGCGAATAACCAAGCTGGTGGAAATACAGCACCACTAGCATACGGATTGCGCCATCGGTGAGGGTGAAGGCCCAGTAGCCGAAGGTAACGGTAAGGTAGTTGCGTAAACCTAGGTTCATTACAGGCTTGCCACTACTTTCGCGGTAAGTTCCATCATGCGGTTCATGTAACCCCATTCATTGTCGTACCACGCATAGATTTTCACCTGCGTGCCGTCAATGACCATTGTAGACGGTGCATCAATGATGGATGAACGCGGGTCGTGCTTGTAATCCACCGACACCAGCGGACGTTCTTCGTAACCGAGAATGCCCTTGAGGTAAGTTTCAGCCGCTTCCTTGAAATAGCCATTCAGCTCTTCCGCCGTTACTTCACGTGCTGCTTCAAACACAAAGTCTGTCAGGGACGCGTTCAATAACGGAATCCGTACCGCATGACCGTTGAGCTTGCCAGCCAGTTCCGGGAAGATTTTAGTGATGGCTTTGGCAGAACCCGTCGTGGTCGGGATCATGGATTCACTGCACGCCCGTGCGCGGCGCAAATCCTTATGCCCCTTGTCGATGATCGTTTGGGTATTGGTGATGTTGTGCAAGGTGGTCATGCAGCCGTGCTTGATGCCGACTTTTTCGTGCATGACCTTGACCACTGGGGCAAGACAGTTGGTGGTACAGGAGGCAGCGGTAATTAAGTGATGCTCGTCGGGCTTGTACCAGTCATCGTTTACACCGTAGACGATGTTCAACGCACCGTCCACTGGCGCGGCAACAATGACCTTTTTCACACCTTGGTCGAAATACGCCTGCAATTGCTCGGTTTTGCGGAATTTGCCGCTGCATTCCAGCACGATGTCGCAGCCTGACCAATCGGTGTCTTCGATGGCTTTGTTGGAGGTGTAGGCAATGGTTTGTCCATCAACCATCATATTGGCATCATCCGCGCTGCATTCCGGCTGCCATATGCCGTGAATGGAGTCAAACTTCAGTAAGTGCGCGGAAGTCACCGCATTGCCTGCAATTTCATTCACTTGTGTAAAAGTGAATGCTGGGTTGCCCCACGCTGCGCGGATGCCCAAACGTCCCATACGCCCGAAGCCGTTGATACCGATGGTTGCCATAGTTTTCTCCAAAGTCCGTTACAATGGGCTGGCATTATATACGTTTCTACGAATATAATTGAATGGCTGTCACAAAAAGTTCATTTTTCCTCCTGCCTGCGCAAGCGGGGTAGCTTCGCTATACTAGTTTTCCAGTTTGAGCAGCAGCGTAATAATGCCGACGATGAATCTTTTGTGAAAGCAAACACCAGTACCGTTCTATATTCACTTAAGCGTATATAATTATGCTCTTCGATTAATCAAGAGATGAGGTGTCACATGTTCAACGTCCTGTTCTTGTGTACGGGCAACTCTGCGCGTAGCGTAATGGGGGAAGTCATCCTTAACCGTTTGGGATTGGGTAAATTTAAAGCGTACAGTGCCGGAAGTCACCCGCGTGGCGAAGTGAATCCGCTAACTATTGATCTGCTCAAGCGTTTAAACTACGAAACCGCCGATTTGCGCAGCAAAGATTGGGCAGAATTCGCTACTCCTGATGCCCCCAAGTTGGATTTTGTCTTTACCGTTTGCGACAAAGCGGCGGCGGAAATGTGCCCAGTATGGCCGGGTCAGCCGATGACCGCACATTGGGGCGTACCTGATCCAGCGGAAGTAGAAGGTGACGAAATCACCCGTTTAGCCGCTTTCCGCGAAGCTTATCGCCAGCTTTACAACCGCATTGATATTTTCACCTGCTTGCCGATGAACACCTTGGACACGCTCGCCCTGCAAAAGCAACTGGATGACATCGGTCATACCACGCTTGCCCCGGAACAGGGAGCCTAAGCATGAGTACCCAATGTGAAATCACCGCGAAGCAAGCGGCTGGTGCGTCGATGGGATTATTTGAACGCTACCTGACCGTGTGGGTGCTGTTATGCATTGTGGTCGGTATCGCATTGGGTAGCTTATTCCCTGACTTGTTGCAAGCGATTGGTAATCTGGAGGTGGCAAAGGTTAACCTGCCCATAGCCGCGCTGATTTGGCTAATGATTATCCCGATGTTGCTGAAAATCGACTTTGGTTCGATGCGTGAGGTGGGGCAGCACTGGAAGGGCATTGGGGTGACGCTGTTTATCAACTGGTTGGTGAAGCCGTTTTCGATGGCATTGCTGGGTTGGTTGTTTATTCGTATGCTGTTTGCGGACTGGCTTCCGGCGGATCAACTGGATAGCTACATTGCTGGGCTGATTTTGTTGGCGGCAGCGCCTTGCACCGCGATGGTGTTTGTGTGGAGCAATCTGTCGAAAGGCGATGCTAATTTCACCCTGTCGCAGGTGGCGTTGAATGACACCATTATGATTTTTGCGTTTGCGCCGCTGGTGGGTTTGTTGCTGGGTATTTCAGCAATCAGTGTGCCGTGGGATACGTTGTTTTTGTCGGTGCTGATTTATATCGTGATTCCGGTGGCGCTTAGCCAAGTGTTGCGTCAGGTCTTGCTGGCGAAGGGCAAACTGGAAGCTACCCTGCAAACGTTGCAACCCGTTTCGCTGGCTGCGTTGTTGGTGACGTTGGTGTTGTTGTTTGGTTTTCAGGGGCAGCAGGTGTTGGCGCAACCGTTGATTATTTTATTGCTGGCAATCCCGATCTTGATTCAGGTGTATTTCAATTCGATGTTGTCGTATTGGCTGAACCGGCAGTTTAGGGTAGCGCATTGTGTGGCTGCACCTTCCGCGCTGATTGGGGCGAGTAATTTCTTTGAACTGGCGGTGGCAACGGCGATTGCGTTGTTTGGCTTCAATTCTGGCGCTGCTTTGGCAACTGTGGTCGGGGTATTGGTGGAAGTGCCGGTAATGCTGTCCGTCGTTGCTATCGTCAATCGTACACGCGGCTGGTATGAAGCCGGTTTAACAGGAAAATAATCATGAGTGATCAAAAAATTCCCTTACATGCTTCCATCGTCGCGCTGGTATCACTGGCGGCAGGCATTGCAGCAAAACACCCTGCAATGGGTTTGTGCCAAGTGCAGCGGCTGCGCTCCTTGGGTGTCTCGGAAGATCACATCCAAACAGCGGTAGAAATTGCCCGCCATATCCGCGACGAAGCGGCGCAAAAGCTGGATGCTGCGTTTGATGAGCAATCCGTTGCCGCCCCGGTGGTGGCAGTGGGCGGCACTTGCTGTACGCCGACGGCATCCGGGCAATCCTGTTGCTGACACGAACTGCATGAAATCTTGAATCTGTTCTTTTAAAAGAGTCTATAATTGATAGACTCTGTTCTTTTTCAGAAGGAAAGAAATCCGAGTTGACCCGTGTATTACTATACCCACGGCAACTGAGAATTCGGTTTTCCACCTCATCAGAAGAAACCCCACCTAACCTCCCCTTATCAGGGGAGGAACAAGAAACGGCGGTATCTCTTCGCTCCTCCACTGATAAGGGGAGGCTGGGAGGGGTTTCTATTCCCCTTCGGCTGCATCCTTTTCTGCATACATTCGTCTATCCGTATATAATAAAAAACGGCTGACGCTTTAGGAGATAACCGATGCAAGCTATCCAACAATTACGACGCTTTCCCGCGCAACAACCGCTGCTGTTCCTGCTGCTGGGAGTGGTGGTATGGTTTCTGCTCTACCGCTCGTTGATTCCGGCTTCGGAAGCACTGGTGGCAGCACTTCCCGTAGAACGTGACAGCCACCTTGGCGGGGCATTGCAGTTCTTTTTCTACGATACCCCGAAAGTCTTGTTGCTGCTTACGGGCATTGTGTTTGTGATGGGCATTATCCACACCTTCATCTCACCGGAACGAACCCGCGCCATGCTCTCCGGCAAACGCTTGGGCGTGGGCAATGCGATGGCGGCGACCTTGGGGATTGTCACCCCGTTTTGTTCCTGTTCCGCCGTGCCGCTGTTTATCGGTTTCCTGCAAGCAGGTGTGCCGCTGGGTGTGACGTTCTCGTTCCTGATTTCTGCACCGATGGTGAATGAAGTTGCCTTGATCTTGCTGTTCGGATTGTTTGGCTGGCAAGTCGCCGCGCTGTATCTGCTGATGGGCTTGCTGATTGCGATTTTCGCCGGGATGCTGATCGGCAAGCTGAACATGGAAGATCACCTCGAAGACTGGGTACGCAAGATGCAAAATACCCAATCCGCTGGCAATGTCGGTGCAAGCGCGATGTCATGGGCGGAACGCATCCAACACGGTTTCCAGCATGTGCGTGAAATTGTCGGCAAGGTCTGGCCTTACATCGTCATCGGTGTGGGTTTGGGTGCGCTGATCCACGGCTTTGTGCCAGAAGATTTCATGGCATCGTTCATGGGGAAAGATGTGTGGTGGGCTGTGCCTGCGGCGGTGTTGCTGGGCGTGCCGATGTACACCAATGCTGCCGGAGTCATTCCGATCGTACAGGCGTTGCTGGCAAAAGGTGCGGCATTGGGTACTGTGCTGGCATTCATGATGAGTGTGATTGCGCTGTCTGCACCGGAAATGATCATTTTACGCAAGGTACTGAAACCGCGTTTGATTGCCACCTTTATTGGTGTCGTGGCGACGGGCATCTTGCTGGTCGGGTATATTTTTAATCTCGTTTTGTAACTTACTGAATCAAGGAGTATTTCATGCAAATCAAAGTTCTCGGCACGGGTTGTGCCAACTGCAAAACCACCTTCAAGCTGATCGAAGACATGGCCAAAGAAAAAGGCGTGGCGGTGGAAATGGAAAAAGTCGAAGACCTGCCTTCCATCATGGGCTATGGCGTGATGTCCACCCCCGGCGTAGTCGTGGATGGCAAGGTCGTCCATGCAGGCGGCATTCCTTCCAAAGCGGCGATTGAAGGCTGGTTGGCAGGAGCAACAGCCGCAGCACCGGCAGCAGGTGGCTGTTGCAGCGGCGGCAAGTGCTGCTAAGGAGGAGTCTCATGAAACGCTTTCACGCTCATATTGCCGTTGACGACCTTGCCAACAGTATCGACTTTTACAGCAAGCTGTTTGGACAATCGCCAACGGTTGAACGTGCCGATTACGCCAAGTGGATGCTGGATGACCCACGCATCAATTTTGCGATTTCAGCGCGTGGTCATGCGGTCGGCTTAAACCATTTTGGCTTTCAAGCAGAAGATGCAGCCGAATTGCAGGAACTACGGCAACGCGCTGATGCAGCCGCCGGGGAAGCGGTGCTAGATCAGGGGGAAACCCTCTGTTGCTACGCCGCCAGCACCAAACATTGGACAGTAGACCCGTCGGGTATCGCTTGGGAACATTACCAAACGATGGGTGAAGTGGAGGCATTTGGCTCTGACACCGTTAGCCAGTCGGGGGGGTGTTGTGTGCCGGGCGTTGCCACCACAAGTGAAGCCTGCTGTGTTCCCGGCACTCAGGCAGGTGGTGGTTGTAACGGATGACAACACCAGACACCCACCATGCAAGCTATCAGGCATTCAACGCCTGACTTGTGGCATGAGCAATTCGTATGTTATAAGGTAGTAACTTTTACAAATTTGTAATGAATACTACTTTTATATGAATTGGCTGCTCCTCATTCTCTCGCTACCCACCGAAAATGCGACGGCGCGGATGCGTATCTGGCGTGCCACCAAAGCCTTGGGGTGCGCCAGTTTGCGTGATGGCGTGTGGTTATTGCCCAACAACGATACTACCTGCGTCCGTTTGGAAACCGTGGCGGATGACACCCGCAAATCCGGCGGTGAAACGTGGGTGTTGGCTATTCACACCGACTCGCCACAGACAGAAGCTTTTACGCTTTTATTCGACCGTGGCGCAGATTACAGTGCATGGCTGGATGACTTGGCGCAATTTGACCCGCTGGCAACCGATCTTGCGGCTACCCGCAAACAACTGAAAAACCTCAGCAAACGGCTCGCCACCATTACCGACACCGATTATTTCCCGCATCCATTGCAAGTCACCGCACACGAACGCTTACACACAGCAGAAGCAGCATTGCGCGGGCGACTGACAACAACCGAACCAGCCTTCCAGCAAGGCGAACCGGAACGGCTTACCCTTGCCGATTTCCAAGGAAAAACATGGGCAACCCGCCACGATTTGTGGGTAGACCGCCTCGCTTCGGCATGGCTGATCCAGCGTTTCATTGACTCGCAAGCGCAATTCTTGTGGTTGGACGATACCGCCGTTTGCCCCACCGACGCGCTCGGTTTCGATTTTGACGGGGCGCGTTTTAGCCACATTGGGCGCTACGTGACGTTTGAAACCTTGCTGCACAGTTTCGGGTTGGCTCAAAATGTTGGGCTGCAACGCTTGGCGCATCTGGTGCATACGCTGGATGTGGGTGGTAATGCGCCGGAAGCCGCCGGATTTGCGGTGCTGCTAAAAGGTTTGAAACACCGCGCCTCGAATGATGATGTGCTGCTGGCGGAAGGCGGGCAGCTCCTCGATGATCTTTACTGCGCTTTTTCCCTACCGGAGGATTCCCTTTGAGCGATACACCACAAACTGCACCACAAGCCCCAACCTTGGGTGAGGCATTTTTCTATTGGCTAAAACTCGGTTTCATCAGCTTTGGTGGCCCGATGGGGCAGATTGCGATGATGCACACCGACTTGGTGGAAAAGAAACGCTGGATTTCGGAACACCGTTTTTTACACGCACTGAATTTCTGCATGATCTTGCCGGGGCCGGAAGCGATCCAATTGGCGATTTACATTAGCTGGTTGATGCACGGCGTGGTGGGCGCAATCATGGCGGGGGTACTGTTCTTTATGCCTGCGTTTTTGCTGCTCTCGGTATTGGCGGGGGTGTATCTGGCGTGGGGCGATGTGCCGCTGATGCAAGGTTTGTTCTATGGCATAAAACCAGCGGTCGTGGCGATTGTGCTGTTTGCGGCGTGGCGGATTGGCTCAAAGGCATTGAAAAACAGTGTTCTGTGGGGTATTGCAGCAGCGGCTTTTATCGCTATTTTTGTGTTTGGGATCGGTTTCCCGTGGATTGTGTTGGCAGCAGCCCTGTTAGGTGTCATTGGTGGCAAAGTCATGCCAGACAAATTCAAAGGCGGCGGTGGGCATGGCGCATCGGATAAGCAATACGGCGCAGCGGTGATTGATGATCATACGCCCACGCCAGCACACGCCAAATTTTCGTGGGCAAAACTCGGCATTACCGTCACCGCTTTTATCGGCATTTGGGCGGTCGCTATGTTCGCGCTGAGTGGCAATCAAGCCCTGAGCGAGATGGGCAACTTCTTCACCAAAGCCGCATTTCTGACCATTGGCGGGGCGTATGCGGTATTACCCTACGTCTACCAAGGCGGGGTGGAGCAGTATGGCTGGCTGACGGGTGCGCAAATGATGGATGGTTTGGCATTGGGTGAAACCACCCCGGGACCGTTAATCATGGTCGTTACTTGGGTGGGTTATCTGGGCGGTGTGGCAAAAACAGTGCTAGCCAACCCGATTGCAGCGGGTTTTGCGGGGGCTGCGGTAGCCACTTTTTTTACCTTTTTGCCGTCATTCCTGTTCATTCTTGCGGTGGGGCCAGTGGTGGAAAGCTCACGTAATGACCTCAAATTTACCGCACCGTTGACCGGCGTAACCGCAGCAGTGGTGGGTGTGATTATGAATCTGGCGGTGTTTTTCGCGTGGCACACTTTCTTCCCGCAAGCCACCGGAACAACCCCATTTGCCGCACCGTTTGAATGGTTCGCCGTGGTGGTGGCAATCGGCGCATTTATTGCACTGTGGAAATACAAGGTGGATGTGATGAAGGTCATCGGCGTGTGCGCCGTATTGGGTTTGAGTTATACGCTGGCTATGGGAGCAATGTGAGTATGGAACGTACTAGTAAACCAGAATAACTCGGCTTGAAAGTGAGGGGCGGGTGTTGCTGATGCTTCACCCACCCAACGCTCATTGCTTGGTTTCATCTTTTGCTGTTGTTGCCGTTGCCGGAGCTTCTGCTTTCTGGCGCGGCGTGTAGCGTACCGTCATCGGCGCAGGCGTGACCGAAAGCACCACTTTCATGTCCTCACTGGTTTTGAAATCGCCCGTGCCTTTCAGCAGGTTTTCCTCCGCTGGTTCGAGCTTCACCTCGGTTTTGGTTTCACCGGAAAGCACCGTAGCAGTGGCGGTCATTCCCGCGCTGGGCTGGGCTTCATTGGCGTGGTTCATCACGTAAACCGTAAGTTCCTTGTCCTTGACCACCAGTTCAAGGTGGTACATATCCGTCATGCGGATTTGCCCATCGTGCGGGGATTTTTGGCTGTCGAGGAATTCATCGGTATGCGCCACGGCATAGCCCGCAAATAGCAGTGATGCCGCCAGTAGGGTGGTTTTAAACAGTTTCATGATTAGCTCCTTGTTGGGATAACAATTGGTTCAACGGTTGCTCGCCCCAGCGGTAAAACAGTACCGGAGTAAGCAGGGTATCCAGCAGGGTGGAACTGACCAACCCGCCGAAAATGACTAATGCCACCGGATGCAAAATTTCCTTGCCCGGTTCGCCGCTGGCTAAGATCAGGGGCAGCAACGCAAACGCTGCCACCAACGCGGTCATCAACACGGGTGTCAGGCGTTCCAGGCTGCCGCGCACGATCATGGGAATGCCGAAGGTTTCGCCTTCATGCTGTACCAGATGCTGGTAATGGCTGATTTTTAGGATGCCGTTACGGGTCGAAATCCCCGCCAGTGTGATGAAGCCGACCAGACTTGCCACCGACAGCGTTTGCCCCGCCAGCCACAGCGCCACCACCCCACCAACCAATGCCAGCGGGATATTTCCCATGATGATGAGCGCCAACACGCTGGATTGGTAACGACTGTACAGCACCAGAAAAATCAGCGTCAGGGACACCAGCGCCAGCATGGCAATGAGTTGGGTCGCTTCCTCTTGCGCCTGGAACTGCCCTTCGAGGCGGGTGAAATAGCCTTCGGGCAGCGGGAAAGCAGCCAGTTCGGCACGGATGGCTTGCACCACGCCTGCCATGTCCGCGCCATCAGCGGCATTGGCAGACAGCACAATGCGGCGGCGGCTGTTTTCGCGCACGATCTGGTTGGGGCCGCTGCTGTCTTCGATGCTGGCAATCTGCTGCAAGGGAATGTAACCAGAGTGCGTTTCCACCAGCAGATTGCGCAAGCCGTGGGCAGTACGGTCAGCGTCTTGCAGGCGGATCACCACATCGGCGCGACGGTTGTTGTCCAGCACTTGCGCAACGCTTGCGCCATTGGCAAGGGTTTCGAGGGCTTGGTTGATGCTGGCAGGGGTAACGCCGTATTGCTGCACCTTGTTGTAATCGACCCGTATCTGCAATTGCGGGATGCGCACCTGTTTTTCGAGCTGCAAATCGACCACGCCGGGAATCGCTGCCAAGCGGGTTTGCAGTGCCGTTGCCAAGCTGCGTAAGGTGTCAGTGTCATCACCAAACACTTTCAAGGCAATTTGCGCCCTGACTCCAGAGAGCAAATGGTCAAGGCGGTGTGAAATCGGTTGCCCGATATTGATGGAAGCCGGGATCACCGCCAATCGGCTGCGGATGTCCGCCAATACCGCGTCACGCCCACGTTCTGAAGGTGCTAAATCCACGTCAATTTCGCTGGAATGCACCCCTTCGGCGTGTTCGTCCAGTTCAGCGCGTCCGGTGCGCCGCCCGACCTGTTTCACCTCCGGCACTTGCAACAACAGGTTTTCTGCCAATGTGCCAATGCGGTTGGATTC
>NZ_FNQP01000043.1 GCF_900107695.1 Thiothrix caldifontis | reverse complement strand
GGCAGGATTGCCCATCCAGCCAAACACCAAGCTGCGGATGAAGTTCGAGCCGCTGAGTTTGCGCTGGCGTTGAATGAAGCCGCTTTTTTTGCTAACGCGTCCGCTTTTTCATACAAGATGGCTTGCAATGCGGTGGCTACTTTTGTCAGTATCAATGCGCGGTCTCCTTGTCGAAGTCGATCTATTCGGTGTGCAAAACTAATAGCCTACCAGAGAGGGAGACCGCTTTCGCGGGTTAAAGTTGATGCGTATAGGGCGAAAAAGTTTCCGCCCTTGCCTGTCAGTTAATCTCAGGCAGCAGCCCTATGAGTTTTATGGACTGGCGTTCTGCTTACTAAATGGCCTCTCTCGTTGTAGGCATACATCAGCATACCTTTACGTACATGCACGGCATCCGGCGTATAACCTTGCAGCCCATCCTCTGGGTTACATCCTACTGCTGAAATGGAAGTCTGCTGCCTGCCTTTTTCATCGTAAATATAAACTAATGTACCTTTTTGAATAGCTTTACCGATTGCCATGAATAATACTCCTCGTTTATTAATTAGTTGATCGTCAACTTATGACGTTTGGTGTTTTCTTTCTTGGTCAGGGTGATTTCAAGCAGGCCATCCTTAAATGTGGCTTTTGCCTGGTCAGCTTCAACATCACAAGGTAAACCCAGTACATGGTTTATATCCCTTGTGGATATTTCACGACGATAATAAACACCTTTTTCTTCTTCTTTTTCTTCTTTTTTGGTGCTGCCTTTAATGGTTACAGTGTTATCACTCACGGATATGTCAAGGTCATCCTTGTTTATGCCGGGCGCTTCAACCCTAACCAGTATTTCTTTATCGCGGTCAATAACATCAATGCTCGGAGCAGAAAATTCCCGCATGACTTTGTTCAGGCTGTTGCGTCCCATATTCCCCCAGCGGCGCTTCCACCATTGTGGGAAAAATCCTTCCATCCATTGTTCCATTTCTTCAAATGGAGACATAACTTCAGTGGCAGATTGCTTTTGAAGTTCTTGAGATTTTTTTTCATCATTAAACATGACTTTTCTCCTATGTCTTTCATTAAGCAATAAACTAAAGTGATTTAAACAAAGAATTCATGTGGTGGCACAAACTTCCGCGCTATCTCGGCTTTTGCTTCGAGCCAATCTTTTAGTTCACTTCCAGGTTTAAAACCTCTTGCTTGCGCTTTGTAATAAGCGGCGACCTCAACCTTACTGTGATTTTTAGTTTGCCACCCATTACTTTTCGTATAATCTGTATGCAGTCTTGCTAATTCAGCATTGCCCATTTCAGAATACATGGTCATGTCGATCACCTCCCTACTTTGCTATGCAATTATCAGGTTTATGGCGATTGAAAATAATTTAACCAATCCGTTCTCACCTCGCTGCGCTATTATACCAAGGAGCGATGGCTGGGAATGTCGCTATATCCATGAGTTTCTTGAGGCGTAAACCGCTACATAGGCATTAAATAGGTGAATTCCGCAAATAATATTCGCGAGTGTGAACAGGCTCTAGCAGACTTGAAAGAGAGCGAGGAGCGTATCAAGGCGATTGTCAACACAACCGCTGATGCCATTATTGTCATTAACGGCAGGGGTTGCATCGAGCATTTCAATCCGGCAGCAGAGCGCATGTTTGGCTATGAAGCGTCTGAGGCTATTGGTAAAAATGTCAGTATGTTGATGCCCTCCCCATACCGCGAGCAGCATGACGGCTATCTGGCTCGCTACTTGCAAACCGGCAAGCCCCATATTATTGGTATGCGCCGCGAGCTGGTCGGGCAACGCCAAGATGGTTCACTGTTCCCGTTGGAACTGGCGGTTAGTCGGGTAGATCATCTGGAATATTTCACCGCCACGATCCATGATCTTTCCGTAAACCGAGCGTTGGAGCAGCAATTGCTTTCCATTGCCGAGCAAACCCAGCGCCAGATTGGTCAGAGTTTGCACGATGATGTGGGGCAGGAACTCACCGGTATGACCATGAAACTGCAATCCCTAAAGAAATATTGTGCGGATTCCCACGTCCCAGAACGCCAGTTGCTGGATACCATCATTGCCGATTTGAGCCGTACCCGCCAAAAATTGCGCACGCTCTCGCACGGGCTGATTCCCGTCGCAGTCGATGCTCAAGGTTTACCCCATGCATTGCAGGAACTGGCTGCTGACATCAATCGGTTGGATGGCGTTGTTTGCCGCTTCACCTGCTGCGAGGGGGTACAAGTGCGAAGCAATTTGGTCGCCAACCAGCTTTTCCATATTGCTCAGGAAGCGCTGAACAACGCTGTCCGCCATAGCCAAGCCAAAACGATTGACATTGTGCTGGAAGCTGTCGGGCAGCAGATCAGCCTGCTCATCACCGATGATGGTTGTGGCATTCCTGTTAATGGGCAACGTAACCATCGGGGGATGGGCTTACCCATTATGAAATACCGTGCAGGCGTTATCGGTGGGAGTTGTATGATTGAAGCGCAGGCAACAGGCGGGACGCAAGTATCTTGTCAAGTATGGGATAAGCGATGAAACAGGACAAAGTGTGCCGGATTTTTATCGTTGATGATCATCCGGCGGTGCGCCAAGGGGTGATGGCGATTGTCTCCCACGAGCCGGACATGCTGATCTGCGGTGAAGCAAGCGGTGTACCGGATGCCATGCAGCACATAGCTACCCTCATGCCTGACGTGGCGGTGATCGACATTTCGCTGAAGATCGGCAATGGCATTGATCTGGTCAAGCGCGTCAAGGCGGAATATCCAAGCGTCAGGATGCTGGTCTGGTCAATGTTCCCTGATACCTTGTATGCCGCACGTGCCTTGCGGGCAGGTGCATTGGGGTATCTTAATAAATCGGATTCCACTGAGCAGTTGGTTGAGGCTATCCGTATGGTTGCTCAAGGGAAGATATACCTGACAGAAGAAACCTCCGCGCGTCTCTTGCAGGAGAAGTTTAATAACCCTGTCCGGGAGGATGGCGCACTGTCGCTTGACCTGTTATCAGACAGGGAGCTGGAAGTTTTCAAGTTGATTGGTGAAGGGGTATCAACCCAGCAGATTGCCGAATCCATCATGCTCAGCATTTCTACCGTCGAAACTTATCGCCAGCGCATCAAGGCTAAACTGAACATTAATAGCAACACGGAGTTGGTACGCAGTGCAGTGCAATGGTTGCTGGAAACCAGCCAATAAAACTGATCACTGATTCTCAGATGAGTTTGGTCATGAAAATACGTTTAAAGGCAATGGTGGGAGGAAGAAGTGCGCTATCATAAATAACATAAGGTTGGCAATGTTTAAGAACATAAGGAGTTAACATCATGGCGATCTTAATTGTTGTTGCTAATGCAGCGGCAGCGCGTTTTTTTAGTGCCGAGCCGTTAAATGCAAATGCTCCGCTTATTGAGCTGGAAGATAAGGTTCACCCTAGCTCGCGTTTACATGGACGTGATTTGGAAACAGATTCACCGCCGCGTGTATTTGATTCACAAGGTCATGCACGTCATGCCATAGAACCGAAAACGGATATAAAAGAGCAGCAAGCGGATGCTTTTGCACTGGAGTTAAGTAATTATCTGGAAGAGATGCGTAATACTAATCGTTATGACAAGCTGTACATTATCGCATCCCCCCATTTCCTTGGCTTATTGCGTGGACATTTTAAGCAGAGGGTAACGGAATTGCTGGCTGAAACTGTGGATAAAGACCTGACCCATCATTCGGTAGAAGACATCCGCGCCCATTTGCCTGATTTTATGTAATGGAATGCCGGGGGGCGCATGATGGAATATAAGGATTATTACAAAATCTTGGGTTTGACCAAAGAAGCCACACAGGATGAGATTAAGCGTGTCTACCGTAAATTAGCGCGTAAATATCACCCCGACATCAGCAAAGAAAGCAATGCCGAGGAACAATTCAAGGAAGTGGGTGAAGCCTACGAGGTTTTAAAAGACCCGGAGAAACGCGCCGCCTATGACCAGTTGGTTGCTGATTTACAAGCCCAGCGTGATTTTCGTCCACCGCCACCAAGAAGTGGGGGAGCGGCGCATTCTGCCGATTTTGATGATTTTCTTGCCAATCTGTTTGGTCAACGCGGGCGGGGTGGTGCTGGTGGTGCAGGTCGGGTGTATCAGGAAAACGGGGAAGATGTCCATGCCAAAGTGTCAATTGATTTGGAAGATGCCTATCGGGGTGCGACGCGCAGTTTGAACTTGCGCTCTTTCCAGCAAGAACGCAGCCTCAATATCAAAATCCCCAAAGGGGTTAAGCAAGGCCAGCATATTCGCTTGCAAGGGCAAGGCAGTCCCGGCATCGGTGGTGGTGCAGCAGGCGATTTGTATCTGGAAATCGCCTTCAATCCGCATCCGCTGTACCGCGTTGAAGCGCTTGATGTGTATCTGGAATTACCGATTGCGCCTTGGGAAGCAGCTTTGGGTGGCAGTGTCAAAGTACCAACCCCCAATGGCGCAGTCGATATGAAAATTCCGGCGGGTGCATCCAGTGGGCGTAAGTTGCGCTTGAAAGGGCGGGGAATTCCCGCGCAGACACCGGGTGATTTCTATGTCACCTTGAAAGTTGTGATGCCGGACACCTTCAGTGACAAGGCCAAAGCACTGTACAGCGAATTGGCACGTGAACAAGCCTTCAATCCGCGTGCCGGAATGGGAGTGTGAATGATGCAAATCGTGAAACGAGAGGAAATAGTCGAGGGTATTTTGGAAGAAAACGCACTGTTTTCACTGGAGGAACTGTGCCGTTCTTGCCGCCTGCCACTCGAACAGCTTTTGGAAATAGTGGACGAGGGGATTATTGAACCCGTCGATTACCAGCAAACCACCACGAGTTGGCAGTTTGCAGGCAATAGCGTGGTGCGGGTGCGTACCGTGATCCGGCTTCAGCGCGATTTGGGTGTCAATCTGGCAGGCGCTGCCTTAGCGGTGGAATTGCTGGATGAAATCAAGGTGTTGCGGGCTAATCTTCTTTGAGGCGCTGCACGCAAACAGTCTGGGTGGTCGGGTGTACCGCTGGGCCAAACTGATTATAGACCGCCACATCCGCCGCATCCCGCCCATAACCGAGAACCACATAGCCGCCTTTGAGTTCGGCTTGCGTGGCATCAAACGTATACCAACGTCCGCCGACATAGGCTTCAAACCAAGCGTGTAAATCCATCGGGTCGAGTTGGTAAAGATAGCCCACCACCATACGGGCAGGAATACTCAAACTGCGGCACAAGGCAATGCCAAGGTGCGCAAAGTCACGGCACACACCCGATTGCTTGAGGTTGACCTCTATCGCTGACACCGGAATGTTGCTGCTACCCGGTGCGAAGAGGATATTGGCACGCAACCAAGCCGCAATCGCTGCGACCTGATCGTAACCCGCCCGTTGCCCTGCGGTAATCTCAGTTGCCATCTGCCCAAAACGGTCGGATTCGCAGTAACGGCTGGGCAACAAATAACTGAGTTCAGCATCGGGAAGCTTTTGCACTTCGACAAACGGCGCTCCCCGTGCTTGATCCACATGGTCTGCGGTCATTACTTCGGCAGAGGTGTACACCGTGAAAATCCCTCGTGGTGCAACCAGCCGCTGACAGAGGTTGCCGTAGTTATCGGTGAATTCAAACACCGACACGCTGGGCACGAGGCGGTATTCCTCGCGAGTAATCCATTGCTGCATACCACTGCGCGGGCGCAACATCAGTACAAACGGCGTTGGTGCTGGAATTTCAAACGCCAAATCGCAGCTCGTGTATAATTTCATAAATTGGTTAAACTCATGTTGACTGAATAATTCGATGTGATTTTAACCTCAACGTAATGCTCCATATGATCATCCAACAAGGGAATAATACCGTCAGGTTGCTCAATACCATCCAGTGTAATAATACTGTCAGGTTCATGAGTATTTAATTGCACAATAACGATGTGGTAAAGCGTTTCCCGGTAGCGGTACAGCATCTTGAATCCCGCCCACTCTGGCGGTAAACACGGTTCAAACCGCAAGCTATCGCCTTCGCGCCGCAATCCCAGCAATGATTCGGTAATTAGCCGGTACATCCAGCTTGCCGAGCCGGTATACCACGTCCAGCCGCCGCGTCCGGTATGCGGGGCAACGCCGTATACGTCGGCAGCAATCACATACGGTTCGACCTTGTAGGTTGCCACGGTTTGCGTTGAATTGGCGTGGTTGATCGGGTTAATCATCCCCAGCAATTCCCACGCGCGTGCGCTGTCGCCCAAACTGGCAAACGCCATCGCTGCCCAAATCGCCGCGTGGGTATATTGCCCACCGTTTTCGCGCACCCCCGGCACATAGCCACGGATATAACCGGGGTTCAAGTCGGAAGTATTGAACGGCGGGTCTAACAATTGCACCAGCGCATGATCGCGGCGCACCAGATGCGTATTCAGCGATTGCATGGCTTGCGCGGTGCGTTCGGGCGCACCCACGCCAGAGAGTACCGACCAGCTTTGTGCAATCGAATCAATCTGGCATTCAGGGTTGCTGCTCGAACCCAGCGGTGTGCCGTCGTCGAAGTAGGCACGGCGATACCACGCACCATCCCAGCCGTGGCGTTCCAGATTTTGGTGCAATTGGTAACGTTCCTGCTGGCAACGTTCGGCAAAGGGAATGTCATTGCGCTGTTTTGCCAGCTCGGCAAATTGCCCCAGCACTTCGCACAGGAAAAAGCCCAGCCAGATGCTTTCGCCTTTGCCCTCGATGCCGACCAGATTCATGCCGTCATTCCAGTCGCCCGACCCCATCAGCGGCAAACCGTGTTCGCCAAAGCGCAAGCCGTGCAGGATGGCGCGGACGCAATGCTGGTACAGGCTGGCAGCTTCGGCAGAATGCCCCGGCAAGTCGTAGTACGAATCTTCCCCGGCATTCACCGCCCGTCCGCTCAGGAAACCGCGTTGCTCATCCAGCACCGCCATGTCGCCCGTGGTCAGGATGTAGCGGCATGTCACTAACGGCAACCACAAGTAATCATCGGAACATTGCGTGCGCACCCCACGGTCGGACGGTGGATGCCACCAGTGTTGCACATCACCTTCCGCAAACTGATGCCCAGCACACAGCAGCAAGTGTTCGCGGACTTTGTGCGGTTCGGCATGAACCAGCGCCATCACATCCTGCAACTGGTCGCGGAAACCGAATGCGCCGCCGGACTGGTAATAACCGCTGCGCCCCCACAAGCGGCAACCCAGCGTTTGGTACAACAGCCAGCCATTGGTGAGCATGTTCACCGTCGGATCAGGCGTTTCCACCTGCACCGTGCTCAAGGTTTGTACCCAATAATTTTGTACCTGTTTGAGCGCGTCGAGTGTTGCCTCCATGCCCCGGAAACGTTGCACCAAAGTGTTGGCATCGTGCATATCGCGCCCCGTGCCCAGCTTGAAAACGATTTCGCGCTCGCGTCCTGCCGCCAGTTCAAACGGCACTTGGATAGCCGCGCACGGGTCAAGTGCTGCGCCAACTTTGCCAGACAGGTATGCGCGTTGCAGTGCCGCCGGATGACGCAACGAACCATTGCGCCCGATGAATTCGGCACGGTCGCCCGTGACAGTGCGATTGTTATCATCCATCGCGAAGAACGCTACCCGCTCGGCAAACTCCATGCTGTAAGGGTTGCGGGCAAATAATGCGCCTTGTGGAGCAGTGCATTCAGTAATCACATGCGGGGCGGATTTCGGGGTCAAATCGCCCAGCACCCATTCCACGTAACCTGTGGCAGAAAGCTGGCGGGTGCGCCCTGATGCATTGCGTACTTTCAATACTGAGAATTTGACCGAGGCATCCAGTGCCACAAACACCGTGAGTTCCGAGTAAATGCCGTTTTCATTGTGTTCAAACACACTGTAACCGAAACCGTGGCGGCTGATGTACGCGCCCGTTCCCGGACACGGTAGTGGCGTGGGCGACCAGAACTCGCCGCTGTCTTCGTCGCGCAAATACAGGGCTTCGCCGCTTAAATCGCTCACCGGGTCGTTATGCCACGGGGTTAATCGGTATTCGTGGGCATTTTCGCCCCACGTATACGCTTGCCCACTTTCGGAAATGACTGTGCCAAAATGAGGATTTGCCAGCACATTGACCCACGGCGCAGGCGTGGTCTGATCGTTGGTTGGGGTGATCACGTATTCGCGCCCGTCAGCGGTAAACCCGCCCAAGCCGTTGAACAGGATCAGGTCGTCGCGTGGCAACAAACTGCCCACGGTTGGCGGGGCAGACAAGGGGTAGCGGTTGGGTTTGAACGGCGGCACGCGCACATCCAACAAGCCGCGCCGATTGACTTGATCGGTCAGCGAACCTTTGCTGTCGGTGATAATGACGCGGGCAACCGATTGGATCAGGATGCGGTCTTCGCTGGAAATCTGGTCGGCATGGCGTACAAAAATACCACCGGGGCGGTCGATGACGTGCGCTTCTACGCCCCACGCAATCAGCCCCATGATTTGTTCTTGCAGCAATTGGCGGTAGCCTTCGCGGTCTTCATTCCAGATCACCAGATCCACCGTCAAGCCTTTCAAACGCCAGTAGGCATGGGCTTTGACCAGTTGGCGTACCAGTTCGATATTGTCCAGATCCTTGATTTGCAACAGCACAATCGGCAAGTCGCCGGAAATGGCGTGCGCCCACAAGCCGGATTGCCCCCGATGATTGCTGATCAGGGTGCTGGCATCTGCCCGCAGCAAAGCGTGGGAATAGATCACCGAATTGGCAAGCCGCCCGTACAGTTGCGCTTCGGCTTCGCTGGCATTGAGCTGGCGCAATACCACCTGGCTGTGTGTCCACGCCAGATCGAATACGCGGTCAGCAAGGCGGCGGTCACGGTATTTTTCCACCAGTTGCAGGCTGGCTTCGCGGGTATCGGCGATGCCCATGACCATATCGAGCGTCACCGAGGCTTCCGGTTCGAGGGTGATGCGGTGGCGGATGGCGACGATGGGGTCAAGCACTGCGCCGACGCTGTTGGACAGGTGATCGGCGGTGGTCATGGCGTGCGGCGCAACCAGCGTATTGCCGCGCCCGATGAATTGCGCCCGGTCGGTTTCATACGAAATGCCGCTGGAATCGCCTTCGTGTACCGCCATCAAATGGAACAGCCAGGGGCTGTGTTCGTCGAGGGCGCGGGGGCGGCGGGTACACAAAATAGCTTGCAACGGTTCAACGATTTCGGTTTGCACAAACAGCTTGCTGAAAGCGGGGTGCAAGGTGTCGGAAGCAGGGGATGCCAATACCACTTCGGCGTAACTGGTGACTTCGATGGTGCGGCGTAGCGGTGAGTCGTTGGTGATGCGCACGCGGCGCAAGCCAATATCATCTTCCGGCGACACCACGATGTCGATGTGCGTATCGAAATCGTGGTCACGGCGGCGGAATTCGGCACGGCCTTCCGAGAAAATGGCTTCGTAATGGTCTGCGGGAGCAAGCGTGGGTTGATGCGCGGTTGACCAGAACTCACCACTGGCTACGTCGCGGATGTAGCAGAACGTGCCCCAATGGTCGCGAGTACTGTCTTCGCGCCAGCGTGTGACTGCCAAATCCTTGTAACGGCTGTAACCGCCCCCGGCATTCGTTACCATGACGTGGTAACGCCCGTTGGATAACAACTGCACTTCGGGGATGAGCGTATTCGGGTTATTGAGTACCCGGATCGGGATTTGCGGTTCGCTGGAAGCTAGCAATACTTCCGCCACTTCCGCTGCTTGCGTGTAGAACGCGGTGGCTTTAGGAATGCGTTCTTGCAGCAATAACAACGTCGCCTGAAATTGTGGGTTGGCAGCAAAACGCCGTTGCATCGGGCGATCCAGCAGCAAATACGCCAGTGACAGCAAACTCATGCCCTGATGGTGAGCCATGAAGGACTGGATGACGACCCGCGCTTCTCCGCGCCGCTGGCGGGATGGGGTGTAATCAACCGCTTCATAGAAACCAAACTTGCCCACCACGCCATCGGCGGCAAGGCGTTGCAGGTTTTGGCAGGCGGCTTCGGGGTCAACCATCAGCGCCAGTGCTGAGGCATACGGGGCAATCACCAAATCTTCCGCCAGCCCGCGTTTCAGCCCCAAACCGGGGACACCAAACGCACGGTATTGGTAATTGAGATGCACATCGACGGTGTTATAGCCCGATTCCGATGTACCCCACGGCACGCCACGTTGTTTGCCATAGGCAATCTGGCGTTGCACCACCGCATGGTAGGTCTGGTCGATCAGGGTATTGGTATAGGTCGGCATGACCAGCAAGGGCATTAGGTATTCAAACATCGAGCCGCTCCACGACAGCAGCGTTGGCTCGCCGTCGGTGGTAATCAACAAGCGCCCTAGAGCAAACCAGCTTTCTTGCGGCACTTGTTCCTGCGCAATCGTCACGAAATTGCACAACCGCGCTTCGGAGGCCAGCAGATCGTAGTAACTCGCATCGCGGTGGCGTTCGGTCACGTTGTAGCCAATCGCAAACAAGCGGCGCGGCTTGTCATAGAGGAAATCGTATTGCATACACGCGAGTTCGCTGGCTTGCAACGCCAATTGTTCAAGTGCCGTAATCCGCTCCTGCGCCCGCCGACTGCTTGCCGGATTCAGCAACAATTCCCGCAAAGTCGGGATGCCTTCAAGGTCATCTCCCGCCCCATCCGGCACAAGCAAGCGCAACTCATCCAGATGCCCCCGACACTGCCGCACCAACGCAACCCCCCAATCTTCTGTAGGAGCTTGCCCCGCAAGCGATTCCCCCCCACCGCCAATGCCATCAAATGTTCGAGGCAATGCTTCGCCGCTGCCAGCGTCGTGGGGCGGGTGGTCTTGGCGGTTTCCAACGCCGCTTGCAAGGGGATCAATTGATGCGGTGTCATCCCTTGTGTATTTTCCAGCAATACCCCAAAGGTATCCACCAAGCCTTCCAGCCACCGCGCCGCCAAAATCGGCTGATCCGGCAACGCCAGCAGCCCCGGCTGCAAGGTCAGTAAATGCCCACCCAGATTGCCGCTATCCACCGTAGACACATACATCGGCAACAACGGTTGCAACGATTGCGTGTCATACCAGTTGTAAAAATGCCCGTGGTAACGTTCCAGACGCTCCATCGTGCGCAAGGTATTCGCAGTACGCTCAATCAGCCCACCCAGCGGCAAGTAACCAAAATCGTAAGCCGCCAAATTCGCCAGCAATGCCATGCCCATATTAGTCGGCGAAGTACGATGCGCCACGCCCACGTCACGGTACACCTGATAATTATCCGGTGGCAGTCAGTTATCTTGCACCCCGACTAGGTTCTCAAAGTAAGCCCACGTCTTGCGGGCAGTCTTCCTGAGAAACACGGTCTGATCAGGTGTTAGCTTGCTGGTACGGCGAGCCAGCGGTTCACTCATCCACCAAATAATGGCAGGCGCTAACCACCACAACAGCAGGATGGGTGCTGCTACCAGCAAGGCTTTCGGGTATACCAGTACCAGATACAACCCCGTGACCACGGCAATAAACGGCGCAATCCACATCGTTCGGTAAGCGGCGGCAAGGGTGGTGCTGTCGCGGTTGGCTTCGCTTGATGGATTCCATTCCAGCAGCCGTTGCTTTGAAACCGCCATCCGCCAGATGGTGCGGATAATCGCATCCAGACTGAAATAGGCTTCGTAAGGCAGGCAAATCAGCGTCAATGCGGCTTGGGCAAAATGCCCTTCCGCCGCCCGCATTTCAGCCGCAAGGTGTTGGCTTAACAGCAAGTCGGCAGGCTTGCGCACCAGACTCAACAAGGACGCACTGACTGACGGGATCAGCAAAATCGCCAGTACCGCCAGCGTCCAGAATCCTGCCATTGGCAACACTGTCCAGCCCAACAGCAACAACAGGGTCAAAGCCGCCGCAGTAAGGCTGCGCCGCAAGTTATCGAATATTTTCCAGCGTGACAGCCACGACAACGGGTTTTTCTGGCGTTCTTTCCCTGCTCCCGGCACGGAGGGCAACAACCAGCCCAGCAACTGCCAGTCACCACGAATCCAGCGATGCCGACGGCTGACATCGGCGCTGTAACGCACGGGGTATTCTTCATACAACTGAACATCACTGAGCAGCCCCGCCCGCGCATAACAGCCTTCCAGCAAGTCATGACTGAGGATGCAGTTTTCCGGCAAACGCTCACCCAGCGCTTGCTCGAACGCATCCACGTCGTAAATGCCTTTGCCGATGAACGAGCCTTCGTTGAACACATCCTGATACACGTCGGAGACGGCTCGGGTGTAAGGGTCGATACCTGATTCCCCTATACGCATCAACTTTAACCCGCGAAAGCGGTCTCCCTCTCTGGTAGGCTATTAGTTTTGCACACCGAATAGATCGACTTCGACAAGGAGACCGCGCATTGATACTGACAAAAGTAGCCACCGCATTGCAAGCCATCTTGTATGAAAAAGCGGACGCGTTAGCAAAAAAAGCGGCTTCATTCAACGCCAGCGCAAACTCAGCGGCTCGAACTTCATCCGCAGCTTGGTGTTTGGCTGGATGGGCAATCCTGCCAGCACATTGGATGGATTAAGTCGGACAGCCGCCTTCCAACAGCTCCCCATTAGTCCACAGGGACTG
>NZ_FNQP01000033.1 GCF_900107695.1 Thiothrix caldifontis | reverse complement strand
ACCGGTATAACCCTGTTCCTGAAGTTCCCGGTACAGCACCGTGGCTGGAATCCAGTGCGGGCGGGCGGCCTCCATCCGTTCATGCAGGTAGGGCTTGAAGGGTTCCAGCAAAGAAGGCCGTTCGGCCCGCTGGTACTGCGGCGTCCGTGCTTGGTTACGCAGATACTGCCGCACGGTATTGCGGGATAGGTGCAACTGTCTGGCAATCGCTCGGATGCTCATACCCTGACGATGTAAAACATGGATATCCACGACTAACTCCTGAGTCAACATTGGCTTGCTCCGTTTTCCGCATCGGCTGAAAACGGCATTTTGCTGTTCAGGTGGGTCAATTTTAAATTGTCATCGGTGGATCAGTTTTACATTGCTGGTGACATGTTATCACATTAACCGCCGTATTGGTGGCTTAGAAACCGAATACCTGTACCCGCACCGACCCACTCCCGATTAACCGCCGTATTGGTGGCTTAGAAAATGATCAGTTGACCGAGGGGCGGTTTCGTCAGATTAACCGCCGTATTGGTGGCTTAGAAAAACAAAGTCTTTGACGGCTTCGGTCAGTGTGAATTAACCGCCGTATTGGTGGCTTAGAAAACACGGGCATAATGATGCAGAGACTTGATGGAATTAACCGCCGTATTGGTGGCTTAGAAACAGCTTGTCACCGGACGCGCTTCAATGATTTTATTAACCGCCGTATTGGTGGCTTAGAAAAGCATCTGATCTGGTATCGGTACGTGGGCGCAATTAACCGCCGTATTGGTGGCTTAGAAACAGAGCCGCCAGACGCGCCGATTGGCGTGTTAATTAACCGCCGTATTGGTGGCTTAGAAACGGTAACTTCTTTGCCGAATTGTAACCCAAATATTAACCGCCGTATTGGTGGCTTAGAAAAAACTGTCGATCATCACGGAGTAACCCATGTTATTAACCGCCGTATTGGTGGCTTAGAAAAGACGTAGCAGCACTGGCTGTGGGTTGCTTTGATTAACCGCCGTATTGGTGGCTTAGAAAAGCAGGCTCAGCACTGGCTTCCTTCTTTTCTTATTAACCGCCGTATTGGTGGCTTAGAAAAGACGTAGCAGCACTGGCTGTGGGTTGCTTTGATTAACCGCCGTATTGGTGGCTTAGAAAAGCAGGCTCAGCACTGGCTTCCTTCTTTTCTTATTAACCGCCGTATTGGTGGCTTAGAAAACGTGAACCCGCCATCTTACGGGCAAGGTGCGATTAACCGCCGTATTGGTGGCTTAGAAACATATCAATATCAATGCGGACTGTGCGATTGAATTAACCGCCGTATTGGTGGCTTAGAAAACCCAGTGTTACGCGCAAACGTATATCAATGGATTAACCGCCGTATTGGTGGTTTAGAAATAATAATCTAGCTGAAGAGATACATGGTAAATATTAACCGCCGTATTGGTGGCTTAGAAAAGTAAACGGATTACACCATTTAGCGGAAGTGGATTAACCGCCGTATTGGTGACATTTACGATTTGTTTAAACGGCTCCAAACATTGGTCAAGCTGCTGATACGGGTACAACATAATAATTGTATCTAATGTTACCAAACTGTTATGGATAACTGGGTTAAAGGGTGTACCACCTCTATGTCGCCAACACCAAAACCCAAACTAAGCCTTAATAAAAAACCAATTTAAAACAGTGCTTTAGATAAACTATTATGTACCACTAAAGTGGTATTTCTCGTCGTTTACCCGCCATTACCCCCACTAGAATCAGGAATTTATCAGCCTAGAATCACCTTGAAACCACTTACGGTTTTGTTACGAGGTGAATTATGGCAACGCAGCAATACAAGGCATGGTCGGTCGTCATCATGAGTACGCTGGCTTTTACGGTGTGCTTCATGATCTGGATGATGTTTGCCGTCATCGGGATTCCTATCAAGGCAACCTTGGGTTTGAACGAAACCCAGTTCGGGATTTTGATCGCAACACCGGTACTGACCGGCTCATTGATCCGCGTGCCGCTAGGGATGTGGACGGATAAATTCGGTGGGCGCATCGTGTTCACCATCCTGATGCTATCCACGGTGTTGCCGATCTGGATGATTTCGCAGGCAACCCAATTCTGGCATTTCCTCGTGACTGGCTTGTTCGTCGGCGTAGCGGGTGGTTCATTCACCGTCGGGATTGCCTATTGCGCCCGCTGGTTTCCGAAGGAACGCCAAGGCTTGGCGATGGGGATTTTCGGCGCAGGCAATACCGGCGCGGCTGTCACCAAGTTGCTTGCGCCCATTATCGTGGTCGGCTATGGCTGGACGATGGTGCCCAAAGTCTACGCCGTGTTGATGCTGGTTATGGCGATTGTGTTCTGGTTTTTCACCTTCAGCGAACCGAGCCACAAAGTGGGTAAATCGGTCACGGTGCGCGAACAGCTTGCGGTATTCAAAGACCCCAAGGTGTGGCGTTACAGCCAATATTATTCCATCGTGTTCGGCGGCTACGTCGCGCTGGCCTTGTGGATGACCAAATATTATGTCAGTGAATACGGTTTCGACCTGAAAACTGCCGCGTTTTTAGCCGCCGCGTTCAGTATTCCCGGTGGCTTGTTGCGGGCAGTCGGTGGTTATTTCTCCGATAAACTCGGCGCACACACCATGACCTGGTGGGTATTATGGGTTTCACTGGTGTGCTTGTTCTTCCTGTCTTACCCGCAAAGTGACATTACGATTCAAACCCTGAACGGGGCAAAAACCTTTCACTTCGGGCTGACCCCGACCGTTTTCACCATCATCCTGTTTACCCTCGGCGTGGTTTTCGCTGTCGGTAAAGCCTCGGTTTTCAAGTACATATCCGACGATTACCCCGACAACATTGGCGTGGTATCCGGCGTGGTGGGCTTGGCGGGTGGTTTGGGTGGTTTCCTGATGCCGATTATGTTTGGCGCATTGGTGGATCTCACCGGCATTCGCTCTTCCGCCTTCATGCTGATGTTTGGGGTGGTGTGGGTATCGCTGATGTGGATGTATTTCACCGAAGTTCGCCCGGTTCATGCCGATTTACACGCAAAGTCCCTCACCACAACCGTTTAACGCGAGGAATACCTGATGACTGATATTAAAAATTGGGACGTGGAAGACACCACGTTCTGGGAAAGCACCGGCAAGAAGATTGCCAACCGCAATTTGTGGATTTCGATCCCCAGCCTGCTGATGGGTTTCGCCATCTGGCTGATGTGGGGGATTATCACCGTACAGATGTCCAATCTGGGCTTTCCGTTTAAAACCGACGAGTTATTTACCTTGACGGCGATTGCCGGTCTGGCTGGCGCGACCCTGCGCATTCCGGCTTCTTTTTTCATTCGCATCGCGGGTGGGCGTAACACCATTTTCCTGACCACGGCATTGCTGATGATTCCGGCATTAGGCACAGGGATTGCCTTGCAGGATAAGGATACGCCGCTGCTGACATTCCAATTGCTGGCGCTGCTTTCCGGTATCGGTGGCGGTAACTTTGCCTGCTCGATGTCCAATATCAGCACGTTTTTCCCCAAGCGTTTGCAGGGTACTGCACTCGGTTTGAATGCGGGGTTGGGCAACTTTGGTGTGACTACCATGCAAATCCTCATTCCCTTGGTGATGACGATGGGTGTGTTTGGTGTGTTGGGTGGTGATTCTTTACCACTGGCAAAAGATTCCGGTTGGATTCTGGGCAAGATTACTGCCGGAACCCAAACCTGGATTCAAAACGCGGGTTTGGTGTGGCTGGTGTTCCTGATTCCTTTGGCATTTTTCGGCTTCTTTGGCATGAATAATCTGCTGCCGATTTCCCCGAACATTGGCGGCACGATTCCGGCGTTTATCAAAATCCTGTGGTTGTATGGCTTGGCGTTGGCAACTTCCGTCTTGGGTTTGTACCTCTACTTACCTGCACCCACGGGCTTAGGGGTGCTCAATATGTGGATTGCGTTGCCACTGACTATCATCCTGACCTTGGGTGTGATGAAACTGGCAGCTTTTGGTGAGATGAAAGTCAATATCAATAAGCAATTTGCGATTTTCAGCAACAAGCATACTTGGTCAATGACCGTGTTGTATGTGCTGACGTTCGGTTCATTCATCGGTTTCTCAATGGCATTGCCGTTGTCGATTAAAGTTATTTTTGGTAGCAGCCATGTGCTGGATGCAGCAACCCAAACGTGGGCGCATAACCCTAATCCCAATGCGATTCCAGTATTTGCTTACGCATGGATTGGCCCTTTCGTGGGGGCATTGATTCGCCCGGTTGGTGGTTGGATTTCTGACAAGGTGGGCGGTTCTATCGTGACGCAAGTGATTTCAGTGGTGATGGTCGCGGCTTCTGCTTACGCGGGTTACATCATGATGCAGGCTTACCAGTCCGCTACCCCGGAAATCTATTTCAATCAATTTCTGATCACCTTTGTGGTGCTGTTTGCCGCTACGGGTATCGGCAATGGCTCGACCTTCCGTACCGTTGGGGTGATCTTTGACCGCCTGCAAGCGGGGCCTGTGTTGGGTTGGACTTCAGCAGTAGCGGCCTACGGTTCGTTCATTGCCCCCGTGGTCATTGGTGACCAAATTAAAGCAGGTTCACCGGAAAACGCGATGTATGGCTTTGCGATTTTCTACGCGCTGTGCCTGATTTTGAACTGGTGGTTTTATCTGCGTAGTGGCAGCGAGATCAAGAACCCTTAAAGAACCCCTCACCCCAACCCCTCTCCCTCAAGGGGCGAGGGGCTAAGAATAGGAGCTACAAACATGGCAATTCAACAATATGACGACAATCTGCAAACCAACCCTTACGCGATTTATACCTTGGCGTTGGAAGTCGATGGCAAGCAAATCCTCACGGATCAGGAAGGCTACATCCAGAACATGGATGACTGGAGCGAAGGTTTCGTGGAAGCCCTCGCCGCACGTGAAGGCTTGGTGCTGACCGATGAGCATTGGGAAATCATCGAGTTCCTGCGCAACTACCATCAGGAACACGGCGTGCAAGCCCCGGTGCGTGACATGCTCAAGCACTTCAAACAGGCGTGGGGTGAAGAGTTCGCCACCAATCATTACCTGCATGAAATATTCCCTAAAGGCGGCCCGCAAAAGCAGGGCAATCGCTTGGCGGGTATCCGTAGAACCAAAGGGGAGCATTGATTGCCATGAGCCACTTTATTGACCGACTGAATTTTTTCAAACGCACCCAAACGCCGTTTTCCAACGGGCATGGGGCGATGACCGAGGAGAGCCGCGACTGGGAAGACGGCTACCGCAAACGCTGGCAGCACGACAAGGTGGTACGTTCCACCCACGGCGTAAACTGCACGGGTTCGTGTAGCTGGAAAATCTACGTGAAAAACGGCTTGGTGACGTGGGAAACCCAGCAAACCGATTACCCGCGTACCCGCCCGGATTTGCCGAATCATGAGCCGCGTGGCTGTCCGCGTGGCGCAAGCTATTCGTGGTATATGTACAGCGCGAATCGCCTCAAATACCCCTTGATGCGCCGCCAATTGATGGAATTGTGGCGCGGGGCAAGATCCAAAAATCCTGATCCGGTTACGGCGTGGGCATCCATCGTTGAAAATCCGGCGATGGCGCAATCCTACAAAACCCGGCGTGGTTTGGGTGGTTTCGTGCGTTCTTCGTGGGATGAAGTGAATGAGCTGATTGCGGCGGCGAACGTGTACACTGCCAAGCAATACGGCCCGGATCGCGTGATTGGTTTCTCACCGATTCCGGCGATGTCGATGGTGTCGTATGCTGCCGGAAGCCGTTACCTGTCACTGATTGGTGGCGTGTGTTTGAGCTTCTACGATTGGTATTGCGATTTGCCGCCTGCGTCACCGATGGTGTGGGGCGAGCAAACCGACGTGCCGGAATCCGCCGATTGGTACAACAGCAGCTACATCATTGCGTGGGGTTCTAACGTTCCGCAGACTCGTACTCCTGACGCGCATTTCTTCACCGAAGTGCGTTACAAAGGCACGAAAACGGTCGCGATTACGCCGGACTACGCGGAAGTTGCCAAACATGCTGACCAATGGCTGAACCCGAAACAGGGGACGGATGCGGCGTTGGCAATGGCGTTCGGACACGTCATTCTGAAAGAATTCCACGTTGATAAACCGAGTGCCTATTTCACCGATTACGTGCGCCGTTACACCGACTGGCCGAATCTGGTGTTGCTGGAAGCGCGGGACGATGGCAGTTATCAGGCGGGACGCTTTGCGCGTGCCAGTGACTTCGTGTCTGGTTTGGGCGAAGAGCAAAACCCTGATTGGAAAACGGTTGCGATTGACGATGCTACGGGTGAAATCATTTCCCCGAATGGTTCGATTGGCTACCGTTGGGATGGTAGAGGTCAGTGGAATTTGCAACAAAAAGACGGCAAAACTCACGAAGATGTTGCGCTTTCCTTGTCCTTGGTAGCGCGGCACGACACCGTAGTGGATGTTGCGCTGCCTTATTTTGGCGGTGTGCCGAGCGATTATTTCCAAGGCAATACACTGAAAGACATCCTCAAGTATAAATTGCCTGCCCGCAAAGTCACCTTGGCGGATGGGAGCGAAGGCTTGTTGGTGTCCGTGTACGACCTGAACATGGCAAATTACGGCGTGGGTTGTGGTTTGGGCGCGGATGACAGTGCTAAAGACTTTAACGATGCCAAAGCGCCGTACACTCCCGCGTGGCAGGAAGCGATTACCGGCGTACCGCGTGACAAAGTGATCCGCATTGCGCGTGAATTCGCCGATACCGCTGACAAGACCAAGGGTAAGTCGATGATTATCGTCGGCGCGGGCATGAACCACTGGTATCACATGGACATGAACTACCGTGGCTTGATCAATATGCTCGCCATGTGCGGCTGCGTCGGGCAATCAGGCGGCGGCTGGGCGCATTACGTTGGGCAGGAAAAGCTGCGTCCGCAAACCGGCTGGTTGCCGCTGGCGTTTGGGCTGGATTGGTCACGTCCGCCACGGCAAATGAATGGCACGTCGTTCTTCTACAACCATTCCAGCCAATGGCGTTACGAAAAGCTCGAAATCAAGGAAATCCTTTCCCCGCTGGCGAACAAAGCGCGTCAATCCGGCAACTTGATTGACTACAACGTGCGGGCAGAACGCATGGGCTGGTTGCCCTCCGCGCCGCAACTCAATACCAACCCGTTACGCATTGCTCAAGCTGCCAAAGACGCAGGCATGAGTCCGGCGGATTACACCGTTGCCAGCCTCAAATCCGGCAAGATCGCCTTTGCGGCGGAAGACCCCGATAACGCGCAAAACTTCCCACGTAACCTGTTCGTGTGGCGTTCCAATTTGCTGGGTTCGTCCGGCAAAGGGCATGAATACTTGCTCAAGTATTTGCTGGGGACAAAGCATGGCGTGCAAGGCAAAGACCTCGGCGAAATGGGCGGGGTGAAACCGCAAGAAGTGAAGTGGCATCAAGACGCGCCCGAAGGCAAACTCGACTTGCTGGTGACGCTCGATTTCCGCATGTCTACCACCTGCTTGTATTCCGACATCGTGCTACCGACCGCGACTTGGTATGAAAAGGACGACCTCAACACCTCCGATATGCACCCGTTTATTCACCCGCTGACCGCAGCCGTAGACCCGTCATGGGAAGCGCGGAGCGACTGGGAAATTTACAAAGGCATTGCCAAGGAATTCTCGCGGGTTTGCGTTGGGCATTTGGGGGTGGAAACCGATTTGGTGACATTGCCACTGTTGCACGATGCGCCAGCAGAATTGGGTCAAGCTTTTGGCGTGAAGGATTGGAAGAAAGGTCAATGCGACCTGATTCCGGGCAAAACCGCACCTGCGTTGATTGCGGTGGAACGCAATTACCCCGAAACCTACGCCCGCTTTACTTCCATTGGCCCGTTGATGGAAAAGCTCGGCAACGGCGGCAAAGGCATCGGCTGGAATACCGAAACCGAAATCGCCTTCCTCGGCAAGCTCAACCACCAGCACACCAGCGGCACGAATGAAGGTCGTCCGTGTCTGAACAGCGCGATTGATGCAGCGGAAATGATCCTTTCACTTGCCCCCGAAACCAACGGACAAGTGGCGGTGAAAGCGTGGGCAGCCTTGTCGAAAATCACCGGCATTGACCACACGCATCTCGCCTTGAATAAGGAAGACGAGAAAATCCGCTTCCGCGACATCGTAGCGCAACCGCGCAAAATCATTTCCAGCCCTACTTGGTCGGGTTTGGAAGATGAGCATGTGTCGTACAACGCGGGGTATACCAATGTTCACGAGCTGATTCCGTGGCGTACTTTGACAGGGCGGCAACAGTTCTACCTTGACCATGACTGGATGCGTGATTTCGGCGAAAGCATGTTGGTGTATCGCCCGCCGATTAACACCAAAACCATTAAGCCGATGCTCAACCAAAAGTCCAACGGCAACCCCGAACTGGCATTGAACTGGATTACCCCGCATCAGAAATGGGGCATCCATTCCACCTACACCGACAACTTGCTGATGCTCACGCTGTCACGCGGTGGCCCCATTGTGTGGATGAGTGAGGACGATGCTAAAAAACTGGGCATTGTCGATAACGACTGGATCGACCTGTTCAATGCCAACGGTGCAATTGCAGCGCGGGCAGTGGTCAGCCAGCGCGTCATGCCGGGGATGGTAATGATGTACCACGCGCAAGAACGCATTGTGAACGTACCCGGTTCTGCCATTACTGGCGAACGCGGCGGCATTCACAACTCCGTCACCCGCGTTTGCCCGAAACCCACCCACATGATCGGCGGTTACGCGCAACAAGCTTACGGCTTCAACTACTACGGCACGGTCGGCTCTAACCGCGATGAATTCGTCATTGTGCGCAAGATGACCAATGTCGATTGGCTGGACGGCGAAGGTAATGACACCATTCAGGAGGCAGTAAAATGAAAATCCGTTCCCAAGTCGGCATGGTGCTGAATTTAGACAAGTGCATCGGCTGCCATACCTGCTCGATTACTTGCAAAAACGTTTGGACTTCACGCGAAGGCATGGAGTATGCGTGGTTCAATAACGTCGAAACCAAACCCGGTATTGGTTATCCCAAAGATTGGGAGGATCAAGACAAGTGGAAAGGCGGCTGGTTACGCCGCGCCGATGGCAAAATTGAGCCGCGTATCGGCGGGCGGTTTCGGGTATTGGCGAATATCTTTGCCAACCCCGATTTACCGGCAATTGACGACTATTACGAGCCATTCGATTTCGATTACCAACACTTGCACAACGCACCCGATAGCAAGCATCAGCCGGTGGCACGTCCGCGCTCGCTGATTTCTGGGCAGCGCATGGACAAAATCGAATGGGGGCCAAACTGGGAAGAAATCCTCGGCACGGAATTTTCCAAACGCCGCAAGGATAAAAATTTCGACCAGATTCAGGCGGACATTTACGGTGAGTTTGAAAACACCTTTATGTTTACCCTGCCACGTTTGTGCGAACACTGCTTGAATCCGGCGTGTGTTGCGTCTTGCCCCAGCGGTGCGATTTACAAGCGTGACGAAGACGGCATTGTGTTGATCGACCAAGACAAATGCCGTGGCTGGCGCATGTGCGTGAGTGGCTGCCCTTACAAGAAGATTTACTACAACTGGAAGTCCGGTAAATCCGAGAAATGCATTTTCTGCTATCCGCGCATTGAAGCGGGGATGCCGACGGTGTGTTCTGAAACCTGTGTGGGTCGCATCCGTTACCTTGGCGTATTGCTGTATGACGCCGATCAGATTGAAGCCGCCGCCAGCACCCCGAACGAAAAGGATTTGTACCAAAAGCAGTTGGAAGTATTCCTCGACCCATTCGACCCGAAAGTGATTGAGCAGGCGAAGAAAGACGGCATTCCTGACAATGTGCTGAAAGCCGCGCAAGAATCCCCCGTGTGGAAGCTGGCGATGGATTGGAAGCTGGCACTGCCGTTGCACCCTGAATACCGTACCTTGCCAATGGTGTGGTATGTGCCGCCGCTTTCCCCGATTCAATCGGCGGCGGATGCGGGCAAGATCGGCTACGACGGCGTATTGCCGGACGTGGACAGTTTGCGGATTCCGGTACGCTACTTGGCAAACTTGCTGACGGCGGGCGATGAAGAGCCAGTGAAATTGGCACTCAAACGCTTGATGGCGATGCGCCAATACAAGCGGGCAGAAACGGTGGAAGGCATCCACGATACCCGTGCTTTGGAACAAGTCGGTTTGTCTGAAGCGCAAGCCAAGGAAATGTACCGTTATCTGGCGATTGCCAATTACGAAGACCGTTACGTCATCCCCACCAGTCATCGTGAACTGGCACGCGAAGCCTTCCCCGAACGCGGCGGCTGCGGTTTCAGCTTCGGCGACGGCTGCGGCACTAGCACGGGGAATAACGAGGTCAACCTGTTCGGCGGGCGCAAGCAAACCGTTACGATGGTGCAGAAAATCGACTTCGTGAAGCAGGAGGTCAAGCCATGATTAAGATTTTTGCCGTACTGGCACGCTTAATGGATTACCCCACGGCGGAACTGATCGAATCCCGCAGTGCTTTGATTGACGTGGTGCGTGAAGAAACCCGTTTGCCGGTGAGCTTGCGTGATTCCCTGACCGCTTTCATCCAGCAACTGGGTACGGGCGATTTGCTGGATGCGCAGGAAGATTACGTGTCGCTGTTTGATCGCGGGCGTTCGCTGTCCTTGCTGCTGTTTGAACACGTTCACGGCGAATCGCGGGATCGTGGGCAGGCAATGGTGGATTTGCTCCAGCAATACCGGGACGCAGGGCTGGAGTTGAGTGTCAAGGAATTGCCGGATTACATCCCCTTGTATCTGGAATACCTCGCCACCCGCAGCGAAGCCGAAGCGGCGCAAGGCTTGGGAGATGTTCACCCCATCCTCGCGCTGTTATCGGCACGCTTGCAGGAGCGCGGCAGTAATTACCACCTGTTGTTTGATGCGTTGCTGGCGATGATTGGCATCCAGCCGAACATGGGGGAATTGCGCGGTAAAGTGGCAACTGAACCCCGCGATGACACCGCCGCTGCGATGGATAAGGTCTGGGAAGAGGAAATGGTCGCCTTTGTGGAAGACAAAGGCGCGTCGTGCCGACCCACCCAATCCACCAACCAAACCCACACGCTGCATTTTCGGGAGAACTGATATGTCTTACTTTGATTCACTTTTCTTTGGGCTGTACCCCTACGTAGCGGGGGCGGTGTTTTTGATCGGTAGCTGGCTGCGATACGACCAAGCGCAATATACCTGGCGGGCAGGTTCTAGCCAGATGTTGAGCAACAGCGGAATGCGCGTGGCAAGCAATTTGTTCCATGTGGGCATTTTGGTGATTTTCTTCGGGCATTTGGTCGGTTTGCTGACCCCGCATTGGTTGTATGAACCGTTTATGTCTCCGGGCACGAAGCAAGTGCTGGCGATTCTCATTGGTGGTATTGCAGGGGCGGCTTGCTGGTATGGCGCGTTCTTGCTGTTCATGCGTCGTAAGAATGATCCACGGGTACGCGCTACCGGTTCGACGATGGACTTGGTGGTGATTGGTATTTTGCTGGTGCAAGTGACACTGGGTTTGCTGACCATCATTCCGACCTTAGGGCATTTGGATGGCAGCAATATGCTGAAACTGGCGGAGTGGGCGCAATCCGTTGTGTTCTTTAAAGGCGGTGCGGCGGCGCATCTGGCGGATGTGGGCTTTATCTTTAAGCTGCATATTTTCCTCGGTCTGACCATTTTCCTGCTGTTCCCGTTTACGCGTTTGGTGCATATCTGGAGCGTGCCGGTGCAATACGTGAATCGTCAGTATCAGATCGTGCGGGCGCGGGGTTAAGCTATGAATAGCATTCAAGTCGGCAATGACACCATCACCGCTGAAGCGATTGCCCGCGAGTTGCAATATCACCCCGCCGAACAGATGGACGACGCTTGGCAAGCCGCTGCTACCAGCTTGGTGGTGAAAACCTTGCTGGAGCAACGTGCCAATGCGTTGGGCATTGAGGCGGCAACCGAAGAGGAGCGTACCGCCTTGTTGTTGGAGCAGGAATTGCAAGTGCCTGAACCGACAGAGGAGCAATGCCAGCATTACTTCCACAGCAATCGGGGGCGTTTCCATACACCGGTATTGCTGGCGGTAAGCCATATCCTGTTGCCCGCAGCACCAGAGGATGTGCAGCAACGTGACCAGCAGCGCATTCTGGCGACCCAGTTATTGCGGCAATTGCAGGTTGACCCCGATAGCTTTGTGGCACTGGCGCAGCAGTATTCGGCTTGCCCATCGTCGGGGCAGGGCGGCAGTCTGGGGCAATTGTCGAAAGGGCAAACCGTGGTGGAATTTGAGCGGCAGGTGTGGCGCTTGCCTGTTGGACTGAGCACCCAGCCGGTGGAAACGCGCTTCGGTTTTCATCTGGTGCGGGTGGATCAGCGGGTGGAAGGTGAGCCGTTGGAATATGAACTTGTGGTAACGCGCATCCGCCAGTATTTGCATGAGCAAGTGACGCGCAAAGCATTGAGCCAGTATGTGCAAATCTTGGGTGGCGATGTTTTTGAGACCCTCCGAAACCGGTCGGAAGTAAGCCACTGACCGGGGGTACGGGCGGTAGCAATATCGCCCGTTTTTTTCTTCATGAGGTGGTGTATGGGTAATGGATTGATTGACCCGTTTGGGCGTGAAATTAGCTACTTGCGGGTATCGGTGACGGATCGCTGTGACCTGCGGTGTTTTTACTGTATGCCCGAACACTTCAACGATTATACCGTGCCGGATCATTGGCTGAGTTTTGATGAAATTGAGCGGGTCACGGCAGCGTTTGCCGCCTTGGGTGTGAGCCGGTTGCGCTTGACGGGGGGTGAACCTTTGGTACGCAAGGGCTTGCCCGAACTGGCAACGCGGCTGGCAGCATTACCCGGCATCACCGATTTATCCTTAAGTACCAATGCCAATCGTCTCGCGCAGGAGGCGGTGGCACTCAAACAGGCAAGTGTTTCCCGTCTCAATATTAGTCTCGATAGCCTGCAACCCAAACGTTTCCAACTGATTACCAAAGGCAAGCTGGATAAAGTCATGGCTGGCTTGATGGCAGCCAAAGCCGCCGGGTTTGCCCCCATCAAAATCAATATGGTGGTGATGAAGGGCATTAACGACGACGAAGTGTTGGATATGGTGGAATTCTGTCTGGAACACCGCTTTACCCTGCGTTTTATCGAAACCATGCCGATGGGCGAAACGGGGCGCAATGCCCGCGATTCGTATTACCTGAGCCTGCAAACGGTTAAGGCACGGCTGGCGGAACACTACAATTTGTTGCCGTCGATTATGGAAGGCGGTGGCCCGGCACAGTATTACACCATCGGCGCTACGGGGTTGAAGATTGGGTTTATTACGCCGATTTCGCAGCACTTTTGTGCGACCTGTAACCGCGTGCGGCTGGGTGTGGGTGGCACGTTGTACTTGTGTTTGGGGCAGGAACACAGCGTGGCATTGTGTCCATTATTGCGGGCGGGAATCAGTGATGTGGCGTTGCAAAGCGTGATCCGCAAGGCGTTGTGGCTGAAACCACTGGAGCATACCTTCAACCAGATGCAAACGCAGGTGTTGCGGTTTATGTCGATGACGGGGGGTAAATAGTCTCACTTTGCAAATCTTGCGCGTTCCATGGCCTGTAGCTGAATGCGTAAGTTATCCGCTGTACCGTAATGCTGTTCCCAACAAGTTAACCATTGCGCCACACTGAGATTTTCCGCCCAACCGTGGGCAGTAGCACACTCACGCATCGCTTTTTGTACCCTGTGTGGGGAATCTGGCATTTGTAGTGCCTGTAAAATACGGCGTTTACTGCGCCATTGCTGCCCGTATTTGTCTGCCAGCTTTACGCCAAACCATAGGCTTGCCAACAATGCCAGCAGACTAAACACGCCCATTACACCACGCCAAATCCAACCCAATACCCACGGGCGTGGTGGCGTGTATTGCCTGTGTTCCAAACGTGCCGTTTCAGGGGCAAACCAATGCCATTGCAAGGTGGGCAAATCCAGCCGTCCGCTGCTTTGCGGCTTGAAGGGGATGTGGTATTCGAGTCGGTATTGCCCGCCGTCACTGGCAGGTTTGTCAACTTTCGCAGGGAATAATTCCACTCCGCTGCTGCGCATTTGTTTGAGAATTGGCGGGAATTGTGCCGTGTTTACTGCGTCGCTGTGCAAACGGATGTGCCAATAGGCCATATGCCCCGGTTGCAATATGCCACTAGGTTCGATGTGGGAGTCGATTTGCACATTACCGACGGGGATGGTCGGCGGCAAATACGGGGGCAGGGCTTGCACCTCCAACTTTTGCACGGGCGGTTGCCATTGCGCGGCATCGCGTCCGTTGAGGTTGTAGCGGATGATAGGAAGCTGAAGGGTTTGCTTGCCGGGGGTATGGGCAGACAATTGCCAAGTCAGGCGCAGGATACGTTTGCCATCAGTACCCGCTTCATTGGTGGCAGGCAGGGCTTGCACATCGACACCTTCAATGCGCGGCAAGCTGGTTTCGAGGGTGGCGAAGCGGTCGGTGGATTGCACTGCTACGGTCAACGTGGTGCGTTCGCGCTGCCAGACTTGCACGTCTTCGAGCTGGATTGTCCAATGCAAATCAGCTACCACGGCAGGACTCCCGGTAATTCATTCGGTTTGGTTTGTGGGGTGGGGTAGCCTTCTTCGACCTCAAACAGACGTTTCCATAAAGCGGCGGGGTCGTCATCGAATTGTTGCAAGGCAATGCGAGCGTCGTCGAGCGATTGTTGGCTTTTGCGCCAAGTTTGCGGGTCGGTTGCGCCCATTTCTGCTAATCGTGCCATGCCTTTGTCGATCAGTTTGTCGAAGTCTGGGGGTAAATCGGGCGGTGGGGCGTTTACCGGTGCGTCTTTGCCTTCGCCTAGGGTGAGGGTGCTGGCTTGATCCCAGTCGAGGGCGTTGGTGTTGCGTTCGCGGCGTGCGCCAGTACTTGCGTTGTCGGCAGCAGTGCGTTGTCCGGCTGCGCGGTGGCGTTCGAGTTCGGCTTGTACCTTGGCGGCAAGGTCGAGGTTTTGCTGGGTAGCTGAGTATTCAGGGCGATAGGTTAGGGCATCGCGGAAGACTTGCGCTGCGGCAGCGTAATCGCCTTGTTGGAAGTAGCTGTTGCCGAGGTTGTGTAGGGCGCGGGCGCGTTCGGTATCGTTGCGGGCGGCGAACACGGCGGCGGTGAAGTGTTGGGTGGCAGTGTCGTAGTGTTCGGCACGGTAGGCTTCGATGCCGTTGGTTAAATCGACTTCATCAGCGTGTGAATACGTCGGCAGCAGTAACACCATGAGCAGTAACTTAGTTTTCATCATGCCGCCTCCACACTGCCAACCATACGCACACTATTCCCAGCAATAATGTCCATACATACAATTCTTGCCACTGTTGCGCATCGCTGGCGGTGGCTGGAAAGGCTTGCGCAATGCCGTTGGTGTACAGCGTTTTCCAGTCGCTGGCATCGTCTTTCACCGCACTGTACGCACCGCCCGCTTGTGCTGTCAGGCTTTGTAGCAAGGTACTGTCGAGGCGCGAACGCACCGCTTGTCCGTTATGTTCCAACCATTTGCCGCCGGGGAGTGGGATGGCTTCGCCATCTTCTGTGCCGACACCAAGGCTGTACAACGGAATACCCGCCGCTTTTAGGGCTTGCGCACGGGTTTGCAAAGCGGTGTGCTGCTCGGCGGGAATATCGCCATCGGTAATCCATAGCGCCGCAGCGGGCAATTTTTGTTCACGAGCCGCGAGTTCTTGCTGGGCGAATTCGAGTGCGGCGGCTTGGTCAGTGCCGTGTGTCGGCAACACCAGCGATTCCAGATGTTGCAGGTAAAAGCGCACGGCGTTGGCATCGTTAGTCAGCGGCGCGAATAGGTGCGGGCGTGCGCCATACACCACGATCCCGATGCGGCTACCTTGGGCAAGGCTGAGGAATTCGTGCAATTCCAGCGCGGCGCGTTGCAGGCGGTTGGGGGCAAGGTCGGTGGCTTGCATGGAGCGCGAAATGTCCAGCACCACCTGCACGTCGAATTGGGCGGGGCGCAGGTCATCGGGTTGGGTTTGCGGAATGCGCGGCCCTGCAAGGCTGATGGCGAATAGTATCCATGCGGTAGCCCACAGCGTTTGCGGTGACAGCAGTGTGCGCCACCCGTGTTGGCTGGTGGTCACTTGTACCCACGGCAATAAATGTGGGGCGGCGTAGGTTTGCGCTTGGCGGTGTTGCTGGAAATAGCTCCATGCGGCAAGGAGTAGCGGGAACAGTGCCAGCAACAGCCATAATGATTCGCGCCAGTGTAAGGTTTGCCACAGCGTCATGCGTTTGCCCACCGTTGCCAGAGTTGCCAAAGCATCAGCGGCAATAAGCCTGCGAGTAGTAGCCAGTGGTAAAGCGGTTGCTGTTGGTAACGCGGGGTTTGTTCCGCTGCGTTTTGGTGTTGGCGGGTAATGTCAGCGAGGGCTTGTTCCACCGCTTGCGCATCACCGGCTTGGTAGGTTTTTGCGCCGGTACGTGCTGAGAGTGTTTGTAACAGGGCGAGGTTGACGGGGTGGTAGGCTAATCCGCCGGTGTCGCCTTCCATCGTGGCGGCGGTTGAGCCAATCGCTATGCTGTACAGCGGAATCTTGCTTTCAGCGGCGAGTGCGGCGGCAGCTTCGGGGTCGACGCGCCCGATGGATTCGTCGGCATCGGTGAATAGTACGAAAATGGGTTTGCGCTGCGGTTGTTTGCCTGCTTCCTTGAGCGCGAGAGTAATGGCATCGCCGACGGCACTGACGCGCCCTGCCAGTGTTGGGGTGAGGCGTTGCAGTTGGCGTTGCACCAGCGTGGGGTCGCGGGTCAACGGCACGAGCAGGTAGGGGTTTTCGGCGAACACGATCATGCCGAGGCGTTCGCCTTGCAAGCGGTTGGCAAAATCGTGCAATAGGGTTTTGAGTACGTCCATGCGGCTGCGCGGTTGTCCGTCGAGGTTGTAATCGGTGAGGGTCATGCTGATGGATACGTCTACCAGTAGCAGGATGTCGCGTTCGGGCGGCAAGTCGGGGAGTTTTGCGCCGCGTTGTACGGGTTGGGCGATGGCGAGGGTTAGGCAGAGCCACAGCCATGTGAAGAGGGCGTGTTGGAGGTGGCGTTGCCATGTGGGGATTTTGGTGGCTGGTAACAGGTGTGCCAGCGGGTGAAGAAAGATCCCGCTTCCCGTGTTCCCTTCGGCCTCGCTCAGGGAACGCTGTGTCCGTTGGCTGAGCGAAGTCGAAGCCAACCATAACACCACAGGTATTAAAGCCAGATACGGAGTGAGCCAGTCGATGTTCATCGGGCTTGCTCCAGCAGGGTACGGACTTCGCGTTTGAGGGCTGCGAAGGTTTCAGACGTACAAGGCGTTGGAGCGAAGCGGGCGTGGTCGAGTGCTGCGGGGGAAGTAAGCCCTGCTTCGCGCACAATAGTCGCCAGTTGTGACAGGTTCGCAGGATCATCGGGTAGCATTGCCAGCTTGCGCAAAGCCTTCGTAATAGGACGCTGGCGTTTGCGCCAATACCCCCAAAAGCCTGCCAACAACAGGATGACCACGACTGCTGCCAGCCACCATAGGATGATCGGCAATGGTTCAGGAGGCAGTTCGAGATCGTGCAGTGTGGTGTTCATGTCCCCACCCCATGCGGTAATGGCACTGCCAATTCTGGCGCATCCACTTCTGCCAGCAGTTGGGTGCAATGGCAACCCCAGCCGCGTAGACGTTGCGCTTGCCCGTCATGCAACGCCGCCGCTTGCTGGCGAAACTGTTCACGCAACGCGGGGTCAGCCAGATTGACGCAGTGGGTAATGCCATCCAGCCCTTGCAGGTGCAAACGTCCGGCAGCGGGTAATTCGCATTCGGCAGTGTCCAGTACTTGCACCGTGAACAGCGGGTGATGCTGGCGAAGTTGCAGGATATGTGCTTCACAAGCCGCGTCCAGATCGGTGAAATCGCTGAGTAGATAGACGTGTGTGCCACGCACTAATTGCGCATTGATAATCGGTAAAATGCTTGCCAAAGCGGGTTCATCCGTCGGCAGTAATGGTGGGCAAGTTGCCGCGCACTGGCGCACAAACTCCCATACAGCATGGGTATCGGTGGAGGTGGGAAACCAGTGCGGTTGCGCTTCCAAGATTACGCCGGACACAGCCCAGCCTTGTTGTGTCGCTGCGAACGCGACGAGTGCAGCAACACGGGCGGCTTGCGCGGCTTTGAGGCGTACTTTTGTGCCGAAACGCATGGCACTGCGCCGATCCAACACGATGAAAACAGCGGGGCGGCGTTCTTCGCGGAATTGTTTGACGTGTGGTTTGCCAGTGCGGGCGGTAACGCTCCAGTGCATAAAGCGCGGTTCGTCGCCGGGTTGGTAGGGGCGGCTTTCGGCGTAATCCAGCCCTGCCCCGCGATAGCGTGAAGCTACGTCACCGGCTTGGCGTTGTTCCAGCAGGTTTTGCAGGGAACTGTCAGCGGTTGCACTGCGGGCGCGTTGGTAGAGTGCTTGCAGTTCGGTTTCGGTAAGGAGTGGGGGAAATGTCAGTTTCACGGAATCGCCACGCCCGCCAGCACCTTGTGCACCACCGCATTCGCATCCACGCCCGCCGCCCGTGCCGCATACCCCAGCACCAAGCGATGGCGCAATACATCCGGCGCAATGTCGATAATGTCATCCGGCACAACATACTCACGCCCACGCAAATACGCCAAGGCACTGCTGGCTCGCAGCAACGCAATCGACGCACGCGGCGATGCTCCCACCTGCAAATACTCTGCCCACGCCGCATCAAACTGCCCCAAATCGCGGGTAGCCCCAACCAGCGCAACAATATACCGCTCCAGTTCCGGTGCAACGTGGACTTCGGCAACTTCGCGTCGAGCTTGTAGGACTTGCTGCGGGTGCAAGGGCGAATGCAGCACGGGTTTATCCGCGCCGTAATGCCGTGCCCGGTCACGTTGCAAGATCAGTAATTCGTCGGCAGGCGTGGGGTATTGCAGCACCACATGCAGCAAAAAGCGGTCGAGTTGCGCTTCGGGCAAGGGGTACGTGCCGCTTTGTTCCAGCGGGTTTTGCGTTGCCATCACGATGAAGAGTTCGGGCAAGGGGCGGGTCACGCCGCCGACGGTGATCTGGTGTTCCTGCATGGCTTCGAGCAGCGCGGATTGCACTTTGGGCGGAGCGCGGTTGATCTCATCCGCCAACACGATTTCGTGGAATAACGGCCCTGCGATAAAGCGGAATGTGCCGTGTTGCGGCTCGAAAATATCCGTTCCGGTCAAATCCCCCGGCATCAAATCCGGTGTGAATTGGATGCGCTGGAAACTGGCGTGGACTCCGCTGGCAAGCGTGGTGACAGCGGTGGTTTTTGCCAGACCGGGCAGGCTTTCCAGCAGGATATGCCCGCCCGTGAGCAGCGCAATCATTAGGCGGTCGAGTAAGGCGGATTGCCCGACGATCACCTGTTCGAGATGGGAGCGCAGTTGCAGGAATTCGGTTTGGGTTTGCACGGGTTACTCCTTGGTGAATGCCAGCGCAACCCACGCGCCGGAGAGCAGCATCGCTACCCCGACCAGCCAGAAGGTTACGTCCAAGCCTTGCGCCCATTGTGCCAGCAAGCCCATGCTGAGCGCACCTACCGCGTACCCGAAGTCGCGCCAGAAACGGTAGACGCCCAGCAAAGTGCTGCGTTGCGCGGGGGGGCTGACATCGGCGACTGCTGCGCCCAGCGTGGGGTAAAGCATTGCCATGCCGAAACCGATTAGCCCCGCTTCCAGCGTCCACAGCCATACGCTGTGGGTGAGTACCAGCAGCAATACGCCGATGCCGCACAGCCACATGCCGCCGACGATTAGCGGCTTGCGCCCGAAACGGTCAGAAGCTGATCCCGTGATAAGCTGGCTTGCGCCCCACACCAGCGCGTAAACACCGATGATGGAACTGCCCTGCACTAGCGTCAGATTTTGCGATACGAACCAGATGGGGAGGATTATCCAGACCAATGCATCGGTGAACTTTTCCACCAATCCCGCCTGATTCAAGGCTAACAGGTTGCGGTTTTGCCAACTCGCGTACCAAAAGGCTTGCCCTAATGATGGTGCGGGCGCGGGTTTTATTCCCTGAATGTGCGCCAATGCCCACGGTCGCGTTTCCTTCACCACGAGAACCGCCAATAGTAAGCCCAGCACAATCACCGTTGTGCCAAATAGAAACAAGCCCAGCCGTGCGCCGTACACCTCCACCAACCATGCGGTAACAACACCCGCCAAGGCAACCGCCGCATAACCAGAAAACTCATTCATCCCATTGACCAGCCCTTTCTGATTCAGGTTAGTCATATCGAGTTTGCTGTTCAAGGTCATCGACCAGCACAAGCCTTGGTTAATGCCGAGCAGCGCGGTGGCGGCGACGACCCAACCCCAATTCGGCGCGTAGAGTAGCAGGAAAGGAATCGGTAACGCCGCAACCCACCCCGCAATCAACACCCGCTTACGCCCAAAACGGTCGGAAAACCGCCCCGCAAACAGATTCATCACCGCTTTAACCGCGCCGAATACCACCACAAACGTGGTCAGCAAAAAGAATTGTTGCCCACCTAACCCGAATTCGGTTTCCGCCAAACCGGGGACGACAGTGCGCGTCATACCGATGGTTAACCCCACCAGAAACACCTGTAACAACTGGTGCAAGATTTGCGCGAGATTGGCTTGAATACCGTGCTGAAGCTGGGGCATGAAAAAAACCTGTGGTGGAAACAGCTTGCAGGATACGCATTGTCATGCAATCATTCAACTCATCAATTGAATGAGAAATCCCTGATGTCATCCCCCGGTTTCAAACAGCACGTTAACGCCCAATTTGCCCTGATTGCGCAAGCACTTGCCTCCCCGCAACGCCTGGAAATCCTCGACTACCTCGCACAAACCGAGCGCAGCGTGGAAGAACTCAGCCAGCTTGCTAATTTAACCGTAGCCAACACCTCGCGGCATTTGCAAATCCTCAAGCAAGCCGCGCTGGTGAATGTACGCACGGATGGCAAACGCCGTTGCTACCGCCTTACAGGAGATGACGTGGTGCAACTGATTGCCAGTTTGCGGCGCACGGCGGAATTGCATCTGGCAGAAGTGGAACGGCTTGCCCACACCTACCTGACCGACAAACAAGCGATGGAAGCCATTAGCGCGGAAGAATTGCTGACCCGCATTCAACGCGATGAAGTCACCGTGCTGGATGTGCGCCCACAAGCCGAATATGCCGCCGGACACATCCCCGGCGCAATTCACCTGCTGCCGGAAGAAGTCGCCGAACGCCTGCACGAACTTGATGACAGCAAAACCATCGTCGCGTATTGCCGTGGGCCATATTGCGTGTATTCCTACCAGATGGTGCAAGCCTTGCGTGGGCATGGCATTAACGCCGTGCGCCTTGTCGATGGCTTGCCCGAATGGAAAGCCGCTGGATTACCTGTTTACACAACACCGACATAACCTTCAGAAGAGGGCGTATGCAATACGCCCCTACGCAGATCATCCCCTGTAGGGGCGTATTGCATACGCCCTCTTCACTCTCACAACAGAGGAGTTTTCTCATGTTTTTCTTGCAACGTGCCGCACCATCCAACCCTTCCTCGCTTGCTTATTTGTTTGGCTGTGGTGGCAAAGGTCACGCCATCGCAGTCGATGTCCATGCCGAAGACGTGGAGTGGTTTTTGCAGCAAGCCGCGCAACAGGCGGTGAAAATTGATTACGTGATCGACACCCACATCCACGCCGACCACGTATCCGGTGGGCGTGAACTGGCGCAACGCTGCGGCGGTGAATATTGCTTGCACGAAAGTTCCACGCCGCAATTTGCGTTTACCGCGCTCAAGGATGGGCAAGTGTTAACCATCGGCAATGTGACTGCGCAAGTGCTGCACACACCGGGGCATACAGCGGATAGCATTTGCTTGCTGGTATCGGATGTGCGCCGCAGTGCTGAACCCTGGTTTTTATTGAGTGGGCATACGCTGTTTGTGGGCAGTGCAGGACGACCCGATTTGCGCGGTGAAGAGGAACGCATGGGCGGCTTGCTGCACGATTCGCTGTTCAACAAGCTGCTGACCTTGCCGGATCACGTTGAAATTTTCCCCGGTGCGCAAGCGGGTAGCGTGTGCGGCGCGGGGATTTCGGGCAAACCGTCGTCCACGATTGCGTTTGAAAGGCGGTTTAATACGGCGTTGCTGACGGATAAAGCGGCGTTTGTGGCGGCAATTTTAGCCGATTTACCGCCACAGCCGGAAGGCATGGTAGAGATTATCCGCCGCAATGTGAGCGGGACGTAAGCATTAGCCAATTTGCAGACTCGCATCAGCGTACCGAATGCGCCTTTTATGGGGGCGGGCGACCAAATAGGCTAGGGTTAGCGGCCCTAAGCGTCCGGCGATCATGAGGAAAATGGCTACCACCCGCCCCGCTTCGCTCAATTGCCCGGTTAAGCCTAGTGATAGTCCGACGGTACTCATTGCCGATACCACTTCAAAGACGATATTTAGGAAAGTGGCATTTTCGGTGGCATCCAGAATAAAAATGCCAAGAAAGATCAGTAGCATGGAGGTCATCGCCAAGGACAATGCCTTCATCACCTGTACCAGCGGAATGGTACGTTTTAGCACGGTGACATCCTGACGTTGGCGCAGAAACGCATAAGTTGCCATCATTAACACCACAAAAGTGCCGATTTTTAACCCACTTGCGGTACTCAATGAGCCACCACCAATAAACATCAGCAATAAAATCAACACAATAGAGGCATTAGTCATCGCAGCAATATCCAGCGTATTAAACCCCGCTGTCCGTGGTGTTACCGCCTGAAACCAAGCGGCGAGTGCCTGATCCGATAACGACAGATTGCCCAACGTAGCCGGATTATTGGCTTCGAGTAGCCAAATCAACAAAAATGCCAACGTATTGATTATCAGGGTTGCCAGCAATATCAGGCGTGTATTGGTGCTAAATTGATGCCAGCGGCGTTTCTGCCAAATATCCATCAATACCGTGAAACCAATCCCGCCGATAATGAATAAGCTGGTAATGATCAGATTAACCCCCCAATCACTCACATAAGGGATTAGGCCATTAGCATTCAGGGCAAACCCCGCATTGTTGAACGCCGAAATGGTATAAAAGAAGGCTTCCCAACTCGCTTGTCGCCATCCTAAACTTGACTGCCAGGTGAGTGTTAACAAGATAAAACCCACGGCTTCAATCAACAGCGAATAAACCAGCACCGCTTTAGCCGTTTGCATCACTTTATCCAAACTGGTTTGGTTGAACGCCTCCTGTGCCACCCGTTGCTGGATAAAACTGATTTTCGTACCCAGCATAATCGCGCCTACCACTGCAAAGGTCATAAAACCCAAGCCACCGACTTGGATCAGCAAGGCAATGACTACTTGCCCAAACAGGGTAAAGTGCGTGCCGGTATCCACCACCACTAGCCCGGTCACAGTCACGGCTGACGTCGCGGTAAACACCGCATCTAACCAAGTGGTCGGTGCATGGCTGGCAATCGGGAGTTTGAGCAATCCGCTACCCAAGGCGATTAACAGTAAAAAGCCCAGCGTCAGCAGTGCCGGTGGGCTGAGGTGAATAAGCCGCCCACGCCCAGACTTAACCCGCGAGAATCGCTGATAAAAACGCCAGATTCTCATGCGCTAAAACCACCGTTTAGCCAATGATTTAAGGGCAGACTGTGAGCCTGCCAACACCAGCCGATCTTCTTCCAGCAAGACAAAATCTTTGGGCAATACCGTTTTTATCTCGGTTTTGCGTTTTACTGTAACGGCTTGCACACTATCAGCCCCACTGAGTTGGCTGAAAATTTCACGCAGGGTTTTGTTATGCCATTGGGGTTTAACCTCGACTTCGACCAGATAGATCCCATTTCCTAAGCGCATGAACTGGTTAATCATCGGGTAGTTTAAGGCTTGAGCGATACGCACACCCATTTCCACTTCGGGATGAATCACGCGGGTGACACCCAGCTTGGATAAAATGGTGTGGTGTGCCTTGGAAGCCGCTTTCACCCAGATATTTTTCACGCCCAAGGTTTTCAGGTGCAAAATACACAGGATACTGGTTTCCAGACTACTACCAATCGCCACGACCACAGCATCGTATTGTGTAGCATTCAGTTCGCGCAATGCTTGCTCATCGGTAACATCTGCAATCAGGGCTTCAGTGAAGGAATCCGCTAAGCGGTTGACCAACTTAGCATCGGTGTCGACCCCGACGACAATATTGCCCAGTCTGACTAATTCCTTAGCAATCGCAGTGCCAAAGCGCCCTAAGCCAATCACCAAAAATCGTTCCACAGTTCACTCCTGATCCTATTTAATCATTCAATAACGCCAGAACGCAGGCAACAACAACGCAAATACTGTCAGGTATTCCAGCCGCCCGATAATCATGGCAGCGGAAAGCATCCAGATCCCCGCATCGCTGACTGGTTGGAAATTACTGCCGACTACGCCAAACCCCGGCCCCAGCACATTGATGCAGGCGGCAACGGCGGTAAACGCTGACCAAGCATCCAAACCCGTCATCATCAGCAGCAAGGTGAACACCACGCTGCTGGTTGCCGCTAAAAACAGGAAAGCCATGATTGCATTGAGTACCGCATCACCCACTACCTCGCCATTGTAGTGGATCGGCAGCATCGCATGGGGGTGAAGCGCCCGTTGCAACAGGTGACGAAACAACTTGAAGACCACAATGTTGCGGATAAATTTATTGCCTCCCGCCGTTGACCCCGCGCAGCCTCCCAGATAAGCCACAGCCACCAGAAATAAATCGGTTCCCGGTGGCCAGCTTGTCAAATCAGCCGCCGTAAATCCCGTGCTGGTGATGAAGGTACTGACTTCAAAAAACGCAAACCCCAGAGCATCGCCAACACCGTAACGCCCATGTAACCATAGCCATGCGGCGAGTCCGAGTGATAACACGGTAACGACGAGCAGGAATACCCGCGCTTCTTCATTGCGCCAATACACACTGGGTTTGCCGGAATATAAAAAGCTGAAATGCAGCGCAAAATTGAGCGCTCCCAACAACATAAACACGTTACTGATAGCCAGCAGCCAATGGCTTTCGTAAAACCACATGCCACTGTCATGCGTCGAAAATCCCCCGGTTGAAACCGTGGAAAAGCTGTGTGCTAGTGCATCGTAAAATGTCATGCCACCCATGTAATACGCCAGCACACACGAGACCGTGATCAGCACGTATACCAGCCACAAATAATGCGAGGTGTGTGCAATGCGCGGGGTAAGCTTGTCATCTTTGACCGGCCCCGGCGTTTCGGCACGTAATAACCGCATCCCGCCGACGTTTAGCATTGGCAGCACCGCTACCACGAAAATCACCACACCCAATCCGCCCATCCATTGCAAAAATTGGCGGTAAAGCAGAAAACTGGGGGACATACTGTCCAGCCCAATCAGGATGCTTGCTCCCGTGGTGGTCAGGGCGCTGATGGATTCAAACACGGCATCGGTAAAACTGACCTGAGCAATCAGCATAATGGGCAGCCCTCCCAATACGCCAGTGACGACCCATGTCAGTGTGGCAAATAATAAAGCATCGCGGTACGACACCGTTTTCAGGCGGCGTTTCCACACAATCAACAGCATAGCCAGTGCCACCAGAATTATCGGTAGCGCGGATTCGACAAAGATCAGCATCAAGTCATCGTCAAACACCCAGCGGGATAACAGCCCAAAGCACAATTGCACCACCCCCATCCACAGCACCGGCACGGACAGCAGCAGCAGGGTATTCGCCAGATTTAACATAAGGGTAAGGGGATAAACCGATAGCCAATGCCCGGCTCGGTTAAAATATAGGTCGGGTCATCGGCATTATCCTGAAGCTTTTTCCGCAACTGGCTGACAAAAATGCGCAGGTAATGGGTATCTTCCACATGGCTTTTACCCCAGATGCTGGTGAGCAACTGTTGTTGCGTAATCAAACGCCCCGGATGCCGCGCCAACATCACCAGTAAGGCAAACTCCTTGCGGGATAAGGTCAGCAATTGCGCTTTATGCCACACCTGATGATTGGGAATATCAATTTCCAAATCGTTGAAAACTAACCGTGCCGGGGTGGTTTCCTCGTTGCTGCTCTCTTTTAAATCGCGCAATAACACCCGTACCCGCGCAATCAATTCGCGAATCCCAAACGGTTTGCTCAAATAATCGTTCGCGCCACCTTCCAGTAGTTTGACCTTTTCCTCTTCGGCATCGCGGGCGGTGAGTACCAATACCGGCAAATTGCTCCAGGAACGCAAGGTTTGTAAGACCTTGAAACCGTCTTCATCCGGCAAGCCCAAATCGAGGATCACCAGATCAGGGCTTTCCAACGCAATCATGTCGATACCTTGGCGGGCATTGCTGGCTTCCAAATACGCAAACCCTTCCGCCTGCAAGGAAATGCGCATGAAACGCCGGATTTGCACTTCATCATCAATGAGCAAAATACGCTGTTGCATTAGGCTTGTTCCTCTGGGACGGCAGGTAAGCGGATGCGTACACCAAACGGTGCATCCGGTGCAGTGGTGGGCAGCATGTCGATGTGACCTTGATGCGCATGAATAATCCCAGCGGCAACCGTCAAGCCCAAACCCGTGCCGCCTTCGCCGCTATCCCCGCTGCGGGTGGAATAAAACGATTCAAACACTTTGTGGCGTAAGGTTTCCGGTATGCCTGCGCCGTAATCCGTCACGGTGATTTCTACCCAAGGGGCAGCAAAGCGCAGTTTGAGAATGACGGCAGTGCGGGAATATTTCAGGGCGTTGTCGACGAGGTTATACAGGGCTTGTGCCAGCAAGGATTCGCGTACCTTGACTTCGGGCAGGGGGGGCAGTACGTCGAGCCGAACTCTGGGGTTGTCCACCCGTTTCAGCACCTGTTGCACAATCGGCATGAGCGGCTGAATGGTGGTGGTGAAATTCATTGCGCCGTGTTGAATTTTGGTGGCTTGCAGCACGTTTTCGATGTAATGGTGCAACCGGTGGCTTTCTTCCAACGCGCCGTTGATTAATTCATCCTGTTCGGCGGCAGGCAGCCGCTCGCGGTAGGCTTGCAAGGTACTCAATGTGCCGATAATGCTGGCGAGTGGGGTACGCAGATCGTGGGAAACCGAGAGCAGAATGCTGGAACGCAGGCGGGTATGTTGCAATTCCGCCTGTTGCCGCCGGTACAACATTGCCAGTTGGCTGGTCAGCAGCGCAATCACCATGAATACCAGCATACTCACGGTGTCTTCCACCTCGTGCATGTGCAAGGTGTAACGCGGTTCGGTGAAAAAGTAATTGAATGCCACTGCGCCAAATACCCCAGCGAGGATGGCGGAGGCACGTTGCCCGACAAACGCAACGACGCCCACGCCCAGTTGCAAAATGAGCAACACGCCCAAGCGCGGCAAAAACCAGCTTCCCAATAACAGGGAAACCAGCAACGCCAATAGCATGATCAACAAGGCAGCCAGATAATGGTATTTTTCTAATGCTTTAAACACGCTTTGCACCAACGACACCGGTGATTAACTCGTGGCTTAGGCTAGAGCGTGGGGGCGTAAAAAGACAATAGTGCTGTGCGGCAATGGCGTAAAATTTACGTAAAGAAACTGAAAACTCAGATGTGTGCTGTATATTTCAACAGCATGTTGACTTCTTCACGCTATCCAGCGGAACGCAACAATCCACGGATGTATCAGCACGGTCTACCCCAAACTCTTGGAGTTCGCCCATTGTTTGGTAGTGTTCCCACGCAAAACCGGCGGGGTCGACTGTCCAGTGCTTGTCGCTTTTGGCATAGCAACACGCGGTTTCCCCCTGATCCAGCACCGCATCACCCGCTGCCATTTGCGCCCGCTGTTTCAACTCCTGCAATTCCGCCGCGTCTTCTGCCTGAAAACCGAAATGGTTTACCCCCAGTGTGTGACCGCGTGCGGAAATGGCAAAGTTTACCCGTGGGTCTTCCAGCATCCATTTGGCGTAATCGCTGCGCTCGACACTGGGCGTTTGCCCAAACAGCTTGTTGTAAAAGCCGATGCTTTGTGCCAGATCATCGACCGATAAATGTACATGAAAACGTTTCATCCAAAATTCTCCTCTACTGATTAACGACCGGCTTCATACCAGCCACGAGTACGGTTGACGATCGCAACCACCGACAGCATGACCGGTACTTCCACCAATACGCCCACCACCGTTGCCAATGCCGCACCGGAATTGAAACCGAACAGCACAATCGCGGTCGCCACCGCCAGCTCAAAGAAATTGCTGGCGCCGATCAATGCTGATGGCGCTGCCACACAATGCGCCACACCAAATTGGCGGTTAAGCCAATACGCCAGCATTGAATTGAAATACACTTGGATCAGGATCGGGATTGCCAGCAACAGAATGATTAGCGGTTGTTCCAGCAGTTGTTGCCCCTGAAACCCAAACAACAATACCAGCGTTGCCAATAATGCCAGCAGGGAAAGGGGTTGTAAGGTTTGCAGTGTTGCCGTCAGTTTGCCGGTTGCGAGTAGCCATTGGCGCAACGCTTGGCTGATCACAACCGGCATCACGATATAAATCACCACAGAGAGCAGCAAGGTATCCCAAGGTACGCTGATGGCTGAAATTCCCAGCAACAAGCCGACCAGCGGGGCAAAGGCGAAGATCATGATAAGGTCATTCAATGCCACTTGCGACAGGGTGAAATGCGGCTCGCCATCTGACAGGTTGCTCCACACAAATACCATCGCGGTACACGGTGCGGCTGCCAGCAGGATTAGCCCTGCAATATAGCTATCGAGTTGTTCCGCAGGCAGCCAGTCGGCAAACAACACGCGGATAAACAGCCAGCCCAGCAACGCCATCGAAAACGGCTTTACCAGCCAGTTGATGAACAGCGTAACGCCAATGCCTTTCCAGTGCTGGCTGACTTCATGCAAGGCACGGAAGTCAATTTTCAGCAACATCGGAATGATCATCAGCCAAATCAGCAGCGCCACTGGCAAGTTGACTTGGGCGACTTCCATTTGCCCAATCCCTTGGAACACATCAGGAATCAGGCTGCCCAGTGCGATACCCACCAGAATGCACAGCAGTACCCACAGGCTCAGGTAGCGTTCAAACAGACCCATTGGCGCACCGGCGGAGCGTTTGGCAGTGACTTCACATTGGGCGCTCATACCGTTAAGCCTCCTTTGCCGCTGACAAGGTGGTATTGCCAATCTCATGCAGGTGTTGTTGCAATGTCAGCTCATCCAGCGCGTGGAGGGGCAGATTGACGAAGATGTCAATGCGGTTGTGAAGCTGGCGATAGGCTTCGCGGAATGCTGCCAGACGGGTCAGATCATCGCCGCTTACTTCTGCCGGATCCGGTACACCCCAGTGCGCGGTCATTGGTTGACCCGCCCATACCGGACACATTTCCGCCGCCGCTTTGTCACACACCGTGAACACGAAATCGAGTTTGGGGGCATCCGGTGTGGAAAATTCTGCCCAGTCTTTGCTACGCAAATCAGCGGTTTCATAATTCAGGCGTTGAAGTAAACTAGTCGTTAGTGGATTGACTTCGCCGCGTGGGTGGCTGCCCGCGCTGTATGCCTTGAACTTACCAATCCCCAGACGATTGAGGATGACTTCCGCCATAATGCTGCGGGCGGAGTTGCCGGTGCAAAGGAACAGAACGTTGTACATGGTATGCCTCTTGCTGATATGGAAAAGAAGTATATAATATTCGCCAAATCAAATATATGAAATGGTGCATGTTTTGTGTCATAGAATATTCATTTAAGGATTCCACCATGTTAAGCAAACTCTCATCAGGACTCATCGGCTTGCTGCTATTAGCCGCGCCACTCGCTCACGCTTTTGAACCCACCACCCAAAAAGTCACCGACAACGTGTATGCCATCATCGGCGAACTCGACCAACGCAGTGCCGACAACCAAGGTTTGAATAACACCACTGGCTTTATTATCACCGCCGACGGGGTACGCTTGTCCAGCGCGATTGGCGGCAAGCCCGAAGACCTGCAAGTGGAATACGCCAGCGAAACCTTTGAGGGCGATGAAAAACCCTAACCATCGGTGGCGTGGAAATGTCCTTGCGTTACCTCGGCGATGCGGTGCTGTGGTTGCCCAAGGAAAAGCTGGTATTCACGGGCGATATGGTATTCAACGAGCGGATGCTGGGCGTATTGCCGGAAATTTCCAAAGTAAAAGACTGGCAAGCAACTTTCAAGAAAATGGCGGAACTCAAGCCCGAACACGTCATTGCGGGGCATGGTGCACCCAGCGATTTGGCTGCCGCGCAGAAAAATACCGGCGATTACCTCGATTGGCTGGTAACGGAGGTCGGCAAGTCGCTAGAGGCGATGGAAGATTTGGGCGATGCGGTTAAACGCTTGTCAGCGGATGATAAATTCAACTTCCTCAAACTGTCCAAAGACTTGCATGGGCGCAATGTGCATCAGACGTACTTGCAGCTAGAAGCGGAGTAATGTCTGGACGGGGCATTTGCCTATACTTGAGACTTTTGCTATGTTTGAACCCAAATCATACAGGTATTTACTAATCGTATGCGCAAGCACATTGTCACATTCCTCATCTTGCTGATGGCTGCCCTGCCAGTCTGGTCAGCGTCGATGGTGTGCCATCATGTGCCAACCATGCCGCAGACGATGATGATGGAATCACAAGCCACTAACCATCGCTGCTGTCTTGAGATGCAAAAACAGCAGTCGGCACAAGTTTCCGCTGATACTTGCCATTGCGACCAACTCCAGCACGCACAATTTGTCCTGAGCTTGCCAATGCTGCCTGCTGTTGTACCGCCAAACGGTTTCATCTCGCGAGTCTTCTCCCCACAGGTATTGCCAGCAGCTGCTGACGTACCCTACCGCCCACCGATTGCCTGAACTGTAGGTCGGACTTCAGTCCGACATCCCCCCGCAACCCATTGCAACATTTTTGTCGGGCTAAAGCCCGACCTACAGTATTGGACATAAAAGTCATGAAAAAACAGATGGTTGCCGTATTAAGCGGCAGCTTGCTCACGGGTATGGCAAGCCTCCCCTTGGCTGTATTTGCCCACGGTGGCGAAGACCACAGCCACGATGACGCGCCCCCTGCGCCCATTATTGCCCCCAATAACAGCGGCATACACTGGGAATTACAATCGCCCGACGTGGAATTGCTCGGCGCACTCCATGACGGCAAACTGACCCTGTATGCCAGCCATTTCCGCGACAACACCCCGATTCCCAATGCCAACATCGAGCTGGAAAGCAAGGGGCAAAAGCTGTTGCTGCAAACTGATGCCAACGGCATAGGTGAAACAGAGGCAGCATGGTTGCAACAAGCGGACAAACGCGAATTGCTGGCAACCGTGCAAGCCAAGGGCGTTAACGATTTGCTGGTGGGCAAACTGGCGTTTAGCAATGGCACAGCACAAGCCACCCGCTTGACGGATGGCAGCGTGTTCATGCCGCAAGCGTTCCAACAAATACTTGGCTTACACACCACGACCAGCAAACCGCAAACGGTTGCCCAACGTGTCACCTTTAATGGCGTGGTGGTGACTGACCCGAATGCCAGTGCCGTGATTCAACCGCCGCTGAGCGGACGCTTGCTTGCCCCGGAAGACGGTTTCCCCAGCATTGGCAGCACGGTCAAAAAAGGTCAAATCCTCGCCATCCTCGAACCCGCCGCCAGCAATACCGACAAGGGCGACCAGCAAGACAAAATCGCTGAAGTACGCTCCGAACTGGCATTGGCAGAGAAAAACGCCGCACGACTGACTAGCATTGCAGGCGTTATTCCACAAATGGAAGTCGATGCCGCCCGCAATACTGCCGAGACCCTCAACGCCCGCCTTAAAGCCCTGCAAAGCCACCTTGCGCAACAGCCACAACCGCTGCTTGCCCCACTATCCGGCATTATCAGCAGTGCCAGGGTAGTGTTAGGGCAACAAGCCAACGCAGGCGATGTCCTGTTTGAAATCATCGACCCGGCACAGTTACAAGTCGAAGCCCTCGCCTACGACGCGTCGGTAGCGGCACAAATCACAGGTGCAACCACCACCCTCAATGGCAAAACCCTGACACTGGACTTCATCGGTAGCAGCCAACAACTGCGCAACCAAGCCCTACCACTCCGTTTTAAGGTGGAAGCGAGAGGAGAATCTACCCTCACCATCGGGCAACCGCTCAAACTCGCCGTGAAAACCCGCACCAGCATCCAAGGCACACCCTTACCCGCCAGCAGCGTGGTCAACAATAACCAGCAACAGCCAACCGTGTGGGTAAAAACCGCCGCCGAACGTTTCACCCCGCACACCGTCAAGCTGCAAACGCTGGATGCCGATACCGTAATCATTACCGAAGGCTTGCCGAACAGCAGTATCCGCGCCGTCACCAGCAGCGCGGTCTTGCTGTCGCAAGTGCGCTAGGGGGTTGCCATGTTTAACGCGATTATCCAGATCAGCCTGAAACAACGCTTGTTCGTGTTGATGGGGGCATTGCTGCTGATGTTGTATGGGCTGTTTACCCTGCGGCAATTGCCCGTGGATGTATTCCCCGACCTCAATAAACCCACCGTCACCCTGATGACCGAAGCCGAAGGTATCGCCCCGGAAGAGGTCGAACAACTAGTCACCTTCCCGCTGGAAACGGCGATGAACGGGCTGGAAGGCGTGACGCGGGTACGTTCCGTCTCCGGCGTGGGCTTGTCGATTGTGTACGTGGAGTTTGGCTGGGGGACGGACATTTACCGTAATCGCCAGCAAGTTTCCGAGCGACTCGGAGCAGTTACCAACCAGTTACCGGCGGGCGTTGTGCCGCAAATGTCGCCGATCAGTTCGATCATGGGTGAGATTTTGCTGGTGGCAATGACGGCGGAAGCCCCCCCCATCCCCACCCCTTCCCCCGCAAGGGGTGAAGGGGGTAAGACAGCAACACCGATGGAGGTGCGGGATTTGGCGGAGTGGGTGGTGCGTCCGCGCTTGCTGGGGATTCCGGGGGTATCGCAAGTGATCCCGATGGGCGGCGAAGTACGCCAGTACCGCATTACCCCCGATGTGGCAAACATGGAACGCCTCAAGATCAGCATCAGCCAGTTGCAAACCGCGCTGCACGGCTTTGCCAGCAATACCAGCGGCGGCTTTCTGGAAGCACAGTCGCAGGAATACCTGATCCGCAACATTGGGCGCACCACCAAGCTGGAAGACATGCAGCAACTGGTGGTAGCACACCGTGACAACGTGCCTATTCTGCTGCAACAAGTTGCGAAGGTGGAATTTGCCGCAGGGGTAAAGCGCGGGGAAGCCAGTTTCATGGGCAAACCGGCGGTCATCCTGTCGGTGCAAAAACAGCCTAGTGTCGATACGGTCAAGCTCACCCGCGAAGTGGAAAGTGCTTTGGCAGAGATCAACCGCAACCTACCAGCGGGGGTAAAG
>NZ_FNQP01000063.1 GCF_900107695.1 Thiothrix caldifontis | reverse complement strand
TCCCGTGCTTAGCCTTGAGGAGCATCTTGGCGTAATGACCTCGCCTCACTCCCCGTTGTCAGCGGGTTACATCACCCTGCGGGCATACCGCAGGTGAGTACACTATACTCGACACTTGAGGTGAAAGATGAAACCAAGCAAACCGACCACCAAGCCCTACACACGCCGTTCTGAGAGCTACAAAGCGGAAGCCCTGAAACTAGCCGATCGGATTGGTTACACGGAAGCGGCGCGTCAATTGGGTTTACATGAATCGCAACTCTACGGCTGGCGAGCCAAACAGTCGCATCAACAAACGGTTAGCAGTCGCGAACAAGAGCAAGCGGCTGAAATCGCCAAACTCAAACGGGAACTGCTGATAGCCCAAGAAGAGGTGGCTATCCTAAAAAAGGCCAGCGCGTACTTTGCGAGACAGCTCAAGTGAAGTACGCCTTTATTCAACAACATAGCCGTGAATTCTGCATTCCCCGCCTGTGCCAAGCATTGGGTGTTGCCCGCAGCAGTTACTATGAATGGCTGGAGCGACAATCCAACGATCGGCAACGTGAGCAACGGCAAGCATTACTCGATACTCAGGTTGCTACCGCCTTCCAGTCCAAGAAAGGCTGCTATGGCGCATGGCGTTTATGTAAGCTATTGGCAAAGGATGGGCGGCATTACAATCGCAAAACCATTGCCAACAGCTTGAAACGTCAGGGATTAGTCGCCAAGGCAGCGCGGAAGTTCAAGGCAACCACCCATAGCCGCCATTCGTTGCCAGTATCACCCAACCTGCTGGAACAGAACTTTACAGCGACTGCCCCAAACCAGAAATGGGTCGGTGACATCACTTATTGTGTGCCCGGAGTTCGGCACCAGCAAGGAAGCTGAAACGAACCACGAGTCTGTCTGGAATGCTGGACTCAATGCCTCAAGGCAGAGGCATCATCCCGCCCCGTCCACTGTGAGGACGGTGAGCCTGAGCGGCAGTGACCTGCGGTATGCCCGCAGGGTGATGTAACCCGCTGACAACGGGGAGTGAGGCGAGGTCATTACGCCAAGATGCTCCTCAAGGCTAAGCACGGGA
>NZ_FNQP01000042.1 GCF_900107695.1 Thiothrix caldifontis | reverse complement strand
CGTCAATTTTTGAACCTTCCTTCGTATCGGGGCATTTATCGGCGTCGTCGTGGATACCGTCCTTGTCACCATCGGGTGGCGGTAGGTCGCAACCATTTTCGTCGACTTTAATACCTTCCGCAGTGGCTGGGCAGCGGTCTTTTTCATCTGTAATGCCATCTTTGTCTGTGTCTTTGGGGGGCTCACAGCCGCTGGCATCTACCTTAACCCCCAAGGCGCTTTCCGGACATTTGTCCAATTTGTCGGGAATGCCATCCGCATCAGTGTCCTTGGTTTCGTGTTCCAGAGCACTCACCAATTGCTGCTTTTCGGTTTCGAGTGTGGCAAAGTTTTGGCGTAATTGTGCGAATTGCTGTGAGACTTCGGCAATGGCTGACACTTTTTGATCCATGTCGGTGACTTTGCCTGCTAACTCGTCTTTTTCAGCTTTGCAGCTTTCCAGTTCGGCTTTTTTGACGCTTTCGGCTAATTCGCCTTTGAGAGCATTCAATTGGCTTTCAAGATCACCTTTGCTTTTGCTGGCGTCTTCAAGTTGCTTGCGTAGTAAAGCAATGGCTTGTTCTTGAGTTGACAGGGTTTCCTGCGTTTTACTTTCTAATTCAGTTTGTTGTTGGCGCAGGCTACTGAGACCTTGGTTAAGATTATCGATTTGTTGGGTATTTTGCGTTTGCGTCGCTGCCGTTTGGGCGTTGGTTTGTGTGGTGGCAGTGTTGCCCATCCAATAACTGTAAGGGTTATTGCGATAGCCGTAGCCTATGTTTGGCCATGTAAAGCTTGGGATAGAGGGCATGACCATGGGGGGGGGAGATGGTGGAATAGGGGGGGTTAGCATTGGGCTATGCAAGAAGTATTGTGCTGGGTTGTAGTAATACGGTTGCATACCGCCAGTGTAGGGTTGGGCATAGTTATTTCCCCAGTTATTGAGAGACTGTGGTTGGGTGTAAGTATAGGTGCTGGTTGGGGTGACCGCTGTGCTGCTATTGGTCGTGGCGGTGGCGGTATCTGCTTGAGGGTAGACGTAAATACCCGCTGCACTGTTACCGCTGGTGCTACTCGTGCTGGTTTGTGGGTAAACATAAGTTCCCATTGTGCCAGTACTTGTCGTTGTTGTACTGGTTGCCGCTGGTTGGGTGTAGCTATACGTTTGTTTCGATGTGGTGCTGTCGGTTGTAATGTTGGTATCGGGCGGCAACATCGCTGGGTCGGGAAATTGCGGTGTTTCAGCGTAAGCGCTAACTGACAGGGTAGACAGCACAGTCAAGCGGGCAATCAGTGTGTGCATGGAAGACTCTCTCTCAAAAATACGTGAAGTATTATGGCGTAAATGCTTATTTTCCACCAATCGCCAAATCGCGACGTGCGGCTGAAATCGTGATAGTGAAGCCTGCAATGACATCAAGAAATGCCATGCCAGTCAAAATCAGGAAAACAGAATTACCCGCCCATGGGTAGATCAACCAAGCTGTTAGGTAAAAAATCAACACAAATGTTGATAATAAATGATCCACAATAGTCGTTTCTGAGGTACGGGTCGATTTGAATAGTTCAACATACAAGAAGAGCACACCGAGTAGAACCATGAAATCCCCCCATGTGGGTTTCCACAACGCTTTGGAAGGTAAGTGCAAGTGAAACAAAACGTGGTTTAAGCCATCAGGGAATAAGTTGGTTTTCACTGCCAGCCAATAGATCAACAGTAGTATGCCAAAAAATGGGACGATTTGTATTATTTTAAACATAAAGTCATTGACACTCCATCATTATTCTTTCGCGAAAAAAGTCCATTTCTTAACCTTTTAAAAAGGCCAATCATTCATGCATGCAGGGTGGCGCGGCTACAATAGGCATACAGTATACACACGGCAATACGTTCGTCGGAATATTTTGTGGTGTGTTTGCCACACAGAATATAGTAAGCGTGATCATGTGACCCCATACAATAATAAAGGCACGCAGACAGAGAGATATCACGATGAATAACAAAAAAATACTTTCCTCCAAATGGGCTATCTTACCAATACTATTCTGTTCTGCCGCTGTTCTCGCAGGAGACGGCGGTCATGATGGGTCATATGGTAATATTCCTCCTCCCCCCGCCACGGCGCTGATGCTGGAAGATAACGCAGCAGCACCCGTACCTGTCCCCGATTCTATGACTCAAGCCCAAGCACTGGGGCAGGAAAGTGATGGCTTTCTGGAAGATTCCACAGAAACCTCTACGGTAAATACGGGTTATGTGGGTGGCAATACCCGCATTGGTGTTGGCATTGACACTGAACTCAAGGGTAAGGCTGAGGCCAGTCAAGTAATTCACGAAAATGGCAGCAGCGCTACTATCGGGCAGGGCTACGTTGGTTTCAACCCGAATGCTGACAAAGATGCTGGTGAAGAATCCTTAACAGGTGCAGGTGCAAAACTGAGCCATCACTGGGTATCCGGCGATGCGAATAATCCTTCACACGTCAACAAGATTTTTGGTGCTTATGACCAAAATGAGCAAGAAGATAAAAAAGCCACGCTTGGTTATGGTCAGGAGAATGCCAGCTTGTTCTGGTCAGGGCATGTCAGTAAAGGGCTTTCTGAGGGGCGGGCAACCACTACGCCGGGTGTGACTGAGAAAGCCTATGACTTGGGTGTTGGCGGGCGCGTTGGGACTTTTTTGCCTGAGCAGCAAATGCGTGTGCAAGGTGGTTTGGACTATGAGTGGGGCAAAGATTTTGCCGCTAGCGAAAAGCGCCCCACGCAAACAACCCTCACGGGCGGTGTAGAAAAATTCTTCCCCGATACCCCGCATAGTGTGGGTGCAGAAGTGGAGGTCTACAAAAAAGCCGGTGGAGCCATGGTGTCCGAAGATGCCGAAGCACGTGGTGGTATTTCCTACCGCTATGACATCGGCAGTGAAGCAGGCGTGTGGCAACCTGAACAGCGCTATCGCCGTATCCGTACTGAAATTCCGGGTGAACAAATCAAGCAGCCGCCCAAAATTGAGCGCAAGCTGGTTAAAAACACCATGGAATTGGAATCTGATACCTTCTTCAAACTCGATAGCGCCAAGTTAACACCTGAAGCACAAGAACGGATGAAAGCGGTTATGGGACAAATTCGTGCTTCTGGGCACGAAGGCAATATCCGCATTACCGGCAATACCTGCGATAAAGGTTCAGATGCGCACAACCAAAGTCTATCTGAACGCCGTGCGAATGCCGTGCGTGATTTTATGGTCAAAAACGGTTTCAGTGCGGACGAATTGCAGGCACGTGGTTTGGGTGAATCGCAGCCTAAATACCCCAATACTGAGGCGGAAGGCCATAAAAACCGTCGGGTAGACATCGAATACGTCACTTATCAGAATGAATACAAGGATGAAGTGGTTGAGCAGGGTGGAACGTCCACCAGCGACCCTAAAGTGGTATGGCGCAAAGAATTGATTCCTGAACCGCCACTGTGGGTGCGTCAAGCATTGCGTAACACGGCTGATCACAAACAAACCGTGGATACGTACAAAACCACGGCTGGCAGTGCTAACGGCGGCAATGGTGGAAATACGCCGGTTGCGATGAATGACAATGCGACGACCACCGCTGAGACGCCGGTTGCGATTGATGTGCTGACGAACGATACCGACCCGAACGGTGATCCACTGAGCATCGCCAGTTTTGCTCAGGGTGCAAATGGTTCTGTGACACAGGTGGGGAATTTATTGGTTTACACGCCGGTGGCGGGTTTCACAGGTACTGATCAGTTTACCTACATTGTGAAAGATCCCGGCAATAATCAAAGCCAAGCGACAGTCACTGTCACGGTCGGTGGGGCTGCTAACCCGAATGCGCCTATTGCGAATACAGATCAAGTGGAAACGATTCGGGATGTTGCCGTCACTATCCCTGTTTTGGATAATGATCGTGACCCCAATGGTGATCCGTTGAGCGTTACCGGCACGGGTGCTGCTACCAATGGTACAGTAACGCAAAGTGGTAACAACGTAACGTACACGCCTAATCCAGGTTTTACCGGTGATGACCGGTTTACTTATACCGTTACCGACGGTAATGGCAACACGGTAACGGGTGATGTGTTTGTGCGGGTGAATACGCCGGGTGGTAACTTGAATGCACAGGCCGATTTGTACACCGTTGATATGGACAGCAGCGACAACGTGTTTGCTGTGATGAGTAATGACGAGGTTCCGGCAGGCGGGGCAACGTTGACCATTGTTAATGCGCCGGGTCATGGTTCTGCTAGTGTTTCTGGTAATCAGATCGTGTACACGCCGACAACCGGTTACTCAGGTATGGATGAGTTGACCTATCGTCTGACAGATGAGCGGGGTTTTATCACGGAAACAACAGTGGATATTACGATCAGTGGCACGACAACGCCGGGTAATCTTGCACCAATAGGTGATTATCTGTTGATTGACCTGAACGATACCACCACGAAAACCTTGGCAGTATTGGATAACGATACGGGTGATGAAATGACCATTATCGCGGTCAGTACGCCGCAGTACGGTACTGCCCGTATCAGTGCTGATGGCAAATCCATCCTGTTCACCTTACGTCATGGTTATTGTGCTGACCACGAGTTCACCTATATCGTGAAAGACAAGTACGGTAATCAGGCGCAAGCGACGGTGACCGTTGATGTGGCTCCAGCCAATATCAAAGATCCCAATAGCCCTCCGGCTTAAGCGTCGGTAACGCCAGCGCTTTGAGCAGGCCGCTCTGGAAACGGGGCGGCTTTTTTGCGTTAGTGGTAAGCGTTGAAGACTTGTACAGCTATAAAGACAAGGATGCCAGTAATGATCAGCGTTTGGTTAAGGCGTTGCGAACGGCGTATTTCTTTACGTAAGTCTTCGAGTTGCTGCGATTCCCACTGCATTTTGAGCTTGTGCTGGGTGGTTTGCTGCATAATGTCGTGCAACATATTCGGCATGTACGGCAAGTTTTCGAGGAGCTTAGGCAGGTTGACTTTCACGCCGTTGAACAAGGCGCGGACACCTACTTGCTCATCCATCCAACGCTCAATGAACGGTTTGGCGGTCGACCACAAATCCAGATCGGGGTAAAGCTGCCGCCCTAAGCCTTCGATATTCAGCAAGGTTTTTTGCAGCAAGACCAATTGCGGCTGTACTTCCATATTAAAGCGCCGTGCTGTTTGGAACAGGCGCAGCAGAAATTGCCCAAAGGAAATGTCTTTAATCGGCAAATTGAAAATCGGTTCACACACCGAACGAATAGCCGACTCAAATTCGTCAACGCGGGTGGTGGGTGGAACCCAGCCGGATTCCACATGCAGTTCCGCGACCCGTTTGTAATCGCGCTGGAAAAAGGCGTAGAAGTTTTCCGCGAGATAACGTTTGTCAGCGGGAGAGAGCGTGCCAACGATGCCGAAATCCACCGCAATGTATTGCGGTTCGTTAGGGTTGGCGGCGTTGACAAAAATATTGCCGGGGTGCATGTCGGCGTGGAAAAAGTTGTGGCGGAAGACTTGGGTGAAAAACACTTCCACGCCCAATTCGCCCAGCCGTTTGAAATTGATATGGTGCGCTTTGAGTTGGTCGATGTCGCCGACGGGAATACCGTAAATCCGTTCCATCACCATCACGTTGGGGTGGGTGTAATCCCAATAGATTTCAGGCACGTACAGGGTGGTGCTGCCCTCGAAATTGCGGCGGATTTGGCTGGCGTTGGCGGCTTCGCGCATCAAATCGAGTTCGTCGAAAATGGTCTTTTCGTATTCAGCAACCACTTCCACGGGGCGCAGACGGCGGGCTTCTTTCCAATAACGTTGCAGTAAACCCGCCATCATGTACATCAGTTCCACATCTTGGCTGATGGTTTTTTCAATGCCGGGGCGCAATACTTTGACGACGACTTCTTTGCCATCCCACAATTGTGCGGCGTGGACTTGGGCGATGGAGGCGGAGGCCATCGGGTCAGTTTCAAAGCGTTGGAACACTTCGGTGACGGATTTGCCGTAAGCTTTTTCGATCATTTTCCGCGCTTCGATGCTGGAAAACGGTGGCACGCGGTCTTGCAGACGGGTCAATTCGGCGGCGATGTCATCCGGCAGCAAGTCACGGCGCGTGGACAGCATTTGCCCGAATTTGATGAAAATCGGCCCTAAATCTTCCAGCGCACGGCGGATGCGTTCCCCGCGTGGGCGGGTTTCTTGCTTGCCCCAATTCCACGGTGACAGGTGGTAGATGAACGCAATCGGGCGCAGAAAGGGGATGTTGAAGACGAGTTCATCCAAACCGTGGCGGATAAAAACACGGTTGATTGTCCACAGGCGGAGGATGCGGGTGAAGGGTTTCATGCAGTAAAACCGGTCAGAGGAAAGCAGCGCAGTTTACCACATCAAATCGTCTGGGATTTTGTAATCGGCGTATGGATCGTCTTCTTCCACTGCTACTTGTTCTGTACTGCCAGTGTTTTGCACTAGAATGCAGGCGGCATCGCGCTGGGCAATTTTCTCGGCAACCTGTTTGGGAACGAGTTCGTAGCCGTCGCCCAATTTGACCAGCACGATAATGCCGTAGGCCAGTTGGTCTTGCAGTTCTGCTGTGAGGTAAATCTTTTTGATCTTGCTGCCATCGGCAAACTGATAGGCAATATCGCCGCGCTTGCGGTCAATGCGGTTGAGGGTAATCAATTGCTTGATTTGTGCTTGAATGGCTTTTTTCTCAGCTTGTTCGCGCTGTTGACGGTTGAGTTCTTTGGAACGTTCGGCTTTTTCCTGTAGCGCTTTTTCGGCGAGTAATTTGGCTTCATCCACCATGACTTCACCGCTTTTCTTGGCTTGTTTCTGTGCCTTGGCGGTTTTTTGGTGGGCTTGCTTGCGCTGTTCTTGTTCGAGCTTGGCGGCTTTGGATTTGTCGATCAGGCCAGCCTTGAGCAGTTGGTCTTTGAGTGATGCCATGAGGGAATCCATCGGTAACAAGTAATGGCGGTAGTATAGCATTTGATGGTTATTACAACTGCCGTAATTCCTTACGTAATATCTTGCCCACATTACTTTTTGGCAACGACTCGACAAACACGATTTGTTTCGGACACTTGTAGGCGGAAAGTTCCTTGCGGCAATACGCCTTGAGTTCTTCCAGCGTCAGGCTGTCATCCTTTTTGACGATGAAGGCTTTAACCACTTCACCCGAATGTTCATCTGGCACACCGATCACCCCCGCTTCGAGAATTTTCGGATGGGCTGCTAACACATCTTCCACTTCATTCGGGTATACGTTGAAGCCGGAAACCAGCACCATGTCCTTGAGGCGATCCACCAGTTTGACGTAACCTTGCTCATTGATCACGGCAATATCACCGGTTTTTAGCCAGCCATCGCCGGGCATCACCTTGGCGGTTTCATCCGGGCGCTGCCAGTAGCCTTGCATCACCTGTGGGCCGCGTACCCACAATTCGCCTGCTTCACCCACCGCCAGCTCATTGTCGTTGACATCGCGGATGGATACTTCCGTCGAGGAAATGGGCAAACCAATCATGCCGTTATAGCTTTCCAGCGTAACCGGGTTGATGCAGACCGCAGGGGAAGTTTCCGTTAGCCCGTAAGCCTCTAGTAGCACCGAGCCGGTTCGTGCTTTCCAGCGTTCGGCGACTGATTTCTGCACCGCCATACCGCCACCTAGCGAAATCTTGACGTGGGAAAAATTCACCTTGCCAATATCCGCGTGATTGAGCATGGCGTTGTACAAGGTGTTGACGCCAGTGATGAAGGTAAACGGTTCTTTGGCGAGATCCTTGAGGAAAGCGGGCAGGTCACGCGGGTTGGTGATGAGGACGTTTTTTGCGCCCATTTCTATCGCAAACAGGGCATTCGCGGTCAGGGCAAACACATGGTACAGCGGTAGGGCGGTGATGAAAATTTCCTTGCCGTGTTCCAGACAGCCTTTCGTCCAAGCATCGGCTTGCAGCATGTTTGCCAGCAGGTTGCGGTGGCTGAGTACTGCGCCTTTAGCAACGCCGGTAGTACCACCGGTGTATTGCAGGAAAGCGATGTCCTCGTGTCCGATGTTGGCATCCCGATAGCTGTGTGTGTACTGCTTTCCCAGCCGTAATGCTTGATTAAAACCGATGGCTTCCGGTAACTGGTAGGCAGGAACCATCTTTTTAACATACCTGACCACCGTATTGACCAGCAGGGATTTGGGAAAGCCAAGCAAGTCGCCGATTTCGGTGGTAATGATGGTCTTGATACCGACTTCATCCATCACGTCTTCCAGCGTATGGGCAAAATTGGCAAGGATGACAATGGCTTTCGCGCCCGAATCCTTCAACTGGTGTTCGAGTTCGCGGTCAGTGTAAAGCGGGTTGGTATTAACGACCACCAGCCCAGCACGCAGTGCCGCGAACAATGCTATCGGGTATTGCAGCAGGTTTGGCATCATGATGGCAATACGGTCGCCGCGTTGCAGACCTGCGCCGTGGATCAGGTAAGCGGCAAACTGGCGGGTCAATTCATCCACTTCGGCGTAGCTAAGCACTTTGCCCAGATTGCTGAAGGCGGGGTTGTCGCGGTATTTTGCAATGCTTTGGTGGAACAAATCTGCCAGCGAATGGTACTTGCTCAGATCAATTTCTGCCGGGACTTGTGGTGGGTAGCTTTGCAGCCATAACTTGTCCATTTCCTCCTCCTTTGCCCGTTGTCGGGGATGTTGTTCTGGTTTCATTTTAAAGCATCCGTAACACTTTAGTATCCACTGCTACGACACGTAAGCTAGTTCCTCAGCGGTTTGCCGGTTTCCAGCATGTGTTGCACGCGGGCAATGGTGTCCGGGTGCTTGACCAGTTGCATGAACTGGCGGTGTTCCAGTGCCAGAATGTCAGCTTCATTCAGTGGGGTGGTGATGTCGGTGTCGCCGCCGCTGAGGACTTCGGCGAGTGCGGTGGCAACCACTACGTCGTGCGGGGTGGCTTTGCCTTGCAGGCGGAAATCGCTCACTGCCATTTGCATGGCAATCCGCGCGGTTGCACCGGGCAGGCGCAGTTCTTGCGCAACCGGTGGCTGGTAGCCTTCCACCATTGCTAATGCACGGGCTTTGGCGTCAGCCAGCAGGCGGTCGCGGTTCATGGTAATGCCGTCGCTGGGGCGCAGGTAGAGGTGGTCTTTGGCCTCGAACGCCGATTTCGCCACCGTTGCCAGACTGATGATTTCAAAAGCTTTCAGTACCGGTGGCAAGGCACCGCGTGGCAGTTTGGGGAAACTGCTCCAGCGTTGCAGCATTTCCTTGCAGCCGCCCCAGCCGGGGATCAGGCCGACGCCGGTTTCCACCAGCCCCATGTAGGTTTCGGCATGAGCCTGGATGGCAGCGCAATGCAGCAGCACTTCGCAGCCGCCACCGAGGGCAAGGCCGGAAGGTGCGCCCACCACCGGGAACGGGGCGTGTTTGAGCTTGTGGTAAGTGTCCTGCCCTTGCCTGACGATTGCGGCGATTTCATCCCAGCCACCGAGACTGGCAGCGAATACCAGCAGGCCGAGGTTGGCTCCGGCGGAAAAGTTTTCGCCTTCGTTGTAGATCACCATTGCCTTGCCGTTGGCGGCTACCCAATCGAGGCTGTCGCTGAGCATTTCCAGCGTTTGCGCGTCGATACTGTTCATTTTGCTGTGGAATTCGAGGCAGGTGACGCCATCGCCAATGTCCCACAGGCTAGCGGCATCGTTGCTGAGCAGGGGTTCGGCGTGGCGTTTGAGGTCGGCAAGCAGCAGGATGCCGGGGGGGCGTTGCAGGGGGCGGTAGGAGCCGTCGGGTTGGAGGTAGAGGGTTTCGCCGGGTTCGTGGCGATAGAAACCATAAGCCCGCGCCATTTCCAGCAACGGCGGAATCCCCCCCCTCCCTAACCCTCCCCCCGCAAGGGGTGGAGGGGACAAGACGCCATTTCCGTGTATCTCTTCGCTCCCTTCCCCCCCTGCGGGGGAAGGGTTGGGGATGGGGGGTAATTCAGCTTCCAGCCGCTGCGCCAACGCATCCGCCCCCAACTGGTCGATCAGCTCAAACGGCCCGTATTTCCAGTTGTAACCCAGCTTCATCGCAGTGTTGACCGCACAAATATCGTCGGCAATGTCCGGCACGAGTGCAGCGGCATAGCGCAGGGTTTGCGATAACACCCGCCACGCATACTCCCCACCTTTGTCGGGATGGGCAACCAGCGCCTGTAGGCCGCCATGTTTGGCGGCTTTCAAGCTCCCCACAGATGCAGGCTGGGAGGGGTGGTATTCGCCGGTTTGCAGGTTGATGGATTCTTTGAGCTTTTGCCCGCTATCGCGGTTGATGCGGTAGAAACCGCCCTTGCCCTTGCGCCCGGTGTAGCCGTTATCAATCATGCGCTGGATCAGTGGCGGAATGCTGGCTTTTTCCAGCAGCGGATCACCGGCTGGCAAACTGCGGTTCATGCTGCGCATCAGGTGCGGCATCAGGTCGATCCCCACCAGATCGGAAAGGCCGAACACGCCAGTTTTGGGAATGCCCATCGGCCTGCCGATCACCGCGTCGGCTTCTTCTACCGTCAGCCCCATCTCGATCGCTTCCTGAATCGCGGTTTGTATCCAGAAAATGCCGATACGGTTGGCGATGAATCCGGGGGTATCCTTGCAATCGACCACACCCTTGCCCAGCTTCAGGTCGGCATACTCGCGGATTTTGCGGGCAGCGTCCTGATCGGTTTGTGCGCTGGTAACAATTTCCAGCAGGCGCATGTAACGCGGTGGGTTGAAGAAATGGGTGATCATGAAATGCGCGGCGAAGTCGTCCGGCAAACCTGCCACCAGTTCATGCAGCGGGATTGAGGAAGTGTTGGAGGAAATGATCGCGTCGGCTTTGCGCACGCTTGCCAGCTTGCGGTACAGGTCTTGCTTGATGGCGAGGCGTTCGACCACTGCTTCAATGATCCAGTCGCAGTCGGCGAGTTGGGGCAAGTCATCTTCGATATTGCCGGGGGTGATGAGGCGGGCGTTTTTGGTGTGCATCAAGGGAGCGGGGTCGGCCTTGAGCAGCTTGTCGAGGGCGGCTTTGGCAATCTGGCTGCGGTCGGTTGCACCTTGCGGCACGATGTCGAGCAGCAGCACAGGGGTTCCGGCGTTGGCGATGTGGGCGGCAATGCCAGCACCCATCACGCCCGCGCCGATCACGGCGACTTTCTGGATGTTCATGACACGGCCTCCAGAATGGTGGCGATGCCTTGCCCGCCGCCGATGCACTGGGTGGCGAGGGCAAACTGTTTGCCTTCACGCTTGAGCAGGGCAGCGGCCTTGCCGGTAATGCGTGCGCCGGTCGCACCCAGCGGATGACCGATGGCAATCGCGCCGCCATCCAGATTGATCTTGTTTGCGTCAAGGCCAAGGTCGCGGATGCAAGCGATGGATTGGGAAGCAAACGCTTCGTTGAGTTCGATAATGTCGAGGTCGGCGACACTGAGGCCAGCACGTTGCAGGGCTTTCTGGCTGGCAACAATTGGCCCCAAACCCATGGTTTCGGGGGCGCAGCCGGAAATGGCGATGCTGCGGATACGGGCAAGCATGGGCAGGCCGTGTGCCTGGGCGAATTCCTCACTGCATACCAGTGTGGCAGAAGCGCCGTCGGTCAAGGGAGAAGCCGTGCCAGCCGTGACCGTGCCGTGTTCGTCGAAGGCCAGTTTCAGGCCAGCCAGTGCTTCCAGCGAAGTGTCGGGGCGGATGCAGCCGTCTTGTGTCACACCACCCACCGGGATGATTTCAGCGGCCAGTTTGCCTGCGGCTTGCGCGGCGGCAGCTTTGTGCTGGCTGGCAAGGGCGAAGGCTTCCTGTTCCTGACGGGAAATGGCGTAACGTTGCGCCACGATTTCAGCCGTTTGCCCCATGCTGATGTAGGCGGTGGGCAACTTTGCATACAGGTGCGGATTGGGTGAAGGGTTGAAGCCGGTCATGGGGATGCGGGTCATGGATTCCACCCCGGCGCAGAGGAAAGCGTTCCCGGCATTCATCTGGATGGCTCCGGCGGCCTGGTGGATGGCCTGCATCGAGGAGCCGCAGAAGCGGTTGACGGTGACGCCGCCCACGATTTGCGGCAGACCAGCCATCAGTACCACCAGACGCGCCATGTTGAAACCTTGTTCGCCTTCAGGGAAGGCGCAACCGAGGATCAGGTCTTCGATGTCCGTGCCAGCCACGCCGGTTTTCGCCAGCAGACCGAGGACGGCGGCAGTCGCTAGATCGTCGGGGCGGACTTTGGCGAACGCGCCCTTGTTGGCGAGGGTAAACGGGGTGCGGGCGTACCCGGCGATGACAACGCTTTTCATGCTTGATCCTCCTTTGGTACAGTTTTATTGTTAACTTGTTATATCTGATGGTAGGACTAGGAATTAGTTGCGTCAAATCAATGGCTGTTTGTAGTGTTATGTGTTGGGCAAACGCAGCATTTCGAGGTGGGGGATGCCTTCTTCGAGGTATTCCTTACCGATGGTGGCGAATCCTAGGTTGGCGTAGAAGGGTTGGAGGTAAGCTTGGGCGCTGATGCGGATGGCTTGACCGGGGTAGAGTTCAGCGATGTTGGCGATGGCGACTTGCATGATGCGCTTGCCAAGACCGGTGCGGCGGTAGGCTTGGGTGGTTAGCAACCTGCCGATGGATGGTTCGGGGTATTTTTCACCGGGGTCGATAACGCGCAGGTAGGCGGCTATTTTGTCGCCATATAACGCGCTCAGATGCCAGCAGTGGGTGTCGTGTGCGTCAGAGTCTGGGCAGCAGAAGTGTTGCTCGGTGATGAAGACGGTCTGACGGGCGATAATGATGGCGTGGAATTGGAGGGGGGAAAGTTGTTCCAATCTTATACGCATCAACTTTAAGCCCTCCATTCCCTAACTTGCTGTAATCTCATCCAATTATTAGGTTTTTTCCTCCGTTTGTTTTGTCGGCAAGCGGTTGAAGAAGCGAAGAGTTTTGCCAGTTGCTTGAGGCATTTTATCAAGCTGCGTCGCTCAG
>NZ_FNQP01000013.1 GCF_900107695.1 Thiothrix caldifontis | reverse complement strand
CGTTGTCGCGGTTCATCCCCACAGACGCGGGGAACACTTGAACGTGATGTCAGGCTCTTTGAAATAGCCCGGTTCATCCCCACAGACGCGGGGTGTCACCACCGATGTAAAATTGACCCACCCCATCAATTGAAAATTGACCCACCTCCTACAATGACCGCCTTGATTTACCCAACAGAGGAGCAGGGTGGTGCTGACACAGGAGCGTTATATGGAGATCACAATATTGCACCGGCAAGGGTATGGAACCCGCCGTATTGCCCGCGAACTGGGCATATCCCGTAACACGGTGCGGGAGTGCCTGCGGCATGATGGCCGGTTGCCGCGCAGCTACCATCGCACCACTGTCCGGGTGGCTAAACTGGCGGCATATCAGGCTTATTTGGAAGAGCGGGTGAAGCAGGCGCAACCGCACCGCTTGCCCGCGACGGTGTTGCTGGAGGAAATACGCCAACAAGGTTACACGGGTGGTGTGACGATGTTACGGGCATTTATGCAGGGCTTGTACCCGGCGTTGCCCGTTGAACCCGTGGTACGTTTTGAGACGGAGGCGGGCTTGCAGATGCAGGTGGATTGGACGGTGCTGCAAAGCAAGCCTGTACGGTTGTCGGCATTTGTGGCGACGCTGGGTTATTCGCGTGCCAGCTACGTGGAGTTTGTCAGCGATGAACGTCTGGAAACGTTGCTGGCCTGCCATGTGGCGGCGTTTGGGTGGTTTGGCGGCGTGCCTAAAAAGGTGCTGTACGACAACATGAAGACGGTGGTTCTGGCACGGGATGCGTATGGCGAAGGGGAACACCAGTACCAGCCGGGTTTCCTCGACTTTGCCAAACACTACGGTTTCCTGCCTAAACTGTGCCGCCCGTACCGGGCGCAAACCAAGGGCAAGGTGGAGCGCTTTAACCATTACCTCAAACACAGCTTTTACTTCCCGCTGGTGACACGGCTAGCGCAACAGGGTGTGGCAGTGGATGTGGGCTTGCTGAACGCCGAAGTGCGCCGCTGGTTACAGGACGTGGCAGACCAACGCATTCACGGCACGACCCAAGAACCGCCTGCGCACCGCTTGGTGTTGGAACGCCAGCACTTACAGGCATTACCCTTGTTGCCGTACACCGGGCAGGTAGTGCCAGCGTTGCCTACCGCCATCCCCGGCGGCGCACCGGACAACAGTGGGCAGGCATTACCGCCCCGTACAAGCTGGCAACAAGCGGTTGAACCACTGCAACGCCCGCTGGATGCTTATGATGCACTGTTTTGTGCCAAGGGGGACGGTGTATGAGCTTGCAACACGAGCGCATCCAAAGCCTGTGCCAATCCCTCAGCCTGTCCGCTATTCCTGACCAATACCACGCCTTGGCGCAACAGGCGGTGACGGAAGAACTCAGTTACAGCACCTATCTGGAGCAACTGTTACAGGCCGAACAGGACTTGCGCCAGCGGCGCACCGTGCAGGTGCTGACCAAGATGGCGGGTTTCCCTGCCCTCAAGACGCTGGAGGGTTACGACTTCCGCTTTGCCACGGGTGCACCCCGCAAGCAGGTTGAACAGGCCGCCACCCTCGCTTTTGTCGGACGTTGCGAGAACATTGTGTTGCTGGGGCCATCTGGGGTGGGCAAAACCCATTTGGCGATTGCCATTGCCTATCTGGCCGCCCAGCAACGCATGAAAGTGCGTTTCACCACCGCTGCTGATTTGCTGCTGCAACTGGGCAATGCCCGCGCCCAAGGGCGTTACCGCGAAGCCTTCAACCGCCTTGTTATTGCCCCACGGGTGCTGGTGGTGGATGAGATCGGCTATTTGCCATTGGGTCAGGAACAGGCCAATGACTTCTTCCAAGTGGTGGCAAAACGCTACGAAAAAGGTTCCTTGATCCTCACCTCCAACCTTAACTTTGGGCAGTGGGGGCAGGCGTTCGCCAACGATACGGCACTGACCGCAGCCATGCTTGACCGGCTGTTGCACCATGCCCAAGTCATCAAGATACAGGGGGACAGCTACAGGCTAAAAGACAAGCGCAAGGCGGGCATTTTTACTGCCCCAGAAACAAAAGTTGACTGAATTGGGTGGGTCATTTTTAAAACGGTGATTTTGACGAAAGTGGGTCAGTTTTCAGTCGGTGTTGACAGGGGAACACATGCCGAAAAATTGTGTTCGGTGTAGAAAAACCGGTTCATCCCCACAGACGCGGGGAACACCGACAGGGCGAATGCGTCAATTTCCACGCTGACGGTTCATCCCCACAGACGCGGGGAACACGCGACGGTAGTTCTCAAACACAAAATCTGAGCCGGTTCATCCCCACAGACGCGGGGAACACCTCTCAAATTTTAGGACATACTGCCTGTAACGCGGTTCATCCCCACAGACGCGGGGAACACAGGGCTGTCACCCGAAACCAGCGTGAATATTGCGGTTCATCCCCACAGACGCGGGGAACACTTTTCAAGCTTGGTTAAACGCTCAATCTGTAGCGGTTCATCCCCACAGACGCGGGGAACACGCTAGGTTTATGATTGGTATCAAAAGGTTTCACGGTTCATCCCCACAGACGCGGGGAACACGGCGGTCTCCATTGTGCGGATGTAGCGCGGCCCGGTTCATCCCCACAGACGCGGGGAACACAGCGTCTTGCCATTTGCCACGGTGCATTTTTGCGGTTCATCCCCACAGACGCGGGGAACACGCGCGGCTTCTATCATTTCGCTCATGGCTCACCGGTTCATCCCCACAGACGCGGGGAACACTCTGCCATGAAACAACTCGCTGAAATCGCCGCCGGTTCATCCCCACAGACGCGGGGAACACTAAATTTCGCGGAAGCCCTGTGACAGCGCGGACGGTTCATCCCCACAGACGCGGGGAACACACGCAATACACGCTGCACTTCGGCGGCGATGTCGGTTCATCCCCACAGACGCGGGGAACACGCCCACATGCGTGCCAGTAATTCAGTGTCGCCCGGTTCATCCCCACAGACGCGGGGAACACGTCAAGGCATAAATACAGAACTAGCGAAGTCACGGTTCATCCCCACAGACGCGGGGAACACCAATGTAAATGGTGTGGCACGTCGTTATCACACGGTTCATCCCCACAGACGCGGGGAACACTTAGTAAATTAGCGTCTAGTGGTAATCCAGCGCGGTTCATCCCCACAGACGCGGGGAACACTCAAACGCCTCTTTTTCAAAGTCTAAATCTAACGGTTCATCCCCACAGACGCGGGGAACACTTCTAATCCACTCAGATAAGTGGCATTATTTTCGGTTCATCCCCACAGACGCGGGGAACACGCTAATTTACTAAAACCTGCTAGTAATAACGGCGGTTCATCCCCACAGACGCGGGGAACACAAGTGCAATCGTCAATACACTGACACCCAATACGGTTCATCCCCACAGACGCGGGGAACACCAAATCTTACCATTAACCAATCATCTAATGGTCGGTTCATCCCCACAGACGCGGGGAACACTGGGGTTGCCTTGACTGCGCGGGCATATTTTCCGGTTCATCCCCACAGACGCGGGGAACACTTCCGCCACGCAATCCCTACAGGCACACGCGCCGGTTCATCCCCACAGACGCGGGGAACACTAGCCTGCCCCTGCCCTCGAACACCTGCGCAACGGTTCATCCCCACAGACGCGGGGAACACAACGTACCGCCAGCAGTGGTGCGCCACAACCCCGGTTCATCCCCACAGACGCGGGGAACACGAGCGATTTGTGAAGCAACGCATCAATCAACGCGGTTCATCCCCACAGACGCGGGGAACACTACTCGATCAGGTTGTGTGGATTGGTCAGCATCGGTTCATCCCCACAGACGCGGGGAACACAAGGATGCGCACGGTTATGACGATTGGGAAACCGGTTCATCCCCACAGACGCGGGGAACACTCACGTTCCGCCTGTTGCGCCGCTGCATCCGCCGGTTCATCCCCACAGACGCGGGGAACACGAGCGCCCAACCCAACCACCTCACCGTATCCCCGGTTCATCCCCACAGACGCGGGGAACACATGCCTATCCCGCCGTTCGGCAAGTTCACAAGCGGTTCATCCCCACAGACGCGGGGAACACGGTGCTGATTGCTGTCTAAGTTGGTCAAGCTCCGGTTCATCCCCACAGACGCGGGGAACACTTGTCATAGCTGGATAATCACCGTGAACAATGCGGTTCATCCCCACAGACGCGGGGAACACTTGAGCTTGTCCGCCTTTTCCGACCCAGCCGCCGGTTCATCCCCACAGACGCGGGGAACACTATATTACTGCAACTGTTGCACATCGTCAAGCACGGTTCATCCCCACAGACGCGGGGAACACACCAATTCTACTTCATTGAATCGAAAAAGAAAAAACAGCCTTCCGAAATCTACCAATTTTGTCGCCTAATTTTTGTATATTGTTAAAGAGCATTTTCACCCGCCTCAGGGAAAAAAGACACCAGCCGCAAACCATCCATATCCACCGGAATACGCCGATTTTTGCCCGTCGTCTGAAAATCAAAACCCGACTCGGTATTGGTCGCCCACGCCATCACGATATTGCCTTCATCGCACAGCTCGGTGCATTGTTGCCAAATCATCTCCCGCACCCGCCGCGACACATCGCCCACGTACACCCCCGCCCGCACCTGCAACAACCAAATCGCCAACCGCCCACGCAAGCGAGGAGGCACACTTTCCGTCACAACCACCAACATCGACACGTCATTTACTCCTATGCCCCGCCTCGCCCAACGACTCAGCAGGCGGAATCGCAGGCGGCACGGACTCCGGCGGCATTTCCGGCGGTTTGATTTCGCCTGCTGCCAAAATCTCCTCAATCACCGGAATAATTTTCGCCAGCGTATTCTGCGCCCGAAACGCATCCCGACACGCCAAGCGCACCTCACGATCAGGGTTGCGCGGATTCTTCGCCGCAATCTTAAATGCTATCGGCACAACGGTATCAAACTTGAACACATCCGCAATGTCATACACAAACGACAACGGCTTACCCCAATGGATAAACCCAATCGCAGGCGCATACCCCGCCGCCAACACCGCCGCCTCGGTAATCCCATACAAACACGCCGTCGCAGCACTCATGCACCGATTCGGCACATCGCTCATATCCCAATTTTCCGGGTCATAATTGCGCCGTTTCCACTCCACCCCGTATTTCTTCGCCAGCAACTCATACGTCTTGCGAACCCGCGCCCCCTCAATGCCACGCAACTGCTCCACACTACGCTTTGCCGGAGCCGCCTCACCGAAGCGGATTTCGTACATCTTGCGCACCACTTTCAGGCGCAACTCATCATCCAACGCCAACTTCGCCTGATACAGCAAACGCTCAGAACGCGCCCCGCCCGGTTGCCCCGACGAATACACCCGCACCCCAGCCTCACCCACCCACACCAACAACGTCCCCACCTCCGCCGCCAGCTTGATTGCCGCATGAGAAACCCGCGTCCCCGGTTCGAGCATAATGCACGCAATCGACCCCACCGGAATGTGGGTACGCACCTCATTCTCCTGAATCAGCACGAAGGCATTATCTTTCACATCAATCTGCCCGTATTGCAGAAAGATCATCGACACGCGGTCTTTCATCATCAGCGGTTTGAGCGGGAGGTAGGGGGTGTCAGCCATGATTACGCTCTCCGAATTAACATAAGACCACAACCGAAGGCTTTAGAACGCCCCAAACCTTTGAATAACACTTCACGGATAAACACTTCAGCATCTGTCACTTGCAATATGCCCCGCAAATCCGCACTGGTGAAGGTACGGCGATTGGGATCACCCGGCTTGATCACTTCATGAATTTGCGTGTTCTCGACAACCAAAGATTCTGACTGAAGCTGAAAACCACCTTTTTCACCTTGCGTCAATAACCAATCGTGCAATTCATCCGACTTCAGCAAACCAACCCGTTTACGCTGTTTAATCTCCTTTGGACGTTGAAGTGTTTTCACCGCATTAGCCCGCAAACTGAATTGCAAGCTATCTCCTGTTGACAACGTTGGCTCATACAAACGGCTGGAACAATTCAGGTAATCAACCTTCACTTCTGGCTCACGTTCCGACAACAGATAGTAAAAAGGCAGATCACCCTCATCCGTGCGCCGGTACATAAAATTCCGTTTTGCTGTTTCATCCTTTGGCAACAAATCCCAAATCATCTGATGCTCGTAAAACAGATTTTTATCGACCTGACTCAACACTTCAACCATGCGTTGCCAACGGGAGCGTACAAACTCAACTTTACTTAAATACATCAACTTTTCCCCGCTGTTAACAACACATGCTCTTCACGACTGACAAACTGCCAACGCGCACGGCTTAATGGCTGGTCATAACGGGGTACACGATAGGTTGCCTTTAGCTCCGTTTCACAGCCAGCCGTTTGTTCCCAGTAGTAACGAGGCTGACTATCTTTGAACAATCCGAATAAACAGCCATCAATCGAATATTGGTCTAACGCCTGCTCAAAGTTAGTCACTTTAAAAATCAGCGGATTTAAATGCACTGCAAGCGGGCAAGATTTACGCCCCAAATACAAGTGGTAATGCGGCTGCTGCAAGGCTTGTTGCAGTTGAGTTAAATCGTATGTGCTTTGCCCCTCCAACCAAACCGCAACCACGCTCAAACTCTCCTGCTGGTAGCTGCGAAAAGACAAAATTGTCCCTAATTTCGGTTCAGACAATTCATCCTTACGGGTAGCTAAATGCTTGGCTTTTTTATTCTGCGGTGGCACTTGCGCGGTATGGAAATCGCGCAGTGCTAACCCCGGCGTATAGAGCTTAACGGCAAAATGACAAGCATCACTGAGTTGCTGATGTTGTGCCTCATCGTCACGCTCAATACCCAACGCAGCACCCAACAAACCCAGCAAGGCAGAACGCGAAGGGTGGTCAGCCGTCGGGCGCTCCTGCCCCACTGCTTGATCGCCCCATGACACCAGCGGCGCATAAAGCTGGAATACCAGATAATCCCGCATACTTACTCCGCAACAAATTGGAGAATGGCGTTTAAACTACCTTCACCCTTTTGGGCATTCATGCTGTGATGAGCATCGGCACACGCACCATAAACCGCATCAAAACGTTCCCGCTGCATTTCAAGTGCGCTAATTGCAGCACTCATCGGATCATCACCCTTGACTGCTTTCAAGAAGGCAACCGACAAAGAACGGGGTTGTTGTGTCCCTTTTTCTGCCAGCAAGTACGATGTGTAAGCACGGGAGGCAAATGAATTTTGTTTGCCCGTCGGGGAAACTTTCGCGGCAGTTTCCACTAAGGCTTGAATCGCTTGATTGGCTAATGCCTCATCCTGCAAATTATCCACCAACTGCGTTTTGTTGATGCACAGGTACAAGTAAAAAATACCCGAACCAAAAGCCGCTTCACCCATGTGACCTGCACCAGCGTCTTCATCATGCTTATTCAGATCATCAACCGCAGTGAAGAAATCATCTTCAATCTTTACCGAATTGACAGTAATCGCATGAGCAACCTGCACCGCTGCCTCAACATTTTTCAAGGGGTCATCGGCTAACATACGTCCAAACATCGCAATGTCTACCGCTTTAGGGCGTTGACGCAGCAAATCCACTTCTTTATCGGTTGGTTCACGGTTTTCTGTGGCTACTAGATCAGCCAAATCCAAGGCTGCTTGCTGCTCTTCAGGCGCGATATGCACTAATTGCGACAGATGAGCCTTGAAGATTTTATGTGCCTCAACCTTACCAAACTTACTGACTATTTTCTCTGCCCATTTTTCGGCAGCTTTTTCTTTAACACCTTTAGTAATCAGGTGATTATAAACATCATGCCCGAAACGTTTGGTTCTAATGCCTTTCCATCCACTCAATGCACCTTCTTCAAATGCAGGGGAAGTACGCCATGCACGTTTTAAACTTTGCGATGAAACCCGTAAACGCTCCGTACCACCAACTAATGCCGTTTTTGGCCTACCCAAATCATCGCGGTTCAAGTTGGAAGGTGGATAAGCAGTCAGTAAATGCAGTTGAATAAATTGCGACACAATCAAGCTCCTTATTTGTCTTGTTGGTAAGTAAATATTTCTTGGTAATAGTCTTTGGCGAGTTTGAATTGAAAGCTCTTCTCGCCACGGTACTCATCAGGTTTTTTCAACGCTCTAAAGCGGTAAAAAATATCATCGGCCAAATAGATGGGATTGATTTTCTTATCTAAGTGTTTAGCAATACGACGCAGCTTTTCGAGAAAGTCATCATCATCTTGGCTGTTGGCTTGTAGTAATCGCTGAAAGCGTAACTCGCTAATCACGGGCTTCTTCGCACCACTATCCCGTTCAGCACCCATTTCTATTGCCAATCGTGTCTTACGCTCTTGCATGAGTTTTTCAAAACGTTCCTCCACCTTTGCCTCTAATACGGAGTTGGGTATTTTAATATGTACTAACACACACGCAACGCTAGCAATTGCCTCTGGAAAAACCTTGAGTCCTAACTGCCGTAACGCAAACTGCAAACGATGAAAGCCTATTTGTTCCATAGCAACATTGATACTATCACAGCGTTTCAAAGCAGCCCGCTCTCCTTTACGTTGTTCCAATCCTATCCACCAATTGAAAATGGCGTATTGTTCCTGCGTATTTCTTAATACCAAAAACCACGGTTTATCACTCATTAAACGGACTCCTGTACTTTTAGATGTCTTAATGCCACGTCGAGGAAGTAGGCTAAACCATCACCTTTTACTTGCTTACCAGTCTCTGTTTTCTTGATTGCTTTACCATGACGAGCTTTAATCACCCGCTTTAAATCACCATCTTCGTTGGCACTGGTCAAAGCGTAATCATCAAATAGCTGGAAGGCAAAATGCTTCAAAGTTTTGCCCCACTCCTGAAGAATCGGGGGAATGTTATCTTCATTGCCTTCATTAACAGCAACTATTAGCGGTTTTAAGAGTGAATAGAATGCGCTTTCTGTCCCAGCCCAAAAGTTGGCATCAATATCGACTGCTTTTTCATTGAATTTTTTGGCATTTTGGTCGTTTTTCGGATTAGCAAACCATGCGGTTTTAATCGCACTTTTGACCGCATTCAGGGTATCGCTTGCTGCTTTCAGCATGACCTTGACGGCATGTTGCAAATCTTCATAAGCGGCAGGTTCAATATCGTAAAGCGGCATGGTAGCTTCATACCAACAACGCGCTTTCATATTGTCCATGTCATAACCGAACGCCCATAACCTTGCTTCAAATCCACCCTTTATCCAACTTCGACGCGAATCATCACGGTATTTTTGTACAATCAAGGCGGCTGCGCGTTTTTTATTGCCGTCTTCATTCACGGCTGCCAATTCCAGCCAATGCCGATAACCTAAGCCACCGGGTTGTGCTTTAATCGAGTAGGATTCTTTACCCGTTTCGGAAGCATACGGTGTCAATGGATGCGCCCATGAACCGGCATAATTCACGCCGTAATTTTGGGTATGGTATGCACTCACCAACGTATCGCTGGTTTCACCACTAATATCGCACATTCCTCCCGTGCCACCCCAATGCAGACGGATACGGCGCGGCATAGACCAATACATTTGTAACGGATGCGCATGTTCGGGATAGGTTTCTGAACCTTTGTCTTTACTGACACGAGTCTTAGCCATCCACGGAAAAATGGCACTATGACCTTCCAAACTGCTATTACCTTGCAGCTCAAACATTTCATCCTGCGTCAACACATTCAACCACAGGCGATGCCAAAGCGTGTTGTATTCGGGTTTATCGGGCGGCAATACCAAGGTCGTCAATGGGCCACCACCCCGCAAGGAAACCCGATGCCCCTGCCCTCCAGCAGGTGCATTAATTTGCAGTGTAAACAAAGCAATCGCCGCCCAATACGGTGAAATATTCTCAACTGCTCCATCTTTGATGAAATGATCTTGATTGTTTTTAATCGTATTCTCACCCGGAGCTTCGATAAGCAACCCTGCTATGTCGCTCTCTGCCCCCTCAGGTAAATCAAAATCCTGCATAAAAGCGGATTTGCCGTTTGCGGTATCCATGTTAAAAGCGGCTTCAAATCCAGTAAATGCAGCGGAGAGTTCTGCCCCTGTCGGTGGTTTTTTCCAGTATTTCACCCACTCCTTGCGGTCAGCGGGTGCAAATGTGGTTTGCAGTAAACCGATTAAAAGCTGATATAACGCACCTTTGAAATCGGCACGGGGAGCATAGAGATCAATATAATCGGGGTTGCCAATTTCACTGATAGTGACTTTTTGTCGATTTTGAATAGGCGTTTGTACATTTAACCAAACATCGGTCAAAAGATTCATGACTTTCCTTTATTTCCCAACTGTTTTAGTTTTTCAACACAATAACTTGCGCTGGGACAATTCTCATGACTGGCAGCACGTTCAAGATCAAAGCGTTGATCACGGATAAATTTACGGGCGAATCCGGGTTTTGAACCGGGGCCACGATTGGCTGCTTTGCCATAATTTTTCAACGCATCCCAAGGCTGCATATGACTTTCTGGCACAGGTTCATAAAACTGACCATCACGTAACCACGAGCGCATTGCTTCAGTATCTGCTAGAAACCACGCCTCTAGCGCATTACGTGCAATCACCACCAGATCAATGTGGCGACTACCTATCCGTTTTTTACGTTCAGTGATGCACAATACATCAGCATCAGGGTCGAGATCGGCTAAAACGACAATCACATCGGGTGCATCCTGCTTACGAATTTTTTCTGCCAATGCCTCCAGTTTCGCGGCGCACATATTGCCTTTCCCTTTGCAGTTGCCATCCTTTGGGTTGCCAATGAGTTCAATGCCACAATATTGCATGAGCCATTTCTTGAAATAATCGCTGCGTACCAATTCAATTTCAGTTTGCCCTTCGACGATAAAACTGGCTTTTACCACGGCACACCTCCATCAAACAGATTGGAGAGCCATAACTCATCCAAACTCAGCGGCGCAAGATCCTCATCTGTCAAACGACCATCCGAGGCATGTTTCAAGGTAGTACGTCCCAAATGCTTGTTGACCATCCAAAACTCATGCAATTGTAACTGCCTCACAATGGCCTCACTGTGGGTTGTTATCCAGACAGGGCTACGTTCATGAGCAGATTCACGCATCAGGTTAACCATTTCCTGAATCGCTTTGGGGTGAAGACCCTGCTCAGGCTCTTCCAACAAGATCATCCCGTATTTTTTAGGCGCATCAAAAATAGCAACCAACAAGCACAACAGATACATCGTTCCATCAGAAACCATATTGGCTGGAAAAGACTCCTTTGTACCTACCTCTTTAAAAGAAATACCCGTTGTTTGGGTAAGGTTCTTCCTGCCAATGGATATTTTCTCCAAGCCAGAAACAACCATTTCCATCCACTCTATAATCTGTTCGCGAGTATTTTTATCGCGTTCTAGGCGTTGTAAGACTGAAGCTAAATTGCCACCGTCACGATGTAAAACTGAGCTATCCTCTGCACCTCTGTTAGCTTGTGCAGCACGTAATGGCTGAATCCGGTAAATTCGCACATTTGTCAGAAATTCCCGTAACGGTAGATTGTCGTACAACAATAATGCCGAATGGTTTTCGGATAAATTCTGTTCTTTATCATCGACAATGGGCTTATTATTTTCTCCCCATTTTCTTGAGAGCGATATTTTGCCGTCGATGAGCAAACGCTCTTCGATGCCTGCTTTGCTATCCAGATTGTGCAATATCAGCGTGTAGTGATATTGCTTGCCGCCCAACTCACACACCAACACAAAACGGAATTTAGGAGCAGCACTAGGATAAGGGTGTTTTGCAGGTCGAAAATGCTGATAACCGCCCTGTTGGTTCACAGCCGCCTCTACGCCATTGCGAATAAACTGCCCAACAAAGTCTAGTGCATCAAAGAAGTTACTTTTGCCGCTGCCATTCGCCCCCGCGAAGACAGAAAAGCAGCCCATATTTTCCACACGGAGATCATCGAGACTTTTGAAGCCCCTAATGTGTAATTTTTTGATAAAAACGCTCATGTGCCTATCCCAACCATAAACCAATCTCCTCATTGTAGTGGACAATCACGCCACGACCACTGGAATCTATTGCACTCCCAACCCATGATTCACCAGAAGCCTCGTGGGTTAACGGTACAATCACACTGTACTGGTCAAACAGCTTTTCAGTCTCCCGCAAACGCTCCAGTGCCGCAACTAAGGCAACATCCTTGATCACTGCTACTTTCTCCAACTGTTTGGAACTCACCCTCACACTGCTTAAATCCCAGCAATAGCGATCATCACTCACCCACGGACGCAACAAACCATCCTGCCAACAAGCAAGGTAAACAGTATGGGTATCATCCCCCAAGCGCGTTGCCAGCTTGACCTCCTCATCCCAAGCACGGCTGTTGACGGTGTAACCTAATGCCAGTTTCAACGCCAACGCATCACCCATATCTTTCTTGGCATGTGTTTCGCCCAAGGCTTTTTGGGTACTACCCGCCAGGGCTTCTGGTATGCCCTCATCTGCTTCGTCATACACAAACTCCAGCAACTGTCGAGCGTCTTCCGGCATTGTCCAACCTTGCATCCGTGCCAATATCTGACTGGTACGCCACAACACCAGCGTATGCGGGTACACAAAGTGGGCTTTCGGGAATAGTTGCTTATACCAATCTTGCTGGGGTTCATCTGTCAACGCAGGGGAAAAGACAGTGAGTGTTGGCGTACCACGCTGATCCAGTTGCCCATGAGCGAGTGGCTTGCCCAATGCATCACGGCTGTGCCGCTGCAAACGCCCTGCCCGCTGAATCAACAAGTCGATAGGCGCAAGATCGGAAATCATCACATCGAAATCCAAATCCAGCGACTGCTCAACCACTTGTGTTGCAATCAATACACGCCCTTGACGTTGTTCTGGGGTGGATTGCTTGCCAAAATAATCCAGTACTTGCCGCTCAATCGTCAAACGGTCATGCAGGGCATAGCGGCTGTGGAATAAATGCAATTTGCCACTATCAATCCAGTCGTAGCCTGCCAATTGCTGCCACGCATCGCGGGCATCTGATACCGTATTGCGAATCCAGCAAACGCTTTTTCCTAACGCAACCGCTTGCTGAATCGTTTGCAATACGGCTTTTTCATCATGGCAAAACTGTACTTGCACCGCTCGCCGCACGGACTCACGAGTCTGTAAGGGTTGCTCCAAAAGAGGTAAATCCTTGGCAACTTGAGTCAACAAAGGGTAATCAGTTTTACCAGTGTAGGGTTTAGCAGCGTATTTCTTGCCATAGAAAGCGGCAATCAGGGTTTCCCGTTGGTATTGGGTCAGGGTAGCCGACAATAAAATAATGCTGCCACCTAATGCCGCATGAAACTCCACCAGCGTTTTTAACAATTGGTTGGTGTAAGCATCATACGCATGGACTTCATCCAGAATCAGTACCTTGTTGAGCAAACCCAGCAAACGTAACGACTGGTGACGGGCAGGCATCACGCCCAATAAGGCTTGGTCAATCGTGCCAATACCAACATCCGCCAACAATGCTTTTTTACGGTTGTCTGCTAACCAGCGATTACACTGAGCCGTAATATTTTCTTCATCGGCATAGTTCTGTTCTGCCCGCTGTGCAGCCAACAGTGATTCCTGAAACTTTTCCGATAAGTGTCGTGCGCTATGACTGAGTATCAAACTGGGCTGGCTACCTTCTGCATAAAACCGCAGGTAAGCATCAGTCATACGCTCATACATTGCGTTCGCCGTTGCCATCGTCGGCAATCCTACGTAGATACCTTCAGCTTGCCCTGCCTCCATCAAACGCTGTGCCAACATCAGGGCAGCTTCTGTTTTACCTGCGCCCGTCACATCTTCGAGGATGAACAGTTGTGGTTCAGCACTGATCGGTATGGTCGAGCAGTATGCTTGCAAGGGAGTCTGATCTTGGATAAAGGGGAACAGGCTTTGTAAGTTTTGATGTTCCACCCTTGGTTTGGGTAACAAACCTGCTGCTCTGATGGCTGTCTCTGCCGCTGGCAATGCCACATTTTGCCAATACCGAGGCAAATCCATGCGTTCATCGTGGTAAGTAAACAAAGCATGGTTAGAACCCAACCAGTCACACAACACCGCAAGACCTGCCAGTATCCAACTCACTCTTGCTTGCTGTTTTACCCAGTCAGAATCAGCACCAGCATTGACTACGCATTCAATATCCGGGCTTACCAGTTGTCGCCAATCATTGAAATACGCTAACGCTGCGGCTTGATCAAAGTCAGTGAAGTGATTTTTGAGGGGTTCGTGTTTATCAGGAGGCCAACCGTGATGACCGAACACAGGTTGCAGCCAATATTTGATAGCATCTTCAAGGAAATCTTCACAGTCGGGGGATTGCTCTAGCCATTCGTCTTTCAAAAACCGCTGCCAAAGCATTTCACCCAAACTATCATGACGGACACTGTAGTTTTTCTTTTTGATGATGGTGTCAGGCCAAAATTGCTGGCGTAAGTCCGGGCGCAACTGCTGGAAACTTTCAGCAAATTTCCCAAGATCATGAATACCCAATAAAAATACGCACCATTGCACAGCATCTGCTTCGGACAATTGCATCAATACTGCCAATCGTTTACGTAAGAAAGCATGTTGTTGCAGCAATACCTGCCCCACCGCCGCCACATCCAACGAATGATACGGCAACAAATGCCATTGCGCCCCCGCCTCATCCTGCCCCGGCTTCGCCTTGCCCCAATACTTAAAATACGGCAATCCAGCACCCATTCACAGCCCCAATTAATAATAGAAATATGCCCAATGAATGGATTATTCACCTTAAATACCGCACATTCAATAAAAATTAACCACGCATCGCCGTATAGCCAAAAATCTGTAAACCTCCCTGCCAACCCTGTATACACTCACTCCCAATACAACAGGAAGCCGCCATGCAAACCGATGCCACGTCAGTCACCAAACCCCGCAAACCGCTATTAGCCGTGCTCATGTCCGCCCTCCTCCCCGGTTTAGGGCAACTTTATAACGGCGAATTTCACAAAGCCGTCTGGTTATTCCTAGGGTTCGCGTTGCTAACCGTACCGGCGATTGCCATCGTTGCTTTATACTTACCAGTGAGTTGGACATCACCCACCCTGTTTATTGGTCTGGTTTTACTGATTGCTCTCTGGATTTATGGCGTAATAAATGCGTGGCGTCGCGCTCGCCAACAACCCGATTACGTACCGAAAAACTGGCAAAGTGGTGGTATTTATGTCTTGGTATTTTTGGTGTGCAGTGTCATTGCACTGCCGCTATTGAGTGCGCAAATTCGGCAACACGCCGTAGAGAGCATGTTAGTCCCCTCCTCCAGCATGGAACCGAATGTGCTGAAACTTGACATGATTTTCGTCGACAAGCGTTATAACCGTATCGGTGCAACGCAAGGGATCAAGCGCGGTGACATTGCCGTATTCATTTACCCTAACGCCCGCAACACCTATTACATCAAGCGCATCATCGGTTTGCCGGGGGAAAAGGTCAGCATCCAAGGTGCGGAAGTCTTCATCAATGGTAAACCGTTGCGTTTACGCACCCAGCCCGCCACCGATGGTTTATTGGTAACAGAAACCGATGGAACAATAAGCTGGAAGGTCTTCTGGAACAATAAGAAACAGCAATTACCGCAGACAGAATTGCACATCCCACCGGGGCAAGTGTTTGTATTGGGAGATAACCGTACCGATAGCAACGATTCACGCTTTTTTGGTACAGTCCCCTTGCAAGATGTGGTCGGTAAAGCCCGCCAAGTCTGGTTCTCTGCGCAAGGCAATCAAGTACGTTGGGAACGCCTCGGCAAACTGTTACATTAGAATGGCATGAATGACTTAAACATTTTCATGAAGGGGCTAACAGTTGAGGCGGCTTCTCCCATAGGGGCAGCGGCCTGAGCCAACGTACCAACTTTTTGATTCATTTGCGCCACATTGCCACTCATGTACGCGACGTTATTATTCATGTAATACATCGACTGGTTCATCGCCTGAGTGCTTTGCGCCATCGCTTGGGTATCGGTTGCCATCGTGCCAATGTGCCCGTTCATGGTGTTGATATTACCCGACATGGTGATCATGGAAGCTTGCATACTGCTCATGATGTACATCATGTAACCACCTGCCGCTCCCGCCAACACGATCACCGGAAACAACCACAAACGTTGCTTGGGTTTCGCCACTGCCAGCGTTTGCTGCACCTGTTGCAACTCATGCATCTTCGCTTCAAGTTTTTGCTCGCGCTCATTGAATTCCTGATGCAAACGCTTGAATGCATGTTCCAGCCGTTCACTCACGCCGTCCACTGTTGGCTGATGTTCTACCGATTTGTTAGCCGCTTGCACCCACCATGGAATCAAACGCTCCAACAAATTCGGTGTCACCGTGACTAAGGCTTGGGAAGTGGACTTTTTTACCCGCGTTGCTGCACGCACGCGTTTAGGACTAGGCTTCAGCACCATGTCATGACGTTTGACAATACGCATGGCGATGGCTTTGCCCGTTCCCTCCACCTGTGCGGATTTTATTTCAGGGATGGCATTGCCGAAGACATCCAGCCCAACATTCACTTGGTGAGCTTGTTTGCTCTTGGTGTTAGTATGTTTCATATCGCCAGTATATAAGCGGATTCTGATACACACAAGCAACAGAGCGGGCAAATTTAGCCCACTCTGTCGGCCCGTTGGTTAATCCAACAAGTAAGAAACCACACCATCCGCCAGTTTCGGCTCAAACCAAGTGGATTTCGGTGGCATCACATCGTTGTTATCTGCCACCGCCATCAGGTCTTGCATACTGGTCGCGTAGAGCGAAAAAGCCACTGCCATTTCACCGCTATCCACCCGTTTTTCCAAACCCGCCAAACCACGAATCCCACCCACAAAATCAATCCGGTCATCACGGCGCGGGTCGCTAATCCCCAAGATGGGTTCAATCAAATAACGCGCCAAACGGCTGACATCCAAACGTGCTACCGGGTCATCATTGGGCATCAATTCAGGATTTAGCGTCAGTTTAAACCACTGCTTATCCATGTACATGCCAAAGACACCGGGGGCGTCTGGTTTCACCGGCATAGCGGAAGGTTCCAGCGCAAAATGTTCTTCAATAGCAGCAAGGAACTGGGTGGGGTCTAAACCATTTAAATCCTTAATCACGCGGTTGTAGTCAAAGATTTTCATCTCGTGTGCAGGGAATATTACCGATAAGAAATAATCCGACCCTTGCTGATTATTACGCATCTTCGCAATCCGCGAAGCTGCTGCCGAACGGTGATGCCCATCAGCAATGTACAGCGCGTGCATGGCATTAAAGGCAGCCGTCAGTTGCGTAATACTGTCAGCTTCATCAATGACCCACAGGGTATGTTGAATACCGTCATCTGCGGTGACATCCAATGCAGGCTCAGCTTGCGCAGCCGCTGCAAGAATCGCATCGACCGCTGGTGCATTCGGGTAAGCCAGCAACACCGGACCGGTTTGCGCATTCACCGCATCAATCTGGCGCACCCGATCGTCTTCCTTCACCGGGCGGGTGAATTCGTGCTTACGAATCCGGTTGGTGTCGTAATCAGCCACCGATGCACCCGCCACCAAACCGGTTTGCGAATGCCCATTCATAATCAGGCGATAGGCGTAATAACACGGCTGCTCATCCCGCACCAGCAACCCGGCTTCAATAGTACGCGCTAAGTTTTCCGCTGCTTTGGCATACACAGCAGCGCTGTACGGGTCAGTATCCTCTGGCAGATCAATCTCTGGCTTGGAAATATGCAAAAAGCTCCACGGCTTACCTGCGGCTTGCTCCCGTGCTTCAGCGGAGTTCAACACATCATACGGTGGCGCAATAACTTCGGCAGCCCGACCCGGAGCAGGGCGTAAACCTTTGAATGGCGAAATCAGATTCATGCTGAAAATCTTCCCACAACGCTAAAAATCGCTGCATTATAACTGCCATTGGCAACGGCGGCTACGCAATCGCAACGTTACTGTCATTTCACTTGAGGCTGCTCGTTAGGTTGGCTAGACTCAGTGCACTTAAATAACGGATCAGCGAGCACAGAGTGAAACAGCCTATTGTCATTATCGGTATCGGTGAAATTGGAGCGATCTTCGCCCGTGGCTTCTTGCGCTTAGGGCATCCGATTTACCCGATTACCCGTGATATGGATATGCAAACAGAATCGCAGTCTATTCCCGATCCTGCCGTCGTCATTGTTGCAGTGGGAGAAGCTGACCTACACCCTACTCTCGCACAACTACCCGCTGTTTGGAAATCGTGCCTAGCGTTGATTCAAAATGAGCTTTTGCCATCTGATTGGCAACGTCATGGTTTAAATGATCCTAGCGTCGTCTCGGTATGGTTTGAAAAAAAACGCGGGCAAGACGTCAAAATTGTGGTTCCTTCACCGCTATACGGAGCAAACGCTGCATTATTAGCCGCCAGTCTAAATACGCTGGATATTCCTCATTATCTGGTGCATGATCACGACCAATTATTATTCGAGTTGGTACGCAAAAACTATTATATTCTCGTCAGCAACATAGCGGGGCTAAGGGTTGGCGGAACAGTAGGCGCACTTTGGGCACAACATCCTGAATTAGTTCAAGCAATAGCACATGATGTACACGCATTGCAGCAACACCTAACAGGCAAAACATTGGATCATGCGGAACTGTTGCAAGCCATGCTGGTCGCATTTGCAGGCGACCCTGAACATCAATGCATGGGGCGCAGCGCTCCTGCACGCTTGCAACGTGCTTTACAGATTGCTGATGCAGCCGGGCTTGCTGTACCTACCTTGCGGGATATTGCCGCCAGTCGATCGTAAACGGACACAGGTTTTTAATGAAATCGCACAACAACAAACGCAGCTCTTTTTTCTCCAGTAGTGTACTGGCTTGTTCACTGTGGTTACTGAGCACAACGGCAGGCTTAAATGCGGAAGAATCCACCCGTATTAATTTACAAGATACTGAAATTCGTCAACTGATTGACATTGTAGCCAAAACAACGGGTAAGAATTTCATTGTCGATCAACAAGTACGCGGTAAAGTCACCTTTATCTCCGGTCAAGGGCTGGACAAAGATGGCCTATACGAAGCGTTCCTCTCCGTTTTGCAGGTGCATGGCTTTGAAGCGGTAGAATCCGGTGACCTCATTAAAATTGTTCCTGCGGGTAAAGCCCGTTCTAATGTCGCCCCCTTGGTCACGAATGCGAATGAAAGTGATGCCGATGAAACCATCACGCAAGTTGTAAACCTTGAATACATCCCAGTCACCACTGCCATTCAAACACTCATGCCATTGAGCGGTCAGGGGGAAACCAGCATTCTGCCTAACCAAGCCAGCAACTCATTGGTCATTAAAGGCAAAGCACAAAATGTGGCTCGCCTGCTCGATGTCATCGCCAATGTCGACAAGCCTAATAATGAAGATTTTGAGCTAGTTCCCCTTGACTATGCCGTGGCTTCGCAAGTCGCCAGCACCTTACAAGGCTTGATGTCCAGTGGCGCAGGCGCGGCTGGTGGTGGTGTTATCCCCGCTTCAGGCAAGGTTTCAGCCGATGAACGTACCAATAGCGTACTGATTTCCGGCGATAAGCAAACCCGGGAACGCCTGAAAAAGGCGATTATCCGCTTGGATGTCAAACGTGCTATCGAAGGTGACACCAAAGTAATCCAACTGCGTTATGCCAAGGCTGAAGATGTTGTTAACGTGCTTAATGGCGTTGCCCCCAACCTTCAACAATACGGGGCAACGGGTTATTACGATTACAATGCAGCCAGTGCGGCTGGTGCCGCACCTGATGGCTCCACTATGCCAGCCAGCAGCAGTTCAAGCTCTGCTGGGGTAAAAGTCTTAGCTGATAAAAGCAGCAACTCCATTATTATCAGCGGCCCACCAACCTTGCAGAAAAACATGATCGCCGTCATTGAGCAACTGGATCGCCGTCGGGCACAAGTGTTGGTCGAAGCGGTCATCGCCGAAGTTTCCACCGACCTTTCCAACCAGATTGGCGCAGCACTACTCTCCAATGGCGCAGCCAATGGTGGCAATGGTGCTGTCGGTTACAGTAACTTTGGTGGCTTAGGTACACTATCCGGCTTAATTGGAGCAGTACAGACCAGCACCATTCCCAGTATCCCTAACGGTTTACTACTCGGTGGTGGTAACAACAGCTTTGGTGCGATTGTCGAAGCCTTGAAAGGCGACGCTGCTACCAATATCCTCTCCACCCCGACCTTGGTGACGATGGATAACGAGGAAGCCGAAATCACCGTAGGTCAGGAAGTGCCCTTCATCACCGGCAAATCCACCAATGCAGCGAATGACGCCACCAACCCGTTCACCACGATTGAACGTAAAGATGTCGGTTTGAAATTCAAAATTACCCCGCAAATCAATCGGGGTGAAACCGTCAATTTGAAAATTGAGCAGGAAACCTCCAACGTGGCCTCCAGCAGCTCAGGTGCATCCGACTTGATTACCAACAAACGCCGCATTACCACCAATGTCATGGTGGAAGACGGGCAAATTCTGGTACTGGGCGGCTTGATCGAAGACAACTACCGCGATTCTGAAAGCAAAGTCCCCGTACTAGGCGATATTCCCATTCTTGGTGGCGCATTCCGCAATAACACCACCAATAAAACCAAAAACAACCTGATGGTGTTTATTCATCCCATCATTATGCCGGATGGCAAATCAGCCGATGCTTATACCCGCATGAAATACCAAACCATGCAGCAACAACAGCAACGTAGCCAAGTTTTGCAACGTGACCGCCTTGCCGAAGGTGCGTCGACTCTGCCTCCTGATATGAATAAGGTAATCAACGGTACCGCAGACAGCCTGCACAACCCACCACCACGTCCCGTCACACCGCGTAAACCCGTGACGCAAGGCAGTTGCAACAAATCCGATCCTTTCTGTAACGGCACGTTATGAACGCGAAAGCTGCACTAGACACGGTAGAAAACGCAGATAAGGTAGAGTTAAACCTACCCTACAGCTTTGCGAAACGCCACGGCATCTTGCTACAAACCAATGGCTCGCATCCGCAGGTATTATGCCGCGTGGGTGTAACCCCACTCGCCTTGGCAGAAGTACAACGCCTCAGCCATGCCGACTTGCAATTTCAGTCGGTGGATAACGAAATGTTTGATCGTTTGTTAGCCGCGCACTATGACCGCAGCCAAGTAGGCGCATCCATGATGCAGGACATCGGTGATGATGCTGACTTACAGGATATTGCCGGTTCGTTGCCAGAACCTGAAGACTTGCTGGAATCGGAGGATGACGCGCCAATTATCCGCTTAATCAACGCACTATTGACCCAAGCAGTCAAAGAAGGCGCATCCGACATTCACATCGAAACCTTTGAAACCCGTATGTCGGTACGGATGCGCGTTGACGGTATTTTACGTGAAATCATTGAACCTCCACGCAAACTTGCCCCCGTAATCATTTCCCGTATCAAAGTCATGGCACGGCTGGATATTGCTGAAAAACGCTTACCGCAAGACGGGCGTATTTCCTTGCGTGTCGCGGGTCGTGGCGTGGACGTGCGGGTATCCACCCTACCCTCAGGGCATACCGAACGGGTCGTGTTACGTTTATTGGATAAGCAAGCGGGGCGTTTAAACCTGTCGCATTTGGGCATGGATCCGAAGATTTACGACCGCCTGCAAACCCTGATCGAAAAGCCGCACGGCATTATTCTCGTCACCGGCCCCACTGGTTCCGGTAAAACCACCACGCTATACGCCGGGCTTACCCACTTAAATGACCAGCGCCGTAATATCCTCACCGTCGAAGACCCTATCGAATATTACATTGATGGTATCGGGCAAACCCAAGTTAATAGCAAAGTCGATATGACGTTTGCGCGGGGCTTACGGGCTATTTTGCGCCAAGACCCAGATGTGGTCATGGTTGGGGAAATCCGCGACCTCGAAACCGCTGAAATTGCCGTGCAAGCCAGTTTGACCGGGCATTTAGTCTTTTCCACCTTGCACACCAACACCGCTGTTGGCGCTGTTACCCGCTTGCAAGATATGGGGGTGGAGCCTTATCTCCTCGCTTCCAGCTTACTCGGCGTCGTTGCGCAACGACTGGTGCGGGTATTGTGTCCCGAATGCAAACACCCCTCGTCAGCCGATGATGGTGAAATGCAAATCCTGCGGGCAGACCCACACACTGCACGCCCAATTCTCTACAAACCCGTCGGCTGCCCTGCTTGTAACCATCGCGGTTTTGTCGGGCGCTTGGGGATTTACGAACTGGTCGCGCTTGATGACGGCTTACGCCAAATGATTCACGACCGCAAAAGCGAAATGCAACTCGAAGCCTACGCCCGCCAGCACAGCCCTAGCATCCGTGAAGACGGTATTCGGTTAGTATTGGAAGGTCGCACGTCATTGGATGAAGTATTGCGCGTTACCCGTGAGGATGCTCAGTAGTGCCTGCGTTTGAATACCTCGCCCTCAATGCCGCCGGTAAAGAAGAACGCGGTATTATGGAAGCTGATACCCCGCGTCAAGTACGGCAATTGTTGCGCAATGGCGATTTGATTCCGCTGGAAATTAATGAAGTCGCCCAAAAACAAAAAAAATCTGAAAGCCGTTCGCTATTCGGTGGCGGGCGCTTAAACCCGGCTGACCTAGCACTCATGACACGCCAATTAGCTACCTTAATTCGCGCGGGTTCGCCGATTGAAGAAGCTTTGGGTGCGGTAGTACGCCAAACGGAACGCAACTCCTCACGCCGCATTTTTTCCGCGATCCGCTCACGGGTCATGGAAGGTCACACCTTGGCTGGCTCACTGGGGCAGTTTCCTGGCGCATTTCCTGTCTTGTATCGCGCCACCGTGGGTGCGGGAGAACAGTCGGGGCATTTATCCGAAGTGTTAGAGCGACTGGCGGACTACACCGAAAATCGTCAACATAACCAGCAGAAAGTTACCACTGCCCTCGCTTACCCCATGATTTTATTGCTGGTAGCGATTGGGGTGATCTCAGCATTATTACGCTTCGTGGTTCCCAAAGTAGTGGAGGCATTTGCCACACTCGACATTGAGCTGCCGCTATTAACGCGGATGTTGATTGCCGCCAGCGAATTCTTGCAAAACCATGGCCTAACCTTGTTAATCGGCATTATTCTTGTCATCGCTGGGATTGCATGGCTATTGCAACGTCCACAGTGGAAAAGCCGTTACCACCGTTTGTTACTGCGCTTGCCAGTAATCGGGCGTATTACCCGCGGGGTAAATACCGAAAACTTTGCCCGCACCTTCAGCATTCTCAACAGCAGCGGCGTAACGGTGCTGGATGCCATGAAAATTTCTGCCGAAGTTGTGATCAATATTCCCATGCGCCAATCGGTGTTAGAAGCAGCCGAAAAAGTACGTGAAGGAATGCCCATTCACAAAGCCTTGGAACGTTCCGGCTATTTCCCACCGATGATGGTTTACCTGATCGCCAGTGGTGAAGGCAGTGGCAAACTCGATGAAATGCTGGAGCGTGCTGCCATCCAACAAGAACGCGAAGTACAAACCAAAATTGCCACCATGCTCAGTTTGCTCGAACCCGGCCTGATCCTCGTCATGGGTGGCATCGTTACCTTAATTGTCCTGTCTATCATGCTCCCAGTCATGGGCGGCATGTCACAAATCATGCGCTAATTTCCATTATATTTTTTGATTAATCATTTCGTCAGCTAAATAGCCGCGATTATAGGTCGTGGCGTTGAGGCGTGTCTGCCTCAGTCGCATAGTATCCACAAGCAAGCAATAGTTCTTTCTATTCAATATTAAAAATAACGACCCGTGGGAATTGCAGTTACCCCTGTACGGTCTTTGTGGAGCAAGTATCATGCAAGATAACAGCCTAGTATTCCGGGCAACAGCGGCCACGTTTTTGCGCGATAAAGCATACCTTTCACCAAGCGATGATGTTACCGCAACCAAACCGTTATACGTGTATGCACCTCAGCATGATGTGGAAGCGATCAGCGATGTCTTACAACGCAATCAAATACCACACATCATGAACCATTACGGCGTTCGTGATTACCGTAACAAAACATTATGCTTTTGTGGGCTAGCTGCACTCAGCGACCTACAACTGAGCTTTTTAGTGAATGCTGCCACGGCTGGTGCACAAGTCGAAGCCTTGTTAGATCATTTGGATAAGCGTCTTAACTTTGTTGAAGTTGATTTACTAAACGCTGATTATTTATTGGATAACAGCAAACGGCAAAACACCTCCAACCACTACCCACTGCTGAAACGTTGGATGGATATTGGCGTATCACTGCTACTCTTAGCACTAACCTTACCCATTTGGCTAGTCACAGCACTCGCCATCAAATTGGAATCATCCGGCCCGGTATTTTTCCAGCAACGCCGTACAGGTTTGTTCAACCAAGAGTTCGACATCCTAAAATTCCGCTCCATGTGTGAAGATGCGGAAAAAGACGGTGCACGTTGGGCCTCCAAACATGACAGCCGCATTACCCGGGTGGGGAAATTCATCCGTAAAACCCGTATTGACGAGTTACCGCAACTCATTAACGTATTGAAGGGAGAAATGTCCATCGTGGGGCCGCGCCCAGAACGTGAAGTGTTTATTCGTGACTTGGAAAAACAGATCCCCTTCTACCGTTTCCGCCATACCGTCAAGCCCGGTGTCACCGGTTTAGCGCAAGTGCGCTATACCTATGGCGCATCGGTGGAAGATGCCATGCATAAACACCGTTATGACATTTACTACATCAAACACCAAAATCTGTGGATGGATGTACGCGTTCTGCTGGATACCGTGCGTATCGTGCTAACAGGTCAGGGCGTGTAAACACTAGGTGGCAATCGGCACTAGCCTTTTGCCGCCTGACTCCCGTAAAATCACTACCCCCAAGTAGAGTAAAGACCTCAACACGTGCGCCTGAGCAAAATCCGTATTGCTGGATTCAAAAGTTTCGTTGACCCTGTAACACTGGATTTACGTAGTAACCTCACGGGTATTCTCGGCCCTAACGGCTGTGGCAAGTCCAATACCATTGATGCGGTACGTTGGGTGATGGGTGAATCATCCGCCAAACACCTGCGCGGCGCGTCCATGGAAGACGTGATTTTCAACGGCTCATCCTCCCGCAAACCGGTGGGTTTAGCCTCAGTAGAATTGGTATTTGACAACAGTGATGGCACTCTCGGCGGTGAATATGCCCAATACGCTGAAATTTCTATTAAACGCCAAGTCAGCCGTGACGGTGATTCCAAATACTTTCTTAACAGCACCAAATGCCGCCGCCGTGACATTACCGATATTTTTCTCGGCACCGGTTTAGGGCCACGCAGCTACGCTATCATCGAGCAAGGCATGATTTCACGCCTGATCGAAGCCAAACCCGAAGAGTTGCGCAATACCCTCGAAGAAGCTGCCGGTATTTCCCGCTACAAAGAACGCCGCCGTGAAACCGAAACCCGCATCTCCCATACCCGCGAAAATTTGGAGCGCCTCAGTGACTTACGCGACGAATTAGAAAAACAACTCGAACGTCTCGATAAACAAGCCAAGGCCGCACAACGCTTCCGCGAATTACGCGACCAAGAACGCCGACTCGAAGCCAGCGTGTTACTCCTACAATGGCAAAGCCTTAAAGCCGATGGCGAACAATGCTTGCATGACTTGAGTCAACGTTCCACTGCATACCAAGCGCACCTCGCGCAAATGCACCATCTCGATGCTACCGTTACTGAGTTACGTGAACACTATACCGATGCCAACGAAACCCTCAATGCGGTACAAGGCGAGTATTACCAAGCAGGGGCAACAATTGCGCGTATTGAACAAAGCATCCAACACCAACATGATATTCAACGCCGTCAACAAGACGCTTTGCGCACTGCCGAACACAGCATCGAAGAAACACTACGCCATGCAACGGAAGACCGTGCCAAACTCACCGCTTGCGAACAAGCTCTCGCCAATCTGATACCGCAAGAAGTTGAGTTAAGCGAACAACTATCCCTAACGGAAGAACGCCTCGTCGAAGCCGAAGACCAACTCAACGACTGGCAAGAACACTGGCACACCCTCCAGCAGCGCATCGCCGACCCCACACGCCAAGCGCAAGTCGAAAAAGCTCGCATGGAACAGCTAGAACGCCAACTGAGCCAAACCAACCAACGCCTTGAACGCTTACACCAAGAAGCCAGCAATCTTGCCCCCGACCGTTTTGTCGAGGATTTACACCTACTCGAAGCCCAGCGTGAGGCTACCGCTGAAGCACTTGCATTTGCCGAAGAACAACTTGCCAGTATTACCCTGAGTCTCAGTCAGCAACAGCAAGAACAACGCGAAGTACAGAGCCAGCTTGACAGGCAACGCTCTCGCCGCCAAGCATTACAGGGGCGCTTAGCCTCTTTGGAAACATTGCAACAATCAGGACTCGACAAAACCAACAAGGCACGTCAACAGTGGTTACAAGACAAAGGCTTAGCCAAAGCCCCACGCATTGCTGAGATACTCAAAATCAAACATGGCTGGGAAACTGCCTTTGAAACCGTGCTCAGTCATGACCTTGATGCCATTTGCATCGACGAGTTATGGATGATAGAGCAAGACGACGCATCAAAAGTCGGGCTGACACTCTTGGAAACGGCTTCCCACACACTTGCACCATCCCCGCAATCACCGGTATACCTTGCCAGTAAACTCCACGCCCCCGAAGCGGCTCGGACGCTGATTGCCGGTATCCGTTGTGCCGAAACCTTACGGGAAGCCCTATCAAAACGCCACGGCCTTGCCTCTGGCGAAACCATTGTTACCCGCGACGGTTTCTGGCTTGGTTCCAACTGGCTACGTAGCCACCGCCAACAAGATGCCCACAGTGGTATTTTGCAACGCCAGCAAGAAATTGACACCTTGCATGAGCAACTCACCCAACTGGAAACCGAACTCAGCACTTGGCAAACCCGTGCCGAAGCATCACGCACCAACATTGGCGCACTAGAACATCAACGAGAACAAACACAAACCGATGTCAACCACTTGCACCGCAGCGAATCCGAGCAGCGCAACCGCGTACACACCCTGCAACAACGTATTGAACAACTGAATAACCGCCGTCAGCAAATTGATGCCGAGCGCACAGAACTCAGCGCCCAACAGCAGCAACAAGAAGCCGAACACGAACGCGCGACTGAACAACGCAATGCCGCTTTAGCACTGCTAGAAACCTTACAAACTGAACGTGACCACCTTGCGAACACCCGCGAAGACCTGCAACACACCGTCAGCCATGCCCGTCGCACCCAACGTGACCAACAAACAGCTATTCAAGACCTACGCTTACACATTGAAACCAATCGCACCCAACGCGACAATAGCCAGCAGCAACTCGAACGCATCAGTAGTCGCCTTGAATTGCTGGAGCAACAACGCGATGCCTTATTAGAACAACTGCATTTACAAGACGACCCCGTTGCAGAGCTAGAAACCGAACGTGAAATCGCCCTCACCCAACGCGCTGAAGTCGAGTACCGCCTGACTCAAGCCCGCCAGCGCTTACAAACCGTAGAAACCGATATTCGCCAACAGGATGGCGCACGCTTACAAGCAGAACGGCTTGCCGAAGCCTCCCGCACTGCCTTAGAACAGCGTAAACTGGAATGGCAAAGCATTCAGGTGCGCGAACAAACCATTGCGGAACAATTTGCCAAAACGGAGTTTGATGCGACTACCCTTCAAGCTGAACTCCCCAGAGATGCCACACTGGCAAGTTTCCTGCAATCACTGGAAACTATCCAACGCAGCATCCAACGTCTCGGCGCAATCAACCTTGCGGCAATTGACGAATTCCGCGAGCAACAAGAACGTAAACACTACCTGGATCAACAAAATGCTGATTTAGTCGCCGCATTAGAGACATTGGAAACCGCCATCCGTAAAATTGACCGCGAAACACGTACCCGTTTCAAGGAAACCTTTGATAAAGTAAACAGCCGTTTACGTGAAATGTTTCCGCGCTTATTTGGTGGCGGTGAATGTTATCTGGAAATGACGGGTGATAATTTGCTAACAACGGGGGTTGCCATTATGGCACGTCCGCCTGGTAAACGAATTTCGACCATTTACCTGATGTCAGGTGGTGAAAAAGCCTTAACTGCCGTAGCCTTAGTTTTTGCGATTTTCGAGCTGAATCCAGCACCATTTTGTATGTTAGATGAAGTGGATGCACCCTTGGATGAAGCCAACGTCGGGCGATTCTGTGAACTGGTACGGCATATGTCTGAACAGGTACAATTCATCTTTATCACTCACAATAAAACCACCATGGAACTTGCCGAAAATCTTATCGGTGTTACCATGCGTGAAGCGGGTGTCTCGCGACTAGTAACAGTTGATATGGCAGAAGCCATTAAACTGGCAAATAGTTAACGATGGAAACAAGCAAGGATTAAAGGATTTTAAATGGAACTGGTTAGTCTGATTATCATGGTATTGGGTCTGGCAGCATTAGTGGGTATTTACGTAATTAGTCGCATATCCCGTCGCCACTCACCCGCTAAGCGGGATGAAAATATTCCGATGCTACGTGATGCTGATGGTAACGAACTTTCCAGTGTCGCTGATGACGTTCCTGCACGGGATGGTAAGCGTCCAGCAGCGAATGCACGTGATATGTCTGATGTAATGATGTCAAGTGTGTCCGGAACCTATAAAGAAACACAAGCTGCCCCCACTAGTGTTAATGCAGTGATGCTCCCACCGCAACTGGTATTGTTTATTGCTGCGGATATTGAATCTGGGTTTGGTGGTGAAGAAGTCTTAAAGGCTTTAGATGATGCTGGGCTAACCTTGGGCGAAATGGACATTTTCCATCGGTTTATTCTAACGGAGCAAGGTGAAACCAGTTTGTTCAGCGTCGCTAATGGCGTTAAACCATGGACATTAATACCAGAAGAACTCGTGACACAAACCACCCCCGGCCTGTCGATGATCCTCAATTTGCCTAGCCCTATTGACGATAACGAAGCAATTAATGATTTCTTGCGGACAGCAGAACGTCTCACCGATAGGTTAAATGGTGTCTTGAAAGATCACAATCAACAACCTATCACCTCAGAAACACGCTCTGATCTCTTAGCTTTAGCGGCATAAACCTTTAGTCATGTAGAGACGCAACATCTTGCGTCTCTACATTTGACCTTTATTACCGGTTGGTACGGGCTATGACGCCGCTTTCTTTTCGGCTTTTTCGGCTTTTTCGGCTTTTTCGGCTTTTTCGGCTTTTTCGGCTTTTTCGGCTTTTTCGGCTTTTTCGGCTTTTTTGGCTTGTTTCGCGGCTTTCTTTTCAGCTTTTTCTACGGCTTTTTGCTCAGCCTTGAGTTGTTTTTCACGTTTTTTATCCGCTTTCTTTGCGGCTTTCTTTTCAGCTTTTTTTGCTACCTTCTGCGCTTTTTTAAGCTTTTTAGCACGTTTGGCTTGTTTTTTTAGTTCTTTCTTAGACAGTTCGGATTCAGGGGCTGTTTCTACTGTATCAACGTCCATCTCTACAATGGCTTCCGGCACGTCTACTATTTCCACCTCTGCTTCAACTTCAGGGTTTGGGGGGGTGATTGCTGGAGCGGCAAGAACTTCTTGAGCATTCGCAATAATGAGTGGAGCAGTATGTTCACCAATGCCCGGCAATACTGTCAGCGCTTCAACCGGCATAGCGGCAAGTTGTTCGACAGTGCTTATGCCGTGTTCAGCTAAACGTTTGACGGTAGCAGGGCCTACGTATTTAATGGCAGTGACTTCTAGTTCCATTGTTAAATGTCCTTATGATCTTGTTACTTGGATAAATGTTTTGTCACAAAATCTTAACATTAGCCATTCCCTGAAATGATGACAAAATAGCTTTAATTTTAGCCAATTTAACAAAATTGTCATAATCGACGCCATAAATCACCGCCAGAGGTTTCTTGCCCAGTCAGCAAATAATGTAAAACATTTTCGTTTTGTGTAGCCCATTGCAAGTCTTGACTCGTTGAATAAGCAGCACACATCAATAAACGATCACTCACTTCTAAGCGCATATCCATTGCGGGCAATACAAATACCGTTTCCTGACGCTTGAGCAGCAAGGGAATCGCAGGTAACTGCCGGGTACGCTCACGTGGGTCACGCAGCACATCCAGCAAGATGACGTCATTCATCAAACAGCTTTTATACAGCGCAGGAGTGCGAGCTTTGTTGAGCTTGATTTCCCACAAATACGGTACTTCATCGGTTGTGATACCCAGAACTCGACTGACCAACAGATTAGCCCAATCATCATCGTGAATCTTGATTGCTTCCAGAAAATCACTGATGAGAGGCGTGCGCAAGAGTGCAAAAATCTTGTGCGCAATCACGTCTCCCCGCTTCATCAGCAAATTAAACGCCGCTTTTTCAAAAACAAGATCATTATCACGCTGATTTTGCCGTGCAACGATGAAAATATCGCGTTTTAACTCGCGTGCCGTCATGAGGATAGACAAATTATTGGCATCATCATGTGTACCGGCAACAATACCAACGGCTTTCTGTAAACCAGCCGCTTGCAAGGTAAGTGCATCAGTACCTGACCCCACAATGGTATGTTCAGGTGCCTCTGTATTGAGGGGGTCAGATTCGATCACTTGTGTAGGAATACCCGCCTCTTGCAAACGACGATAGAGAGCTTTGCCAAAACGTCCGTACCCTGCAATCAGCCATAAACCACGCTCAGGAAACAGCGGTTCATGCAAAGGTTCGTGAGGTATTCCAGTCAGCCATGTAAACAGCGTGTACATGCCAGGGGAATGAATGGCGAGTGCTAAACGTCCTGCAAACGTTTCAAACGGGTTAATGACCTCGTTTTTGCCAAAGGAACGGATATTGGCTTCCACTTCAGCCGATTCAGCACGCGCTAACACCCGCAAATTAGGGTTGAGCAAATACGCACTCAATGCCACCATCAGATTAGTCTGATCAGTATCGGTCAATGCAATCACACCAACACAATAGTTATTGGTAATCCCCGCCATTTCCAACACGGCAGGTTTAGCTGCATCACCTAATAAACCTAGGGGACGGCGGATATAATCGTTGAGTTCTAATGCATTGATACGACTTTCATCCTTATCGATGACCACCGCTTTGATGCCTTCATCAGCCAGTGCCTTAACCAAAATACCCCCTGTATCACCGTAACCACAGACCAGATAAAACGGGGTACGCAAGCGTTTCACACTACGCTGAAAAGTATACTCACTGCGCAACTTACGAAAGGCGGGATCTTGCAACACTGCCAGTAATGAACCAATGCTATATAACCAACCAATAACCGTTAGGTGTACGACAAACATCATCCATAAGCGCTGTGCTTCGGTGAAAGCATAAGGGATTTCCCCAAAACCAATGGTGGTGGCCGTATAACTAACCAAATACATCGCGTGAAAAAACGACATATGCCATGTTTGCCCCGTTGCATCCTGCCCCGGAATCAAGGTAAAACCCAACACCGAGATGGCATACATCAGGATGAGTACAATCAACGGGGTGCGTAATCGCCTTAACAGTACATAGAAAATATCAGGCACAAGCTACCCCGCGTATTAGCGCCGCACCGTCATGGTTTCAGCCACCAGCAAAATGACGGAAATAATATTGGCCAACAATGCACCGCCGGAGAATGAGACGATAGCGACAGCCGCACCCGTATCCACCCCTGCGGCACTGATGTGGGCAGCATATCCCCAGATCAGTGCCGCCATGATTAACTGTAAGTCTGCTACCAAACTGGTAGCAAGAAAAATAGCGCCCAAGTGCGTTCGATCACCAAACTTCAATACAGTAGCGATTAGACTAACAACCAGAGCAGCGAATAATTCATACACATTATGATGCTCAATATTGTCAATATCGCCGATAAAAAAACCAAAGTTGAGTGTTAGTGCTAACACGATAAAAAAACCGAAAACCACTTTCTCTGAGTTCATAACAATCCCTGAACAAAATCAATCTCAAGCATAGACGATAGCACTACTGGCTTGCCAGCCAAGTTTTCAATAGCAGGCATAAACCACAACAACAATGACTCTCACTATGCACCTCATACACGACATTAATGAATAATTAAAATAATGTGATTGACATCACAACGATTAATTAAACTAATTTTTATAATTGGATAAGTAATTTCTTGTGGCTACATCTGTAACCATGTTCATGGGCAAAACCGGGAGTAATAGATATGAGAAAACACATAGCCTGTCTTGATGGGATAAGAGGCGGATTAGCACTTTGGGTGTTCTTCGGTCATATCTGTTTTGCTGTCGGCGCTACAATACCACTCGTAAGCTCACCAGCATTAGCTGTCGATCTATTTATGCTCATTTCCGGCTTCCTCATGATGTATCATTATTCAAACTACACGCTGTCATCCGGTCGTGTGATAGGTGATGCAAGCACGACGTTTCAATGGCCTGAAGCCAAAAAGTTTTGGATTCGCCGATTTTTTCGCATAGCACCACTGTATTATTTTTTACTGCCTATTTCGTTTGTTATCGGTACCGAATTTCAAACATGGGTAAAAAATATTGAAGCAGCATTTCCGCCACCATGGATTGACGCACTCAATGCCTATGTCTCCCCAACAGACCACTCATTCTCGATTCAAAATCTGTTAAGCCATATTACGTTTGTGTTTGGGGCATTCCCTCAATACGCCAGTAATAACAGTTTACCTGACTGGAGCCTCAGTCTGGAGATGCAATTTTACTTTGTATTTCCACTACTGTTAGTATTTTTCAAACCTTCACGGGTATTTTATGTGTTGGCTATAGCAATTCTTGCTGTACTTACCTTTGAAAAGCTGTTTGGTCTCTACTTAGATAATGGTTTACTCGGCAACTACCCGCAACCGAGTTTCTTGCCATTCAAATTTCATGTCTTCGTCGCAGGCATGGCACTGGGCTATCTGTGCAAATATGTGGACAGAAAAATCCTGTTACGCAGCCCTTACTGGTTAGTATTTTTATTACCTCTGCTATTGCTGAATAAATATGTGATCATTATTGCTCTCAGTATCGCAGTGCTCGTACTTTCCCAACATAAGCTGGTACTAGCCATTAATGGCTTACTTGAGAAAAAATTATTTAGATTTTTAGGTGATATTTCCTATGGCGTTTACCTAGTCCATTTACCCATTGCTTACTTTGTTGTGCAGCAACTATTGGCTTGGGATCACTTTCATGCCATAGGAGCGTTAAGCCGTTTTGCAGTGGCATCATCTATTTCACTGACCATTATTATTCCAGTTGCCTACCTGCTACATCAGGCAATAGAAATTCCCGGCATCAACTTAGGGAAGCGCTTAACTAGCAATCGCGATGTGAAGCATGTGCCCAGCATCGGAACAGGACAATAACACCGCTATACTACAGTGCCGCTAACTGAGTTAGCGGCCAACGTGGTTTGGCTTGAATCACCGCCGCTTCATTCGCACCTGCCTTCAAACGTAATGCGCCCGCATACGCAATCATTGCACCGTTATCGGTGCAAAATGCCAGACGCGGGAAATACACTTCTCCCGGCAACTCTGCCAATCGTGCCCGCAAGCGTCGGTTTGCGCCCACGCCACCCGCCACCACCAGCCGCTTGCGCCCCGCCTGTTCCAACGCCCGCCGACATTTGATAAACAGCGTATCTACCACTGCTTCCTCAAACGCTCGCGCAATATCTGCTTTATCCTGTTCCGTCTGCCCAGACTTCTGCCAAGTCGTCAGTGAAAACGTCTTTAAGCCGCTGAAGCTGAAATCACAGCCTGGTCGATCCACCATTGGGCGTGGAAATTTGTACACCCCCTCACGCCCTTGTTCCGCCAGCTTTGCCAGTAAAGGCCCCCCCGGATACTCTAGGCCCATCAGTTTGGCGGTCTTATCAAACGCTTCACCCGCCGCGTCATCCACGCTTTCGCCTAGAATGTGATATTCACCAATGCGCGGCACATCCACCAGCATGGTATGCCCACCTGACACCAGCAACGCCACAAACGGCAATTCTGGCGGGTTTTCTTCCAACATCGGCGCGAGCAAATGCCCCTCCATGTGATGCACGCCCACGGCGGGGACATTCAAGCCCCAGGCCATCGACCGCGCAATCGAAGCGCCCGTCAGCAATGCGCCAATCAGCCCCGGCCCTGCGGTGTAGGCAATGCCATCAATATCCGCCATTGTCATATCAGCATCCACCAACGCCTCGCGCAGCAAGGGCAACACGCGGCGAATATGATCCCGCGATGCCAATTCCGGCACCACGCCACCGTATTCAGCGTGCATCGCAATTTGGCTGAACAAGCGATGCGCCAACAAGCCTTTGTCGGTGTCGTACAACGCCACGCCGGTTTCATCACAAGAGCTTTCAATTCCAAGTACGCGCATGAGGGTCTTCTGGGGTTAAACAAGATGAACGGCAGTATATATGCTAAAGTTGCGCGATGACAAAACAAGGTATTGGAAACATGCGATTCTTCTGGATGCCCTTGCTGGCGCTCTTACTGCTGGCACAGACACCCGCTATCTGGGCAAAAGACCGGCTGATTTTACTCGCCGGACAATCCAACATGATGGGGCGTGGCAAAGTGAGTGAACTGCCTGCCACCTACAAAACCACCCCGGCGAATGTGAAATATTTCTACCAAGGGCGCGAACACCCACTGGCAAAATTTGCATGGTTTGGCCCCGAAGTCAGCTTTGCGCACGAAGTTGCCCGCGCTTTCCCCAACGACACCATTATCCTTGTCAAGCAAGCCGCATCGGGCAGCCTGATCCAGCAATGGCAGCCTGATCAGGCGCTTTATAAAGCCTTGCTACGCCAAGTGGGTTTTGCTACCCCCAAAGACACAACCTTGCAGGCAGATGCGATTCTATGGATGCAAGGGGAGAGCGATGCACAAGAATCCATCGGTGTCGCCCAACAATACGGCAAGCGCCTGACCACATTGGTGACACAATTGCGCACGGATTTGGCTGCCCCCAATAGTTTATTCATTTACGGGCAAATTAATCTGGAACACGAGAAACATGCCGAATCCATTGCAGCGGTACGTAGCCAGCAGCAAGCGGCACAGCAACAATTACCGCGTGCGTTGATGGTGTCTAGCGACGGTTTAGGTAAGCAGATTGATGGCATTCACTACGATGCTGCGGGCCAAATGGAATTAGGCAAACGCTTCGCAAAAGCCTACATTCAACAGATGAAATAGCACACGAAATCATGGTATTCACGCGCATTTTCACCTACGATTGTGCACCACAACAAAAACAGTCGCCGCCCGCAGTTGATTAACCATCAAGGGAGTAGAGCCATGACCATTATTAAGCAAGACGACGTAATTGCCAGTGTGGCGGATGCGTTGCAATTCATTTCATATTACCACCCCATCGACTTCATCGAAGCGATGCACAAGGCGTGGGAACGTGAAGAATCACCAGCGGCGAAGGATTCTATTGCGCAAATCCTCGTCAATTCGCGCATGTGTGCCGAAGGCCACCGCCCGATTTGCCAAGATACCGGCATCGTCACCGTATTCGTCAAAGTTGGTATGAACGTGCAGTGGGAAGGTGAGATGAGCCTCTCCGACATGATCAACGAAGGCGTGCGCCGTGCGTACTTGAACCCTGATAACGTATTGCGTGCCTCCATCCTCGCCGACCCTGCGGGTGCGCGAAAAAACACCAAAGACAATACGCCAGCGGTGATTCATTACGAAATCGTCCCCGGCGACACCGTGTCGTTTGACGTGGCAGCCAAAGGCGGCGGTTCTGAAAACAAATCTAAAATGGTTATGCTTAACCCCTCTGACAGCATTGTGGATTGGGTGTTGAAAACCGTGCCAACGATGGGAGCAGGCTGGTGTCCGCCGGGAATGCTCGGCATTGGCATTGGCGGCACGGCTGAAAAAGCCGCTGTATTGGCAAAAGAAGTGCTGATGGAACCCATCGACATTCAGGAACTGCAAGCCCGTGGTGCACAAAACCGCGTCGAAGAATTGCGTCTGGAACTCTACGAAAAGGTCAATCAACTCGGTATTGGCGCACAAGGTTTGGGCGGCTTGACCACCGTGCTGGATGTCAAAATCAAAGACTACCCGACGCACGCTGCATCTTTGCCCGTGTGCATGATCCCCAACTGTGCAGCGACGCGCCACACCCATTTCGTGCTGGACGGTTCGGATGCATCCTTGCAAACCCCGCCAGACTTATCCAACTGGCCGCAAATCTCGCTAGCAGGTGGTGCATCAGCCACCCGCGTCAACCTCGATACCATCACCCCAGAGCAAGTACGCAACTTGAAACCGGGCGAAACCGTATTACTGTCTGGCAAAATGTTGACCGGGCGTGATGCGGCGCACAAGCGCATGATCGACATGCTCAACAAAGGCGAAGCGCTACCAGTTGATTTGAAAGGACGCTTCATTTACTACGTTGGCCCCGTTGATCCGGTGCGTGATGAAGTCGTCGGCCCTGCTGGCCCTACCACTTCCACCCGTATGGATAAATTCACCCGTCAAATCCTGCAACAAACCGGCTTGCTGGGCATGATCGGCAAATCCGAACGTGGGCCGATTGCGATTGACGCGATCAAGGAATTCGGTGCGGTGTACCTGATGGCAGTCGGTGGGGCGGCGTATTTGGTGTCCAAAGCGATTACTGGCGCAAAAGTGCTGGCATTCCCCGAACTGGGCATGGAAGCCATTTATGAGTTCGAGGTCAAGGATATGCCAGTCACCGTTGCTGTCGATAGCAATGGTGAGTCGGTGCATACCACCGGCCCTGCACAATGGAAAAAGATTATTGATGCACGTTTAGCACACTAATTGCCACAGACTGGCGCAACGGCTGATCAATGCGCCAAAATCTTCGCCAAAAATGCCTGCGTGCGCTCGTTGCGCGGGCGGTTGAAGAAATCGTGCGGGTTGTTTTCCTCCACGATTTGCCCCGCATCCATGAAAATCACGCGATCGGCTACCGATTTGGCAAAGCCCATTTCGTGGGTAACGCACAGCATGGTAATGCCCTGTTCGGCGAGTTCGGTCATCACATCCAGCACTTCCTTGATCATTTCAGGGTCAAGCGCGGAGGTAGGTTCGTCGAACAGCAGCACTTGCGGGGTCAGGCATAAGGTACGCGCAATAGCAACGCGCTGTTGCTGCCCGCCGGAGAGTTGCAGCGGGTATTTGTGCGCTTGTTCGGCAATCTGTACCCGCCTGAGTTGCGTCATGGCACGTTCTTCCGCCTCGGCTTTGGAGAGTTTGTTGACCTGAATCGGCGCAAGCGTGAGGTTTTCCAGCACAGTCAAATGCGGGAACAGGTTGAATTGCTGGAATACCATGCCGACTTTGCGGCGCACTTCGTGCAGCACTTTCACGTCGTCGCTGAGTTCCAAACCATCCACCGTCAGCTTGCCCTGCTGATGGGCTTCCAAACGGTTGATACAGCGGATTAGGGTGGATTTGCCGGAACCGGATGGGCCGCAAATGACAATGCGTTCACCCTTGCGCACCTGCAAGTCGATGTCACGCAAGACGTGGAAGTGGTTGCCGTACCATTTGTTGACTTTGGCGAATTCGATCATGTAATCAGGCATTAATGCACTCACTTATCCGTTTGTATAATGCTAACGATACAAAAAAAGGTTCTTCAACTTGTTACCTGTCACCCCTGTTTTAGCGGCTGCTATATACATATTACTAGGAGCATCCGCAAAAAACGTATTGTTACTCAATTTCTGAGTCTCCAGAATCGCCACAATATCAAAGTTCTGCTTATCTTCTTCCTTGCCGGAGATAGCCACCGTATTACCACTGAACGTAATACGTTTACCACGCAAAAATAATCGATACCATGTATGACTACTGGGTGCATCCAGTTTAAACTGGCAACCGGATACCTGCACATTGGGAGTATCCCCAACCATCAACAACACCGCCTGTGCAGACTGAGAAGAGTTGAACTGACACTTGCTGACTTTCGTCAACGTTGCATCTTCACTATAAGTATAGCTAGGCCACAACGCCACTTCGTCGAAATAACAACCGGTAAAAGTAATATTAGCAGCGGCAGGCACAACAGCCGCATCTGCTTTCTTGCTATTCTTAAACAAACAATTGCTCAATTGTACTGGGTTTTGGGTGGAATACTTGTCGGTGGCGACGAACTCAAACCCTTCATTATCCACAAAGCGGCAATTGTCAAAGGTAATATTACCGGTCGAATGATCACCTTTACTCGTCCCTGACGGATCATCATGCCGGTAATTTGGCTCAATATCGACACCCGCAGCAGGTGAATGCGACCCATACAGCCCCGTATCCCCGGTATTGCTGAACGTACAATTGCGAAATGTCGCATAACGCAACTGGATAATACTCACACCTTGGCGGGCATTGCGGTCAAATACGCAATTTGTCACTGTCAGGTATTGGGTAACTTTAAAGTTGTTGATCTCACCCGCTTCCTATACATACAAGCCATCAGTACAACAATGGTGAAGGTTAACATTGGTCAGTGCCACTTTATAGCAACCGCTCAGGGAAATGCCACAAGATGCGCCTTCTGCGGTAGCCTGCTTGGTAATAGTACCAGCACCACCATCCAAGGTCAGTCCATCAATACTGAGGTTTTTGCAGCTAGTAAACATCAATCCGACACTATCATGATAAGAATAGCTAAAACCTTCATACTCCCAATCAGCCGTTCTCACCCACCCCCCATCGCAAACAATCTGGGCGTTCTGCCCGGCAATGGATACGTTGGTGCAATTGCTAAGCGTCAAATCCGTCACCTTATTGGCAAACTGCCCGTCAGATACCTTGTGTACCCCAATCCGATAAACACCGGGCGGAAAATATAAGACGCCTGTGCGTTGCTTATTGATCTGTGCGAACGCCCGCTGCAAGGCAAGATAATCATCGGTTATCCCATTCCCCAACGCACCGTATTGTTTGACATTTACTACCGGTAATTTTGCCGCAGATGCGGCCTGAGCATCGCTCAACAAACCCGCCAAACCTAAACCAGCATACAGATGAAATGTTCGTCTATGCATCACTCCCCCAATTATTAATTAATAGTTTTATTGCAAATAACACACTGAAGTATTAATGCGCCTTCCCCCGATTCACCTGCCGCTCCACCCACTGGCTGTAGCGCGACAAACTGAAACAAAACACGAAATAAATCGCCGCGATAAACAAATACCCTTCCAGCTTGTACGCCATCCAGTTCGGGTCGCTGTTCACAGCGAGATCCAACGAGCCAGTCAGCTCGTACAGGCTCACAATCGTCACCAGTGAGGTATCCTTGAAGGTGGAAATGAAGTTATTCATGATCCCCGGCACAACCGTTGCCAAGGCTTGCGGCAAAATAATCTTGCGCTGCATCTGCCAGTAAGTCAGCCCCAAAGATGCCGCCGCTTCGTATTGCCCACGCGGAATCGCCTGCAAACCACCGCGAATCACTTCCGCCAGATACGCCGCCGCAAACAACGTCATTGCCACCAACACCCGCAGCAGCACATCAATCGAGAAACCTTCCGGCATGAACAGCGGAAACAGAAACGATGCCATAAACAGCACCGAAATCAGCGGCACACCGCGAATCAGTTCCACATAAACCGTGCAGAGCGTCCTGATCACCGGCAAAGCCGACATGCGCCCCAATGCCAGCAAAATCGACAACGGAAATGCGCCCACCACCGACAACGATGCCAGCAAAATGGTCAACGGCAAACCGCCCCATTGATCGGTTGTGACCACGCTCAGACCAAACACACCGCCATGCATCAGGGTAAAAAATACCGCTAACACCCCCAGCCACAACGCTGCCAACCACGGCTTCCAAAACATCCGCATACAGCTTGCCAACAACAATGCCATCAGCAACAAAGTCGCCGCGAACGGTCGCCACTGTTCCTCAAACGGGTAACGCCCGAAAATGATCACGCGGTATTTTTCTGCCACCACACCCCAACACGCGCCCGCGCCACGTGCCGCATTGCATTGCTCCGCATCGGCTGCCCATACCGCATGATGGATGCCCCAACCCCACAGGTGCGAAACCGCGTAGACCAACAACATTCCCAATAGCAGCGTTACCGCACTGTTAAACATATTATTAAACAAATTGGCGCGTAACCATGCCATTGCCTAACGCTCCTTAATCGCCGCACGACGATTGTAAGCATTCATCAGTACGGAAGTGAGCAACGAAAGCGTCAGGTAAACCGCCATAATCACCGCGATACACTCCACCGCCCGCCCCGTCTGATTGATCGAGGTATTCGCAATCGACACCAGATCAGGGTAGCCCACCGCTACTGCGAGCGAAGAGTTTTTGGTCAGATTCAAATACTGATTGGTCAACGGTGGAATAATCACCCGCAACGCTTGCGGCAACTGAATCAAACGCATGGCTTGCCCCCGACTCAAACCCAGTGCCAGCGCCGCTTCGTGCTGTCCACGCGACACAGAAGCAATGCCACTGCGCACGATTTCTGCAATGTAAGACGCAGTATAAATCACCAACCCCAACAATAAGGCCAGAAATTCCGGCGAAACATTGATGCCACCTTTAATACCAAATCCGGCCTTGACCGGCATATCCCCAAACCAAGGCAAGGTTAAGCCTGTTTTGGTGAGAAACATGCCGAGAAAAGGGTCGGCTTCCCGTGCAGTTGGCAAAAACTCAACCAATAACAGATACCACATCAGCAATTGCAACAACAGTGGGATATTGCGGAAGATTTCCACATACATCAGGCACAAACCACGAATCAGGATATTCTGGGAAAAGCGCCCTACCCCCAGCAATACGCCGAGAATAGTGGTGAGAATAATGCCAATGAGGGCAACTTTTAGGGTATTACCTAAGCCGGTAAGAAAAGCTTTCCAATAAGGTTGCGTCGATTCAAACCCAAACAGGCTTTCACTAATGTCAAATCCGGCAGGTTGCAACAGGAAGCCGAAGCCGCTTTGAATGCCACGGGTACGCATGTTTTCCAGCGTATTGTCGGCGAGAATGGCAACGCACAATACCACCAGCAACAACGCGGCAAGCTGATAGAGCCAACCGCGTATTTTTTGGTTGCGCCAGAAGCTCATTAACACGTTTAACGAATCGGTGGCGCGTACAAAATCCCGCCCTGATTCCACAGCTTATTCAAACCGCGATCCAGTTTCAGTTGGGAATCATTACCAACATTGCGCTCGAAAACTTCGCCGTAATTGCCCGTCGCTTTCAAGGCTCGGTATGCCCATTCCTTATCCAAACCCAGCAATGCTCCCATGTCTTCCGCTGTACCCAGAATACGCTGGATATTCGGATCATCGCTGGTTTTCTTTTCATCCAAATTGGCTTGGGTAAGCCCGTATTCTTCGGCTTCGATCAGCGCATTCAACACCCACTTGCTGATGGCAAAGAACTCGTCATCACCACGGCGTACCAACGGCCCCAATGGTTCTTTGGAAATAATTTCGGGCAAAATCAGGTGTTCATCAGGATTTTTCGCAATGGTACGCTCCGCTGCCAAGCCTGACGCATCCGTGGTATACGCCTCGCAACGCCCGCTGTGGTAAGCACCCGTTGCCGCTTCATTTTTTTCAAACACCAACGGTTTAATATCCAATTTATTGGCTCGCGCAAAATCAGTCAGGTTTTTTTCGGTCGTCGTGCCGGATTGGACACAGACGGTTGCCCCATCCAGTTCCTTGGCACTGGCAACTTTCAGCTCTTTTTTCACCATGAAACCTTGTCCATCGTAATAAATTGTGCCGACAAAGTTTGCCCCTAGCGACGCATCGCGGGTCAACGTCCAGGTCGTATTGCGTGACAAGATGTCGATTTCACCCGATTGCAATGCCGTAAAACGCTGTTGCGCATTCAAGGGGACGTATTTCACCTTGCTGGCATCGCCTAACACGGCTGCTGCGAGTGCTTTGCAGTAATCCACATCCATCCCACTCCACTTGCCTTCGCTATCGGCGGAAGAAAAACCCGCCAGTGCCACATTGACGCCGCACACCAATTGATCGCGGGACTTGATGGTATCCAACGTTTTACCTGCCTGAACAGGCAAACTGAGCATGACCGCCGTACACAGGGTAACGCCCGCCAAAGCACGCGCAAGAGTAGTTGTTAGCATCGGTGTTCCTCTTTTAATAAAATTTGCCGCGCAACAATAGCAACGGAACACCCAATAGTATAAACATCAATGGAATAATCAGCCAATTGCCAACCCGCACATAAGGGGTTGTGCCTTGCATCGGTGTGGCATAACCACTGATTACCGTAGCAATACGCGGCTCAGCCGTAGCAGTTACTTTACCGTTTTCATCAATAATCGCGCTAACACCGTTATTGGTAGCCCGCAACAAATAGCGCCCGGTTTCCAACGCCCGCATCCGCGCAATTTCCGCGTGTTGTGCCGGTTCAATTGAGCCGGTAAACCAGCCGTCATTGCTGACATTCACCAACATCGTCGCTTGTGGCAATCCGGCAATCATTTCTTCGGCATATGCATCTTCGTAACACACCGACATGCGCATCGGTTGGCCCGCCACCATCAGGGTATTCGTACCATCCCAAGCGGTCACATTGTCATACGGCAATTTGATGATATGTTCCAAAAAGCGCAGGTATTTCAACAAGGGAATGTATTCGCTGAATGGCACAAGGTGTTGCTTCGCGTACACATGCTCCCCCGTATTGATGGAAACTTCCACATCACGCTCACCACCCACCGCCATCACTGCGTTGTACACCGCCTCGGTATCACGATTCACATGAAAGCCACCGACCAATAAATCGGCTTTTGCCTCACGCGCCCAATCCTGTAACGGCAACATCACATCCAAGGATTGCGGGAAAAAATCGGCGAGCGCGGTTTCCGGCCAAATCACCAAGTGGGAGGATTCAACGTTCGGGTACTTATCCCCATCCATCAAATCCAAATAGGCTTGGATATTGTCATTGCGGAATTCGCGTGACCACTTGGTCAATTGATCAACATTACCTTGCAACATACTGACATATAACGGCTCCCCTGCGGGTTCAGTCCAACGAATTTGTCCCAAACCAAACCCACCCGCTACTACAACCATCGCCAAGCAGCTAGCAATCACCCGTTCACGCAAAGTTCCCAGCACCAACAAAACCGACACACCCGCGCAGACAGCGACCAACCAACTAACCCCTAACACCCCAGTTATTGGTGCATAATGTGCCAGCCAAGTATCAATTTGACTGCTACCCAGTTGTAGCCACGGAAACCCTGTTAGAAACCAACCGCGAAACCATTCCGTCAATACCCAAATCGCTGGAAATACCACCAATAAACGCACCGCTTGTGGCATATGCGCGGTATACCCCGCCAACCAACCAAACACTAATAAAAATAGCGCCATGATCACCACAAAAATTGCCACCATGAAAGCTGCAATGAAAGAATTTGCGCCGCCGAAAAAATGGATACTGACATAAATCCAGTGTGCCCCCCCGGCAAACACCCCCACTCCAAACACCCACGCCAACCACAAGCGTTGCTTGGTGGGCACCGACTTCAGATTCAGCCAAAATAATACCGCAGGGGCAAGAAATGCAAACGCACGCCACTCAAGAGGCGCAAACGCTAAAGTCATCGATGCACCTGCCAGCAAAGCCAGCAGGTAAGCAAATGTTGAAAGGGAGTCGTTAGAGTTACGAAAAGACAGCATGATTGGAATATCCAGCGCAGCAAAATGTGAGCGGATTATAACGCAGGCACTTCCTCAGAACATGAATTTTCCGTGTGGGGCAACACTTCCAGCAACAAAATACGCCGGGAATCGCTGCGCAATACCCGAAACAACCACCCCATTAACACCACCTCCTCGCCCTGACGCGGGATTTTGCCCAATTCATGGATCACAATCCCTGCAATGGTATCGAATTCCTCGGTATCAAATGCGGTTCCCACCGCCTCATTGAACTCATCAATCGGGGTCATGGCCTCAACAATGAAACGCCCGTCACCTTGCGGCTGGATATTGGTGGAAATATCTTCCTCATCGTCGTGTTCATCGTCAATATCGCCGACAATCTGTTCCAGCACGTCTTCAAACGTCACTAGCCCAGAAATACCCGCGTATTCGTCGATAACGACCGCCATGTGGTTACGGGTTTTACGAAATTCAGTCAGTAGCCGATTCAAACGCTGGCTTTCGGGGACAATTAATGCAGGGCGAATAATGTCATCAATTTCAAATTCTTGTTCACGTCCGCTGTATTTGAGCAAATCTTTTGCTAACAATACCCCAACCAAATCATCGCGGTCTTCATCTACCACGGGATAACGCGAATGCTCAGTTTCTGCAATACGAGCGAGAATTTGGGTGAAGTCATCTTCATGGTAGATGAAATTGATTTGCGAGCGCGGAACCATGATGTCACGTACCTGTAGCGCACCAAATTCCAATACCCCTTGCAACATTCCCACCGTTTCACCCGGAAGGAGGTTTTTTTCATTAGCCCGTTGTAAATCGTCTATTAAATCTTCCCGACTTTGGGAAGTAAGATCGAGTTTATTGATTAACCATTGTTTCCATCGCGGTCGAGGTCGCGAGTCACCTATGTCAGTTTTCATTGTTCCTCTGGAGGTCAGTGATAAGGGTCGGGAAAGCCGAGTTTAAGCAGCAAAGTGGTTTCTAAACCTTCCATCTCTTCTGCTTCGGTGTCCGTTATATGGTCATAACCTTGTAAATGCAACAAACCATGTATCAGCAAATGTGCCCAATGTTGGGTGGCAGTTTTGCCCTGTTCGGCTGCTTCTCGCTCGACCACGGGCAAACAAATAACCAGATCACCGAGGTATTCGATGTCATCGTCATCTTCTGGAATCGGTGGCGCATCGTAAGGAAACGACAATACGTTTGTCGGGTAATCTTTGTCCCGATAAGCGCGATTGAGTGCCTGGCTTTCGGCTTCATTGACGATGCGCACCACCACACCGGCTTCTGCATCCTCCGACCATACGGCTTGCGCCCAGTGTAATAAATCGCCTTCAGCAGGAATCGTCGGGTAAGCTTCAGGGTTTTGAATATCAAGTTGCAGGCTCATGTTGCACGCTCTCGCTCAAAGCCTTCATACGCTGCCACAATCTTTTGTACCAGTTTGTGCCGCACCACGTCACGCCCGCTGAACCAGTTAAAGCTAATACCTTTAACACCTTCCAGAATTTCAGCCGCTTGACGCAGGCCGGAAGTTTGATGGCGTGGCAAGTCAATCTGGGTAATGTCACCCGTAATCACGGCGGAAGAGCCGAACCCTAAGCGTGTCAGGAACATTTTCATTTGTTCTGTTGTGGTATTTTGCGCTTCATCCAGCAAAATAAACGCATCATTCAAGGTGCGCCCACGCATATAAGCCAACGGCGCTACTTCAATGACATTGCGCTCAATCAGCTTGTTGACTTTTTCGACACCCAGCATTTCGTATAATGCGTCATACATTGGACGCAAATACGGGTCGATTTTTTGCGACAAGTCCCCGGGTAAGAAACCCAGACGTTCCCCCGCTTCCACCGCTGGTCGTACCAGCACCAAACGGCGCACTTCATCACGCTCCAAGGCTTCGACCGCGCACGCCACTGCCAGCCAAGTCTTACCTGTACCAGCAGGACCAATGCCGAAGGTAACATCGTGGGTGCGGATATTTTGGATGTACTGACTTTGCGCTAAACCTTTCGGTTTGATGTAACCACGCTTGGTGCGAATGCGCACATCGTCGCCAGTATTGGCTTGCACCTTGTCGAGATTGGCTTCTTGCAGAAACAGATGGATACTTTCTGGGCTGAGCACAGTTTCCGCCGTTTCTCGATAAAGGTCGTGCAGTAGATTGATGGTTAACTGTGTAGTCAGCGGCGTTCCGGTAATCTGGAACAAATTGCCGCGATTGCTCAGCTCAACGCCGAGGCGATGCTCTAATTGACGCAAGTGCTGATCAAATTGACCGCACAAGTTCATTAAACGCTCGGTATTTGCAGGTTCAAGCTCAAACTGAACGGTGTGCCTGTCACTTTCCGTTGCAGCAGTAGTTGTAGTGGTCAAGAAGACTGAGAATTCCATAAAGGGAGACAGTTAAAGTATAGCCACAGCCCTACCTAGGTTCAACCGTTCCGATAAATGGTAGGATAATCGCGCGTAATCTTATGATATTATTTTGACCAAGTACAATATAGCAAAATAATGACGATGCACATCCGGGGGAAACAACCGTGCAAGTGACGCTAAGCTTTTTTACGCAGGCAACAGGTTGGCATAAACCCTTACCTGATGTTGACTCATCCCAGACGTTGGTATTGATATTCAGCCCGCCCGATAGCAAACACCACCAAACTGCTATAGAACAGTTACATGCCTTTTATCCGCAATCAGTGATCGCGGGTTGTTCCACTGTTGCTGGTATTTTCAACGAGCATTTGCTGGAAAATGCCTTAGTGGTAGGTATTATTTGCTTTAAGACAACCCGTCTAGCCTTTTCCAGTGCTGAATTACCGCATCTAGAAGATTCTTTTAAAATAGGCAAGCAAATTGCCACTGACTTGAATGCACCTGATCTTAAAGGTATTTTTATTCTAACCGATGGTCTTAACACCAATGGCCACGAATTAATTCGTGGCATAGCATCGGTTATTAATGAAACCAACGTCACCGTAGTCGGTGGCTTAGCCAGTGACAATATGCAGTTTGTATCCACATGGATATTGTACCAAGGGCAAGCGGTCTCACAGCGAGCCTGTGGCGTTGGTTTTTATGGTAAAGATCTCGTCTTTACCAGCTACGCTCGTGACGGCTTCAAGCCGTTTGGCCCTGAACGTATGATTACTCGTTCAGCGGGTAATACTCTGTATGAAATTGATGGTCGCCCTGCCCTACAACTCTATAAAGAATACCTTGGGGAACATGCTGATAACTTACCCGCAACAGCCCTACACTTTCCCTTAGCTATCTGGAACCAAACCAAAGATCACTACGTAGTACGCACCGTGATTTCAGTCGATGAAGCGAATAACAGCCTAGGGTTTGTGGCAGATATTCCACAGGGTTATCAGACTCAATTGATGTATGGCAGTTTTGATAATTTGCTGGAAGGCGCAGAAATAGCCTCACGCAGCTTAGCAAATCGCCTACCGCCACAAACCCCCGTCTTCGCACTCACCATCAGTTGCTCAGGACGCAAGCTCGTCATGGGCGATGACGCTGATCAAGAATTAGAAGCCACGCTTGAAAACCTTCCTAGCGGTAGTCAACAGCTTGGATTTTACTCCTACGGTGAATTAGCCCCCACTGCACTCGGTGGGCAGTGCTGCCTGCACAACGAAACCATGACCTTAACGGTGATGTATGAAGGAAGTTAAACCCCTCCATAAGCGCTTACAAAAACAATTAAAGCGCAGTGGCCTGCTCCAACATGGCTTACCGGATGATCAAAATAAATGGCAGAATTTTCTGCACCAAATCGACCTCTCGTACACCGGCACAAGTGACGCGCAATATTTGCTGGAACGCTCCCTAGAAGTATCGTCGCAGGAAATGCGCAAACTGTATGACGATCTCAAAGCCGAAACCGAACAACGTATCGAAGCCTTACACAAATCCGAACAAAAAACCCGCTTCATGGCCAATATGAGCCACGAACTACGTACCCCAATACACGGCATTTTGGGTTCATTGGAAATCGTGAAAGATACGACACTGGATCCGCGTCAGAAATTATTCGTCGATACTGCGTATGCATCCTGTGAAGTCATGCTGGATGTCATTAACAATATTCTAGACTTTTCCAAACTCAAAGCAGGAGGTATTGAGCTGGAAATTATCGAGTTTTCCCCGCGTGAATTGGTGGAAAACATCAGCGGCATTATGTCGACGATGGCACAGGAGAAAAATCTCGAAGTTCAATGTTACATCCCCGAAAACATTCCTGAGCGCGTTAAAGGCGACCCAGCTCGCTTACGGCAGATGTTAATGAACTTGGTCGGCAATGCCGTCAAATTTACCGAACGCGGCGAAGTGTATACCGGCTTGGAATTGCTGGAAATCCGCGATGACAAAGCCGTATTACGTTTTGAAGTCCGTGATACTGGCATCGGCATTCCCTTCGCCATGCAAAAAAGTGTATTTGAATCGTTTGTGCAAGTCGATGCTTCCATCAACCGGCGTTACGGCGGTACAGGCTTGGGGTTAACCATTGTACGCGAGTTTACTGAAATGATGGGTGGTCGCCTTGGACTGGACAGCGTTCCCGGTCAGGGAACAACTTTCTGGTTTGAAATCACCTTTCCAATCACCGAAAATCATGCATTAAGCAACACTAGCCACCATTTAGAAGGTCGCCGTATTCTGGTGGTGGACGATAATGAAACCAACCGGCGAATTCTGGAAAACTACCTGCAAGCTTGGAAAGCCGAAGCCATTATCGTTAGTAACGGGCATGATGCATTGCACAAACTCGAAGAATCCATCACTCAGCAAAAACCTATCGACCTCATGCTGTTGGACTGGTTTATGCCACAAATGGATGGTATCGCGTTAGCCAAAACTATCCGCAGTGACAACCGCCATGACCAAACTCCGATTGTAATGCTCACCTCTTACGGTATTTCACTCGAAAAGCAGCAGCAAGCAGGCGTGCAAGCTGCCGTTACCAAACCCGTGCGCTCCATCACTTTACGGGATGTATTGCTGGATACTTTACGGCGACACACAATCCATAATCAGCCCAAACCAACGCCAGCGACTACTCTGCCCTTCCCCAATATCATCTTGAAATCTGTCGCATCAATCGAACCTGCGATTTTGTTAGCCGAAGACAACCCCGTCAATGCCCTGATTGCCATCACCATGTTGGAAAAACTCAATATACAAGTCAATCACGTCACCACTGGCAAGTTAGCGCTCAAATCCATGCGTACTCGCCCTTACAAACTCGTGTTGATGGATATTAATATGCCAGAAATGGATGGTTACACGGCTACCCGTTACATCCGCAAATGGGAAAAAGAGGGCATATTCAAGCAACATATTCCGGTGATTGCCATGACCGCCAATGCGCTCAAAGGCGACCGTGAACGCTGCCTAAAAATGGGTATGGATGATTATCTGGCAAAACCTGTCAAACAAGATGAGCTACTCAAAGTTGTCGAGCAATGGTTACAGTAAGGTCGAACATGCTTCCGCCCCTAACGAATCACCCGTGGTTCTGGCTCTAAGGTAATTCCAAAGCTATCCTGTACCGAAGCAATAATCGTCTGGGCAAAATTCCACACCTCTATACCAGTGGCATTGCCATGATTCACCAAGACCAACGCATGTTTGGCGTAAGTGCCTGTATCACCGTCACGTTTACCCTTCCAGCCACATTGATCAATTAACCAACCCGCTGAGGTTTTCACTTGACCCTGTTGAGGCCACCCCGGTATATCAGGAAATTGCGTTTTGAGTGCCGCCCATTGTGCTGGTGTAATAAGTGGGTTTTTGAAAAAACTGCCTGCGTTACCAATTTCAGCAGGATCTGGCAATTTGCTTTGGCGGATGCTGATAATGGCATCGCTGATCAAACGCGCATTTAACATTTTGCCTGCTAACAGCTCTTTCACCCCTGAATAGTCGATTTTCCACTGTGGCTGACGCGGCAAACGTAATACTACAGCCACAATCAACCAACGATCCGGTTCTACCGATTTGAAATAGCTATCACGGTAAGTAAAACGGCACTCTTCAACATTAAAATCACGGATTTCTGCGGTGCGCCAGTCTAAAGCTTGTACTTCATACACATGATCTTTTAGCTCTACGCCATACGCACCAATATTCTGCATTGGTGCTGCGCCGACGGTTCCTGGAATCAACGATAAGTTTTCAAGCCCTGCAAAGCCTTGTGCGATAGTCCATTGCACAAATTCATGCCAGTTATTGCCTGCTCCCGCACGTACATAATGGTAATTCTCATCCTGTCCCAATACTTCCAAGGTTTCCAAGCGCACTTGCACGACTAAGCCCGGATAATCATTGACGAACAATATATTACTGCCGCCTCCCAGAAATAATAGCGGTAAATCAGGATGTTCCTGCTGCCAGGCCATCAAGGTGCGTACTCCACTCAGCTTGTGCAAGCTACAGAAATAACGGGCTTTAACAGCTAACCCAAAGGTATTGAGTGCTTTCAGGGAATAATTTTCGCGAATCTTCATGTGGAAATCGTTTGTATTAAAAGTTCATAACGCAAAAAGGCCGGAACAAATCCGGCCTCTATCATACCTGAAAACAGCGTACCTTACTGTGCCGTAGCACCGCCAGACATTTGTTGCAGGTAAGCAACCAATACTTTGATTTCAGTATCAGACAGGTTACGACCGTCTTTACCGAACACAGGCATTTGGCGCTTAACACCATTATGGATAACGGCTTTCACCGCTTCCAATTTAGCTTCAGGGGTTTCTGCGGCTGGCAGGTTAGCAATTGTCCAAACTTTATCAGTCAGGTTAGCAGAACCTTGTGCGTGCATACCTGTGCCTTCCTTTGTATGGCACATGTAGCAACCACCTGCTTGGCCTTGGAAGATTTTTTGACCTTCTGCGGCGGCGGCTGCATCTACTGCTGGCTCCCCAGACAGTGTTAACACGTAGTTAGCCACTTGATTGAGTTGCGTTTCATCAAAGGTTTTGCTGTAAGCAGGCATGTAACCCAAACGACCATGACGGATAGTATTTTCAATCGCCGTGGTGTCACCACCCCACAACCAATCATCATCCACCAAGTTAGGGAATTGACCGACCACACCTTGACCGCCAGACTGGTGGCAAGCGGCACAGTTATCACCGAACATCCCTACGCCGTAAGAACGCACGAAAGAAGACATATCAGGATCTTGTGCAATTTGCTCATAAGAAGCCGCGCCAACTTTAGCGAGGTATTCTTGCTGCTTGATCGCTTCTGCACCGTTTTGCATGTCATGCGCCAATAGTGCACGCATGTTCCAGTGGGTGGTTTTCTCTTCGCCAGCATCAGTCTTATAGGTAATATCGTTACCAATACCTTTTAAATAGGTATTACCAATCGGCCAAGAAGGGTACATAACCCAGTACAAAATAGTAAAAATGATCGTGCCGTAGAATGTCCACAACCACCAGCGTGGCAGGGGGTTGTTAAATTCTTGTAACGAATCATCCCAAACGTGACCAGTAGTTTCTGCGCCGGTCAAAGGGTCTTTTACAGGAGTAGCCATAACTATTTCTCACCTTTTGCTTGGGAAGCCGCCTCTGCTGCTTTGACACGCTTGTCTGCTTCATCCTCATCCATCAGCGGCATGTAGCGATAAGACTCAAGCCTTTCGCCACGCTTGCGGCTAGAATAGACGTAAATGACGATACCCACAAACGTCGTAAAAAAGATCAGCAACGCAACGGTCTTGCTGTTACCTAGATCCAAGATCCATGTCCAGAAGTCTGTCAGCATTTGATCCTCACCTTGTCAACAGAGGCCACTATCCAGTAGCACAGAAAATTAACGGAATTGAATGAAGTGGTCTTCATCAAACTTTTTAAAGTCAACCATCGTACCCAGCACTTGCAGGTAAGCAACCAAGGCATCCATCTCACTGATGTTGTTAGGATTACCGTCGTAGTTGCCTGCTTTAGCCTGTGCAATCAGATTAGCCTCTGCTTGATTGATGTCGAGTTTCTTAGCAACCTCTTCACCAAATTTCTTCACGTTATCTTCGTATTCAACCGTAGTTTGCGAGTAAGGCACGCCTACCCGTTTCAACGCCACCATACGATCTTGAAGATCCGACAAATCCAAATCCGTTTCAGTCAACCAAGGATAGTTAGGCATGATGGATTCAGGTACGACTGAACGCGGAGCTTTTAAATGCTGCACTTGCCATTCGTTGGAATACTTCCCACCCACACGCGCCAGATCCGGGCCAGTACGCTTAGAACCCCATTGGAATGGGTGGTCATACTTGGACTCAGCCGCCAGTGAATAGTGACCATAGCGAAGGTCTTCATCACGGAACGGACGGATCATTTGTGAGTGGCAAGTGTAGCAACCTTCACGGATGTAAATGTCACGCCCACGTTGCTCTAACGGTGTGTAAGGACGCACAACTTCCAAACCGGTCGCGGGGTCTTTCACATCTTCCACAGTTTCATTGATGTAGTGCAATGGAACGATTTCCACCAGACCACCAATACTGATAGCAACCAGGGTCAGGACAATCAACAGTCCCGAATTGGTTTCGATACTTTCGTGTTTAAACATATCTCAACTCTCCCTGATTACGCTTTAGCAGCAGCAGTCGCAGGAACACCTTCTTCCTGTTTTGCACGCGAAATGGTCATGTAGATGTTATAAGCCATCAACAACATACCAGACAAGAAGAACAAGCCGCCTACCGCACGTGCTACCAATGGGCCATGCATGAACGCAACCGTTTCAACGAAGGTATAAGCCAAGTTGCCGTATTCATCAAACGCACGCAACATTAAACCTTGACCGATACCGGATACCCACAATGCAGTGATGTACAGGATAGTACCGATAGTCGCTAAGAAGAAGTGCGTATAAACCAATTGCATACTGTAAAGTGTGGTATTCCACAGACGCGGAATCATGTGGTAGAACGACGCAATCGAGATCATCGCAACCCAGCCCAGAGCGCCGGAGTGAACGTGACCAACCGTCCAGTCAGTGTAATGTGACAGCGCGTTAACACTCTTCAAAGACATCATCGGGCCTTCAAAGGTAGACATACCATAGAAAGACAGCGCTGTAATCATGAACATCATGATAGGGTCAGTACGCAGTTTATCCCATGCACCTGAAAGGGTCATGATACCGTTGATCATACCACCCCACGATGGCATCAACAGCATGATGGAGAAGGTTGCTGCCAATGTGGAAGTCCAGTCAGGGATCGCCGTCCAGTGCAGGTGGTGAGTACCTACCCACATATACATGAAGCTCAACGCCCAGAAGTGGATGATGGACAAACGGTAAGAGTAAACCGGACGACCTGCTTGCTTAGGCACGAAGTAGTACATCATCCCCAAGAACGCCGCTGTCAGGAAGAAACCCACCGCGTTGTGACCGTACCACCACTGCGTCATCGCATCTTGCGCACCAGAAAACAAGCTGTAAGACACTGGCGATGTCAAGCTGATCGGCATCGCCAAGTTATTGAAGATGTGCAACAGTGCTGTCGCCAAAATGAATGACATGTAGAACCAGTTAGCCACATAAATGTGTGGTTGGTTACGTTTCATCAGGGTAACAGTGAAGATCAGGAAATAAGTAACCCAAACCACCGCGATAGCTAAGTCAACAAACCACACTGGTTCAGCGTATTCACGGCCTTGCGTGAAACCTTGCAGATAGAGCAAACCAGCAATAAGCACGGACAGATTCCAACCCCAGAAGGTGAAGTTCGGCCAGAATGTGCCACCCGCCAAACGGGCTTGGCAAGTACGTTGTACTACATAGTAAGAAGTCGCAAACAGCGCATTACCACCGAAACCGAAGATAACACCACTGGTGTGTAACGGACGTAAACGTCCGAAAGTGATCTGGGCAATATCGAAGTTCAGAAAAGGCCAAGCCAATTCTGACGCGATATACACACCGGCAGTCATGCCGAGGATACCCCAGATGATCGAAGCTATCGCGAATTTCTTCACGATATCATAGTTGTATTGCTCTGAAGAGAGTGCAGCACTATGAGCCATCGTTTGCCCTCTGGATTAACAAGATTGAAAAAATTAAAACACTGTAATGTGCGGCAAGCATACAGTAAAAAACCGGATAAGAAAACGTTAATACTGTGTGAAAACACGCACTCAAGCTGGGCATGGTGCGTCTAATGCCCTCAAATTGACTTAGGTCAAGAAAGCATGAATCCCCAAATGATAACGACATTAAGAATGGCGATTGTTACCGCAGCAGACCCCATATCTTTCGCCCGACCAGAGAGTTTATGACGTTCCATCCCGGTTCGATCAACCACAGCCTCAACAGCAGAGTTCAACAACTCCACGATCAGCAACAGCAAAACACTACCAATCATCAATGCCTTTTCCACACCATTTTCACCTAACCACAACGCGAGTGGGAAAGCAATCGCCATAATCCACACTTCTTGCCGAAACGCCTCCTCGTGCTTGTAGGCGGCACAGAAACCTTGCCATGAATATTGGGCTGCTTTGATGATACGGGTGAGTCCGGTGTTACCGCTGTAAGCCATGTTGATAACTCCTTACTGCATACAACATTTTTTATACTTCTTACCACTACCACAGGGACAAGGCTCATTGCGCCCAATCTTCGGCTCGGCACGAATCACCTGCTCCACCAACTGCGCATCATCTTCGTCTTCATCATCAGCGTCGTCCTGCTCGACCTTGTAGTTATGGCGTGGTGTAGCACGTTCCGTGCGCAACCCCATGCCCAGTTCCACATCCTCCAAATCACCGCTGACCGTCCAATCCACCTGATCTTCCGCAAACGCTCGCCGAATCTCAGGCATCGCCTCCACCGCCCGCAACGCCACCAACTCCGCCACGATCAACCCGCGCAAACCATAATCTCGCACTGCCGAATGCTGCAAAGCATACACCAGCCGCTCAATCACCGGCTTACGCAACTTGCTGTGGCGCTTGCCTGTTTCCACCAAGCACTGCAACGCCAGCGGAATCGCGAACTCGTCGTTACGCTTATCCAACACATAATCCAACAGCGGATCAAGTGCCGCATCACAAGCCGCAGCCACCACCGTCGGAATTTCATCCACCGCCCAATCGTCTTCTGCCACTACGTCGAAAATGCCGATCAGCTCATGCAACCCCGCAGGCATCAAATGCAGCAACGCCCGCCAAGAATGCAACGGAACCCAATAATCCTCCCTCTCGCTTTCCAAAAAACTATTATCCGCCACTAACTCCACCAGCGTGGACGCATCCGCCGCCGTAAAACCATAACGGGAATAGTCGCGCCAAGGCTTGTTATCCGGTGGCTCTCCGAGAGAGGCTAAAATTTTCACAATACTTTTCTTATCCACGTCAAATCCTTTTCCTGTTTGTCAGCACCAAACCTACGACGACCAATATCATCCCTGCCACATGGTAAAACTGCAAGCGCTCCCCTAACAACAACGTCGCCAACAAAATCCCAAACACCGGCATCAAATGGCTGAACTGCCCGGTACGGCTCACCCCCAGCTTTTGCGTCGCATGATTCCAGAACATATACGACAATAACGACGGAAATACCGCCACATACGCAATACTCGCTAGGCTTACCTCCGTCACCGGCATGGTCTGAAACGTCACACTTTCATACACATACAACGGCAAAATCGCCAACGCTCCCAAGGTAATCGAAAACCCCAGAATCGGCATTCCCTTCAAACCTTCCGGCAACTTGCGCAGCAACACCGTGTACAACGACCAATCCAGCGTTGCCAACACAATCCACATATCGCCGCGATTGAACGCCAACTGCTGCAATACCTGCCAATCCGCCTTGGTAATTATCACCAATACGCCCACTAACGAAACGCCAATCCCCAGCCATTGCGCCAGCGTACTTTTTTCCTGCAACACCAATCCCGCCAGCAAAATCATCGTGATTGGCGTAACCGATTGCAGCAACACCCCATTGGTCGCTGTCGTCGTTTGCAAGCCGACATACACCAAACTGTTGAAACCCGCGATCCCCAACACCGCTAACGCCAGCACCAAGCGCCAATGTTCACGCACCAACGGCAACGCCGCCCGCATCGAACCCCACGCAAACGGCAATAACAGCAACGCAGCCACCGCCCAACGCCAAAACGACAAGCCCAACGGCGGCACATCCGCATGAATCGCCCGTGCCAAATTAAAATTACCCGCCCAGAACAGAATCGTTAGCACCAACAATAAATAGGGAGAGAAACGGTCAAGAAATGAAGTTTGCATCCGCCGCAGTATAGTCGATGGTCTATCTCACCGCATTCCCTGCCACCACCAGTCAGATACTTCTCAATTCCTCAAAGATTCCGCTAAAATTAATTTTCTGTTGGAAGTACGCTACAGTAGTACCACATTACCACAAGGCCAGAAGATTCAGTGAACACTGCTACAACCCCAAACCCTGCGTTGCTTCAGCAACTGAAAGATATTCTGCCGGAAGAAGCCATTCTCACCGCAAAGGAAGATCTGCATCCTTATGAGTGTGATGGATTAACTGCTTATCGGCATTTGCCCCTCGCAGTGGTATTACCCACTACGACCGAACAAGTGCAACTGATCCTCAAAACGTGCTCGCGCTTAAAAGTACCCGTCGTGGCACGCGGTGCTGGCACCGGTTTATCGGGGGGTGCTTTGCCCCATGAAGGTGGAATTGTCCTCAGCCTTGCGCGTTTCAAACAAATTTTGGAAATCGACACTGCCAATCTGCACGCGCGTGTCCAACCGGGGGTGCGCAACCTCGCTATCAGCCAAGCAGTGGACCATCTAGGACTATTTTACGCCCCCGACCCATCGTCACAAATTGCCTGCTCGATTGGCGGGAATGTGGCGGAAAATTCAGGCGGGGTGCATTGCCTGAAATACGGTTTGACGGTACACAATATTCTCGAAATTCAACTCGTCACCATTGACGGCGAACTCATGACCATCGGCAATGACCGCCAAGACACCCCCGGCTACGATTTACTGGCATTGCTGACCGGCTCGGAAGGCATGTTGGGGGTGGTCGTCGAAGTATTGGTCAGACTCACTGTAAAACCCGATACGGTGCAGGTGTTAATGGCAGATTTCGCAGCGGTGAATGATGCCGGTGATGCCGTGGCAGCGATTATCAGCAAAGGCATTATTCCCGCTGGATTAGAGATGATGGATAACCCCGCGATTCGTGCCGCCGAAGATTTCATCCACGCAGGCTACCCCATCGACGCCAACGCCATTTTGCTGTGTGAACTTGATGGCACCGAAGATGAAGTCAGCGAACAAGTCGCCCGTGTCAGTGCCATTCTCAAAAATCACCGAGCAGGCACGATTCACATTGCCAAAACTGCTGCTGAACGGGCGCGTTTGTGGGCGGGGCGCAAAGCCGCTTTCCCTGCCGTGGGGCGTATCTCCCCCGATTATTACTGCATGGATGGCACGATTCCCCGCAAACATCTGGCGCATGTATTGAACAAAATTAATGACTATTCGCAGCAATACGGCTTAGGGGTTGCGAATGTGTTCCACGCGGGTGATGGTAATTTACATCCCTTGATTCTTTACGATGCCAATCGCACTGGTGAATTGGAAAAAGCCGAACGTTTCGGTGCCGATATTCTGGAATTATGTGTTAAAGTGGGCGGCTCTATTACGGGCGAACACGGCGTTGGGCATGAAAAGCTGGACTCGATGTGTGTGCAATTTGGCGAAGCAGAACTCGAAGTCTTCCACGCTGTCAAACGTGCATTCGACCCTGACGAATTACTAAACCCCGGAAAAGCTGTCCCTACCTTGCACCGTTGCGCAGAACTGGGTGCAATGCATGTCCATCACGGGCAGCTTTCCCACCCTGAACTGCCAAGATTTTGATTCGGGCCTGATATGATTGCTGATAACGATATAACCTCAACATTGCAAGAACAGGTCGTAGCAGGGATTGCTGCAAACCAACCGTTAACCATCATCGGCGGTGGCAGTAAAGCCTTTTACGGCAACGAAACCCAAGGCACCGCCTTACACGTTTCCCCCCATACAGGCGTGATGGCTTACGAGCCATCGGAGTTGTGTATCACCGCCCGCGCGGGGACGCGCTTGCAAGACATTGAAGCTTTGCTTGCTGCCAATGGGCAAAAACTGGCATTTGAACCACCCTGCTTCAGCGCAACCTCTACCATCGGTGGCGTAGTCGCTGCGGGTTTATCCGGCCCCGCCCGCCCTTGGGCAGGTTCGGTGCGTGACCATGTATTAGGCGTGAAGCTAATCACTGGCTACGGCAAAGTGGCAAGCTTTGGCGGGCAAGTCATGAAAAACGTTGCGGGTTACGACATTTCGCGATTGATTACCGGCTCTATGGGAACACTTGGGGTCATTCTGGAAGTTTCCCTGAAAGTCATGCCGCGCCCCGTTACCGAACTGACCCTAGCGCTGGAAATGCCCAGCGAAGAAGCGTTTGAGTTAACCACCACCATGCGCCGCTCCACTTTTCCGTTGAGCGCCACTTGTTATTTTGACGGTTGCCTCTACCTGCGGCTGAGTGGCGTACCCAGTCATGTATTTGCCTCACACCGTAAAATTGGTGGCGAAGCGATTAATAATGCCGATGAATTCTGGTTAGCCTTGCGCAACCAAACCCACGAATTTTTCCAGCAATACGACCGCCCGTTGTGGCGTTTATCTTTCCCGCCTGCCACCAACGTCATCAGTCGTCTGGAAGGCAACTCCTTGGTGGAATGGGGTGGCTCACAACGCTGGGTCTACACCAATATTCCGGTCAACCTGATCCGCAACATTGCACACAAAGGCGACGGTCACGCCACAGTGTATCGCGGCAGTTTGCCGGGGGTTAACCCCTTCCATCCACTCGCCGATAATCTACGCAATGTGCAACAGCGCTTGAAACAAGCGCTGGATCCGCACGGTATTTTCAACCCTGGTCGAATGTACAAGGACTGGTAATGCAAACCCAGATACTCTCCGCACTGCGGCACACCTCGGCTGGCAAAGTCGCCGAAGATATTTTACGCCGTTGCGTACACTGTGGCTTTTGCAATGCAACCTGCCCGACGTATCAATTGCTTGGCGATGAAAACGATGGCCCACGCGGGCGTATTTACCTCATCAAACAATTGATGGAAGGCAATCTGGAAAACACCCCAGACAGTGGGCGCAAAACGCTGCAACATCTTGATCGCTGCCTGCTGTGCCGCAGTTGCGAAACCACTTGCCCCTCTGGCGTGGAGTACGGCAAACTGTTGGACATTGGGCGGCATCTCGCTGAAGAACATGCTGGACGTGAACGTGCGGACAGAACCCTGCGTAAGCGCCTGCGTACCTACTTACCCAAAACCAACTTGTTTGGTTTAGGTTTGAAGCTGGGACGCACCTTTAAACCTTTGTTGCCAGACAAACTAGCCAGCAAAATTACTGCTCCACGCCCCGCAGGCGATTGGCCCAAAGCACGCCACAACCGCTGGATATTAGTACTGGATGGCTGCGTACAACCGGCACTTTCCCCCGACATCAATGCTGCTACTGCCCGGGTATTGGATAAATTAGGCGTCAGCTTAGTAACGGCTCCAAAAGCAGGCTGTTGCGGTGCTATCAGCCAACACTTAGGCGCACCGGAGGCTGCCTTAGACTACATGAGGCGTAATATTGACGCGTGGTGGCCTTATTTGTATCGCAAAGAAGGTGCAGTGGAAGCCATTGTCACCACCGCTAGTGGTTGTGGTGTTATGGTGAAAGAATACGCGCATCACTTGCGCCATGACCCAGAATACGCCATCAAAGCCGAGCGTATTTCCCATTTGTGCAAGGACATTGCCGAAATCATCGCCAAAGAAAATTACCAGCAATTGGCTCCTAGCCAAGCCACCCGCATTGCATGGCATCCACCTTGTACACTGCAACACGGGCAAAAAATTCGCGGCGTGGTCGAAAACATTCTCACCGATTGTGGTTATGTCTTAACGCCCGTAGCAGATGAGCACCTGTGTTGCGGTTCAGCGGGTACATATTCAATTTTACAGCCGGAACTCTCCCAGCAACTGCGCCACAATAAATTGGCTAATTTGACCGCAAACGCACCAGAAATGATTGTCACCGCCAATATCGGTTGCCAAACACATTTGCAGGAAGGTAGCGACTTACCGGTAATGCACTGGATTCATTTGCTCGATAAAACAAATTCATAAAACCAAACTGACATTTGCAACGACTCACTTTATACTCATGCACAGCATCATGCAGTGTCGGTGAAATGAGGCTCTACTTGTTGTTTAAGTAAGCATCATTGGAAAGGGAGGCCCCGTGCAATGCGGGGCTTTTTTACATTAGCCCGCAACGTCTCTCAGAAAAAAAGTAGCCAACGCTAAATCGGCCGGGCGGGTAATCTTAATATTACGGGCATCACCTTCCACCAAAATAGGATGCAACCCCGCATACTCCAGCGCCGAAGCTTCATCGGTAACAGCCAAGCCTTTTTGCCAAGCATCCGCTAATGCTGCTTGCAATACGCCCAAGGTTGCCATTTGTGGGGTAAGGGCGTGCCACAAACCATTGCGCTCTTCGGTGTGGGAAATGTGTGCACCATCGGCTTGCGCACGTTTCATGGTGTCACGCACCGGTACAGCCAGAATCGCACCGGCAGCCTCCATATATCCTGCTGCCAACAATTTATTCAAGTCTTGGCGACTTAGGCAAGGGCGGGCGGCATCATGTACCAACACCCCTGTTTCGGGAGGAATGTGCAGGGTATCTGTTAGATAAGTCAAAGCATTCAATACAGAATCAGCCCTTTCCCGTCCGCCAGGGGCAGTATAAAGGTTGCGCTGCGTAGCCAGTGTTGTTGCCATGAGTTCTGCCCAAAAGGGGTCACCGTCACTGACGGCGACCACTATCCCCGCAACGGCCGGATGTCCTACAAAACACTCAAGGGTATGCTCAATAACGGTTTTTTCAACTAAAGGCAGGTATTGCTTAGGGCGATCAGCTTGCATGCGCACACCAACGCCAGCAGCGGGGATTACAACCCAAATCTTATTCGACATTAGGAGCCGCCTTAGCTTGTGACACGGGCAGCGTGGCTACTGGATCGGATTTCAGGATGACCTGATAAAACGTTTCACCTTGGCGTACCATGCCGAGTTCACTGCGGGCGTGTTCCTCAACCGCCTCATCGTCTTTGGATAAACCGACAACATCCATTTGCAACTTGCGCTTGATTTCGGCCTGCTCGTCATTTGCAGCATTCTGCTGCTCAATCTGTTGCTCCAGACGCCGAATGTCAGGGTAACTGGCAGGGCCTACCCACAGACGAATAAACAAAACGAAAGCCAGTAAGCCAAGACCCCAGAATAAAATACGTGTCATGTTCATAAATTAAAATGTTAAAAATCGTAAAAGCTATTCATAGCCAAAGAATAGCAGATGATACCGCTACGCTGGCAAAAACATTGGACACCTCACCCAAAATTTCCATTGAATAGGCAAATAATACCACTCATCAGCAAATCACCATCGCTGGGATTTTACTTACCAAACACTTGAGCATTATTAATTACTATAAAAACATGTGGTGTGGAGTATTACTGAGTGTTTCTGTTCATATTACACATCATCCAAACAGGTCGCTGATTGACAGCAGCCTTCATTGCATAATGACAAGGAGATTAGTCATGACATACATTAATAGTGGATATGGGGCAAGCAATTACAGCAACAGTCTCAACTCGCAAGATCTTTCCAGCACCACCTCAACCAGTAATACGCAACCGAGTGCCAAAGCCACAGAAAGCTTTAATAAAAGTATGCAAGGTTCCGAGCAAGGCGCAGCCGGAGATATGGATATTTCCAAGTTAGTTGCCTTGATTGAACAATTTCTGAAAACCCTGAAAGGTGGTGGCTCCGAAGGTGGCTCCCAAGCTGAAGGTGGTCAAGGTGGTGGTTCTGCGGGTGGTAGCGGTTCAGGTTGCGCAGGTGGTGGTCACGCTGGCAACACTGGCTCCACCAGTGGCAGTGAAGGCAGCGCGGGCGGTGCAGGTTCCCTGGGTGGCAGCGAAGGCAACGGCGGCGGGGCGGTTAACAACACTGGCGGTGGCAGCAAAGGCGATGCGGCTGGCGGTCAAACGCACGGTAGCGGTGGTCATGGTGGTAACAGTCAGGGCGGCTGTGGTGTAGGCAATAACTCCGGCTCAACGGGCGGCACTTCTACCGGTCATGGTGGCAATGTTGGCGGTAGTGGACATGGTGGCAGCACCTCAACGGGTGGTAGCGATAATACTGGTTCTGCCGGTGGCAGCAAGAGCGACAAAGGTGATCACTCTGTCGGCGGTGGCAGCAAGAGCGACAAGGGTGATCACTCTGTCGGCGGCGGTAGCAAGGGCGATAAAGGCGACACTGGCTTTGGCTTCGGCGGCAAAAGCGATGCCGCCGCTGGCAGTCACAACAGCGGTAGCAAAGGCGATTCACCTTCTAGCAGTCACAACAGCGGCAGCAAAGGTGATTCAAGCGGCAGCTACGGCGGCGGCAAAGGTGATTCAGCCACTACTGTTGGTTGCTCCAACAAAGGTAGTGGTAAAGGCAAAGAATAATACTTATTGCCTAGCCTAATAAAAAAGCCCCCAGCCTATCGCTAGACTGAGGGCTTTCTCAGCTCAGGCATTCAGCGGCTAAAATCAGCCCAACTGTTTAAACGCTGATTTTCCCGCATAAGTGCCGTTGCTACCCAACTGCTCGGCAATACGCAGCAACTGGTTGTACTTGGCAATCCGATCAGAACGCGACAATGAACCCGTCTTGATCTGGCAAGCATTGGTCGCCACGGCAATGTCTGCAATCGTGGTATCTTCGGTTTCGCCCGAACGGTGTGACACCACCGCCGTGTAACCCGCTTTATGCGCCATACCAATCGCTTCCAAGGTTTCAGTCAGCGTGCCAATCTGATTAACTTTGATCAGGATGGAGTTCGCAATCCCCTTGTCGATGCCTTCTTGCAAGATCTTGGTATTGGTCACGAACAAATCATCCCCAACGATCTGCACACGCTTGCCCAGCACATTGGTGAAATGCGCCCAACCCGCCCAATCGCCTTCCGCCATCGCATCTTCAATGGTCAGAATCGGGTATTGGTTGACCCAGTTTTCGAGGTAAGCGGTGAACTCTTCCGCGCTGAATTGCTTGCCTTCGGATTCCAAATCGTATTTGCCGTTTTTGTAGAACTCAGAGCTGGCAACGTCCAGACCCAGCCAGATGTCTTGACCCGCTTTGAAACCGGCTTTATCAATCGCTTCCAGAATGACTTCAATCGCCTGCTCGTTGGAGGACAGGTCAGGGGCAAAACCGCCTTCGTCGCCCACCGCCGTGTTCATGCCACGCTTTTTCAGCACGGATTTGAGGTTATGGAACACTTCTGCACCGTAACGTACCGCTTCCGCCATGCTGGTTGCACCGACCGGCAGGATCATGAATTCCTGCATGTCCACGCTATTGTCCGCGTGTGCGCCACCGTTGATGATGTTCATCATGGGCACAGGCAGTTTGTAAGCATCCGCTTTGCCGAGGTATTGGTACAGGGGCAAACCTTGGTCGTTAGCTGCCGCGTGTGCGGTTGCCATTGACACCGCCAGCAGCGCGTTTGCGCCCAAACGGCCTTTGTTTTCAGTACCATCCAGCGTGATCATCGCACGGTCAATACCGCCTTGATCGGTGACATCCATGCCTACCACGGCTTTGGCGATTTCGCCGTTCACGTTAGCAACAGCCGTTTGCACGCCTTTGCCCATGTAACGTGCACCACCGTCGCGCAATTCAATCGCTTCACGCGAGCCCGTGGATGCACCGGATGGCACAGCCGCACGCCCCATCACGCCATTGTTGAGGATAACATCAGCTTCCACGGTAGGATTGCCACGGGAATCGACGATTTCACGCGCCCTTACTGCTTTAATTTCAGACATAATCTCTATTTCCCAATTAAACTTACAAAGTATTTTCTAGCAATTTTTGTGCCTTGATGACGCGATCCAACTCGACCAGCGTGATCAGTAATTCTTCCATGCGATCCATCGGCCATGAATTCGGGCCATCGCTCAGGGCATTAGCGGGGTCGGGGTGCGATTCCATGAATAGCCCAGCAATGCCGACCGCAACTGCCGCACGCGCCAACACAGGTACGTGTTCGCGTTGCCCGCCGGAACAACTGCCCTGCCCGCCCGGTAATTGCACCGAATGCGTGGCATCAAACACCACCGGGCATTGCGTATCGCGCATAATCGCGAGGCTGCGCATATCCGATACGAGGTTGTTGTAGCCAAAGCTATAACCGCGCTCACATACCATGATCTGCTGGTTACCAGTTGCACGGGCTTTTTCGACCACGTTACCCATATCCCATGGCGCGAGGAATTGACCTTTTTTGATGTTCACTGGCTTGCCAGTCCGCGCCACGCTTTGGATAAAATTGGTTTGGCGGCACAGGAACGCAGGCGTTTGCAATACATCCACTACGCTGGCGACTTCATCCATCGGGGTATCTTCGTGCACATCGGTGAGCACGGGTACACCCATCTCGGTTTTGACGCGCTCCAGAATCCGCAAACCCGCTTCCAGCCCTACACCGCGTGCACTGTTGTGCGATGAGCGGTTGGCTTTGTCAAACGACGATTTGTAAATGAAGGGAATGCCCAAACGGGTGGTCATCTCCTTCAGCTTGCTGGCGGTTTCCAGCGCCAGTTTTTCGGTCTCAATCGCGCAAGGGCCTGAAATCAGGAAAAATGGCTGATCCAGCCCTACGTCAAATCCGCACAGTTTCATGATCGTTTGCTGCTCGTTTTGGTTTCGTGATAACGGCGTGCCGCATTGACAAACCCGCTAAACAGCGGATGCCCTTGGCGTGGACGCGAGGTAAATTCTGGGTGGAACTGGCAAGCCAAGAACCAAGGGTGATCTTGCAACTCCACCATTTCGATCAGATTGCCGTCAATGGAAGTGCCGGACAATACCAAACCATGCTTGATCAGCGTTTCGCGGTAATGGTTGTTGAATTCGTAACGGTGGCGATGGCGTTCCACAATTTGTGCCGCGCCATAAGTGGTGCGAGCCAACGAGCCTTCTTGCAATACGCACGCTTGCCCACCAAGGCGCATCGTGCCGCCCAGATCGGAATCGTGGGAGCGCTTTTCAATCGTGCCATCTTCCGCTTGCCATTCGGTGATCAAACCGATGACCGGATGCGGGGAATCCGGCGCGAATTCGGTGCTGTGTGCGCCTGCCAAGCCTGCACAATGGCGTGAAAATTCGATGACTGCGACCTGCATCCCCAAGCAAATGCCGAGGTACGGTATCTTGTTTTCACGCGCATATTGGGCTGCACGGATTTTACCTTCGACACCGCGATTCCCAAAACCGCCGGGGACGAGAATCGCATCGACCCTGCCCAAAACTTCAAAGGCTTGCTCATCGTCAGATTCAAGACGTTCGGAATCGAGGTAATGAATCCGGACTTTGGTATGGGTCTGGATGCCTGCGTGGGTCAGCGCTTCGTTCAAAGATTTATACGATTCGGTCAAATCGACGTATTTACCGACCATTGCCACGGTGATTTCCGCTTCGGGGAATTCCATCGAGCTGACCACATTCTTCCAATCGGAAAGGTCAGCTTCCGGCAAGTTGGTTAACCCCAATTTTTCGGCAACGATGCGATCCAATTTTTGCGCGTGCAGCCACAAGGGAATTTTGTAGATATTGTCTAAATCTACTGCCGAAATAACGGCGCGTTCTTCCACATTGGTGAACAGGGAAATCTTTTTGCGCTCGTTTTCGGGGAACGGGCGTTCGCTACGGCACAGCAAAATATCGGGCTGGATGCCGATGGAGCGCAGTTCCTTCACCGAGTGTTGAGTAGGCTTGGTTTTTAACTCGCCTGCCGCCGCAACGTAAGGCAACAGGGTCAGGTGGATGAACAAGGCATTGCTTCTGCCCTCTTCCACACCCATTTGGCGAATAGCTTCCATGAACGGCATGGCTTCGATGTCGCCGACCGTGCCGCCGATTTCGACCATCGCAATGTCGGCATCACCCGCGCCCGCACTTACACAACGTTTGATTTCGTCGGTAATGTGTGGAATCACTTGCACGGTTGCGCCGAGGTATTCGCCGCGCCGTTCCTTGCTGATCACGGTTTGGTAAATGCGCCCGGTGGTGAAATTGTTGAGCTTGCTGGCTTTGAAACCGACAAAACGCTCGTAATGCCCAAGGTCGAGGTCGGTTTCCGCGCCATCTTCCGTGACGAAGACTTCGCCGTGTTGGAAGGGACTCATGGTGCCGGGGTCAACGTTGATGTAGGGGTCAAGTTTGAGCATAGTGACTTTGAGGCCACGCGCTTCGAGGATTGCACCGAGAGAGGCGGCAGCAATGCCTTTCCCTAAAGAGGAAACCACGCCGCCAGTGATGAAGATGTATCGAGCCATAGGGGGAAATACGCATCCGTGTGAGTCACAATTATGCGGGCGCATCCTACCATAGATGGATGGGTTTTGCTAAGGCAAGAAAAGCGCCTTACGTTGGTGGATGCTCACGCAGATTGACCAATGATACCCAAATCGTGCATGAGTTTATCCAGCGAGACTTGACGCAGTTGTGCCAAGGTCACGAGATGCTGCACACGTTCGGTATCGAATTGCTCAATCTGCTCAATGACTTGAAGCAGTTCAGCGTATTCATTTGCGCTTAGCGTATTTGCACGCTGTTTGTGTGTAAGCAGGTCGTAGCGACTTTGCACTGTGGTGGGAACAGGGCGGTTGATCAGTTGCAGCAATCTACTTTCCTGTTCATTCAGACTGTTGGCTTTGCGTCTGGCACACAGCACCAACACACGCGCAACAAACTGTTCAAGCTCTTCAGTCGGCAGGCTTTCTACGCCGTGCAATAGGTCTTCGGTGGAAACCTGCGAAGTGACTTGTATGGTAGACATGAGTGTTACCTATCAGGTGGTTGCATGGCTAGAGTATGCCACAAACAATGGCAATGAAATTGTCTTACCCCCCATCCCCTCCCTCGCTTGTGTCCCATTCGCTCCACAACACTTGTCCCAACTGGCTATTGGTCTGCTTTTGCATGACCCGACTAGCTGAAGCACAAAAACCGTGGGTAAAACGAAACCCATAACCACCACTGCGGTAGGTAGGACTACCATAATCGCGGTAAGCAGCACGACAGCCACTGCCATTACTGAACCATGAACCGCCGCGCAACACACGATGCTCACCTGTCTCTGGCCCTATAGGGTCGATTAACGACGGCTGTACTGGATAGTTGCTGAACCAATTCTGACACCATTCCTGCACATTGCCGTGCATTTCGTATAAGCCCCAGTCGTTGGGATGAAGAGTGCCAACCTCAACGGTTTGCTGTCTAAATTCGCTTTCCCTGCCGTTGTTGTAAGGTGTTGTACCATTGAAATTGGCTCTCTCAGAATTGATTTGCTCACCGAGGTAAAATGGGGTGCTTGTTCCTGCCCGACAGGCATATTCCCATTGCGCTTCAGTCGGAAGACTCAACTGTAGTTCCTCTTTCATACTGTTCATTTTGCTGATGAAAGCTTGAGCATCATTCCAACTGACATTATCTACTGGGTGATTTTTATCCTTAAAACGACTGAAATTATTTCCCATCACTGTTTCCCACAATGATTGAGTAACAGCAGTGTTAGCCAGCCAAAAGCCTTTGCTAAGAGTAACTTCGTGCTGAATTTCGTTACTCCTGCGTTCTGCCTCATCTTCTGGAGACCCCATTAAGAATGTCCCCGGTTCAATCCAGCGGAAATCCTGCCTCACGCCTTTGTAGGTGAAGCCCATGAACAGGCCGTATTCATCTTCGCCCCAATCGGATGCCCAAGGTTCAGGGAACTCAGTGGGAAATATTTTGTGGGTTCGCATAATCACTTTCCGTTCCCCTTCATGCCGTTTTCTTAAAAATTAAAAAATACTTTCCTTGCGCACAAAAAATCTAGCTACATATGGAAATTGCCTTCCGGCTCATAGCCCAATGGAACAGGGCTTGGCAACTGCTTTAGATGCTCCAACTCCCCACTACGAGTATATTTATCAAACAAATAATCATTACCCTTCCCTTGCAAATACTTGCCTCTCTTCCTTTCAATCCAAGCACTGCACACAACACCGACAAATTTTGGGTAATGTTGCTTTTTAGCCAAGGGGCGCGAGGTAGAAAAAGATTCTCGCTCATTACCAGATAAATTGGCTTGGGGATGTTTATTATGATCGTACTTCCACCATACACTGATTTTTACCTCACCAAAGCCTATTCCAGTCCAAGCGATTATAGAGTTATAGCCTGTGATATTGGTTTCAATATATGCTGCATCATCGCTTGTCTCGCCATCCCAATCTAACGAAAGTAGTCCTCGCATGAGCAATTCATTCAATCCCAACATCATCAGTTTTCTATAAGGATTCATGTCTTTTTTTACATTTATCCCATGCACTTCATCATGAGTGTCCCTAGCTGCGGCTGGCTTGGTCATATTTAATTGAACTGGCTGAAGCTCAAGACATCGGGCAAGACGAAAACCATAGCGCCCTATTCGAGCAGTTGGATCAAAATGTTCACGGTAAGCAGAACGACAATGCCCACCATCGGATATCCACGAGCCACCACGTAGCACACGGTCAAAACCTGACGGTAACACTTGTGGTTCGGCTACCTCCTGCGTTGGATACGAACAATAGTAATCCTGACACCACTCATACACATTTCCATGCATTTCATACAAGCCCCAATTGTTGGGAGTAACGCTACCCACTTCAAAAGTCTGACCCAAAAATCTACTTTTACTGCTGTTGTTATAAGGGTAGTTGCCATCATAATTAACAATTTCCGAACTAATTTGCTCACCAAAGTAAAACGGGGTAACTGTTCCCGCCCGACATGAATATTCCCACTGTGCTTCAGTTGGGAGGCATAACCGTAGCTCCTCTTTCATTTCGTTCATCTTATTTATGAAGACTTGAACATCGTCCCAACTAACCTTTTCCACAGGGCGGCGCGTACCTTTAAAGTTACTGGGGTTTTCATCCATCACAGCTTCCCATAGGGCTTGAGTTACAGTTGTATCGGCGATCCAAAAGCCTTTGATGAAAGTGACTTCATGTTGAGTCTCATCACTTTCACGCTCTGGCTCATCTTCCGGCGATCCCATTAGAAATCTCCCAGGCTCTATCCAGCGGAAGATCTGCCGCACACCTTTGTAAGTAAACCCCATAAAAATACCGTATTCATCTTCTCCCCAATCGGATGCCCAAGATTCGGGGAATTCATCAGGAAGGATTTGGTGGATTCGAGCCATATTTAAATTTACTTGTATTTTGCTGTTCTGAAAGGAGGAAAATTATGGCTTCGAGCAAGACGGAAACCAAGGTTATCTAAAACTTCACGCTTCACAGGGTCATAATAATCACGAGTCCCAGAACGACAAGACTTTGCATTACTACGCCACGAACCACCGCGTAACACACGATCCGAATCTATCAATCCATAAGAAAAACCCAAATTAACTCCCAAAGGATCTACTACCGGATGTTTTGAATAGTCACCATATTTATCCTGACAACACTCCCATACATTGCCATGCATATCATACAATCCCCAAGCATTGGCAGGATAATTTGCCACCGCGACTGTTCCCGATGCATTGAAATTAGCCTGCTCTTTAGTCAATTCATTTCCAAAAGCATAACGTGTTGTTGTCTCTGCTCGACATGCATATTCCCATTGTGCCTCTGTCGGAAGACATAAACGTAATTCTGCTTTCATCCTGTTAAGTTTACTTATGAAGGTTTGAGTATCATTCCAAGTAACATTTTCTACAGGGTAATTTTCACCTTTGAAACGACTAGGATTTTCACCCATTACTGCCTTCCAGAGAGCCTGAGTCACAGCTGTATCTGCAAGCCAAAAACCTTTGGTTAGAGTAACTTCATGTTGAACCTCATCGCTATTACGCTCCAGTTCATTTTCAGATGCCCCCATCAAAAATATTCCTGGCTCTATCCAACGAAACAGTTGCCGTACATCCTTGTAAGTAAAACCCATGAAAATACCGAAGTCGTCTTCGCCCCAATCAGATGCCCAAGATTCGGGGAACTCGGCTGGAAATACTGTATGTTTACGTGCCATATATTTACCGAATTATTCAAAACTCTATACCATTTTTTATTAAAAAATTAGTTCCTAACTGAGAAATAGATGGAAAATAATCATCTATCCAAAGTCCTACACTAATTCCCTCATGCAACATGAAAACACGCTTCTTCCTACCATTAGTTGCATACACCCGAATACCAGTGTCATGTAATTTTTCATGAATTTCTAACAAATTTTCATTATTATCGCCTCGTAAAGTGCAAACCACAGGTTCCCAATCATGACTACGATAAGCATCAATTAGATCAAGATAAAAATCCATATCCGTCGTAATAGTATTATCAAAGTCCATCACTACAATGCGAGAAGTTGGCGAATCTGCTAATATATAGGCATCAATTCTGAATTCATCAAAGTCGGAAGTTAGTTCATGTTCTCCATTAATTTCAATAGCACTCTTTAGAATATTAAATGCTGCACATGGAAGCTTATTGTTATAGTAAAAAACCAAACCCCTGTCAGATAAAACATTCAAAGGCTTACTTTTCTTTACAAGTGTAACTGTAGGAAGCAAATGGCAAGTTCGTGCTAATCGAAAACCATATGTTTCATGGTGATGAGTTTGGATAATTCGAGAACGATGTGCAGAACGGCAATTTTCACCATCCGAAAGCCATGATCCACCACGCAACACTCGGCGGGTAATAGAAGAATATTCGCCCGGAAGATTACCGTCATACCCATTTTGACACCATTCCCATACATTTCCGTGCATTTCATGCAATCCCCAAGCATTTGGTGGAAAGCTTTTTACCTCAATAGTTCGCTCTCGAAACTCACTGCTTTCACTATTATCGTAAGGAACAGTGCCATCGAAATTAACAAAATCTGATGTAATCAGTTCTCCAAAGTGAAATGGTGAAACACTACCCGCTCGACAAGAATATTCCCATTGAATTTCAGTCGGCAAACACAACTTAAGTTCAGGTTTCATCTCATTCATTCTTGTGATGAAAGATTGAGCATCATCCCAACTGATATTTTCTACTGGGCAATTAGGGTGTATAAACACACTAGGGTTATTGCCCATGACCGCTTGCCATAGTCCCTGTGTCACTGTAGTCTCTGCAATCCAGAAGCCACCGGAAAATATTACCTCATGCTGGGTTTCTTCCACACTAGTAGACCCCCGTCCTAACTGATTCTCTGGAGATCCCATTAAAAATGTTCCCGGTTCACACCACCGAAATAACTGCTTCACACCTTTGTAAGTAAAAGCCATCCACAAGCCATATTCATCTTCCCCCCAATCTGATGCCCAAGATTCAGGAAATTCGTCAGGAAGGATTTTATGGATTCGCACAGTAAACTCCAAAAAATAAAAAACAAATAAGCCCTATTCCATCAATCAAATATGGAATCATATGCATTTTTAAAACTTACCCATACGACGTTTAAATTTATCTTCTGTCATAACTGCAACTAACGGTAACTGAACATCTATAACCAGACGAAAACTAAATCGGTCATTTCCGTCAGACGGATCATCAAACTCTCTCGTAGCCGAACGGCAATACATACCACTATCTCCCCAAGAGCCTCCTCGTAATACTCGATATTTACCTGATGCTGAACCTTCTGGATTAGATATTGAATCTACTGGGTAATCACCATACCAATCTTGGCACCATTCCCAGACATTGCCATGCATTTCATATAATCCCCAAGTATTTGGAGAGTAACTTTTAACCTCAATAGTTTTTTGAATGGCTTTTATGTCAAAACCTGAATCATCCCAAACACCTGAATAATTAACTTTTTCAAGTGATAACTCACCTTCAAAACTGAATGCGCTAGACACACCAGCTCGACAAGCATTTTCCCACTCAGCTTCAGTAGGAAGACGTGGCTTTAGATCTGGATACTTAAAGTTAATTTCCCTTAGAAAGATATTAACATCATGCCAACTGATATTTTCAACCGGGTTATTTTCATTAACAAACCGACTTGGATTATTCCCCATAACATCTTCCCACAAGAACTGGGTACACGCTGTATCAGCCATCCAATATCCCTTTGAGAGTATGACAGGATGTTGATTTTCATATCTACCACGACCAACTTCATATTCTGGAGAACCCATCAAAAAAGATGCTGGCTCTATCCAACGAAAACGTTGAGCCACATGAAACTGTTTTGATGGCAAAATAACATCTATATAAACGCCATATTGGTCATGCCCTATAGATCGCCCCCATCCTTTTGGCAACCAAAGTGGATCATCTGCTGGACTTGGATACCAGACTCCACGCATCAGATTTCCGTTATGATCATAATCAGGCGGATGCCAATACCACCGATAAACATTCCCCACATTATCCTTCGACTCCGCCCACAACCCATGCACATCATTCCCAATCGCCACCGCCCATTCCGGCTTGATCAACGGCTCAACCGAAATCCGCTCCTGATCCGTTTCCAGTTCATAGCTGCGCGTCCCCGCCATTGCAATAGTCGCAGTTTTATCACGCTCGAACCGCAGAATATGCGAAGCCTGCAAATCCTGCTGGGTAGTTGAATTCTTGACGATAAAATCGACGCTGGAATTGAGCGTAGCCAACAAGCTACCTTGCGCCCCAAAACCATCATCACTTTCCGCGCCACCTTCCGGCACAAATACCAACTTTCGTCCTTGCTGGCGGAGTTCATAACGGCGCGGCTGTTTCACACCCGACAAAAACGGCTGCATCAATTCCTTATCGAAACCCGCCGGAAACGGAATTTCCTTACCCGTTGCCAGCGAATGCCGCAACCGAATACCCTTGATTGCCGCCAGTATCGCATTGTGCTGGCGCAAAACATCAGCTTGCTGACGATCTTCAAACCGCCCTGTCCACTGGCTCAAACCCTTGTATTCAGGGTGCTCATTAAACGTTCTGACCAATGCCGCCATGTAACGGCGTGTCGCCTCCTGAACTTCGGTATCGACCTGTTCTGGGCTAAGCTGGATACAGTTCTGTATCGCCTCGAAATACACCACTTCCGGTAAAGTAGCATGATAGCGGGCGATGAAATCAATCATCGCCTGCTGTTGCGGCGCAGGCAATTGCCGGAATGCCTGCAAGAATTGCTCGTGGTCGGACATCTGCCAAACGAATTCATCGCCATGATTCTGGATGGCGGGATGCTGCCACACCGCCGCTTCATGCCCCACATCAAACGCTTCGGACGCTAACAAATAGCGCGTTGCCCGCAACAAACTACTATTGACCCGCACCGCAGGCGCAAGCCGGTTCAGCAATTGCCTGACCTTGGCCTGATGCTCGTCAGGCGCAATGTTATCCGGGCGGACATTCAACACCGGCTGCAAACGGCTGCCCCGATCCCAACTGATGCAAGTGAAATATTTCAGCAAACGTGCATCAATCATCCGCACCGGAACAGGCATCAACACCACCGGGCGGCAACCCTTCGCCGCCAGTTCGCGCCCAAACACCAACCACGCATACAACTTGCGCCGCGACTGGGTTAACGCCCCCAAATCGCTGATGATCAGCAATGGCACATCCGGCGGCGGAGTCACCCACGGCTCGACCACCTCGCGCTCATGCTCCCAGTGATAGACCTGACCACCCGGCTCATCCTCCAGATAGCGCACCTGCAAACCGTACTCGCCGCGCAAGCGCAACAACTTGTCACGCAAATGGATGAAGTCGTAACGCAGCCCAAACGTCCCCGCATTAATATCAACCAGCACACAGGCACTACCCGCCCACGTCTTACGCGACTTGAGCGGCATCCGCCGCAACAACTCACCCTGCGCCACCCGCTTGACCACCTGTTCCATATCCGGTTGCCAACCGCTGCACAGATTGCTCAAAGTGTTATGCAAAAAAGGCCATAACCGCGCCCACGGCACTAGTGGCTGGAACTTGAGCTTCTGGTGTTGCGGCACAAGCGAAACCCGCCCTTGATCCAGCAAAGTTTCATCACTGTCGGTATACCAAGCGGGGTAATCCGTAGGGGACTCATCCCCTTGCTTCAGTGATTCGCGTTTTGTTACGCGGTAGAAGTGCATCCGTTCCTGCTCAACCGGCGGCAGTTCTTTAGGAAGCGGTGGTGGTTCCGCTGGCGGCAGGGTTCCCAGATCAATAATTGGTGGGATATGACGGGCGGGCAAGGGTCTGATTTCTGGCCTTGCTTCCCGTGTAAAACCGAGTGCAGCCGCCACCCCATCCAACTCCTGACCTTTGCCCACCACCCAACAGCGTAGCAAGTCGGCACGGCTGATAATGGCTACCCGCTCAGTCACCATGCAGCACCGGGTATTTTTTCAGGGCAAAATCGCTGATTGCCGCTAACATGGTGTGTTGGTCTTCGCCAGCCTCACCAAACAGTGCCAAGGCTCGCAACATATCGAGATATTCAGCCTGACCCGGCGGAGTCAGCCCCAAATCTTTGGCTGCTTTGCGGTCTTTCAGCAATTGGCGGGCGGCTTCGTGGCGAATATCTGCGGGGCAACGTTCGCCGAAATGCAGTTCACCACGTTTCACCAGCCACTCTTCCAGCTTGTCAGCAGCAGGCAGTTTGAGGTTCAGCACCAAACAACGGCGCACAAACGCAGCAGGCAATTCGCGTTCTTCATTGGTGCTGATAATAATCAAAGGCGGAATGCTTGTACCATTACCCAATGTTTGGTTTACCCACGGGATGGTCACTGCATTATTGCCCAAGGTTTCCAACAAACCATTCGGCAACTCGGCATCGGCTTTGTCGATTTCGTCGATCAGCAATACGCTGCCATGTTCCGGCTTCCAACCCTTCGGTGCTTCGGGGCGTTGCAGTTGGTATTCGCTGTTGGTATGCACTTCATCGGCAGATTTCCAATCCAGCACCCACCACAATGCACCCGGCGAGATGAATTTTTCCGGCTTCAACTCGGCTTTGATTTTGGCATCATCGGTGGTTTCCGTCTTCAGGGTTTGCGCCTTTGCCAAACGCCCGACAGCATCGAAACGGCAAATTAAATCCTGACTTTCACTGCGGGCGTTCACCACTTCCGAAACGAATTGCCGCCCCAATACATGCGCGGCGGCGCGTGCCAACTGGCTTTTGCCTGTTCCCGGCTCACCGCGTACCAGCAATGGGCGTTGTGCCGCCAACGCTGCTTTGAGGGCATTCACCACTTTTTCATCGTCGAAACAGTGCTTGCTGGCAGGCCATGAGCCATAGGCGGGCAGGTCAATGTCCTGATTGGCGTTGAGTTTCTTCAGGTCTTCAATGATCTTTTTCTGGCTCATAGGGTCGGTACTTATTCAACATTTGGTAAAAATCGAAAATAAGCGAAGCAAGGTCAGCATCATCAGGAATCACCAAGACATCCTGACAATCTTCTGTCCGCAATATGATCAATGGTAAATCCGGCAACTTGCGCGTCAATTCCGCCCGAACGTCGGGGTCACTCAGAGGATGGTTGCTGTCACCGGATACAATACAATAGTAGTTGTTTTTTTCCTCATCTTGCCGTTGATGACGATTGCGTATTTGACTCCCCAACCGACGCAGTTTACTTTCCTGATAGTTTTCAGGCAGGTCTTCTGGAAATACCTTCACCCAAACCTGTCGCAGAATACCTGTCACGATGTCATCTTTTTCAAAACCGTGCTCAGGAACGACAAAACCTTCTTTACCCACCGCATCCGAACTGGTCAGGCTGAAAGTGGGTATCCTCTGCAAATGCCGTGAGGTCACAATTTCCACGGCAGTTATCGTCTCGAACGGCATATGCCGAAGATTAGAGCCAGCCGACGCACAACCTTGACGGTATTTATCCATCCAGTCGTCCCGAATAGCATATAGCACCAAACAGGAAAATAAGGTGTCAGCACTATTCGTCAGTTGGTCAACATCTTTGATTACGGCAGGAGAATCCTTATCTGGACTCCCGGAAAGTGCCTGTAACGATAATCGGGTAGCCCGAAAAATATCATTCCGCAGCAAACGCCCCAAAGTATCTTCATCAGCGCAACGTTCCACCAGAATGTCTGCCAACTTATCCGCAGCTTCAGCCGTTCCGTTTAGTTTCAATTGCTCTACGATAGCTTTTCGCAAGATCGACGAATAACTAAGAGATACCACCATCCTAAGCCGTATCGCAGCCATGAACTCTTGGTCGGATTGAGTGGGCAGGAAAAGAGCGGCAGGAGGAATCTGATACAACGGGCAAATCAGATCAAGGACACTGGAATATTTCTGTTCGTTGCAAGTTGTTGTCTGCACAGCAAGTATGTCACCCGCCTGCTTCATCAATTTACCAATCTTGATGACAAACTCTTGATAAAGATTGAGTCGCTCATCTAAAGCAGGATTTATACCAACCCCATTTTTAATAACCAGTGCTTCCAGTTCATCCCTTTTCTGTTTCCAGTGCTGTACCAGTTTGGTGATGGCAGCGGCATCATCCAACTTCAAATCATCTGCCATCACCGGATAGATTTTCTGTTCCAGTCCTTTGTACTGAAGGACATTCATCAGCTCATACAGGCAATACTCAGACTCGAAGTAACGCTGGCTGAAAACGGTAATGACATAACTTGCACCTGCAATGCGCTCCATAAACTTGCTGATCCGCTCACCCGGCTGTAATGTTTTGGCATCCCGAATCAGCTTGATGTTGCGCAAATGGCATTGCTCTCCTAGCCCATCAAGGAAATGACTCTCGTCTTCCAGCTTCCACGAATAGGAAACAAATACACTGATCGTTTTTGCCATTTCCACCGCCTCTTTGCCAGTCTTTAACTGACCAATTTGTAGGCCACTACCACCAAGGTCAGCATCCCAAAATACACAGGCCAAGTCGCTGGCGAGGTCAACGCCTTAAGGTAAAAACGCCAAACTTCCCCAGCAGGCAAGAGCTTGAACAGCTTAGTTCTGGGAAAACGATCTTCACTGATTAACACCGCATCTTGGTTAAAACCCTTCCTGAAACGGTTTTCAAGCATCAAGTAATAGCTATCCAGCAAATAGAAAATCAGCAGAGCCCACACCGATAACCAAACGAGCACATAGATTTTCTCTTTCACCACGTAGGCCAGAATAGCGGTTATCAGTGGTAAGCCCCATTGCTTGATAGCCGCGCTATTGTTGGCCATACGGGTAATAATCCCCTGATACATATCCATGTGCTTCAGTACTGCACCATCGTTATGTGCCAAATACGCCGTTTCATCTCTGTTTGTAGAATCCATCCACTATATCTCCTGTTTGCTATAGGTAAAACACTCGTGGCTTGAGTATAAAACTTCCGAGAGCTGTCTGTCTTTCGTATCACACTGAACGGAAACTCAAAGACCTCGGACAAGACGAAAACTACTGAGATCATCCTTTGAGGGTCATTAATACGATAAGGATGAGTGAAAGCCCACAAACGTTTATAATCCAAATCATGAACAGAAATATTACCTTATCCCTACTGCTTGCCGTCCTACTATCCACCGCCGCGCTGGCAGCACCGCAAGATGTCCGCATCATCCCCATGACCAACGCCCAGCAACCTTTCGAGCTTGCCGCCAAGTTGCAATGGAATCCGCATGACAAAGTGTGGGACAAGGTGCTAGTACTCTACAACGGCAACCCCAGCCCACCCGACAATCACCCGGTTTGGACGTATCTTGACGGGTTACAAACTCCCCAACGCCCCCCCAAAACTCCCGGCGAAAATCTGTATTACAAAGCCTTTCACCTCAATGCCTATTGCAGTGGCACGACACCTCTGACTTCCGGCAAGCCATTACGCATTACCTTCGACCAAAATACCTTAGGTAGCTACACCGAAGCTGACTACTTCCGCGACTGGAATTGCCCCAGCTGGAACATGGGTCTAAACAACGCCAATATCGTCAAAGGACAAGATGCCCACAGCGGTCAAGGCTTGCGGATCAAACTTCTCAAAGGCTCATCGGGTTGCCACAGTGACGATTGCGCCAACTGGAAACCCCATATCGGTACACAACTCGATAGCCTGTATTACTCGTATTGGGTGAAATTTCCCGCTAATTTCGACTTTGTACGCGGCGGCAAACTCCCCGGTATTGGCAGTGCTGAACCCCGTGTCGGTGGAGAAAAGCCTGACGGACGCGATGGCTGGAGTGTCCGCATGATGTGGGAAAAAGACGGCAAACCGGGGCAATACGTCTATCACCCTGACCAACCAAAAAACTTTGGCGACTTTTTTCCATGGGACACTCCACCGTTAGAAAAAGAAAAATGGTATCACATCAAAACTTTCATGCGCCTCAACACCCCCGGCAAACGCGATGGCATCATTACGACATGGCTAAATGGTAAAGAAGTCCTCAACCAACGCGACCTACGTTTTCGTATCGGCAACGATCTCAAAATTGAGCGTTTCTTGTTTGCTGTTTTTTTCGGCGGAACGGGGGCAGAATGGGCACCTAAGCGCGATATGCTGCTTTACCTTGATGACTTCACCCTTTCAGCTACGCCGCACTGATCATGAGCAACCTTCCTGTTATTTTCGCACATCTCTGGCGTAGTTTGGTCTTGCTAATCCTGCTGACCTTAACGCTACAGGCTAATGCCAATGAGTTTGCCACTGAGCGTTTAGACGCACTCAGCGCCCAACTGAGTGTCGCTGAAACCGCGTTTCGGCAACAAACCCGCCAAGACATCAGCAAACTCGACAACCTGACCACCACCGCCGCCAATTTGGAACAAAGCGCCAAAACCTGCATCACCCAACAGGAACAACAGCAAACCCAAACCCAACAAGCGATGGATAGCTTGGGTGAAGCCACCACCGACGAAGATGCCGACGTTAAACGCAAACGCAAAGAACTGACCGAGCAAAAGCAGCAAATTGAAAAAACCTTATCCCAATGCCGCTTGATCAGCCTCCGCGCCACTACCTTATTAATCGAAGCACGCCAAGCCCGGCAAACATTGCTCAAGCAACAACTGTTTGCGCACAGTGCTTCGGTGTTTGACTATGCACAGGTCATCCTGCTGGAGCCGGGAATCTGGAAAACAGAAATTAATGGCATGTTGCACACTTTCGGTAATCTGCCCCTACACCGCAATAATGTGTGGATGGCACTGCTGTATGGTGTAGCAGGGCTGGTTGCTGGCATGTTCTGGAGTATTCAGAAACGACGGCAATACCGCGAAACCTTACCCCCGATTCATGCTACTAGCCCTACCCTAGCAGCAGTGTGGATTAGCTTGTTACGCTTTCTGCCGTATACCTTGTTTACGGGATTAACCTCGCTATCGTTATACTTTTCGCCACCAGGTGTGCCGATTATTTTGCAGTTGATGCAAATGTTACTGTTATTTAGTTTGAGCTACGGTGTCATGCACTCGTTACTACGCCGTGCCGTACAGGTCGAAGGTGTGGTTCCCCCCAACCAACGCACCGGACACAAACTGTACTTTTGGGCGCGTCTGCTGATTATCACAACGCTAATTGGGACTATTTTTCATTCACCCTTGCTCGACTCTGCCACACAAGCCAGTACCGACCCCAGTCATTTAGTCGGGTTGATACGCATCGTCATTGGCACGGTTGTTGGATTTTCACTGGCTCGCCTGATTTGGCTGATGTCTGATCATTTTTTGTTTATCCAGCGTATCCGCTTGCATTGGCTGGCAGCCGGAACATTGGTCATTGCCGTGCTTAGCCTGTACGCGGGTTATCGCAATTTTGCGGTGTTCTTGTTTAGCGGGGTGTTTGGCACGTTGTTTTTGTTATTAGCCGCGTGGTTATTGCTCAAAATTCCCACCGAAATATTTGACGGTTTGGATGCAGGCGCAACACCTTGGCAACAACGCTTACGCCAACAACTAGGGCTAAGAAACAACCAGCTTGTACCGGGGTTATTATGGGTACGGCTGACCAATACCTTAGTGGTTTCCGGGGTCGCCTTGATTCTGTCACTGCGCCTGTGGGGGATGCCGGAACAAAACTTCACACTGTTGCTCACGCAACTGACTAGCGGCATCCAGCTAGGTGGTTTCACCTTAGAACCGCTACGCATTGTGAGTGGTTTGCTGATCTTAGCCTTGTTAGTCAGCCTCACCCATGTATTCAAAAAGAATCTGGCAGAAAGTTGGCTAAGGCGCACTACCCTGAGCCGGGGAGCGCGGGAAGCAATTACGACGGTTTCGGGTTACGCGGGTATTTTATTCGCCATTTTGATTGGCTTGTCGGTAGCAGGCATTCAGTTTGAAAATTTGGCGATTATTGCGGGGGCATTATCGGTCGGTATCGGTTTTGGCTTACAAAACATCGTCAATAATTTCGTATCTGGGTTGATTTTGCTGTTTGAACGCCCGATCCGGCGCGGTGATTGGATCAGCGTAGGCACAGCGGAAGGCTATGTGCGGGATATTAGCATTCGCTCAACCACCATCCAAACCTTTGATCATTCTGACATTATTGTACCAAACTCGCAAATCATTTCCGGGCAAGTCACCAATATGATGCTGAATGATAATTTCGGCAGGGTGATTATTCCCGTCAATGTGGCTTACGGTGCTGACACCGAACGTGTCATGGCGGTATTGCAAGAAGCGGCTAATGCACACCCGTTGGTATTGAAAGATCGTAGTGATATGAAAATCAACGTATTCTTTCGGTCATTTGGCGATCATGCGCTACAGTTTGAATTACGCTGCTTTATTCGTGACATTGAAACCAAAGCCAGAGTCACCAGCGACTTGAACTTAACGATTGATAAAGCGCTACGTCAACAAGAAATCCCCATGCCATTTACCCGCAGCGAACCGTATACATGGTCAGGAAAAACTGTCAAATCGCAGGATTTAAGCTAGAATATGCGCTTCTCGCCGTTTGGCCCCATAGTTTAATGGATAAAACGGCCCCCTCCTAAGGGGCAACTACAGGTTCGATTCCTGTTGGGGCCGCCAATAGATTGTTTCAGCATGTTTCAGACCGTCTCAAAAACCCTTACAGGCCGCATTCTGTAAGGGTTTTTACGTCTCAGGGTGTTGCATACCGTGTCAGGTTATCTCACGTCATTGGCTGCATTATTGTCTGCATACTCCACAATCGTCATAAAGGATGCAGCCAAAATGGAAAGAAAGCTAAGAGATTCAAAGGTTAAGAACGCAAAAACCAAATCAGATGGACAACCTAACATTCTTACTGATGGGGGAGGGCTTTACTTGTACGTCACGCCAAAAGGTAAACACTGGCGTTTCTCGTACCGTTACGATAACAAACGCCAAACCCTATCCATCGGCAGTTATCCTGAAATCAGCTTAGAACAAGCCCGCGAACTGCACCGGCAAGCACGGGCGCAACTGGCTAGGGGAATCAAACCTAACAACCACAGGCATACCTCAAGCAAGGTAAACACTTTCCAAGCCATCACCGCAGAATGGTTAAACCGTGGTAAATCAGGCTGGTCAGATGGTTATGTTGAACGCATGGAAAGCTGGTTTAGACGTGATGTTTTCCCAGCCATAGGCGCAATGGACATCAGCGAGGTTAACCCAAGCGACATTATTAGAATTCTCCAAAAGATAGAAGCAAGGGGAGCTGGCGATAGCGCCCGACGGGTGAAACAGTCCATTAACCAAGTATTTCGGTACGCCGTCACATTGGGACTTAGCAACCGTAACCCGGCTACTGACATAGATACCCGCATAATCCTAAAACCACTGGTTAGCAAACACTTTGCTGCGATCACGGAGCCGCTCAAGGTCGGGCAACTGTTGCGGGATATGGCGAATTATCAAGGCTCGTTTGTGGTGCGGTGTGCTTTGCAACTTTCAGCCCTGGTGATGTTAAGACCGGGGGAATTACGGGCGGCGGAATGGGAGGAAATCGACCTTGAAGCTGCTATATGGACAATCGAAGTTAGGCGCATGAAAGCCCCCACCCACATTAAGCAGGCTAACCAGTCAAAGCACGTTATCCCGCTATCCATGCAGGCGGTAGCGATCTTGCAAGAATTGCAACCACTGACAGGGCGGTTTAAATACGTGTTCCCCAGTGCCAGAGGTGCAAGCCGCTGTATGAGTGAAAACGCAGTACGAGCAGCCTTACGAACCATGGGATACGACAACGACACCATGACCGCGCACGGATTCAGGGGCATGGCATCCAGCTTGCTAAACGAACTAGGGTTTAACCCTGATGCGATTGAACGCCAACTGGCACACAAGGAAACCAACAAAATCAGGGCGGCATACAACCGGGCGCAATACATGGAAGAACGAACCAGAATGATGCAGGCGTGGGCAGACTACCTAGATCAACTGAGGACGGGTGGGCAGGTGATACCCTTTAAAACCAAGGTAAAATAGGCTGATACCGTCACAGTAACGTAACCAAGCCGGGTAAGTTCCCGGCTTTTTTGTGCCTGTTCTTAGAAAAAGAAAAATATCCCAACTTTCCCAACTTTTAAAAAATGTATATATAAGTATATGTATTATATAGATATTCAGAGTTGGGATTTATCCCAACTTTTCCCAACTTATCCCAACTCATTGAAAATAAAGCGCTTTATCTCATGGTTTTCTATTCCGGTGCTTGCCCCGTCAACCCCGAAGTGAAAAGCGCAGCGCAAAAGCGTAGCTTTTTTTCACGTAGCCCGCAGGGTTGGGTTGTTACCACCCCACGTTCCCCGCAACCAACGGGCGCGGCGGTAGCACCTCAATACGGCTGATGAAAGAAACAAGCTATTGGCAGGGGTGCAGACGTATTCCGGCTGCACCCCTTGCCCCATGGCGAATGTGGGGTTTGGGGCAAAGCCCCAAGGGTCTTACTCCTTTAGTTGACGGTTGTTTTCTTTATGGAAAACTTCACTATAATGGAAGCGACCAACACGGAAAGGAGAAACCCGAATGACCACCGCCACACTACGCACCGTCGGTAATTCCGTCGCTGTGGTAATCCCCAAACAATGGTTAACCCTGCTAGGGCTGGAAGCAGGTGCAAAAGTAGAACTGAGTCTCGACGACGGCAAGCTCACGCTACAGCCAAAAACGGCGGCTAGACGTAAAAAGTACAAACTAGCGGACTTGTTAGCCAAGTGTGACCCATCCGCGCCTATCCCAACAGCCGTAACCGAATGGGACAACATGCCAGCGGTAGGGAATGAAGTATGGTAAAGCGTAGCGGATTTGAGCGCGGTGACATTGTGAGGGTAAGTTTTAACCCGACAGTGGGGCGGGAAATGCAGGGCGATATGCGACCCGCGTTAGTGCTTTCAACCCGTGAGTTCAATAACACCGTTGGTACTGCTTTGGTAGCGCCGATCACCCAAGGCGGCAATCTTGCACGGGTAGCGGGTTTCGCTGTGCCATTGATGGGCAGTGGAACGGAAACACAGGGCGTTATTTTGGTTAGTGCGGTGCGTACCCTTGACCTCGTGGGCAGAGGGGCAAGGTGCATAGAAACGGCACCTGATAGCATTGTTGATGAAGTGCTTGAAATACTCGCTGGCATTATTGAGTAACGTAAGGTGTAGACATCCCCATGACGCTTGATTTACTGGTTCTGCGGTGCAGAGATATTGAAAAAACCAGAGCCTTCTATGCTCAGCTTGGCTTGATATTTGAGCGTGAGCAGCATGGCAATAGCCCTGTTCACTACTCTGCTCATATTGGCAGTATGTTACTGGAACTTTATCCGGCAACCGGTGAGCCGGATAACGTGCGCTTAGGTTTTGTCGTTTCGTCAACGATATTGGCGCATTTTGGCGTGAGCCATCATGGCGTTATTCGTGACCCTGATGGCAGAGGTGTCGAGCTTTCCATGGCTGGTTAGTGCTTTTTCTGGCGGTTGGTGAGTTTTGGCGGTCGCCCACCTAAACCTCTGGTAGGGTGGTGATTCCAGTCACCGCGCAAATGCGGCTCCCAGTCGGGCCATTTGCCCAACGCATCCGCTACTGCCCGACAAGTACGCCAGTAGTCGTAACGGGTAGCGTTGGCTAAGCTGCTGGTTTGGGTTTCCAGATACCATCTTAGGTGCTTAGCTTGCCACTGGTAGGGCGTTTTGCAAGGGTAGTGTGCATGGATAGCCTGTGCTAACTGCGTCGCTCGCTTGAGGTGAGCATTTAGTGTGGATTTCGCACCGGGCACTGAGCGTTCCAGCAAACTTTTTATGTTCATGATCTACCGCCAATGTAGGCGGATACCACATCAATCCGCCCATGCCCCAATTCTTCGGTGAGTATTTCCCGTGCCTCTCTGTCGCTTTCCCTAGAGGCGCTCATTCCATCACCCAGCACGGGTGCAAGATGCCCGGTCAATTGTTCGTAGCGCTCGCAAGCGTAAGCGGCGCGTAACTCATGGTATTTTCCTATTCCCGCTTCCTTGAGGTGTTCCCGCGCTTTATTCAGCTCCCCATGGACAAAGCTGATGTAGATTTCATGGGTTGCCAGCAAGTTGCGGGAACCTTCCGGGCTGGCGGCGATTGCCCGTTCAAGTGTTTGCAAACCAGTTTGGCTAACCGGAACCCAGCGATCCACCTCATGACCACGACCGCCTTTTGTGCCTTCCGTTACGTTGATTGCGCCTTTTTCTTTTGCTTCTTGGTGCCAGCGCTCCAAATTGCCAAGAATCGCCTCCCGCTCTCTCAAACCAAATTCCCTTGCGAGTTCAGTGACGGCAGCGGCGCGTTCTAGCCCTGCATGTCTCATGTTTTCGCTGGCAGTCCGTACCTCTGTCCGATCAAGGCCATCGGGTGCGACCGTGCGGACATGGGAGCGTTCGCCGACCATCCCGGAAGGGCTGACGCTAATGGACTCGTCCCCACGCAGGCAAGCCAGTGTGGTATTGACACTGGAAAGCAAATTTTGAGCGTAGGAAACCGCCATTTCGCCAGCAGCAACCTTTTCGTTTAATTGTTGCCCGTACCGTTCCACGGCGTCTTGGGTGATGTCTTTCGCATCGCGTATGCCTTCCTCTGTTTTTAAGTAATCCGCGAATTGGCTAAAACGTGACTGATGCGCCGCAACAGCGTTGAAGTGCCCCTCACCGTAATGCTCTTTGAGTGCTTGGCTGGCAGCGTAGGACATGCTTTTACCGTAGCCAAAATTTCTACCTGACGTGAATTTACCCATTATTTACCCCACAGAAAACCTTAAATCTTATTGCTTGTATTAAGTTGACCAGTGAGCAGACCACAATAACTACCCTTTATTTTTTGGTGAGTGAAAAAGAGGATTAAGCGCCTCCCGCGCCTGTGGTTTGCCCATCCGGGTCGGTTACATGCTTGTTTTTACCGGCGGCATGTTGCCGGTGCTTTGCTTGTGTATTGTCTGATTCCCCCCCATCGCGTCTCCGGTTATCCGGCGGTAGTGGATGGTTGCCGCGTTGCCTGCGGCAGGGAAGCTCAGCTAAATCCTGTGGCTAATGGTCGAGACAAGGCAAGGTGGAGTTGCTGACAAGTGGTTAAAATCTTGTCGCCCCGTCATCATCCAATAGGTTTTAGTGCAGGTATTTGCGCTGCGGCAGATACCTTATTGCTGTTGTAGATCAATTGGTTGTAGCAGGTTTCCGGCGTCTGTCTCTTTTGACAAAGAGACAGACGCAGACCGTGCCACCCCATCCGCTTGGCTGTGCTCCCGTTGGTCGCCTGTAGCGGACGGGTGGCACAGCAGCCTGCTCCCGCTGATCGCGGGTAGCAGGCTATGCCGTGCCAGAAAGCTTGGCGGGTAGCTATCGCTACTTGCCAAGGCATTTCCGGCACGCTGGCTTGAGGCGCACTTCGGGTGCGCTCAAGCGTGAGTCCAGACTGATGCAGGTATTTGCCCCTTGCTGGTAAGCCCTGTACGGGACAGTAGTCCATGACGAACGCAGACCTCACAATCCCAACGGTTAAATGGTTGGTCTTGGTAAGTTACCCAATTTTTCCCGTCTTTTTCGGTCGGTGTCAGGGTAATGCGCTTGCCGTTTTCCAGCAGCATCAAAAACTGACTGTAACGTAAGCCGTCATCAGGGTGATGGCAGACCGTAGAGTTAAGCCACTGAACACGGATGCTCGTCTGATGCTGGATTTCACCATCAGCAGAATCACGGAACAGATGGACAATGACCGCTTTCTCCCCAAAGAGGAGGGTCTTGGTACGTTTGTACAAACTTAAAGACGCAGGCTCAGGTTTTAACTTTGCCCGTTTTGGTGGTGTTGCGGTGAGCCGCACAGTTTTGACTTTGCCAGTTTTCCTGACAGCTTTGATAGCAACAAAGATCAGGATCGCAAACAAAAGGATAGTTGTCATGATGAGTCTCCGGGGTGATAACCGAGTAGACGCATCTTTCCCGTGGGAGTGTGTCTCCCAGTAGGGTGGATTGAAAATAGCCTAGTGCTTAGGCGAGGTGAAATACAAAAAAGTAGAATATAGCCACCAGATCACCCGAAGGTGAGCCGCATCCAGCAATGGCATAGGATGCTTTAAGGGGTTGTACATTTAGTCCTGTTACGGACGGCTCCCGCCAAAATGGCTGTACAGGGAGCGAAGGGCGTGTTGAGAATGCAACACCACACAAGAAAACTTCATCTTGCTTTTTTTAGTCTGGGCAAGACACTTCATGGAAATTATAAATCATTTATCTTACTGTTCAAGAATAACTATTATTGATGGGCAAGAATAATGAACTGGGAAATATACACTTACGGTGGTGGTGAATTTTTAGCAACAGTGCTTAATGCTGTTGCCGCCATCACCCAAAACAGCAACTACACGGGGCTTTTGGCAGTCGTTGCGATGATTGGCCTATTGTGGGTCATCATCGAGGGCGCTTTCGGCAAGGAGATCAATTACAAGTGGCTCCTGATGATGGTCTTCGTGTACATGGGCTTCATGGTTCCCAAGTCGACGGTGATTGTCACCGACCGCATCAATCCGGCGTTCAATCAAGTCATTGCCAATGTGCCGTTTGGCCTTGCTGCTACCGCTGGTACTGCCAGCAGGATAGGCGATTACCTGACACGTACCTTTGATACGGTGTTTGCCTTGCCGGATGATCTGACGTATTCCAAAACCGGAATGCTCTTTGGTCAGAATCTCATGATGGCATCGACACGGTTTCAGATAACGGATTCACGCTTACGGCGGAATATGGGCGATTTCTGGCAATCCTGTGTGCTTTATGACGTGTTACTGGGGCTGTATGAATGGGATGAGCTACTGAGCGCACCGGATACATGGGAGTTCCTTAAAGCCAATACGTCCAAAGCACGGGCATTCACCTACCGGGATGCGACAAAGCGACGCAATGTGATTGAATGCCGGGTCGGTGCTACGGGTCAACTCAATAGTGACCTGAATGATGCCCTGAGACTGGCTAAATCCCATTACGGTGCAAAACTGGGTAAAGGTGCGACGGCTTCAGCCGCAGCCGCACAATTTGCCGCAGCCCTCCCTATCTCATACCAAGCACTGGCAGGCATGAGCATGAGCGCTGAGCAAACCATACGGCAAAACTGGCTGGCAAACTCGATGGAAGCCGATGGTTTTCAGGCATACGCCACGCGTGTGGATGCTGCCGCAGCCGCGCAAAGCTTTGCGATAGCACGGGCAGAGACTGAACGCAGAACCACTTACGCCGTATTGGGTGAGCTGGCGGGGCGTACTCTGCCGTTAATTCGCAATATTTTTGAAGCCTTCATTTACGGCATTTTCCCACTGGTGTTTGCCCTGATGCTGTTGCCGCAAGCTGGCAAGGTTGTGATGACCTATATCAAAGGTTTGCTGTGGTTACAACTGTGGGCACCACTGTACGCCATCCTGCATTTCGGCATGACGCTATACGGCACACACTCAGCAACCAGTGCATTGACAACCATCCACGGTTCCGCCTTGTCACTGGCAACCAATACCGGCTTATATCAAGCGCTGGCTGATATGTCCCTTGTTGCCGGGTATCTCTCCATGTCCATTCCCATGATTTCTTACCTGATCGTGAACCAAGGCGGCGCAATGATGGCGGGCTTAGCGGGCAAGGTGATGGGCAGTTACGAAGCGCCAGCCGCCAAAGGTGCAGAGGAAGCCACCACCGGTAATATCAGCCTAGGTAACACCTCCTTGGGTAATGCGAACTGGTGGGCGCAAAACACCGCACCTAGCACCAATAGCGGTACTTACACGCACACGGACGGTATGGGAACTAAGCATATCCATACGGCTAACGGTGGCGAAATTACCCAACAGGCCGTTAGTAGCTACGCGATGTCCGCGAACATGAGTGATGCGGTCAAGTCGAGCATGGCGACGCAGGCCGGACAGTCGGTACAGGCAGCACGGACGGATTCCACCGAGTATGCCCAACAGACAGCGGCTATCTTTAGCGACATGAAGTCGTTTAGTCATCAGGTGCAGCAATCCCTTGGAACCTCTGATACCGCAACGAAGCAGCAATCCACGCAATTGGCTCAGGCACTCGACAAAATGCAGTCAGCCGCACAAACGCTAAAGGCAAGTAACCAATTCTCCCTAGAAGACAACATTTCTTTACTGGGCAAAGTGGCAAAAGGTATCGGTATCAGCGGCAATGCCAGTTCAGCAGCACAAGAAGCCTATAACCAAGCCGTGGATGTGGCGCAGCAGACAGGTTTTAAGAAAAACTGGCAAACCGCTACCCAGTTGTCTAGCCAATTGGCAGAGACTAAACAAAATGGGGTGTCGGATGCAGCCGCTCAAAACCTGCAAGCCGGTATCCAGCAAAACAATGCCCTCGCAGAAAAAGCGGCGGCATCGTTCCAACGCGCCGAAAACTGGTCACAAGTGCAGTCACGGCTGGAAGAGCACGGCATTTCGTTCAGTGGGAACATTGATAATGCCATTTGGAAGTCTTCGGGTATGTCTCGCCCTGAATTCATGGCATTGCAACAACGAGCAGAAAGCGGTGACATGCAAGCCGCCCAACAATTGAATGGCTTGGTTGATCGGTTTGTGGACAAAAACGGAGCCGCGTTAGTCGGTTTGCAAGCAGCGCCTACAGCGGGTGCGGTCAATGACTTCTATTCACAAAACCGTGATGACGTTTCGGCACAGGGTCAGGCGGGAATGCACACACTACAAACTGAAGGGGCTGGCAGGGTCGCAAGTGCATCAGGTGCAGCCGGGGTAGATGGTTCCAGCACCGCACCAACAGGCTACAACGCCATCAGAACCGCAACCCAAGGCGGTATGCGTCACGATCAGGCTAATATCCAGTCAGGTAAGAGTCAGCTCCAAGAGGAGTATGACAACAAAAGCGGGAAAATTGACTACATGGCGCATCGTGGTGCTTATGAGGGCGGTCAGGAACGCTTAGCCAGCAATGCCATGAACATGGCTAATGCAGTCGTACCGGGTTTTGAGGAAGGTTATCGCAAAGTTGACGGAGTGGTGACCGAAGCCATGTTTAAAGCAGCCGAGGGAGTGGGCGGCATTAAGGGTATCTTCAATGGTCAAGGGTATGCAGAAGGCGCAAAACAGGAACGCGCTGAATTGCAGGCAGCTATGCAGATAATAGGCGGACAACCTGATGCACCGGACGCCAGCATTAGGGATGAGTTATTGGGTGCGGGTCGTGCTGTGGAAAAAAAAAGCTCAATGAGTGATGGTGTTCCCAGTGGCAACCCCATTGCAGACGGCGGACGCATCAGTTCAGAGTTTGGTATGCGCACGCATCCCGTGCACGGTGATCGGCGAATGCACGCGGGCATTGATATTGCCGCACCCAATGGCACGGCAGTCAGTTCAACCGCCGCTGGGGTGGTAAAGTTCGCCGGTGAGAAGGGTGGTTATGGCAATGTGGTGATACTGGATCACGGTAATGGGGTGGAAACCCGTTATGCCCACTTGTCCAGCATGAGCGTCAAGGCGGGAGACGTGGTGGCTGATGGGGATCTGGTCGGCAAGGTTGGCTCCACCGGAACATCGACGGGCAACCACCTGCATTATGAGGTGAGGGAAGACGACAAGCCGGTAGACCCCCAAAAGTATCTAAAGGGGTAAGACCCTTGGGGCTTTGCCCCAAACCCCACATTCGCCATGGGGCAAGGGGTGCAGCCGGAATACGTCTGCACCCCTGCCAATAGCTTGTTTCTTTCATCAGCCGTATTGAGGTGCTACCGCCGCGCCCGTTGGTTGCGGGGAACGTGGGGTGGTAACAACCCAACCCTGCGGGCTACGTGAAAAAAAGCTACGCTTTTGCGCTGCGCTTTTCACTTCGGGGTTGACGGGATCATCCAGCAATTGATGCGCCTGTCCGGTCGTCAGGTTGTTGCTGATTTTGGGGGACAGATCAATCAGCTTCTTGGCATCACCAAGAGCGTAAGATTTCGGCTTATTCCCCCTCAATCCACCGCCTTTCAAAAAAAGGTCGCAAGT
>NZ_FNQP01000040.1 GCF_900107695.1 Thiothrix caldifontis | reverse complement strand
CCTGCTGGATGAACTCACTCGCTGTTTGGGTAAAACGTTTGTCCAGTCCCTGTGGACTAATGGGGAGCTGTTGGAAGGCGGCTGTCCGACTTAATCCATCCAATGTGCTGGCAGGATTGCCCATCCAGCCAAACACCAAGCTGCGGATGAAGTTCGAGCCGCTGAGTTTGCGCTGGCGTTGAATGAAGCCGCTTTTTTTGCTAACGCGTCCGCTTTTTCATACAAGATGGCTTGCAATGCGGTGGCTACTTTTGTCAGTATCAATGCGCGGTCTCCTTGTCGAAGTCGATCTATTCGGTGTGCAAAACTAATAGCCTACCAGAGAGGGAGACCGCTTTCGCGGGTTAAAGTTGATGCGTATAGCCTGTTGAATGATGCACCCGTGGTACGCAGTGAAGGCCGTACTTATCCGGTCAACATTCGCTATGGGCAAGCTGCCAAACCCAACGAACGCATTGTCGAGCGCATGGTTGTCACCTTGCGCCAAGCCTTGAGCGACAATCCTGACAGCAGCATCCTTGCTTTCCTGCCCGGTCAAGGCGAAATCCACCGCACCACCGAAGCACTCGGCGAATGGCTGGTGGAACGCCGCATCCGTGGGGTGCATTTACGCCCGATGTACGGCAACCTCACGCTGGACGAACAGCAACAAGCCATTGCCCCGTTAACCGATGCTCAAGCGGGTGAACGCAAAGTCGTGTTGGCAACCAATATCGCCGAAACTAGTCTGACCATCGAAGGTGTGGATGTCGTGGTGGATTCCGGGCTGGTGCGCGAAGCCCGTTTCGACCCTGGCACTGGCATGACCGGCTTACACACCACACGCATTTCTCGCGCCTCCAGCACCCAACGTGCCGGACGGGCAGGGCGGCTTGCTCCCGGTGTGTGCTACCGACTTTGGACGGAAAGCCAGCAAGAACAACTTGCCGCGCACAATACGCCAGAAATCCTGCGTGCCGATCTCGCCCCACTTGCGCTGCAACTGCTGCAATGGGGTGTGGATGACCCGGCGGAACTGCGCTGGCTGGATGTGCCGCCTTCCGGTCTTTGGCAACAAGCACTGGATTTGCTGGAAACGCTCAGCGCGATTGCACGCAAGGGCAAAGCCACGGTGCTGACTGCGCATGGGCAAGTGATGTGCAATCTGCCCGTGCATCCGCGCCTTGCCCAACTGCTGATTTGTGGTGCACAGGCCGGACACCTGAACGCCGCAGCCAACCTTGCCAGTCTACTGTCCGAGCGTAACCCGTTCAGCCAGGAGAATCCCGACATTAGCCACCCGCTGGACATACTGGCAGGAAAGGCCAAATGTCCGCATCAACAGCAAGGCTGGTTACAACGCACCCGCCAACTGGCAAACCAGTTCGTGGAACAAATCCGCAGCCAGAAACTGCCGGAAAGTGGTGTGAGTTTTTTGCTGCCCGCGACACAGATTCACGGTTATTTACTGGCCTGTGCTTACCCGGATCGACTTGCCCGACGGCGGCATTCCGGCGGCTACCAGCTTGCCAACGGACGCAGTGCTGACCTGCCCGACAAACACGCGCTCGGCAATCAGGCGTGGCTGGCGATTGCGGAAGTCAGCAGCATGGTGGGCAAAAGCAGCGACACCATCCGTTCCGCCGCCGCACTGGATGACAAGCTGTTTGCCAGCGCATTAGCTGATCAGGTGCGTGCGTAAACCGTGGTGGAATGGGATAATAAAGCGGGGCGTTTCATCGCCGAAGCACAGCAAAAAATCGGCGCGTTGGTGTTACAGCGCAAAGCTTTGCAAGCCGTGCCTGTTGAAGCCAAAAGTGCCGCACTGATTGGCTTCATCCGCAAGCAAGGGCTGGATGTATTGCCTTGGCAAGCGGAACAGGAACAATGGTGCGCACGGGTGAACCTGTTACACAGCGTCGAACCGGAACAGCCGTGGCCTGATGTCAGCCGTGCCAACTTGCTGGCAACGCTGGAAGACTGGCTTGCCCCGTATCTGGATGCGGTGAATGTATTGGCGGATTTCAAAAAGCTGGATTTGACCAGCATCCTCAGCAGCCTGTTGCCGTGGGAGATGCAGCAACGTCTCGAACAACTTGCCCCCAAACGTCTGGAAGTGCCTTCCGGTCATGACATCGCCATCGACTACAGCCAGTCGCCGCCGGTACTGGCGGTGAAGTTGCAGGAAATGTTTGGTTGCCAACAAACCCCGACCATTGCCAATGGCAGAGTTGCGCTGCTGGTGCATCTGCTGTCCCCGGCGGGTAGGCCGTTGCAGATTACGCAGGATTTGGCAGGGTTTTGGCGCACCTCTTACCACGAGGTGAAAAAGGATATGAAAGGGCGTTACCCTAAACACCCGTGGCCGGATGACCCCTTGCAGGCAATTGCCACGCGCAAGGTTAAGCGGCTGCTTTAAGCGGCGCTGCCTTACCAGCGCTTGGGGTTACGCGAATCTTGCGTCACTATTTGCCGATATAAGCCCGCCAGCCCCCGAAATGGGTAATGTCTGTCGCCGTCGCCAGCGCATACGGATCACAGATAAAACCGCTATACCAGTGCCCATCCGCCAGTTCCACTTTACCAATGCCGAGTGGTGCGGGGATACCAGCAACAAATGAGCCAAACTGTGCAGTAGGCAGCCGCCAGATTTCGACTTCAACTGCGGTTCCTGCGGCTTCATCCCGAACCATGCCGGGGCGGAAGGGTGGGCCGCCAGCCAGTGCATACAGGCGATAACAGGCGGCGCTGCGGGTTTTGGCAATTAGCTCACCACCCCGCTCGGTCAACTGCCAGTTCAGCGGCAAACCTTGCAAATGTGCGCCGCAAACCACCACATCGATACGATCCATGACCCCGGTATTGCCAGCCTGTGAAGCGGGTAATGCCTGGCCGGTTGCCCCCAAGGGCAGTTGTAAGCCTTGCTGCAAACGGTTGGCAATACTGAGTAAGCGTGTATCACTGAAGGCGCGTGAAAACAAAGTAACCCCGAATGGCAAACCATTATCCAGCCATCCCGCAGGCATCGCCACCGCCGCACAATCCAGCAAATTCATGAAGTTGGTGTAATAACCCAAATGGCTGTTGAGGCGGATAGGATCAGCCTCAACCTCGGCAATGGTGTAAAGGGTTCCAGCTGTCGGCGTCAGCAAACAATCGCAATGTTCAAGGATAGCCTGCACCTGCTGGTTATATTCCTGTAGCTGATATTGCGCCCGGAACAGGTCATCTGCGCTGGCATCCTGTTGGCTGGCGAGGATATTGCGGATCACTGGCAACATCGCCTGCGGTTTGACCCCTGTCGTTGCTATCCGGCGTTCCGCTACCCACGGCCCTTCGTACAAAAGGCGCGCGGCTTGCAAGAAAGCGGAAAAATCCACACGCTGGCATTCGCCACCCAATTCCTCCAGCGAGCGGACAGTTGCGGTGAAACAGGCTTGGGCACTGTCATTGCCAAAGAAATTCAACTGTTCATCCTGCGGAATGGCAAAGCGGAACGGGGTATTGGCAAGCCCGTAATTACGCCGGTTAGTGTCACGGTTGGGGCGGGCGTAAGCATCCTGCACATCAAACGTTGCCGCCACCTCCAGCACACGATTGGCATCATCGGTGGTGAAGGCAAAAATGCTCACACAATCCAGACTGCGACAGGCGGGAACCACGCCGCGCGTACTCAGCAAGCCTTTGCTGGGTTTCACGCCAATGATATTGTTGAATGCTGCCGGAACCCGCCCGGAACCAGCAGTATCGGTTCCCAACGCAAAGCTCACCAGTCCCAAGGCTACGGCTACCGCTGACCCTGCACTGGAACCGCCGGAAATATACGCGCGGTTGAAACTGTTGCGGCACGCCCCCCTCGGCGAACGTACCCCCACCAAGCCGGTAGCAAACTGATCCAGATTGGTTTTCCCCAACGGAATCGCCCCCGCCTTGAGCAATTGCGCCACCACAAACGCATCCTCGGATGGCACGTAAGCAAACTCGGCACACCCCGCCGTGGTCGGAATCGCGGCAAGGTCGATATTGTCCTTGACCGCAAACGGCACGCCATACAAGGGCAAAGTATCCGGGCTATGCCCTGCCAACGCCTTCAGATAAGGCTGAAGCTGTTCCCGGTTCAGGCGGGTGATCCAGATATTGTGCGCGGCATAGCTGTCACAGCGGATCAACAGTTCATCCAGCAATTGCGCAGGCGTCAATGAGCCGCTGCGATAAGCCGCCTGAAGTGCCGGAATCGTCAGGTTGAGTGTTGGTATTGCCATCTTATTGTACCTCCAGCACCAGTAAACGTTCGCCCGCCGCCACTTGCGCCCCGGCTTGGCGTTGCAGGGATAACACCACGCCATCGCAGGGTGCTTCCAGTTTAATCTCCATTTTCATCGCCTCCAGTATCAGCAGGGTATCGCCAGCTTTGACCGCCATCCCCGGCTCGACCAGCACTTGCCAGATGGAACAGGCCAGCGGGCTATCCACCGCAGTGTGGTGGTCATCGAGGGTTTCACGTTCGGCTTCAGCGTTTCCGGCTTGCGATTCGCTTTCAAAATGGAATTGCCCGCTGTCGATCCAGCGCTGCAATTCGGTGTCAAACGCCGCCTGCCGTTGCGCGGTGAACGTAGCGATGTCAGTGCGGTTTTGTTCCAGCAAGGCGTTGTAGTCACGCAGGCTGAAGGTGGTTTCCTCAATGCGCAGCGGGTAACGGCCTTGCGGGAAATCCTGGCGGATTTGCTGCAATTCCTCGTGACTGACTTCATAGAAACGGATTTGGTCGAAAAAGCGCAGCAACCACGGCTGGGTAAACTCGCGGGTCTGGCGGTAACGGTTCCACATTTGCAAGGTACGCCCGACAAACTGGTAGCCACCGGGGCCTTCCATGCCGTAGACGCATAGGTACGAGCCGCCGATGCCTACCGAGTTTTCCGCTGTCCAGGTGCGTGCCGGGTTGTATTTGGTGGTCACCAGCCGATGACGCGGATCCAGTGGTGTAGCAACCGGCGCACCCAGATACACATCGCCCAAACCCATCACCAGATAACTCGCTTCAAACACAATCCGTTTGACCTCTTCAATCGACGCCAGCCCATTGATACGGCGGATGAATTCAATATTGCTCGGACACCAGGGCGCATCCTTGCGCACCGACTGTTGGTATTTGGCAATGGCTTCACGGCAGGCAATGTCATCCCACGACAAAGGCAGATGCACGATGCGGGCAGGCACTTGCATATCCTCAATGCCTTGCAGGGCTTGTTCCGCCCGTTCCAGCCATGCCAGCAACGCATCCACGGACAAGGTTTGGCTATCGTAATGCACTTGCAACGAACGGATACCGGGGGTGAGTTCGCGCACGCCTTCGATCTGCTGTTCCTGCAACCACAACATCAGCGCGTGGACACGGAAGCGCAGGTTGATGTCCAGCACCATTGCGCCGTATTCGACCAACAGGTAGTGGTCGCCGCAGGGGCGGTAGGTGATACCGACGGGGTGTTGGGTGGGAGTGAGGGTTTTTAGGATTGAAGAGAAATCCTCCCCCAACCCCTCCTTTTGCAAAGGAGGGGAGCAAGAATGCTGCTTCTCTGGTTCCCCCCTTTGAAAAAGTGGGGTTAGGGGGGATTTTAACTCCGCCAAAGCTTGCTGTTGCGCCCGCTCCAACGCCACCGCTTCCGCCAGCGACACTGGCACAAACCGCACCTTGTCGCCTGCGCGTAATTGCCCCAGTTTCCACAGTTCGGCAGTAATCACGGTCGCAGGGCAAACAAATCCGCCGAGGGACGGCCCATCCGGCCCCAGAATCACCGGCATGTCGCCAGTAAAATCAATCGTGCCGACCGCATAGGCATTATCGTGCAGGTTGGACGGGTGCATCCCCGCTTCGCCGCCATCGGAACGCGCCCATTGCGGCTTGGGGCCAATCAGGCGGATGCCGGTACGGCTGGAGTTGTAATGCACTTCCCAGTCGGTGGCAAAAAAGGTGTCAATGTCCTGTGCGGTGAAAAAATCCGGCGCACCGTGGGGGCCGTAGATCACCTTGATTTCCCAGTCAGTGCTTATCTCCGGCAACAGGCTGACGGGCAAGGTTTCAATCTGCGGCAACACCGCAGGCAGTGTCAGCAGGTGCAATACATCGCCACTGCGCAACACCCGCCCGGCGTGTCCGCCAAATTGCCCCAGCGTAAAGGTGGCGCGTGACCCCAGATAGTGCGGGCATTGCACCCCGCCTTGCAGCAGCAAATACGCCCGCGTGCCTGCGGCTTGCACCTTGCCCAGTTTCAGGGTGCTGCCTGCGGCTACGGTGATAACTTGCCAGAATGGGATAGTAACGCCATCCAGCGTCGCTTCCATCGCCGCCCCCGTCAGCACCACACGGGTAGCGGTATTGAAACGCAAGGTCGGGCCACTCAAGGTGATTTCTAGCCCGGCGCACTCTGGCACGTTGCCCAGCAAGCGGTTGCCGAGGCGGAATGACCAGGCGTCGAAAGGCCCCGAAGGTGGCACGCCAATATCCCAATACCCTTGCCGCCCCGGATAATCCTGCACACTGGTTTGCGTACCGGGGGCAAGCACATCCACGCTGTACGGCTGCCATGCCAGACTGTTGAGGTAACGGGTAGTGATGTGTCCGGCGCGGAAAGTGTCGGTTGCCAGCACTTGCCGCACGTAGGTGATATTGGTTTCAATGCCGTAAATGTCGGTAGCAGCGAGTGCGGCATCCAGTTGCTCACAGGCGGTCGCCCGATCCGGCGCGTAGCAGATGATCTTGGCGAGCATCGGGTCGAAAAACGGCGAAACCGTCATACCCGCTTCAATCCAGTGGTCAATGCGCAAACCCGCTGTCTGCGGAAATGCCACATGGCTGAGCAACCCGGCACACGGCTGGAATTGCTTATTGGGGTCTTCGGCATACACACGGGTCTGGATGGCGTGTCCATTGGCGCGTAACGCTTCAGCCGGGAACACGAATTCACCCGCACCCAGTTCCAGCATCCAGCGCACGATGTCCACGCCATACACCTGTTCGGTGACACCGTGTTCTACCTGCAAGCGCGTGTTCACCTCCAGAAAATAGAACGCATCCGTTTGCTGGTCGTAGACATATTCCACCGTGCCTGCGCTGCGGTACTGCACGGCACTCATCAGCCGCACCGCCACGGCTTGTAATTCGTGACGCACCGCTTCCGGCAAGTTAGGCGCGGGGGTTTCCTCAATCACTTTCTGGTTGCGGCGTTGCGCGGAACAGTCGCGTTCGCCCAAAGCCAGCACCTGCCCTTGCCCATCGCCGAACACTTGCACTTCAATATGGCGGGCGTGGGTAATGAATTTTTCGAGGAATACGCCGCTGTTGGCGAAATTGTTTGCCCCCAAACGCCGCACCGATTCATAGGCGGCACTGAGTTCAGCAGCATTGTCACAGCGTTGCATCCCGATACCGCCGCCCCCGGCAGTGGATTTGAGCATTAGCGGGTAGCCAATGCTTTCGGCTGCGGCAAGGGCAGCGTCAAGCGAGTCGAGCAAATCCGAACCGGGCAGCAGCGGCACCTGATTGTGCAAGGCCAGTTCGCGGGCGCGGTGTTTCAGGCCAAACGCTTCCATTTGTGCCGGGGTTGGCCCCAGAAACACAATGCCTTCCGCTTCGCAGCGTTGCGCAAACGCGGTGTTTTCACTCAGGAAACCGTAGCCCGGATGCACGGCTTGTGCGCCACTGGCGGCGATGATTTCCAGCAAGCGCGGCTGGTTCAGATAAGTTTCCGCCGCCGAACCTTCGCCCAGCGACCAGGCTTCGTCAGCGTGCTGGACGTGCAGGGAATCGCGGTCGGCTTCGGCATACACCGCCACCGCCTTGACCCCCAGCGCACGCAGGGTACGGATAATACGCACGGCAATCGCGCCGCGATTGGCAATCAGGACTTTGTTGAACATGGCAGTCTTCCCGCTGGGTTAATTCCAGATCAGCACTTCGATAGGGGTCGGGTTGTAGGCATTGCACGGGTTATTGAGCTGTGGGCAGTTGGAAATCAGCACAATCACGTCCATGTGCGCCAACATTTCCACGTATTTGCCCGCATCCGAAATGCCATCGGCAAAGCTCAAACCCCCGTCAGGCGTGACCGGCACATTCATGAAAAAATTGATATTGTGGGTAATGTCGCGCTTGCTCATGCCGAATTCGGGGTGGGAAACCACCGCCAGCATCCAGCTATCGCGGCAGGCGTGCATACACTTTTTTTCCAGTGCGTAACGCACGGTGTTGGATTCGGTGGCACACGCCCCACCCAAGGTATCGTGCCGCCCGCAGGTATCGGCGGTGATTTCCAGCATGACATTGCCAAGATTCGACAGCAAAGGCGTACCCGCCGTCAGGTACACATTGCCCTGCTCGCGGATGGTATCCACCGCTGAATACCGCTCTGACGGGTCAACCGCATTGTAAAACAGGGTATCGGCAGCCTGATTGCCTTCCCGATCGAGAATGCGCAGGGTTTGCCCTGCCTTGACCACCTGCATCCAGTAATCACCCGCCGGAACGGTTGCGCGGTAACTGGCAGCGGCTGCCTGTAACAGAATTTCCTTGATCATGTGTGCCTCCTCAACAGCAGCCGTGCGGGTGCTTGCCCTGCAAATGGTAGATGTGGTTGTTCTGGAATCCACGCTGGTTTTCCGGGCGGAAGTTCATGCAGTAATCGTCCTCGGCGACGGGGGCAGCCGCGTGTAGCTGGTAGGCAACCGGCTTTTTGGGGTATTCCGCCGCCGGGTTCAGCGGGTGCGGGCAAGTGTGGAACAGCACCAGCGTATCCATTTCAAAGCGCAGTTCAACGCTATCGCCTGCCTTGCTGTGGTCGGGGACAAAATGCAGCTTGCCGTCATCATCCGGCGCAACCTTGCTGAACAGGTTGAGGTTGGCTGCCATGTCACGGCGGTTGAGGCCGTATTTCGCCAGTTCCACCAGAAAAGCCTGTTCGCCGCTGATTGTCCAGTCGTTGCGGAAATCCTGATAGGTTTTCACGCCCCACTTGCGTTGCAACGCGGCAGTACTCAGGTTGCCGCCGACGGTATCGTGCCAACCAACGCTATCGGCCACGATGGAGCAAAAAATCCGCCCCATGTCGGAATACAGGCAATGCCCACGGGTCAGTTTGAAGGTGTGCTGACACTTGAGGGTGTCGGGAGCATTGTAGCGTTCCAGCTTTTCCAGCGGGTTATAGAACAACATGCCGACATTCGCGCCACCGTCCAGATCAATCAGGCGCAGACTGGTTCCCTGCCGTAGCAGCAATGACCAGTGTGCGCCACCGGGGATGCGGTCTTCATACAACAAGGTAGAGGGGGAAGAGGTTTCAGTCATGGTTGGCTCCCAGCGATTGTTGGATGGTGTGCAAGGTCGTCCGGTCGGTATGCCCAAGCGGAATGTCGTAAGTAATGGTGGCCCCAAAGCGGTTGGGGGCTTGCGGGTCATGCCGCCGTTTGTCGAATACCCACAGGCGCGTGCCGAGGTAAAAGCCTTCCTTGAGGTCGTGGGTAATCATGAAAATGGTCAGGCCGGTCTGCCGCCAGATGGAGAGGATCAACTGGTGCATGTCGGCACGGATACCGGGGTCGAGTGCGCCGAACGGCTCATCCAGCAATAGGATGCGCGGCTTTTTAATCAGGGCTTGCGCGAGAGCCAAGCGTTGCTGCATCCCACCGGACAATTCCGACGGGTATTTGAGCAAGGCTGTCCCCAAACCCACCGATTCCAGCATCGCCACCGCTTGCTCACGGATGGCGCGGCGGCGTTTGCCAAAGGTGCGCCCCCAGAAAGGTGAAGCTGCCAGTTCCGCCCCCAGCATGACGTTTTCCAGCACATTCAAATGCGGAAACACCGAATAACGCTGAAACACGATACCGCGATCCGCATTGGGTTCATCCGGCAAGGGCTTGCCATCCAGCAGCAAGTCGCCACGGGTAGCGGTTTCCACCCCCAGCAGCAGTTTCAGGAAGGTGGTTTTGCCACAGCCAGAGGTTCCGACCACGGTAATGAATTCCCCGGCCTTGACCGCCAGACTGACGTTTTCCAGCACCACATTGTCGCCGTACTCTTTCCACAAGTGGCGGGCTTCGATGACATTCATGGTTTGCCTCCGTTGTAGTACCAAGGGAAGCTGCGCCGGGTCAGCACCCGCAACAGGTAATCGGTGAGGAAGGCCAGCAAGGTAATCCACAACACATAGGGCAAAATCACATCCATCGACAGGTAGCGGCGCACCAGAAAAATCCGGTAGCCCAAGCCTTCGGTGGCAGCAATCGCTTCGGCAGCAATCAAAAACAGCCACGCCGAACCCAGACTCAGGCGCACCGCATCCAGCAAGCGCGGCAATACTTGCGGCAATATCACCCGCAAGATCAATTGCCAGCTACTCGCCCCCAGGGTTTGCGCCTTGATGAGCTGTTCTTCCGGCAATTCCAGCACCCGTTGCTGCATGTCACGGATCAGGAATGGCGCGATACCAATCGTGATCAGCGCCACCTTGGAGACTTCCCCCAAGCCGAACACAATGAACAGCACCGGCAAAATTGCCATTGGCGGAATCAGCGACAGAGCCATCACCAGCGGCGAAAGCCCTGCCCGAAACAGTGGAACCGCGCCATTGGCCACCCCAATCACCAGCCCCATCAAGGCACTCAGCAATACACCCAAGCCCAGCCGTTGCAAGCTGGCGAGGGTATCGACCCACAACAGGTAGTTGCCGCTGCGCTTGTCGGCTTCAAACGCCATGCTCCAGATCGCTTCGCCAATGCTGCTGAAAGCGGGCAACAGTTTGTCGTTCGGGTTGGCTGCCAGCCGCAGTTCCGATGCCCACAGATAGGCCAGCAACAGCAAGGCAAAGGGCAAAATCCCCAGCAGCACCTGCGCGGCGCGGGATGGACGCTGGTTAATGAGTCTTTTCATGGCACGGTTCCCCTGTGCGTTCGCTTACAGGCTACTGTCTGCTGCCATTTTCATGTAGGTGCTGTCAAAGCGCAGTTTGACATTGGCCTTGTCGCCGGTGATGTTGTCGCCGCTGAACGCCATGCCGACTGTACCGGCATCTTTTGCCCCACTGCCCAGCAAGCCGTGGTCAAACGAGAACTGGCTGACCAGTTGCATGGTTTTGGGCAGTTCCGCGCTGTCGGTGAAAGCCACCGCATCCGCTGGGGTGTAGAACATTTTGGTGGCATCCAGTTGTGCCTTGTAGCCTGCCAAATCGGTGCCGGAGGCTTTCGCCATCGCGGTCAGGGCGGTTGCGTCGCCTTGTTTCATCAGACCCATGATTTCGTACCATGCACCGACCAAGGCTTTGCCGAGTTTGGGGTTGTCTTTGAGGGTGTCGCTGTTGACCACCATCAGGTCGATGATTTCGCCAGGAATTTCGCTGGAATCGAACACCTTGCTGGTATCCGGCAGCGCGGCAATTTCAGACAGCAAGGGGTTCCAGGTCACCGCAGAAGTCACATCGCTGGAGCTGAAGGTGGCGACCATATCGGCATCCGAGGTATTGACCACGGTAATGTCTTTTTCGGACAGGCCGCTTTTTTCCAGACCGCGTGCCAACAGGTAGTGCGAAACCGAGAGTTCCACCAGATTGACTTTCTGCCCCTTGATGTCAGCCAGCTTCTTGTCTTTGCCCTTGAGGACAACCCCGTCGTTGCCATTGGAAAAGTCACCCACAATCAGCGCGGTGGAATCGACCCCGCCAGCCGCTGGAATGGTCAGCGCATCCATATTGGTCATGACGCAGCCATCAAAGCCGCCAGCGGTGTACTGGTTGATGGATTCGACGTAATCGTTGATTTGCACAATATCGACGCTGATGCCGTATTTGTCCGCCCATTTTTTCATAATGCCGGAACTGTCGGCGTAATCCCACGGCATCCAGCCTGCGTAGATCGACCAGGCAATTTTGAAGGAGTCTTTGGCTTCAGCGTGGGCGTTGAGGCTGAACAGGAGGGCGGGTATGAGTAACAGGGCACTGAGCTTTTTATGGAAATGGTAAGTCATCAGGTTTCTCCACAGTTTCGGTTCAAGATAAAAGCACGCGAGAGTATCGATAACGATAACCTCCCGGGTTTTTATCCCGCCGTGTAACCTTGCTGTGAAGGTCGGTTGCTCTCGGACCAGCATCAGTGGATTTTCATACCACCGACCGGAACCCTAGCGACCCATTTTTCCGGATTGTATTGCGAGCCTGTCGATAATTAAAGTTGTCGATTACTCTCGTGTTAAAAGTTTCTCTGCAAGTGTTGTGCCAATGGTTTCAGGGCATTTTTGGGAGAATTCACCCTCATTTCTACGGTTTGTCGCACTTTTGTAGTGCCATTTGCGTGGGTATGCACAGTAATGGTGGCAATGTACAGAGGTGTTGCGTTTATTGACTGCCGTGAGCTGCCCGCCTTGCCGCGCGCCATGCTAGAATCAGGTAATCACCTTGGTTGAATGGCAGTGGCATTATGATTAATTTTCCCTATGGAAACAGTAATTTCTATGCAATACGCACAGAAGGCAAACTGTACCTTGATCGTACCCAGCATATCTCCCTGCTGGAACAGGCGGGTGAGCAGCTTGTGTTCCTGCGCCCGCGCCGTTTCGGCAAATCCTTGTTGTTGTCTACGCTGGCGAACTATTACGACCTCAACAGGGCGGGTGAATTTGAAACCTTGTTCGGCGATTTGGCGGTTGGGCAAAATCCGACGGGGGAACAGAACCAATATACGGTATTGCGTTGGGATTTTTCCAAAGTGTCGGCGCAAGGTGATACCGCCGCGATTACCCGCCATTTGTTCGACCATATCAACCAAGCCATCAAGTATTTTGTGCAGCAGTACCAGCCTTATTTACAGGTTGGTGTCGACATTATTACTGACAACGCCATTGCCTCATTTGAATCTTTGGTAAATGCGGTAGGCAGCAGCGGTCAGCAACTGTACCTATTGATCGACGAATACGACAATTTTGCCAATGAAGTGCTGATGCAAACCCGCCCTAATCAGCAACGTTACGAAGATTTGGTGCAAAGCGAAGGGATTTTAAAAACCTTATTCAAAGCCATTAAAGCCAATGCTTCCGAAGGCAAGATCGGGCGGGTATTCATCACGGGTGTATCACCCTTGGTGATGAGTGACATGACCAGCGGCTACAACGTCGCTACCCACGTATACCTTGAGCCTAAATTCAATGCGCTGTGTGGTGTGACAGCCCCCGAACTGACGCAGTTGGTAACAACCATCAGTGCGGAATGCCAGCAACCCAGTGATAGTGTGCAAACCACATTGGAAACCATGCGGGTCTTTTACAATGGCTACCGTTTTTGCGGCGATATGCAGCAAGCCTGTGTTTACAACCCGACGTTGACGTTTTATTTCCTGCGCCACTATCAAGAATATTGCAGTGCCCCACCGCAGATACTGGATGGCAACTTGGCGATGGATGCCAACAAAATCCGTTACATCGCCAATCTGCCCGCAGGCAAGGCGGTGATTGCCAATATTCTGGATGAGCAACAGGCGGTTACGCTGGCACGTCTGGAAAACCAGTTTGGCATTGAAAAACTGCACGATATTCAAACTGACCCGGATTACATGGTGTCTTTGCTGTATTTCTTCGGGGTGTTGACCTTGACGGGGCGCGGCATGATTGGGGAATTGGTGTTGGGCATCCCCAATTTGGTAATCCGGGGTTTGTATGTCGATGAACTCAAACGTAATGCCTTGCCGGATGCGGGTGATCGGCACAGTTTGCACCGCTTGACCGATAAGTTTTACCAGACTGCCGAGTTGCAGCCTTTGGCAGAATTCATGGAAAGCAAATACTTCGCGGTGTTCAATAACCGTGATTACCGCTGGAGCAATGAGCTGACGGTCAAAACTGCGTTCCTGACCCTGCTGTTCAATGACACCTATTACATTATGGATTCGGAAACGGCATTGCAGCGGCGTTATTCCGACTTGACCCTGATTGTGCGCCCGAATATGCGCCAATACGCGCTGTTGGATATGGTGCTGGAATTCAAATACTTGCCGCTGGCGGACTTGGGTTTGAGCGGGGAACAGGTTCGTGCCCAGCAGCGCGAGGAATCGGCGGCATTGCCTGCGGTGCAAACTGCCATGCAGGAAGCGCGGCAGCAATTGCAGCATTACCGCGAGGTGTTGGAGGCAAAGTACCGTGAGCCGCAGCGATTGCGGTGTCTGGCGGTGGTGGCGTTGGGGTTTGAACGGTTGGTGTGGGAGGTTTGTTAAGCGTTGGTAGTCAACTCCTCTGCCCAACACCCCAACGACAACCCCAACGTCCCGCTCTCATCTTCAAACTGCACCAGATAAAACTCCACATCCGGGTATTCCTCATAATGCCCGGTATTGATCAGCACGCCGCGAGTACCCGCTTTGACGACCAGCGCACCTTCGGCGTAGCCCGGAATTTCGCCATCACTGAACAAGTCGGCAGCCGCAAATACCATGTCACCGGGTTGAATTTGAGCAATATCCATGTTGTCTCCGAATATGGGAAGAGAAAGAGGGCGTATGCAATACGCCCCTACGGGTGTTTCTTGTAGGGGCGTATTGCATACGCCCTCTTCGGTGTGTCAGGCATAAGCCGGAGCAAACGCCTTTTCCGGTTCTTCCACTGGCACATTATTGGCAGCATCCCAATACGGCGACAGCTTGCGCAGTTGCGCAATAATCGGCGGAACGGCGGCGATGACTTTCTCGATTTCGGGCATATTGTTGTAGCGCGACAGCGAGAAGCGGATCGTGCCATGCGCAGCCGTATAAGGAATGCCCATTGCCCGCATGACGTGCGACGGTTCGAGTGAGCCAGACGTACACGCCGAACCGCTGGAAGCCGCGATGCCTTGCTTGTTAAGCATCAACAAAATCGCTTCGCCTTCGATGTATTCAAACGCGATATTGAGCGTATTCGGCAAACAATTGTCCGGGTCGCCGGTCACGAAACAGTTGGGAATAGCAGCCAGCAAGCCTTCTTTCAGACGGTCACGCATGGCACGCACGCAAATGTTTTCGTGCTCCATGTGCTCCAGCGCCATTTCCGCAGCTTTGCCGAGTGCGACGATGGAGGCCGCATTTTCCGTCCCCGCCCGCCGCCCACGTTCCTGATGCCCGCCGCGCAGCAGCGGACGGAAGCGTGTGCCCCGGCGCAAATACAGCACACCAATGCCTTTCGGCGCGTGCAATTTGTGCCCCGACACCGACAGCATGTCGATCTTGGTGTCTTTCAAACTCATCGGAATCTTGCCGACCGCCTGCACCGCATCGGTGTGGAACATGATGCCCGCCGCGTTCGCCATTTCAGCCATTTCCACCACCGGGAAATACGTGCCGCTTTCGTTGTTTGCCCACATCGCCGACACAATCGCCACGTTGTCGGTGAGCAATTTGGCGTATTCATCCAAATCCAACCGACCTTTGCCGTCTACCTTGAGGTAATGCACGGTGTAGCCGTCTTTTTCCAGATTTTCGCACAGCGTCAGGATGGCAGGATGTTCAACTACAGTAGTGATGATTTCCTTGCGTTCCGGCTGAGCCTTGAGGGCAGAGAGGATCGCGGTGGAATCGGATTCCGTGCCGCATGATGTGAAAACGATCTCGGAATCGTGTTCCGCACCCAGCAGCTTTTGCACTTGCTTGCGGGCAGCCTTAATCGCCAGCCCAACCTTGTTGCCAAACTGATGGATGGAGGACGGGTTGCCGAACTGCTCGGTAAAAAACGGCAGCATGGCTTGCACGACTTCCGGCGACACCATCGTAGTCGCATTGTTATCGAGATAAATACCTTCACTCATCACACCACTCCTTAAAACTTGCCCATTTCAGTCGCAGGCAATACGCGGATGAATTCACCCAAATCTTCCATGACGCGCTGTTGCACGCCACCCAAAGTAGCCGCTGCCATCTGGCAACCGGAACACGCGCCACTCAGGTTAACGAAGGCGATTTTCTTATCGAAATCGACTTCCACCAGTTCGATGTCGCCCCGGTCGGCTTGCAGTTGCGGGCGGATTGCTTCCAGCGTGTGCTCGATGCGGCGCATCCGTTGCAGGTTGGTCAACGGGGCTTTGGCTGGCTTGACGGGTTCGGGTGGCGGTGCGACGACTTCTTCTTCATCGCGTTCCAGCATGACTTTGTTGAGGATTTCTTCGATACCTTCAAAACACGCGGAACAACCGCCACCCGCTTTGGTGTAGAAGGTGACTTCTTCCACCGTGCTGAGGTTATTGGCACGAATGGTTTCTTCGATCAACACCGCATCCACCGCGAAGCATTTGCAGATCAACGCGCCTTCTTCGTGGTCGTCTTTCCACTCTTCGCCACGGTAATTAGCAACGGCGGCTTGCAAGGCTTCGCGCCCCATTACCGAACAGTGCATCTTTTCCGGTGGCAAGCCATCCAGATAATCGGCGATGTCTTGGTTGGAAATTTTCAGCGCATCATCCACCGTCATGCCCTTGACCATTTCGGTCAGCGCAGAGCTGGAGGCGACTGCTGAGCCGCAACCAAAGGTTTGGAAGCCAGCATCTTCGATAATGTCGGTTTCAGGGTTGACCTTGAGGGTCAGGCGTAGCGCGTCGCCGCAACTGAGTGAACCCACATCGCCAGTGGCATTGGCTTGTGCGACTGCACCAGCGTTACGCGGGTTGAAAAAATGGTCTTGTACCTTTTCTGAATAATCCCACATGGCTTGGGTCTCCTGTTGGCGTGGCGTCGTGAATCAGGCAGCGAATGATTTGCCGCAACCGCAGCTATTGGTGGCGTTGGGGTTTTCAAACTTGAAACCGCTGCCGTCGATACCGTCGATGAAATCCACAGTTAAGCCTTCCAGTTTCGGCGCACTTTCGGGATCAACGAAGACGGTCAGTGCAGGGAATGGGACTTCCAGATCGCCGTCGGCTTTGGCTTCGACCAGACTCATGGAATATTGCAGGCCGGAACAGCCGCCGCCGGAAACGCCAATGCGCAAGCCAGCGATGGATTTGTCTGCGCCTTCAATGAAACGTCCGAGGGCTTTCTGGGCGTTGTCGGTCAGTATGATCATGCGTTATCTCCCGTTGTAAAGTGCTTTACGGGAATATTGCAAAGCCTGTGCCAAGTGGTTTTATTGTTGATTATTAAGTATTTTTTGTATTGTTCGAGTGGTTTTGTAGGATTTGGCACAGGTCAGTTGCGCTGGGCTTGTCGTTAAGCAGACATACTGTTGTTGTAGACCGTGTGTGGCGGAAACATGGTGGCGATGTAATTGCTGACGGAATCTTCGCGCTGTTTCCAAACGCTGCTGGGTTTGGTGCTGGCGAAATCGGCAAGGGTGAGTTCGCCGAGAAAGTCGCGGATACGGCGGCTGAGTTCCACCCAACCTTGGGCAGCTTCCAGCCCGCGTGTATCCACAGTTGCAAGCGTGCTTTCCAGCGTGTCTTCATCCGTCAGCGCGTGGGTGGCGTGGAGGATGTCGGCAATGCTGATCTGTGTCGCAGGGCGTGCCAGTCGGTAGCCGCCGCCTACGCCGCGCAAGCCTTCCACCAAGCCATGTTTGCGCAGGCCGCTAAAAATGTGTTCCAGATACGAGGTGGAAATGCCCAACGACTCCGACAGTTCGGTGAGGCTGATGGGAGCGGCGTAACGGTCAGTAGCCGCCAGTGACAGCATCGCGGTAATGGAGTGTTCGTCTTTGCGGGAAAGTCTCATGGGGTGTGTCCTTGTTGTGCCAGTTGGTAAAGGGCGCGGGCTTGTTGGGTGCATTGGGCGCGGATATTAGGGTCGAGCCGTTCCAGCCAGCGGGTGGGAATGTTGTCTATGCCGTACAGTGCGCCTGCGACCATGCCGAGGATTGCGCCCGTGGTGTCGGCATCGCCGCCCCGGTTGACGACATCGACCAGCGCGGCTTCAAAGTTATCGGTGCTGAATAGTGACTGGAACACGGCTTGCAGGGTATCGACGATGTAGCCGCTGGGGTTGTCGCGGCGGCGTTGGCGGTATTCAAATACGGGGTATTCCATCACCAGCTTGCGTGCCAGCAATTCGAGTTCTGCCAACGGTTCGCCGAGGATGGCGGCTTGTAGCATGTGGATAATGCATTCTGTGCCTGCATCCGATACTGCGTTGTGATGGGTAATGTGGGCTTGCAGGCGTGAGGCAGTTTGCACGTCTGTCCATGAAGAATGCAGGGTGACGAGGGCGACGGGCAGGCAGCGCATACATGCACCATTGCCTGCGTCGTGTTCGCTTTCCGGCATTTCGGTTTGCCCGGTGCGGCGGTACTGGACGATGCCACGGCGCACGGTATTGCCGATGTCTTTGGGTTTGCTGCGCATCCACGCGCTGAAGGCTTCGGCGACACTCACGGGTTCGACTTTGCCTGCGCTGAGGATGGCGTTGCCCAAGGCAAGGCTCATTTCGGTGTCGTCGGTGATGTCGCCCGCTTTGAGTTTCAGCCAGCCGCCGCCGATCATATTTTTGTGTGTGCCGTATTCGTGGCGGATTTCAGCCGGGGTCATGAATTCCACGGTTGCACCCAAGGCATCGCCAACCGCAAGGCCAAGGTAAGCGGCAACCGATCGTTGCAGGCTGTGCAATTCGGTTTCGAGGTCGGTGACTAGGCTTCCGGTGCGAAACATGCGGCGTAGTCCACACAAACTTCACAGGAGGGGGCGCGGCATACGTAGATGCCTTCGCCAATGCACATTTGCTTGTAGAGGAATTTTTTCCACTTCATGTCTTTGGTGTTCCGTTCTGCGAGGGGACGGAAATTATCGTGCATCAGCGCGGATAAATCTTTGCGCGACCACAATCCGAGGTCTTGCCAGAGGTGATCGTTGCCCGTACATCCCGCGCAAACGATTTCGGTCATCCAGCCTGCCATCGGTGAAGGCTGACTTTGGTGTTGTTGTAACAAGATGCGCAGGTCATCAAGTTCTGGCAGACGTGCAAAATCTAGCGATGCGACGTGCGCAGGCAGTGGCACAGACGGTAGGGTTGGGAAATGGTATGCCTATACGCATCAACTTTAAGCCCTCCATTCCCTAACTTGCTGTAATCTCATCCAATTATTAGGTTTTTTCCTCCGTTTGTTTTGTCGGCAAGCGGTTGAAGAAGCGAAGAGTTTTGCCAGTTGCTTGAGGCATTTTATCAAGCTGCGTCGCTCAGCGATGCAGGCGGCAAGATGGGAAGCCTGTTCCTGAATGGCTTGAACACCTTTGGTGAGGCTGCGCTGGGGTATTTCCCACAATCCGGTGAGCATGATCCAGTGTTGGATGAGGATAATCAGTAATTTGACGTAGAT
>NZ_FNQP01000038.1 GCF_900107695.1 Thiothrix caldifontis | reverse complement strand
GGCAGGATTGCCCATCCAGCCAAACACCAAGCTGCGGATGAAGTTCGAGCCGCTGAGTTTGCGCTGGCGTTGAATGAAGCCGCTTTTTTTGCTAACGCGTCCGCTTTTTCATACAAGATGGCTTGCAATGCGGTGGCTACTTTTGTCAGTATCAATGCGCGGTCTCCTTGTCGAAGTCGATCTATTCGGTGTGCAAAACTAATAGCCTACCAGAGAGGGAGACCGCTTTCGCGGGTTAAAGTTGATGCGTATAGGGGGTAAATTGTTTATCGGACGGTGGGCTTGACGAGAAAAGGGAATGATCTTCGTAGGGGCGTATTACAGATGGCACTCTCCGCTAACAGCTCAAATACTCAGTACGAAAACGCGATACCTTGATCGCATCCGACCAATAATCCGCAGGCAACCCGGCCTTGCGCTTGAGTTGCCGCAGGAATTCCCGCTTGTTGGGCAGTGATTCCCACACGCTAGGCAAAAACACCCCGTGCAAACCGTCTTCCTCGATAATCAGGCCATCGACCTGTGGCTGGATTTTTGCCAGCAAATCGGCTTCACTGGTGAACCCCAGCGGTTCAGGCGGGCTAAGTACCGAAATGCTGATGTCCAGATGCGCCAATTCATCTGCCCGCACTGGTGAAAAACGTGAATCGCCAAAAGCGGCGGCATACGCCCGTTGCGCCACATCCTCCGCCAGCGGCTGGTATGCTGAAATCGTGCCAATACAACCCCGCAACTTCCCAGCCTTCTGTAAGGTAACGAAACTCGCCCGTTTTTCCCGCAATGCTGCTGGCAAATCCTTGAGCTTCACCGCACACGGCTTACCCTTTTCCAGACCACAGCGGATACTCTCGCGGGCAATTTGCAGCAATTGTTGCCGCTCTGCTTCAGTGTAAGACATAAGATGCATACCCCACTACCCGACGTTTATCCCCCGCCGTATCACCGGAATTGCACAGCGTCACCCGCTCCACCGTCATGCCTTTGTGCGCCGCCACCTGCAACAAACCGCGAATCCCGCCATAACCACAAGCATCCTGCGGGCCGATGCGTTCGCCGTGGAAGGTTTCGATATTGTGCGCCGTATCGCTGTCACGCTGTTTGGCACTGGCGTAATCCAGATAATGGCTGAGGTCGGAACTGATCACGACCAAGGTCTCATCCCCGCCCCACAAGGCTTCGAGCAGGCTGGCAGTCAGGCTTTCCGGCACATCACCGACCACGAAGGGAGCCAATGTAAAATCCCCCAGCACGCTTTGCAGAAAAGGCAATTGCACTTCCAGACTGTGTTCTTCGGCATGGGCATGGTCAAACGGCACAACACCTTCAAGCTGGAAGGCGCTAGCCATCAACTCACGATCCAGCGGAATCTTGCCCAAGGGCGTGACGAAATAATCTGCGGTAGAACCGGCAATGCCCTGGAAACCGACCCGGTGCGCAGGCCCCAGCAATACCACTTTGCTGATCGGCGTCTGACGGTTTTGCAAGCGGGCGTAAGCATCCGCCGCTGCCTGACCGGAGTAAATGTAACCTGCGTGAGGAACGATCAAGGCTTTCGGAGCAGTTCCGCTTGTGGTTGCCCGCATCAACATCTGTTCCAGCATCGAGCGCAGCGTTGCGCCATCACCCGGATAAAACATCCCCGCTACCGCAGCGGGACGGATGCGTTTTTTCTCCGGTTTCTTGCTTTCTATCATGGCAAGTCCTCCTGTTACGCCTATCCTTTAAGAATAGGATACTGTTAAGGGGGTAAAATGTTATGACAGAAGTCAATATAAACCACCCTACCCGCTACTGGCACAAGTTGGAAAACGGCAAAGTACAGTGCGATGTGTGTCCACGCCTTTGCACCTTGGAAGAAGGGCAGCGCGGCTTGTGTTTTGTCCGCGCCCGTGAAAACGACCAGATCGTCCTGACCACCTATGGGCGCTCCAGCGGTTTCTGCATTGACCCGATTGAAAAGAAACCGCTCAATCATTTCCTGCCCGGCACACCCGTGCTGTCATTCGGCACGGCGGGTTGCAACCTGACCTGCAAATTCTGCCAGAACTGGGACATGAGCAAATCACGGGAAATGGATACGTTGCAACAGGCCGCATCCCCCGCACAACTCGCTGAAGCAGCGGTGCAGACGGGTTGCCGTAGTGTTGCCTACACCTACAACGACCCGACCATCTTTCTGGAATACGCGGTTGATACCGCGATTGCCTGCCGTGAACGTGGCATTAAATCGGTAGCCGTGACTGCCGGTTACATCGAACCGGAACCCCGCGCTGAATTCTTCCACCACATGGATGCTGCCAATGTCGACCTGAAAGCCTTCACTGAACGCTTTTACTGGAAACTGACCGGCGCACACCTGCAAGCAGTGCTGGAAACGCTGGAATATATCCACCACGAAACCAATACCTGGCTGGAACTGACCACCTTGCTGATTCCGGGCGAAAACGATTCCGCCGCAGAAATCGAGGCCATGACCCAATGGGTAATGGAACATCTGGGGCCGGATGTACCGATGCATTTTTCGGCCTTTCATCCTGACTGGAAAATGCGCGATACGCCGCCAACGCCACCGGCCACCTTGGTTATGGCGCGGGATATTGCCCGTAAAAATGGCATCCGCCACGCTTATACTGGCAATGTGCATAATACCGAGGGCGACACCACTTTCTGCCACCAGTGTGGGGAAACGCTGATTGTGCGTGACTGGTATAATATTGTGCGCTGGAATATGGCGGCAAAGGGCACTTGCCCCACCTGCGGGGCAAGCTGTGCCGGGGTATTTGAAGACGCGCCCGGTGCGTGGGGAGCTAGGCGGTTGCCGATCAGAATTGCGTGAGGTAGCTTGCCCATGCTTGCCAGCCGCCTTCCAGATTGTAGACTTGGGTGTAACCGAAACCGCCCAGCAAGTGGCACAAGTCGCGGCTGCTGTTGCCGTGGTAGCAATAAACCAGCACGGGTTGCGCCTTGTTCCTGCCCCGGATCAGGCGGGCAATGTTAGTTTTACGACAAGTGATGCTAGGAAAGGGATGGATTGGCTGTCAACAGCCCTAATGCTACTGATAACGGATGCCGTTCCATCGGGGTGTTTGTAACACCTGCCGCAAGGCCATTATAATTGCACGTGACTCATAGTCCGTAGACTCATAGTCAACAAAAGCAAAAGATTACGTTTTCAAACTGTAAAACTTAATCATGCAGGACAAAGAGTTACTGACGTTTTTTGGTTCAAAAGTCCAGCAAATCAGAACACATAAAGGACTTAGCCAAGAAACCCTTGCTGAACTGACAGACCTTGATCGGACTTACATCAGTTCTATTGAGCGCGGAAGACGCAATGTTAGCCTGATCAATATTTACAGGCTCATAACAGCGTTGGATTGTCAGCCACATGAGCTTTTCCCGGTAAAAGGGGAAGCCTTATGAGCGGTATTGATGATGCATTCCAGCTCTATAAAGAACATATTTTCGACGAGAAGAAGCTTGAGTTGTTGAAGGTTCACAATCTCAAGGTGACTGGCTCGGTTCCGTCGGTCATGTGGGAGTTGTTCGGAGCGATATTAACGGGACGCTCCAGTACAGGCGTTACAGGTGCCGACTTGGCTGGATGGGAAATAAAGTCGGCGAAAATGGGCGCTTCATACGAGTATCAGTACCACCTCAATACAGGAGCACACAAACTGGATGAGGATGCACAGGTCAACCACCTGTTTTGTGCATACTCAGAAACCTACACCGATGTGGTGGTTATCGCGATGCAGGGGCAAGACCTTGCAAATTACTTCGACCAATGGAAGCTAGAGTATCAGCAAAACTACGATACATCGGTTCCCAGTACCCAACGCAGGCAACGTTTCCGCCGCAGTATCCCTGCCGGATTCGTAAAATCACAGGGCAGGCTGGTAATGAGAATACAAAATGGTGCCTTGGTTGAACGGAACGATACCGTTATAAATACATTGAACAGGTTGGCTTCATGATGATATTCGCCGAGTTTTTTGCTGGTGTTGGTCTGGTACGTGAAGGGTTAGCCAGTGATGGCTGGTCATGCGCTTGGGCCAATGACATAGCCCAAGACAAACGAGAAACTTACGCCGCAAATTTTGGTTCTGGTGATTTTGTTCTGGACGATATTTGGAACATTGCCAAGCAACCCGAGCAAATACCGGATAATGTTTTCCTGTATACCGCCTCTTTTCCTTGCACCGATCTGTCAGTAGCAGGCGACCGGGCAGGACTTGCCGGTGAGGAATCCGGCACCCTCAGGGCACTATTGCACATCCTTGCCCAAAAGAAGCAATCTCATACCCAGCCTGGCGTGGTTCTGCTTGAAAACGTCAAAGGCTTCCTCACCTCGCATAAAGGGAAAGACATCAGAAACACCGTCAAGACCCTGAATGCCTTGGGTTACACTGTCGATATTATTGAACTCGATGCCGTAGCCTTTACGCCTCAGAGCCGTCCAAGGGTATTTGTTATTGCCGTTGATAACACGTTGGCAATACAGGTTATGAGGATAAAGGACAAAAGAAATATCCTTGATACTTGGTGGAGTCATTTTCACCAAAGCCCACAACTGCGCTCCGCGAAGCTGCGAGACCTGATTCAGACTAACCCTGATCTGAATTGGGGTTTATTTGACATACCCACTCCTGAAAAAACCCTGCTTAGATTGCATAATATCGTCGAGGACATACCAGAAGATTCACCTTTATGGTGGGGCAGTGAAAAGCAGCAATACCTGTTCAATCAAATGAGTACAGGACACCAAGCGATTATCCGGGAAAAAATCCACGAACCGGGAGATTTCTACGGTACTGTCTACCGCCGGATGCGTAACGGTCAATCCATGGCAGAACTAAGGTCAGATGGTATTGCAGGTTGCCTGAGAACACCAAGGGGGGGATCAAGTAAGCAAATATTGGTTCGTGCAGGACAGGGAAACTGGAAAGCCCGGTTGATGACGCCACGGGAATATGCACGCCTACAGGGTGTCCGTGACAACTTTTGGATGCCGGAGAACGACAACAAAGGGTTTTTTGCCATGGGGGATGCTGTTTGCGTTCCGGTCATTCAGTACCTATCAAGGCATGTTCTAAAACCCACCTACGAAGTCTGGCAGCACACTCAGCAAACATACAACAAACAAAGGACTGCTTAAATCATGTCTCAGTAGTCCTAATTATCTACTCATCATCTGCACTATCACCCCGATAATTCTTCAACCGCTGCTGCTGGCTGACACCGAGAATCTTCGACAACCACGGCGGCGGTGATGTGACCATCGCCGTCTGCAATGCCTGCAACACGGCTTCGGCTTCCCCGCCCTCCGGCTTCTTGATCGGGTAGATGCCGGTATGGATGACCTTGGCGGCAGCCGGGCCACCAATGGACACCATGTAGGCAATGGGGCAATCCTTAATCAGAGTGGCACGAAAGGAGTTACGGTCATCCGCAATATCAGCCTCGATGCTGGAACGCACATCCACCAGACGGATCGCTTGCGGTGACACCTGATAAACCAGATAGCGCAGGCAAGAACCGAAATGCCCGTCCAGCATAGTGCCATTGTTGGACGAAATCGCCACGCGGATCGAATCCGGCAACTCGTCAGCATAGGTCGGCGCAACGGGAATATTGCCCTCTTCGCCGGTTTCACCCCAGAGGATACGTACCGCCAGTTTCATCGCATCCAGACCGATGCCGATGTCTTCGCCATCCTCCTCACCATCAACGCTACCCAAGCCGGTTTTCAGGTGGGTAACGGTAATGCGCGACAAGGCTTCCGTCGTCAGGGGGCTGCCCAGACGCTCCATCAATACGCCAATCAGGTCAGTGATATTAATGCCCGGTAAGGCACGGCTGGCGAGAGCGATACGCAGGGCGGTTTCACGGTCAAGGTTTAAGGCACTCACAGGCATGGCTCCGTTGTCAGGGTGGCATAACAGGAATCGCGGTAGCTTGCCCATGCCTGCCAGCCGCCTTCCAGATTGTAGACTTGGGTGTAACCGAAACCGCCCAGCAAGCGGCACAGGTCGCGGCTGCTGTTGCCGTGGTAGCAATAGACCAGCACCGGCTGCGCCTTGTTCCTGCCCCGGATCAGACGGGCAATGTTCGCCTCGTCAGCGGGTTTGGCATTCGGCAAATGCCCTTGGGCAAAGCTGTGCGCATCGCGGGTATCCAGCACTACCACGTCGGCTTGTTCCAGCAATTCAGGCACTTGCTCTGCCAATAGCGATTCATAACTCATGGTCAAACTTCTTCTTCCAACATTTACCCGATAATGGTGGGTTCTGTTGCAAGGTGTGTGCCATTTCTCAAGGCATTGATTTTAAAATGACTTTAATCTTGGGCGTTGTTGGATTTGCGACAAGTGCAATTTGTAACACCAAATATTCCCGGTTCAGCGGTTTGTTGCTACACTCAAACCATATTGTATTACGGTATGACACCATGACTATTTCTGTACGTCTTCCACCGGAAGAACAACACATGCTGGAAGTGCTGGCGCGACGTGTGGGGCGCAGCAAAAGTGACCTGATGCGGCAGGCAGTACGGGAGCTTTGCCAACGTTTAGCGGCGGATAACCGCACACCTTACAGCCTGGGGCAAGATTTGTTTGGGACGGGTAGCCTAGCGCCTGCACCCAGTGACCCCATGAAACGCCAGATTTGGGAGAAGCTGCGTGCCAAACACCGCCGCATGGGTTGATACGGGCTTTCTGGTTGCCCTGTTTGCCAAAGAAGACCCGCATCATCAATCAGCGAATGCGTTTTTGAAGCAGTTGGGAAGAATCGAGTTGCACTCCATTTGGCCGGTAGTGGTTGAAGCCTGCTTCTTCCTTGACATCCGGGGCAAGCTCGCCCTGCTTCAGTGGATCGAGCGCGGCGCAATGACACTCCACGATCTCAGCCCGCAAGACCTGCCAATGGTGCGTAAAACCTTGGAGAAATACCAAAATCTTGAGCCGGATTTTACCGACGCAGTGCTGGTAACGCTGGCGAGCATACTCAAAGTCCGGCACATACTGACCGTGGACGAACGGGATTTCTCGGTGTACCGCCTTGCTGATGGCAGTTGTTTTGAACGGTTGTGGGTTTAGTGGCAGGTTAGGAATAGCGGGATATTTCCGGCTGTTGCTATAGTCTAGGTTTCACCACAAAACGATGGATTAAAACACGCAAAATGGACATCCAAACCTTGCAACAACGCATCCGCTTGGGGGAAGACTCCACGCTGGAACTCAAGCAAATCGTGCCGCATCCTGACGGTTTGTCTGACGAACTCGCGGCGTTCGCCAATGCTAACGGCGGTACGCTGGTGTTGGGCGTGGATGACAAAACGCTGACGGCTACGGGCATTCCAGCGGAACAGATGGAAACGCTGAAATCGTGGTTGCGGGGCATTGTTAACGACCGCATTACCCCGCCACTGGAAATCCTCACCGAGAACGTTGAACTGCCTAATGCTGCGGGCGAACTGGTTACGGTTATTGTGGTGAGTGTGCCGCGTAGCTTGTGGATACATGAAAGTGCGAATGGGTATTTTCGGCGGGTTGCTGATAGCAAACGCAAGCTGACCCCGGATGTATTGGCGCGTCTGTTCCAACAACGTAGCCAAGCACGCTTAATCCGCTTTGAAGAACAGGCTGTCGCTGATACGTCGCTGGATGATGCTGATGCATTGTTGTTGCGGCGTTTTCTGCGCCAGCATGAAGGCGATGAGCGCAAACAATTACGCCGTTTGCACCTGCTAGCTGATTTGGAGGGGCAAGAATGCCTGTCTATTGCGGGTGTGTTGTTGTGTACTGAAAAGCCGGTGAATTGGTTGCCATCGGCATACATTCAGGCAGTGGCTTACAGCGGTGTCAACAATGACCCCAACGAACAACTGGATGCCAAGGATTTTGATGGCCCACTGGATCGGCAACTGTGGGATGCGTTCGACTTTGTGCGCCTGAATATGAAAGTACCAGCGCGTAAAGAATTCGGGCGGGTCGATTATCCGCAATACAGCCTGCGTGCAGTGTTTGAAGCACTCGTTAATGCCATCGTTCACCGTGATTACTCGATTTGGGGCGGGCGCATCCGCTTGCACATGTTTGCAGACCGGCTGGAACTCTATTCACCGGGCGCATTGCCCAACTCCATGACGGTGGAATCCATGCAGGCTATGTCCTTGCCGCGCAATGACGTACTTTCCAGCTTATTTTCCCGTTACTACCCAGTGCGCGATAGCGGGTTGGGTCGCGAATACCTGATGGATCGGCGCGGTTCTGGGGTGGATGTGATCTTGGCGGAAAGTGAGCGGCTATCGGGGAGAAAGCCGCTTATTGAAATGATTGCGGATATGGAGTTGCGGGTAACGATTTATGCCGCATTATTATCGCATAAAAAGCAGCATGATTTAATAAACTAATCAATTAATCTGAACATTGACAGGTCATAGGCTTGCATAGCGGATGATTCCACAATCTCACCCTCTGCTGTGTATTGCAGTGTATGCAGATGTACACGATGTAAAAACCTCCCCTCAATATTGATAATACGCTGATCTTTGATGCGTCTGGATAGTTCTTGTGCAATGTATTGTGCGAGAGAATCTTGTTGCCCAGTGCCTTTACCACCTAATGGTTTACCAATTTGATCAAATTCAAGTTCGTGTTGTTTCCGAAATTCAATAGCAATTTGGTAGGGTGTTAGAAACGGACGACCAAAATGGTGTTCTGGATTATGTGACTCGACATTCAAAATAGTGACGATTTTACTCTCAATTTGATACTGTTCCCAAAGTGACATGATTTAAGCTCCATGATATAGGTTATTAATGAGCCTAGAGCATACTTGATGATGCTTCAGAATGGCAATGCTCATTAACTAATCAAACAACCCCTCCGCCCGAATCATCCCCTTAAACCCCTTCATCACCGGGCGGGAAATCATCGTTTCCGCCAACACCCGTTTTTCATACACAAATTCCCGAATCTCGTCATCCTCATGGGAATGTCGGGCAGTTTCAATCAGCGCATGAATATCCTCCCCCAAGATCACGCCGGGGCAGCCTTTCACCTCGTCGTACAGCAACGCCATGACGATTTTTTCCTCCGCATCCATCTTGCACTTGCCGTCGAGGATTTTGAGCATGACGGCGGTGGCGCAATCGACATGGGCGGGCGAGAGCGGATGTTCCAGCACCCACTGGCGCACATGCGCGGCATTCACGACACCACCCCGGCAGGCTTGCGCAGGTAATCGAACAAGGAATCTTCAATCGCTTCATAGGCGTAATCGGCGACTGCCTGCACACCAATCGCGGCGAGTTTTTCAATCGGCCCATCGCCGATTTTGGCGACGAACACCGCTTCGCAATCCTTGATGGTTTCGAGGATTTTCGCCATCGCGGTTTTGCTGGAATGGTTGCCGAGGCAGTAGTGTTCGACTTCGCGTTTTTCCAGCAGCGTGCAAGTGTCAGCGGTGGCGGCGTAAATCCAGAACTGTTTGGCGTGCCCAAAGTGTTCGTTGATGCTGATGCCGTCTTTGGTCGCCACCGCGAGTTGTCGGGTTTCAGTCATGTGTCAGCTCCAAGCCACGGAACATACTGCACCGCTTGAACACTGCCAGCGTCGGCGGCACGGCTTTGTGGTGGCAGTATTTGGCGACTAGTTTCGCCAAGCCCTTGATGTCGCGCCCGCTGTCATCCGGGAACAGTTCCGCAAGCTGGTGGATCAGGTCGGTATCAATCGCCAGCCCGAACTGTTCGGTCATCACGCGCCAGATTTTGCGGCGGTCGTCGCGTCCGGGCGGATGGTATTTAATCAGGGCAATGCAGCGAGAAATGATGGCTTCGTCGATGTCGTCCACCCGGTTGGTGGTGAGGAACAGCAGGCCGTTGAAGTATTCCAGCACCCGCAAAAACACCCCGACCACGGCATTGGCGGCGATATTGTCCTGACGGCGTTTGATGTACACATCGGCTTCGTCGATCAGCATGACCGCGCCCCAGCGTTGCGCCCGCGTCAGGGTGTTTTTCAGCGCGGTTTCCATTTCCGCCACGTTCAGGCCGAGTTGCCCGGAATGCACCCGGTAGAGCGGGCGTTTGATGATTTCGGAATAGACTTCGGCGGTGAGGGTCTTGCCTACCCCCGGTGGCCCGGCGCACAGCACGGTCGTGCCGCCGGATTTGCCTTCCACGATGTCGTCCATCAGCACGTCCATTTCGGCGGTGAGGATGTCGATCAGGTCGGTCTGTTCGGGCGGCAGGATCAGCTTGTCCTTGAGTTCGGGCTGGTAGACGTAGGGTTGCATGTCATCGACGTGTACCCACAAATGGTGGTGCAGTTCGAGGTGGAAGGCAAGGATGTAGCCATGCACCGGCAATTCGGTGAACAGCCCGTGCGGAATGTCGGTTTGCAAGGCTTCGGTGGCATTTTCGACCTTGCTGTTGTAGTTGTTGCTGCGCCCTGCCTTGCGCAAGTATTTGCCGAGAATATCACCGGAAGCATCCAGCGTCAGCACCCGTTCCTTGATGATTTCTTCGTCGTTGACCAGCCGCGCCCAGCCACCGCCGGAGGACAGCACCACCACGTTTTTGCGTGCCCAGTCGGTATTGCGGTGGGTGGCGGTGGGGTCTTCGGCGACAATGCCTGTGCCGCGCCCGGAGAACTGCCGCCCGTAATCGGCACGCCACGCAAAATAACGCTCGGCGGAGTGGTCGTAAGCCGCGATCAGTTCCGGGGTTTCCTTGAAGAAGCCTTTGGCGGCGAGCATTTCGGGGATGGTTTGCCCAATCATGTCGCGTTCGCGGATCATCAGGTTGACGGTAGCAACTTTCGCCATGCTGTTGGCTTTGAGGTCAAGCAGGATGCGCCCGGCTTCTTCTTCGCCCGGTGGGGTGTAATCAATCCGCGCCAGCAAAAATGCCAGCGGTTTGCCTGCATTATTGGCCTTGAACAACCAACCCCGGATGCCGTCGCGGATCAGGAATTCGGTAATGTCGGGCACGAGGCGTTCCAGTTCACCTTCCTGATAGCGTTTGCCGCCGCCGTGCAGGGCGCGTTGCAAGGTGGCAAGCTGGGCAGCCCGCCCTTGCATGGCAGCACCCGCCGCTGCGTACAGGCTATGCAGGAAAGTGAGTTGCGGCGCGGAGAGCTGCTGGCAAGGCCACTCAGCTTTGTTGCCGAATTTGAGTTGCTCCTGCAACGGCGCAAGCTCAGGAAATTCGCGGACAATGGCTTCGACGTAAGGGCGTTCGATCTGGAGTTTCATGCCGATTCCTCCTCCAGTGACACCGCCAACGCCCGCACCACATCCGCCCCGATCACATCGGTCGGGTCAAGGCGGCGCAAGTGATCGAGAATACCACTCGCTCCCTTGAGGTTATCTTGCCGCAGCCGGATAAACGCCAGGGCTTTCAAACTGTAAAGGTATGCCCGCCCCGGCGAATCAGGTTCCGCCCAATCCGCCGCCGCCTCTACCTTGCTCCAGTCATAGTGGAAACCGCCCTGTTTGGCGGCTTTGTGCAAGGACTGGAATACGATGTCCTCCGCCTTGCTGGTGTGACCGTTGTAGAAATACAGCTTGTACAGCGCGGTATAAACCGGCAATTGCTCAGGTGCTTCGCGTTGCGCCTGCAATAGCAGCGTTTCGGCGTGGGCAAAGTTGTCGGTGCTGCCAGCCGCTGCCTGCAACAGCGCGTTGATGGGGGCGGGGATGTCCTTGCCGAAAATGACCCGTTCCTGCATCAAGGTGGTTACGTTCATCTATTGCGCATCCCATAACTGCTTGAAACGCGAATCCAGCGCAGAAAGTGCCTTGTCCACGGCTTCCAGCTCACGGAAACCTTGGCGGGCAGGCATAGAACCTGCCCCCATCGCCTGCTTGAGTTGTTCGCGGCGGGCAAAGGTGGCGGCGATACGCGCCCGCAAATCATCCATTTCTTCGGCTTCCGTCATCGTCTCTTCATTCCCCCAACGCAGGCAATAAACGCGGGTCGCCCTTGATGTCGTCATCCTTGCCCCACACCGTCACCGCCTCCACAAACCACTTGCGCTTGGTCGGGTGCGGCTGCAACACATCGTATTCGGCAAAGAACGTGCCGTCCGCATGGAACAGTAGCGAACCCGTTTTGTAGCCACTGGTGGGGTGCATCCACACCCCCAGCAGCGAATCCAGCCCCGAAAACGTGTCGCGTTGCAGGCTGTATTGCACATGGCTACCCAGTGTCACCTCGGCACGTTCCGGCGGGAAACCCAGTTTGAGGATTTGCCGGTTCAACTCCGCGCAAATGTTGGCGGCTTGCGGCGCGGTGGCACTGATCTTGTCTGCCAGACTGTCGTTCATGGTTAGCCCCAATGCTCAGCAGGCATCAGCAAACTTTCCACCGGCTTGCCACCGACCAAATGCTGGTCAATTACCGTAGGAATATCAGCCTGCGTAATGCCGCGATACATCACCCCTTCCGGGTACACCAACACGCTGACACCCTGATTACACGGCCCCATGCAGCCGGTGGACGTGACCTGCACCTTGTTGAACAGCCCGCGCTGATCCAGTTCCATGCTGAACGCGGCAAACACCGAAAAGGCGTCCCGGTCTGCCCCGCACGAACCGCGCGGATGCCCCTGCGGGCGTTGCTGGGTACAAATGAATACGTGTTTCTCTGGCTTCGCCATTACTTACTCCTTGTTGCACTATTCGTCATCATTATTGCGGTCACGCCGCTCCACCGTCTCCGGGTCAGCCGTAATCGGGCGGTAAATCTCCACCCGATCGCCATCCGCCACTTTGGTATCCAGCTTGCTGATCTTGCCGAAAATCCCCACCGCCTGATTCTCCAGATCAATGTCGGGGAACTGCTTGAGCAAGCCGGAAAACTCAATCGCTTCCTTGATGGTGCTGCCATCCGGCACTTCCAGCTTCAACCAGGTTTGCTTGAATTTGTCCGCGTAAGCGATTCCCACGTTCATGCAGCACCCCCTGCTGTCAACGGTGTCACAGCCGCTTTGGCCTTGCGTTCGCGGGCTACATCGGCACGTTTATCCAAAATGCGTTTCCCCGCCAGCAGGAAACCCAACGCCATAAACCCACCCGGCGGCAAGATCATCAGCAAAAAGCCCTTGTAATCGGGGATAATGGTAAGTTCCATAAAGGAAAACGCCTTTCCCAGCAATAACGACGCACTGGCAAACAATGTGCCGCTACCCAGCACTTCGCGCACCCCGCCGAGAATCACCAAGGCCAGCGTGAAACCCAGCCCCATCATCAGCCCGTCAAACACCGCCGGAATCGGCGAATTCTTGGACGCAAACGACTCTGCCCGCCCCAGAATCGCACAGTTGACCACGATCAGAGCGATGAACAAGCCCAATACCTTGTACAACTCATGCACCCAGGCATTCAGTGCCATATCCACCAGCGTCACCAATGTGGCAATCAGCACAATGTAAACCGGAATCCGCACTGCTGGACTGACCCACTGGCGGATCAAGGACACCAGCAAATTCGACATCACCAACACCGCCGTACTTGCCAGCCCCATACCCAAACCGTTGGTGGCAGAACTGGTCACGGCGAGTACCGGGCACAGTGCCAGCCCTTGTGCAAACACCACGTTGTTGTCCCACAACCCGTCCTTGGCAATGCGTTTGTAATCGCTCATGGTTTCACCTCCAACATCTCGGCTTTGTGTGCTGCAAAGAATTGCAATGCTGCGTGCAGGCTTTTTACCACCGCACGCGGGGTAATGGTTGCGCCACTGAACTGGTCAAATTGCCCACCGTCCTTTTTCACCTTCCACTGGTCTTCGGGCGGATTGCCCAGTGAGAGTCCAGTGAATTTGGTAATCCAGTCATCCTTGGCTGCTTCAATCTTGTCGCCCAGCCCCGGTGTTTCCTTGTGTGATAACACCCGCGTGCCAAGAATTTTGCCTTCCGGGTCGAGTGCGATGATGGTGCGAATTTCGCCCGCATAGCCAAAGCCGACGGTTTCCCACACCAGCGCGGTGACGTTGCCCGCTTTTGTGCCTTGATAAACTTTGACCTCTTTGCCATCCGTCCCCGTCAGCAGCAGCGGTTTAGCGACCATATTGTTATCGTGCAAATCATCCGGCACGACTTGCGCCAGCGATTGTTGCAGGTCTTCCATCTTGCGCTGCGCAATCGGTTCGCGGGTGGCGTTATCCACGCCCAGCAGCAGCGCGGCAGCAATCGCCGCGCACGCACCCAGTAAAATCGCCTGATAGGGAATGCGTTCCAGCAGCGGGGTTTTGGCTTCAGTCGTCATTATTTGTTCTCCCCACTGGCATAGTTGAGGGGTTCGCCCTTGCGGTCACGCCCGTAAATGCGCGGGCGGAAATAGTGGTCGATCAGCGGGGTAACGGCATTCATCAGCAATACCGCGAACGCCATCCCTTCCGGGTAGCCTGCCCAGGTGCGGATCACGTACACCAGCAGCCCACAGCCCGCGCCGAAAATCAGTTGCCCGGTCGCTGACACTGGTGACGTGACCAAATCGGTGGCAATGAAGAATGCGCCCAGCAAGGTAGCCCCCGCCAGCAAATGCACCTCCACACTGGGGTAAACGTTGGGGTTAATGGCGTGCATGACCCCCGCCAACAGCAACAATGTGCCGAGCAGCGACACCGGAATGTGCCAGGTAATAATGCGTTTCCACAACAGGAACAAGCCGCCAAGTAACAGCAATACCGCCGAGGTTTCGCCCATGCTGCCGCCGATCATCCCCAAGCCCATATCGCTGACACTCGGCAAACTGTCCGTGAAGCTCGACAAGGTATGCCCCTGCCCGGTTTCAGTACGGATATGCCCCAAAGTCGTTGCGCCACTCACGCCATCGACCGTCACCCACGTGGTCATTTCCAGTGGGAAGGAAATCAGCAACGCCACCCGCGCCACCATTGCCGGATTGAACAGGTTTTGCCCGATGCCGCCAAACACTTGCTTGCCAATAATGATCGCAAGGAATGCGCCCAACAGCCCAATCCACCAGGGTGCAGTCGGTGGCAAACTCATTGCCAGCAACCAGCCGGTGAGGATCGCCGAACCGTCGCTGAGGTATTTGCCTACGGGCTTGCCCATGATTTTCAGTGCCATCGCCTCCGCCAGCACGCAACCGAGGATGGTAATCAGGAACAGACTGATGGCAGGCAAACCGAACAGGTACAAACCGAAAATGGTCGCAGGGGCAAGTGCCACCATCACCAGCAACATGGTGCTGTGGACGCTTTTGCCGGAATGGGTGTGCGGGCTGGAAATCAACAGGCTCATGCGCTGGCCTCCTGTGCGGTTTTAGCAGCGGCAGCCGCTGCCGCAGCTTTCTTGGCGGCGGCTTCGCGCTTGCGGCGTTCCATCATTTCTTTCTTGGCACGTTCTTGGGCTGCCATGCGTTCATTGCGCTGTTCAATCAGGCGTTTGGTTTCGTCCTGCTTGTGCTTGGCACGTTGGCGGCTGGCAAGTTCACCCTTGGCATAGTTGAAATATTGCACCAGCGGAATGTGCGCGGGGCAAACGTAGGAACACGAACCGCAAGCGATGCAATCCATCAGCCCCAGTTTGGTGACGGCATCGAGGTTGCCAGCGCGGGCATTGGCTGCCATTTCCAGCGGCAACAGCCCGCACGGGCAGGCTTGCACGCAACTGGCGCAGCGGATGCAGGGCGATTCCTGATTTTCGGATACTTCTTTGGCGGTGAGGGCGAGGATGCCGTTGCAACCTTTCACCGTAGGCACACGAGTATCGGGCAACACATTGCCCATCATTGGACCACCGCTGATTAAGCGGGTGGGTTCTTCCCTGAACCCTTGGCAGTAGTCAATCACGTCCTGTACTTTTGTGCCGAGCAAGACCCGCAGGTTGCGTGGTTGCTGGATTGCCCCGCCGGAAACGGTCATGACACGCGACACCAGCGGTTTGCCTTCGCACAGGGCATCGCGCACTGCCAGCGCAGTTGCCGGGTTATGCACCACGATACCGATGTCGGCGGTCAAGCCACGCGCTGGTGTTTCCAGCCCGGTAAGGGTTTGCACCAGATGCTTTTCCGACCCCATCGGGTAGCGCATCGGCAAACCAACCACTTGGATATTGGGGAAAGCAGTGGCGGCTTCGCGCATCGCGGCTTGTGCTTGCGGCTTGTTGTTTTCGATGCCGATGATGATGTTTTCAACCCCCAGCGCGTAAGCCATGACGCGGATGCCGTCGATGACGTTGGCGGAATATTCGCGCATGATGCGGTCATCGCAGGTCAGGTAGGGTTCGCATTCCGCGCCGTTGATGACCAACGTGTGCAGTGAGTAACGGTTGCGCAGATTGAGTTTGACGGCGGAGGGGAAGGTTGCGCCGCCCATGCCGACGATTCCGGCAGCGGCGACGCGAGTGGCGATTTCGGCGGGGTCGAGCGCGAACGGGTCAGCGGGTGGGAAAAGTTCCACCCATTCATCCTTGCCATCCGGTTGCAGGGTGATGGTGTGTACCGACAGACCGGAGGCGTGGTGTGCGGGATAATGCCCAACCCCGACCACGCGCCCGGAGGTGGGGGCATGGATGGGGGCGGAAATCATCCCTTGGCTGTTGGCGAGTAATTGCCCCTTGAGGACGTGATCGCCGCGCTTGACCGCCGGTTTCGCCGCCGCGCCAATGTGCTGCTGCAAGGGAATGTGCAACAGGCTGGGCATCGGCAGGTCTTCGATGGCTTTGTCCGCACTCAGGGTCTTGCAATCGTGCGGGTGTACACCACCACGGATGCGGAATAGTTTCATGCTGCAACTCCTGTCATCATCGGACTCGGCCAATACCACGTCTGCACCGTATGCGTCAGCGGGCGCATTTCAATACATTCCGTCGGGCAAACCTCAAAGCACTTCTCACAGCCGGTGCAAGCATCCGCAAACACCGCATGAATCTGCTTGGAACTGCCCAAAATCGCGTCCGTTGGGCAACGCTTAAAGCACTTGGTGCAACCGATGCACAAGTTTTCATGCACATACGCAATCATCGGCCCTTTGTCTGCTACCCCGGAAAGGTCAACACTCACCCCCAGTTTCGCCGCCAAGGTTTCCGCCAACGCCTTACCACCGGGCGGGCAAGCAGTCACCGGGGCTGCACCATTCGCAATCGCCTCCGCCGCCGGACTGCAACCGGGAAAGCCACATTGCCCACACTGCGAACCGGGCAACAGTGATTCAATTTCTTCCTGTAACGGATTGCCTTCCACCTTGAAATACTGGCCTGCCAGCCCTAACAACCCGCCCAGCAACAACCCCAAGGTCATCAGAATCAAAATCGCAGTCATGCTCTTTCTCCCTTTCCTATTGGCTTGCCAGCCCCGCAAAGCCCATGAAGGCCAGCGACAGCAACCCGGCAACAATGAACGCAATCGGCAGCCCGCCAAACGCCGCTGGCACTTGCGCCAACGCCAACCGTTCGCGCAAACCCGCAAAAATCACCAGCACCAAGGTAAACCCTACCGCCGACCCAAACCCATACAACAAGGTTTGCAGGAAACTGTGCTGTTCTTGCACATTCAGCAGCGCCACGCCCAGTACCGCGCAATTGGTGGTAATCAGCGGCAAGAAAATCCCCAACACCTGATACAACGCAGGCGACACTTTCTTAATCACCATCTCGGTAAACTGCACCGTCGCCGCAATCACCAGAATGAACGACAGGATGCGCAGGAAACCCAGATCAAACGGCTGCAACACCCAATGTTCCAGCATCCAGCCCGCCACCGAAGCCAGCGTCAGTACGAAGGTGGTCGCCATGCCCATGCCAATCGCCGAATCAATCTGCTTGGAAACCCCCATGAACGGGCAAAGCCCCAGAAACTTGACCAACACCACGTTGTTCACCAGTACCGTACCGAGCAAGATCATGAAATATTCCATTGCGCATTCCCTGAGAATCATCTGTGGCAAAGGCAATGCAGGGAGCGTGCCAGCCGCTGCAAGCCTTGCGTGGCGTGGGTTTGGGGCGGATTTTGCGGGGTGGGGTTTGTAACAAAGTTGGGGAATTGTCGGGTTTGCGACAACGTAGGGTGGGTGGAGCGAACGTGATACCCACCATTTACCATGCATTGTAGGGCTGGCACGCCTATTGCAGTGCAATAAGCAAAGCAACCGTGGAAACCGTTATGCACAAGCCAAGCACTTCATTCGCCGAACACTACGCCGACATTTCGCACATTGCCGGATTCGAGCATGTGACCCCCGGCTTATCGCTGCAAGCCATCCTCGAAACCGTGGAGCAAGCGCCCGTTGCGATTTCCATCACCGACACCCGCGCCAATATCCTCTACGTGAACAGCGCGTTTGAGGAATTAACCGGCTATTCCCGCGATGAGATTTGCGGGCAAAACGAATCGGTACTGTCCTGCAAAACCACTCCGCTGGAAATTTACCGCACGTTATGGCGCACCATCCAAAGCGGCAAAGAATGGCGCGGCACGCTGATCAACCGCAACAAAGCGGGCGAACGCTACCTCGCCGAAGTCACCATTGCGCCCGTGCTGGATGCCCAGCGCAATATCACCAACTTCCTCGGAATGCACCGCGATATTTCGGTCATTCACAATCTGGAACAGCAACTCAAACACCAAAAAATCCTCTCCGACACCATTTTCGACCTCGCCCCGGCCATCGTGGTATTGCTCGACAGCAACCGTAATATCTTGATGGATAACAAAGCCTATAAACGCCTCAAAATCGAATTCGGTACAATCGAACCCGTCCACCTATTCCTCGACGCGCTTAAAGATCGCCTGCCCTCACTTGACGGTGAAACCTTCGACAACTTCCACGACGTGCAAGTCCGTTTCGACGCACCCAATGGCAACGAATGCTGGTTCACCCTCTCCGGCATCCACGTCGAAGAACTCGACGATGCTGCCAAAAATTATTTCGCCCTAAGCAACAGCGGCGGGCATTATTTGTTGCTGGTTGCCACCGACATCACCACCCGCAAAGCTGAGCTGGAACGCGCCCGCATCCAACACCTCAAAGTGCAAATGGCGGAACAAGAACTCACCAGCAGCATCCGCGAAACCTTGGCAGGCGCGATTTTCCAACTGGAAACCCCGCTCAATGTGATCCAGGCCGCGCTGGTGATGCCGCCCTCTTCCACCGAAGCCTTGTACCCGGTGCTGCAACAGGTGCTGGAATCGTCCTACCGCGCTATCAATGCGATGCGCATGGCAATCCCCAGAGCCGAACACGGCACGTATTCCTTGGTCAATATCAATCAGGTGCTCAAAGACTTACTGATTATTGCGACTGACCGGATGCTCTCAGAAGGCGTGGTCGTCGACTGGCAACCTGAACCCGTACTACCCACCATCATGGGCAACGAAGCCTCATTGCGGCGCATGTTCAACTACCTGCTTGACAATGCCCTACTCGCGCTGCACGAAGCGGGGCGCGTGTACCGCGAATTGCGCATTCACACCCGTTTGCACGACGACAGCATTAGTGTGGAAATCACCGACAACGGCATTGGCATTCCCCCAGCGCAACGCTTAAAAGTGTTTGAACCCTTCCACAGCGGCTGGAAACGCGGCAACGGCAATGTCGGTATGGGCTTGTGTATGGCGCAAGAAATCGTCAACAACCACAATGGCAGCATCAGCATCGACCCCGATTACCCCAACGGTTGCCGTATCCGTGTCAACTTGCCCCTCAAAGCCAGCAACGGGGGGATGGAATGAGCCACGACAATGCGCAATTGCAACAAACCCTCAACTTGCTGGAAGACGAACTTGCCTGTATTTACGCCGTCAGCAAGGTGTTAAGCCGCTCCCTCAACCTCAAGGAAACCTTGCGCGAAGTGTTGCGCGTCCTGCACGAAGAAGGCCAGCTCGAACACGGCATGGTCAGCCTGCTAGATGGTGACAGCGGTGATTTGCTGCTGCTGGAATTGCACCGTGCCGACAAACTTACCGTGGAAAACGTGCGCTACCGTGCAGGCGAAGGCATTATGGGGCTGGCGATTGAAATGGATAAGCCGCTGATTATCCGCAAACTTGCCGACGAACCACGATTTCTCGACAAACTCGGCGTATACAACCCGGTGTTGCCGCTGATTGCCGTGCCGATCCGCGCCCGTGGCGATGAAATCGTCGGCGTATTAGCCGCACAACCGCCCGCCGAACTGCATTTGCTGGGCGAACGCCGCCGTTTCCTCGAAATGATCGGCAACCTGATCGGGCAAAATGTAGTCCTTGCCAACGAAGTTGCCAGCGACAAGCAGGAACTGCAAAAGGAACGCGACTCGCTGCGCCGCAAGGTTAAGGGCGAATCCGGTTTTGCCAACCTGATTGGGCATACCCGCGTCATGCAAGTGGTGTTCGACCAAGCGCGGCAAGTCGCCAAGTGGAACACTACCGTACTCATTCGCGGCGAATCCGGGACGGGTAAAGAGCTGATTGCCAACGCCATCCACTACCATTCACCCCGTGCCAACAATGCTTTCATTAAACTCAACTGTGCCGCTTTACCGGACAACTTGCTCGAATCCGAACTGTTCGGGCACGAAAAAGGCGCATTTACCGGCGCGGTCAGCCAGCGCAAAGGGCGTTTCGAGCAAGCGGACGGTGGCACGTTGTTTCTGGATGAAATCGGCGAAATCACCCCCGCGTTCCAGGCCAAATTGTTGCGGGTATTGCAGGAAGGCGAATTCGAGCGCGTCGGCGGCAGTAAAACCCTGAACGTGGATGTGCGCGTCATCGCCGCCACCAACCGTAATCTGGAACAGGAAGTGCGGGCGGGTGAATTCCGTGAAGACTTGTATTACCGCCTCAACGTGATGCCCATCATTATGCCGCCGTTGCGTGAACGGCTGGAAGACATCCCCGACCTTGCCCGCTTTCTGGTCAACAAGATCAGTAATAAGCAAGGGCGAGCACTGGATATTGGGGACGGCGCGATTCGTGCGCTCATGCACCACGGCTGGCCGGGTAATGTGCGTGAATTGGAAAATTGCATGGAACGTGCCGCGATTCTTAGCACCGACGGGCATATTGACCAGCAGGTTATTCGTATGACGGGATTGGATAGCCCTATGCCCGTATCAAGCACAACAGCATCCTCCCCTCATGCAAAGCCGAAGGTTGATTTGGATGCGCCGGATTTGGACGAACGCGAGCGCGTGATTGCCGCACTGGAAGAAGCCGGTTGGGTGCAAGCCAAGGCGGCACGATTGTTGAACATGACACCACGGCAAATTGCTTACCGGATTCAGATACTGAATATTCAGGTGCGGCAGATTTAATCACCGGGCATGGACGCCAACTTTTATGTGGCACGTTTTTTGAATAAACCCATATAAACACGCCATTTGTAGGAAAGCCCCCATGACGGCCATCCCCAATACCATGTCCCTGTTGCAAACACATTATGCCTATCTCATGCAGCACCGCCGTGGCGAAACCAATGACCATCTGCTGGCAACGATGTACGCCTCCGCGCTATGCGGACAAGGCGCAATGCCGCTCTACCTCGGATTACCGCTGGAGATTTTCCGCAGCATGATGGCATACCATTTCCCAACCCTATACGCATCAACTTTAACCCGCGAAAGCGGTCTCCCTCTCTGGTAGGCTATTAGTTTTGCACACCGAATAGATCGACTTCGACAAGGAGACCGCGCATTGATACTGACAAAAGTAGCCACCGCATTGCAAGCCATCTTGTATGAAAAAGCGGACGC
>NZ_FNQP01000017.1 GCF_900107695.1 Thiothrix caldifontis | reverse complement strand
GAGCTGTTGGAAGGCGGCTGTCCGACTTAATCCATCCAATGTGCTGGCAGGATTGCCCATCCAGCCAAACACCAAGCTGCGGATGAAGTTCGAGCCGCTGAGTTTGCGCTGGCGTTGAATGAAGCCGCTTTTTTTGCTAACGCGTCCGCTTTTTCATACAAGATGGCTTGCAATGCGGTGGCTACTTTTGTCAGTATCAATGCGCGGTCTCCTTGTCGAAGTCGATCTATTCGGTGTGCAAAACTAATAGCCTACCAGAGAGGGAGACCGCTTTCGCGGGTTAAAGGAGACCGCTTTCGCGGGTTAAAGTTGATGCGTATAGGGTGCATTTTTAGGGCGCCCCGCCATTTGGATGCTGCCAGTGGTATTTCCGGTCGTCATGGCATTCGGCGGGGTATTGGGTATCGCGGGCATTCCAATTCCTTCCGTTGAAACCGGCATTGCGCTGTCGGCCTTGGTGCTGGGGTTAATGGTGGTATTGGCTGTGCGCCCGCCGTTATGGGTGGCGGCGGTGTTGGTGGGTGCATTTGCGATTTTCCACGGTCATGCACACGGCACGGAATTACCCGATGCTGCCAGCCCGTTGGCGTATAGCCTTGGGTTTGTCATCGCTACGGGTTTATTGCACTTGTCTGGCATTGCGTTTGGTGAGTTGACTCGCTGGCCTTGGGGAAGCAACGCCGTGCGGGCGGGCGGTGCAATCATCAGCTTGGCTGGGGTGGGGTTTTTGGCAGGAATGCTGTAGGTCGCCGCCGGAATGTATAGCTTTTTCTTACAGGGGCTGACCCAGCCCTTGCACGTTTCGGCACATATCCTTGCCTTGATCGGCTTGGGTTTGTTGTTGGGGCAACAAGGTATTCGCCCACTACGCTACGGGGTGATGGCGTTTTTTATTGGCATGAGCAGCGGGATTGCGCTGACACGCTTTGCACTGCCTGCTGGGTCTTGGGAAACGGCACTGCTCGCTGGGGCGGGGTTGTCGGGCATGTTATTGGCCATACGCCTGCCGCTGTTACTCAGTGTTTGTGTCGCGTTTGCCGCTGTGATGGGGGGATTGCTGGGGTTGGATTCAGCCCCTAGCCTGATTCCGGGGCTAAAAGCATTCAAAATCTATGCCATGATGGCGGGTACAGTCACCAGTGCCACCTTCATTGTCTTACTGAGTGCCGCGATTGCGGTCGGTTTGCGCACCCGTTGGGAAGGTATCGTGCTGCGGGTACTCGGCTCGTGGGTCGTGGCTAGTACCTTGATGGTGTTGGCGTTGCTGTTTGCCAAGCACTAATATTGTTCACTTCGATCGCATTATGAGGTCATCATGTTAACCGTGAATTTTTCCAGCCGCGTGCACTGTTGTTACTCGTGATTGCACTGCCGCTACACGCTAACGACTTCCACTATGGCATTGAGGCCAGCCATCAATTGCAGGAAAACGCGGCGGGGCAACTTACGGGTTTGCAGATGCATTGGGTTTACGAGTTGGTGATCTAATGCTGTCTGACTTAAAAACACACACCTATTTCACCACGATTACATTGAACAGCACGGCCTTGCCCCTTGCCACTGTCAGCGAATACCACTTAGATTTATTGCCCGACCAACGCTTGCAACTGGATTTTGTCTTGCCCATCGCTGCCCCGCAAACGCTGACCGGCAAGCGTTTGGCTGTTGCATTAGCCGACCCCACGGGCAGTGCCATTCCGATATATAAAGATCAAAACAGCATCACTTTAGGGGCGTACTTCCAACAACATTGTCAAACGACTATCGAGCAGAAGCCAACATTTGAACATGGCGAAGCGGCTCAGATTGTGCAGTTGCAATGTCGGTAGGTAACGCCAAACCATCCTTGTCATCAAGTTGTCATTTCTATTCGCTAAATTGAGTAGCATTATCATTCAGCGAAATCCCTCACCTTGTTTAACGATCGCCGTATCCGTACCTCACTGCTTGCCATTCTTGCCGACGCGCTGTTGGTAGTGATCAAAATGGCGACTGCTTGGGCAACCGGCAGCGCCGCCTTGCTTGCCGATGCCTACCATTCCATCACTGACTTGGCGGTTTCCCTAATCCTACTGGTGGGGCTGGTCACGCGCCACCAACAAGAAAAAACCGGCAACCCCGCCGCGATTGCCAAGGCTTACCGCTTTGAAGCCATTCTCGCCATTTTGATCGCCCTGCTAATCTTGTACGTGCCCATAGAAATCGTGCGCGAAGTGCAAGGGCGTTCCCCGGAAGAACTGAAAAATCTCTGGATCGGTATTGCCGGAGTGTTGTTAACCATCGCTATCGCTTGGTTTATGGCAAGGCTGAAAACGTGGGTTGGGCGCAATACCAACTCCCCCGCACTCGAAGCCGACGGCTACCACAGCCAGATGGATGTATTTTCCTCCATCGCCGTGCTGGTCTCGCTGATCGGCATGATGATCGGTATTTATCTGGATGAAATCGTCGCTGTGATCATTGCGGTGATGGTCGGCGTTGCCGGGGTGGAATTGCTGGTTGCCGGATTCCGCAGCCTGATGCAAGGCGCAGAACTCGAACAGCTTTCCCTGCTGGAAACGGCTACCCGCTCACTGGCTGTCAACCGGGTGTATCACTGGCTCAAAGCACCCTTCGTCGGCTTATGGCACACCTACCAACGCACCAGCAAAGTATTGCTGCTGGTATTGGCGCTCTGCCTCTACGCCAGCAGCGGCCTGAGCGTTGTGCCGCACGGTCAGGTCGGCATTAAGCAAGTCCTTAATCGCTCGCAAGCTACCGCGTTACCGCCCGGATTGTACTACACCTTGCCTTGGCCGTTTGGCGATATGCAATTGCTGACAGCGGGTTATATTCACACGCTGAACGTAGGGCAATTGCCGCAAGCAGCTACGCCAGCTTCCAGCACCCCCGACAACCCACCTGCCCCGCAACGCTTGTGGCAGCAAGCCTTCATCAGTGACCCGGAAGAGCGTTACGACACCTTACTCATGACAACCAGCGATGAAAACCTCGTCAATATCCAGCTAAGCCTGCATTACCAAACCCCGCCGACCCTGCCCTTGCACGTCAACAGCGCGGAAATCGACCCGTTACTGGCGCACTTCGCCGAATCTGCCTTGTGGCAACAGGTATCACACCTGACATTCAGCGCCTTACTGGATACCCCGCGTGATGCCTTGGCGACGCGCATCGCCACGCAAATCCAGACTGATTTACAGGCGCTGGGTTTGCCCCCCATCACGGTCACGGCGCACATTCAGTCAATTCAGCCACCGCCGCGTGTCGTACAAGTCTACCGTGACACCTTTGATGCCCGCCAAGAACAGCAACGCCTCGAACTTGAAGCCAGCGGCGAACGTGCCACCGAACTCAGCAAAGCCAATGCCGACAAACTCCAGCGTGTCACCACCGCCGACAGCAACCGAATCGAGCAGCAACAACGCGCCCAAGGTGATGCCCAATACTTCCAAGAACTCTCCGGCGCATTCCGCCAATACCCCGATGTCATCCGCTTCAACCAATACATCGACACCGTAACGGCGAACTTGGCAGGTAAGCCACTGACCATTACCGACCCCCGCATCCACAGCAACGACCTGCGCATCTGGAAAGGCGCAACCCCACCAGAACCCAAGGCCGCCACCAGCACCCAAAGGAAAATCCAGCCATGAAAAAAACCTTATGGACGCTTGCCGCCCTGATTGTGGCAGGCTACCTACTGTCCACCTGCCTCGTGCCGGTCAAGGAAAGTGAAACCGCCGTCATCATGCAATTCGGCAAACCCGTGCGCACCATCCGCGAAGCCGGGCTGGCGTTCAAACTCCCCGCCCCCATCCAGACCCGCACGATGCTGGACAAGCGCCTGCAATTACTGGGGCTGGAACCGGCGGAATTCGTCACCCGCGACCGCCGTAATCTGGTCGTCAGTAGCTTCGCCGTGTGGCGGATTGCCGAACCGGAAACCTTCCTCAAAAGTGTGCGTGACTTAGAAACCGCCCGCTTGCGCCTGCAAGAACTGCTCAATGCCGGGATTGGTGCTGCCATCGGCAATATTCCGCTGGGTGATATTTTCAGCGTCGATGGGCAACAACAGGGTTTACCACCCTTATTTGCCGCCATCACCGGCAATAGTACCACCACCGCGCTGAAAGAATTCGGCATCGAAATCATCGCCGTGCGCCCCAATCGTTTCGGTTTTCCCAAGCAAAACCTGCAATCCATCTACCAGCGCATGATGTCGGAACAGGAACGTACTGCCAAACAACACCGCGCCGAAGGGCAGGAAGCTGCTGCCAAAATCCGCGCCGAAACCGAACGCGAAGCCCGCGAATTACTCGCCCAAGCTTACCGCGAAAGCCAAACCGTCAAAGGCAAGGGCGAAGCCGAAGCAGCACGCATTTACGCCGAAGCATTTCAGGCCGATGCAGCCTACTACCAGTTCAGTCGCTCACTGGATGCTTACCAAAAAATCATCGGCGAAAACACCAGCTTCATTTTGTCATCCGACACCCCGCTGTTCAGCTACTTGCTGTCACCGCCATCAGGGAAAGCACTTACGCCTACCACGCTGGTGCCGGAGACGCTTCCATGAGTTTGCGGGAAGATTTGCAACAAGTATCCCAGCACAGCCAGCGTTTATGGCTGCTGTTACTGGGGGTTATTCCCTTGATTTACCTGCTCAGTGGTTTTTACTCGGTGGGTGCAGAACAGCGCGGCATTCTCAGCCGTTTCGGTAAAATCGTAGATGACAAGATTGCACCCGGAATGCACTACCGCCTGCCTTGGCCGATTGAATCGGTGGAAAAATTGCAGGTAACGGCGGTGCGCTCGATGGAGCTGGATTTCGCCATCGCCCCCCATGACAAACACCTGCAACTCGAACTGACCACAGGCGACGAAAACCTGATCAATGTGGCACTGATTCTGCAATACAATATTCAGGAAGCTGGTATTTTCCAGCATCAAGCCGCAGCCCCCGAACAACTGTTGCGCCAATTGGCACACGCGGAAAGCATCCAATACGTCGCCAGCCAGAAAATCGGCGACCTGCTCACTACCGGGCGCAACCAGTTCCAATCCAGCCTGCAACAAGCCATTCAGCAACAAACCCGCACCCTGAATCTGGGGATCAATATCACCTCGGTGCAAATCCGCCGTCTGGAGCCGCCGCAATCCATTAAGCAAGTGTTTGATGATGTAGCAGTTGCCCGTGCCGAAAAGCAGGAAAAGATTCAGGTAGAACAAGGCGAACGCAGTTCCACCCTCGCCAAAGCCCGCAGTGATGCCAACCGCCAGCAGCAACAGACGCAAGCCTATGTGAGTGAATTACTGGCGCGTGCCAATGGCGACCGTGACCGTCTGATGAGTACGTGGGAAGAATACCGTCAAGCGCCTGACCTCATTGGGCAGCGCATGTATCTGGAAATGCTGGAGCAGGTGATGCCGAAAGCTAAGATGACATTGGCAGAGCCGTCATTTCCCTGAAAAATCGAACGAATCATCCCAAACAATCCATTTCACAAACATATCAGTATTTAATAATATACCGATCATGGAAAGCAAAACGATCGACTAGCAAGATCAAGCTTTCTTAATCACCTCAACTGATCACCGTAAAGGATACTGAAATGGAAAACATGACAAACGCTATGCCGCGCATTAACGAGCCAGCTCCGGCATTTGAAGCCCGCACCACCCACGGTGTAAAAAAGCTGGAAGACTACAAAGGCAAATGGTTGGTACTGTTCTCACACCCGGCTGATTTCACCCCGGTTTGTACCACCGAATTCATGGCATTTGCCAAACGCCAGAGCGAATTCGCCGCGTTGAATTGCGACCTGTTAGGCTTATCCATCGACAGCTACTACAGCCACGTCGCGTGGGTACGCAATATCAAGGAAAAATTCGGTGTGGAAATCGGCTTCCCGATCATCGAAGACCTGAGCATGAAAGTGGCGAATGCCTACGGCATGATCCACCCCGGTGCTGCGGATACTTCCGCCGTGCGTGCCACCTTCATCATCGACCCGAATGGCATTATGCGGGCAATGGTGTACTACCCGATGACCAACGGGCGTTCGATTGATGAATTCCTGCGTTTAGTCGCGGCATTGCAAACCTCGGATGCCAACAAAGTAGCAACACCAGAAGGCTGGCAGCCGGGCGATAAAGTCATCGTGCCACCACCGCAAGATGCCGCAAGCGCAGAAGCCCGCATGAACGAAGGTTACGAATGCACCGACTGGTATTTCTGCAAAAAATCGCTGTAATCTAACCCAAACCCGTCAAAAAGCAGGGAGTCACATGACTCCTTGCTTGTTTCAGTATTGTGCCTTTACCCGATACCCAACAACGTCGCAATACCCAAGGTAGCAAAAATCGCCGCTGCAATCCCATGCACCAGCTTCAACGGCAAATGACTGCCCATTTTATCGCCCAGCAACACTGCCGGAGCATTCGCAAGCATCATCCCTAAGGTTGTGCCAGCGACCACCCAGAACAAAGAAGCGTATTGTGCCGCTAACGCCACGGTCGCAACCTGCGTTTTGTCCCCCATTTCCGCGAGGAAAAACGCCACCACCGTTGCGCCGAAAATCCCGTAGTGCGTCGCATCCACCTTCACCTCATCGTCATCCAGCTTGTCGGGAATCATGATCCACACCGCCATTGCCAGAAACGACAAGCCCAAAATCCAGCGCAATGCCTCTGCTCCCAGCACCGTCGTGACCCATGCACCGACTGCACCCGCCAACGCATGATTCAGCAAAGTGGCAACCAAAATACCAAGGATAATGGGAATCGGGCGACGGAATTTTGCCGCAAGAACGAGCGAGAGCAGTTGGGTTTTATCGCCAATTTCAGCGAGGGCGACAATGCCCGTTGAGACAAGAAAGGCTTCCATAAGAACTCCACAGCCGGGCGTTTTCCAATGACCACACACCCTCCCGGCGGTACCGAAGGCATATGGTCAAAGGTCTTGCCAAACCGGCGTTGTCTGCACCATGACCGTGCGGTCAATTATGTTGATACAGACCCTTTTCAGTGAAAGGAGGCTACTCCCCAATGACGAGGCGGATTGTAATTGCCGGGTAGACAAACTTCAACAAAAAGAAAGGGGCCTACGCCCCCATATTAATGTTCAAAATTCCAAGAGAGGAACCAGGATTCCTGTCAGGTCAGAGTTATTTTTATGAAGGCTAACCCGACAAGTTGTACACACGTTAACTCAGGTATGGTCACGCTGCTGTTACATGGCAGCTTGCTTTACCCTGAAAGGAATAATGTCCGCACTCGCAGGAGGCGGCTGAAAAAAATGGCGGTAAATACTGTCCAGTTGCTGCCGCACGTCATGGGAACACCGCGCCAGCAACAAACATTTGACTAATTCTTGTTGCACCTTCTGACAAGGGTTACACAATTCACTCAGGCAGAAATCGCCCTGCTCAAGGCATTCCTGCAACTCATCCTTGTCAAACCTGACGACTTGTTCGCCAGTATGCCGATTATGCAGGCTGACAAACGGGTCAACCCGATCAAGCCATGCGTTTACGTAGAACGTCATCACACACCTCATTATTTCTTTGTGAAAAAGAAATAACCTGGCTGGTGCGGAGTTACAACGTCATACACTGGCTTGGCTACTTTTGTTGCCGTTTTGAGGAGAGGGCAAAACCTGTAAGATACAAATAATGATAATGATTCTTGTTTTTGAGTCAAGTAATTTTTGAGAATTTTTCTCATTTCAAAAAATAACTGAGAACCACTTGTATTTGTAGATGCGCATCGTTATCATCCGCATATCATTAAGAATGATTACTGTTTAGGGGATGATGTATGTACGTTTGTATTTGCCACTCTGTGACCGACAAAGCGATCAAGAAAGCCGTGAAACAAGGCCACGACACCTTAGAAGCGATTCAGCAGGAACTAAAAGTCGGTACATGCTGTGGGCGTTGCAGAGGTCACGCGTGTGAAGTCATCGAAGAAACCCTAAGCCCCGAAACCTCTCTGTTTAACCTCAACCTAATGCAAGGTGCATTCGCATGATGACTGGAGCTTTGAGAATGACCGATGTCGAACCACACCGCGTCAATCTGGAAGAATTGATGCGCGGTTGCAAAAAGATCATTCTTCAGCACGGCAAGCGGCCTTACTGTCTGACCATTACCCGCCGGGGCAACCTGATTCTCACCTCGGCAGATGATGACGCAGACAAACAACCGGTCACCAACCGCCCCCCTGAAGAATCAACTAAGTAACCTTTTCATTCAATACTTTACACTCCAGCCAGTTGCCTAATCGCTTAGCCAGACGTGTTTTTTCGGAGACAATACATGAAATCCATTCGCCAGATCGTATCAGCCGCCCTACTCGGCGGGATGCTTTGCGCCGCCCCCCTCATGGTCAGTGCTGAAACTGTCACAGCCAAGGCTGTCATGGAAAATTACGTCAACCTTGCCAGCGCCAATTTCAGCGACACCCTCGCCGCTGTCACGGTATTACAAGAAAAAGTCGATGCGTTCATTGCTACCCCTAACGCCGACACCCAACAAGCTGCCAAAGACGCATGGCTTGCCGCCCGCAAACCTTACAGCCAAACCGAAGCCTTCCGTTTCGGCAACCCCAATGTGGACGAGTGGGAAGGTCAAGTTAACGCATGGCCGCTCGATGAAGGTTTGATTGATTACGTCAAAACCGATACTTACGACCACGAGGAAGGTAATAAATTTGCCACCGCCAATATCATTGCAGGCACAGACAAAATCGACGCGGAACTACTGAAAGCCTCACAAGAAAAAGGCGGTTCTGAAGCCAATGTTGCCACTGGTTACCACGCCATTGAATTCCTGCTGTGGGGACAAGATTTTAACGAAGATCCCACAGATACCGGTAAACGCCCCCACACCGATTACGCCAAAGGTGACGCTTGCACCAATGGTAACTGCGAACGCCGCGCTGAATACCTGAAGGCCGCCACCGATTTACTGCTTGCCGATATGCAACAAATGGCGGACGACTGGACAGATGGCAAAGCAGGCAACTACCGCTCCGCCTTCCTCGAACTGGATGAAAAAGAAGCCCTGCGCCGCATGTTATTCGGCATGGGCAGCCTAAGTCTTGGCGAACTTGCAGGTGAACGTATGAACGTGGCACTGCTGGCACATTCACAGGAAGACGAACATTCCTGCTTCAGCGACAACACCCACAACGACATTGCTGAGAATGCCCGCAGCATCCAGAACATTTTCAACGGCACCTACACCCGCACCGATGGCACAAAAGTAGCAGGTGCAAGCCTCGCCCAACTGGTTGCCGCCAAAGATGCCAAAGCCAGCGAAACCTTGGTCAGCAAGCTCGCCGACACCCAACAAAAAGCCGAAGCCATTGTGGAAGCGGCGAAAAACGGTGAAAATTTCGACCAGCAAATTACCCCCGATAACAAGGACGGTAACAAGCGCATCAAAGCCACGATTGCGGCGTTGCGCAGCCAAACGGGTGACATCGAAGCGGCTGCCAAAGCCGTCGGCGTGGACAGCCTTAACCCGGAGAGCAGCGACTCATTTGGTGGATAAATGCAATCGACCCTAGCCATTGCCTTGTGCAGCCTACTGGTGCTGCCGGGGCTAGCCAACAGCGATGACAATTTACAACAGCACGAGGATTTCGCCGTGGGTGGCGCGTTCTTCCAGCAACCGTGGGTCAGTGCGCCCGCGTCCACTACCGCTAGGGATGGCCTGGGGCCATTGTTCAAAGCGAATAGCTGCATTGCTTGCCATGTGCAGCACGGGCGCGGGCATCCGCCGCTAACGGCAACCGAACCGTTCCTCTCGACTATCGTCAAACTCAGTATCCCTGCCACCACAGCGGAACAACTGATGGTAGCCAAAACCCTAGGCGTCGCGCCCGAACCCATTTATGGCGATCACCTGCAACCGCTCGGCAACAAAGGCTTGCCGGGTGAAGCCACCCCACGTTTTAGCTACACCGAAGTCCACGGGCAATTTGCCGATGGTGAAACTTACACCCTGCAACAACCTAAGCTGCATCTCGATAGTTTGAACTACGGCGCAATGCACCCCGACGTACAGCACTCCGTGCGCGTTGCCCCGGCATTGTTCGGCATGGGCTTGCTGGAAAGCATCCCCGCCGCCGAAATTCTCGCCAATGCCGACCCCGACGATAAAAACGACGACGGTATTTCCGGCAAAGCCAACCAAGTGTGGGACATCCAGCAACAGCAAATCGTACTGGGACGGTTTAGCTGGAAAGCGAACCAACCCAGTATTGCCCAGCAAAGTGCGGATGCCTTCCGTAACGACATTGGCATTACCAATACCCGTTTTCCCGAACAGCCCTGCACGGCTGCACAAACCGATTGCCACCACCTGCCTGACGGCGGCAAACCCGAAATTCCTGATGACCTGCTGGATAAAGTGGTATTCCACGTTAACGCCCAACGTGTGCCACCTCGCCGTGAGGTAACTGACCCACAAGTGCTACAAGGTGAACGCTTATTCAAGCAAAGCGGGTGTGCGGCTTGCCATATCCCCACTTTCCCAGCCTTAGCCGCACAAGCACATCAGCCATACAGCGACCTCTTGCTGCATGATATGGGTGCAGGTTTAGCCGACCATCGCCCCGACTTTGCTGCCAGTGGGCAAGAATGGCGCACTCCACCGCTGTGGGGTATTGGTATCACCGCAAAGCTCAGTGGACATACCCGTTTCCTGCACGATGGACGCGCCCGCAACCTGCTGGAAGCCATCCTTTGGCACGGCGGCGAAGCTGAACCTGCCAAGCAAAACGTGCTTGCCCTCAACAAACCAGAGCGGGAAGCCTTGTTGCGCTTCCTGAACTCGCTGTAATGAGAATGACGATGTTTAAACAAATTGGCTGCTGCCTACTCCTGCTTCCTAGCCTGTTATTGGCAAACGAGGCCCCACCAGTCGAAACAGAAGTCAAAGAAGTGGCCACGACTGTTGCCCCCGCAACGCCAATTCCCAATGCAGACAAATTGCTGGCACAAGTTGTCGATGGCGCAATCATCCCGCTGTACCGCGAGTTGGATGTCACTGCCAACACCCTCACCCAACGCAGCAAAACCTTTTGTAGCGAACCCACTGCCGAACACTTCAAAGTTTTGCGCGAAGGTTGGGGAGAAACCCTACTAGCATGGCATCGTACTGATGCGCTCATGTTTGGCCCTGCCATCGAAGACCAAATTGACTTCAAGGTCAACTTCAATCCCCCCAAAAAAGCGGTGATCAACGGTTTATTAAACGCTACATCCCCGTTGACCGTGGAAGCAGTGGAAAAAGCAGGCGTAGGTGGGCAAGGCTTAGGCACATTCGAATTCCTGCTGTTCGACCGTGATAAAAGCGATGCTGACCAGCTTGCCGCCTTCCAAGGTGACACAGGCAAACGCCGCTGTGCTTACGTGCAAGCCGCCAGCGAGCTATTGCAAACCACGTTGCACACCATTGCCGAGGCTTGGATCAATGACAAAAACGGCTACGCCACTGCGTTCCGCACTGCTGATAAAGGCAATGCCACCTTCGCCAGCTCACGTCAAGCAGTGGATTTACTGGTGGGTAAGCTGTTTCAGTCCGCCGAGAAGTTCAGCAAAAACCGCATCGGCAATCCACTTGGCAAAGGCATTGACCTCAATACCGAAGGCAAGCAAGAAGTGCTGAATACCTCTAACGCCTACCAACTAGAAGCATGGCGCAGTGGCTATTCCGTGCAAGTCGTTCGCGCCAATGTCGCAGGAATGCAGCGTATTGTAAAAGACGGCGGTATTCTGCAATGGCTGCGTGACCATAACCGACGTGAAATCGAAAAGTTCGTCGCCGATGCAATGGAAATGCGGCTGGATAATTACCTCAAACTGCCGGTTCCCGCCAGCGACCCATTTGAATTGATCAGGACGGGCAACAGCAAAGCACTCGACGGTTACTACTACCTCGGTAACGACATCCAAATGGGCATCAAACGTCAGCTTGCCAAAGTCATGGGTGTACAACTCGGTTTTAACGATAATGATGGGGATTAAACCATGAATCGCCGCGCCTTTTTATTACTCACCACGGCTGGCACATTCGGTGCAGCCTTAGGCGTGAATAAACTGATGAAACTCACCAGTGCTGCCACCCCCTGCGCGACAATCCTGTATTCAGCCAGTGATAATCCGGCAGGCGGGCATTTCCTCACCCGACTGGATATTGCAAGCGGCACTACCGATTCACAAGCCGTGCCGTTTCGCGGTCATGGCATGTTACCACTGCACGATGGGCGGGTAATTCTGTTTGGCAGACGCCCCGGCTTTGAATGCGCAGTGGTCAATTGGTCTAACGGTATGCAGCGCATCCCTGCCACTGCCGGACACCATTTTGATGGTCACGGCTGCCTGTCTGCCCAAGGCGATGTGCTATTCACCACCGAAAACCATTTTGATGCAAAACGCGGCGTACTTGGCATCCGCGATAGCCAAACCTTCCAACATCTGGGCGAATACGACACCTTCGGGCTTGATCCGCACGAAGTCCAACTCATGCCTGACGGCAAAACACTGGTCGTCGCCAATGGCGGCATCGAAACCCACCCCGATTTCGGGCGGCGCAAACTCAACCTCGACACCATGCAACCCTCCTTGGTGTATATCGACGCTGCCAGCGGCAAAAAAATCGACGAATACCGTTTGCCCGACCGCTACCTCAGCATTCGCCACCTGATCGCCACCGCTGATGGCAATGTCGGTGTAGCGCTGCAATACGAAGGTGACTTATACCGCCAGCAACCTGCTTCGTTAGTGGCATGGCAAGAACGTGGCGGCGATTTGCAATTGCTCGACATTAGCACTGCGGATGTGGCACGTTTCAGCGGCTATATGGCGGATTTGGCGTATGACCCGCAGCAACACATCCTTGCGGTATCCTCACCTCGTGGTAATCACACCAGTTTCTGGAGTACCCGCGAACACCGTTTCCTGCACGCGCATCCCCTACCGGAACCAAGCGGCATTGCGTTTCTGGCGGATAAGCAACAATTTCTCGTCTCGGATGCCACCGGCGGCATACACACCTTTCCCTCAACCTTACAACCTGCATCAGCCAGTCTGCTGCACCACTATCCCGACACGTTGTGGGATAACCATGTGGTGCTGTCATGAAAACGGACAAGCCAATGCTCTTAAAAAGCGATAATTTTGGAGTTCTAGCATGAAAAAGACCTTACTCAGCCTGATGATTGCAGCCAGTGTTGCTGCCCCCGCTTACGCCGAAACCACCTTGAGTGGCGTGGTCGAAGTCGAAGCCGGATTCGTCAGCAATGATGACGGAGACACCAGTGACCTCACCGTACCCACCGTGGAACTAGGCATCGACAATAAACTGAATGACAAGATCGACGGACATCTACTATTCCTCTACGAACAAGGTGAAAACGACGATAATATCGCCGTGGATGAAGCCACTGTCACCTTCCACCCGCGTGAAGGCACTGACATTACCGCCGGGCGCATGTACGTACCTTTCGGCAAATTCGACAGCAATATGGTGTCCGATCCCTTAACGCTGGAGCTGGCAGAAACGCAAGAAGAAGCCGTGCAACTGGGAATGAGTGCCGGGGCAATGTCGGGTTCTGCCTACGTTTTCAAAGACGATGAAAACGGTAGCGACAAAATCGACTCCTACGGTGCAAATCTGGATTACAGCAACGATAACCTGAGTGCAGGCGTAAGTTACCTCTCTGACGTGAACGATAAGGCCGCAGCGGGTGTCGGTGTCCATGCTTCCGGTAAAGTGGGGGCATTCAATGTTATTGCCGAACACATTGCCGTTGAGGAAATCACGTTGGCAGACGATACCACCACCAAACCTTCTGCCAGCAACCTGGAAGTCGGTTTTGATCTCGGCAATGACCGCACCGTGGCGCTGGCCTATCAACAAACCAAGGATGCCGAAGCACTGGAACTGCCCGAAACGGCGACAGGTATCGCTTACCGGATGCCCGTTTATGAAAAAGCCAGTTTCGCGGCGGAATACATGAATAACGAAGGCTATGATGGTGCGAAAGAAGATGTCGTCACCTTACAAGTGGCTTACGAATTTTAACCCCCTAATGAAATAATGAGAATTGCTTGCATTATCAGTGGAAATATAGATAATGCGAACTCTTCTTATTCATGTTTGCAATAGAGGCAGACCCTATGTTCAAAAAAATTGCATTGTCATTATTGCTTGTCAGCATTGCCACCCCTGCATTCGCTGATGGTGAAGTCAACGTCTATTCCGCCCGTAAAGAACAACTGATCAAGCCATTGTTCGACAAATTTACTGAACAGACCGGCATTAAAGTTAACCTTGTGACGGGCAAAGATGATGCACTCTTGGAACGCCTTAAACTTGAAGGGGAAAATACCCCTGCCGATCTGCTGATGACGGCGGATGCAGGTCGTTTATACCGTGCCGTAGAAATGGAACTGACTCAACCAGTCGAATCCGAAATCTTGAAAAAAGAAATTCCTGAAAACCTACGTGACCCTTCGCATCAGTGGTTTGGCCTCACGTCCCGCGCCCGCCCGATCTTTTACGTGAAAGACAAAGTGAAGCCGGAAGAACTTTCCACTTACGAAGATTTGGCTGATCCGAAATGGAAAGGTCGCATTTGTGTACGCTCTTCCGACAATATCTACAACCAGTCAATGCTGGGTTCGATGATTGCAGTGAACGGCGCGGAAAAGGCACAGGCATGGGCGGACGGTTTGGTGAAAAACTTTGCGCGTCCACCCGAAGGCGGCGACCGTGACCAAATCAAAGCAGCAGCGGCTGGGCAATGCGACATTGCGCTTGCCAACACCTACTATTACGGGCAAATGCTGACGGGTGAAGAGGCGGAAGACAAAGCCGCTGCGGAAAAAGTCGCAATCTTCTGGCCTAATCAATCCGACCGTGGCACACACATCAATATCAGCGGCGCATCTGTCACCAAAACTGCCAAAAACAAGGATAACGCCATCAAACTGATGGAATTCTTGGTTAACGACGAATCGCAAAAATGGTACGCCGAAGCCAATCAGGAATACCCCGTGAAAGCCGGGATTGCCCCCAGTGACATGCTCAAAGGCTGGGGCGAATTCAAAGCGGATAGCCTGAACTTGTCCGAACTCGGCAAACACAATGCTGAAGCGGTCAAGATCATGGACAAAGCCGGTTGGAAATAAAGCCGTTACTCTGGCGTGCCGTGCTATTGAGCATGGCATTGCTTACTGCTTTGCCAATCCTCGCGGTGTTCGGCTACGTGTTCGTGCCCGCACCCGAAGTTTGGCAGCATTTGCGCGAAACGGTTCTCACCGATTATTTGCTGAATACGCTGTGGCTGGTGTTGGGTGTGGGGTTTGGTGTATTGCTGCTGGGACTTCCAGCGGCGTGGCTAAACAGCATGTGCGAATTTCCGGGACGACGCTTATTTGAATGGGCATTGCTGTTGCCGATGGCAATGCCTGCTTACATTATTGCCTACACCTACACGGGGATGCTGGATTTTTCGGGGCCGGTGCAAACCTTGTTGCGCGAGCTGACGGGCTGGGGGTATGGCGATTATTACTTCCCGAATGTACGCTCCCTTGGCGGCGCAATCACCATGCTCTCCTTGGTACTGTTCCCGTATGTGTATTTGTTGGCGCGGGCGGCGTTTCTGGAACAGTCGATTTGTGTGCTGGAAGTGAGCCGTACATTGGGGTCAAACCAGTGGCAAAGTTTCTTTCGGGTGGCGTTGCCATTGGCACGTCCGGCGATTATTACCGGCTTGTCGCTGGCCTTGATGGAAACATTGGCGGATTTTGGCACGGTGCAATATTTCGGCGTTTCGACTTTTACCACGGGGATTTTCCGTACTTGGTTTGGGCTGGGCGATCACGCGGCGGCTTCGCAATTGGCAGCGTTGCTGATGGGGTTTGTGTTTGTGCTGATCCTGTTGGAACGTTGGTCGCGGAGTCGGGCGCGGTATCACCATACCTCCAGCAAATATTCGCGCATTCCGAAATTCCGTTTGCGCGGCTGGACGGCGGTGGCGGCAGTGTTGGCGTGCGCCCTGCCCTTGTTGTTGGGGTTTGTGATTCCGGTGGGGCAATTGCTGCATTGGAGCATTAAAGTTGCCAGCAAAGGCTTGGACAGTGATTTCATCAATCTGGTGTGGCATAGCTTGATGCTGGCGAGTTTGGCGGCGGTATTTGCGCTGTTGCTGGCGTTGATTTTGGGCTATGGCAAGCGACTGAATAATGATCCGTTGGTCAATATTGCTTCGCGGATTGCGGCAATGGGCTATGCGATTCCGGGGACGGTGATTGCGATTGGGGTGCTGATTCCGTTTGCGTGGGCGGATACGCAACTCAACCACCTGAGCAAACAGTTTTTCGACAGCAATGTGGGCTTGTTGCTGAGTGGCACGTTGTTTACGCTGTTGTTTGCCTACAACGTGCGTTTTTTGGCGGTGTCGCTGCAAACGGTGGAAGCGGGTTTGGGCAAGATTAAACCAACGCTGGATAATGCGGGGCGTTCGTTGGGCTTGAGTCCGTTGGGCGTGTTGCAGCGGTTGCATTTGCCCTTGATGAAAGGCTCGTTACTCACCGCGATTTTGCTGGTGTTTGTGGATGTACTGAAAGAATTGCCTGCCACACTGATTTTACGCCCATTCAATTTCAATACGCTGGCAGTGCGGGCGTATGAATTGGCTTCGGATGAACGGCTGGCGGATGCGGGTTTGCCATCGCTGATGATTGTGGCGGCAGGGATTATTCCGGTGATTTTATTGAGCCGTTCGATTAGTCGGTCGCGGGCTGGGGAACATTGATGAGCAAGTTAGTCCTGCAAAACATTCACATCGAATACGGCAGCAATGCGGTGGTACACGATGTCAATCTGACGGTGGAAGACGGGCAAATCGGTTGTTTGCTGGGGCCAAGTGGCTGTGGCAAAACGACCTTGCTGCGGGCTATTGCCGGTTTCGAGCCTGTCACCCGTGGCACAATTACACTCAAAGATCAGGTGATCAGTGCGCCTGATGTACATTTGCCGCCGGAAAAACGCAATATCGGCATGGTGTTTCAGGATTACGCGCTGTTTCCACACCTGAGCATTACCGACAATATTACTTTCGGCATCCGTAAACAGTCGGGCAAGGATAAGGCGAAACGGGTCGCAGAATTGCTGGAATTGGTGAATTTACCCGGTTACGAAAAACGTTACCCGCATGAGCTTTCCGGTGGGCAGCAACAGCGGATTGCGTTGGCACGCGCCCTTGCGCCGCAACCACGTTTGCTATTGCTGGATGAGCCGTTTGGTAGCCAAGACGTGGAATTGCGCGAAATGTTGGCGCGGGAAGTGCGCGATATTCTCAAACGTGAAGGCATGACCGCAATTTTGGTCACGCACGACCAGCACGAAGCCTTTGCAATGGCGGATGAAATCGGCGTGTTGCAAAGCGGGCGTTTGCAGCAATGGGACACGGGTTACAATTTGTATCACCAGCCGGTGAATCAGTTTGTAGCGGGGTTTATTGGGCAAGGCGCTCTCATTGCTGGCACAGTCTTCAACCATGACACCGTATCGACCTTACTTGGCGCAGTACGGGGTGAAGTACCGCTTGAGTGCCAGCCAGAATGCCCTGTGGATGTCTTAATCCGCCCCGACGACCTGCGCTTAGTCGCGGATGCACCCCGTAAAGCCAAAGTCGTTTCACGGGTATTCAGAGGTGCAGAATATCTGTATGTACTGGGTTTGCAAGATAATAGCCAACTACTCGCGCTTGCCCCTAGTCACCAAGAATACGCCATTGGGGAAACCGTGTGTTTCGAGTTAGATATGCAACATCTGGTAATATTACGGCGCAACTCTATTTAACTGACCCGCACTTTACAATTTACTAAATGCTGCTGCAATATCATCTACCGTTAACGTTCGTGTCGTTTGCATTGGCGGTAATTGTGATACTTGGTATTCCTCAGGGATATGCAACGTCAGCGTCCAGGTATTCACATTAAACGAGGCTTTTTCTTTGGATAATTCCACCGCTTTCGGAAAAGTATATAATGGCGAATAAAAGCAAATTTTATAAAAGCCTGATTGAAGTTTAATTTTCCGCAGATTGAATGTTGTTTCTGAAGGCTCTGCAACTTGCTTAAAGGCAATCTGCCCAACTTCACTGGTATCAAACGCTAGCCAATCACCTGAAGCCCAACCCAATTTTCTAAATAAACCTGCGCCAAAAGACAAACACAAATTATCCCGACCGCCAACGTATTCCATATCTAAAATAATATCAAAACTTCCTGAAGAAGATTTCTTACTCATTCATCGCCTCAACTGACCTATTCAAACAGGGTTATTACCATCTATTGCTCTTTGATTTTAGCTGAATTCAGCATTTAATATTATGGTGCGTTTAACCTTAAAACACTCAAGCTTAAGAACACAGGAGCAGATTAAACCAGCGTAGCCGCTTCAGCAGGAAGCATTCCAAAGAGTAACAGGCCGAACTCAAAAATAAAAGAGCTAACAGCCACTTCCTTGCATCACAAGGTTTGCCGCTGACCCTAGAAATGCCTATGATGCTGTAAATGATTAACCTACCCTCTAATAACCATGCTGTATTTGTGTGAAAAACCCAGCCAAGCGCGGGATATTGCCCGTGTTTTAGGTGCAAATGGGCGCGGCGATGGCTACTTACAGGGCCAAGGAATTCTTGTGACCTGGTGTTTCGGGCATTTGCTGGAACACGCTGAGCCAGAAGCCTATGGCGAGCAATATAAACGCTGGCATTTTGCCTCCCTACCCATTTTGCCGCAGCAGTGGAAACTGGAAGTCAAAAAATCCGGTGCAAAGCAATTTAAAGTGATCAAAGCACTCCTCGCCAAAGCCCAACATGTCGTCATTGCCACCGACGCCGACCGTGAAGGTGAAATGATTGCCCGCGAAGTGCTCGACATATGCCGTTACTATGGACGAGTGTCACGCCTGTGGTTATCAGCGTTGGATGATGCCAGCATCCGTAAAGCGTTGGGGCAACTCAAACCGGGAGCGGAAACCGAAAAACTCTACCAAGCCGGTTTAGCACGCAGCCGGGCTGACTGGCTCGTGGGCATGAACTTGAGCCGTGCCTATACCCTTGCTGCCCAATGCAATGGGCAACTTGGTGCAAAAAGCGGGGCGTTAAGCGTAGGGCGCGTGCAAACCCCAACCCTGCGGCTGGTCGCTGATCGGGACGAACACATCAAACACTTTGAACCACTGGATTACTGGGATGTCAGTGCCGCTTGCTTGCCGCCTGAAGCCGAGCAAACTTTCAAGGCCAACTGGATTCCCCCCAAAAGCAAGCAAGGCATTGATGATGAAGGCCGCTGCATTGATAGTGCCTTAGCAGAACAGGTGGCTGCAAACTGCAAAGGACAGGCAGCTAACGTGCTACGTTGCGACACCGAGCGCAAACGGCAGAATGCCCCTCTACCCTACGAGCTTTCCGGTTTGCAGGTCGAAGCCTCTCGGCGCTGGGGCATGAGTGCTAAACAGGTACTTGATGTTGCCCAAGCCTTATACGAAACGCACAAACTTACCACCTACCCCCGCACGGATTGTGGCTACTTACCGTTTTCGCAACATGCCGATGCACCGAATGTCTTCCAAGCACTGCTCCAAACCGACCGCAACCTAACGGAATTAGTGGCACAAGCCAATCCCAAGCTCAGAAGCAAAGCGTGGAATGACAGCAAAGTCACTGCCCACCATGGGATTATTCCCACTGCGGCCAAGGGCAGTATTGAGCGTTTATCGGAAGCCGAGTTTTTTATTTACGACTTGATCCGTAAACGTTATCTGGCACAGTTTTTCCCCGCCTACGAATACGACCAAAGTGTGATCGAACTCGATTGCCAAGGCTGGTTATTTCGCGCATCCGGGCGGGTAGATCGTGTTGTGGGCTGGAAAATTGCTTACCAAGAACCCGGTGACGCCAGCGTACCGGATTCGCCTGAGAGCCAAGCGCTACCCACGCTAACCGTCGGTGACAGCGTACTTATTCAAGACACCGAATTGCTCAAACGTCAAACCAAACCGCCGCCACCTTATACGGAAGGCACACTCATCCAAGCCATGAAAGGCATTGCTAAGCTGGTCGAAAACCCCAGACTCAAAGCCATTCTCAAAGAAAATGCCGGAATCGGTACCGAAGCCACCCGTGCTGCCATTATTGAAACGCTCTTACAACGTAAACTCCTAGAGCGCGAAGGCAAAAAAAAATACCTGCGCGTCACCCCCAAAGGTATTGCCCTGATCAGCATGTTACCCAATGCAGTCAAAGACCCCGCACTCACCGCCGCATGGGAACAAGCACTTGAAGCCGTTGCTAATGGGGAAATGCTGTTAGAACAATTTATGGAAAAACAGCAAAACTGGCTATTAAAAGTCTTGGCACGCGCCAAGGCCAGTGTGGGTACGTTACCAGAAACACCGACGGTATTACCTGTACCTCCCGCCGCTGACACACCAGCAAATGTGGACGAAAAACAAACCTGTCCCGCTTGTGGCAAACCCATGGTCAAACGTGAAGGTAAATACGGCGTATTTTGGGGATGCAGCGGCTTCCCCCGATGCAAAACAATTGTGAACATTCGCAAAGGAACCCCGCATGTTAACGCTAAATAACCCAGCTTTGTTACGCACCGAATGCTACCTCAATGGTGAATGGGTAACCGCAGATACCGGCGACACCCTCAGCGTGACTAACCCAGCTACAGGCAAAATCATCGCCACCGTACCCGCTTGCAGCGCGGCGCAAACCCGTGCCGCTATTGATGGCGCAGCCCTTGCACAACCCGATTGGCGCAAACGCACCGCCGCCGCCCGCGCTAAAGTCCTTCATGCATGGCATCAACTCATACTGGCGCATCAAGAAGACCTTGCCCAACTCATGACTGCCGAACAAGGCAAACCACTGGCGGAAGCACGCGGCGAAATTGCTTATGCGGCAGCCTTCATTCAATGGTTTGCCGAAGAAGGTAAACGCACTTACGGTGATGTGATTCCCTCACCTTTTCCCAATAGCCGGATTGTGGTCATCAAAGAACCCGTCGGCGTGTGTGCCGCGATTACCCCATGGAATTTTCCCACTGCGATGATCACCCGCAAAGTTGCGCCCGCTCTCGCCGCAGGCTGTGCGATGGTGGTCAAACCTGCCGAACAAACCCCCTTATCAGCATTGGCATTGGCAGTGCTTGCCGAGCAAGCCGGTATCCCTGCGGGCATTTTCAACGTAATCACAGGCGACCCTCGTGTCATTGGCGGCGAACTGACGGCTAATGAAAAAGTGCGTAAACTGAGCTTCACCGGCTCCACTGCCGTCGGACGCTTACTGATGCAGCAATGCGCCCCAACCCTGAAAAAACTGTCCTTGGAACTGGGCGGCAATGCCCCATTTATCGTGTTTGATGATGCCGATCTTGATGCTGCCGTGGCGGGTGCTATGGCCTCGAAATACCGCAATTCCGGGCAAACCTGCGTGTGTGCTAACCGCTTTTTGGTGCAAGCCAGCGTCTATAACGCCTTTGCGGAAAAACTCGCACAAGCCGTGACAACCCTCAAAGTCGGGCATGGTACAGAGGTTGACGTTACTCAAGGCCCTTTGATTGACGAAGCCGCTTTGTGCAAAGTCGAAAGCCTGATTGCCGATGCTGTCGCAGGCGGGGCAAACATTCTTAACGGGGGGCGGCGACATGCCTTGGGTGGCACGTTTTATGTTCCCACCGTGCTGACTAACGTATTACCAACGATGCGGGTTGCTAAAGAAGAAATTTTTGGCCCTGTTGCCCCACTATTCAAGTTTGAGACAGAGGCAGAGGCTATCCAGATGGCTAATGATACCGAATTCGGCCTTGCTGCTTATGTGTATGCGCGTGATATTGGGCGGGTATGGCGCGTCTCCGAAGCCTTGGAATACGGCATGGTGGGCATTAACAGTGGCGTTATTTCCACCGAAGTCGCCCCCTTTGGGGGACAAAAAAGCTCAGGGCTAGGGCGTGAAGGTTCTAAATACGGTATTGACGAGTACATGGAAATCAAGTACCTGCACATGGGACTTTAAAGGCTCGAATAGGCCAGTAAACGCCGTGGAATCAGTACGCCATGAGTCGACTCACACAAGCCAATGAATTCACCAAAGTCGCTGTAAATGCGCATTAATTCAGCCGCCTCATGATCAGTCCGCACCTTTTGACCTTGCCGCAGACGGGTAATCACCGCATCGTCGACAGTAATCGCAGGCAAATGGGGTAAGGCGGTATCCAACGGCAACAGCACTGCATCCAAGGCTTCAACACTTTGCTCTGCTAATGTGCGCAGCTCTTCCAATCTGTACATGCGGAATGCGCCAAACGGGTCAACAGACTCACGCCGCAACATGGAAACATAGGCTCCGCACCCCAGTCGTTCACCAATGTCTTCGACCAGCGTGCGAATGTACGTGCCTTTGCTACACACAACATCCAACGTGAGGGTGTTTTCGGTGCGTTCCAATACGGTCAAGGAATGAATGGTGATGTCACGGGCAGCACGTTCCACTTCCAACCCCTGACGTGCCAGCTTATAAAGCGGCTGCCCATCTTTTTTCAGTGCGGAATACATCGGTGGAATTTGGCTAATCCCGCCACGAAATTGCACCAGCACGGCTTCTAATTCGGCATCACTGGTGTCAGGAATGGAGCGCGGATTAAGTTTTTCACCTTCAGCATCCCCTGTGGTACTCACATACCCCAGAGTTGCCGTGGTAACATAACGTTTATCAGAATCGAGTAAGAAAGCGGAAACCTTGGTGGCTTCACCAAAACAGACTGGCAACATACCCGAAGCCAGCGGATCCAAACTGCCCGTATGCCCTGCTTTTTCAGCCTGAAACAGAAAACGTGCATCCTGCAATGCTTTATTACTGGACACACCCAAGGCTTTGTCCAGCAACAGAATACCGTTAAGTTTACGAAAGCGATGGCGACTCAAGATTCAGCCGTGCCTGTGGTAGTACCGTCATCAGGGTCAGACTCGTCGTCATCATGCCGATCAGAAGCCACCGCTTTAGCGATCAACGCTGATAATGCATTCCCTCGTGACTGGGTATCGTCGTAAAAGAAATGCAACGCTGGGGTCATCCGCAATTTCAACAAATGCCCCAACTCACGGCGCAAAAAACCCGCCGCGTGATTGAGTGCTTCTTGCGCTTCCAAACCCTGCTCAGCTTGCAAGGCATCAAACCAGATTTTGGCATGTGCGAAATCTTTTGAGACCTCCACATCTAACAACGTCACCATACCCACACGTGGGTCTTTAACCCGATCACGAATCAGCAACGCCAAATCGCGGCGGATCTGTTCACCAACCCGGTCGGCACGGGCAAAGCCATGAGGGTGCGAATGGTGTGGCATAGCTTAAATCTTCCGTGCCACTTGAATGCGTTCATAGCATTCGATCTGGTCGCCTTTACGCACATCATTGTAGTCTTTGACCGCGATACCGCATTCTGTCCCCATGTGGACTTCTTTCACGTCATCACGGTGGCGACGCAAGGATTCCAGTTCGCCGTTGAAAATAACCACATTATCACGCAGGACGCGAATCGGCAGACTGCGACGCATCGCGCCATCCACCACCAAGCACCCAGCCACTTGACCCAATGCTGAAGAACGGAATACGTCGCGAACTTCTGCCAAGCCCACAAAGACTTCGCGAACTTCAGGTGACAACAAGCCACTCATCACCGACTTAATGTCATCAATGACTTCATAGATAATGCTGTAGTAGCGGATAGTGACACCGTTATCAGCAGCCGTCTTACGAGCTGTCGCGTCAGTACGCACATTAAAAGCGATCATCGTAGCACGAGATGCAGAAGCCAAATCCACATCACTGGCACTGATACCACCGACACCGGCAGCGACCACACGCACTTCAACTTCATCTGTTGACAGATTTAGCAATTCATTACGCAAAGCTTCGACACTGCCTTGTACGTCAGCTTTGATCAGGACATTTACCTGAGCACGCTCACTGGCCTTCACTTGCGTGAAGAAATCTTCTGATTTACTGACGTGTTGTGCCGCGAAGCGGGTATCACGTTGCTTTTCACGACGCAATTCCGCAATTTCACGCGCTTTGCGTTCGTCATTCAACACGACCACTTCATCACCCGCATCAGGTGCGGCAGAAAGCCCCAACACTGCCACCGGAATCGAAGGGCCTGCTTCTTTTACGGGGCGGCCTGCTTCATCAAACATGGCACGTACCCGACCATATTCAGAACCACACAGTAACAAATCGCCACGACGCAACGTACCACTGCGTACCAACACCGTTGCTACCGCACCACGACCTTTTTCAATACTGGCTTCAATCACGTTGCCCGTCGCTGGAGCCTCTGTTGGAGCAGTCAATTCTTGGACTTCAGCGACCAACAACAAAGTTTCCAGCAATTCGTCAATACCTTGACCGGTTTTAGCAGAAATTTGTACGACCGGAACATCCCCCCCCCATGCCTCAGTCTGGACTTCGTTCTGCGATAACTCGCTCAATACTCTATCAGGGTCTGCGGCTGGCTTGTCGATCTTGTTGATCGCCACCACCATAGGCACACCGGCTGCTTTCGCATGTTTGATAGCTTCCTTGGTTTGAGGCATAACACCATCATCAGCCGCAACGATCAGGATAATAATATCCGTCACTTGCGCACCACGCTCCCGCATTTTGGTAAAGGCTGCATGACCGGGTGTATCAAGGAAAGTTACCGTGCCGTGATCAGTGTCTACATGGTAAGCGCCGATATGCTGCGTAATGCCTCCGGCTTCCCCTGCTGCAACCCGCGTTTTACGGATATAGTCGAGTAAGGAGGTTTTACCATGGTCAACGTGTCCCATAATCGTGACGACAGGTGGACGCGGCTTCACTTCGTATTCGGTCGCATCTTGTCCGATCATCGCCGCTAATAATGCAGCATCATCCATTTCTTGCATCGGTTTGGCTTTATGGCCTAACTCTTCTGTCACCAGAATTGCAGTATCTTGGTCAATAGCCTGATTAATGGTCATCATCATGCCCATTTTCATCATCGCTTTGATAATATCAGTCGCACGAATAGCCAGTTTTTGCGCCAAGTCAGAAACAACGATGGTCGTCGGGATTTCAATTTCTTTAACGACAGGGACTGTCGGTTTTTCAAAACCATGCTTAGCATTGCTCTGTTGACGTGTATCTGGCTTGAAGGCTTCACGCCGACCGCCACCCCCCTTCTTTTTACCAGGGCGGTTACCAGCCGGAACATGCAATTCTTCGCGTCCACCACGCCCAGCCACTTTATTTTTGGATGACTTTTTATCAACACGCTTATCGTCAGACGATGCCACCACTTCTGTGTACTTCTCAACCGTGGTATTCACTACAACCGCTTTTTCTGCTTCAGGCTCGCTGACATCAGCCACTTCGCGCGGTGCTAACGATGGCTTCGGCTTCAACTTGGAGGGACGCCGTTTCAGAGCAGATGCCGCTTCTTCCCTTGCCGCTGCCACGACAACTTCACGTTGCTCTCTAGCACTCAAGTTCTCAGTCAGTTCTGTACTGCTGCTAGTATCAGCACTAGTGACAACTGGCATTTCAGGTGACACAACATGAACAGGAGATACTGGTTTAGTAACGTCTATCTCAGCGGCAGTAATTGCCGCAGGAGTACTCTCTATATTAATCGGCAGCGTTATGACGTCAGAGACAACAACGGCTGATACTTCAGCAACAGGTGGGATGTTCACCTCTTCGATTACTGGATTAGACACTGGTTCTACGGGTGCAACAGCAGCAGGTGTTGAAGGCTCTGGTTGAGGCGGTTCAACAGCAGCAGGCTGGCGCTGCTCCATACGCTTGGCTTCAAGCTGGCGACGTCCTTGCTCGGCTTTCTGTACCGCAGATTCTCGTGCTTGACGTTCAGCAGATAATTGCCGTGCTAATTCTTCAGTACGGCTGAGTCGTACTGCACCACCAGTTGTAGCAGATGATGTTGGGGGTTGCGAGTCAGCGGTCGTTTGCTCTGGTGGTTTAACGCCCGCACCAAACGTTTTCTTGTGTCTCACTTCAACACTAACCGTTTTGCTACGCGCACCACCCGCGCCAACCGTCATTTCGCTAGTGGAACGACGCTTCAACGTAATTTTATTGCCAGAATTACTCACTGGTGCTGCACCTTGACGAATGTGCGCCAACAATTTCAGCTTCTGCGCATCGGTAATCCATGCATCTGAGCCATTAACATGAATACCGGCATCCTGTAGCTGCTTGAGCAGAACTTCAACGGGAGCGTTGATCATCTCGGCAAGTTTTTTGACTGCTATGTCCGACATCTATTCCTTCCTCCCGCAGAATTAAGCTTCTGCTTTATCGTCCGCAAACCAAGGTTCACGAGCTTTCATAATCAAACTGGCTGCACGTGTTTCATCAATGTCAGCCAACTCCATGAGTTCATCCACGGATTGTTCTGCCAGATCTTCCATCGTACAAATACCTTGGGTTGCCAACTTAAAGGCTAAGGTATCATCCATGCCATCCATGTGCAGAAGGTCTGCTGCTGGCAAGTGACTATCCTGTGAAATGGCTTGTGACAACAACGCGGTTTGGGCGCGGTCACGCAATTCATTAACAAGGCTTTCATCGAAACCTTCAATTGCCATGAACTCTTCAATCGGCACATAGGCAACTTCTTCGAGGGTGGAAAAACCTTCTTCAACCAGAATTACAGCGACTTCCTCATCAACGTCAAGTTTTTCCATGAACAAATTGATGATAGCTTGTTGTTCTGCCTGAGTCTTCGCCTCTGCCTCTTCAACGCTCATCACATTGAGCGTCCAGCCAGTTAATTCGCTGGCAAGACGCACATTTTGACCGCCACGCCCAATGGCCTGTGACAGCTTTTCGCCATCCACACCAATGTCCATGCTTTTACTTTCTTCATCAACAACGATAGAAAGTACTTCAGCCGGAGCCATAGCATTCATCACATAGGTTGCGATATCTTCATTCCAGAGAACGATATCGACACGCTCTTTGCCGCCCAGTTCGTTGGTCACAGTTTGAATACGCGAACCACGCATCCCTACACAAGCACCAATGGGATCAATGTTCGGCAGGTTAGCACGAACGGCTACTTTAGCACGGGAACCTGCATCACGAGCAGCCCCCATTATATCAATCATTTCCTGACTGACTTCAGGAACTTCCAGTTTCATCAGTTCAATCAGGAAATTAACATCTGAACGACTCACAATAATTTGTGGACCACGCATGTCTTGATGAATTTCTTTCAGATACCCTCTGACCCGTGCACCAACGTGTAGCATTTCACCTGGAATCATTTCTTCGCGTGGAATAAATGCCTCAGCGTTTTCACCCAAATCCAGCACAATACCTTTACGGTCAGCACGTTTAACTACTCCCATGATCAAATGTCCGACTTTATCACGATAAGCAGAAACAACTTTTTCACGCTCAGCTTCACGTACCTTGGCAACAATCACTTGTTTGGCCGTTTGGGCGGCAATACGTCCAAACTCGACGGATGGGATAGATTCCTCAACATAATCGCCGATCGCCACATCGAAACCACGATCTTTGGCATAGCTTTCTAAAATCTGGCGTTCAGGACTTTCAAACTCAGGATCTTCGTCATCAACGACTTTCCAACGACGATAAGTCTCATAATCACCCGTCTGGCGATTAACCGATACACGTGCATCAATACCCATACCGTAACGCTTGCGGGTAGCCATTGCCAAGGCGGTTTCTACCGCTTGGAAAATAAGTTCCTTGCTGACATTTTTTTCATTGGAGACTGCATCAACAACGTAGAGAATTTCTTTATTCATGCGTGTTTACCGCCCTTGCGCTGAGGTCGAATATCCAGAACGACTCGCCCACGATCAATAATATCGTAAGGAATCTCAAAGACTGTGCCTTCCACTTCCATGAAGATATGGCTGTCATTCACAGCCTGCAACTTGCCAACGAAGTTACGACGCTTTTCTACGGGAAGACGGGTGCGCACTTTAATGTGTTTACCCACATACCGAGCATAATGCTCAGGAATGAATAACACCCTGTCAATACCAGGGGAAGACACTTCAAGAATATAAGCTACCGGAATAAGGTCTTCCACATCGAGCGAGGCACTCAACTGATTGCTTACACGTCCACAATCATCAACTGTAATGCCTTGGTCTGAGTCGATAAAGATACGCAGTAACGCGCTTTCTGTCTGTGGACGGTATTCATACCCCCACAAATCATAACCGAGACCGGTTACGGTGGTGTTAATTAGCGTATCTAATCTTTCTTGCATTACGTCTTGGGTACTTTACTGGGTAGCACATAATAAAAAAGGCCCTGATAGGGGCCTTCTTATATTTGGTAGCGGGGGCAGGATTTGAACCTGCGACCTTCGGGTTATGAGCCCGACGAGCTGCCAGACTGCTCCACCCCGCATCAGAGGAGCGAACTATAAAGCAAAGGTTTGTACCTTGCAAGCATTATCGAAACAAAACCCGAAATTAACGTACATGGCGATAAATGAAGCCAGGAAATGCAAACACCAGAAACAAAGCCAAGGTAACGGCGTAAAATTCCCAGTCCTGAACGTGTATTGTCCCCATCGCACGCTGCTCCAACAACAGCGCCAGACCACCAGCCACGAAATACAAAACAAACCATTCCAGCAAACGCAACCAGGCGGACTTGTTTTCACATTGCAGGATCAAAAAGCAACGCTGACTTAACCATGGCAGGTTGGCCAACACAAAAGCGAGGCCAAGAAAGCCCCACTGTAAAACTGATAAATTCATAAACGACTAGCGACCATTGCTGCTGAACAAACACCCATTAACGCACTTGGGAACAATCCCAATAGCACCATGAGTACACCATTTACACTAATCAGTATATTAAAATCAAGTTCAGCCTGAATCGGCGCAGTTTGTTCCGGCTTATCAAAGTATATCATTTTGATGGCACGCAAATAATAATACGCCCCGATCACCGACATCACCACCATGAACACCGCAGGCCACAAATAACCCGCCTGCATAACCGCCTGAATAATCGACAATTTCGCGTAGAAGCCCACGGTTGGAGGAATACCAGCCATTGAAAATAAGAATACCATCATAATAAAGGCATACCACGGATTACGCTCGTTCAAACCTTTCAAATCATCCAGAGTTTCCGCCTCAAAGCCTTCGCGCCCCAACAAAATCAAAATGGCAAAACCACCTGCTGCCATCATGGCGTAAGTAATCGTATAAAACAGTGCCGCACTGTAACCTTCCGTTGTTCCCGTCAGTGCCCCTAACAAAATGAACCCCATATGTGCAATGGTAGAATACGCCAGCATCCGCTTGAGGTTGAACTGTGCTATAGCAATCAAATTACCGAGAAATACCGAGAGTAAACCGAAGACCAATAATAGCTGCGCCCAACCCGGTTGAGCCGCCCCCATAGATTCAGCTAATACACGTAACAACATCGCTAACGCAGCGACTTTCGGTACACTACCTAGAAACATAGTTACCGCTGTTGGAGCGCCTTGATACACATCAGGAACCCACATATGAAAAGGCACTGCGCCAAATTTAAATGCAATCCCTGCCACGATGAACACCAGTGCAAATAGCAGTGGAATATTTTCTAGCACATTTTGGGAACTAACATAAGTCAGTACTTCAGCAAACTCCAACTTCCCGCTTAATCCATACAGAATCGAAATCCCATACAGCAACAAACCGGAAGCTATCGCCCCCAGCACAAAATACTTCATTGCTGCTTCAGAAGAACGCCCATCATCACGATTAAACGCCACCAGTGCGTACATCGACAGTGCCAACAACTCCAATCCCAAATAGACCACCAGCAAATGATTAGCAGATACCATCACCAACATTCCCAACACAGCAAACAAGCCTAGCAGGAAAAACTCACTCACCCATATCGTTCTATCTTTCAGATACTTGCGGGCATACACAAACACCACAAAGGTTAGTAACAAAATGCTAATTTTCAATACACCAGCAAGATCGTCACGCACATACATGCCATTCAGACCCGTCGTTTTCTCGCCGTCCATTGCACCATAAGCCAATAATGCCGTTGCCAGCAACGCCACTTGCGTCAGCAAATAAGTAATCATGCGGCAATCTTCGCGTAAAAAAACGTCCAGCAATAAAATCAAGCAGATCGTGCTCAGCAGAAAAATCTCCGGCATCGCAATCACAATATTCATTATGGGCATCCCCCTGCGAATCCACTACATACCTTGCTTTGCAAAGCCTGAGACAACAGATTTTTGATTGACACTTCCATCACATCCGTCAAGGGTTGAGGCCACAAGCCCAGTAATAATACTGCCGCCGCTAATATCGCCAACATCCAAAACTCCCGCCGACCAAGATCCTGCAAGGTAGCCACTTCAGCATTTTTCACCTCACCAAACATGACCCGCTTGACTAACCAAAGTGTATAAGCAGCCCCAACAATCAAAGTCGTTGCGGCGGCGAAGGCAATCCACGGACTTGCACGAAAGCTCGCCAGAATAACCATGAATTCACCCACGAACCCCGATGTACCTGGCAAGCCCGTATTCGCCATCGCAAATAACACATACAAAGCTGCAAACGTAGGCATCCTATTAGCAACCCCTCCATAGGCATTGATGTCACGCGTATGCATCCGATCGTACAAAACACCGATACACAAGAACATAGCGCCAGAAATAAAGCCGTGCGAAACCATCTGCACCATACCGCCCTGAATTGCCAACACGGCACTATTCATCGCACCACTGATATTTAGCGTATTCTTCGCAATGCCATAGATCACGAAAAAGCCCAAGGTAACAAACCCCATGTGTGCAATGGAAGAATAAGCCACTAACTTTTTCATATCCTGCTGCACCAAAGCCACAAAACCAATGTACACCACTGCTGTCAGTGACATTAGAATAACTAACCAATCTAATTGTGCTGCCGCATCCGGCACAATCGGCAAGGCAAACCGCAAGAATGCATAGCCACCGACTTTTAATGTAATCGCCGCCAAAATCACCGAACCACCTGTAGGCGCTTCCACGTGCGCATCCGGCAACCACGTATGCACCGGCCACATCGGCACTTTCACCCCGAAAGCCAGCAAGAATGACAAGAAAATCAAAGTTTGCGGAATAATATCTATTGGCAATTTATGTAAATCTGCCACCGCGAAACTGCCACCCAATTGATACAGGTAGATCAAACTGATCAGCAAAAACACCGAACCGAAAAAGGTATACAGGAAAAATTTGATCGTGGCATACACCCGACGTGCTCCACCCCAAATCCCAATGATCAAAAACAGCGGAATCAGCATCGCCTCAAACAAGATATAGAACAGCATCGCATCCAGCGCCGCAAATACCCCGTTGACAATCCCCGCCATAATCAAAAAAGCCGCCATATATTGGGAAATTCGATACGTAACCACTTCCCAACCCGCGATCACCACCATCACCGTAATAAAGGTATTCAGCAGAATCAATGGCATAGAAATGCCATCCACCCCCAGATGGTAATTAATCTTAAACGCCTCAACCCAAGGGATAAATTCCACAAACTGCATCTCAGCAGTACTAGGTACAAAGTACGTATACAACGGTAAACTGATCACAAACGTCAGTAACGCAATTCCCAGTGCAAACTGTTTAGCGCCAGAACGATCGCCCACAATTAATACACCTAAGCCACCGATAATCGGCAACCAGATCAACAAACTCAGTATTGGCAAATCAAGCATGTGCAATTCCAGTTAAAGCCAACAGAACGGGATTAGAAAAACAAAAACCAAGTAAGCATCAACAAGATGCCTGCCACCATCGAAAAGGCGTAGTGATACAAATACCCGGTCTGAAGATGACGCATCACACCAGAAAACCATCCGACTGCTTTTGCTGCGCCATTCACCACAAAACCATCAATCATCACCCGCTCGCCGAAAGACCACAGCCCATTACCCAAACTGACCGATCCTTTCGCAAACACATTCTGATTAAAATCATCCAAATAATACTTACGGTCCAACAAGGTATGCAGCCAGCGGAACTTGTCATACGCCCAACGCGCCAGTGAATCATCTTTCAAGTAAATAAACCACGCAGTAGCCAACCCAGCCATTGCCAACCAGAAAGGTGGTGCCATCAAACCATGCAGGATGAAACCCATTACACCATGATACTCAGCGCTCATATGCTCAATTGCCAAATGTGCTGATAACCAACTTTTCAACCCTAAGTCAAAACCATGTGCAGCATCATTGACAAAGATTGCATTCTTAAAAAATGAACCAACCACCATTGGATCCAACAAATATCCGGCAAACACCGACGGAATTGCCAAAGCAATCAAGGGAACTGTTACAACCCACGGTGACTCATGTGGCTTGTCACCGTGCCCATGATGACCGTGATCATCATGACCGTGCCCATGTGTGTCAAAGCGCTCTTTACCATGGAACACCAAGAAGAACATACGGAAACTATAAAAAGCCGTGACAAACACACCTAACAATACCAGCGTATAAGCGTAACCAGCCGCCCACAGATGTGATTCGTGTACCGCTTCAATAATCAGATCTTTGGAAAAGAAACCGGAAAAACCAGGGAAACCAATCAATGCCAATGAACCAATCAGGGAAGTCCAATACGTAATCGGCATATACTTTTTCAGCCCACCCATTTTGCGAATATCCTGCTCATGGTGCATCGCAATGATTACAGAACCAGCCGCCAAGAACAGTAATGCTTTAAAAAATGCGTGAGTCATCAGATGGAAAACCCCGGCCGAATAAGCTGAGGCTCCTAATGCCACAGTCATATAACCAAGCTGTGATAGCGTGGAATAAGCCACCACCCGCTTAATATCATTCTGTACAATCCCAATCAGCCCCATAAAGAAAGCCGTAGTCGCCCCAATAATCAGGATCAAATTCAATGCCGTATCTGACAGCTCAAAGATAGGGGACATCCGAGCCACCATGAAAATCCCGGCTGTTACCATCGTTGCTGCATGAATCAACGCTGAAATTGGTGTCGGGCCTTCCATCGAGTCTGGTAGCCACACATGCAAAGGTACTTGCGCCGACTTACCCATCGCTCCAATGAACAACAAAATGGCAATAACGGTTGGAATGTGCCACTTCGTATCCTCAAACACCTTAAAATCGTTAGCCCCAGACAACTGTGGTATGCGCGCAAAAACCTGTACATAATCTAAAGTTTCGCAATACAGTAATACCGCCGCGATCCCCAGCAAAAACCCGAAATCCCCCACCCGATTCACCAGAAACGCCTTCATATTGGCGTAAATCGCGGTATCTTTCTTAAACCAAAAACCAATGAGCAAATACGACACCAACCCAACCGCTTCCCAGCCAAAGAACAACTGCAAAAAGTTGTTACTCATGACCAGCATCAGCATCGAAAAGGTAAACAACGAAATATAACTGAAGAAACGCTGATAACCGGGATCTTCGTGCATATAGCCAATCGTATAAATATGCACCATCAAGGAAACAAACGTAACCACCAACATCATCATCGTACTAAGGTTATCCAGCATGAAACCGATTTCAAACCGAATATCCGCAATCACTGCCCACGTATACACCGTACCGTTATAGCTATTACCATTGCCCATCACATCATAGGCAACGTAAACCGACAGCAAAAACGCCACCGCCACGCCCAAAATCGTGACCCAATGCGCTCCTGCACGTCCAATTTTTTTCCCAAACAGCCCCGCAGCAATCGCCCCGAACAACGGTGCAAGCGGAATAGCCAGATAAATTGCTTCCATCGCTTACCCCTTCATCGCATCAAGTTGTTCAACATTGATCGTGCGCCGGTTACGGAACAAAACCACCAAAATCGCCAAGCCAATCGCCGCTTCCGCTGCCGCCACCGTGAGGATAAAGAACACGAACACCTGCCCTGCCATATCCCCCAGATAATGGGAAAACGCGATAAAATTCAGGTTCACCGCCAGCAACATCATCTCGATGCACATCAACAAAATCAGCACATTCTTACGGTTAAGGATCATGCCTGCGATGCTGATCGCAAACAGCAAGGCCGCCACAATCAGGAAATGCGACAAAGGGATCATGCTTGCTCCTTGGTTTCGGCTTTCATCTTCACCAGACGTACACGGTCTGCCCGCTTCACCTGCACCTGTTGGCTAATATCTTGTTTACGCGAATCCGGGCGACGACGTAGCGTCAAGGTAATCGCGGCAATAATCGCCACCACCAGAATCACCGCCGCAATTTCAAACGGATACACATAATCCGTATACAAAATCGCGCCCAACGCTTCGGTATTATTCGCCGGAGCCGGATTCAACGGTGTCGCAATCTGAAACGGCGCACTTTGCAGCACCAGAATCATTTCCACCGCAATCACCGCTGCCACCACAAAGCCAACAGGTGCGTGTTTCACTAGCCCCTCTTTCAATGGATCGGTGTTCAAGTCCAGCATCATAATCACGAACAAAAACAGCACCATCACCGCCCCGACGTACACCAATACCAGCACCAAGCCGAGGAATTCCGCTTCCAACAGCAACCACAATGCGGCACTGGTGAAAAAGCTCAAAATCAGGCACAACGCCGCATACACTGGGCTGCGTACCGTCACCATCCCCACTGCCGCTGCCACTAATACAGCGGAAAACAGGTAAAAGATAATCTGCTCAAATGTCATGTCATCCCCTTAACGGTACGGCGCATCAGCGGCTTTCATCTTGGCAATCTCAGCTTCGTGCTTGTCACCGATTGCCAGCAATTTGTCTTTGGTTTGAATATTTTCACCACGATTTTCAAAGTGATACTCGAAAATATTGGTTTCCACAATCGCATCCACCGGGCAGGCTTCCTCACAGAAACCGCAGTAAATGCACTTAAACATATCAATGTCATAGCGCGTGGTACGGCGTGTACCATCCGGGCGTTCTTCCAAATCAATTGTGATTGCCAGTGCGGGGCAAACCGCTTCGCACAATTTGCAGGCAATGCAACGCTCCTCGCCATTCGGGTAACGCCGCAATGCGTGATGCCCCCGAAAACGGTTAGAAATCGGCGTTTTTTCTTCCGGGTACTGAATCGTGATTTTACGCTCGAAGAAATACTTCCCCGTCACGCCCATGCCCTGCATCAATTCTTTCAGGCTGAACGTCTTGAAATAATGTTTCCAGTTGAAACTCATATCAGTCTCCTTACAGCCACGGTTTCCAGCCCAGCGCAATCGCCAGCCCTTCCGCAAAAATCCACACCAAGGTGATCGGGATCAGAATTTTCCACCCCAAGCGCATGATTTGGTCATAACGGTAACGCGGGAACGTGGCGCGAAACCAAAAGAACAGCAGCATAAAGAACGAGGCTTTCAATAGTAACCAATGGATACCATCACCAAACACCCTGCCCAATACCGGCATATCCGTCAAGAAAGTCAGCCCTTGGAACGGTGACAACCACCCACCCAAGAACATCAACGAAGTCAGTGCGGCAATCAGCCACATATTGGCGTATTCCGCGAGGAAGAAAATCGAGAACGCCATGCCGGAATATTCCACATGGAAACCCGCCACGATCTCGGATTCGCCTTCCGCCACGTCAAACGGCGCACGGTTGGTTTCTGCCACACCCGAAATAAAATACACCAAGAACAAGCCAAATAAAGGCCACACAAACCAGCTAAAAATGCTGCCCGATTGCGCCCGCACAATATCGCCAAGATTCAAACTGCCGGATGCCATCAACACCCCAACCAGTGCGAACCCCATTGCAATTTCATACGACACCATTTGCGCCCCAATACGCAGCGCGGAAAGTTGCGCGTACTTGGAGTTGGAAGCCCAGCCCGCAATAATCACCCCGTACACACCCAACGAAGTCAATGCCAGCAGGAACAACAACCCCGCATTCACATCCGCCAACACCATGCCGTCACTGAACGGAATCACCGCCCAAGCTGCAAACGCAGGCCCCATTGCCAACAAAGGTGCGATCAAAAATAAGAAACGGTTAGACCTCGCAGGAATAACAATTTCCTTAAAAATCAGCTTGAACATATCCGCAAACGGCTGCAACAAGCCTTTGAACCCAACCCGGTTCGGTCCGACGCGCACCTGCATGAAACCGATGATCTTGCGTTCTGCGTAAGTCGCGTAAGCCACTAATAGGATCAGCGGCAACACAATTGCCACCACTTTGATCAAAATGATTAGCAGCGTCACCATCCACTCAGGGAGGAAGGCACCGAAGAAATTTGCGAGTATTTCCATCATTCCCCTAACCTGCCTTTGCTATTTGAAGCGCACCGAAAGCCGCGCCCAACACGTTGGATACTTCAATGCCCGACTGCAAACCGGCGCAACCTGCTGGAATCCCCGCGTCCAGTTGTGCTGGCAACGTGATCGTCACCGCACCTTGCGACACCTTAAGCGTATCGCCAGCCGCGACACCCATATTCGCCGCATCTTGCGGATTCAACTGCACCGCCGCCGGAGGAATCATCGCCTGCAAGGCTTTCGCACGGCGCACCAGCGGATCAACGCGATACATTTGCACATCGCCAATACGCTGAAACGCCCCATCTGCCGTTGTAGAGACGCAAGATTTTGCGTCTCTACCTACAGTGCCAGCATAACGGTTGTTACAAACCGCTACACCGTCGAGTTCAAGGTGCAACTCGGCAACAATTTCTTCGGTGGCAACCCAATCAAATTCAGGCACACCTGCCGTATTACCCAACACCCGCAGCACTTTCCAAGTAGGACGTGCTTCACCCGGTGGCACAGTCGCGCCCTTAAAGCTTTGCCACTGTCCCGCTGCATTAATGAACGTACCGGAAGTTTCCGCAAACGTCGAACTGGGCAATAACACTGTCGCGTATTTGCGCGTCGTATTATCCGCAAACGGCGCAATCACAATCACGTTTTCCGCCGCACTCAAAGCTTTCATTGCTTGTTGCGGATTCGCGAAATCTGCCAACTCGGTATTCAGCAAGACAAACGTGCGGGTATTTTCACTGAGGAACTCACCAACCGGCACACCCGCTTGTTTGAGTTCACGTCCCGCCGATAAACGGTGCGGCACAACACCTGCTACCCACGCACCCACGGTATTAGCACTTTCCGCCAAATAGCCAAAGGTTGCGCCCGTTTGTTCCGCAATCGTGTAAGCCAAGCCGCGTAACGCCGCAAAATCGGGATGCTGAACGGCAACATTGCCCAGCAATACCGCCGCGTGTTCCGCATTTTTAAGCGTTGCCATCACCGCATTATCGGGGTCATTCGCCATCGCTTGTAAAGCTTGCAGCATATCTGCCGGAGCAACCGCCTGTTGCGCCACGTCGTAGTTGAAATCGAAGGCTCGCGGATTCAACGCCATCACCGCCGCGCCTTTGAGTGCCGCTTTGCGGATGCGGTGATTCAGCAACGGCTGTTCTTGGCGCACATTAGAGCCGATCAGGAATACCGCATTTTGCTGTTCCAATTGCGCGATGGGCATACCCAACGATGGGCAAAGCGGTGCAGCACTTTGGTCGCTGAAATCAGTCTGGCGCACACGGTGGTCAATATTGCGAATGTTCAAACCGCGCATTAAACGCTGGAACAAATACAACTCTTCCACAGTGGAAGTCGCGCTTGCCAATGCACCGGTACGCGCTGGGTCAGCCGCCCGCAAAATTTCTGCGGTCGCATCTAACGCCTGTTGCCAGCTCACTTCATACCAATGCCCGTCACGCTTGAGCATCGGCTTGGTAATACGGTCAGCACTGGCAATGCCTTGATAGCTGAAACGGTCACGGTCGGAAATCCAGCATTCGTTAATCGCGTCATTTTCACGCGGTACTGCCCGCACCACTTCTTTGCGGAAAGTGTGTACCTGAAGGTGTGAACCCACCGAATCGTGCGGGGCAATCGCATCATGCGCCACCATTTCCCACGCCCGTGCTTTGTAGCGTGACGGTTTCGCGGTCAGCGCACCCACAGGGCAGAGGTCAATCACATTGCCGGAGAGTTCCGATTGGAGCGATTTCTCAATATACGTGCCGATTTCGAGCCGATCACCGCGCCCTACCCCGCCCATTTCGCGCATTCCGGCAATTTCGTCACCGAAGCGCACACAGCGGGTGCATTGAATGCAGCGGGTCATTTCGGTTTCGATTAACGGGCCAATGTCTTTGTCTTGCACCACGCGCTTGATTTCGGCGTATTGCGATTTATTGCTACCGTAACCGACTGAGACATCCTGCAATTCGCATTCGCCACCTTGGTCGCAAATCGGGCAATCCAGCGGATGGTTAATCAGCAGGAATTCCATAATGCCTTTCTGCGCGTTTTTGGCTTTGTCTGAGCGCGTCCAGAATTTCATGCCTGCATTCACGGGCGTGGCGCAAGCGGGAACCGGTTTCCACGACTTTTCCATTTCCACCAAACACATGCGGCAGTTAGCGGCAATCGAGAGCTTTTTGTGGTAGCAAAAACGTGGAATGGAAATCCCATTATTATCAGCCACTTCAATCAGCATCGCACCTTTGCGAGCCTGAACCGGCTGGTCGTTAATTTCGATGGTGACGAATTCTTCTGCCATGTGTTACCCCTGTCCCACCATGCTACGACCGTGCTTGACGTAGTACTCAAATTCCTCACGGAAGTGCTTAACGAAACTCCACACCGGCATCGCTGCCGCTTCACCCAAGGCGCAAATGGAACGACCTTCGATATTGTGGGAAATCTCTTCGAGCCGCGTAACGTCTTCCATCTTGCCCTTGCCTTCCACAATGCGGGTCAACATACGGTATAACCAACCTGTGCCTTCACGACATGGCGTGCATTGCCCGCAGGATTCGGAGAAGTAAAAGCGGGAAATACGTTGCAACACTTTGACCATATCGGTGGTGTCGTCCATCACAATGACCGCGCCCGAACCAAGGTATGAACCGGCTTTGGCAATGGTGTCATAGTCCATCGTCAAGCCCATCATGACATCACCCGGCAACACCGGAACGGACGAACCACCCGGAATCACTGCTTTCAGCTTGCGTCCGTTGCGCACCCCGCCAGCTAACGCCAGCAGTTCAGGGAACGGCATCCCCATCGGAATCTCGAAATTGCCGGGATTATTCAAATGCCCTGACATGGAAAACAGCTTTTCGCCGCCGGAGTTTTTCACACCCAGATCAGCGAACCACTTGCCGCCATTGCGCATAATCACCGGAATGGACGAGAGCGTTTCGGTATTATTAATCGTGGTCGGGCGACCGTACAAACCGAAACTCGCGGGGAATGGCGGCTTAAAACGTGGCTGACCTTTTTTGCCTTCCAGCGATTCCAGCAAAGCGGTTTCTTCGCCGCACACATACGCACCCGCACCGAGCGTACCGTACAGATCAAAATCAACGCCACTGCCTTGAATATTTTTGCCCAGCAAACCGAGTTCGTAGGCTTCTTTCACTGCCTGCTCGAAATGGATGAACGGTTCATCCATAAACTCGCCGCGCATGTAGTTATAGCCCACGGTTGCGCCAATGCTGTAACCCGCAATCGCCATGCCTTCTACCAGCGCGTGCGGGTTGAAACGCAAGATGTCGCGGTCTTTGCAGGTTCCCGGTTCGGATTCATCCGAGTTGCACACGATGTATTTTTGCCCCGGCATAGTACGCGGCATAAAGCTCCACTTCATGCCGGTGGGGAAACCCGCACCGCCGCGCCCGCGTAAACCGGAGTCTTTGATCGTATCAATGATTTCTTCAGCAGGTGTTTTTTCAGCCAGAATTTTACGCCATGCCTGATAACCGCCTACTTTGAGGTAGCTTTCCAGCGTGTGGGCTTGGTCGCCAAATTGGGTCGTGATGAAACAGACTTGATTTGCCATGTGCTTACTCCAGTCCGTCCAAAATCTCATCCACTTTTTCAGGGGTGAGATGGGTGTGGTATACGTGGTTGACCTGCATCATTGGCGCACTGCTGCAAGCGGCGAGGCACTCTTCTTCGACTTTGAGGAAGAATTTACCATCTGGCGTGGATTCGCCCAGCTTAATACCCAGCTTTTTCTCAATATGATCGAGAATCACATCCGAACCGCACAACATGCAGGAGACATTGGTGCAAACCGAAATGCTGTACTTCGCCGCCGCTTTCGCATCCATTTCATACATGGAGTAAAAGCTGGCAACTTCATACACCGCAATTTCGGGCAAGCCTAAATAATCTGCCACCGCATCCATTTTTTCGCGGGATAAATAATGGTCTTCGTGCATCACCGCGCGTAACGCTGCCAGCAATGCCGATTGCTTTTTATCCGCCGGATAACGTGCTAACCAACTATCAATGTCTTCACGCTCGTGATGGCTGAGCAAGTCGCTTTTGCGCTTGAGCATCGTAATGGGATGTTCAGTCATCAACGGTCAACCTCCCCGAAAACAATATCTTGGGTGCCGATAATCGCCACCACGTCAGCCAACATGTGGCCTTTCACCATTTCATCCAAGCCGGATAAATGTGCAAATCCCGGCGCACGTACTTTTAAGCGGTACGGTTTATTCGCACCATCCGAGACGATGTAGCAGCCAAATTCACCTTTAGGGTGTTCCACCGCTGCATACGCTTCGCCTTCTGGTAAGCAATAGCCTTCGGTCATCAGCTTGAAGTGCTGAATCAAGGCTTCCATATCCTGCTTCATTTCAGCGCGTTTCGGCGGCGCGATTTTGCTGTCTTCCAGCATTACTTCACCGGGATTCACACGCAACCAGTCAATGCATTGCTTGATAATACGATTGGATTGGCGCATCTCTTCGATCCGCACTAAATAGCGGTCATAACTGTCGCCATGCGTTCCCACCGGAATATCGAAATCCATCTTGTCGTAAGCCGCATACGGTTGCTTCTTGCGTAAATCCCATTCCACGCCCGAACCGCGTAGCATTGCCCCACTAAAACCGAGTTGCAGCGCACGCTCCGGTGACACCACGCCAATCCCGACCAGACGTTGTTTCCAGATGCGATTATCGGTCAGTAAGGTTTCGTACTCATCCACATAACCGGGGAAACGGTTGGTGAAATCTTCCAAGAAGTCGAGCAATGAACCACCACGGTTGGCGTTGAGGCGCTTAGCTTCGGCTTCGGTGCGGAAACGGTTCGGTAAAAATTGCGGCATGGAATCCGGCAGATCACGGTAAACACCACCCGGACGGTAATACGTGGCGTGCAAACGTGCGCCAGACACCGCTTCATACGCATCCATCAAATCTTCACGTTCGCGGAAAGCGTACAGGAACATGGTCATTGCACCCACGTCCAGCGCGTGTGCGCCAATCCACAGCAAGTGGTTGAGAATACGGGTAATTTCATCGAACATGGTGCGAATATAGAGCGCACGTTCTGGCGGGGTAATCCCCAACAGCTTTTCAATCGCCAGCACGTAACCGTGTTCATTGCACATCATTGACACGTAATCGAGGCGATCCATGTAACCGATGCTTTGATTATACGGTTTGCTTTCTGCCAACTTCTCGGTGCCACGGTGCAGCAAGCCAATGTGCGGGTCAGCACGGACGATGGTTTCACCGTCCATTTCCAGCACCAGACGCAACACACCGTGCGCTGCGGGGTGAGCTGGGCCAAAATTCAGCGTAAAATTGCGGATTTCAGGCATTAGTCATCACGCTCCACGGCTGGGGAAAAACGCTGGTCAGCGCGGATAGTGCGCGGAACCAACACCCGCGCTTCAATGGATACAGGTTCGTAAATGACGCGCTTTTGCTCAGCGTCGTAACGCATTTCAACCTGCCCGATGAGCGGGAAATCTTTGCGGAAGGGGTGTCCGACAAAACCGTAGTCGGTGAGGATGCGGCGTAAATCCGGGTGTCCACTGAACATAATTCCAAACAGATCAAATGCTTCACGCTCGTACCAATTCACCGAACTCCAGATGTCCACCAACGATGCCACTACCGGAAAATCGTTGTCATCACAGCGTGTTCGCACTCGAATACGCATATTGCGGCTTACCGATAGCAAGTGAATAACCACTGCGAAACGTTTACCCGCGAACTGAGCACCCTCCTCCTGCGCATCAAAATCAAACGAATCCGCTTCGGTGGCTTGTGCCGCACGGCTAAAACCGCTGCGCGAGGCAGTGGTCACATCCCACTCCACATCGCCATACGTGAGGTAATCAACCCCACACAAATCGGTTAGTTGCGCAAAATCCAACATGGAATCGTGCCGCAGGAAACGCGCCACTTCCAGCCAATGTTCAGCGGCTACTTCCAAGGTCAACTCGCCGTGCGCCAGAACGCTGGCTGACAGCTTATCGCCGAGTCCTTCCTGAACATAATCCTTAACAAATTCGAGTGATACAGCCATGAATTACCGCGCTATCGTGTTGGTTCGACGAATTTTATTCTGCAACTGGATAATGCCATACAGCAGGGCTTCAGCGGTTGGCGGGCAACCGGGTACGTAAATATCCACCGGCACAATCCGGTCACACCCGCGCACCACCGCGTAGGAATAATGGTAATAACCGCCACCATTGGCGCAAGAACCCATCGAAATTACCCAACGCGGTTCCGCCATCTGATCATAGACCTTACGCAACGCCGGAGCCATTTTGTTGGTCAGCGTTCCTGCCACGATCATCACATCCGATTGGCGCGGACTGGGGCGAAACACAATACCGAAACGGTCTAAATCGTAACGTGAAGCCCCCGCGTGCATCATTTCGACCGCGCAGCACGCCAGACCAAAGGTCATCGGCCACAACGAGCCAGTACGCGCCCAGTTGATCAGGGCATCGGCTGTCGTGGTGACAAAGCCTTTTTCCAGAACCCCTTCTACTCCCATTCCAGCGCCCCTTTTTTCCACTCGTAGATGAAACCAACAATCAGGATAGTCAGGAAAATACCCATCGCCACGATGCCGAACACCCCAATGGTGTCGAGCACAATGGCCCAAGGGAACAAAAAGGCGATTTCAAGATCGAAAATGATGAAAAGGATGGCGACGAGGTAGTAGCGCACGTCAAATTTGATGCGAGAGTCTTCAAACGCGGGGAAGCCACACTCAAATGGCGAATCTTTTTCTGCGTCTGGTCGGCGCGGGCCTGCAAGCAAACCCAAACCTAGCAATACCACTGCTAAGCCAAAACCGACTGCCAGAAAAACGAGAATGGGAAGGTATTCTCCTAGCATACTAACTCCTGGTGCAAACCGTAGCGTTCTCTCCAAATCACTCGGTTGTCTGTGATGCATGATTCCAAACACACACTGTTTGTATCACTATTTCGTTATACAGTCGAATATAACGGTGCATGAACCACAGATTAATTCCCCAAAGTGGGTATTGTCAGGTTTTAGCAAGAATTAGGCATAAAAGCAAAAAGCCCATCATCTTACGATGACAGGCTTTTCATGTATGGTACCGACGACCGGACTCGAACCGGTACAGCTTGCGCCACTACCCCCTCAAGATAGCGTGTCTACCAATTCCACCACGTCGGCAAAGCAGGCGCGAATTCTATCCTACTATTTCTTTTCTTGCACGGGTTTTTCATCGGCAACTGGTTTTTTCTCATCAACCACTGCCTTTTCTTCAACTTTGTTAGACGGCTTAGCATCAACAGCAGGCGGAACATCGCTAGAGGCTTTCTCGGCGGCAGGTGCTGGTGGTACATCACTTGACGGTGCTGCCGGGGTTTCTGTCTTGGTTTCTGGTGCAGCAGATTGCATAATGCTGACGGATTCCAGCGTGCGCCCTGATGCCAAAAATGCCAAGGCCAATGCCACCAAGAAAAAGACGGTCGCTAGAATACCGGTGGTACGACTCAAAAAGTTCGCTGAACCTTGCGAGCCAAATACCGTACCCGACGCACCGCTACCAAACGCAGCACCTGCATCAGCACCTTTGCCCTGTTGCATTAGGATTAACACAATCATAGCCACAGAAACAACGATCAAAATGATCAACAAGACATTGTATAACATAGTTTTTTGAACCTTAGTTACCGGCCTTGCAAATAGCCAAGAATTCGTTGGCATCCAGTGATGCACCACCAATTAGGCCACCGTCAATATCCGGCATTGCAAACAATTCAGCAGCATTCGCACCTTTGACGCTGCCACCGTATAAAATCTGTACTTTCGCTGCAACCGCTGCATTCAGCGTCGCCAATTTGCCCCGAATAAACGCATGAACATCCTGCGCTTGTTGCGGACTAGCGGTTTTACCCGTACCAATCGCCCACACCGGTTCGTAAGCAATCACACCGTCAGTCAATGCTTCCACACCTTCCAGTGCAATCACCGCATCCAATTGACGCGCCACGACCGCTTCGGTAATGCCTGCTTCACGCTCCTCCAGCGTTTCGCCCACACACAGAATCGGTTTGAGGCCATACTTACGTGCAGCAGCAAACTTACGTGCAGTATCAGCGTCTTGCTCACCGTAAATGGCACGGCGTTCAGAGTGACCCACAATCGCGTAGTCACAGCCAAACTCCTTGAGCATCGCCCCGGAAACTTCGCCAGTGAAAGCACCTGCGTCTTGATCAGCAATATCCTGAGAACCCAGACCGATACGACTTCCAACCACCAGTGCCTGCGTCATGGGAATGTAGACGTAAGGTGGGCAAACTGCCACCGCCACATTATCCATGCCTTCCAGTCCAGCTAGAATGCCACCCATCAAAGACTCGATACTCGCCTTTGACCCGTTTAGTTTCCAGTTACCTGCAACCAATTTTTGACGCATAACTCCACCTCTCTTTCAAGCAAGGGCGAAAGATTACCTGTATAATCTGTGGAAATCAATCTTCATTCCGGGCAGGTCAGGCGGCAGCCCGTACCGCACTGGCGATTTGCGCTGCCAATTCAGCGGTTTCGCTGGGGTCTTCACCCTCCACCATTACCCGAATCAATGGCTCAGTGCCTGATGCACGCAACAATACCCGCCCGCGATTCCCCAATTGTTGCTCAACTTGACGCACGGCATCCTGAATCTCGATGGATTCATCCAAATTGATCTTGTGCTTTGTTGGAACATTGATCAGCGTTTGTGGGTACTTAGTCATTACGCTTTTCAGATCACGTAACGATTTGCCCGTCATGCGCATGGCACGTAACACTTGCAGTGCGGCAATGATACCATCACCCGTCGTGATGAAATTGCGCACAATGATATGCCCAGAGGATTCGCCACCCAAATCACAATCGTGTTGCGTCATTTGCTCAATAACGTAGCGGTCGCCGACTTTGGCGCGGTAAAACGGTACGCCTAACGCCTGAATCGACTTTTCCAAGCCGAGATTACTCATCAACGTGCCAACCACGCCGCCGTGCAACTTGCCTTCAGCATGACGATGGTGCGCAATAATGGCGAGAATCTCATCACCATCAACTGTATCACCGTGCTGATCCACCATAATCAAACGATCACCATCACCGTCCAAGGCAATACCAAGATCAGCACGATAACGTAAGACGGCATCGCACAAACCATCCACATGAGTTGCGCCGCACGCTTCATTAATATTGATGCCATCAGGCGTGTTGCCAATCGCAATGACTTCCGCACCCAATTCCTTGAAAACATCGGGTGCAACGTGGTAAGTCGCACCGTTGGCGCAATCCACCACCATCCGCAAGCCTTTCAGGGAAACCGTATTGGGCAACGCACGTTTGCAAAATTCGATGTAACGCCCCGCCGCGTCTTTAGCACGTTCGACTTTACCCAGTTCGTCGGAAGACACGGTTTTAAAGTCCATATCCAACCAACGTTCAATTTCTTCCTCCACTTCGTCGGGTAATTTTGTGCCATCACCAGAGAAAAACTTTAAGCCGTTATCATCGTAAGGGTTGTGCGAGGCACTGATTACGATTCCAGCAGAAGCACGGAACGCACGAGTTAAATAAGCCACCGCAGGCGTAGGCATCGGCCCCAACAAACGGATATTGACCCCCGCAGCTACCAAACCTGCTTGCAACGCAGATTCGAGCATATAGCCGGAAATCCGCGTATCCTTACCGATCAGCACCAAAGGATGCCCGTTACTTGCCAACACCTTGCCAGCCGCCCAGCCCAATTTTAATACAAAGTCAGGTGTCATCGGGTAGCGCCCGATCTTGCCGCGAATCCCATCCGTGCCAAAATATTTTCTTGCCATTAGCCCATCTACCTCAATTCTTCTCTAGCACTGCGTTTACCAGTTTTATTGCATCAACCGTTGCACCCACATCATGTACACGAACAATATTAGCACCATGCATTGCTGCAATGACTGCTGCTGCGACACTACCGTATACACGCTCATGAACTGGACGGTTATTTAATAAATTCCCTATCATGGTTTTGCGAGAAAGCCCAACGAGTATAGGCAAGCCCAATGCAGAAAACTCACCCAAATCACGCAATAGACTTACATTATGCATCAATGTTTTTCCAAATCCAAACCCTGGATCCACTATCAAGCGCTTGCGATCTATCCCTGCCAACTCGCAGACCGCAATACGCTCCTGAAAAAACTGCCGAACATCACCTATAACATCCTGATAATAAGGAGCTTGTTGCATAGTGCGCGGCTGACCCTGCATATGCATCAAGCAAACAGGAACCGTAAGCTTAGCGCATGCTTCTAATGCCCCAGACTGCTGCAAAGCACATACATCATTAATCAAGCTGACACCTGCGGCTACTGCCGCTAACATAACTTCAGGCTTACTGGTATCAACTGACAAGGGTACTGCAAAACGTGAACGTATTGCCTCAATGATAGGAATAACACGATCCAACTCGACTTGAATGGGAACTGATGCTGCACCTGGTCGTGTTGATTCCCCACCGACATCAATAATATCAACACCTTCTTGTAACATCTGCTCAACATGACGTAAAGCTGTATCAATCCCGTGGAATAAGCCACCATCAGAAAATGAATCAGGTGTAACGTTGAGAATTCCCATTACCTGCACTGAAGATTGTTTTATTTTCCAAGTCATTGCACCATTCCATAATGAAAAAGGCGCGAGCTAAATACTCGCGCCTTGCTTAACTGATCCTGCAATCAGAAAAATTTAATGTGAACTCGCAGCACCACCAATCACACTACCATCTGCATCTGTTGCCTTACCAGTGCCAGAAGGCGTTTTAGGTGATGCACCACGACCACCAGAAGAAGAGTCATCATCATTCCAATCCGCCGGTGGTGGCGGTTCCTCACCACGCATCAAAGCATCTACTTGCGCACGGTCGATAGTCTCATACTTCATCAGTGCTTGTGCCATAGCATGCAAAACACTCATTTTATCGGTCAGTATCTGCTTTGCACGATTATAATTACGATCAATCACCTCGCGAATTTCACCATCAATCGCATGAGCAGTTTCATCGGAAACGTGCTTGTGCTGCGTAACTGAACGCCCTAAGAAGACTTCACCCTCATCCTCAGAATAAGCTAAAGGCCCCATACGGCTTGATAAACCCCACTTAGTCACCATATTACGCGCAATGCTAGTAGCCCGTTCAATATCGTTAGAGGCACCAGTAGTTACACCTTCTACACCATAAATCAACTCTTCCGCGATCCTACCACCATACAAGCTAGAAATCTGGCTTTCTAAACGTTGCTTACTAGCGCTGTAACGATCTTCTTCCGGCAAATACATAGTAACACCTAAGGCACGACCACGCGGAATAATGCTGACTTTGTAGACAGGATCATGCTCAGGAACGCTTAAGCCCACAATGGCATGACCGGCCTCGTGGTAAGCCGTCGCTAACTTTTCCTCTTCCTTCATAACCATTGACTTGCGTTCAGCGCCCATCATGATCTTGTCTTTGGCTTTCTCAAACTCATGCATATCGACTGTGCGTTTATTAGCGCGTGCAGCAAACAAAGCTGCTTCATTTACCAGATTTGCCAAATCAGCACCTGAGAAACCCGGTGTACCACGTGCAATCAGGGATGGCTTAACATCATCACCCAATGGCACTTTACGCATATGAACTTTGAGAATTTGCTCACGCCCCCGTACATCAGGTAACGGTACCACCACTTGACGGTCGAAACGACCAGGGCGCAATAAGGCTGCATCCAATACATCAGGACGGTTAGTAGCAGCAATAACAATAATTCCTTCGCTTCCTTCAAAACCGTCCATCTCTACTAACAACTGGTTAAGGGTTTGCTCACGTTCATCATGACCACCACCTAAGCCAGCGCCTCGCTGGCGACCAACGGCATCAATTTCGTCAATGAAAATAATGCAAGGAGCATGTTTCTTAGCTTGTTCAAACATATCACGTACACGGGAAGCCCCCACACCAACAAACATTTCCACAAAGTCAGAACCAGAAATGCTGAAGAATGGCACTTTAGCCTCACCTGCTATGGCTTTTGCCAGCAAGGTTTTACCTGTACCTGGTGACCCCACCATCAATACGCCACGCGGAATCTTACCTCCAAGTTTTTGAAATTTACCTGGATCACGCAGAAACTCGACCAACTCAGCAACTTCGTCCTTGGCTTCTTCGCAACCAGCAACATCATTGAAGTTAACCTTAACTTGGTCTTCAGTCATCATGCGAGCACGACTTTTGCCAAAGGACATAGCCCCTCGTCCACCGCCACCACCTTGCATTTGGCGCATGATATAAATCCACAAGCCAATGATCAGCAGGAAAGGCACCCAGCTAATAATAATATCCCATAGCACAGAGCGCTCTTCCGGTGGTGATGCTTGGAACTTAACCTTATTAGCCACCAAATCATCAACTAACTTAGCGTCATTTGGCGGACTATAAGTAATGAATCGGCTATTGTTACTATCAAGTCCAATAATTTTCTGCCCTTTGATGTCAACTTCTTTGACACTCCCATTCCGAACATTCGTCAAAAAGTCCGAGTAGGGCACGGCAGTGGCAGGCTGGGCTGGAACACTGAATTTGCTGAACACTGCAATCAATACGAAAGCAATAACAGCCCAAATCAGCAAATTTTTGGTTAAATCGTTCAAGTGACTTCTCCACTATCAACTGGTGTTATCCATATGCAACACCTATTACCGAGATATTACAACACAAAACCTTGTGCTAATACATAAACCTCCCGACTACGTGGTCTTGATGCAGCCGGTTTTCGCACTTTTACTGTTTTAAAACTGCTGCGGACATCACGGAGAAACGCCTCAGAACCATCCCCTTGAAACAATTTCACCAAAAAAGTACCACTAGGCTTTAATACTTGCCGTGCCATATCCAGTGCAAGTTCACACAAATGTATAGAGCGTGGCTGGTCAACGGCATCTACACCACTCATATTGGGTGCCATATCAGAAATAACAAGATCTGCTTTATCCCCTCCTAGCAAACTCAAGATTTCTGTTAAAACTGATTCCTCACGGAAATCTCCCAATACAAACTCCACAAACGGCAGAGGATCAATAGGAAGAATATCACTGGCAACAATCCTACCTTTTTGCCCAACAAACTTGGTTGCATATTGACTCCAACCACCAGGTGCTGCACCTAAATCAACCACGTTCATACCCGGCTGTAAAAGACGATCTTTATCCTGAATTTCCTGCAACTTGTAGACTGCTCGTGAACGATACCCTTCTTGTTGCGCTTTTTTGACGTATTCGTCACTAAAATGCTCACCCAACCACCGTTGACTGCTTTTGCTTCTTGCCATGCCGTGTTATCACTCATTACACTTCGTCAATTTAGGGAAGCGTATCATGGAAACGACCGGAACATTGACAGAAACTCAGAAAAAATACCTACGGAGCCGTGCTCACGCACTTAACCCCGTTGTCTTGGTCGGTCAGCATGGGCTAAAACCTACTGTACTCGAAGAAATCACAGGGGCACTTGATTATCATCAACTGATAAAAATTAAATTGAGTGTCGGTGATCGCGACTTACGTAATGAGATGATTGAACAAATTCTTCAATATAGCCAGTCACAACTGATTCAACGGGTAGGAAATGTCGCTGTACTGTATCGCCGCAACCCTGATCGCCCCGATATTCTCAAAGAACAGGCTTTTTAAGTGAAACCGACTACACGTATTGGGCAAATTGACTATATCCTCCAGCAGCTTTCCCATCAAGAACTGCAAACATTTGTTCGGGAAAAAGCGTTGCAGGATACTGATTTTCGTGACACCCTCCTGATCTGTTTTGCCGATTTACTGGGTAGCGACACATCAAGTGAACCCAAATACCGGCAAATGCTGGCAGATATGACCCAACGCCATGCAAATGCAGAAGGGTATATTCACGCTAACAGTACTCTGCACCTAACCACAGCTATTCGCAACGTGTTAGCTGTTGCCCGCAAAGCAACCACACCCACCCGTGAAACCATTGATTTATGCCTTGCGGTCATCAGCGACTTGCCCATTTTAGCGAATAAAATGGAAGACCCAGAAGAGCATATCTACACGCTGATGCGCACTGCCTGCACCACACTGTGGGAGTGTTACAGTGTATTACCCATCGAACGCCAACAAGCGTTGTTTGAACGGATTTTGCAGGAATATGCCAAACCCGTTTATCTCGATCTTGACTTGGACAACGCCCTGCTGTCACTGCTAAAGGATTGGGCGCAACGCAACAGTAAGCGGCAACGTGCTTGCCTACACCAACTGGAACAATTACTGAAAACGGTCGAGCATGACCCTTGGCGAAAAAACTACCTACTGGAACAAACCAAAAGCTTATTGAGCTTCTGGAAAGCGTAAATCTGCCACTTGATCTACTGGCACTTGTATCAACAGCGGATTAGCTGTAGGTTTTAACCACGTCAAAATGCTCAATAAATCCGCTTTTGACATTGCTGTACAACCAGATGTCGCCGTATCAGGATTTAACCAAACATGCAGAAAAATAGCACTACCACGCCCTGCTGTGGTGGGGAATAAGTTATGCCCGACCATCATACCCAGTTCGTATTGATGGTCATCACGGCGCATCCGTTCAAACGAACGCCAATATTGTTTGGGTTCATTCGCCTGATCCAACGGGATACTGCGCCAGCGGTTGTAATCGGGTGAATCCACCGCATCAATGAAATAGTCGCGGTCGCTGGCAATCCGGTAGGGCATTTGCAAACCAACAGGCACTTGGTCAGCGTAACCGAACACCATCCCCAATGGAAACACACCTGCGGGTGCTTTACCGTCACCCTCCTGTTTTTGCACAACGTCACCATCCTGATGCAAGCCCACGCCCCAGCCAAGCCCGTTACGCCCTACCCTAACTGGAACGCTCTCACCAACGGCTTGCCAATGATCAGCAGACTTTTCCATGCGTTGCAGCGTGGCAGTCGAAGTCTCCCAATCTGTCGTCGTCACCAGCAAAAGCTGCGTGGTCGCGACAGACAGTTTCAGGTGATCAAGCTGCTGCTCTAACGACGGCGAACAAGCCGTTAAATAAAAGAGCCATAACAGGAAAACCGGCACGAGGCCGGTTTTCTTAAGATTCAAGCACGCAACCATTACTTGCTGTGCGGATCAGCCACCGCATCCGACAAGGAATCCGGCAGGAAGCGCAATACTTTCACGCCAATCGTCACCATGACCAACGCAAGTGCTACACCACCCAGACCCAGCATCAACTCCCAGATACTTGGCGCATACGCATTAATCGCACCGTCAAAGTAATCACTGGAAACTTCAGCACCAGGGAATAAAACCAATGGATACGCTTGCCCACCAATCAAAATCACATACAGTTGCGCAAAGCCACCGACGATAGTAAACAGCGCCGCAAGCAATAATGCTACGCGATTATTCGCCAACTTACGGCAGAAAATCAGCGACAATGGCAGCAAACTACCTAATAAAATTTGCCCAATCCAGAACAATTGCGTGTAAATACCACCCTCAAACAGGATGAAGTTTTCCACACCCGCTTTCTGCGCAATGTACAAACCGGTGAAATGACGCGCACCTTCCAGCAACAATACGCCACCGATGAACACTGCCAACAAATAACGCAGGCGGTTCATCACCACATCACCCAATGTCCGACCTGTCCAGCTATACGCAAAGTGCAGCACTAGAATAAAAACCGCCAACCCCATTGCAAAGGACATCACGATAAACAACGGAGCCATGACCGCAGAGTTATAGAAATCACGCGCCACCAAGAAACCGAAGATGGAACCCGTACCAGTAGTCAGGATCAATCGCCAAGTGAATGCTGCAACCCCTGCCAACTTGTAAAACTTCTTGACCTTACGATCCATCATTGTCCAGATGTACACTGCTGACAATGCCAAGAAACCGTTATAAAGAATAATGTTCCACGCAAAGATCGACTTAAAGTTATAGGTCGTCATGGCAATAATCAAACGATCAGGATGCCCCAAGTCCAATACCAACACGATCAAACCACCGACCAGTAAGGAAATCGCCAGCAGTGCAGACAAACGCCCCATTGGTTGATAGATTTTCTTGCCGAATACCGTACCGATTGAACCAACGTTCAACGCACCGGAAGCGGCGACGATCAAACCAATCGCAAAAACGTGTGGCAACCCCCAAACAACTTGGTTATTCATGCCAGTAACATGATGCCCATGATGTTCAGCGTGGAAAAATGCCAGCGCACCCAGCGCGAGGAATGCACCCAAAACCGCCAGCAGGATATAAAAACCCTTGCTGTCTTTGGTTTCGCGGAAAATGATTGCTTGACTAGCCATTGCTGTTTACGTCCTTTCCGTTAGATGCCGTGGTAACGCACGCCAGTGTTCAAACCGAGATCGGCACGGATTTGCTTGCCACCGATGGTTTTCATCGCTTGGCTGACCGCGCTGTTCGGGTCATTCAAATCGCCGAAGATCACAGCATCCGGTGCGGCTTCCACACACGCGGGCAACTTGCCTTCGTCAATGCGGTGTACACACATATTACAGGATTCCACCGTACCCATGCCCCGAGGGGAATGCGGCTTTTGATCTTGCAAGGTTTCATGCACAAAACTGCGTGCTTTGTACGGGCAAGCCATCATGCAATAACGGCAACCGATACAAATGTGCTTATTGACTTGCACAATGCCATCCGCCCGTTTCATGGATGCACCTGTCGGGCACACATCGACGCACGGCGGGTTTTCGCAATGCTGGCACATGACCGGCAAGCTGAAACTGTTTTGGGTCAGTTTATCCGTGACTTTCACCACCCGCGCCCAATGCGCTTTTTGGGTGTCAGCGGAATGGGCTTCATCGCCCCAACCGTGTTCTTTTTTGCACGCAGCAACCATGCCTGCACCGCCATCGGTGAGTTTGGTCACGTCAATTAACATGCCCCAACGCTTGGCATTGGTAACAGCTTGGTCAATGGGTTTCGCGGCGACTTCGCCAGCGGCGTGTGCGGTTTGCAAGACAAAACTGGGGGCAACCGCAGCCACTGCCGCAACACCACCCAAGGTTGTCATAAAATTGCGACGGTATTCATCAACACGGTTCTGATTCATTTCGCAGCTCCTTGTTGTGGTTGCGTCACCATTTGAACTTCAGCCGCTGTGGGTGCTAACGCAGCCGTTACACCTTGCGTAAAGTGATGACCTGCAGCACTACCAACGGTATGCTGATAATTCGGATCTTGATCAATTTGCGGACGATCAGCATGACATTGGAAGCAGTCAATTTTCTGCCCCACCGCCGCATGGCAGGTGGTACAAAAATGTTCCTTGTCACCGTAATGCAAAGGCGTACCATCTTGCTTAGTCGTTGAAACGTGGCAATTAATGCACTCTTTCAGACTGTGCTGTTTGGTACGGATACCTTCAATCATGGTCGCGTCACGCTGATGCATGAGCAGATCCATGTGTTTGGTACGGATAACATCTTCTGGTTCAACACACTGATCAGCCTTTGCTTTTGCTGTGGCAAGATTGAGGTCAGCCTCCGTAGGGGCTTTGCTACAACCTGCCAACAGCGTGGCAAAAGCCAACGTTGCTGCCAGAAATACGCTTGAAAACTTGCTAGTCATGCTGATTCCTGTCGAGCCTGCACTCATGGAAAGGACGCTTATTCGCCCAGACCCATTTCGATGTACCCAGTTGGGCAAACGTCTGCGCAGATATGGCAGCCGATACATTTGGCGTAATCGGTTGCAACATAACGACCCAGTGTCGCCTGTTTCTTAGGCACGCGGTAAACGGCAGTTTGCGGGCAGTAAATAACGCAGTTGTCACACTCAAAACACATACCGCAGCTCATGCAACGCTTAGCTTCGTTAATCGCATCGGCTTCTGCCAGTGGGTTCATGCGCTCTGCAAAGTGACCCAGTACTTCTTCAGCCGTTGGTACGTCTTCAGTACGCAGGTTACGTGCTACGGTATTGAAGTGCCCCAAGAACAGATCTTTGGAAGGCACGATCACGTTCTTGGAACGGTCGTCGTAGTTGTGAACCGCGTATTTCGCACCGTCAGTACCGCGCATGTCTTCCGAACGACTATCTTCATAACTTGCTGGATCCAAACCGGCTTCGTGCAGTTTTTCCATCAGGTCGAAGTGGTGTTTGTCGACTTTAGGACGCTTTTTCAGCTCTTCCGCACGCAAGTACTGATTGATGGTTTCAGACGCAATCGATGCTTGACCAATCGCAGTCGTCAGCAAATGCGGACGTACCGCATCACCAGCAGCGAAGTGACCAGGCTTACCCGGTACTTGATACAGCGCGTCGGCGTTGATTTGGTTGCGACCATTGTTCAGGGCTTCGATACCGTCCAGTTTACCAAACTGACCGATAGCAGAAACGATGATGTCGGCTTCGATGATGGTTTCTTTGCCGCCTTCTTTCGCGACAGGCATATTGCCTTTCATCACGCACTCGACCACTTTCAAGCCAATCGCACGACCATTTTCATCCAATACCAAGGCAGTTGGCATCACTTCCGTCAGGATAGTTACGCCTTCTTTCAGCGCGTCCTGTACTTCGTGTTCCGCAGCAGTCATTTGATCCAGCGGGAACAAGGTGGTCAGAGTAACAGCAGAAGCAGTTTTTTCACCAACTTCACCATGAACCAGTTTACCCGTCGCGGAATCTTCAGCATTTTCAGCGTAGTTAGCCAGTGTACCGATACGACGAGATACGGAAACCACGTCGATGGAGGTATCACCACCACCCACGCACACTACGCGAGGTGCGGTATATTTCATCGTGCCTTTGTTATAGGCTTCGAGGAAGTCAACCGCAGACACGCAGTTTGGCGTTTCAGCAAACTTGTCAACGAACAGGCCACGACCATTCCAGCAACCAACAGTCCACAGGATTGCATCGAAATCACTTTCCAGTGTTTCAATGGTTACGTCTTTGCCGACAGTGGTGTTGCACTTGATAGTGATGTCACCCATATCGATGATGCGTTGCATTTCTGCACCCAGCTTGTCGCGTGGTACGCGATAGCCCGGAATACCGTAGCGCATCATGCCGCCCAGTTCAGGGTGTTGTTCAAAGACAGTAGAAGCATGACCCATGCGACGCAACTGATACGCAGCCGCCATACCCGCAGGGCCGCCACCGACGATAGCCACTTTCTTGCCGCTCAATTCAGCCGGTGCTTCAAACTTGAAGCCAGCCGCAATCGCGCTGTCACCAATGTACTGCTCAACCGAGTTAATGCCGACGAAATCGTCAACGTCGTTACGGTTACAGCCAGTCTGACAAGGCGCAGGGCAAACACGACCCATCATGGATGGAAACGGGTTAGCATTGGTGGAACGGCGGAAAGCGTACTCCTGCATAGTCATACCAACAGGTGGCTTCTCAATGCCACGCACAATTTGCAACCAACCACGGATATCTTCACCTGATGGGCAACTACCTTGGCAAGGTGGTGTTTTGTGAATGTAGGTAGGGCATTTGTGACTAGTATCCGCGACAAATATTTTGTCGTGCATATTATCCCATTCGTGGTCGCCATCTTTAAAACGACGGTACGTGTGACCTTGACCTGAAAGCTTGCTGTCGTGAGCTGCGGTTGCCATGCCTATCTCCTGTTAATTTCAATCCGCTCCCGGCTATGCCGTGAGGAAATAAATGTCGTAATTTAGTCTTCGTCACCGTCTTCATCGTCGGGACGTGCCTGCACGGACACTTGCCGTTGCAGGACAAGCGCGTTACTCACCAACTGGTGAACACTAACAATTTGATCCATCGTGAAACCGTAATACGGCAACACCTTCGTAAACTGTGATTTACAAATCGCACAAATTGCCGCCATGTGCGTCACACCATTGTGCGTAGTCACGTGTTTGAGGGCTTCAGCACGCGGCTGAATGCCTTTCACGCGAATTTCCATCAAGTCATCGGTCAACAAACCGCCACCGCCACCGCAACAGAAGGTCGCGTCATGAATGGTATCGGCTGGCATGTCCACAAAGTTGTTACAGACCGCACGGATAACGTTACGTGGAATGTCGAACTGACCGCCGGGGTAATCACCCATCCGGCTGCCACGCGCGACGTTGCACGAGTCGTGGAAGGTCAATACTTTATCGTCATTCTCGGTCTTGTCGATTTGTAAGTTACCGGCTTGGATATGACTCCACGTGAATTCCAGAATGTGCTGTGGAATCGGGTAACGCTGATCCAAGAAATCAAACGGTCCTGCCAAGGTATTCAAGAAGCTGTACGCCACGCGCCATGCGTGACCACATTCGCCAAACACAATGCGCTTAACCTTATGCTTGATCGCCGCCTCGCGAACCCGCAAAGAAACCCGGCGCATGGTCTCGTAAGAGCCGATGAACATGCCAAAGTTACCCGCTTCTGACGCAATGGTACTCATCGTCCAAGTCACGCCAGTTTCGTGGAACACTTTCGCGTAACCAACCAAACCGTCGATATGCGGTTCTGCAAAGAAGTCTGCCGATGGCGTTACCAACAACACTTCCGCGCCGTCTTCATCCAGCGGAAAACGGACTTTAATGCCAGTATCTGCTTCAACGTCTTCTTCCAAACCTTCCACTGTGTCGAACAGTGCCGGGCCTGGCAAACCGAGGTTATTACCGATCTTAAAGACCTTACCGATAATCTCGTTACAATACTTTTGACCGTAACCAACGTGGTCAAGAATTTCACGTGCTGCCATTGAAATTTCAGCCGTATCAATGCCATAAGGGCAGAATACGGAACAACGACGGCACTGTGAACACTGGTGATAATAGTTATACCAGTCAGCCAATACTTCTTCAGTCAGGTCGGTTGCACCGACCAGTTTGGGGAAATATTTACCCGCAAACGTGAAGTAACGGCGATAAACTTTGCGCAACAAATCCTGACGTGCCACGGGCATATTCTTTGCGTCAGATGTACCGATGAAGTAATGGCACTTATCTGTACACGCACCACACTTAACGCAAATATCGAGAAAAACTTGTAGCGAACGGTAACGGCTTTTCAAATCAGCCATTTTACCCAGTGCGCGTTCTTTCCAGTTCGGCACTAACGCACCGATTTCAGCGAAATCATCCGGAAAATGCAGTGCTTTTTGGAAATCTGGCTTGGCGATGAAAGGGCCTTTGCTCTCCATCACCCCTTCGCGTACTGCGGGAATTTCGCAATACCCTTCGCCCGTCAACTTTGGAACTTCGTAATCAGCCACGGTGCTTACCTCTTATTTCTTCAGTTCGTCGAGGTAGTTTTTACCTTGACGTTCCAGTTCCAATGCCCAGCCGGATACATGGCGTTTTTCACGCGGGTTATCCACTTGGTTACGAGTCGGGCTGAAAAACACACCCGGTGCGTGCAGCAACTTACTGATCGGGAAGATAATCATCAGCAATGCCACCAACAACAAATGTACCAATACAATCGGGTCGGCTGGCAGACCGGCCTCACCAAAGAAACCGAAGGTCAACATGCCACCGAAAAATGCTTTAACTTGAGTGACATCCGCATGAGCAACAAAACTCATCATCAGACCGCTTACACCAATCGCAATCAGTAGTGCCAACATCAAATGGTCAGATGGCGCGGAAATATAACGCACGCGATCAACGAGGAAGCGACGCGCCCACAGACCTGCCAAACCCAATACCATTGTAAAACCTGCGTAACGACCAAATGGTTGCATAAACACCAAGAGTTCGTTCATATCCACAAAATAGCGGCTATGGCGAATCAACACTAACCATAAAGAAATGTGGAACAAGAACGCAAACAACCACAAGGTTTTGTTTGAACGAAACAAGCTCTGGAAAAACACCACTTCACGGAACATGCGCCATACAACACCGCCCTGCGTAACCGGTGCGGGTGTGGTCGGAATCTTCAATGGGGCTGGGGTGTTCCAGTATTGACGGACTTTTACAGCCACACCGCCAATCAAAATTAACGTTGCCGCCCAAAACAACAGTCCGTAAAGGATACTTACGAATGTCACTGCGTACTCCTGAAGTCATTAGTCTCTCTTCTGAAAACCTGTCAACAACAGGGCTTAAGAAGAGGCTCCGGCGCGAACCGGAGCAACTCTATATAATCACACGCAACCAGTTGGCTTAGGCAGACCGCCGTATTTACACGCTTGCTTGCCAGGGCCGTATGGGAACAGGCTGTACAGGTACTTAGAGTTACCTTTGTCAGCACCCAAACGCTTACCAACTGCTTTAGTCAGAACGCGAACCGCTGGAGCGATTTGATACTCTTCATAGTATTCACGCAGGAAATTCAGGATTTCCCAGTGTTCAGAAGTCAGCGTTACGTCTTCACCTTTAGCCAGAACTTCTGCAACTTCTGGAGTCCAGTCGTTCAGGTTTTCCAGATAGCCTTCTTCGTCCAACGGAATGTCTTTACCGCCAACGTTAATTGATGCCATTGTGTGGCCTCCTGTCAAAAAATGTTAAAACTTACAGCCAGCTTTGGGTGGTATCGTTATTTGCCGTCAGGTCTACAAAACCTGCGTAATCAACGCTCACAATCCCATCCATTACTTTGCCTTCCAAACCGCGTGCTGCCAGGTCTGCACCCAACACATACACAGTCTTATCAGACATCGCAGCCTTTACTTTACCAGAAAAGCTTGACCCGTCGACTGCACCAACCACGGCATCTTCAATCATCAGGATCGAATCACCTGCCTTGGCATGAGCCAAGCAGCTCTCAAAAGCCACACGTTCAAACGGGGACTTGTTGACAATATGTAACATAGACATGTTCAAATCCTCCGTTAGAAGCTCAAAATCACTTCTTGCTCTGCCATCATTGCAGCCATTTCCTCGCGGTTGACCAGAATAATGGAAGGCTTTTCAGCGTAATCATCATCAGCGTCTTCGTAAGTGAGTTCCATCAGGTCATCAACCGTCAGACCACGTTCTGCCAAAGACTCGGTAGAGACATACAACTTAGTAATGTCGTAGTCGCCCAATGCGCGGAAAGTCGGTGAGAAATTCTTCATACCGGTTTCTTTGCTGTTTTGGCCTTTGGTAATTTGGTAAACACCGTCGTCGATGAATGCCAAGCTAACATTTTGCTCAAACGCAGCAGAAATCAGTACGACTTCCAAGGCTTCCAGTGCGTAGACCGTACCATAAGGAGCTTTACGATTGACAAACAAAAAATTCTTTGTAGACATTTTTCAGCTCCTTAATCGCCAAACACGACTAAACGATCAGACTGGATACCGCCTTCAACCAATTGACCCAAGCCCGAAATACGGAAGCCGGGAGCAATGTTGTTAGCATCCAAACCCTGACGCTTGGCTTCATCGGCATCCATCAAACCGCGACGTTGTGCGGCTGCGATACAGATAACCAAATCCAAGCCGTGCTTCTCAGCCAGTTCTGACCAAGACTTTTGGATCAGACGGTCATCAGCCGGTGGAACACTCAGACGTGTGCCATTATTTACGCCATCGTGGTAGAAGAATACACGGAAGATTTCGTGTCCCTTCTCCAGTACAGCGCGGGCAAACTGAAGTGCGGTATCAGCAGACTGGTGCTGATACGGGCCTTCGTTAACCATAATTGTGTATTTCATTCCGTGCTATTCCTCGTACCGTTGTCGATCAGAAGCGGATGTGCGTTGAAGAGTTCAGATTCGCTCGCGCACCACGCCAGTTATCGATGTGATATTTGGTGAATGGCAAACCAGTGACTTCAAAGAAACGCGGCCAGCCGATACGCTCAACCCATTCATTGATACGCTCCCAATCTTTCGCACCTTCTTTGTAGCAAGCGAGAATCTTTTTAACAATCGCAGTCGCTTCAGGCCAGCGTGGTGGGTTGTTCGGGATACCCGCTGCAACCAAGCGTTGGAAAGTAGGCTTGCCACGCGCATTGGAGTGATTACCGCCAATCCAAACTGCCAATTGAGTAGCTTCGTGATCGTTGATCTGCATTGGAGGGCATGGTGGGTAGCAAGCGCCGCAGCAAATGCACTTCTTCTCATCAACTTCCAAGGAAGGCTTACCATCAACCATCGCAGGACGAATCGCTGCAACTGGGCAACGTGCCACAACGGAAGGACGTTCGCACACGTTACCAACCAGCGCGTGGTTAATTTTCGGTGGCTTGGTATGTTGAACGTTGATCGCGATATCACCCTGACCGCCGCAGTTGATCTGGCAACAAGACGTGGTGATATGTACGCGGTTAGGCATGTTCCATGCTTTAAACTCAGGCAGCAACTCATCCATCATCGCTTTCACAACGCCGGATGCGTCAGTACCCGGAATGTCGCAGTGCAACCAACCTTGAGTATGAGACAGTGAAGTAACAGAGTTACGTGTACCACCGACTGGGAAACCAGCATCTTCCAATGCTTTTACCAGTGGTTCGACTTTCGCGCCGTCCGCTACTTGGAATTCGATGTTAGAACGAATGGTGAAGTGAACATAACCTTCGCCATAAGTATCGCCGATATCCATCAGCTTACGCAGAGTGAACACGTCGAGGATACGTTGAGTACCGGCACGAACTGTCCAAACTTTTTCGCCCGTTTTGGAAACGTGAACCAAAACGCCTGGGCGTGGGTCTTCGTGATATGCCCACAGGCCGAAGTTACGGCGCATAACTGGGTGCATGTACTGGAAACCATCCGGGCATCCAGATTCAATAGGATCGCGCATTTCTGGTGCGGCCATGTGAAGCCTCCGTCAAACTCAAATTTATCAATAATCTGGGCAACAAGGCAGGGTTAAACACTGCCTTGCTGCGAAGTGCCGTCTTAGGCAGCAGCAGCCATTTTCTCTTCGCGCTTGCGGTTGAACCAAGCTTCAGCAGCTTCGTCCCAACCGTCAGTACGCACGTAAGAAACGTTACGTGGTTGCTTGATCATGTTTGGATCTGGGTCAATACCGATGCCTTCGAGGAAGTTCACCAGACCGATACGCTCAATCATTTCGCCGCAACGCTCGTGCTCCAGACCATTTTCAGCCCAGAAGTCGATGATGGAAGCAGCCAGTTCAACGATGCGCTCGTAATCTTCTTCGTTATCAAGCTTCATGAATGGGATAACCACTGTACCCATCAAGTCACCGATTTTCAGGGTACGCTTACCGCCGATCAAGATGGTTACGCCTTTGTCGTCGCCAACTTGCAGCGCTTTTGGCATAACGTTCAGGCAGTGCATACAACGCACACAGTTGCTGTTATCAACCGTAATGGTGTCGTCATCGTTCAGCTTGATCGCTTGCGTTGGGCAGCGGCTGATAACGTTGTCGAACATGTATTGACGACCCGCAGAACGATCACCTTCTTTGCCAATTTCCTTGGCTTTCTTCATGATCATTTCTTTAACGGCTTCTTGGTTGACTTTCATCTCATCACGCCAAGTACCGATAACGGCGAAGTCCGCACGTTCAATCGCGTTCTGGCAGTCATTCGGGCAGCCAGAAATTTTGAATTTGAACTTGTAAGGCAGAGCCGGGCGATGCACGTCATCCGTGAAGTTATTCATCAGACGGCGATGGATAGCGTGTTCGTTGCAGTTGGACATTTCGCAACGGGCAGCACCGACGCAAGACATACCTGTACGCACGCAAGGGCCTGCACCACCCAAGTCCCAACCGTATTCATTGATTTCATCAAAGAAGTGTTGGAAGTTGACGCTGTTCGCACCGATGAACATGATGTTGCCGGTTTGACCGTGGAAAGTCTGCAAACCAGAACCCCACTTTTCCCAGCTATCAGCCAATTGGCGCAGCATGTCAGTGGTGTAGTAGTTACCAGCCGGTGGCTGTACACGCAGCGTGTGGAATTCTTTGGATTCCGGGAACATGTGACCGACTTCAGAGAAGCGCGGGATAATGCCGCCGCCGTAACCGAAGACAGAAATAGTACCACCTTTCCAGTAGCCCATTTTGGTTTCGTAAGAATGCTCCAACTGACCCATCAGGCCGTTGACGACATTGCGGATGCGCTCATCTGGATGCTCATCACGCAGTTTCTTGAAACCGCTGATGAAGCTAGGCCATGGGCCTTCTTCCAGTACATCCAGCATCGGCGTTGGATAATTGTTCGTTGCCATACCTGCCTCCTCAGTAAACGATTGCAATGGCGTTTCCTCTTGACCAGCTCTACAACTCAAAAGCCAAGGGAAAGATCAAATCAAAAACGGGTCGCGTAACGGTGTTCGCTCTATTTGCGAGTGGGCTAAGTGTATGCGTCATGCCTGCATCATAGAATCTCACCCATGGGGTGTTAGCTGAATCCATGCTGTATCCCTAAGGGGATAGGTGCTTAACATAATCAAAAATAGTCCACTGGCAGCGGTACAATAGCATATTCGGATTTTTTAATATTGCAAATAGCTGGATTTAGCAACGGTCTTTATCGAGGTCTGTCAAATGCAAAGCTCACCCTTTCATATCAAAAGCTTAGATACTTATCAGACATGGCGGACAAAAAAGTTAGCCGCCTATCCGTTAGCGTTGGAACGAATGCTGATTCCCATCCAAGACCCCGAAAATCCCACCGATGCAGAGCTCACGCGGTTGCAAGCTACCTGCCAACAACACAATTTTGCGTTGTACCGCTTCCTGCAAGGCGACTTACGTAGCAAACGCCATGTACACCGTCTGGGGCAAAAAGTGGGGCTGTCGCGCTTGGATAGTAATTTGTGCGCGGATGAAGATAGCCTGACCTCCCTGCAAGTCACTTCACACGCAGGGCAACACGATTACATCCCGTACACCAATAAACCGTTGAGCTGGCATACCGATGGCTATTACAACCTACCGAAAGCACAAATTTACGGCATGGTCTTGCATTGCGCTCAACCAGCACTCGAAGGCGGTGAAAGCTGGTTGATGGATCACGAAATTGCCTACATTTTATTACGTGATGCCAACCCTGATTACATCCACGCCTTGATGCACCCAAATGCGTTCACGATTCCCGCCAATGTCCTGAACGAGGAAATCATTCGCCCTGAACAGTCCGGCCCGGTGTTTAGCGTCACCGCTGCGGGTCATTTGCACATGCGTTATTCCGCCCGCCAGCGCAATGTGATCTGGCGTGATGACCCCATGACACGCGAAGCCGCTGAATTCCTATTGAATTTATGGCAACAGGACTCACCTTACAAAATAAGGTACACATTACAGGCAGGCGAAGGCTTGTTGTGCAACAACGTGCTGCACAACCGCACTGCATTTAAAGACAGCGACGACCCGACACAAACCCGCCTACTGTATCGCGGACGTTATTTTGATCGGGTGGAAGAACCTAAGGAGACACTATGCTCAGTTTAAGCCAAATTTTGATGGTAGACGGCGACAAAATCAGCAATTTCGAGGAGCTAAAGCAAATCGTGCAGCAACGCGCTTTAGAAACCGGCTCAATCTTTTTCCAGATTGATATTGAGCCACCCGGCTATAAAGACCGCCCCGAAGACTGGTACGACCAGTTGGAAATCACTTTTTCGTCGGCGAGGTAAGCGACATGTTTTGGCAGGAAGACGAGGACAAAACCCTCCCCTATCAAGCATCCGATGACGTGCTGGACGTGAGTTTCGCGATTGCGTGCAAACAATTGCCGCTGGATCATGCGTGGGATTTGGCACAAGCCGTCCAGCAAGCCCTACCGTGGTTTGCCGATGAAGTCGTCGCGGGTGTACACCCGATTCACGTTGCTGAAAGTGGCAATGGCTGGGAACGCCCCGATGATGCCAGCAACCAATTCCTGTTACCGTCACGCCGCACACGGATGTTTTTACGCATTCCCAAACTTCGCATCCCAGAAACACAAGCACTGTCCGGCACAACGCTGGATGTAAACGGCTACGCGGTCGGCTTGCAGGATATGAAGGAAAAACCTTTCGTGCATACCTCGGTCATTTTTGCGCGTTACGTGTTATCAGACGAGGCTGAAGACGAGAATAGCTTCCTGCAACGTATGGCGGAAGAAGTGAAACGGGTCGCCGATTTCAAAGTAAAAAAAATGTTGTGCGGCAAAAGCCATGCACTGCGCACACCTGATGGTGTATTACATACCCGCCATTTGATGATTGCTGACCTAGACAGCGACCCGTCAATTCGCTTGCAGCAATACGGACTGGGTGAGGGGCGCAAGCTGGGTTGTGGGCTGTTTATGCCGCATAAAGGCATTAAAACACTTAAACCGACGGAATAATGAAGAGGGCGTATGCAATACGCCCCTACGCCCATCGGCATACACGGCTTTCTTCGGGGTATCCCTTTTGAGGAATGGGAGGCGTACTGCTTTTTCGTATAATTTTGCGGTCAAGAATTTCATCGAATGGCAACATTCACTTTTGCATGAGGAATCAAACATGGCTTACGAAGTAAATGGCACAACCATCGAAACCACTGAGGCAGGCTACTTGGTAGACCTGAACGATTGGAACGAAGAAGTTGCTAAAGTTATTGCTGCCGAAGAGGGCATTGGCGAATTGACTGAGCGTCACTGGGATGTCATTAACTACCTGCGTGATCAGTACATCAACAACGGTGGCACACAGCCGATGGAACGTATCATTCAGAAAGCAATGGCTGAACAGTGGGGCGACAAAAAGTTAACCAGCAAAGACATGTACACTCTATTCCCACGTGCACCGAGCAAGCAAGGTCTGAAAGTGGCTGGTCTGCCAGCGACTAACCGCAAAGGCGGCTATTGATTTCTACCCGAAAGGGGGTATTCCCCCTTTTAGCAGAATCCGTTTATCCTGTTATCAGGATTTAATTAATTTAAAGAGGCATCGGACATGAGCACTAAGCAAGAGCTGATCAGCGAAATGATTGAAATGCAGGCAAAGTTCACTGCATACGAACAGTCAGGCGAATTCAGTGCTGAAGAGTACTACGTTGGTGAGTGGAAATCTTACCGTGAACGTTATCAGGAACTGGCTAACGAAGTCCGCGAAATGGCTTCCAAAGAAGCGAATTTCTGGAAATAAGCTTCTAAGCTTCAAATGCGTAAAAGCCGCTGAATAGCGGCTTTTTATTTATCTACCGACTGAACGTACTTTGCGCACTTTCGCCCACACACCAAGATTCGCCTCGTGGCGCACATCCAGAATACTGACTGTATCACCTTGTTGGAAGCCCCCCATCGTGCGATTACCGTAGGGCTGATCATAAATGCCGTGAATTTTTTGAGTACGGTACTGCTCACCCACCACAGGCAAACCACTACCTGGGGCAATGTGCAAACGCTGCCCATGCCACCCATAACTACGCAACTCGCCGAGGTAAACCCATGCCACTATTCCAACAGGCAAAGGCTTACCGCGAGGCACTTCCGCAGGTATCGACACCACAGCATCAGGCGTATCACTGAATGACATACGCTGTAATATCAGCGGTTTTTGAGTCGCCTGTATATCATTAACTTTCAACTTGCTCAGCGTACTCGAACGATTTGCCTGCGCCACACGTTCAGCATCACGCTCAACCGCTTTAACGGTTTTGACAACAGGCTCGGATACAGCAAGCACCGACTTGCTGCTAGTCATTGGAGCACTGTCTACTGTTGAAAAGGTTTGAGCCATGACTTCATTTTTAGAAAAATCTTGACCAACACGCATGACTCCACGCGTCAGGGTACTATCAACAGCGACTTGCAATGCGACCGGCATAGGAGCAACAGGAGGCGGCGGCGGTGGAATACGCCGAACACGTGGCACGCTCGATGCTTCCACATCTTGCAAAGTGCTAGCTAATAGCAGTGGATAATCGAGCTTAACACCCTGCCCCTCCAAGTCGCTTAGACGTTGGTAAAAATATCCTAAACCGACCAATGTACTAGCCTGTACAGCCGCAATCGGCCCCCACAATATAAGCTGCTTTGCATTGCCTTCCCACCATGAAAGCTTTTTGATTACCAGTTGCGCCACGCAAAACTCCTTGTAACTGCATTCACACATTCTTAGCTGCTGTTTTCTACTAAAGAGCGTGGTAAGCAAACTACATTCCAGATAAAGAACAGAAATTTTCAGCTTAATGGTGGGCTTACGTTAGTCACTACACTTCACTCCACATCCGCAGCAAATTAATGTGCACGGTGCTAATACTGGCAGCCTCATCTGACAGGGGTAATTTTGCTATCACGCCTTCGCGGGCTTTGGCTAATTGGTAGAGCAACTCACGTTGCTGCGGATCTTTCACCAAACTTTGCGCCCACGTCACCGCCACTAAACGTATACCTTTGGTCACTTCCGCGACTTTGTGCCAACTGCCAGAATCATACACCACCGCATCACCGGCTTCCCCGCGTATTTTTTCTTCCCCATAAGCGGTACGGATAACGATTTCGCCACCGTCATAAGCGTCGTTAAGAAACACCGTCGTGGACACATCAGTACGGTAACGCCCCGACATTGGCCCCATGACCGGATCGTCTACGTGGAAACCATACGTCATCCCTGGCAAATAACGGGCATAAAACGCCGTCGCCACCCGCAATGGCATCACCGCTGCCTGATATTCCGGGTGTTGCACCAACGGCGACATCACCATGGCATTCAAACGCCGATGCAAGGGGCTATTTGGGGAAAGCTCTTGGTTATATTTCACCTTTGCCGCCTCCATTCCTGCCGAAAAGCGCCCATCCACAAATTCACCCGTGGCAAGCAATTCCTGCACTTCTTTCACACGTTGTACGTCAAGGACATTTTTAATCAGTAAGAGCATAGCATTTCCTTTCAAAGCCGGAATCGGGTAATCTGCCCGCAAGACAGAAGCATAGGTTAAAGAGTGATGCAATTACGGATACAAATCAACGACACCACACGCGATATTGACGTGCCAGATTTTATGCTGACAGAAGGCGAAGACTTTTTTGCCCAAATGGATCGGGACATGAGCAAAGGCTATCAAATGAGCCGGAAGTGGGTAGACAACCCCGATCAGGAACAACGTTGTCAAATTGTGGCAGACAAAATTCTGACGGCACTTTCCAATGGCAATCAAAAGAGTGGCACGCTAATGGCAGCCTACATCCTCAAGCGGATGCCACAAGTACGCGAAATCCACATGAATACCGAAGGCGATATGCTGGGGCATGATTTGCTCTAAAAACAATCAATATCTAATGGCTGGAGCTTCAATCTTCAGCCCGTTGGAACGCGACATAATGTACGCCCCCAGCAATTTACTTTCTTCCGCATCCGGTGCAAATGGCTCCGCACGCATTAACACCAAACACTGCTTAATCCGCAAATCGAGGTTTGCCATTTCGCCAGTATCCAAACGGTAAGCAGGGAAACCGTTGCCCTGCCCCTGACTAATCTTTTGCCCGCGAATAAATTGCCCCGGATAACTGTCATGGCAATGGGCGCACGACATATCAATCAAGCCAAACCGTATGTGGTAAAGTTCCTCGCCTTTTTTCAGCAAATCCGCCATTTCGCCATCGATTTGCACATTCACCGGCTCACCCACCGCCAGATGACGCACAAACGTTTCCAAGGCAATTAATTCAGCGGAATACGCTGGCAATGGCGTTTCGCCTGACTGTTTTTCACGGCAAATGTTAATGCGATCATCCAACCGCACAATGCCACCCAAGGCTTTATCGTAAATCGGGTAACGGGCGAGGTTTTTTACGTCCAGTTTTTCGCCCATTTCACCGTGGCAACTGGCGCACGATTTGCCTGAAGCGGGTGACTCATTAAACAGCTCACGCCCTTGCTCGACCGCAATAAAGCCGGTGTTTTCGACCTCATCATCTTGCATGGCACGGGTTTCTTCCTTAACGAACTCATAACCCGACTTAGCGGGCTTAGGCGCTTCTGCCAAGACATTGCCAGCGCTTGCCAGCAAAAAACCGCTCACCAACAAGCGTGATAACGTGCGTGTAATCATTTGAGTGTTACCAAGTAAGCGATGACATCTTCCACATCCTGAGCAGCGAGGAAGGTTCTGCCCTCGTACCCCTTGCCGGGGCGATTAATCAGGTTGGGGTCACGGTAAAAACCCGGCATAATCGAATTGGGGTTCAAATGGCGTGAATCCACCACTCGCAAGCGCAATTGCGGCTCTGCCAAGCGCTTGGCAATGCCGGATAATGGCGGGGCAATCGTGCCGTAGGCTTCTACCCCCTTAATCGGCAATTCGTGACAGGCTAAACAATTCCCGCGAGACGCATCCGCAACGACTTTCTCGCCACGTAGCGCATCGCCTTTTAAACCACACAACGGTGCTGGAATTGAATAATTGACCATCTCCCATTTGCAATACGCTTCAGGCGGGGGCGGAACACCCTCAGCTTCCGCCGCCAAACTAGGTGTCGTTGCAAATAGCAGGAAAATTAAGGTATTTACAGTTTTCATTGTGTCATTCTATGCCTCTGCGCCCAAACAAACTTGATTTAAATCAAACTAAGTTTAGGCGAAAATAATCCACGTGGTAGCAATATATTTCACCCCTGACTGCATCACACCCGCGCGGTGTTCATGCGTCCAAAACGGGGGAAATAATACCAACTTACCTTTTTCTGGCTGCACACTGAGGTTTTGAAACAAAAAATCCGTGGAACCACCCGCCTCCACCGGCACATCATTTAAATACCACAACGCCACCAACTGGCGCATCGCAAACTGATGACTGCCGCCGTCAATGTGCCAGTGGTAATACTCACCCGGCTGATAACGTTGCAAATTATAGCCCATGTCTTTAAACGGGCCTTTGAAATACGGAAACATTTCGCGGAATTCCCGCAAGGCCAACGCCAGCGAACGGTGCAAATTATTATCCACATCTTTCCAATGCGGCTTATCGTCGCCGCTCACGAAAATATCGGTGGTTTTCTTCACGCTTTGGTTGCTGCCCATATCCTGACCGATACGCCCCGCGTATTGATCCGCCAGATTCTGCTCGAAACGTGCCACCATGTTGTCACACAAAAATCCCGGCAACGCATCGCTCTGTTCAAAAATAAACGAATTCGGCGCTAATTCACGCATAACACAACCTATTCAATACTTAGGAATCATACCCAAACTTTACGCGACTCTGCCTGCACCTGCCAGCGGTATAACCACACACTGCACCCCAATGTCAGGCTATAAACCAACAACGACCCCACCACAATGCCCAACCAGCCTTCCCATGCCCAAAAGGGCGCAAGCACAAACCCGCCGACACTCGCCCCCATGTAATAAAACACCAAATACAACGACGATGCACTCGCCCGCGCCTGCAACGCATGATGACTCACCCAACTACTTGCCAGCGAATGCGTCAGGAAAAAACCCAAACTGCTCACCATAAACCCCCACACAATCGCATACAGGTGTGGAATCAGCGTCAACAGCGTGCCGCCCATCAACAACACAATCCCCAAACCCATCCCCACAGGCGCGGAAAAATACTGCGTCACCCGCCCCGACAACGCCGCCGCCAACGTGCCGCTCAAATACGTCAAAAACAGCAACCCCAGCGCGTGTGGTGACAAATGATACGGCTCAGCCGCCAACACAAACGTAATGTAACTGTACTGATTCAGAAAAATCATAAAGTTACCGCCCGCAATCAAAAACGCCACCAGCAATACCGGATTACGCAAATGCCCTCCCATATCCCGCGCAATGTGTACCGGATGCAAGGGTTTCGGGTGAAAATTCTGCGACTTCGGCAACAGCCACACAAACACCGCCAGCAACACCGCACTCAACACCCCCATTGCCCCAAACGCTGCCGCCCAACCAAAATGTTCCCCCACAAAACCGCCCACCATGCGCCCCGTCACTCCGCCGAGACTGTTCGCACTGATGTACACTCCCACCGCCAACACCACCGCTTTGCGGGTAAATTCATCGCCCATGTACGCAATCGCAATCGCAGGCAGCCCGCCCAAAAACAAGCCCTGCAACCCACGTAATACCAACAAACTCGTGTAACTTTCCACCTGCGACAATGCCAAGGTCGTCAACACTGCCCCTGCCATCGTCACCACCATGATCGGTTTACGCCCAATCGCATCCGACAACGGCCCATACACCAGCAACGATAAACCCAACGTCAAAATCGTAATCGTCAAACTCCAGCTTGCTTCCAACTCCGTCAATTGAAATTGCTGCGCAAACGTCGGCAACAACGACTGCACTACATGCAAGTTGGCAAAAATCATCGCCGAACCAAAGCACAAGGCCAGCGTTGCAGCACGAAAAGCACGGGTATTCGCTTCAATCATCGTAACCTCCAATAGTGAGGACTCAGCATAATTGCACCGCAACAATTGATAAAATATATACTAAGAATGGTTTCGATAATGTTTGTTTACCGATGAGGCTGGCATGGACTTCAAACAACTGCGCTATTTCCACGAAATCGTCCGGCTGGGCAGCTTCACCCGCGCCGCAGAAGCATTATACGTGGCGCAACCGGCGGTGAGTGTTGCCATCCGCAAACTCGAAGCCGAACTCGATTTAACCCTATTCCACCGCAACGACCGCAAAGTGACCCTAACCGATGAAGGCACACGCTTGTTACCTCACGCGCAACGCATCCTGCAAGCCGTCAGTGATGCCCAACTGGAAATGCAGGAACTCAAAGGGCTAACCCAAGGCATGGTGCGTGTCGGCATTCCGGGGATGTTGGGTTCGTATTATTTTCCGCCGATTTTGATGGCATTTCGGCACCGTTTTCCGCATTTAAGCCTGCAAGTGGTCGAGGGCGGCACATGGCAATTGCAACAAATGCTGGAAGGCGGCGAACTCGATTTAGCGGTGATCGTGCGCGATTTTGTTCCACCCGAACTCGAAGCGGTCACGATTCAACGTGAAGAAATGCGCGTGATCGTGCCCAAAGAACACCCTTTCGCCTACCAAGCCAGCGTCAGTCTGCCCGAATTTTTCGCTGAAGAACTGGTGATGTTCCGCCCCGGCTATTTCCACCGCAAAATCATCGACCGCCTGGCGCAAGAAGCCGGTGTTACCCCAAAAATCGGTTTTGAAACCAACCTGTTACCGCTGATTAAGTCGATTATCAAACAAGGGTTTGGCATTTCCACCCTGCTGACGATGGTGGTAAAAGAAGACCCCGAACTGGTCGATTTACCGTTTGAACAACCGTTGTGGCTGGATTTGTGCATCGCTTGGCGACAGGCTGGCTATTTATCCCGCGCTAATCGTGCTTTCGTCGATTTCCTGCTGGAACAAAGCGCTCACTGAAGCATAACACCCCTATTGTTTTCGCAAAGCAGCCAGTTTTTCACGAATCTTAATTTCTAAGCCACGTTCAACCGGCTCATAATAACGCCGCCCTTTCAGCTCATCCGGGAAGTAGCTTTCACCCACCGCATACGCATCCTGCTCATCGTGGGCATAGCGGTAGCCCTTGCCATAATCCAATGCCTTCATCAGCTTGGTGGGGGCATTACGCAAATGCAGCGGTACATCCAACGAACCGGACTGTTGCGCATCCGCCCGCGCCAGTTTATAAGCCGTGTACACCGCATTGCTTTTGGGCGCACACGCCAAATACACCACTGCTTGCGCAAGCATCAACTCCCCTTCTGGGCTACCTAAACGCTCGTAAGCGTCCCACGCATTCAGTGCCAACTGCAAACTGCGCGGGTCGGCATTACCAATATCCTCACTCGCCATGCGCACCACCCGCCGCGCAATGTACAAGGGGTCACAACCACCATCCAACATCCGGCACAACCAATACAAGGCTGCGTCCGGGTCAGTCCCGCGTACCGACTTGTGCAAGGCTGAAATTTGCTCGTAAAACAAATCGCCGCCCTTATCAAAACGACGCAGCGATTCCGCCACCACTTCCTTGACGGTCGTATCCGTAATCTGCAAACCATCCGGGGTTTCTTCCGCCAAATCCGCTGCCATTTCCAACCAGTTCAGCGCCCGCCGTGCATCGCCATCGGCTGCCGCTGCCAACGCATCCAAAACACTAACACTGGCCTGCAATGACAATGCACCCAAACCTTTCACGCTATCTTGTAAAGCACGCTGTAACACTTGCTTGATGTCATCCGCCAACAGAGAACGCAACACATAGGTACGCACCCGTGACAACAGCGCATTATTCAATTCAAAGGAAGGATTTTCAGTAGTCGCGCCAATAAACAGCAAGGTGCCATCCTCAATATGCGGCAAAAACGCATCTTGCTGCGCTTTATTGAAACGGTGAACTTCATCCACAAACAACACCGTGGCACGCCTGAATTGCGCCCGGTTTTGCCGCGCCACCTCCACCGCTGCACGAATCTCTTTCACCCCCGCCAATACCGCCGACAAGGTGAGAAATTCTGCATTCCAATAATGAGTGATTAAGCGTGCCAAGGTGGTTTTGCCGGTTCCGGGTGGCCCCCAGAACAGCATGGAGTGCGGGCGGGATTCTTCGATGGCTCGCCGCAACGGTTTGCCAGCGGCAAGCAGATGAAGCTGCCCGGCGTACTCATCGAGCGTCGCCGGGCGCATACGTTCAGCTAACGGGATCAGGAAGCTTTCCCGATCACGTCAGCCCCTTTGGGTGGCGTGAAATTAAAGCGGCTCTTGTCGATGTCAATATCGGTACGCAAGCCTTGGAATTTAATGTAGGTTTGTTGCCCAAATTTATCGCCCAAGATCATCTCTTCCACACCGGTAGCACTAATGCCCAAATCCATCGTGGTGAAATCAGAATCCTGCTTCTTCGGCGTCAGGCGGAACCATTCCAGGGTGCTGCCTTCCGCTTCCATTTCCTGCACATTGAACTGTTTATCAACCGGCTGCTTTTGGGTCAGCATCCCAACCGGCGCGGCGGATAAGGCTTGGGTCATGGGTTTAACCGTTACCTGATCCAGCTCCACATCGTAAACCCACACGTTTTTGCCATCAGCAACGATCTCGTGCTTGTCCGGTGCGGCGTATTCCCAACGGAATTTACCGGGGCGTGACAGGAATACGTTACCACTGGATGACTGGCGTACTGCACCTTTTTCATCAACCACTTGCTGGGTAAAAGCCGCTTGCATGGTGTTGATTTTCGTAAAGAACTCATCAAGTTTTGCCCGACCGTCAGCCCATGCACTGCTGCTCATTAAGCCCGTCGCCAACAGTACTGCCAGTGTTTTCGTGAACCTTGTTTTCATCATTAACCTCATGTTATTCAATCTTTTGGCGGTGCGGCAACCAATACATCGCGTGAGCCATTGCTCAACACTGGGCTGACCACACCTGCGCTTTCCATGTCTTCTATCATTCGCGCTGCCCGGTTATAACCCACCTTGAGGCGACGTTGCAGATAAGAAATCGACGCACGTCGGGATTCGATCACCACCGCCACTGCTTCATCATACAGCGGGTCGGATTCGCCCTCCCGTTCCGTCAACGGCTCTAATCCCGGTACGGCATCAGACGCAGACGTGTTATCAGCTAAGACATCATCAATGTAATCCGGTTCCCCTTGCCGCTTGAGGTAGTTGGCAACCTCTTCCACTTCGCGGTCGGTGACGAGTGCACCGTGTACCCGTTGCGGCAACGAAGTCCCCGGTGGCATGTACAACATATCACCGTAACCCAGCAATTGTTCCGCACCGCCCTGATCCAAAATCGTGCGCGAGTCGATCTTCGTCGAGACTTGAAACGCAATTCGTGTCGGGATATTCGCCTTAATCAAACCTGTAATAACATCAACAGACGGGCGTTGCGTCGCCAAAATTAAGTGGATACCGGATGCCCGCGCCTTCTGTGCCAGCCGTGCAATCAGCTCTTCCACTTTTTTGCCCACCACCATCATCATGTCGGCGAATTCGTCCACGATGACCACGATGTAAGGCAAGGTTTCTAAGGGCTGCGGGTGTCCATCCACCGATTTCAGCGGATCAAATAGAGGGTCGAGAATAACATCGCCTTTTTCACGCGCTTCAATAATTTTTTCATTGAAACCGGCAATATTGCGCACCTTGAGTTTCGACATGAGCAAATAACGGCGCTCCATTTCCGCCACACACCAACGCAAGGCATTAGCGGCGTGCTTCATGTCCGTCACCACCGGCGCCAGCAAATGCGGAATGTCTTCGTAGCTGCTCAATTCCAGCATTTTCGGGTCAATCATAATCATGCGCACTTCAGCGGGTGTGGCTTTGTAGAGCAAACTCATGAGCACTGCGTTGATGAATACCGATTTGCCTGAGCCTGTTGTCCCCGCTACCAGCAAATGCGGCATCCGCCCCAGATCAGCCACAATCGGGTGTCCGGCAATGTCTTTCCCCAGTGCCAAGGTCAACGGTGAAGGATTTTTCTTGTAAACCGCTGACGCCAGCATTTCGCTCATCGTCACCACGTCACGGCGATCATTGGGGATTTCAATTCCAATGGTCGGTCGCCCCGGAATAACCTCCACCACACGTACACTGGATACGCACATATTCCGTGCTAAGTCAGACGCTAAACCGGATATTTTGGAAGCTTTCGTACCATCTGGCAGTTCCAGCTCGAAACGGGTAATCACGGGCCCGGGGTCACGGGCTACGACTTTGACATCAGGCACACCGTAATGCCCTAAAGCTTCCACCAGCTTATCCGCTAACTCGTTCAAGCGTTCTTTGGGTTGTGTCACACGCTCACGGGGTGGCGGATTCAACAGGGTTAAACGCGGCAAAACCAAACCACGGCCTTTACCCGGTTTTAGCGGTGGTAATTTGTCTGCAATATCATGCACAACCGTTTCATCAGCCTTTGGTGGGGATTTTTTAATATCGCTGCCCGGCTCTTCAACACTCACTTCAGGGGTATCCTGCTTCGCACGAGCGAAACTCGAAAAATCTGGCACATCCAAACGCGATTCATCCCGAACCGGTGCATGAAGATCCGTTAAGTCCACGCCATCCCCCAAATTAGGCTCAGCACGCTTACCCACTAACGATCCCCCGACCGTGCGATTCATCCAATCGCTGGCTTTATCCAACGCCCCTGAACCACCTTGTAAATAGTCCTTACTGCGACTCAATACCTCAGAAAATCGCCCTAACACACCACTTTTAGCAGGTACAGCACCCGCATCGCCGTCCGCTTCAGCCTGTTCCAAACCTTGCAACTTATTAAAGAGTTGCAACATCCAGTCACCCACTTTTTCGGTCACTTCCGCCCATGAAATGTCCGCAACGACCGTAATACTGCCCAAAAATAATGACAGTAAAAACAAGATAGAACCAAAAAAACCCAAAAACGTGCCGGTAAACACCTTGGCGACCGCTTGCCCTAGCATCCCGCCACCAATCCCCTCAGGGAATGGCACGAACAATAAATGTGCTAACCCAGCACCCGACAGCAGCGTGAACAAAGCCCCCACACTGGTAATAATATCGTTAATTCCCCCCACTGGATTGTTAGGATTTTTCATGTGAGGGCCGATACGAAACGCCGTCAACCCCATCACCACCAACACTAGCGGCAAGGCATAAGCCAAATAACCCAAGAGTCCCAACAAGAAATCCGCAAGCCATGCACCTTTGCACCCCGCTAAATTATCACAGGGGCCAATACGGGTGTTATGATGAAACGGCCCTGGATCCAGCGGGCTGTACGACAGCAATGCCAATAAGATCACCGCAGCGATGCCCATGAAAATGATGACACTCGCCTGTTGTAGACCCAGACGCTTTTTTTGATTGAGAATAACCTTAGCCAAACCAATATCCCTGTTTGTTTGATACCCTGATTATAGGGGGTGTTTTTCCGATTACTACTTTACCCGGCACGGCATGTCACATAGGATTAGCCGATTCGGAAGGAGAATTATACATGAACACAACCAAACATTGCCGTTTACTCATCCTCGGTTCGGGGCCAGCGGGCTATACCGCTGCTGTTTACGCCGCACGCGCCAACCTAAACCCCGTATTGATCACTGGCATGGCGCAAGGCGGGCAATTGATGACCACCACCGAAGTGGATAACTGGCCGGGCGATGATGCTGGCGTCATGGGGCCACAATTAATGGAACGGATGCAAAAACATGCCGAACGCTTCGATACCGAGATCATTTTCGACCACATTAATAGTGTTGATCTGCAAAATCGTCCTTTTACGCTGAATGGTGACAATGGGCAATACACCTGTGACGCTTTGATTATAGCGACTGGTGCGTCAGCGATGTACTTAGGTCTGGAATCTGAGCAAAAATTCAGTGGCAAAGGGGTATCTGCCTGCGCCACGTGTGACGGCTTTTTCTACCGCAATCAAAAGGTCGCAGTGATTGGTGGTGGCAATACTGCCGTTGAAGAAGCCCTCTACCTTGCGAATATCGCCTCTGAAGTCACGTTAGTGCACCGTCGTGACGAATTGCGTTCTGAAAAAATCTTGCAAAAACACCTGTTTGAAAAAGTTGAACAAGGCAAGGTCAAAATCCTGTGGAACACCACCCTCGATGAAGTGCTGGGCGACAAAACCGGCGTCACCGGAATGCGCGTCAAAGACGTGAACAGCGGCACAACCCAAGACATCGCCGTACACGGCATTTTTATTGCCATTGGTCACAAACCCAATACTGCCATTTTTGATGGGCAATTGGACATGAGTGGCGGCTACCTCAAAGTGAAAAGCGGCTCGGAAGGCAATGCCACCCAAACCAGTGTCGAAGGGGTATTTGCAGCCGGTGACGTCATGGATCATATTTACCGTCAAGCTATTACTTCCGCAGGCACAGGTTGCATGGCAGCACTGGATGCTGAAAAATACTTAGATCAATTAGCGAAAACTCACTAAAGGAACGGCGTGCTACCACGATCCCTTAGCCTCACTTTACTCAATCCCACCTGGTCGGAAGAACCCTTCCCTCCCGTGGAAATGGCGTGGGAAGAACCCAACGGCTTATTAGCCGTCGGCGGGGATTTAAGCGTGACTCGCCTGAAAAATGCGTATCGTGCAGGTATTTTCCCGTGGTTTGGGCCACGGGAACCCATCTACTGGTGGTCACCGAATCCACGCACGGTACTCTTTCCACACAACATTCGCATGACCCGTAGTTTGCGTAAATCACTGCGCAACAAAGGCTATCGCATCACCTTTGATACTTGCTTTGCCGATGTCGTTGATGCGTGCGCTGCCCCTCGCGCTTATACTGCCGAAACGTGGATTACGCACGAAATGCACACCGCATACTGCATGTTACACGCCCACGACATTGCCCATTCGCTAGAGGTATGGAATCCGGCGGGTGAGCTGGTCGGCGGCTTATACGGTGTAGCAACCGGCGGCGTATTCAGTGGCGAATCCATGTTCAGCCGTGAACCGGATACCTCCAAAATTGCCATGGTAGCCTTAGCCTGGCACTTACAACGTTGGGGCTTTGCCGTGATCGACTGCCAAATTGAGAACCCGCATCTGATGAGCATGGGCGCGGAAAACATTTCCCGCAGCGCCTATCTGAAGATTTTGCAGGATAATTTACACCTTCCCCCGCCACGCTATTGGGTCGCGGATACTCATGCTGACCTTTCCCATTGGGAACCACAAGCGACTTAAACAATAACACACAGGGCTAAGCACAATGTTTGACGACGAACAACCCAGACCACCGTTCAGTGCCGAAGAACTCCGTATCCTCGGTTGCCTGATGGAAAAACAACTCACTACGCCCGCCAGCTATCCGCTGACCTTCAATTCCCTGATGAACGCCTGCAACCAAAAAAGCAGCCGCGAACCCACCATGAATTTGACCGAAGGCGTCGTCGGGCATACCGCTAAAGTGCTGGTGGAGGGCGGTTGGACTGCAATCCAATACAGCGAACGCGCCCAGCGCGTGGAACATAAAGTCGACCGTCGCCTGAAACTAAACCGCCAGCAGCAAGCTGTTCTGTGCGTACTATTGCTACGCCGCCCGCAAACACTCAATGAAATCAAAACCCGCACCGAGCGCATGGCAGACTTTGCCAACACTGATGAAATCCGTGAGATTTTAGAAGCATGGATGGCAGCCGAAAAACCGCTGGCAGTGCGCTTGCCTGCGGGTGCGGGGCGGCGTGAAGACCGCTATTTTCATACGCTTGGTACAGAAAAGTTGGATGAGTTGCAAACCACTGAACCTGCAATCCCAACCACTGCTAGCCAAGGCAGCACCTCACGCCAAGACCATTACGCTCAACTGGAGGCACGGGTCGCCGACCTAGAACAACGGCTGGCAGCATTGGAAAGCCAATTGCTTTAACAAGGGACACCATGAACAAAGCAGTCATCCTCCTCAGCGGCGGACTCGATTCCACCACGGTTCTCGCCATTGCCAAAGCGCAAGGCTATGAGCCTTATGCACTCTCGTTCCGCTACGGGCAGCGTCACAGCATCGAGCTCACCTCCGCTCAACGGGTTGCTGCGGCGATGCAAGTTAAAGAACACGTCATTGCTGACATTAACCTGCGTGCTTTTGGCGGTTCGGCGTTGACGGCTGATATTGATGTTCCTAAAGGGCGTGATACTGCCGCGATGGAAGCGGCTATTCCGATTACCTACGTCCCCGCTCGCAATACCATTTTTCTGTCGTTCGCGCTGGGTTGGGCGGAAGTGCTGCAAGCTAACCATATCTTCGTGGGGGTCAACGCGCTCGACTATTCCGGCTACCCCGATTGCCGCCCGGAATTCATCAGCGCGTTTGAGACGATGGCAAACCTTGCGACCAAAAGCGGGGTTGAAGGCAATAAACTCACTATCCACGCGCCGCTGATTGAGATGAGTAAAGCCGACATTATCATCAAGGGCATGGAACTTGGCGTGGATTACAGCCTGACCAGCAGTTGTTATGACCCCAGTGATGGCGGCAAACCGTGTGGGCAATGCGATTCCTGCCTGCTCCGCGCCAAGGGCTTTGTTGAAGCGGGCGTGGCTGACCCGTTATTGCTGCGCTATGCTCAAAGATCAGCCTGAGGAATGACCTGATGAAAGAAACTAACCCCCTCCCTTCCGAATTCGTCTGTAAACTCCGCTCCGAACCCGATTACAGCGGCATAACCATCATCGAAATCGAGCAGGAAACACCGATTCAAGATTTCAATGCTGCCAAGCAACTGGCGGACAATAAAGCGGAAGCACTGCTGGAAAGTGCTATGCTGCTAGCATTTCATGATGGCGACAAAGGTTTTGACTCTCCGCAACACGGTGATGAATGCCACGCAGGCAGCCCCATACCCGCGTATATCGACTATGCGCTGAGTCATGGTGCAACCCTGAAGATTGACATCGACAAGGGGCGCTTTATCTTCTTTTACCTTGCGGTGTAGCCTTACGCTAGCTTCTCGCTCAGTAGAAGGATTTCACCGAAAAGCGTTGATTTCACTCAACCCGCTGAGTCGGATACTTAGCGCCTGCTAGAATGCGTAGGGGCTTTCTTGAAGCGGATGTCCGTGTGATTGAATTGACGCATTATAAGTGGGTATTTTTCGTCAGCTTATGCTAGAGTTTCGGTCAATTCATCAAGCACTGACGACAACTTAACTTATGCCATACCAATTATAAAAACACGCAGCCAACCCTATGCTGGTTTCAACGTGGCAGGGCGGTAGCGTGTTTTTCGGTTCGTGTGGTGCTTTAGAAGGCAGTGACGACAATCCCAGAATATGCGGAAGACTTTACGAACAGGATAGGCGGCGTGTGCTCACTGATTATCCGCAGGCTGCCTAGTCTGTTAGACATAGATTCCGCCCAATAAACTGTTAATTGCTTTCGCTCCTCCCTCTGTTCTCCCTCCTTTAGATACGTTCTGTATCGCACTATTCAAATTTGTATACCGTTGTTTTTGTATTCGCTTATAAACCTTTACCCAAGCACCAATCTGGGGCTTGGTGCTGGGGACGCTCCTTGCGTCGCCTAGGGGTTTGTTTATGGCGATTTTTTTTATTCTGTGGAACCCACAAGGTTAGAGTCCCACCCTGCATGGACAGGGTGAGAATGTTTAGGATTAATCTATTTCCATTTCGTAGATAGCTGTTAGAACTTCTGGCATTTTTTGAATTTGTTTAGTCCCTAACAAGAAAACCAGATTGTCTTGAATCAAAGACCTTAG
>NZ_FNQP01000036.1 GCF_900107695.1 Thiothrix caldifontis | reverse complement strand
CGCCTCGCGGTTTCCAGAAGTGCCAACGTATGGCGAATTTTGTGTGAAATCTACGTCAAATTACTGATTATCCTCATCCAACACTGGATCATGCTCACCGGATTGTGGGAAATACCCCAGCGCAGCCTCACCAAAGGTGTTCAAGCCATTCAGGAACAGGCTTCCCATCTTGCCGCCTGCATCGCTGAGCGACGCAGCTTGATAAAATGCCTCAAGCAACTGGCAAAACTCTTCGCTTCTTCAACCGCTTGCCGACAAAACAAACGGAGGAAAAAACCTAATAATTGGATGAGATTACAGCAAGTTAGGGAATGGAGGGCTTAAAGTTGATGCGTATAGGAGGCAAGGATCAATTCCCACACGCCTTCTACCCATAGATGCACGACCCACCACCAGTAGTATTTATCCTTCACCAGATTGTCAGGGTTATAAAATGAGAACAGGAAGAACACCGCCAGCCCCACCAACCCCGTCAGCAACACGATAGTGACCACGGTTTTACGCCCTGTCAGTACGGTCATGCCAATGTTGTAAAGAAATGCCAAGGCGACCACGACAATGCCAATTTTGGTAATGGTAGGCTGTTCGAGGAACTCGCGCCCCATCGTCGGCAACAAATCATTGCCGGTAATTTGCGCCAAGGTTGCGTAAGGCACAGACAAGTAGCCGACCACGGTTAACGCCGCCGCCACCAGAAACACCCAAAACATCAGCACCGCGAGTTTCGGGGAATAGAGTTCACGCTGTGATTCTTCCGGCACGAGGTAGTAAGCCGCGCCCATAAAACCCATTAACAACCATACGATCAGCGAGTTGGTGTGTACCATCCGCGCTACGTTAAAGGGAATTTCTGGGAACAGAAAATCACCCATCACGTACTGAAGACCCATCACCAGGCCAAACAGCACTTGCACCACGAACAGCCCGATAGCAGCAGTAAAATACAGTTTCGCCACCGACTGGGATTGATATTGCATAATTGTTCTCCTTAACCCTGAATATTCGGTGGCCAGTTTTCGGTATTGATTTCGCTGGTGTATTTCAGGAATTCAACAATCTCGTCCAGTTCCGCCTCGGTGAAATTGAATTGCGGCATACTGCGGCGACCGGGGATACCCTCCACCGGGCGGCTTTTGATAAAGCCTTTGATCGCCTCCTTATTTTCGCCGAAACGCTTGTAGACATTGCCCAGTTCGGGCGCGAAATATGCGCCTTCGCCCAGCAAGGTGTGGCAACCGATGCAGTTATTGCGTTCCCACAAGCGTTTGCCTGCGGCAACCTGTTCGGTGAGGTTTTGATGGTTGTCACGCGCAGGCCAAGCCTGATGCGTGTCAAATGTCAGGGCAAGAAAAAGCAGCAGGAAAAACGCCGAGCCGCCGTAGTAAATATTTCTCGCCATGCTTTTGGTGAAAACTTCCTGCATGGTGTGAATCCCTCCGTAATAGTGTTACTGCTAGGAGGGTAGAGGAATGGATAGGTGAGCGGCCTTGACTCAGGTCAAGCCTTTTTCCTTAGGCAATACCAGCGCGTAATAGATCATGCATATGAATAATACCGATAACACTACCATCCTGAATAACGGGTAGTACCGTGATGGCGTATTCCTGCATCAGATTGAGCGCCTCAACCGCAAGGTTGTGGGCGTTGATACTGCGAAATGAGACAGTCATTAGGGCGGAGATGGGTTGTTCGTGTAAGCTTTGCCCTTTTTCGAAAGAGCGTCGTAAATCGCCGTCAGTGAAAATGCCTAACAATGTGCCGTTGGGGGTGGTGATGGCAGTCATCCCCAGTTTTTTGCGTGTCATTTCCAAAATAGCCTGTTGTAAGCTGGCATCGGGGGGAACTTGAGGAATTTCTGTTCCCGTGTGCATGATGTCGCGTACATGCACCAATAGGCGCTTGCCTAAACGTCCGCCTGGGTGGGAACGGGCGAAATCATTGGCAGTAAAACCGCGTGCTTCCAAGAGTGCAACGGCAAGGGCATCGCCCATGACTAGTGTAGCGGTAGTGCTGGAGGTGGGAGCCAGTCCTAAAGGACAGGCTTCTTTGTCTACACCCGTATTAATATGGAAATCAGCCGCTTGTGCTAGTGATGATTGTGGATTGCCAGTCATGGCAATGATGCGCACATTCAAGCGCCGAATTACCGGTAAAATAGCAAGAATTTCTTCACTCGTGCCGGAATTGGATAAGGCAATGATGACATCGCCATTAACGATCATGCCAAGGTCGCCGTGGCTGGCTTCGCCAGGGTGCAGGAAAAAAGCGGGTGTGCCGGTGCTGGCGAGTGTTGCGGCGATTTTGTTGCCGATATGCCCGGATTTCCCCATGCCGGTAACAATGACGCGCCCTTGGCAAGCGAGTATGGTTTCACAAGCGTGTAAAAAGTCGTCGTCTAAGCGTGAGGGCAGAGCGGCAAGGGCGGCGATTTCAGTATCGATGACCGCTTTGGCAAGGGTAAGCAGGTCTTTAGCGTGGTGTGACATATTGTTAGCCCCTTGTGGAATGTGCGGGAGACGGGCACAAAAAAACCCGCTACTGGCGGGTTAGATATTTCACTTGGTGATTGGTTCACAACAAGTGGTGCCGGGAGCGAGACTCGAACTCGCACAATGTCACCATCGGCGGATTTTGAATCCGCTGCGTCTACCGATTCCGCCATCCCGGCTAGGATGTGAAGGCGGCAATTATACATAATGTTTTCGATTTGTCGAAACATTTTTTACAAAATGTTAAACTCTGCCCCATGAAATTAAGTGCCTTCCATTACGACCTCCCCCCAGCCCTGATTGCCTCCGAACCTTTAGCAGAACGGACAGCTAGTCGGCTATTGATTTTGAACGGTGCGAGCGGTGAATGCCGTGACGGCCAGTTTACCGATGTGCTCGATTTGATCCAGCCCGAAGACTTGTTGGTATTTAACAATACCCGCGTGATTCCTGCCCGATTGCATGGCGAAAAAACCACAGGTGGCAAGGTTGAAGTACTGGTGGAGCGCATTACAGGCGAACACACCGCGCTTGCGCATATTCGCGCCAGCAAAGCGCCAAAGCCCAGTACGCGCTTACGCCTGGAACAGGCGATTGATGCGCAAGTAACCGGGCGGCAGGATGATTTGTTTGAAGTCCAGTTCTTGCACACGGATTCGGCGTTGAATTTGCTGGAGCAATACGGGCATATTCCTTTGCCACCCTATATCGAACGTGCGGATACGCCAGCCGATCGGGAACGTTACCAAACGGTTTTTGCGCAACGACCGGGGGCGGTGGCTGCACCAACCGCTGGATTGCATTTTGATCAGCCGTTACTGGAGGCGTTGCGGCAAAAAGGTGTGCAAACCGCTGCGGTTACGTTGCACGTGGGGGCGGGCACGTTCCAGCCGGTGCGGGTGCAGGATTTGTCACAGCATGTGATGCATGCTGAGTATGCGGATGTTTCCCAAGAAGTGTGCGATGCTGTGGCTGCTTGCCGTGAGCGTGGTGGGCGTGTAGTAGCTGTCGGTACAACGTCGGTACGTAGCCTCGAAAGTGCTGCCCGCGATGGCACATTAAAACCGTTTCAGGGTGATACACGTTTATTCATTACACCGGGTTATGAATTCCGCGTGGTAGATCTTATGATCACCAATTTCCACCTTCCTGAATCTACCTTGCTGATGCTGGTTTCAGCGTTTGCTGGGTATGAAAACATCATGCAAGCTTACCAACATGCCGTTCATCAGGAATATCGTTTTTTTAGTTATGGTGACGCCATGTTTATAACCTATAAGCAGAATAAATAGTTATTTCGTCTGTCAAGGTTGTGACTTTTTTGCAACTGTAAGATCATAATCATGTAATGTAAATCTATGTTTATCAAGGATTAATCAATCCTATGATTGATTGGTTTTAGATCAAGCTAGCAGTTTGTTTTATCCCAATATCTGCTGTGCTATTTAACTTGCGAGATGATGCGCCCGTTGTCAGTCGGGAATGTGTAGGAGATTGATTATGAACAAAAAGAGTGTCTTCAAGAAAGTGTCCTTGCCGTTGCTTGGGGGCTTTATGCTCTTAGCTGCGCCGCTATTGAGTATGGCAGCATTGCCGATGCCTGCCGATACTTCGCTGGTTTATCGAGTCCAAGGTTTGGATCCTGGTAATGTCTTAAAAATGTACAAAGAGCCGGGCAAAGAGGTCATTGTGAATTTGCCTCATAACGCGACATGGGTCGCGCGGCGTAATGCGCAAATGACCATTGGTGACAAAGTTTGGGAAAAGGTGAGTTGGGATGATCAAACCGGTTGGGTATTATCTGATGCGTTAGCGGAAGACCCAAAAGCAACCGAAGCCGCAAACGCTCGCCGCCAGTGTTTGGTTGACCCTGCGATACAGGATAAAGAATGCTGTGGCTACCCGGAAGCAGCAAAAGGTGGGTTATTCAAATCCATTCCGGTTTATGCAGTGAAAGACTTGTCAGCAGGCGAAAGCCTGATGATGTATGTCGATCACGGTGATGATGCGATTGCGGTGGAAATTCCCCACAACGGTACCAATATCGTCAAGCTAGGTCAGCGGGCAGAAGCCGGTGCATTCGCCATGGAACGGGTGCGCTGGGCGGGGCAAAATGGCTGGATAGATGCTGCTAAAATGTCCTACGACGAAGCAAAAACCCAGTCTGGTGATGCAAAACGCCAGAAATGTGGTGGTGTTTCTGATGGTGTGGACTTCAAAGAATCTGAAGTGGTTTGCTTGCCAGCCCCCGTTATTCGCCGCTTGCAAGAGTCCGGCGCATTGGATGCCGAGACTGTCAAAAAGCTGTTGGAACAGGCACCTAAATAAATGCGGGTAGGGGCGAAATATTTTTCGCCCCTACATCATTTTTAGAAAGGATGTTTTTCACACGCTTCCAACGTGTTTTTCATTAGCATGGCGACTGTCATAGGGCCTACGCCGCCCGGCACGGGAGTAATCCACGCAGCATGTTCAGCCGCACTTTCAAATTCCACATCGCCTGCTAGCTTGCCGTTCTCTAGCCGGTTGATGCCCACATCAATTACGGTTGCCCCCGATTTGATCCAATCACCTTTGACTAACCCCGGCTTACCTGCGGCTGCCACTACAATGTCAGCTTGACGCACCAGTTCAGGAGTCATGCTGCCGCTGAATCGGTGGGTGACGGTAACAGTTGCACCCGCCAGCAATAATTCCAGTGCCATTGGGCGACCGACGATATTGGATGCGCCGACGATGACGGCATGACGGCCTTTGTACACTTCACCCGTGCTATCCAATAAGCGCATCACGCCATAGGGGGTGCAAGGGCGAAGACTAGGAATGCGCAAAGTGAGTCGTCCCACATTGGTGGGGTGGAAGCCATCCACATCTTTGCTGGGGCTGATTTGCTCAATGATTAGCGAAGCGTCCAGATGTATGGGCAGTGGCAGTTGTACCAGAATGCCGTCAATCAAGGGGTCGTGGTTAAGCTCGTTAATTAACTCGACCAATTCGTGCTGGGTGGTTTGCGGGGGCAGATCATACGAGCGCGACATAATGCCGACTTCATCGCAGGCTTTGCGTTTATGGCTGACGTAAACTTGTGAGGCAGGGTCGGAACCGATCAGGATAACAGCAAGACCGGGGCGGCGTTTGCCTTGTTGCAGGCGGGCTTCCACACCTTGTTTGACTTCGGTGCGGACTTCGGCGGCAATCTTTTTACCATCAATAATCTGGGCTGTCATGGCATTCCTGCGGGGGCTTTGAAAAGCGCGTATTGTCGCACTGGACTCACTCCCCGTACAACTGCCGTTTCAACCCGCTGCGGTTCAAAATAGTTGTGGCAATCTCTTCAATCGAAATCGCAGTCGTATTGATGTAAGGAATATTTTCGCGGCGGTACAAGCTTTGTTGCCACTCCAATTCCTGCTGGCATTGGCTTAAGGAGGCGTAACGGCTGTTGGGTTTGCGTTCTTGGCGGATGCGTTGCAATTGTTCCGCTGCAATCGTCAAACCAAACAACTTATTGCGGAAGGGATGCAGGATTTTAGGCAAGCCCGACGCATCCATGTCTTCCTCGGTAAGCGGATAATTGGCAGCGTAAATGCCGTACTGCATCGCCAGATACAAACACGTCGGCGTTTTACCGGAGCGCGATACCCCGATCAGTACAATGTCGGCTTCAGCAAAGTTTTTGGCGCTGATGCCATCATCGTTAGCTTGCGCAAAATTAATCGCGGAAATCCGTTTGGAATACGATGCATCGTTGTGCAAGCCGTGCGAACGCCCGATCGCGTGGGAAGAGGGTTGCCCCAGTTCTTTTTCCATCGAGTCGATAAAACTGTCGAAAAAGTCGTAAATCGCGCAATCTGCCGCTTCGATATGCTGACGCACGATAGGATTGATCAGGGTGCTAAACACCAGCGGGCGGCAACCATCCAGTTGCGCCATCAGGTTGATTTGTTCAGCGGTTTCCCGTGCTTTTTCTTCGGAGTCGAGAAACGGGATGCTAACTTTGCGCCATTGGATGCCGTCGAACTGGGTCAACAAACTGTGGCCCAGCGTTTCAACGGTAATCCCCGTGCGGTCAGATAGGTAAAATACTGTCCGCCGATTGCTCATTATTTACCATCCAGACTGGCAAGGTGCAACCAAGTATCCACCACGGTATCCGGGTTCAACGACAAGCTGCTAATGCCTTGCTCATGCAACCACACCGCGAAATCGGGGTAATCCGATGGCCCTTGCCCACAAATACCGATGTACTTACCTTGCTTGTGGCAGGCATCAATCGCCATTTTCAGCAGCTTTTTCACCGCTGGGTTGCGCTCATCAAACAGGTGCGCAATCAAGCCAGAATCGCGGTCAAGCCCCAGCGTCAACTGCGTCATGTCGTTAGAGCCGATGGAGAAGCCGTCGAAGTATTCGAGGAACTCTTCCGCCAGCACTGCGTTGGAAGGAATTTCGCACATCATGATCAGGCGCAAACCGTTTTCGCCACGTTTAATGCCTTGGGTTGCCAGCAATTCGGTGACTTGCTGCGCTTCTTCCAAGGTGCGGCAGAACGGAATCATGATTTCGACGTTGGTCAAGCCCATTTCATTGCGGACTTTACGCAGCGCACGGCATTCCAGCTCGAAGCAATCGCGGAAGTTGGCAGACAAGTAGCGCGAAACGCCACGGTAGCCGATCATCGGGTTTTCTTCGTGTGGCTCGTAACGGTCGCCTGCCATCAGGTTGGCGTATTCGTTCGACTTGAAGTCGGACATGCGCACGATGACTTTGTTGGGCGCGTAAGCCGCAGCGAGGGTGGCAATGCCTTCGACCAGTTTTTCCACGTAGAAATCGACCGGGCTGGCGTAACCGGCAATCTTCGCGCCGATTTTGGCTTTCAGATCCGCAGGCAGATTATCGAATTCCAGCAAGGCTTTCGGGTGGATACCGATGGTGTTGTTGATGATGAATTCTAAGCGTGCCAGACCTACACCCGCATTCGGCAGGCGCGAGAAGGCGAAGGCGCGGGACGGGTTGCCCACGTTCATCATGATTTTCACCGACAAATCAGGCAGGTTGCCAGTGTCAGCGGTGCGCACGTCAAACGGCAGCAAGCCGCTGTAGATGAAACCGGTGTCGCCTTCTGCGCAAGACACGGTAATTTCGTCGCCAGCATTGATGCGTTGGGTGGCGTCGCCACAGCCGACGACAGCGGGGATGCCCATTTCACGCGCAATGATTGCCGCGTGGCAGGTACGTCCGCCGCGATTGGTGACGATGGCGGATGCGCGTTTCATGATCGGTTCCCAGTCGGGGTCGGTCATGTCTGTTACCAGTACGTCGCCTTCTTTCACCTCGTTCATCTGGCTGATGCTCATAATGATACGAGCTGGGCCTTGACCGATTTTTTGACCGATAGCGCGGCCTTCGGCAACCACTGTGCCTTTTTCTTTGAGCTGGTAGCGTTCGATAATGGTGGCAGAAGCGCGGCTTTCGACGGTTTCAGGGCGGGCTTGCACAATGTAGAGCTTGCCGTCGCCGCCATCGAGTGCCCATTCAATGTCCATCGGACGCTGGTAGTGCTTTTCGATAATCATGGCTTGGCGAGCGAGGGATTCGACTTGCTCTTCGCTCAGGCAGAAACGTTCACGGCGAGCAGCATCGACTTCACGGGTCAAAGTGGCTTTGTTGTGCGCGTCGCCAGCGGTGGCAGCGTAGACCATTTCAATCGCTTTTGTACCTAAACGGCGTGACAGAATCGCAGGGCGACCGGCTTCAATATTGGGTTTGTAAACGTAGAATTCGTCGGGGTTGACCGCGCCTTGTACCACGGTTTCGCCCAAGCCATACGCGCCCGTCACGAAGACCGCATCGCGGAAGCCGGATTCGGTGTCGAGGGTGAACAATACGCCGCTTGCGCCAATGTCGCTGCGTACCATTTTTTGTACGCCAGCCGACAGGAACACTTTGTCATGTTCAAAATGCTGGTGGACGCGGTAGGCAATCGCTCGGTCGTTGTACAACGAGGCGAACACTTCCTTGATGGCGGCGATAACATTATCCAAGCCGCGCACGTTGAGGAAGGTTTCTTGCTGACCAGCAAATGAAGCATCCGGCAAGTCTTCAGCCGTGGCGGAAGAGCGCACGGCGAAGGAGGCTGTATCGCCAGAGCCTTCGGCGAGTTTGAGGTAGGCTTCACGCACGGTTTCCAGCAGTTTTTCAGGCAGCGGTGTGTCCATGACCCAGCCACGGATGGTTTTGCCTGCATTGGTGAGGGCGTGGATGTCGTCTACGTCGAGTGAGTTGAGCAGCGCGTTGATGCGGTCAGCCAGACCGTCAGCGCGGATAAAATCTTGGTAAGCGTGTGTGGTGGTGGCAAAACCATTCGGGACGCTAACGCCCGCGTTTGCCAAGTTGCTGATCATTTCCCCTAGGGAGGCGTTTTTGCCGCCGACGATGTTCACATCGTGCATTCCCAATTGGTCGAACCAAAGAATGTAATCTGCCATTGCGCGATCTCCGTTTAGTCGAAGTTGGAAGTCTGGATCGTTATATTTTGGTTGGTTTAGGTTGAAAGGTTATTGTTTCATAGGGGGCGGGGGATAAAAAGAGCGGCGTTCTTTCGCGAACGCCGCAAGCACCACAGTTAGCATAGATAAGTACTCGTGATGAGTGCTTAGCTGCGGCGTAAGATACCGAAAATAATGCATTGTAAAAAATCAATTGTTTCAATTATTACTATTGTATTGCACAATAATGACATAATAGAGGAGGGTAAATAACTGTGGCAATGCACTACTACAAGCAAACGCGTTATAAATTATTGCGAACTTTTTGCGTGGTGGCGCAAAAGGAAAACATCACCCATGCAGCCGATCAGTTGCATATCAGTCAACCGACGGTTTCCTTGCAAATTCAAGCGCTTGAGCGTGAGATGGGTGAGAAGTTGCTGGAGCGTCGTGGGCCTAGTGTACGTTTAACCCCAGAAGGCCGAATCCTTTACCAATTGGTACAACCGATTGCAGCGGGGATTGATTCCCTCAAAGAAACCTTTGCGGCGAGTCTTGGTAAAATGGAGCAGGGCGAGCTGGATATTGCGGTGGGGCAGTCTACCGCTTTGTATGTATTGCCAAAATATTTAGAGCGTTTCTGTGCTGCTTATCCCGGTATTCGCATCAATTTGCATAATGTTGAAGGTCAGAGCGGCATGAAAAAGCTGCTTGAAGACCAAGTGGATTTAGCGGTTGGGCCGTTATTACAGATTCCTGATACGATCGTGTATAAACCGTTTGCCTCATTTGGATCGATTCTGATCACGCCTGAACATCACCCGTTAGCTGAGTTAAAACGCAAGATTACGTTGGAAGATATTGGGCCGTATGGCTTAATTTTACCACCACGTAATATGAGCACTTGGCGCATGGTGGATACCGTATTCCGTCAAAATGAAGTGCCCTATTCGGTGGCAATGGAAGCCGGTGGGTGGGAAATTGTCAAAAAGTATGTGGAAATGGGCTTGGGTGTTTCGATTGTTACCGAAGTTTGTTTGACCGGGAATGAGAAAATCGTGGCAATTCCACTCCATGATTATTTTCCTTCACGCAGTTATGGGTTAATTGTGCGGCGGGGCAAATTCTTTACCCCACAAGCTAAGCGTTTCATCGAAATGTTCGATGAAAACTTTTTCATGGAAGAGTTGTAACCCTACGCTATGCAGGTTTTGTTTACTCCTCGTTTGTCACCGATTCAGCACCTTCTTTGGATTGGATTTTGTCTTCTTTGCCCGATAGCAGGTTGCGGATATTGGATTCGTGCCGCCAGAAAATCATAATCGCCATGAATAACACGCCCAAGGTCAACCAGCCATTGCCATCACTCAATACCCAAAAGTAGATCGGCGAGAGTGCGGTGGCAATCAGCGCAGCGAGTGAGGAAATCTTGAAACCTTTCGCCATGACCAACCAAGTTGCCACGAATGCTATGCCGCCCCAAATATTCACGCCAAGAAATACACCGATAGCGGTGGCGACACCTTTACCGCCTTTGAAGCCATAAAAGATAGGGTATAAATGCCCCAAGAACGCGGCGATACCGATCAAGATCAAGCCGGTCTCATCCACGCCCAAGGCTTTGCCGACCAAGACTGGAATCAAACCTTTTAAACCATCGCCGAGCAAGGTAATTGCAGCAGCTTTCTTACCGCCATGACGCAGCACATTGGTCGCACCGGGGTTGTTGGAACCGACCGTGCGCGGGTCAGGTAGCCCCATCAGTTTGCAGGTAATGATGGCGGCAGAAATAGAACCGAGCAGGTAAGCCAGTGCAATCAGCAAATAGACGACCATGGTGAAGATCCGTGTAACGTTGTTATTTAAAGTCGCAATGCTATCAGATAAGCAGGGTGGCATACAGTTAGCATCCGCCGTGTTTCCTCTTGATTGTCTCGTTCTCTAACTATGCTAAAGTAGCCAACTTTTAACAGTATACGACTTGCGCTGGGGGAAATGAGATGAGTGATCAACAGAAAATAGCGGGTAGCCCGACAACCGATATACCTAATAAGGCTGAAGACGCTTTGGATATGACGCTGGAGCAGATTCAGGAGGAAGCCCGCCAGCAAGCGGCACAGCAGCAGCTTGTGATGCAGCAGTTATCGGGGGACATTGAAGCGACTTTTGAGCGCATCCAACAAAGTATTCAGGATAGAGAACAGGTTCAGTACAACGTTACCCACGAATTGCTGGACAGTATCCGCGCCCGTTTCGCTGCTTATGATGAACAGCGCGAACGTATTCTGGAAAGCATGACCCAGCGGGAACACGCGCAAAACGTTGTGACGCAGGAATTGCTGGAAAGCATTAGCAAGCGCTTTGCCTTGCAAGAAGAGCAGCGTGAAAATATCCTGCAAGGTTTGCGTAGCGCCTTTGAACAAATTCAGCAGGACAATCAAGAACGCGATTCCCACCACGATGAAATGCTGGATTCTCTTGCGCAGCGGATGCGTGATATGTATCAGGAAATGCAGAACAGCAGCCAGATGCGTGACCAAAGCCAAGAAAAAATGCTGCAATCACTGACGGGGCATCTAAAACTGATGCAGGAAGAAATGCGTCAGGAACAACACGAACACGAAGCTCGCATCGAAGCCGAACGCCAACGTCAGGAACGCAATTACCGCCGCGCCCGCTGGATGAGTGTTCCGGGGTTGGTGTTGGCGGGTTTGGCTGCTATGTATATGCTGCATGTGGTGAATGTCATGGAAAACGCGATGAGTTCCATGAGCAGTAATATGACCAGCATTACCGGCACAATGGCCAATATGTCCACGCAAATGCAGGACATTACCGCCTACACCCAAACCATGTCAGCCTCTGTTTCCAGTATGCAGCCGATGGCGGCGGATGTGCGTGATATGAGCGGCAATATGGCGGTGATGACGCACAACGTACAGGGTATGCAGAATAGTACTCAGCAATTGAATCAGAACGTTGCTTACTTGGGGCAGGATGTTAACCGCTTGAGCGGTGAGGTTGCGCCGACCATGAAAGGGATGCGGGCGTTTATGCCGTGGGAGTGGTAAGAAGCCTTGAAGTTAAACATTATTGAATATTCGGGGCAGGGCAGACCGTTAGTCCTGCTCCACGGCTGGGGCATGAACAGCCACGTCTGGCAACCATTATTGCCGTGCTTGGCACAACATGCCCAAGTCATTTGCATCGACCTGCCGGGGCATGGCGTAAACTGCCATTTGCCACTGGGAACATTAGCGGAAGCGGTGGCGCGACTTGCCCCGCACATTCCGCAAGATGCCGTCGTGATGGGGTGGTCACTCGGTGGACTCATCGCCCAAGGTTTGGCTCACGCTTTGCCTGGGCGGATTGCGGCGCTGATTTTGATTGCCAGCACGCCCAAATTTGTCGCAGAAGGTTATTGGGCGCACGGCGTATCCCCCGACCTGTTGGCGCTGTTTGGCAGAAGTTTGCAAACCGATTACCTCGGCACGGTGAAACGCTTTTTTGCGCTGCAATTCCTCAGTACCAAAACTGACACCCGCTTGGTGAATGCTTTGCGTGAGCGTATTATGGAACACCCTGCCAGCGTTACCGCGCTGGAAGAGGGCTTAACCATCCTGCAAACTGCCGACTTTTCGCAAGCACCTGTGACTCAGCCTGTGCTGTGGATGCTGGGCAAGCTCGATAAGTTGATACCCGTGTCCTTAGCTGACACGCTACCGGAAATGGGGTATCAGCACATTGCAGTGTTAGGTAGTGTTGCGCACGTACCCTTCGTTACCCATCCAGCGCTTTTCATGGAACATGTTGAGGCATTTCTGGATACTATTCAATTCAATGAGAATTCCTAAAAGCTACTGGTATTACTGGCACACGGGAAATAAACCTGTAGCTGTCATCAGTATGATTTTAAGTGCTGCGGTGACAGGGGTAGTCTTAGCCCTCTCGGTCGGGTTCTCAATTTGGGCCATAATCCTTGCCGTATTGTTGGATTCGATAGGGTTTTTGGTGATTTTAATATACGTTATCGTGCGTGGTTATTTTCCTAGCCTGATGTTAGAACAAGCAGACGCATTCGTGTTATATCAATTGATGATTCCTGTTTGCATCGCATTTTTGGCGGGAAGATTGATAACATTTTGGGTGGCAAAACTGTCTGCACGCCGTTCATGCCCACCATAGCCTGATTAGGCATCCCCACGTTCCTCTAACATTGTATACTTCTCCCGCTTGTTACCCACCCGGAGATTTTCATGGAACATAGCGGGGCATTGCTGGATGCACTCTGATACGAACCCCCATTTGCTGGATAAGCGCAAAACCCGTCAAGGCTTTGAACGTGCTGCGCACACTTACGACGCGAACGCGGTCTTGCAGCGTGAAATCGGCGAGCGTCTGCTGGAACGTTTGGATTTCATCAAAATGCAGCCGGAAACCGTCCTCGACCTCGGTTGCGGCACGGGGGCAATCAGCGAACATTTACTCAAGCGTTACAAAAAAGCCCGCATTATCGGGGTCGATCTCGCCGTTAATATGGTGCAAAAAACCCGGCAACGCGGCGGTTGGTTTCGCAAGCCACAAGGCGTGTGTGCCGATGCCAATCACTTGCCATTCCAGTCGCAATGCGCGGATATGTTGCTATCCAACCTGATGCTGCAATGGTGCAACGACTTGCCAGCGGTATTTGGCGAATGGGTGCAAGTGCTGAAACCCAACGGTTTGCTGATGTTTGCCACCTTCGGCCCCGATACCCTGAAAGAATTACGTGCCAGTTGGGGCAGGGTGGATGGCTTCACCCACGCCAGCCAATTTGTGGATATGCACGACGTGGGTGACGCACTGTTGCAGGCCGGTTTTCGCGATCCGGTGGTGGATATGGAAACCATCACATTGACCTACACCGATGTGCGCGGTTTATTGCGGGATCTAAAAGGCATTGGCGCAAACAACGCCACCCAGGGGCGCAATCACGGCTTGACTGGCAAAGCCCACTTACAGGCTTTTTTACAGGCATACGAATACTTTCGTCAGGAAAATGGGCTTTATCCTGCCACCTACGAAGTGGTGTATGGTCACGCTTGGGCACCAATGCTGTTGCCCAGCAAACTACCCGAAAAATTCATTCCGATTATGAGGAGTAAGTCATGAGTGCCCCTGTTATTGCACAGAAAAAGCCGTGTGTCGTCGAATTGGAAGCTGGAAAAAGTTATTGGTGGTGTTCTTGTGGGCGCTCGGCTAATCAACCGTTTTGTGATGGTTCACACAAGGGGACGGATTTCACGCCGCTGGAGTTCACGGTGTCGGAAAGTAAGAAATACGGGCTGTGTGCGTGTAAACACACAAAGAATGCGCCATTCTGTGATGCAGCTCATCGTGATCTAAACTAAGCCGCTTATCAATGTGGTAAACTTGCGCCAATTAACTCGCTAGTTGTGGCGCAACAATGAAAAAAACGTATATTATCCAATCAGTTAGTCGCAACGCCATCTCGCCGGAAAAAGGCTCAATCGTTTGGCAATTGTTAGATGCTGCCGATGGGCGTTTACGTAAAGTGAATGGTGTGACGACGCTCGATAAAGCAGGGGCGATTGAGTCAGTACGTTCCATCTATGCGCGGGAAATTCCATTGGTGGATGAATTGTTGCTGCATAATGAAGGAGATACGTTCACTATCGACTTTAGCGAGTTCAACCAACTACAGGGATATGTTGAGCGTGAAATGTACCTCGATATGCAGCACTGTGAACGTTTATCCGGTTTGTCGCGTCGAACATGGCGGATAGTTGCGGTATTAACCATGCTGGTTGTACTCTGGCTAGGCTGGATGTTAAACACTAGTATGACGAAATTCGCCCAACAACAACCGCTGATACATAAACATGAGTTACCTTGACCGCATTCGTGCTTGCAACAATTTTGAGTCCACCCATTACCTTGAATTGCTGATCGCCAATCAGGTATATGGGCAAGTGCAACCCGCTTTTGCAGAGCACTTGGCAAACTGGAGAGAAGTCTTTGCGGTAACAGATACGCAGGTTGCCTTAAACCCGAACTTGACTGATTATGCAAGCCGTACTGCAAGCGTAGCACCGGTGTTACGTGCCTTGCATGAGCAAGGGGTGATTGATACGTGGGTAGCTGAGGCTTACCCCGTCACGCATCGCTTTGGCGGTCATGCCGAATTGGAAATTGAACGTGCTGCTACCAATTTTTTTGGGGTGAAAACCTTTGGTATTCACGTTAACGGTTTGGTCAAAACCGCTAAAGGTATTGAAGTATGGGTGGGTACGCGTTCGCTGGATAAACCGTTCTGGCCGGGTAAGCTTGATCAAATGGTCGCAGGTGGTCAGCCCGTGGGCTTAGGTTTGCTGGAAAATGTCATCAAAGAGTCGCAGGAAGAAGCCAATATTCCCGTCGAGTTAGCCCAACAAGCGCAGGCTATCGGTACGATTCCATACCGGCAAGAAGGCTGGCGCGGTTTGGATAATTCGACGATTTATGTGTATGACTTGTGGTTGCCGGAAGATTTTGTGCCGGAAAATACCGATGGTGAAGTGATTGCGTTTGAGCGGATGCCATTAGCGGAAATTGCCCGGTTGACGGAAACAACGGATGTGTTCAAAGACAATTGTAACTTGGTGAATATTGATCTTTTATTGCGCATGGGAATGATTTCACCACAACACCCTGAACATGCTGCTATCCTCAACAGTCTGTATATTGCTGGTAATGTAAAAGAGACAAAAAAATGAAAGAAGGCCAACCTAAAACGGTTTATTTACAAGATTATGCAGCCCCCAGTTACCGTGTGGATGCATTGTCGTTAGTCTTTGAATTGGGCGAAGAATCTACGCGTGTGACCAGTGTGGCGAATTACCGTCGCGAGGCTGGGGTTGCGGCTAATACGCCACTGGAATTGTATGGCGAAGAGTTGGAATTGCTGGAAGTACGATTGAATGGTTTACCGCTCCAACTAGGGGATTATCAGGTTACCAGCACGGGCATGAGCATTCCCAATGTGTCGGCATTGTGTACGCTGGAAATCGTGACGCACATTTATCCGCAGAAAAATACCTCGCTAGAAGGCTTGTATCGATCCAGCGGCAATTTCTGCACGCAATGCGAAGCGCAAGGGTTTCGCAAAATTACGTATTACCCTGACCGCCCCGATGTGATGACGGTGTTCACGACGCAAATTTTGGCGGATAAGCAAAAATACCCGGTATTGCTGTCGAATGGCAACCTCACGGGCAGCGGTGATTTGCCTGATGGTCGGCATTGGGCGCGTTGGGAAGACCCGTTCCACAAGCCAGCGTACTTATTTGCGCTGGTGGCAGGCGATTTGCAACATGTGGAAGACCATTACACCACGAATTCTGGGCGTGAGGTAACGTTACGCATTTATACCGAAGCACACAATATCGACAAGTGTGACCACGCGATGCAGTCGCTGAAACGGGCGATGCGGTGGGATGAGCAGCGTTTCGGTTTGGAATACGATCTTGACATTTACATGATCGTCGCGGTCGATGATTTCAACATGGGCGCGATGGAAAACAAGGGGCTGAACGTATTCAACTCCAAGTTAGTGTTTGCCAGCCCTGAAACGGCGACGGATATGGATTATGTCAGCATTGAATCCGTGATTGGTCATGAATATTTCCACAACTGGACGGGCAATCGCGTGACCTGCCGCGATTGGTTTCAGTTGTCTTTGAAAGAGGGCTTGACGGTATTTCGCGATCAGGAATTCACCGCTGACTTACATTCACGCGCGGTGAAACGCATTGAAGATGTACGGATGTTGCGCACCCATCAGTTTGCGGAAGATGCCAGCCCGATGGCACACCCGATTCGCCCATCTTCCTATATGGAAATCAATAACTTCTACACGGTAACGGTTTATGAGAAGGGTGCGGAAGTGGTGCGTATGTACCAAACGTTGCTGGGGCGTGAAGGGTTCCGCAAGGGTATGGATCTGTATTTCCACCGCCACGATGGGCAAGCCGTTTCCACTGAGAATTTCCTTGCGGCGATGGCGGATGCCAATGAAGTTGATTTAAGCCAGTTCCAGCGTTGGTATGATCAGGCCGGTACGCCGGAAGTGGCGGTCAGCATGGATTATGACACAGCGGCGCAAACCTGTACGCTGCATTTCACCCAATCTTGTCCCGCTACGCCAGAAGCAGCGGTAAAACTGCCGTTTTTGATTCCGCTCGAAATCGGTTTGCTGGATAGTAGCGGACAGGACATGCTCGGTACGCAAGTGTTGCGTCTAACGGAAGCCACGCAATCATTCAGCTTTGGGGATGTGGCTGAACAGCCCATACCGTCGTTGTTGCGCGGCTTTTCAGCGCCAGTGAAGCTTAGCTACCCTTACAGCGAAGCCGATTTGGTGTTTCTGATGAAGCACGACAGCGATGCGTTTAACCGTTGGGATGCAGGGCAACGTTTAGCAATGCGTACCATCCTCTCGCTGTTGGAAGCACAGCAACGGCAAGAAGCCTTTGGGTTGGAACACGATTTCATCAGTGCTTACCAAGCGATTCTGACTGATAGTGGATTGGATCACGCCTTACGTGCTGAAGCCTTGACCTTGCCGTCTGAGGCGGATATTGCGGAACGGGCGCGGCCTTCTGACCCTGAGGCGATTCACACGGTACGCGAATTTATCCACGCGACCTTGGCAAAAGCGTTACGTTTGGATTTGGAAGCGCTGTATGCCGAATTGCACGCGCAGGGGCAGGGTGAATATTCCCCCGATGCAGCCAGCATTGGGCGGCGCAGTCTGAAAAACGTTTGCTTGGCGTATTTGGGGCGGATTCAGGATGCCGGTATCCATGAAACTTGCCTGCAACAATACCTCACGGCAGGCAATATGACGGATGCGATGGCGGCATTGTCGGTGTTGAGCCGGATCGAATGCCCGCAACGTGAAGCAGCGTTGCAGCATTTCCATGACCGTTGGCAACACGATTCCTTGGTGATGGATAAATGGTTTGCTTTGCAAGCCACGTCCTCATTGCCGGAAACGCTGCAACAAGTGCAGGCTTTAATGCAGCATCCGTTGTTCGATATGCGCAACCCCAATAAAGTCCGTGCGTTGGTGGGTAGCTTTGCAATGCGCAACCCACTGCATTTCCACGCGCAGGATGGTCGTGGTTATACCTTCCTCACGGATTGCGTGTTGGAGTTGGATGCGATGAACCCGCAAATTGCGTCACGCATGGTACGCCCATTGATGAACTGGCGGCATTACGAAGCGACCCGTAGTGGCTTAATGAAAACGCAGTTGGAGCGTATTCAGGCACATGCCGGTTTGTCGGGGGATGTGTATGAAATCGTAAGCAAGAGTCTGGTATGATGTGGCGACCATTCATCAATGATAGAGAGGGCATGGAATGAAATTGAAGGTATTGAAAGCACTAGGGTTAGCCGCACTGATTACCACGGGCAGCAATGCGCTGGCAGATGAAGTGTGGAACAGCAACGTCGGGCGTATTGTGTACGCTGATGAAATCGGGCCGACCGCCGTATTTGCTTATGGGCCTGCGGAAGATCCGGGTGTGGTATACATTTTGGGCTTAGCAAAGGTTTACCAAAACCGTGGGACGTATGATGGTTATTGGGCAAAAAAGAAAGCTAAGGTGGAATGCACTACCGAACGCCCCGGTATTTTTGGTGAAATGACCCGTTATTGGGGGCGTTACCAGATCAAATTTATCGACAAGAGTTTCCCTTCACGCTGGGAAGCGACGTGGAGCTATTGTGACGGTGCTGCTGAGAAAGTGAAAATCGAAGCAATCCCAGCCATTGGGGAAGCCGCAGCACCTGTGGCTGAGAAGAAATAAGCCACTCCGAGTTTAACGGTGGTTTACCCTACGGTAGACTGCCGTTAATGGCGGCCCCAACAACAACTGCAAAACATCTGCAAGCCGTTAATATAGAACAATTTCCCGAAATTACTTTGCTGGCTATACAGCCAAATATGCAGCCAACCATCTTTACTTAAGCAAAAACACCCACCACCAACAACACCAGCCCGCCCGCGATTACCTGCCCTTCCCGTGGTTGTGGTTTGCCTAGCCCGTGCCATTGGATGAACAAGCCCGCCGCTACTAGTAGCAAACCCGCCGGGAACCATTCCCCCCTGATCGCGTGTTCCAGCATGTAGAACAGGCTGATACAAGCCAGCATGAAACGCGCCCATGCATACAGGCCGTTAACGGTAATGAAGTCATCATTAAACATGGTTTTTCCTTGTGTGGTTGTTGCGTGGTAAGCACGTAAATAATAAATAGCATAAAGAATAAATTATGAATAATAAAATGAATAATATTGGTTTTTCATCTTGGTGGGTTTTGGGGCGGTATGGGTGGGGTGTGGGGGTGGGTTTTCCCAAAAATCCCAACTTTTCCCAACTTTTCACGTAAGTTATTGTATTTAAACGAAAAAGTCAGTTGGGATGTCTTTTTTAAAAAGCCTATAAGTTATTGTATATAAAAGGTTTGTGAGATTGGGAAAAATCCCAACTTTTCCCAACTTATCCCAACTTTTTGGGGGTAAAGTTGGAGTTTTTTGGGTAAATTTGAGGTTTGATTAAAAATTAATCACAAGTACCGATGAAATATTTATTGCTGTTTTTAGATTTATATTTATTTTTTACAATAAAAAGCCGCGATAGACGCGGCTTGATGGTGGCAAATTTACAAGATAATCAAGCAATCAGTCTTAGGTATTTGCCTTGGCTCCAGCCGTTGGGGTAGAAGGTTTCCTCCTCCACAACCACGCCCTTTCTGATAAGTTCGTCAACGGTTTCGTTGATCTTGTTGGTTAGGCTGCTACGCGGGATTTCCGACCATGGTTTGCCTTCGCATTTGTTGGTGCGTATCAGCTTGCGGGTGGCGTTCTGCTGTTTGCCAAGGTAGGCAATGATCGAATTTTCAAAAGCGTTGAAGCCGATAACCTCTAAGTCGATCAACAGGCTTAGTATGTATTCCAGCATATCGCGCATGATGTTTATGCTTGCTTCCACGTATTCCCGCCCTACTTCACCCACTGGCTTTTCATCCAAGATTGCTAATAGAGTGGCAATTTTCATGATGTGCATGTCTACTTTTGAGACAATGCCGCACATGGTAGCGGTGCTGTACTTCCCGCCCTCTATTAGATGTGGCTCCATCTCATTTCTAAACAGTTGGATTTTATACCAGTCTTCCTTGTTGATTCGGTACGCTGGCAAGTCGTCAAAATCCTGCGCCAGTGTTAGCGCTTGCGCCGCTATATCTTTCACAATGCGGTTGTAAACATTCTGGCTATACTCGTGCGGGTAATATTGGCGCGTGTGGTCGCGTGTGCCTTGTTGTGTAGGCTCTCGTGCCAGCATGAAGCGTTCCGCCATCCCAGAACCTTCAGATTTTGCCAATATGGTTTCAATCGCTGCTGGTTGCGCAAAGCAAGTAATAGCCCCTACTACAATTCCGGTGTAAGTGGTTCGTTCTTTTGCCGCCCGCGCACCTGCATGATATTCAGCGTTAAAGCCCTTTAGGGGTAAGTCTCCATTGTTCTTTTTGTCTTTGCCGCCGTAGGCTGCGCCGGTTAAGGTGTTCACCACGGCTTGTTCCGCGCTTGCAAGGGCAAAATAACCACCTGATTCTGCCAATACTGATTCAAGTGCCTCTACTGTTGAGTCAGTAATAAAAATACGGGGCGGTCTGGGTTCATCAAATTTGCCTTCGGTTCCCGAATCTTCGTGTGCTTCTTTACGTTGCTTCCACGCTTTATCAGCTTCCTTTTGTGCCTCAAATATTGGGCGCTGGAAGGCTTTTAGCATTCGGCTTTTCGCATCACCCGGAATACCGCCACAGATGATGTATTCCCCAACGGGTAACAAACTTCCATCCTGATAAGCGACCGCAACAGAACGACACGCTACAGATGAAACAATGCCTAGCGCTACCAGTAAGCTAGTTGACGGATAGATGTTGCACATCCGCGCTACGTCGCCCACGTACCGCTTAAAATCACCGTCAGGGAGGTGCTTCAACAGGTCAAGCGTGTGCGGTTTCGCCTGTTCCGGTTCGGTTGGTTTGTGGGTGGGCTTTTCGGTGCGTACAAAATTATTCACCACGGATAAGTTAGGTTTGCCGCTGGTAGCGCTGTGGGGTGTTGGGGTAGTCATGGGGTAGTGTCCTTATTGGCGTTGCTTCTCAGCAATGCCGTTAAATCGTTGAAATCGGAAAGGTGCAAGGGTGTGCCTTCGGGGAACTCCGGCACGATCAAACCCACGCCGGGGAGTGCTGCGCACACTTCCCGCGCTCTGATCAGGCCGACTTGATAACCCTTGCTGGTGGGGTCGCGGTCATTGTCTGCGCAAATGGTCAGTGGAATATGGGGGAAACGTTCCCGGTAAGCCTTGGCAACAGGAAACAGATTTCCCGCATCAAAGGCCACCAGAACAGGCAGGCCGTAGACTTCATACAGGCTTGCGCCTGTTGCGTAACCTTCGCAGAGGTAGACGCCTTGGGGATGGTGCAGTGTGTCCCCAATCAGGCAAAACAGCCCGCGTTCCCGCTTGGGTGTGCCTTTGAGGAACAGTTTTTCCAGTGACCTGCCCACTGCGATGGTTTGTAAGCTGTGTAATGTGCCGTCCAAGTCACACATGGGGATCAGCAACAGATTGCCAGTCTGACGGATACCATACGCCCCTACCCGCTTGCGCATCAGGTAAGGGTGTGAGGGGTTGGCAGGTTGGGCAGATTCCCACATTGCTACGCCTTGACGGCGGGCTTGTTCCGCTTTGGCGGCACGTTCCGCTTGTTGTTGGGCGACTTGCTCTTGTTGCTTGCGTTCAAGTTGTTGCTTCGCTTCACGGCTCAACCGAAAAAACGTGCTAAAGCTGTTCCACGTGTGGGTAGAACCTTCACGCCAGTTCCCGAAAATGCAGACAATGCCCCACTGATAGGCTTGATCAATCATCAGGGTGTGTTCATGACACACATACCAGCCCGCTTTATCGTCACTTTTGCCATTGCTAGAAAAGCGTTCTAATTTGCCGCTGCATTCAATCGTATTAGGGGCATGACCAATATTCTCTATTAGCGCTTGCCTGAAATTATCAAGAATATCAGCGGTACTTAATGGCGGTTTTGCGCCTGATGTTTTATAATCAGCTCTCGAATCGTTGATATTTGTATGGCCTCTAGTGTTGGTAGCGCTAGGGGCTTTTCTTTGTGCGCTTTCCATAAATTACCCTTTTTGTTTGATGCTCATAAATCATTCTTTTTTGTGGTTGCTAACCATACATCAATTTCGTTTTCTGACCAGCGAATAGTTTTACCACGCTTTAATACTGGTTTGGGTAAAAAGTTAGCTGACTCCCACCGGTAGGTTGTTGATCGGTCTACGCCCAACTTGTTACAAAGATCGGCACGGCTTATTAGTCTGTCTGTAAACTCCGCTGCTGCAAGTCTTTCTTTGATCTTGCGTTTCATTTGGTTAAAGTCAAAGTTCATTATGTTGGCAGGTCTTTGCATGTTAAATATTCCAGTGAGTGTTAAAAGTGGGCAGAGGGTTATTAATCCCCTGCCCTGTTGGGTTGATGAATTAGGCTAATATATATTTAGGCTTGCCGTTTGAGTAATCAGGGTTGGCTTTTAAAATTCCATCCTGTAAGGCGCGTTGATTCCAGTTCAACCAAATGCGCCCCATTTCCTGCACCGTTAAGCCTGTTTTGTCGTCATTGCTCTTGGTGGATTGGCTGATAAAACGCTTACAATCACGAGCGCCGGGGGTGATTTCTTTATCACTAACTTTTGCAATCCACTGGGGGTAAAGGTCGATTTCTGCTCGCTTGGCTTCACCGGTAAGACCGTTTTGCACCGTTTCGCCGCTACCGTTTTGTGACCGTGCGGGCACGGTGTCTGCTACCGTTTCGCACCGTGCGGGCACGGTTGGCGGAACGGTATCTGAAACGGTTTTTTGAAACGGTAGGGTAGTGGTTGGCAATGGTAGCGAATAGTGCTCTTCCGCCGTGCCTAATACCGGATTCTGCAAGCCGGTTGCCCCAGTGCGTTGGTTAAACGGCATAGCAGGTGCGGTACTCTTGGCAATCTTCGCCGCTACTTTCAGCAAATCGCCATCATCCAAGTCAGCAGGGTTAAATAGTTTCTGGTAGCCATTGAATACTGCGACCTGAATATCAGCCTCAGATTGCGAACCTGACTTTTTAACCGCATCCACTAACGCACGAATAGTTTCTGCTACGGATTGGTGTTTAATTGGCGGGGTAGGGGATTCATCATTAAATACCTTACCCGCTTCATGCTTTGCCATTTCAGATTGATATAATTTACTGACATTCGCGGCTTGATCGGGTGATTGTTTAAAGCCTTGTGCCTCTTTAATCACTGGTGCGTCACTACGCCACCGATCGGGTTTGCCTGACATTGAGTCAAGCTTATCGCCTATGGTTTTAGCTGCATTACCCATTGCTTCCATTTGCTGATTCCTTCCATGTTGCGCTCGTGCATATTCCGTTGCAATCACTTCAGGGGATGATTTTAATCCCGCCTCAACTTTTGCCGCGTATTCTGCTACGCTCATTTTTGCGGAATCAAAAGGCGATAGGGGAGGGGCGATACCATAACCATTATTGCCCTGTGACTGGATGGTATTTGGTTTGCCGCCGTTTCCCTTAATCCGCCGTAACGCATTGGCATAAGCGAATAACGCCATGATGTGTTGGCATTCAAAAATAAAGATCAGCACACCAATTACAATCAACATGCCGCCGTTATTGTCAGTTCCCGCTACCTTGCCGATTTCCTTAAACATCGGTTTATCGAAGTGTTCACGGACTTTGAACATAGCGTCAGTTTTGGCATTTAATGCTGCTGCGTTGGTATCGTTTGCCATGGCGTTAGCCATTTGCATAGATTCCCGTACCGCCGCTACATTCGCCTCAGATTGCGCACAATCGTATGTCTTGCCCTTGGCTAGTGCTTTCTCCATTCTCACTTTGCAATCAGCTAAACGCATTTGTGCGGCTTGTAGGTCTTGGGTGAGGGCAGTGCTACCAGTGGATAACGTGACGTTGCTACCAGTGACCTCCTTCATCATGCTAGAGCCTTCCGCCGCTGAATTGGCGATGTGTTGCTGGTTGTTGGATGTCGAAAACATTTCAAACAGCAATCCTGATGTCAGGAACAAGCCCATAGCGACAATCTGCGAGGTTTTGAGCTTGTAACCCTCTGCACGATGCAGGGCAATATCTTCATAAACCGCTTCTTTTGAGCTTGCCAGAAAGAACGCCAGCACAAACGCGATAGCACTAAACACAATCAGGGCTACCCAATCGTTACTCTTTTGTTCGATGAAAGAGCCAATGCCCCACACGTCGGCGACGTACAGCATGAAAACAGCGACGATATACAGCCCAAAGGTCGCCCATTTCGCCCACTGCATCAAACGGTAGTTTTTGATAGCGCGGTGTTTGTCATTGAAGATCAGGTCGCTATCGTTTCCGCTGGTTTTCAATAAATCATTCAGTTTCATAAAGCCCCCTTAAAAACTGTTAACCAGTAAGTACATGCCTAAAGCCGCTGTCATGATCGGCAAGCCGTCACGGGTGAGAAACACCACAGCAACGAAAAACGCGCCTATCAGGAATTGCCCAATAAAAGCCAATGCGCCCGCTCCAAAGAAGAGGGTGTACTGAAAATATTGGTAAGCGGCGAATAGCATCCCGATGGATACCAGCGTTCGTGCAGAAATAACGAACACATCATATTTCACTGCAAAATCAGAAACGTGCTTAAACAGGGCGGGCAGTACCCCGAACGTAGTAGCACCAGTTGCTATCAGTTCCGCAATATTGCCAATAAAGCCCGCGTATCCGTCGGCCTTTTCCAATTTGGCGGGGCTTACGGTGAGGTGGTTGGGTTGGGCGCTCATGATTTGCCCCCCTTGCGGGTGCGCAACCGCCAGTAAACGCGCTTTTTATGCACAATGCAGTAACCGTAAGACTTGCCTTTCACCTTGCAGGCTCTGCCTGCGACAATTGCCGCTATGACAGGGCTATCCGTGAAAATCTCAAATTGTGCAAAATGGCAGACATCCGAAGATTCGATAGGGGTGGGTAGGGTATTGATGTCGTTCATGATTGCACCTCGTAAATCTTGAATCCGCTATGCAGGTTGTTGTGCTTAAACTGAAGCGCACTAAATGCTATCCGTGCTTGTTGGGGGGTGTCGAATCGGTGCGCGTCGGACAAACTACCTACTACTATGGATAAACCCCGTGCATCACGAACCACAACCAGACGATCACGGCGGCTTTCGATGGTGTATTTCATTGCATCACCTCCATAACCCGCTTCAGTTCGGCATGGAGTTCTTCCAGTTCGCGCAACACTCTCAGCACGTCATTGATACGCCGTTGGGTATAGGTGGTATCTTCTGCACCGTACCTACCGTCTATGCTATCAACTGCTGATCGCGCTTGAATCTCAAGACATTCAGAGGTTCGGTAAATGTATTTCAGTGTGCGTAGGGTTTTTAGGTCGTGGTGGTTATTAGAGTTCATGGATTGCCCCCAGCATGGTGCGCATTTGGTTAACTGACGGCTCAACATACTCCATGGTGGTGCTGAGATTGGTGTGACCTAGCATCTTTTGCAGGTCACGCAAATTGCCTTCTTTTGCAAGCTGTGTTGCAAAGGTGTGCCGGAACCGGTGGGAGCTAATCAAAACCCCTGACCCACGACTAATGCGCTTGAGCGCCTCTGAGAGCTGCTCAACGGTCATTCGATTTCCCTTGTAAGTGGCTCGAAACAAAGTCGCATTAAACACTTGATCAGCACGACGACATGAGCGCTCCAACTTGTTTTCCGCGAGTTTTCGCAAATCTGCCAGCACCTGAATAAGTTGCGAGGGCAGGGGGATTTTCCATTCCCTTTTGGTTTTGCTGTGTTCGCCTCGTAGCAGGATGGTCTGCTGCTTGGTGTCAATGTCGCCCCAAGTCAGGCCAACAAGCTGCCTACGCCGCATACCGGTATAGTAAAATGTTTTAACCACCGCCTCCCAAAACCAGCCGGGTAGGTTGCTTTGAGCCGGGTCTTGTAGCCATTGCAGCACCTCACGGATGGCTACCCGCTCTAGTGTTTTCTTGGTCGGCTTGACTGTTTGCACAGTTTTAATGCCATTAAGCACGATGTCCGAGTGATAACCGTACAGGTCGGCAAACCGCAACAAAGCGCGAAGATGACGCAAGTAGAAGTTAATGGAGGCTGGTGCAAGCTGGCGCGTGTCCCGTAGATAGGTGCGCCATGCGGCAATTTGATCACGGGTGATGGTGTCCAACCGATTGGATTGTGTGTAACCCACAAATTGACGTACCACCACGCGGTAATCCCGCAACGTGTCGGGGGAAGGCTCCCGCTCGGCTTGGTAATACTCTAACAATGCCTCAAAGGTTGCTGGATAGGTGATTTCATCCGTTTTTTCGCGCACGGAAACACGCGCATCGTGTATGCTTTCGCGTTGCATAACTCAATTCCTTCGTAATTGTGTTGTGAAGTCCTGCCTCACGGGGCCTAATCCGTGTGGTAGGGCGATTTCTAGGCGAATCCTTGTTTCTGTTGCTCTTCCAACTCCTTCATCTTTTTAACAAACCGATTTATTTGGGCATTAAAGCTACGATCTTCAGCTTTCGCTTTATCTATCACCCACTTCTCCATTTCCGGATCCAACCGAATCGAACGGGGTAATTTTTTTTCCTTCATGTCATCTTTACCTGCTGTATTCATAATAACTACCTGAACTCATAGTATTCTATATAATTACTTAGTAGTCAATAAAAATACTTTAAAAAGAATTGCGTGACAGCCCGCATGTGATTCAAAATGAATACATGAGCAATACACACCAGCAGCCACAGCCATATTCAGTGCGTCTTCCCCCTGAAATGCGCCAAAAACTAGAAGACTCCGCCCGCATGGTTGGACGTTCCTTACATGCGGAAATTTTGATGAGGTTGGGGGAGAGTTTGAAAGAAGCCCTTGGCATCGCTATTCAAGACTCCTTCACAAACCTTAGTCCTGATATGCGCATAAGATTAAAAGCCAATGCAGATACCCATGGATGGACAATAGGCAAGGAAATCGCATGGCGACTGGAAAAATCTCTTGAAGCGGACAGAGAACAAGAAGAAAACGAAGCCATATTCGAGTATGAACAACTAGACCTTCCAGATGATGAAGCTTATTACCCCGTGCTATTAGAAAATCCATGTAAAAAAAATCTTAAAAAACCGAGAGCTACCGAAGTTAAATATGAGAACTCTTTGAATAATTTAGTGAGAACTATCGCTATTGAGATTGTAAAAGAACAATTTGCTAAAGCCGGTATTACCATCCCTGACGATAACCAACAGAGCGAAATAAAGGGCGATTAAGGGAGCCAGCTTACCCAAAGGGTTGGCAAAGGGTGAAAAGAAAGGGCTGTATTACTACACTCAAACTATCGAAACACAGGAGGCACTGACAATGGGTGCTATAGCTTACGAACAGGATTACTACGGCTGGACGCAAGAACAAAGCAATTTGATGAAGGCGCGTAAAGTAAACGAGATTGATTGGGAACACCTGATAGAGGAAGTGGAAAGCATGGGGTTACGCGAACGTAAGGAACTGGTAAACCGCCTCCGCGTCCTCCTCATGCACCTGCTGAAATGGCAGTACCAGCCCAATTATGCAGGCCGTTCAAGTTGGGAACGTACCATCAAGGTGCAGCGTAAGGAAATCTTTTACCTGATGAAGGACAATCCCAGCTTGAAGCCTGAAGTTCCTGCATCAATGGAACGCGCCTATAACTTCGCAATAGATGACGCCGAATCCGAAACGGGCATCAGTGCTTCTCACTTCCCCCAAGAAAGCCCATGGACATTTGAGCAAGTGATGGATGTAAATTTCTGGCCTGAATCAGTCGAATGAAGGTACTGGGCTAGTCCAACACTTTGCAGACCAGCCGATGTCTGCCAGAATGGAACCTTGCAAAATCAACAATAACACGGGGTTATCCATGTTCAATCCATCCATCAATAGCTTCTGGGAACACAGGGTTACAGTAGTGGCATTACTCGTCTTGGGCATTTGGGCAAGTGCTTTCCTTTATGCGTGGCTCAGACCAGCACCACCGGATATATCCGGCAGGATCAAGGCGATTATTCAGCCGCTACCGCCTGAATGCACCCAAAACGCAGAGTTATTAAGCACTGACGCACTCTACAAGAATTGCATGACTAAAAACTAGCCGGTGATTCCCTGGGAATCAGTGACTAAAAAGAAACCACTGATTCCACTGGAATCAGCGGGCAAATAGTAACCAGAGAGAAGAAGGAAATAGCATCATGGAAATGTTTTTTGTTTTTGGGGTAATCCTGCTGCTCCGTTGGGCAATGAATCGGGCAGGAATCAAGCAGGATGATTACGAATGGACGCATGGCCATAACCCACACAATGGCAAAACAGACTGGCATATGGAATGATTCCGGTGCTGGCATCTGGTTGTGGAAGAAGGTAAGTCCGAGGTGCGGATACTGGATCGGGGACTGGCGTTTCTGCTGGATGATGAGCCAAAGCATATCAATGAACGGGCAGGCAGGAAAAACATCCAATTTCGCGAAACATCACAAGTTATTGATTTTCCTTGCGATCTTTTTTTTACAGGCTTTGGATTGGGTGGGTATAAGCCGAAATCTTACGCTCTTGGTGATGCCAAGAAGCTGATTGATCTGTCCCCAAAAATCAGCAGCAACCTGACGACCGGACAGGCACGTCAATTGCTGGATGATGAGCCAAAGCATATCAATGAACGGGCAGGCAGGAAAAACATCCAATTTCGC
>NZ_FNQP01000061.1 GCF_900107695.1 Thiothrix caldifontis | reverse complement strand
ATACTTGGATTTTATTCAGTGGCAAAGTCTTCAAAGTTTCCCATCACTGCATTGACCTCCTTAATCATGTGATTCCTAATCAGCTCAAGTGCCAGATTAAAAACAAATAGAGCACCATAGATAGAAGCTACGGCTATCATAAATCCAGAACTAAGGGTCATCTGAAATACACCAGCAGCTAATGCTCCACCACTAATAGCAACTAAAGCTACAGTAGCATTCCTAATCACAGATTCCTTAATAGAGCTATCACGCTTGCCCAATAAAGCAATTCTACCAGCTCTATAGACCGCATTCCAAAATGTTGGATTAACATCAAGCTCATCAAGTATCTCTCCTGTGAGCTTGTCTACCAGCCAATCATTGACTCGTACATAAGCGCCAGTAATCTTACTGCTCATGAATTCATAAGCAGATTTAAAAAAGTTTTTAATAGACGTAAACATAAATATAATCTCCAAGGTTAATTGAATTTGATAAACAGTTTGATGTGATTCCTTAACCGCTCAAGATTGGCTTGAGATAAGGACTGTGGAAAGACCGGAGGGGGCATCGACCGCGATACTCCCCTGGTGGAGTATAAGAACCTACCTCACACGCACCAGGTGCGTATTCAAATAATAATGAGTTTAAGCTATACCGGGGGCAACTTTTTCACTTCACTTTTCGATTTAAATGACTTACCTTAAAAAAATAATATTATAAATTTTTAAACTACTATAAGGAGTCAATACAAAATGAGCAGAAAAGATAAACAGCAGAAACAAAAAAAGCCACAAACGCTAAATGATAAATACAGTAGTTCTTATACAAGCGTAAACAGACACATGATGGAGATGGAACACGTTCCTTTTGATTTTGACCAGCATCTACTTAATTACAATAATCGTCGTGGTAGAGAGGGTTCAGAAAGAATACGTCAAATGAACCATAGTATTGCTATGGATGAGGCGTACCAGTCATCTAAGATTGAAGCTACAGGAAAACCCGCGCCAAAGACAAACCCCTCTGTAGTAGATGAACTATCAGAGTCAGTCATGAGAAGTTTCGATAAAACGGTAAATAAATTTTCAACTGTAGCAGGTACGTATCTTGGTGGAAAATTCGCAAAATGGAGTTATGGCAAAATAGTAGCAGCTAGTGCAGCAACAGGGGCAGTTTTAACGGTTGGATTATACTCAGG
>NZ_FNQP01000034.1:14050-33142 GCF_900107695.1 Thiothrix caldifontis | reverse complement strand
TTTCCAGAAGTGCCAACGTATGGCGAATTTTGTGTGAAATCTACGTCAAATTACTGATTATCCTCATCCAACACTGGATCATGCTCACCGGATTGTGGGAAATACCCCAGCGCAGCCTCACCAAAGGTGTTCAAGCCATTCAGGAACAGGCTTCCCATCTTGCCGCCTGCATCGCTGAGCGACGCAGCTTGATAAAATGCCTCAAGCAACTGGCAAAACTCTTCGCTTCTTCAACCGCTTGCCGACAAAACAAACGGAGGAAAAAACCTAATAATTGGATGAGATTACAGCAAGTTAGGGAATGGAGGGCTTAAAGTTGATGCGTATAAGGCTCAAAACACATAGCCCTAGCAGAAGGAGAATACGGTTATTCATTCTATATAGAGCGCGGTCTCGATATGAAAACCAACAATGAATCACTTAACGCAGCGTAAATATCAAAAAGGAACCCCCATGCCCCCAGAAGAAATTAAACACTACCGAGAAGCACGTGGCGTATAATGCGCCCCAACTGATGCCGCTCTTTCGGGTTCAACGCCCGCAAGTATTGAACGAGATCAGCAATGTTTTACGCCGCAAACAAAAGCAGGCTTACACGGATATTTTGAATGTCATCCACGAATTGCAAAGCAATTTCCAAGTCAGCACCGTAACGACCCAAACGATTGAGGCGGTGAATGTGAAGGTTTCATCAGTTGCCTGTCAGGGCGCAGCCTGATGATGGAAGGCGAATACCTAAAGCGTTACCCCAAGGGCAAGCATGTCGAAACCGCATTACAACAGGCGAACCAAAGTCTGGCATACATCAGGCAGGAATGGAAAAACCAAGCGATTGAAACTACTGACGTGGATTTGAAAGCATGGCACAGCATTCTCGCACCGTTAGCAGATTCCAAAGCCGCCAAAGAAGCCCGCCAACACCTGAAGGTTTTGCAGGCATTACGCAAATAAGCGACTTGTTTTATTTAATCAACGCACAATCGCTTGCGCAATCACTTGAATCGGCAGGAACATCGGCAATGGCTCAGGTCTGCTACCCAATTCGCCGCCAACACAGACTAATGGCTCAAACCCCAGCTTGGTATAGAAAGCAACGGCTGTGGGTTTAGCATCCACCACCACACCCACGCATCCCACTTGATCGCGCAATTGCAAAGCGAGTTCTAGCATGGCTTTCAATAACAGTTTGCCGATGCCTTGGTGCTGAAAACGCTGATCAACCGCGAGACGGGCAATCCGTAAAATAGGCAGGGGGTAATCGGGAAGACGTTTGCGCACGACATTCGCCAGTTGTTCGGCAGTGATTTCCCCGCTACTGACGGTGGTAAACCCTGCGATTTGCGCGGCACACTCGGCAATGTAGCTGGAGCCGACGTAATGCCGGAACTGATTTTGCCCTGCGAAACGCTGGAAAAAACGATCCAATTCAATGTCGCCGCTGCAAAAGTGGGAACGGTCATCGTGACTTTCCAGCCGCCTAACTTGCACGACCAAGGCATCTGGCATCTCCCCCCCCCGCCATCAACGCCCGCAACGCTGGGGTTGGCTCTTCAGCAGATTCCAGCCGATCCGCCAGTTGTAACATACTCGTTTCGGTGATAATGAGGCGAGCGGGAATGATCACATCCTCCGGTATTTCACGCAGGGCTTGCAAAAAATGTTGCAGGGCGCTCTCAATCATGAACGCTTTGGTCACACCTCGGCGTTTGACGTAGGACTCAATTTGCCCTTTAGTCTCTTCGGAAATGTAGGCTGAAATTTGGGTGGTGGCAGTCGCTGTCATGGTTTTATCCTCTACAGATTTGTAGAAATCTCGTGAGGATTCTAGTCTTAAACGGGGATTTTTACAATCTATGGCAATAGCCAGTTTTCCACGATCAAATCCGGCACACGTTTAAACTCGTTCGTATTATTGGTTACATCATCCAACGGCGGCAAATTATCTATGTCAGGAAAATCTATATCTGACGGCTTGCAAGCGGCTAGAAAGGCAAGCAATGAGGGGCGTTCCAGCCATGCTCTGACCCCTTGCGCACTGCCTTTATCAGTTTGCCAGATCGAAAACAGGTTGTTGGCATTGGGTGGCTCATCTTGCCGTCTGAGCATTTCCAGCATTTTCAGATAATTGGCGAAAGGGATAACCACAGCCTGCTTGCTGCCGCGCTCATCGACGATGAATTGCTCGTTTAACTGCATGTGTATGGTGTGACCCTTTCAGTGAATGCGTGCTTTGATTCTGGCATAGCAACCTAAAGCCTGCAATTTTGTTTGCTCACACCTGATTCCTCACAATCCAACGAGCGAACAGTTCCACTGCCAAGCGGTAACTACCCTCCGTACCCTCCACAATTTCCTTGCGGATGAGGCTTTGGATAGCAGGTTGGAAAGCAGCATCTGCCAACACTGATTCCGTTTTGCCCGTCGCTAATGCCCGCATCACTTGTTGTTCTGCTTCGGAATTATCCTTGCGCCATGTATCCGAGAAGTAGGCGGAAGCTGACACTAGCGTTTTTTCCAGTGCGGTGTTGAGGTCGTCTGGGGTGGCGGTGGTTTGTTGTTTGCTGTTGAGGTAGTTGACGAGTTCGGAGGCTACCGCTTGCAACAGGTAGGGTTGGCAATGGGTGATATGGATGATCTCATCTACCACGCCTGCTTCGTAGTGCAGTTCTGGCACGGGTTTGGTCAGGAGTTCGCGGGCGGATTCGGCATCCAAATAGCTGAGTTCGAGGGTGCGGGTATTGATCAGGTAATTCGCCCAGTTCAGACGGGTTAGCTCTTCAAAACGGTGGCTACCAGACACCAGTACGACGATGGATTTGCTGTGCTGGATCAGGTTACGCAGCTTGCCCAGCACCTTTTCGGAAATATCGCCGTTGATGATGGAGTTTTCCAGTTCTTCGTATTCGTCGAAAGCCAGCAGGATGCGCTTGTCGCGCTGTTCAGCAATTTTCTGTGCTTGCGTTAGGAACTGATCAAGTTGGGTGAAGGCGTTTTTATCAAACTGTTCGATTTGCGGTTGACGAAGCCCGCGCACTGAATCACTTTGATACAGCACATTGAAAAGATCATGGGCGAGGTTGTAGCAAAAGGCTTGGTCGCTTTCGTGCCATTTCGCATCCTGACAGTCGATATAGACAGGCTCGAAACGGCTGCGTGGCAAATTTAGCAAGGTCGAGGATTTACCTGTACGGCGACGACCGTATAGCAGTAACGATGGGCGTTGATCAGTGTTAAGAATGAATTGCTCGATCGCCAACAGAATATCACTGCGCCCAACAAACAATTGCTGGTCACGCACTTCCAATGGATTGCCAGCGATATAGGGATTAGGTAATTCATTATGAGTTGATTGTTGACGCAGCTTTTCTTGCTCATTACTAACCATGTGCAACCACTTGATCGTCAATGGCTCAAAAGTTGAACCAACGGGTGCAACTGTCAATTTCATGAGTTTTTGGAAGTCGGTTAACCTATCGTGCAATTCCGCCAATACTTTTAATTGCCCTGTGCGGGTTTGGCGGATTTGATAATCTGCGGCAAGCGCCGAAACCACATTGATATATTTACGGGCATCCTGTAAACTACTTGGCAATGCCTTATCATCCGCTGGAAAATCAACTAACATTTTAGCTATTTGTGTCAAGTCCGCAACCGATTGGGTGTTTTCTAAGTATTTACCGATAATTATGAGCAGCGCTCTAAAAGCAGCTTTACGTTGAAAGGGGCGTTCATTGACAACAAAAAACAGTTGATCTAATCCTTGTTTAGGATCGCATCTAACTAAATCCAACAACCAATCCTGTAAAAATGGCAGTGGCATACGAATCATCTGATCCCAATAAACAGGAGAATGACGAAAATAGGAAAATGGATTACGCACACGACTACTACGCCAATATTGAAAAACATGGGGCAATATATAAAAAGAACGAAAATGAAAAAAAAAGTAAGTGAAAATTAATACCTGAATATTATAAATAATACCAATCACTCCCTCATTTAATCCAAAAAGCAGCCCTAAAAACAACATTAACAGTAGTCCCCCAACCATGCCCTCAGCTACCCCAGAGATTATTCCTGAGACGAATCCTAGAAATAACACTAGAGCCATATATTCTTCAGCTCGGTCAGGAACTAACGCCAGCAAAATGATCAACCCTAGGGTCAATCCATAGTTCAATCCAAAGGCATGCCCAAAGCCCCATCCATAGGCCAAGCTGGTAAATATCACCCCTATCAAAGCCTTGGTCAAGTAGTCAACATCCACCAAAATCGGCCATCCAAGCAGCCCACCGACTAGCCCGAAAATCAACCCACCGACTAGTCCAAAGATCAACCCACCGACTAACCCGAAAATCAGCCCACCGACTAGCCCGAAAATCAGCCCAAAGATCAACCCGAAAGCCTGATACAAAAATAAAAGTTTGTAAGCCGAATACCAATCAAATGTGTATCCAGCAACGTATCCAGTAACATCACTGGCGCCTGCACTAATTGCCAGCAGTAACATGGCAAGAATACAAACCACTGCATAGGTCTTTAAGAAAATGATGATCACTTCCGTTTTGGGAAGTCTCTCTGTCTCTGCTTTTAACGTCAGGGTTTTGAAGAATGCGAAGTGAATGTAATGTAGCCCTTCACGGAAAAAGTTCAGCATGGTTATATCCCTGTACCTAAATCACGGGCGATTTTGATATTTTCCAACCATGTTTTGATGCTTCCACAGGACAAAATACCTGCGACATTGCGCTTCCATTTTCGCCAATCGTGCTTACCACCAAGTATTTCATAGGCTTTGGCAATTCTTTCTTTTGCTGTATCATTATCCCAATCCTGCTCGCGCCATTGCAGTATCATGTCACAGAAGATTTGCAGTTTGGCGGGATGCGGTTCGGAATACCAGTTGATGAACTCCAGTTCTTTTGCAGTGAACTGAACCGCTGGCTGGTAGTAGTCAATGAAGCTTTCGACATCTTCCGGGGTGAAGTCACCCAACTCTGTGATGCTCAACAAGTTGAAAAACGGTGAGGTGAGTTTTTCTTCGATGGCATAAACTTCCAGCGATTTCCATGAGGCTGTTACCAATGCCAACCGACGCTGGTTGATCATGGAACGCAGGTGGTTAAAGAAACCGTCGTTGAATTCCTGTTTATTGGCAAACAAGCCTTCAAATTCGTCCAGACATAAAACAACTTTCGTGCCACTCGCCACCATCGTTTTGATGGCACTATCGAAAGCGACCAAATTGCGGTTGGGTTTGTTGTCATCCTTGATGCTGTCACTCGGAAGATTCAAGGCTTGCAATACAGTTTGCAGAAAATCGACCACCGTTTGCGCACTGGCATCGGTCAGTTCGATATACACAAAGCGGAAACGGCTGTCATTCAGGCGTTCATTGCCAGTCTGGAACAAATGGTACAGCAGGGATGACTTGCCAATACGCCGTTCACCCACCACCGAACAGCTTTGCATGGTCTTAAGGCGGGTCACAATGTGCAGCAATTCCGCTTTGCGCCCGATAAAGTCACTGGGATTCTGAATTGTGCCACGCACAGTGAATGGATTTTCCAACACAAACCCTCCAATTTTTCAGCAAGTATAGGTGACAGGTAGAAAGGCAACAATGCCGATTTTGCCAAGCCCCCTGAAACGGTCTACTATCCCCAAAGACACACGACGGAGCATTAATTAACATGCCAGCACTCGCCGCAAAATGAAAATTACCCCAGAACAATACCTTGCCGCAGAAATCGACGCGCCCACCCGCAGCGAATACGTCCAAGGCGAAATCTACGCAATGGCAGGCGCAAGCGACGGGCATGTAACCGTAAACGCAAACTTGATCACCCTGATCAAACCCCACCTACGCGGCTCTGGCTGCAAACCCTACATCAACGACATGAAAGTACGCATCGGCACGGATGATGCCTACTACTACCCCGACCTGCTGGTGTCCTGCGACCCCGCCGACCACAAGCGCAACTACATCAAACAGTCCCCACTGTTAATCATCGAGATTCTGTCATCCAGCACCGAAGCCTACGACCGAGGCGGAAAGTTTGCCTTTTACCGCCGATTGACCAGCTTGCAAGAATACGTGCTGATTGACCCACGCACCTACCGCGTCGACGTATTCCGCCGCACCACACAAAACCGCTGGGAATTGTTCAATTTTGAAGGGGCTGATGCTGAAGTCGAATTTGCCAGCATCAACTTTCACTGCCCGATGCAAGCCGTTTACGAAGACGTGGATTTTGAACTAAGTCACTCGGCATACTAATACCATCGGTACATCCATTTTACACATACCCAGTTAACCTGCTAGAGTCCTACTTCAACGTAGCACTTGAGGATTCCCCCATGCAGACCATCGGCTTGAAAACGTGCTTGCTGGTTCGTGCTTATACTGATGGCTGTTTATCCTTGGGGCAACTGGCTCGCGCACTGGGAAAATCCCATACCGACATCGCCAATTTACTGACACTGCTCAACATCCCAGTATTGGATTACGATCTCGCCGATGAACTGGAGACGTTAGAAAGCCTCGCATGATTCCAGCCATTATCAGTGACAGACAAAACCGTTACATCCATACAGCAACAGGCACAAGTGTTTCAGCGCACCGTGGGTGGACAAGCGGATACTTATCATCCTGTATCAATCAAAGCAACCCGTGACAAAATCGGTGGTAAAATACGCTGTTTTATCAAAATATTGATGCAGTAAACTAGAGGAAAATGCATGGCAGATCATGAGTTTGGCGGTGATTGGACAGAGCTAAAGCTGGCTGTAGTCAAAGCATATCTGGTTTTTTTCACCACAGCACTTAAAAATCAAACATTTAAAACGGTTTATATTGATGCCTTTGCAGGTAGCGGTGAACGGGTGCAAACCAATAAGGATGCCCCTATATTCGGTGAAGGAGAAACCAAAGAGCGTTTTGCCGGATCAGCTATGATTGCTTTGAAAACCAGACCTCCTTTTCACAGCTATCATTTCATCGAAAAAAAGCCTTCTTTCTACAGGCAACTAAAACAAGAAGTGACTGATTATGCGGTTTCTCATGGACTGGATGCTCGGTGTTATCCGGGTACTGCCGAAGAGCACCTGAAAACGATCATTACCCAACATGTTATCGAAACAAATAACCGTGCCGTCCTGTTTCTTGATCCTTATGGGCTGGATGTTAGTTGGGAAATGCTGGAATTCATCCAAGCCACTGAAAAGATAGATATATTTTACCTATTTTCCCTATCCGGCATTTACAGGAATATGACCATTAAATTCGCCAACCTCGATACTGACAAGATCAACAGCCTCAACAGAACGCTGGGTACAACAGAGTGGCAAACAGAATTTTATCGGACACCAGATACCCATAAGCAAGGGCAAATGGATATGTTTTCCACGCCTGAAACCCGTTGCGATCGGCAAGAAACACCTGTTGAAATTGAAAGCTATCTACGGCAAAGGCTTTCAAAACTTTTTCCTTATGTGTCTGCACCCATTGCATTGCCACCACGAGGCAACGGGGCGCAATTGTTCTCATTGTTTTTCTGCATGTCAAACCCCAACAAAAGAGCATTAGAGTTAGGCAATAAGGTTTATAGCCATATTTTCAAAAAGATAACTGGGTAGTCGGATAATTATCCCAAACTGTACCATCAAGCACTCTCCCATTTAGGTGCTTATTGCGTTTGATGCCATCTGCTCCCCATGTTCCCCATTGTTTGAAAAAGAAGGTTGAACCTGCTTCTTCACATTGCCTACGAATGCTGGAAACCCACTCCGGTTTCATCGGTCTTGCCTTAGCACCGCTTTCTCCGCCGACAATTACCCAATGAATATTGGACAGGTCAAATGACCCAAGATGTTCCAGCAAGGGTTCTACCGACAGAAAACGTATTTTAGCTGGAATATGCCGTAACTCATCAATACGTGGGATACCGTATTCACGGTCTTCAACTGTGACCCCTAACCAAACATTATCAGGCACTTTGCGGTCAATAAAATATTCACGCATCCTGACCGCTCGTTTCGTTAAAATCTGATAGGTATGCCGTGGGGTTTGACGAATCACCTTAAAAATTTGGTCAAGGTAATCATCAGGAATATCTTCGTGGAACAAGTCGGACATGGAGTTCACGAAATACATAGTTGGTTTTTTACGGTTCAAGGGTTGTGACAAGCGACTGGGCATCAGTGATAGCTTGAAGCCATTGTCATAGCCCGGTGTACTCATCGCTTGCAGGCGATTTGCCATCGTTTCCGCGTAGCAGTGCTTACATCCGGGTGAAATTTTGGTGCAGCCAGTGGCAGGATTCCAAGTTTGTTCAGTCCACTCAATTTTGCTTTGCGTACTCATTATTTTATACCTTCACCGTGTTGATGCCTTGTCACCTTGATTGTCGTGCCAATGCAAATTTACCGTTTAACTATAGCAAGCGAACAAAAACCGAACCAAATGATTTTTTCGATCAGTTCCCCGCTAATCATTGATGACATAACGTTTTTACCCTATCCGCTGCCTTAAAATGTGTATGGATATTCAGCATTAGATTACTTACCGCTCATACAACTCATCCCGCGTCCAACGACGACCTTCACTATCCGCTGTAGAACGTTCCGCCATTACCAGAATGCTATCCGTTGCCTGCTGCCGCGCCACGCCCGCCATAAACGCCCGCACCTTCACCACATCCTTCACACCGGGCGCGGATTCCACCCCGCTGCTCACATCCACCGCATACACACGACTAACACGAATCGCTTCCGCCACATTTTCCGCCGTCAACCCGCCTGCCAAAATAATCGGCTTGGGGTAATCCTGCGGCACTTGCGTCCAATCAAAGGTTTCACCCGTGCCACCCGCCGCGCCCGGTGCGTGGCTATCCACCAAAAAGCCTTGCGCATCGGGGAAACGCGCCGCATACGCCACAAAGCCACCCGATTCAGCCAAGCCCTTCATCCCCACCGCTTTCAAATACGGGCGTGAAAATTGGCGGCAATACTCCGGCGTTTCCGAACCGTGAAATTGCAAAATATCCAGCGGCACGGCTGCCAATACGTCGCGCACAACATCCGCCTTTGCATCCAAAAACAAGCCCACGGTGGTGACAAACGGCGGCATCGCCGCGCAAATAGCCGCCGCTTGCGTAATGCTCAGATTGCGCTTGCTCTTGGGGTAAAACACCAACCCAATCGCATCCGCCCCCGCCGCGCTGACCATTGCCGCATCCATGACTGAGGTGATTCCGCACACTTTTACCCGACAGCGCATAACCGTAATTCCTGAGCAATAAAAGCCGCCAAGTTACCACAGACAGCTTGTCAGCCAAACAGGAAAGCACGACGCGGTTGCTTTACGATAAGCACATGTACGCAACACTACCTAACTACAGCACCACCCTACCCTTACCCCGCATGGTTCACCTTCCACCGGGGCGCTTCCTGATGGGCGGGATAGAGGGGCGCGACGACGTGGAAGGCGGCTGCACTGCCAACGAACGCCCCGCCCGCCAGGTTTACATTGCCGCGTTTGCACTCGGTAAATACCCCGTGACTTTCGACGAATACGATGCCTTTTGCGAAGCCAGCGGTTTTCCGCTACCTGACGACAAAGGCTGGGGACGCGGCAAACGTCCGGTAATTAACGTGAGTTGGGACGACGCACAAGCCTATTGTCACTGGCTCAGCAGCATGAATGGTGTGACGTATCGCCTACCATCCGAAGCCGAATGGGAATACGCCACCCGCAGCGGCAGCCACACCGCCTACCCATGGGGGATGCAAATCACCAGCGCCCACGCCAATCACCACATGCAGCACGGCATGACCACGCCGGTAGGTAGTTATCCACCCAATGCCTTCGGTTTACACGATTTGTGTGGGAATGTCTGGGAATGGGTGCAAGACTGTTGGCACGATTCCTATCACGGTGCGCCCGCGAATGGGCAAGCGTGGGAAGACAGCGGCGACCACCACGAGCGGGTGCTACGTGGTGGTTCGTGGAACGACAGACCACGCTATTTACGCGCCGCCTATCGGGTTAAGGATTATGCCAGCGGTCACCAGATTTTCCGTGGCTTCCGCGTGGCACGTTCGCTTTGAGGCTTATTTGAAGATTTCGTCGAAAAACGCTTTCATGCCCGCCCAAGAACGCTGATCGGCTTTTTCATCGTACTTCAGGTTTTCAATGCCGTATTTGCCCGCATTCGGGTTGGTGAAACCGTGACGTACATCGCCGCCATAGGCGACAAACTGCCAATCCGCGCCGGTTTTTTCCATCTGCTCGGTAAACTTATTCACCGTGGCTGGTGGAACCATGCCGTCAGCATTGCCGTGGAACGCGAGGATTTTGGTTTTGATTTCGGTGCCATCCGGTGCTGATGGCAAGGAACCGTGGAAGCTCACCACGCCATCAATATCCGTGCCGCCGTAAGCCATTTGCATCATCGTGCCGCCGCCGAAGCAGTAACCAATCGCCGCGAGTTTTTCCGCGTCTACTTTATCGCTTTTCTTGAGCTGTTCCAAACCTGCATTCGCGGTGGCACGCCATGCCTCAACGTCGGAGGTGATTTCCGTCATCCATTCCTTGGCTTGCTCTGGTTTATCGGTGGATTTGCCTTCGCCGTACATATCCGCCGCAAACGCGACGTAACCCAGTTCCGCCAGTTTTTGTGCCTGCGTTTTGGCGTGATCATTTAAGCCCCACCATTCGTGGACGACTAATACGCCGGGGCGTTTTTCGGTGACGGCATCGTCGTAATACATCTGACCGACGAATTTTGTGCCATCGAGTTCGTATTCAACGGCTCCGCTTTTGACGGCTGCCATGACGTTGCTTGCCAATAGGGATAAGCCAGCGATTGCCAGCAGGGATAGTTTTTTCATGTAACACTCCTTTGGGTTGAAGAACCCTCACCCCCCCACCCCCCTCTCCCAGAGGTAGAGGGGGGGTAAGACGTTGTATTTCTTAGCCCCTCTACCTTTGGGAGAGGGGTTGGGGTGAGGGCTTATTTAAACGTTCGTTGCACGTAAGCCTCGACCAACGCCTGAAACTCTTGTGCAATATTATCGCCTTTGAGCGTAACGGTTTTTTGCCCGTCTTCGTAAACCGGCGCAACCGGCACTTCGCCGCTTCCCGGCAAACTGATACCAATGTTAGCGTGTTTGCTTTCGCCCGGCCCATTAACCACACAGCCCATGACCGCGACCGACATGCTTTCCACGCCTGCGTATTTGTCTTTCCACACCGGCATTTGTTCGCGCAGCCAGTTTTGAATGTCTTCGGCGAGGTGTTGGAAATAGTCACTGGAGGTACGCCCACAACCGGGGCAAGCCACCACTTGTGGCGTGAACGAACGCAAACCGAGTGCTTGCAAGATTTCTTGCCCGACGATTACTTCTTTTTCACGTTTGGCGTGCGGTTCGGGGGTGAGGGAAATGCGAATGGTGTCGCCAATGCCTTCTTGCAATAACACCGCGAGTGCCGCTGTGGAATACACAATTCCCTTGCTGCCCATGCCCGCTTCGGTCAAACCGAGGTGCAGCGGGTAATCGCAACGGCTCGCCAAATCACGGTAAGCCCGCACCAAACCCTGCACTTCGCTGAGTTTGCACGACAAAATAATGTGATCGTGCGGCAAACCGTATTCTTCGGCTTTGGCGGCACTGGTGAGCGCAGATTCGATCAGCGCGGCGTGCATCACATCGTACAACTCCAGTGGTTGCGCCAGTTTGGAGTTGTCATCCAGATTGCGTGCCAGCAATTCCTGATCGAGCGATCCCCAATTCACGCCAATGCGCACCGGCTTGTCGTAGCGGCAGGCGAATTCGATCATTTGCGCGAATTGCTCATCGCGCTTTTTGCCACGCCCTACATTGCCGGGGTTAATGCGGTATTTGGCGAGGGCTTGCGCACATTCGGGCACAGCGGTCAGTAGCTTGTGTCCGTTGAAATGAAAATCGCCAATCAGCGGCACATTACAGCCCATTTTATCGAGGCGTTCGCGCACCTCAGGGACAGCTTGCGCGGCTTCCAAAGAATTAACGGTAATCCGCACCAGCTCCGAGCCAGCGCGAAACAGTTCCGCACATTGTGCCGCAGTACGCACGGCATCCGCTGTATCGGTGTTGGTCATGGATTGCACCACAACCGGGTAATCGCCGCCGACAGTGACATTGCCAACCTTCACAGGAACGGTGCGGTGGCGTGGAATAAGGTGATTGTTTGCCATGTTGTTATGCTGCCTGTTTCAGAGGGAGTTCAGCACGCTTGCTGACATAAAGGACTTCGATACCCAGCACATTACCCGCCGCATCGTAATCAAACATCATGCCGGGTTTAACTTCTTCGGTTTTTGCCACGTCACCTTCAGCAAGTTGGATGTACATCGCGTCCGCCATTGGGTCAAATTCGATTTTCATCTTTATGTTATTTCCGGTTGTCTTGGATTGGGGCATTATGCCCTATCGTGCGATAATTGGCAGTGACAGGGTTATTATGGCGGAACTATGCAAACACTTTTTTCTTTGATCGAATCACCCATCCACCCCAACTTCAGTGCATTGTATCAGCAGCTTGGTATTGCGGAGCAACGCTTCACCGCCGCTCGCAAGTTACACAAAGCCTTGCAGCAACAAGCACCGGATTTTCTGGTCGGCGAATTCATCTACGGCTTTGGCAACAATTACGCCGGAGCGAATGTGTGCAATCTGGATGTGACCTTGCGGGCATTGCAGCGTTTTTCACCGCAGACCAAAGTGATCGTTTTCGTGCCACCCAATGAAGCGCAATACGTCGATAAGTTGCTGGCATTATTCCCCATTCACGCGGTACTGAAATACCCCATCAGCCCGCAAGCGATGCAGCAAGCCTTACAAATCCCGCTGTAAATCCGTCAATAATGCGCCAATGACTTCACTCAACGCCTGATTCAAGGCTGCCACAATCTTGCTGGTGCTGACGGGAATCTGCTCCTTACGCACGGCATAACGGTGCTGCCTTAGCAAATGCTGATCCCCTACCCGCACGAGGGAAGCATCCATCACGATTTCCACGGCTGCACTGCCTTTGCCAGCGGGTGGGTATTCCGCCTGAAAGCTGGCAACCCGCAACAGCAATTTGTAATTATCATCCTTACCCAGCATCTGCGCAGAAACCGACTGAAAACTGCCGCTCCGCGCTAACGCATCCAGCACCACCGCGTGCAAATAGTTCGATAAATCATCAGGCCAGCGGCTATGCGCAATAAAATCCTGCTGCAAAAGCGGTTTGATCAACACAATCCGGTCACTATCCAACGCAGGGCTGACGGTCACTTTCGGCACATACACATTCGCGTTCAGTCGTTGTGATGCCGTAGCAACCGACGGTGCTAAACGGTAAGTCTGCTCGACCGGCAAATCACTTTTCAACGGCACAGAACACGCGGTGAGTAACGAAAACAACCCAAATAATAGAAGAGGGCGTATGCAATACGCCCTCTTCTTCCCTATTTTCTGCATCATCGCGGCAACTCCGTCCCCTGCGGCACAGGCTGGTAAATAATCTGTGAAGGATTTTGCTCCAAACGCTCACTCAACTGGCGCACCGACACGGCGGCTTTGCGTGATTCATCCAACACAGCCTTAAGGTTTTCACCCCCTTCCCCCAGCAATTCATTGACCCGTCCTTCATTGTTCACCACCACGCGGTCGATGTCTTGCACTAACTTATCCACCCGCTGCGACGTCTGTTTGATAGAGGCTAAGGTGGATTGCAAGGCTTTCATATTACCTGCCAACCCCTGTTCGGAACGCTGAACCGCTCCATCCAGATGCTCCACCAATACCTTGAGTTCACGGCTAGTCTGGTTGAGGTTGGCGATTAATTGCGGCAATCCGGCAGAGGCTTCGTGCAGATTTTTCAGCAAACCTGCCAAGTGCTCACGGTTCTCCGTATTGAACACCTCATTGGCTGCTGCCACCAATTTGCTCAAGTTTTGCTCCAGATTTGGCAATTGTTGTATCACCGCATCCATATCCGTCAGCTTAGTGCGAATCACCGGAAATGCATTGCCTGCGCTAACGCTCAGCGGCTCTGATTCGAGAGAAGAATCTTGAGCCAGACTCACAAACGGCACGCCCGTCAAGCCCTGTTGGCGCAAGGTCGCCACCGTCGCAGCATTCACCGGAGTACGGACTTCCAGCTTAATTCTCACCCCGACGCGCACTGGGTTATCTGGCAATAAAAACACCTCAGACACCTCGCCCATCTTAATGCCCATGTAACGCACTTCACTGCCTTTTTCCAGCCCTTCAACGGGTGTATCGAAGTGGATGTCATACACCGCTGTTGCCGTCGATGGTTTGTCGTAAAACAACCCGGCAAAGAAAAATCCCGCTACCGCCATCACGATGACGAACAAGCCAACCAAAAAATAGTGGGCATCCCGTTCCAATCAATTCCCCCTGAGCAGCGCACGCGCCCGCCCGCCACTGAAATAATGTTGTATCTCCGGGTGAGGGTTTGCCAGCAATTCACGCAGCGTCCCCACCACCACCTGTTTATCAACCAGCATTGCAATGCGGTCGCAGGTTGAGAATAAACTATCAAGGTCATGCGTCACCATGACAACCGTCAGCTTAAGATTGCGGTGCAAAGTGCCAATAAGCTGATCGAATTCCTCAGCAGATACCGGGTCAAGCCCGGATGTTGGCTCATCCAGAAACAATACGATCGGGTCAAGCACCAAGGCTCGTGCCAAAGCAACCCGTTTGACCATACCACCGGACAGTTGTGCGGGAAACTTATCCGCCACCGCCCGTTCCAACCCCACCATTTCCAAGCGTACATACATCAACTCACGGCATTCCTGAGCGCTCAGATTGGAAAACTCGCGCAATGGAAACTCGATATTATCCGCCACCGATAATGATGAAAACAGCGCACCGCGTTGGAACATCACTCCCCAATGTTGCTTCAGGCGCGTAAAATCCTCAGGGGGCAATTGCGTTAATTCGGTACTACCGAAATAAATCTCACCGCTGAACGCTGGCTGCAAACCCAACACAGTACGCAACAGCACCGATTTGCCAGAACCCGACCCACCCACAATCCCCAACACCTCGCCACGGTAAATCTCAAGATTCAAACCATCATGCACCCGTTGTGTGCCGAACTGGTTAACGAGTTGACGAATCGAAATCAGCGTTTCCATCACTAAAACCCCAGCCGGTAGAACAGGATGGAAAACAACGCATCCAGCAACAGTACCAGAAAAATCGAATCCACCACCGCTTTAGTGGTGTGTTCCCCCAAACTGGCAGAAGAGCCGGAAACGCGCATTCCCTGCCAACAACCAATCAAGGCAATCACCACCGCAAAAAACGGTGCTTTGATCAAACCCGCCGCAAACGTGCGGAACTCAATATTGGTTTGGACATGCGTAAAGAATTGCACAAACGAAATATCCAGAATGGTGGATGCAATCAGCGCAGCCGCCATCAACGCCACGATGTCAGCTAATACCGTAAGTAACGGCAAAGCAATCACCAACGCCACCAAACGCGGCACCACCAAAATCAGAAACGGGTCTTTACCCATTACCAGCAAGGCATCCACTTCCTGATTGGTTTTCATCAAGCCAATTTCCGCCGCAAACGCACTGCCCGAACGCCCTGCCACCATGATCGCGGTCAGCAACACACCAAGTTCGCGCAAGACCGAAATCGTCACCATATCCACCGTGTAGATTTCCGCCCCCAAATCACGCAATTGCCCGCCACCTTGGTAGGTAATCACAATGCTGATCAGGCAAGCAATCAACGCCACAATCGGCACAGCACTAATGCCCGTGGTGAATACGTGGTGAAATACAGCACGAAAGCGGAACAGGTGTGGGGAAAACAGGCTGGTGAATAACGCGGCTATGCTGTGACCGAAGAAAGTGATGAAAGAACGCAATACCTGCCAAAGGTTGGACAAAGAAACCCCTCCTAGCCTCCCCTTGTCAGGGGAGGGAGAAGAGTCGGAGGCTTCTGTGGCGGCGAAATACCTCAGATATTCGGCGGGGAAATGGTCAAAGTGGACTTCGTAGCCCTGCCGTATCCAAGATTGCGCCTGCTGATACACAACCCATGCTGCTGTCACATCCAACCGTGCCACTGCTTGTGCATCCACCACCAACGGCGTACCTACCACAGGCTGAACCTGTTGCAAGGCCGCTTTAATCGCTGCGATTTGCGCAAACACCCATTCACCCTGCAAATAAAGGTGAAGCTCGCCATTTTGTGAAAGTTGCCGTAGTTCGATCATGACCTTATTGTGCCTGCTTCTCACTATGGATAGCTACCGCTTGTAGTCGTGCCTCAAACCTGCAACCATGCATTCATGATTGATTCACCACTGCAAAGCATGAGCACCCTACATAAACTCAACCAATGGCTACAAGCGGGACTTATCACCCCCGCACAACACGCCAATATCCTCAGCTTTGAAGCCGAGCACCGCCAGCATTCAAACGGCTGGCTGTACAGCTTCATGATTCTGGGTGCGGTCATTATTGGGCTGGGCATTATTTCCCTGATCGCCGCGAATTGGGCAACGCTTCCCGATGCACTAAAGCTGGGTGCAGACTTTACGCTATTGGGCGGCTTGGCAGCGGGGATTGTCTGGCAATACCCCAACCGCCAACACGGTGTGTGGTTTGAGGTGTTACTGGTGAGTTTCATGGTGTTGTGCCTGGCCAGCATCGGCCTGATTGCGCAGATTTACCATATCAGTGGCAAGTGGTATCACGCCCTGCTGTTTTGGGCTGCCATCACGTTTTTACTCAGCTTGTTTGCACGTCATTTATTTTCGCGCTTTTTCTGGGTAACGCTGTTCTTGCTGGGCTTGTCCTGGAGCATTGTGGCTGCCATGGGCGGGCATACGCCCTCTCATTTGCAGGCATTTCCCGCCGTATTGCTGTTTGCCCCCCTGCTGAGCGCCTTGCTGTATTACCTCAGTCAGCACCTCAAACCACTGCGCGGGTTTAGTGGCAGCCTGTTTTTCTGGTTTCAGTTCAGTGCCATGCTCGCGCTGGCATTCGCTGATATTGCGCGTTCGGGGGGAGAACTGAGGGATTATCCCGTCGCAGGGTATTACCCCGCTTATTGGGCTGCGGCATTGTTGGCACTGAGCATTATTCTGCAACGCGATTACCAACGGTTGAATAAAGTCTTATTGTTGGCAAGCCTCGCCCTGTTGTTGCTGGCCTTCCACCCCGATTTGCTATTTACCGGCGCACAACGCTATACCTTGCTTGGCACGCATGACAGCAGTGGTGTGAGTTTTTGGCAAGCAGACGACATCCGTGCGCCGTTACTGACCCTGCTGATCTTGTTTTTGTATGCCATTCATGCAGGCAATCTTGGGCATCAACATACCTTTAACGCCGTGACCTTTTTGATCGGGCTGCGCTTTGTGATTGTATATTTTCAGGCCATGGGCGGGTTAGCCGCGACGGGTGTGGGCTTGATCCTCTCCGGTAGCCTGATTATTGGCATGACTTGGGCGTGGTACAAAGGGCGAGACCGCTTACGGCAGTGGGTAACAAGGGGGCAACATGCATAAGCGCAGTGGGCTGATGATAGCGCTGTTGGTTCCTATTCTGGCGTTGGCGTTGAATGCTTACCTGAACAGTGTGCAACGTGCCAGCGGTGAAGCGGTGGTATTGCCCATCATCGGTTTTGACCCGCGTGATTTGCTTTCCGGGCATTACCTGATGTACCAAGTGGATTATGGGGTGAGTACAGGCTGCACCGCACACGGGGTAGAAGCCGCGATCTGTTTGCGCCCCACACGTCAGCTATACCTGGCTGACGCCTTACCTGCCGATTGTGACTTATTCATCCGGGGCTATTGTGACAGCAGTGCTGCATTCAACGCGGGTATTGAGCGGTTTTACATTCCCGAAGCGTATGCACAGGCTCTGGAAACCAAAGTCCGCAACAAACGCGGCGAGTTGGTGGTGTCGGTGGATAAGGCAGGCAATGCCGCCATCCGTGACCTGTTGATTGATGGCAAACCCTGGAAAGCAAGCGTGCCATAAGCAACTGACGTTATTGATGCATCAGGCGAGCAATTTTGCTTTGCCTATTAGAGCTTATCCAATAGCTGTTGGCTTAAGGCATTAACCCTTGCTTCATTATCGCTAAGTGTCTCTTGTAACTGCTCAAGGTACCTTGTTTCTGCGCCTTTTACCGCCCCTTGCACATACTCACTGTTTTCACCTAACACACTCAAACGCTGTTTTAAACCAGTCACCATATTAGCAAAAAAATCACTATAGACCGTAGATTGCTCAACATAAGTCTTCAGTACGTTTTTTTGATAGTCAAATTCTGCATCACTCGTCAACAAGGCTAAATCAAGGATTCGTGGTGCTGCTACCGCATCATAGGATTTGCTCCATGTTTGAACTACCCCTTGTGATTCAGCCGCAAACTCCCCCATGATTTTGTAAAACTGTTGTTCTGATCCGGTGTTTTTTTCAGAGAGCGTGTTAAACGTGTCTATCATCGCATCTGAAAATTTATTGTAAGCGGCATCTACTTCTGCGGGAGTATCGGCATTCGACACGTCTTGTTTATAGCGGCTTTCCTGTTCTAAAAGATTCTTTGTTACTTCCGACTGCGGTACTTTATTAGCTAACCCTGCAAGCTGAGATAAGAGGATTAATGACAAAACAATATTAAACGTAATGCTAACACTTTTTTCTTGTCGCCCCGATAGCAGCCAAACAATCAAGGCTATGGCTAATGGAAATAGTGACAATCCAAGCAAATAACCGATAAGGCCGCCGGTTGCATACGGTGTTTTATCAGAGAATATAAGAAAAAAAGCAATATACAGGGTTGCAACAATGCCAAAATAAATCTTATTCGATTTTGATAGCACAAATTTCTGCTTCACTTAACACTCCTTGTATTTTTTAATTGCCGGAGAGGGCGTATTGCATACGCCCTCTTCTAGAATCAGATGAGGTTTTAAATAATTACGTTAATAATAACCGCAGATAAAATGAAAGCATCTTAATCCCTTTTAAATCAGGGCGGTCTTCAGAA
>NZ_FNQP01000034.1:0-13435 GCF_900107695.1 Thiothrix caldifontis | reverse complement strand
GTCTTAATCCCTTTTAAATCAGGGCGGTCTTCAGAAGGCTCGTGTCTAATCAGCCTTTTGAATCAATGGGTTACAGAGACCCTTAGCAGGAAATTCACTGTATAAAAAGTTGTCTTGGACGAAAATGCAACAAGGTGAGTTTTTAAAGAAGCGACACGCTCAGGTTTCGCGTGTTAATGGGTTGATTTTACGATGATTTAGCGGCGAATGGAAGGATTATTCAGCAGGCTGGGTAAAATCAATCCCTTCGTAAATCTCCGCCAGTGTCAACGTGCAGTCAGGGCAGGGCAACGTGAGCGCTTGTTCCAGATCATCAAACCGCGCCACTTCCCAGCCCGTTTCTGCATCGCTGTAGTACATTGTTACCAGTGGTTGATCTTGCGCTACAATCAAATAAACCTGCAACGATGCCAGCTTTTGGTAGGCAATCAGCTTTTCGGCGTAATCCTTCCACTCAGTGGATTTGGAGGTAACTTCCACGATCAAACACGGTTTTTCCAGATAATATTCATCCGCTTCATCTTGCTCGCAACTCACGATCACATCTGGATAGTAATAGGCTTTGGAACGTTGCGCCCTAGCTTTGACATCAGATAAGTGAATGTCACAAGGTTTATCGCGTGAAGCCAGACGTAAATTGAAAGCGATATTGAACGCAATACTGTTATGTCGCCGACTTGTTCCCGCCATCGCGTACACCACGCCATCCACATACTCATGGCGTTCTTCCGCAAGTTTTTCACCTTCCAAGTATTCTGCCTCGGTGATATAAGCCGCATTATCCAATGCCATTTTTACTGCCAACATGATGATTACGCCTCGATCTACAATGTATCCCGATTATAGCGCACTTCCGCAGGCAACTTCGCCCCCGTCACCAGCAAGCCATCGCCCCACAACGCCTTACCCAACATCACCCATTCCGGTTCATTCGGCAAGGGGTACACCCGAATATCATCCTGCTTGGGGTGGATCAAGGTGCGCAAATGCTTCAACACCTTCTCGCGCCGTTCCCCATCCAGCTCAATCAAAAACACCGAATATTGCAACGGCAACGCAATCTTTTTCAAATAACGGTGTACCCGCCCCAACCGTTTCGGGTTAGCAATATCATACGCAATAATATGCGGCAAACGTCGATGCGCCATTAGTCCGCCTCCTGATGTTTCAACAAGCGCCACAAGCGATTCAACGCCACCCGTGCGCGTTCCTCAAAATGCCCATGATGCGTTTCGTAAAAATGCACCATGCTGTAACGCAAGCCCTTATCCGCAAACACCTGCGGCACATCGCCACGCACCACCAGCCAATACGCCTCCAACAGCAACAGCTTTTCCACATCCCGCGACAGATGCACCCGCCGCGTCAACGGCAACTGGATATTGTCACTAAACCCATACACCGCCAGCACCTCACTCACATGGCTGGCAATCGGCGCTTGCAATTGCGCCACAAACACCGCAAACCGGCACGGCAATTGCGCCTGCACCAACGGTTCCACCTGCGCCATCACCCGCTGCGCCACCGACCCCAGTAACGGACGTTGGCAAGCCCGCGCCATGCGTTGCACCCAGCGGCTTTCCTCATGCACCCGCCACTGCTGATACAGCGCATCACCCATTGCATCATCCGCGCAAGCGTGCAACAACGCCTCCAGTGAAATTTGGCTGCTGCGATCACTCAAACAATGCCCCACCAGCACCCCATCGCGCCCGCGAAACGCCACCGGAATCCCGTATTCCAAACACGCCAGCAACGCTGCCGTTTCCCACTCCACCTTGCCCGTCACCACCACCCGTGAAATGCGCCGTAACGGGTAAAAACTATCCGCCTGCTCATGCGCTTGCACCCGCAACGCCACCTCATCCAACAGCACCGCATTCGCCTGCGCCACATCCAAATACAATGGTTTACGCGCTGCCGTCATGCTGTCACCTCCCCCTGTTCCCATTCCCGCATTGCTTTGATCAAGCCCCGCACCTGCCAGCGCATCGCCCGCCCCAACGGACGCAAGCGCGTTTCCAGACTCGCAAAAAACACCTGCCGCCCCGCCTTATCCAAAAAGCAGCCGTTCACATCCATCTTGAAATGGTGTTCGCGCAAGGTCTGGGTGCGAAAACATTCCCACACCCACGCATCAATGTGCGGTCGCCACACCTCAATCAAATCCGACGCTAACGATTCCCGCCCGAAACTGGTTTCGTGATAAAACCCCAGCAACGGCTCCAGCCCATGCGTGTGGATAATCTGCACCGCCCGGTTATGCAGCAAGGTATACGCCAACGACAAGGTAGCATTCACCGGATCAGGTGGCGGTCGCCGCTTACGCCCCGCAAACCCCAACGCCACAGGCAACACCGCCGCGAATGCACCAAACATTGCCCGCGCCGCCGCGCCTTCCATCCCCAGCAACGATGCCAAACTTTCCGCGCTTGCCAGATTCGCCAATTGCGCCCGCAATTGCTGCTGCGCATCCGTCAACGCCTTACGCTGATCCGCCCGCTCCACCAGCATCTCATCCAACAAACGCAAGTGCGCCGCGAATTTTGCCGCCAATACCTGCCGCGTAAACGCCAGCCGCCAGGTCGAATCCTGCGCCAGCCGGTAATGCAGCAAACGGATACTGGCATCGTTATGCCCGCTGCCCAACAGCACCGCCCGCCGCTGCGGTTTGCGCTGACTGGCAACGCTGAACGCAATCCCGTGTTCCGCCAATGTCCCCAATACGCTGGTATCCAGTTGCACATTCGCAAGGCACACCACCCGCTCCAGCAACGCCAATGGCACCGGGCGCTGACGCACCTCACCCAACCGCGCCACCAGCGTTGCGCCTTCCACTGCCAACGCAGCATTCTTATGGTCGATATACAGTGTGGTCATGATCGTCTCCTAATTCTTACTCCCTTCACCCCTTGCGGGGGAAGAGCTGGGGAAGGGGGTCTTTCTTCTCACCCCAAATAAAACCAGTCCGGGTCAACCGGCGTGACCCCCAGCCCCAACGTATGCACTGTCTGTCGCACATCCAGCCGAATCAGCAGGAAACTGTCGTCAGCGTCATGCAGAATAAAGCTCATATCGCCCAGCAATTCGCCTTTTTCCGCATCCGTCAACCACACCTCATGCACCGATTTTTGCCCACCCGTGGCATACGCCCGCACGCAATGCAACGCTGCCCGCAGCCGCCCCGCGTCACTCACGTCATACGCCGCGAGGTACAACACCCGTTGACTATCCGCCATATTCCACCCCACTAAACAGCGATGTTGCAGGCAGTTTCAGCAAGCCAAACCCGTGGTAGCCGTTGCCCTCATGGTGATACAGCAATACCGGGCAACCGTTGCTGAGTTCCGCGCCGACCATTGCCGCTGCCATGCTGGGGCCTGCGTGGAAGTAGTGGATGCGGTCAACCCCTTGCGCGTACATTTCCCCGACTTGCTGGCGCACGCTGGCCTTGAACGCATCCACCTGATACACGCCCAGCCCGTCACGTTGTAGGTAAAAAATGCGTTCACGCGGAATCGCGGCAAGGTTGGCGTGTTGCTGGCAATAGTTTTCCACCGCCGCGCGGATATTGCGCCCCGGCAACAAGTCGATAATGAGGATGGCAGGGCGATTGCCCGGAGCCGTGCGGATAGCTTGCAGGTATTGACGGTAACGGCGGCGATTGCCCCACACCACCTGATACCATGTCCAGAACACCGGAATGGCGAGGATCAGCCCGATAACGATACCGAGCGGGTCGAGGATGGTGTTGATGATGTCGAGTAGTGTTTGCATGGTAGCCCCCTGTTTGACGTTGAAGAACCCTCACCCCCCAGCCCCCTCTCCCGGAGGTAGAGGGGGGCAAGAGCTTGTTTTTCTTAGCCCCTCTACCTATGGGAGAGGGGGGTTGGGGTGAGGGTCTTTGGAACATCATGCCGCAAACAGGGGAAGAAGTCGGCAATGACAAGCTTGTCAGTTAGCCGTGAGTTTTAGGAATCAAGGTCGTGAAGATGTGATGTAGTGTGCGGGTCAGTTCCGCACGGTTTGATACGGCCTTCACCACGTCGGCATTGCGCTGGGTACTGCTATGGGCAAGCTGGTTACGGATTTCACGCAACAATTTGTAATCACTCCACGTCGCTGATGGTTTGCGCGTTTCATATTGGTCTTTAGTGTATTTACGCTCCTCAAAGCTATCGGGCTTACCGCCTTGTTCTTGCGTCAGTTTGGTAATGAACGCTTCAAAACCGTAGATGCAGGCACGTAACAAGTTGCCATGTTCCAATGCTAACCACGCCACAGCCGTTTGACGCAGGTGTAATTTGTCTTCATTGACCCATGCGAAACGTTGTTTCAGGGCAGGCAGGAACAACACTGCATGGCGGCTGCATCGGCTTTCTTCTTCACGGAGTTTGCTGAGGAAATCGCGTAATTTGCCGCGTGCTTGATGCACATTATTGGTTTGTTCGTAAAATGCCGCATCCTGCAAACTTTCGACCGCTGCTTGACTGATGCCTGATTGACGCAGCAATGTGACAAATACGGCATAATCCCCGGTTTTGTCGTAATGGGTCAGGGCTTCAGTCCAGCGGTCAATTTCCAGCAAACCATCCAGCCGCATGACCGGGGTTATATCGGCTTGGGTCAAATCCAGTGCGCCATAGTAAATGCCTGCTATCTGCACATCTTTCAGGGTTTGCAATAGCAAAGCACTTTGTTGAACCAACATCGGCAAATGGCGCAGACCGTGTGTCACGTCTAGCGTTGCCGTGTCATTGTCGGCAAAGCAATTGACCAGTATTTCCAAGGTGGCTGTTTGTTCTGGTTGGGTGCGCCCGTAAGGAATCAGGCGCAATTCACAAGGAATGCCCAGCACAGCTTGTAAGTGTATTGCCAACTGGTCAAGGGTTGCTTGTTGCACCTTGTCTTGTTGGGCAGCTTCCCCCAGTGTGAGCAAGGCTTCTTCCAGTTCCACTTGTTCACTGAGGGCTGTTTCCAGCAACAGGTTATCCCACATGCTGCCTGTCGTGCCGAGAATGACCAGTTTGTCAGGGCGAATATGTTTACACAGTTCTAGACCGAAAAAGCGTGAAGTGCGATGACTGCCACCTTCAAAGGCATAGGTAGCTTCGCGGTAATTGCTGGCGGCTTTGCCGAGCATGGTGACGAGTATGTGTGACATGGTTTTTGCCCTAATGTTTCTGTGCCGCATAGCCTTCCAGCCGCGCCCCGTAGGTACGCATATCCTCCGCCGTCAGCTCCTTACCCCGCGCATCGGCAGGCAGTTCCAGCGTCAGGTGGAAATACTCGCCGCCCCGTGCATTCACTTCCGCCACCAGATTGATCGGTAAGGTGCCAAGGATTCTGTCACCCGGCTGCACGATAGCCACATCGAAATGCGCCAGCCGTTCATCGACGTGAAAGCCTTCCGATTCCGCCCAATCGACTGCGCCGGGGTGGCGTGAGATGAAGTAAGTGGTCATGGTTTCCCCTGTGTTTGGCAAAACCGCAGTGTAATGCAGGGCAGGGGGCGGCGCGAGGTTGGCAAGCTTGTCGTGCTATACTTGGCGCATCAACCCGAAGGAATGTTGTCACATGAGCAAGCGCCCCGAATTACCCATTGGCATCCAGGATTTTGAAAAGCTGCGTACTGATAACTTGCTGTATGTGGACAAAACTCAGTATATCCATCGGCTGTTAAATGCTGCGGGGTATTTCTTCCTGTCGCGCCCGCGTCGCTTTGGCAAGTCGCTGACACTTTCTACCCTCCGCGCCATTTTTGAGGGTAAGCGCGAGTTGTTTAGCGGCTTGTGGATTGAAGACCAATGGGACTGGAACAAGGTACATCCAGTCATCCATCTGTCTTTCAGCAGCATCGGCTACCGTACCTTGGGGTTAGAAGCAGCGATTGCAGCAGAACTACAGGTGATGAGTGAAACGTTAGGGATTGCATTACAAGCGAAAACCATTGACCGGCAATTTGATGAGTTGATTCGCAAACTCGCCCAACGTGATGGCAAAGTGGTGTTACTCATTGACGAATACGACAAACCATTGATCGACTACCTCGACGATATTCCACTGGCAAAAACTAACCAGCAGGTGATGAAAACCTTCTACTCGGTACTCAAGGATAGCGACCCTTACCTGCAATTCTTGATGATCACTGGTGTGTCGAAATTCAGCAAAGTGTCGATTTTTTCTGACCTGAATCACCTCAAAGACCTGACGCTTGACCGCCATTACGCCGCGTTGACCGGTTATACCCAAGCTGAGTTGGAACACTATTTCGCCCCGTATATGCCCGAAGTTGAAGACTACCAAGGCATTACGCAACCCGAACTGCTCGACAAACTGCGCGAATGGTATAACGGCTACAGTTGGGATGGGCGTACCCGTGTGTATAACCCGTTTTCCATTCTCAATTTCTTCAGTGCGGGTGATTTCCGTAATTTCTGGTTTGAAACCGGCACACCCACCTTCCTCCCCAAACTGATGAAAGCCCAGAACATGCTGGACGTGGATCAGGTGGAACTCGACGAAATGGGTTTTTCGGTTTATGACATCGAAAAGCTGCAAGTGTTGCCAGTGTTATTCCAGACAGGTTATCTCACGATACAAGCCAAGCTGGAATACGGTTTGTATCGCCTCGGCTACCCCAACCGTGAAGTTCGTGCTGCGATGCTGGCGTATTTGATTGCGGAAATGCGCCACGATGACACCATCAGCAGCACCCCGACGGTGGTTTCGTTACACCGTGCGTTTGCCGCCAATGATCTGGAGCAGGTCATTAAGCTGGTGAAAAGCATTTTCAAAACCATTCCCTCGCATATTTTCATCAAGGAAGCGGAAAGCTATTACCACAGCCTGATCCATTTGGTGTTCCATTATCTGGGGCTGTACACCGAAAGCGAAGTGAATACCAATGATGGGCGGCTGGATTGTGTGGTGAAAACCCCGACGCATATTTACGTGATTGAGTTCAAGCTGAATAAAAGTGCGGATGAGGCAATGCAGCAGATTAAAGACAGGGGTTACGCAGAAAAATACCGTACTGATTCGCGCCCGAAGGTATTGGTCGGCATTAATTTCAGCAGTGAAACCAAAACGGTAGACGATTGGCAGCAGGAGAACTTTACATGAACAAACGCCCTGAATTACCCATTGGCCTTCAAAGTTTTAGCGAATTACGCACCCGTAACATGCTGTACGTGGATAAAACCCCGCAAATCCACCGCTTGATCAGCACCGGCAAGTATTACTTCCTGTCGCGCCCACGCCGCTTTGGTAAATCACTGACACTTTCCACCATCGATGCTGTTTACGAGGGCAAGCGCGAGTTGTTTAGCGGCTTGTGGATTGAAGACCAATGGGACTGGAACAACGTGCATCCAGTCGTGCAACTTTCTATCAACAAGCTGGATTACCAAGGCAAAGGCTTGGAGGTGGCCTTGCAAGAGGGGCTGCAATACCATGCCAATCGTTATCAATTAGCGCTTCTCAGTAATACCGCGAAAAGCCAGTTTGCCGAACTATTGGAAAAACTCGCCACCCAATATGGCAAAGTCGTGTTATTAATCGACGAATACGACAAGCCGCTGATTGATTACCTCGACGATATTCCACTGGCAAAAGCCAATCAACAGGTGATGAAAACCTTTTACTCGGTGATTAAGGATAGCGACCCCTATCTTGAATTTTTGCTGATCACGGGCGTGTCAAAGTTCAGCAAAGTGTCGATTTTCTCTGATTTGAATCACCTCAAAGACCTGACGTTTGACCGGCACGCTGCGGCGCTAACAGGCTACACCCAAGCAGAATTGGAACACTATTTCACCCCCTACATGCCCGAAGCCGAAGACTACCAAGGCATGACCCGCCCCGAATTGCTCGATAAACTGCGCGAATGGTATAACGGCTACAGTTGGGATGGGCGTACCCGTGTGTATAACCCATTCTCCATCCTGAACTTTTTCAGCGATGGGCAATTCCGCAATTATTGGTTTGAAACCGGCACGCCGACCTTTTTGCTGAAACTGTTGCGCGAACAAAATCTGTATAAGCTGGATAACCTCACCGTGCATGAGCGCACTTTTGCCAGCTACGATATTGAGTATTTACAGGCACTGCCCATCCTGTTCCAGACTGGCTACCTGACGATTAAAGCCCAACAGTCATTTGGGCTATATACGCTGGATTATCCCAATAGCGAAGTACGTGAATCCCTGTTGGATTACATTATCAGTGATTTACGTTGCTTGAATACCCCGATGAGTAGCCCGATGGTGGTGGAATTGCACCAAGCCTTTGCTGCCAATGATTTGGAGCGGGTCATTAAGCTGGTGAAAAGCATTTTCAAAACCATCCCTTCGCACATTTTCATCGCCAAGGCAGAGCATTATTACCATAGCCTGATTTATCTGGTGTTTTTCTATTTGGGGCAATACACCGACAGTGAAGTCAACACCAATGACGGGCGGCTGGACTGCCTAGTAAAAACCCCGACGCATATTTATGTCATTGAGTTCAAACTGGATAAGAGTGCTGATAAAGCGATGCAGCAGATCAAGGACAAGGGGTACGCGGAAAAATACCGTGCTGATTCGCGCTCGAAGGTGTTGGTGGGAATCAATTTCAGCAGTGAAACCACAACGGTGAAAGAGTGGAAAACCGAAGTCTTGGTTTAAGCCAACCACACCTGTACGGGCGTACTCAAAAACACCTCCAGCGGAATGCCGCCTGTGCCTACCACCAGAGGGGTCACATTGGGAAAAGGAAACGGCGTGGTTGCTGCAAACGGCTGGTAAGCAGCGCCAGTTGGGGGCGTTGGTGCATGTGACTCTCCGAATTACTCAGTTTGTTGAGTAATTTTACTCAGTAACAAATGCGTCTTCAATGCTTATTGACCCTTGCCAACAAACGCCTAGACTCAATAGTTAAGTTTGACTTTCCAACTTTCTAACGTTTAGGTGATGCCCGTGACCTATGTTCAGGTGAAACGCAAATATCAGGTGACGATTCCCGCCGCCTTGCGCAAACGCCTCAACCTGCACGAAGGCGATATGCTGGAAGTGCGGGAACAGGAGGGTGTTATCAATGATGACCGGATCAAGTTCCCGCCACACATCACACCTATCATTATCAGCAAGCTAATGCTTTAAAGGAGAGGTATTGGTTTAATCTGGACAGTAGTCACTCCATGACTGTGGCTTGGTATTTTCCTGTAAATCTTTCGATAACGTGCTCAATAAAACTTCATCTAGTAAACCTGCATTGCGTATCATGAGTAACTGTAATGTTGCTTGGTTTCGGCTATGAGCATCAAATAGCTGGTGCATTCTGGTGTTTTTTTCTTTCAGAAATTTTTGAGCCAATTGCAAACGGTCATACGGGTGTTCTGCTGAATTATTAATAAGTTCTGATAACTCTTGCAGGCTTTGAGTGCAAAATTTATCGAAAGCCGTCTGTTTAATTTTTACAAACTTTTTCCAATCACGCTCTTGCATCCTGACAAATCCGTTATGGTAACGACAATGTAATTATACAGCTTCAGATCAACAATATCATCATCACGGATGGTTTGGTAAAAGCTCAGCAGTCATCACTGATCAAAAAGTTTTATCAATATTAAGACGATACTCTTTTAAATCAGGGCGGTCTTCAGAATTTCTTGCAAGTCACGGTAAGCGTGTCTTATTCGTTGGTCTTAATCCCTTTTAAATCAGGGCGGTCTTCAGAATCTAATTGGGAACGCCACCAATGAACAAAAGCGTCTTAATCCCTTTTAAATCAGGGCGGTCTTCAGAAACATTCGTAACGGGCATTATATTGATGTGTTAAGTCTTAATCCCTTTTAAATCAGGGCGGTCTTCAGAAGAAGCGGAACATCACCAGACGGTACAAAGTGGAGCGTCTTAATCCCTTTTAAATCAGGGCGGTCTTCAGAATGCCATTTTTGTGGTTCAGATGATGTCTCACAACAGTCTTAATCCCTTTTAAATCAGGGCGGTCTTCAGAAGTTTCAACTTTCTTTCTAAACCCTTCGTTAATTGTCTTAATCCCTTTTAAATCAGGGCGGTCTTCAGAAACTTCCTTCACAGTCAAACCCCAATGCGGTTGCGTCTTAATCCCTTTTAAATCAGGGCGGTCTTCAGAATATTATGCAAACATTTAAAGAATGTGTTGAAAGAGTCTTAATCCCTTTTAAATCAGGGCGGTCTTCAGAAACTTCCTTCACAGTCAAACCCCAATGCGGTTGCGTCTTAATCCCTTTTAAATCAGGGCGGTCTTCAGAAGGCTCGTGTCTAATCGACCTTTTGAATCAATGGGTTACAGAGGCTCTTAGCAGGAAATTCACTGTATAAAAAGTTGCCTTGGACAAAAATGCGACAAGATAAGTTTTTAAAGAAACGACACGCTCAGGTTTTGCGTGTTAGTTCGCTGATTTTACAATGATTTTTTGAAAAATGGAAGGATTATTCGGCAGTTTTGCTGCTATCAGTGCTCGATTTGATCCCTACCTTAAAGTTAAGGATTGTGGCTGACTGTAGGTCGGGCTTCAGCCCGACAACTGCCTTTAAACGAACCGTTGACAATTACGCCTTCAGTTTTGCTTCAAATTTGTCGAGCAGTATTTGCAAGTCTCGAATCAAACTGTTCGCAGGGTTACGCGCATCTTTTTCCTTAAAACCACCGTGCTGGATGTCATTTCTGACATTGCGTATCTGGTCGGCAATCCGCTCTGGTGAGTCTTTGCCTTCGGCGGCATTCCAGCGGCTTTCCATATTGCTGCGGACATCGGGTTTCAATTGTTGCTCATCTGCGCCTTGTGTTTCCGCATACAGCGAAACCCAGCCTTCGCGCAACACAATCGCCGCTTCGGGGTAGCGTTCGTAGCTGACATACAATTTTGCCAGCTCCAACATCGCCTGATGCCCCTGTGGGCTAAACAACGAATCCGCCGGAATGCCTTGCAGCTTGGCTTGCAACTGTTCCAACACTGGGAACAACGGCATGAAATGGGTACGCACTTCGGCTTCGCTTTGCGCAATCTTGGCAAGTACATCGCTGGCGCTGCCACGCTCTTTGCCCGTGATGATTTGCGGCACGCGCACCGTGGAAATATTGTCCGAAAACGCACGGATGGACTCCGCCAAACTCGCCAAGGTTCTGGGGCGCTCGCCTTGCCCCGCCTTTTGGATAGCCGCATTTTCCTGACGTGCCAGCGTTGCCAAACCTGCGCCATGCCCGGTTTTCATGAAACTTTGCAGGCTGCTTGACCAATCCAATAGGTTGATAAAGGTACTCATGTCCCAAATATCAGAGGCACGTTTCTCACGGTTATATTCGCCGTACAGAATACGCATGTCGGGTATCTCTTCTATGTTACGGGTTGAACGAACATAGTTGATCACCGCCGCAGCAAAGAAAGGCTGCGAGCGGAAGCCGTGGGTAATATCAAAAATAACCTTTTTATCATTCCCTTGAGGGATATTTTCCAAAATTGTATTGAATTGCTCCCACTGCTGTTCGGCATTTGACCCAAAAGGAACACGCACAACACGCGGTTGTGGTAGTTGATGTGCCTCAAATTCAGCAAGAATTTTATGCAAATGTGCCTTTTCTGCCTGCTCGGTTGCCAGCAATACAACCTCTTTTACCTTGTGCGAGCCTGTGCCTTTTTCCTCAATGACATAGCCTTGTGTAATTGCCCTCACCACATAGCAAGTGTCGTTAATATCCGTTTGAGGGTCTTGGTTAAAGCGGTAAGTGGTAGGCTGGTAAACATACTCACCCGTTGGTTTTCCATCTGGGTCACGCTTGGCTTCACCAAGACCAAGAAAGCTGATTAGGCGCATGGGGTTATCCTTTGTATCGTTGGTTGTTAAGCAGCAGCCTGTAACGGCAACCGCACATCAATCTCATCCCAAGGCACGAAGACCTTGCCGTGTTCATCTTTCTCGATCACCAGCCATTCGCTGAGCAAGGCGACATCTTGATGCACATTGCGGTAATGCCGATCCAGCCGCTTTGCCAGCTCGTAGATGGAAACTGCGCCGAGTTTCTTGAGTTCACTGATCAACTCCCAGCGTTTGGGCGTGAAGACCTTGGCGAACTGCGGCACGGTTTCAAAGCCGATGCTGAAATGGGGCGTGACGGCTTGACCTGCTTCGAGCTGTTGCAGGGTTGCGCCGAAGGCGTCGAGGGCAGCGGTGGCGGGTTGAATTTCGACGTGTAGTACATGGCTCATGATATTGCCCCCTCTAGGTCACGTTTGAAGTCTGCCAATAGTGTTGGTACATTTTTGAAAACATAAGCGACTTCCAGCACCCCCATATGTTTATGGTCGCCTTTGCCACGTTCGTTGTCGTAACCGATGACACGTTTACCTTCAACGATGTAAACCAGACGGTATTTGTACGGGTGTTCAGAAGGCGGTACAGGTGTTGGAACTTCCCATACCACACCTTCGATAATCCCGTCACCATAGGCTTGGCGGAACTTGTGGAGCAGCTTTGCTTTCGATTCTGGCATGATGCGTCATTCATGTGGGGTTTGTAAAGCCATATAGGGTATATAGTGCATCATACTATATCAAACAACACATTCATATTGCCTTGGCTCTTAACCACAGCCGTTGCTACCAAGCGTTGTTTTTCCAACAGTTTACGTTTGTCATCCGGTAGCTTTACGAACAATGCCTTGGCATCGTCACCGCGTACTGTTGCCCGCTTTTTGTTGCCTGTTGCGGTGATTTCGCCACTACCTTTTTGGTATTGGAAGGTGGACTTTTCCCAGCGTTCTTCATTGGTTTGGAATGATGGCGTTGACGTTGTTGTTGCAGATGTTTGCTTTGCACCAACTATTTGCATCGCCCCATAACCTACGGCTGTTTTTGCCCCAAACCCCAGCCATTTGAAAGCGTGGTTAAAGGCTGTTTGCATCAGTGCTTGCCAGTTCTGCACATCCTTCAGCCGTTGCGTATCCGCTGTTACATGAAAGGTAAATTTAGACTTGGCTGGAATGACCATGAATACGATTGGATTGGGGCTACCTGCATCGTGGGGTGTGCCATTGCCTTGATAATAATCCCCATAATGCGGGGTCATCACATCCATGCCCTATACGCATCAACTTTAAGCCCTCCATTCCCTAACTTGCTGTAATCTCATCCAATTATTAGGTTTTTTCCTCCGTTTGTTTTGTCGGCAAGCGGTTGAAGAAGCGAAGAGTTTTGCCAGTTGCTTGAGGCATTTTATCAAGCTGCGTCGCTCAGCGATGCAGGCGGCAAGATGGGAAGCCTGTTCCTGAATGGCTTGAACACCTTTGGTGAGGCTGCGCTGGGGTATTTCCCACAATCCGGTGAGCATGATCCAGTGTTGGATGAGGATAATCAGTAATTTGACGTAGATTTCACACAAAATTCGCCATACGTTGGCACTTCTGGAAACCG
>NZ_FNQP01000008.1 GCF_900107695.1 Thiothrix caldifontis | reverse complement strand
AGTGTGGGGTCTCCCCATGTGAGAGTAGGTCAACGCCAAGCATCAATCCTAAAAGCCCCGTTAACGGTTTCCGTTCCGGGGCTTTTTTTATGCCTAATTTTGGAATTTTATCCGTTTCGTTGCCGTTATCCACTACCAGTGAACAGTTTAGAGCTACGAATATGATTGGTTATATGGTTTTGCAATGTTTAACGTAAACGCTGCAACATCCACACCCCACCTACTAGAAATACTAACAATGGTAAAGTGGCTGAAAGCAAAGGCGGAATACCGTAAACGATACCTACGCTTCCAAACATACGGTTAAACAAGAAGAAGACGATACCAATGAGAATGCCAATAAATATGCGTTGCCCTGCTCCCGCATTGCGCTGAAAACTGAAGACGAAAGGTGCTGCAATGATCAGCATAACCAGCGTTGACAAGGGTGTGGTGAAATGCTGCCAGAATGCTTGCTCGAAGCGTTTGCTGTTTAACTCGTTTTCACGCTGATGCTTAATGAAATCCGCCAACTCAGTGGCAGCTAACTGATTGGGTTTTACTGCTGCAATGCTCAGTACTTGTTCTGGAATGAGTTTGTCTTCATGGACTTGAGCTAATGTTTCTTGCCGAACACCATCAGTTTGAATCACTTTACGAGTCAGCTCGTATAAGACCCAACCTGTTGCATCGCGTTCAGCGCGAGCAGCGTGAGTGATGGTGTCAATGCGTCCTGCTTCCGGGTTGATTGTGTAGATAGCCAGCCCTTCCATTTTCTTTTCTGACCATAATTTAGAAATATTGATAATGCGGTTGCCATCTTTAATCCAGATCCCTTGATTACCGATCGCTAACTGCTTTTGCTGCATTCGTAATTTAAAGCTACTGGCTGCCAGTTCAGTATGGGGAGCAACCCATTCACCTAATACAAAAACCATTACTACCAGTACCAGCCCCAGTTTTAGTGTCATTCCCACAATTTGGTGTATGGAAATACCGGCTGCCCGCATGGCAGTAAGTTCGCTGTTAGCAGCAAGATTACCCAATCCTAGCAAGCTGCCAATCAACGTAGCCGTTGGAAAGTAATCGTAGAGAAGTTTAGGCGTTCCCATGAGGATGTAATAAAGTGCTTGCACATTACCGTATTGCGTATCAGGGCTGACATCCCCTAGTTCAGCGAGAAACGCAAAAAACCTATCGAGCAGAGTCAGTGACAACCAAGTGAGTAAAATGCTCGAAAGGACGCTTTTCCACAAATAGCGTTCTAAATGATTCATGCAGGTTTTCCGTAATATTTGTGCAACAGCCAGAAGGCTAATCCCAGTACTAACAGGTGTATCCACCACAGACCGGGCAATAAGGGGAAATCCCCGCGTTCCATCATGCCCCGCACGGTGGCTAACAAACTGGCATAGAGGGCGTAGATAAGAATAGCCACTGCAATTTTGCCGTAACGCCCTTGACGAGGCGCGGTATAACTCAATGGAAATGCCAATAAAGCCAACAACGGTGCTGAAATGATTACCGCAACACGCCATTGCAATTCTGCTTGCGATGCATTATCCGTTTGTGACCACAATTCCAAAATAGGAACGGCTGCCAAGCTGTTACTGGCGCTGTAATTGCGTAAGGGAATGCGGATGCTGTGTTCGCCGAAACGGATAATCGTCATGCCGCCTTGTTCTGGATCCGATTCATAACGGTAGCCATCACTGATTTGTAAAACACGCTCACCACTACCGGAATCAATGAATAACACCGCCGATTTAGCCCAGATCAGCACCTCTTTAGCACCATCTTGAGCGCGGATGAAAAAGCGTTCCATGACCGTGCGGCTAGGGTCAATGCTTTCAGCGAGTGCGGTATAATTGCGTTCAGCCGTGCCAGAGCTGACAAATTCACCGGGGGGAATACCGGCTGCTTCTGGACGCTCATTAATTTCACGACGTAAGTCAGCATTATTGCTTTCTAGCCAAGGCGATACCACGATAACTAGCACGGCTAACAACAGTGTTAAGGGCAATACAAAACTAAAAATAGCACGGTAAAAATGCCGGGGAGCAAACCCAGCAGCCCGCAATGCCGCCATTTCTGAATCGCGGTACAAGCGACTGAATGCCAGCATCATACCGATCAGCAGCGCAACCGGAATCAAGCGAATCAGTTGTTTCAACGAGCCAAACCACAACAAATTACCCACCAAATCCGCCGGTAAGTTGCCGCTGCTGGCATCCGCTAACAACCGTACAAAGGTGTTACCCACAATAATCAACGTTAACACCAGCAGGGTGGCAGCAAAGCTGAGTGCAATTTCTTTGAACAGGTAACGGTTAATAATCATGTTGGTTTAGGCCGTGTTGTGGAAGGTTCGCCACAGGGTTACGAGGCTCATCGCTGTCATGAGACTGGCAATACTCATTTGCAACCAGAATGCTTGTGGGTAGCCGGTATTCAATAGAAAAAGCAGCAGAGAAAATAACAAAAATAATAAAGCCAGTGTGCGTTGCCCCAGCGATGACTGACTCCAGCGCCAGTACAAAGCCAGCCTCCAACCCGCCCAAGCCGAAAACCAGCCGAATGCCGCACCTGCCAATACATCCATTGGCCAGTGTGCGCCCACAGCAATGCGGCTGAATCCCACCAGCAAGGCTAAGCAAAACAGTACCGCAGTCAGGCGTTCGCGTTGCAGGATCAGTGCATATACCCCCGCCAAGACGAAAGCGGCAGTGGTATGACCAGAGGGGAAACTAAAATTTTGTAAATCAACGCCGATCACCTGCGCTTGTGCACCTAACACGCTCAATGGGCGCTCAATTTCTAACAAGGTTTTCAAGCTGCGGGTCAACAAGGTGGCGATTAGCCCTGCCAATAATCCAGCAGGCAGCAATAGGGGGTAACGCCATGCCAGCCCATTCAGTAGCACTAGTACAACCAGCGCATCCCCCAAAATGGTCAAATTTGCCCAAAGTGTGTCAGGTAGTAATGCCGTGAAATGCTGTATTGCCAGAAACAGTTCGGTGTTCAAACCGCTCGCACCGACGATAGCAGTTAATAGCAACAGCAATAAAATCGGCACACCACTGGTTTCTGCTGCATCTCTCATGGGGGATTAACCTTTTTCGCCAAGACTAAACCACCTTGCTTGAACACAATCACGTAATGTTCGGGCGGTTGCAAATGATCCGCTTTGGAAAACACGTATTCGCCGATTTCAGGGGTGCGACGTGGTGTAAGCGCTTGGCGGTAAGTGGTGAAACTCGGCATGTTCACGCCATCCATCACGATAACCGAATCAACGAGGTGGTGACGTGCAAACCGTGCGGCTTCTTTCACCGCCGCTTGTTGGGTGAAGGCCACCACAGGAATCAGCACACTTGTTAAAAACACCGTTTGCAACGCTGCCACAGCGATCAAACGCAGGTGATTTTGTACCTTAGGCCACAGCAGTAAGGCCAACAATGCCAGCAAATAAATAAACGTGGCAGCCCGGTAATAAAGCCCCGTCACTTTTTTCGCTTGCTCTAGTAAGCCTTGGAAGTACAAGCTGGGATTCTGTTCTAGCGATTTTGCCAGTAATTCCGGCAAGAATAGCAAGAGTAGTGCAACTAATACCGCCGGAACGACCGCCAACCAGCGTTGAGGATTCTCCCCGCAGTACTTTGCCAGCAATAACAGCAATGGCGTAATGCCATACAATAAATAGTGCGGTAATTGCGTGTTGGAAAGCGAAAAGAACACAAACACAAACGCAAACCAAAACCATAAAAACTGGTCAATGCTCTCGCGTCCTGCTTGCTTTACCAACTGCACCAACAAGCCGCCAAAGGGCATAATGATAAACGGCAAAGCCACTAGGTAATACCAGACATGTCCGCCGTGACCTTCCATCGTATCGGAGAAGCGGTTGACATTGTGCTTAAAGAAAAAACCGTCGATAAAAGCTTGCCCTTGTGCCATGTATTCCAACACATACCAAGGTGCTGCAACGGCAAGAAACACCACTAGGCCATAAGGGTGGAACACGGTTTGTAGCCATGTTTTCCATTGTTTGTTGCTGATGTATAAAAATGCACTGACGACGAAGGGAATGGCGACGGCTACTGGCCCTTTACACAAAAAACCCAAACCTAACCACAAAAATACCCGAAACAACACCATACGTTTGGGTTGTTCCCAATACCGCCAAATATCAAATAGGGTGAGTGTCATCAGTACGTTGAGCACCGCATCCGCTGTTGCTGCCCGCCCAATCACAATAATCATCGCGGAAGTTGCCACCATCACCGCCGCAAGCATGGCGTTTTGCCGGGGCATTCGCGGTTTCGCGAAATAATACGTTGCCATCACCCAAATACTCGCAGCTAATGCCGACGGCAAGCGCAAACTCCATTCACTAATCCCGAATGCCGACACACTCAGTGCCTGCAACCAGTAAATCAGGATAGGCTTGTCAAAGCGCGGCTCACCGTTGAGGAAGGTGGTAATGAAATCGCCGCGCTGGAGCATTTCCCACGTTGCCGCGCTGAATGCCCCTTCGTCGAGATCAAACAGCGCCGGTGTGCCGAGCTGCCAGAAAAACGCCAGTATCACCAGCGGTAGCAGGAAACCATCCCCGCTGTGCAGTAACCAGTACCGCAAACCAGATGCTACTCTCATGCGCTAGGGGTGTGCCAATGGTGTTCAGGCTCTTCCTCATCGCGAGGAGGACGAATAACGTAAGCATTGCGGCTGGAGGATTCAAAATAAATCCGCGATAACATTTCCGCGATAATGCCGGTGGTCAGGAATTGAATGGAGGTTATCACCAGCATTACCCCCGCCAACAATAAGGGGCGGCCACCAATATCATTGCCCAGAATGAATTTGTCGATACCCAGCCAAGTTAAAATCAGTGAACCAATCAAACCAAATGCCAAGCCAATCGTGCCAAACAAATGCCCCGGACGCGCCCGATACCGCATAAAGAACCACATGAACAGTAAATCGATAATCACGCGGAAGGTGCGGGAAATACCGTATTTGGATTCGCCGCTCAAGCGTTCATTGTGGTTAACCACGGTTTCGCCGATGCGTGATGGTGGTACAGCGGTTGCGACCCACGCCGGAATGAAGCGGTGCATTTCACCATACAAGCGTACCCGTTTCATGACCGAGGCGCGGTAGACTTTGAGGCTGCAACCGTAATCATGCAAATTGACACCGGTAACTTTGCGGATCAGGCGGTTGGCAATGCGCGAGGGAATCTTGCGCATGATCAGCGTGTCTTTGCGGTTTTTACGCCAACCGACTAGCAGATCAAGGTCGCGTTCCTGCAATTCTTTGATCATGGCGGGAATGTCAGCCGGGTCGTTTTGCAAGTCACCATCCAGCGTTACCAGCAGGCTGCCGCGTGCCTGATCAATACCGGCCTGCATGGCAGCGGTTTGCCCGAAATTGCGTTGCAGTTCAACGATATGAATATGTGTTCCAAATTGCGCAGCGGCTTCGTACAGGCGTTTTAGGGTGTGGTCGGAACTGCCATCGTCCACCAGTACCAGTTCCCATTGGCATTCAAAGTGTGCCAATGCTTCGCTGACACGCTTGACTAGCGGCAGGACGTTACCTTCTTCGTTATAGAAGGGCACTATGATACTGACGGTATCAGGAGAATTTGTCATTAAATCAATGTCCGGTTCGGTTACAATCAGCCCCAGATTATACGTTAAAGCGGGTGAATGATGACAGAACAGAGCAATACATCGACGGCACGCTGGAAATTAGCAATTTCGTGGCTAATTCTTATCCTGTTTATCGCAGGTGTTGAGTACTGGTTGGGTTGGAAAACGGTATTAGCACCTTGGGCAACGTTTGGCTGGGCGCAAGGGGCGATTGCCTTGGCGTTATTGATACTGAGTTATGCGCTGCGAGCATGGCGCATGTATGATTATTTTCCGCAACAGTTAGGTGGGCAGTGGTTGCAAACCTGGCGGCTAATGTTGCTGCATAATGCGCTGAATAATCTATTGCCTGCACGCACCGGTGAGCTGAGTTTTCCGGTCATGATGAAACGCTATTTTGGTGTGGGCTATGCACATTCGGTGTCTGCGCTAGTGTGGTTCCGCTTTTTGGATTTACACACGATTTTAGCGTTTGCGATTTACCCCTTATTGGTGGTGACACCGTTGAAGCGGGTGGCTATTCCACTGGTTGTGTTGTGGATGCTGTTGCCGATCGTGGTGTATCTGTTACGTAACCGGATTGAGGTGGCATTTGCGGGTAAAAACGGCAAGTTAAGTGAATTAGCCCAACAAGCCATGTACGGTTTACCGGATAACTGGGGTGAATTTTGGCGTAGCTGGGTCATGACTTGGGCCAACTGGGTGGTGAAATTGGTAACGCTAGCGTGGTTGTTGGGGCAGTTTGTGCCGAATGTTAGTTGGAATATGTTGTTAGCTGGCGTGGTTGGTGGTGAGTTGACCAGTGTCTTGCCGATTCATGCACCGGGTGGATTTGGGACGTATGAAGCCGGGGTCATGGCAGCACTATCGCCAGTGACGAGTATGCAAGTGGCAACAGTCGGGGCAGTGAATGTGCATGTGTTTGTGCTGGGGTCTTCCTTGGTGGGGGCTTTGGTGGGATGGTTGATTCCATTGAAAGTTAAATCAGCATGAGTGAACGGCATACAGGGCTTGCATTGCTGTTGATTTTGCTGGGAATCACGGCTTACCGGGCATGGGTGGTGGCAAGCAATGGCTTGAATTTGTACGTCGATGAGGCGCAATACTGGTATTGGGCACAAGATTTGGCGTGGGGCTACTATTCTAAGCCGCCGGTGATTGCAGCGATTATTGCCGCCACTACCAGCCTGTGTGGTGATAGTGAATTGTGTGTACGTGCAGGCAGTTTGCTGCTGTACCCCTTGAGCACTTGGCTGTTGTTTTTGGTGGCGCGGAAGTTGTTTGATCACCAGGTGGCGTTGCTGGCCGCCGTATTATTTATTACCTTGCCTGCGGTGAGTTTGTCTTCGACGCTGATTTCGACGGATGTGGCACTATTCTTTTGCTGGACACTGGCCTTGTATGCGTTCGTGTTTGCGTTGGATAGCGATGCATGGGATGACTGGCTACTGCTGGGTGTGGCGCTGGGGTTGGGAGTGTTGAGCAAGTACACCATGGGGATTTTTCTGGTTTCTGCACTGGTGTATGTGTTAGCGGCACGGCGTTTTGATTTGTTGCGTAATCCGCGTGCATGGGCTGCCATCCTAGTGATGTTGCTGATTGTCTCCCCCAACGTGTGGTGGAATTGGCAACACGGTTTTCCGACGTTTCAGCATACCGCTGATATTGCCGCCGGTAGTACGCAAGGTGTTTTGCATTGGGATGAGCTGGGGGAATTTCTCGGTGGGCAGTTCGGCGTATTCGGTTTGCTGTTGTTTCCATTGTCGGTATGGGTGGTGTGGAAAGGACAAGTGGCGCATAAAACGCTGCTATTGAGTTTTGCGTTACCATTTTTGCTGATCATTACGGCGCAAGCATTATTTGGGCGGGCGAATGCGAATTGGGCTGCCCCCACGTATGTGGCGGCAACGTTGCTAATGGCGGCGTGGTTGTATGCAAAGTGGAAAACGCTCGCTGTGGTACTGGTGTTGAATATCGTGCTGGGTTTGTTGGTTTACCACCCCGCACCGTTGAATCAGGTGTTGGGGGGGGATTTGCATAAACGCCTGAAAGGGTGGGATGCTCTCGGTGCGCAATACTTGGCGTTGCAACAACAATACCCTCACGCGCTCTTGTTGGCTGATGGACGAGACGTGCTGAGCGAGTTGGCCTATTACGCTCGTCCTAATGGTTTGCAAGGGGTGAGTTGGAACCCACGGCAGCAGCAGCGCCACCATTATGATTTGATAACAACATTGCATGATAAGGTAGGGCAGGACTTTTTACTGGTAACGGCTAACAGCACCTTGCCGGTTGGGATTGAAGGGTACTTTACAACGGTGCGAGCGCTCGCACCGTTGCACGTTGAGGTTCATTCTACCTATAAGCTGAATTACCATACGTTTTTGCTGGCAGGTTTTAAGGGGCTGGTGTTGCAATGAAATTAGGGGGGCAATACCCACAACTGTGGTTGTGGTTCAATGTTGTGGCTGCGTCTACGCTAGTGTTTTGGTTGTCTGATTGGGATTTAACCGTTGCTGCCCTGTTTCAGCAAGCGGGTTATTGGCTTTTGGATGACTTCCCGCTGTGGAAGGCGTTGTTCTACGATGGTGTGCCCTATATTGCGGGCAGCGTGCTAATCGTTAGTGTGTTGATTATAGTGTCTAGTACCGTCTTGCGGCGTTGGTATCGTATGCGTTTGTATGCGGCGTATGTGATATTGGTCTTTCTGATTGGCCCCGGTTTATTGGTTAATAGTGTGTTTAAGGATAATTGGGGTAGGCCACGTCCTGTGCAAGTCGTGCAGTTAGGAGGGGAAGAGACCTATGTGCCGCCGGGGTATTTCGTGGCGAATGGCAATGGGCGTTCATTTCCCAGTGGGCATAGTTCGATTGGATTTGCGTTTGTGGCGTTCTGGTTTTTGTGGCGTAAACGTAAGCCGCAATGGGCAAGGGTTGCTTTGGTGTTCGCGTTATTGTTAGGTGGCGCTATTGGCGTGACGCGCATGGCAGCGGGGGGGCATTTCCTCTCTGACGTGATGTGGTCAGGGTGGGTGGTGCTATTCGCTGCGTGGTTGTTGTATTACCCTCTCATGCGCATTGCCGAACGTGAGGCGCGTTATTTGGTTTAACTGTTCCCCGGTTGCACATCAATGCGGGTCACTTCACCGTCTGCATCGATTTCAATGGAAAGTTGAATCGGGTTGCAACAGACTTGGCAGTCTTCGATATAGTCTTGGCTACCTGCGATAATGTCAATTTCGATGGGGGATGCGGAATGGCAATAAGGGCAGGTGATGTCAGTGTGTGTTAGAACCTGCGACATGGTGATTAATCCTCCAAAAATAGTTGAATAACCCGATTCAGGAATTGCCAGCCGGTTGCCGTTGGGCGCACATAACCGCCCTCAACGTCTAGCAAACCGCGCTGTAATGCCTGTTCTAGCCCCGCCTTGATATAATCGCTTGCCAGTCCTGTGCGTTCTGTAAACAGAGCGACTGGAAAACCGTCCCGTAAGCGCAATGCATTGAGCATGAATTCAAAACCCAGATCGGCAGCAGCCAAGCGCTCTGTGCCGCTGCGTGCTGTGCCTTGCATCGCTTGCTGCATGTACTCAGCGGGTTGGCGGTAGTTGTGGTAACGGGTAATACTGCCATCAGCGGGGTTGGTCAGTTTGCCATGCGCACCAGCACCAATTGCCACATAATCACCGAATTCCCAGTAGTTCCGGTTATGCCTGCACTCAAAACCTTGTCTGGCATAGGCGGAGACTTCATACTGAGCATAGCATGAACGTTTGATGAAATGTTGCCCGTTTAACTGCATGTCTGCGACTAAATCATCGTCTGGCAGCACAGGCGGTGATTTGTAAAACAGCGTATTGGGTTCAAGGGTAAGCTGATACCAAGACAGGTGGGTGGGGTTGAGCGCGATGGCTTGCTGCAAATCCTGCATCGCTTGTTCTAAGGTTTGTTGCGGTAGACCAAACATCAGGTCAAGGTTGAAATTATCGAATCCGGCAGTACGGGCAATGTCAGCGGCGCGTAACGCTTCCTCACGGTCATGTACCCGTCCCAAGGCTTGCAAATGTTCTGGGTTGAAACTTTGGATACCCATTGACAGGCGGTTAATGCCAGCTTCACGGAAACCCCGAAATTTATCCTGCTCGAATGTGCCGGGGTTGGCTTCGAGGGTGATTTCAATGTTAGGGCGAAACGGCAAGAGGGCACGGATACCGCACAGCAGTTCGTCGATGCTTTCCGCCGAAAACAGGCTGGGTGTGCCGCCGCCGATGAAAATGGATTCGAGTTTGCGTCCCCAAATGTGGGGAAGTTCGTTGCTTAAGTTGGTGAGCAGGGCTTGTGTGTACTGCTTTTCCGGCAAGCCGTTCGAAGCTGCATGAGAATTGAAGTCACAATAGGGGCATTTACGAATGCACCAAGGAATATGGATGTAGAGGGAGAGGGGGATGTGGGTCATACGTTTTCCTGAATACGAGTTACTTGACACAACAACGACTTAAACGGCGGAAACCCACTGATCGGGTCAAGCTGGGTATCGTCTGTCAACTCATTGATATTCGCTTCATTCCACCCGTGGAAACAATGCACCACACCCGGTTTCATCATATCGGTCACTGCTGCCCGAAACGTCACCGCGCCGCGTCGTGAACGGATTTCCACCGCATCCCCCTCCGCAATGCCCCGTGCCGCTGCATCGTCGGGGTGAATTTGTACCCGTGGATACGGGTCATGCGCCAGCATCGCGGGGATATTGTGCTGCTGTGAATGCGTGAAAAATTTCTGCCGCCCACCCGACGTTAGCACCAAGGGATAATCTGCCAGCAATTCCGGCGTAGACAACGGGCTTTCCGCCGGTTCGCGGTAAGTCGGTAAGCCGTCGTAGCCATGCGCTTTCAACTCCACCGAATCGAATTCGATTTTGCCCGTGGCGGTGCGGAAGCCGTTGATGCGCCATTGCCGATCCGCATCCAAAAAGCCCATTTCCACCAATTCTTCGATCACGGGGCTGTAAACGGTTACGCCCGCCGGGTTTTCCCACGCTTCTTTGCGGATGTCGGGCGGCAAGCCTTCGCCCATTTCTTCCCACGATGCCGCAAGGTTGCCGTGCCAGAATTGTTCCGCCATGCCGAGTTTTACGCCGAGTTCGAGGAAAATTTGCCCGTCAGGTTTGGCTTCGCCGCGAGGAGGCAGGGCTTGGTGGCGGTATTTTACTTCGCCCTGATACGCGCAGCCGGGGTAGGCGATCAGCGCGGTGCGTTCCAAACTGGTTGCTGCTGGCAATACGATGTCGGCTTGCAGGGTGGCGGGGTTGTGGAAAAAGTCGGAGACGGCGAAAAATTCCAGTTCGCCCAAGGCGCGTTCCATGCGTTTGGAATTTGCCCACATCGCAGTATTAATGCCCATCGCCAGCAGTGCTTTGAGCGGTTGCGGCTTGCCTTCGAGGATGCAGTCCGGCATCAACATGCTTTGCGCGGCAGGCCAATATTTTGTCCAAATCGGGAAGACTTCATCGCCAATGCGCGGCGGTAATTCGTTTTTGCACACATCGAATAGCTCAATCGGCTTGGGCAATACTTTGTCGTTGAAAAAGCGGTTGCCGCCTTCGCGGTCGATATTGCCCGTGACGGCGGAGAGCAAAATCATGGCGCGGTGATTCTGGAAACCGTTGCTGTGTTGCACGGTGGAGGTAGGTGACATGGCAATTTGTGCGGGGCTGGTGGTGGCGAACATTTCCACCGCTGCGCGTAAATCGGCTTCGCTAATGCCGCAAATCGCCGCCACCCGTGCGGGTGGAAATTCTTGGATGTAGTCGCGGAAAGCGTCCAGCCCGTTTGCCCATTCGTCCAAAAATGCCTGATCTTGCCAGCCATTGGCGAAAATCAGGTGGTGGAAGCCGAGGGCGAGTGCGCCATCTGTACCTGGGCGGATTTGCAGGTGAATATCCGCCAGTTCCGCTGTTTCGGTGCGGCGCGGGTCAACCACGATCATCTTGCGCCCTTTTTTACGGCTGGCAAGGTGGTGGTTTTCAAACGGGGGAATTGAGCCTGTCGCGTTGGTTGACCACACCAACACGCATTGGGTTTTGGGCGATTCGACGGTGGAGGTGGTTTTGAGTTTGTAACCGTAGGTGAGTTTTTCCGCTACCATCGTTGCCGAGAAGCAGCAGCCGGATTCGGTGAGGTAATTCGGGCTGCCGAAAGCGTGCGCAAGGCGTTGCAATTGCGGGCGGGCTTCTTTGGTGTATCCGGCGAAAAACCCCACGGTGGGTGCGCCGTATTGTGCCTTGGTTTTTTGCAGGGCGGCGGTAATGGTGTCGAGGGCTTCTTCCCAACTGATGCGCTCGAATTCGCCAGAGCCTTTGACACCGACGCGCTTGAGCGGGTAGAGGAGGCGGTCGGGGTGGTATTGGCGCTCTAACTGCAATTGTCCGCGTGGGCAATTCGGCAAGCCTTCCACCTTAATGGCGCGACCGCTGGCGTCAATGGTGACATCAAACAGGCAATTGGCATCGCATTCGTAACAGGTGGTGCTTTTGACCACGGTGTCGGTATGGGCTGGGGCTGTCATGCGGGTGAATCTCGTCAGACTAAGAATGCCGCGAGTTTAGCGTATATTGTGCAGTGCGTTTGAATGCCCTATACGCGCAGTAGGGTATTTGTCTGCAAGCGCGTCCTGACACTACTATCCATTTTCACCGAGGAGGAGAGAGATTATGTTGAACTGGAAAATCGTATTGGCATTCGCAGATAACGGCAACCCCGCCCCTGAGCGCACTGTCACCAAAACCGATGCCGAATGGCGCGAACAATTGAATGCCGAGCAATACCACGTCACCCGCAAGCATGGCACGGAACGCCCGTTTAGTTCCGAGATGTGCCATTTGTTCGAGCCGGGGCAATACGCTTGCGTGTGTTGCGACACCTTGCTGTTTGATGCGGCAGAAAAGTTTGATTCCGGCACAGGTTGGCCGTCATTTACCCAGCCGGTGGCGGATAATGCGATTGCCTACCAAGTAGACCGTTCGCACGGCATGACGCGGGTAGAAACCACCTGCAATACCTGTGGCGCACACTTGGGGCATGTGTTCCCCGATGGCCCCGCACCGAGTGGCTTACGTTATTGCATGAATGCGGTGGCATTGCGCAAGGTCAAAGCGTAATATTCCCCGCATGAAAGAACGCATCCAAAAACTCCTCTCTCGCGCTGGTTACGGCTCACGCCGTGAAATCGAGCGCATGGTCAACGCTGGCGAAATTCTGGTGAACGGTCAACGTGCCGCTTCCGGTCAAGCCATCGACGAAAACGATCAAGTGACCTTGCGCGGGCAACGCCTGCACTTGAGTTCCCGCGTCAATGCCACCCACAAAGTGCTGATGTATCACAAGCCTGCGGGCGAAGTGTGTACCTTGAGTGACCCGGAAGGTCGCCCGACGGTCTTTGACAGCCTGCCGAAAATTCGCGCTGGGCGTTGGATTATGGTCGGTCGTCTCGACATCAATACTGACGGCTTATTACTGTTCACTACTGATGGTGAGTTAGCCAACAAACTCATGCACCCATCTTCCGAGATCGAGCGCGAATACGCTTGCCGCGTGTTGGGCGAAGTTAACAATGAAATGCTGATCCGTTTGCAGGAAGGCGTGGAATTGGAAGACGGCAAAGCCAACTTCATGCGCATCAAAGATGCTGGTGGCGAAGGGGTTAACCACTGGTATCACGTCGTGCTTGCCGAAGGTCGCAATCGCGAAGTGCGTCGCTTGTGGGAATCGCAGGGCGTGAAAATCAGCCGTTTGATTCGGGTGCGTTACGGCAACATTATGCTGCCGCGTTACTTGCGCAGTGGGCATCACAAAGAGCTGGAAGTGCGCGAATTACGCAAACTCTACGGCTTGGTGAACATGGCGTTTGAAGATGGTTCGGATTTTACCGCTGAACGCCCGGAACGCCGTTCCGGGGCAAGGCCGGGGATGAAATCGGTGGACAGTGGGCGCACGGCGATTGGTGGGAGTCATCCATCGGCACGGCGTTCGAGTTTGGCACGCCCGGCTCGTCCGAGTGTCGCCAGTCGCCCTAGCGGTGCAGGCAAGCGCCCGCCACCGCGTGGACGTGGCTAAGACGCTTATCTATGTTGCGGGTTCTCCCAGAATTGATGGCGACATTGGCGGCAAAAACAGAGTGTTTTGTTGCCACGCAAGAAGCGCTGCCACCATGTGCTATTCCGTTCGACTAATAGTACGCTACCACAACTAGGGCAGGGGCTTTTTGTCCAATAGGTGGCGTTTGTTTGAGTATGGGGTGAGTACATTCCTTGGTAGGTCAATGGCCTGTTCACGATTTACCTCTTGGACTATCCTTGTCGCTGATGTTGATCATCTCTTGAAGTGTAGATCAGTTTTGCTGTTTTTTGCTGCAAATCAGCCTATGAAAAAGCATGTTTGAGCAATTACGAAAATTGTTACGAAATATTTCTTAAGACAATCCATTTCCGTTATTATCCGTATCTATCAAGACTTCTTTTAGACGTGGGCTAGTGGGCTAAGGAAATCGTTTATAAAATGGCAATCATAAATGTTTGTACATGTTCGCATTGTTTGTCGGCGGCACGGCGCGTCCGTGTTGGTTGGTGGCGTCGCTTGTTTGCAGGAGGGAAGACATATTACCGCTGCTATAACTGTGAAAATCGCTTTTGGACAAGAGGTTAGCGATGGGTCAGCAGCTATTCCGCCGCTGACCCTACGCCTTTCAAATAATCCGGCGGACGTATCGCTACTACGCACACGACCTTGGTACACAGCCGCCCGTTGCTGTCGTGCAAACCGTATTCAAAACTCGGCGTAGCCCGTCCTCGCCGCAGCAATTCCGCCCGAATTTCTGCTTCTTTGTCTGCGGGGAAATCGAAGCGCAATTCCATGTCAGTAATACCGGGGCGAACAAAATCAACGCTCAAATGCCGCGTCCACACATGGTAGTCAGGGAAGACTTTTGAGCAAGCCAACGGCGCAATGGGGTCAGCCAGCGAGGCTTGAAAGCCACCGAACATACTGCCTCCCATATTGCGAGAAGCCCATGTTAACGGTAGCCGGATACGAATATGCCGCCACTCATTTTCTAACGCAAGTACCTTAATGCGCATCATCCACCAGGGTGGGTAGAGTTCCAGCCGCCGACTGTCGGGCAAAAACTTTAGCCAGCGGCGCGAGAATTTGACAATATTAAATGCCATCAGCCGACCAGTGCATCCAGCAATGTTTTGTGCTGCTGGATTTGGGGAGCGAGTTTCAGGCGTGCGCTATAAAAAATACAGGTGAGTTCTGCCAGCGCAGTGTCAAAATCGTCGTTGATGATTAGGTAGTCGTATTCAGGGTAGTGCGACATTTCGCTTCGCGCATCCCGCATCCGCCGTTGGATAGTTTCCTCGCTATCTTGCCCACGCCCATGCAGGCGCTGATTTAAGGCTGCTACACTGGGAGGCAGAATGAAAATGCTGGTGACAGCTTCCGCACATTCACGGACTTGTTGTGCGCCTTGCCAGTCGATTTCGAGGATCACGTCTTTGCCTGCATCGCGTAACGCATCCACTGACAAGCGTGACGTGCCGTAGTAATTGTCGAATACTTGTGCGTATTCCAGAAAGTTACCGTCTGCGACTTGCTGGCGGAATACGTCAATTGGGGTGAAGTGATAGTGCACGCCGTCTTGTTCGCCGGGGCGGGGTTGGCGCGTGGTGTGCGATACTGATACCACTAGATTATCCACGCGCTCAAGCAAGGCATTCAGTAAACTGGATTTGCCAGCACCAGAAGGTGCTGAAACGATGTAAAGCTGACCTGTGCGTGTGTTCATCTGAAAATCCGCCCGATGTGCTGATAAAAATGCGATTATAGAGCAGTATGCACTATAGTCGAGTAGCAGAAATCAAGAGTTAAGGTGGTGTGCCATGATACAAGTAACCCCAGTACCCGCATTTACGGATAATTACATCTGGTTGATTGGTAATACCGATAGCCAAGATGTTGCGATTGTTGACCCCGGTGATGCTGCTCCTGTGCTGGAGGCGCTGCAACGTATGGCAAAGCAGCCCGTGGCTATTCTGATTACACACCACCACCGTGACCATGTGGGTGGTCTTGATAAACTGTTGCAAGCCTACCCCGGTTTACCGGTCTATGGGCCAGCCAATGAAACGATTCCATTCCTCAATCGACCCCTCACGGAAGGTCAAGAAGTGTATCTTGAATCATTGGGTTTGACCTTCCACGTGATGGAGTTGCCGGGGCATACCGCTGGGCACATTGTGTATTACGGCGAAGGCAGCCTGTTTTGTGGGGATACGTTGTTTGCCAATGGTTGTGGGCGGGTGTTCGACGGTACATTGCATGACCTGTACCATTCGTTGCAACGCATTGCCACGCTACCGGCAGCGACCCAAGTGTATTGCACTCATGAATACACCGTGGATAACATCGGTTTTGCCAAGTGGGTTGAGCCAGATAATGCGGCCCTGGATGCACGTTTGGAAGAATCCTGGGCGTTGTTGGATGCAGGACACCCGACTGTGCCTTTTGAATTAGGGCGAGAATTTGAAACTAACCCCTTTTTGCGCACGCATATTCCTGAAGTTATTGCCAAAGCCGAAGAAATTGCAGGGCGTGAAACGCAAACACCGGATGATGTGTTCGCGGTGTTGCGTATTTGGAAAGATACCGAATACGATTAACGCAGGGATTCGTCTGCGGTTATCTCTCGCAGTAATTTGAATAATTCCCGGCTGCTTTTCGGTGGTTTATTTTGCTCTTTTTCTTTGTGAGCGTTGCGAATCAGGCTGCGAAAATGCTGTACGTCGGTTTCGGGGTATTCTTTCAACCACTCACCTAACATGTTTTCATCGTTGATCAAGCGATCACGCCAGCGTTCCAAACGGTGCAAACGCGCCGTTTCGGCTTTGCCACCCCGATCCCATTCGGCAAGTTTGGCCTCGATGGGTTCGAGAATTTCAGTGCGCATCAGTTTGCCGATGAACTGACGTTGGCGGCGAATTGCGCCATTAGCTGTCAAACGTTGTGCCAGCAAAATAGCGTCGTAGAGCTTTTCCGATAAATCCAGTTGATCAAGCTGTTCTTTGCGTAGGGTAATCAGGCGTTCGCCCAAATCTTGCGCGGCTTCTGCTTCACGCTTGAAGTGGCTTTTGCTGATGTAATCATCGTCTTCATCGTCGTTTTGGTAATCAATCACGGGTGTTCTATCCTTTCAACATGCCCAGACCCACGGTCAGGGAGGGGTACTGTAACCGGATGCCTAATTCAGTCAACAGTTTATCATTACGAATACGCCGGGATTCTTGCAAATACGAGAGCATTCCGGCACTCATCGCCGCTTGTGCTTCTGCCATGCTGACTTGTGGGGGGCGGGGGAGTCCGGCGTAATCCGCTACTTGGTTAAAATAGTCGGTCATGGTGGATGGATGCCCATCCGTCGCATTGTAAATCGCACCGGAAGGAGCCATTTCCATCGCCCGCTTGCATACCATGGCTAAATCATCGGCGTGAATCCGGTTTGTCCAAGGGGCTTCGGCTTCATACAACACCGGTTCGCCGCGTTGGAGGCGTTCCAACGGCAGGCGGTCGGGGGCGTAAATACCAGGGACGCGCAAAATCACGCTTTCGCCGCCGAAACGCGCCACCCATTCTTGCACGGCATGTTCCGCATCGACGCGGCGTTTGGCACGGGCGGCAATGGGTTTCAGCGGTTCGGATTCGTCAATCCAGCGCCCGCCGCAATCCCCATACACGCCGGTAGTGCTGATTAATACCACGCGCTGGGGTGCTGCATCCATGCCTTTGAGGAAACGGCGTAAGCGGTCATCGCTTTCCCCGTTCGGTGGCGGTGGCATGAACCAGTACACTAATGCTTCATCCAATGCAAAAATGGAAAAGTAGCTGCCTTTATCCACGTCACCTTTACGCATGGCGATACCTTGTGCCAAGCCTAATTGCAAGGATTCCTCGCTGCGAACCCAACCTATAGCCTTCGTACCCTCGTTTTGGTATAACCGTGCGACACGGCGACCAATGTCGCCACAGCCCATAATCCACACATTTTGGTTAGATGCACTCATGAATAACTCCCGACTCGATGCTGGCAGTATAAACGAAATCAAGCCCGGAAAGATGAAGCGTGTTGACGCAGGCAACGGCAAGCGCATTCTGATCTGTCACGTAGACGGCGAATTTTACGCGGTAGATGATATGTGTACCCACGAAGATGCGTCGTTGTATCTTGGTTGTTTGCACGGGGATCGGGTGCAATGTTCCCTGCATGGTGCGGAATTCAGCGTCAAAACGGGTGAGCCAATGGCTGAGCCTGCTGAGATTCCCTTGAAAACCTATGCGGTTAGTATCGAAGACGGGCGTATTTGGGTAAAGGTGTAAGCACTTTATGCGCCATGTGATGCGGTATTTCGTCTGGCTGTTTTTGTTATGCCTGATTCTTTATCTGGGGTGGGATGGGTATCAGCGTTTTATTAAACCCCCCGCATCCCTGATACCTCCTCCTGTTACGATTATTCCGCCGCCAGTGCTTAAGCCCCCAGTGTCACCACCGCTGCTAGAGCCAAAACCGCCAGCGCATGTCAGGTCGTTGCTGGATTCGGTATACCAACAGGTGAAAGTAACCCGTTCTTATGATCCGGCTTATGTGAATCTGAAATATCCTGGCGGCGATGTGCCGGAATCCACAGGGGTGTGTGCTGACGTGGTGGTACGGGCGTTCCGTGCTCAGGGTATTGATTTGCAACGTGAATTGCATGAGGATATGCGCAAAGCCTTCCATGAATACCCACGTAAATGGGGGATGAAGCGTCCCGATACTAACATTGACCATCGCCGAGTCTATAACCTGATGCGTTTTTTTGAGCGTAGGGGCGCATCCCTGCCGATTACCCAGAATTCAGCCGATTACCAACCGGGTGATGTGGTGGCGTGGGACTTGGGTAAAGGGCAAGCACACATTGGCATTGTGACCCATTATGTCACCCCAGAGGGGCGGCCCTTGATTGGGCATAACGTGGCCTATGGCACAAATATCGAAGATGCCTTGTTCTTCTGGCCGGTCATCGGACATTACCGCTACTTCAACCAGTCAAGACTCCCTGAGGATTTGTAGCCGCACTACTGTTTGCTTTCGTGCAAATCAATATGGTTGGGGTGGTTATGAAAATCGGTGCGGTTATCGGTCAGGTATTATTAATCACTGGCTTATCTGCTTGTGGTGGTGGCGGTACGGGTTTGGGGGGCTATACCGTCGCGAATACAACGAATAATAGTCAAAATACTGCGACGACTAGCTCTGGCAGTGGTGTAACCTTATCCAATATTAGTACGTCAACCAGCACAAGTGGGGGGGTGTCTTTCTTGAATGCCCAAGGATTGTGGCGTGGTAGCAGCGATACCAATCGGGGGGTAATCAGCCTGATTTTGGACAATACCTTTTACTGGGTACTTTATTCCGCAGCAGGTGATAATAACAGCCTGGCCGGTGTTGTTGTTGGTAATAGCGTGTCGACTAATGGGGTGGCTACTTCTAGCAATGGAAAAGATTTTAATTTTGAAACTGGCGATTTATTCCCGCTCACATGGCAGGGTAGTTATGTCGCGGGTTCACGGTTGCAGGCTATTCTAACCTACACCGACATCCCTGGTGCGATTGTGACGTTAAATACGGCATACGATAATCACTACAATGCTGCTCCCAATATTGCCAGTCTTAGTGGTCGCTACACAGGGTCTAGCACTAGCTTGACCAACGGGCGTGTAGACTCAGCATTTACTATTTTTGCGACTGGGCAAATCAGTGGCAGCCGGGTTGATGGTTGTACCTTCAGCGGGGTTATGTCACCACGTACCAGTGGTAATGCTTACACCGTATCGTTGAGTTACGGCACGGGTTGTTCAGAGCGCAATATAGGCTCAAGTTCTGGCAGTACTGGCTCAGCTTACTTTGACCCAAATAATGGGCAACTATATAGCGTTACGTTGAACAGTACTACCAGAGATGTATTGGTGTTTGTGGGTAATAAACAATAAGTACTTATAAAGGTTGATATTTAATGCACGGGTAGACGTGAGCGCAACGCTTCGCGATCGTACCACCATTGGCCTTCTACAATCGCATCAATTACTTGCCCCAAACGTGGCAGAAACACTTTGGGGTCTAGCAAATCTAAGCGATTGAGCCACAAGTTCATCGCTTCTTGCGAATTCACATTGCTGTGGCGTTCGGCAACCTTACCTAGCATGGCACTGGTTAGGAACATCATACTGTCACGTTTTTCACCCTCCAGACGTAAATCGGCAATATAGTGCGCCACGGTGGCGGCTACTGCTGCCCCATCCGCTTTAGGTTGGGTGGCGTCAATCAGATGATTGAGCATCAGAATTGTCACTTCCGGGGCGATTGGGTAAGTGACCGCCAGCCACAAACCATTGCCCAGCGCGGGTACGGAAGCGGGTAGCTCACAACGGTACAGCACATCACAGCAGCGCACGGCATCTTCCCAAGATTCGTGATCACGGTAAATCTCGAACGACTCACGGGTCATGCCCCATGCGGCTTCACGCATTCCTGGTTCATCCAGTTCTAGCATGATTTCGGCAATCTCGTATTGCACGTTAGCACGTTCCAACGGGTCACTGGCAGGGCTGAGTTGCATCAGTTGTGCTTGGCGTTGCGTGAGTTCGGTTTTCAGCAATTGTCGGGAGTCATTGCTGGCGGTAAATTCAACTGGAGTGCTATCGCTCATGGGGAATGCCTAATTATTTAAAATTGTGTAAGCATAATAGCCTAATGACCGCCATACAATAATTCACTGAAACATTAAGGTAACGTTAAAGTAGTCTTGGTTAGGCTGTTTATTATCCAATAATGGGTAGGGTGAGTTATTTGGCAAGGATCAGCTAAAGGTATTTACATTATGATTTATGAGCTTAATAAAATAATGAAATCGCTAATTACTAATTTAATGGATTCATTACTGTTTCTATTAATCGTGTTTTTCTATGGGTTAAGCGTATTGCAATTGCCAATACCGGAACTTGCCCATATGTTTTTACTATTAATAGTATTTTCTTTTGTTATTAATATGATTTTATCATCAAGTGGCAAACACTTCCCTTTATCACGCTAATAGGGATTTCCTGATTACGGTTGTACCATTAATAAGATTTGCCCGTTGTGAGCGCCTTCAGCCGTTTGCAGCTTGAACTCGAATTTATAAGGCTCTTGCACTAATGTATCGGTTTTAATCAAGGTAAGTAGCGCTTCATGCCCCGTACCTTGCTCTACTTTGCTCCCCGCAATGCCTTCTCCCGCATGATTACGCGCATCATATAACCATAATTGATAAAAAGTACCGGCTTTAGGTTTTGGCAAGTCACGGATACGCAAAACACCTTGTTGTTGTGTGTTATTCCAAACAATATCACCTTGCACATCTTTTACGATAGGGTTCAGCGTCCGTAACCAGTTGCCGCTAACACTGGTGGGGTCAGCTAATAAATTTTCACGCAATACGGCTAAATCCGTTGTCGATGCCGTGTCTGCCTGCACCTTACGAAATTGCGGTATGGTGAAAAATAATACGGTTAATAGCGCCACGCTTATAAGCAGGATAATTAACCAATTTGTATGTGAAGTGCCACTCCGTGACATATAAACTCCCTTGTCGCCTGTTTTTATATCGGGACTACAACAAGTTGCCATCATAATATCCCCTGATTATACCGAATAATAAGACGCCTGTTTGTGCAGTGCGCTAAAATGATCCATTAATGTTTGACGAATGATCACCAACCGAGTTCCCCTCATGTCTGCACAAACCTTTATCCCCGGCAAAGATGCCGCACTGGAAGCCTCTATCGCTGCGATGCAAGAGAAGCTACAGCGTATCGGCTTTCACATCGAGGAAGCCTCATGGCTTAACCCGATTGCGAATGTCTGGTCAGTTCACATCCGTGACCGTGATTGCCCCCTGTTATTCACCAATGGCAAAGGCGCGTCGCAGAAAGCCGCGTTGGCGAGTGCGCTGGGTGAATATTTCGAGCGTCTCAGCACCAACTATTTCTGGGCAGATTTCTATCTGGGTGACGCTATCGCTAATAGCCATTTTGTTCACCACCCTGAGGAAAAATGGTTTGCCTTGGATGACACGGGTCAATTGCCAGCAGGTTTATTGGATGAGGCTACCTTGGGTTTTTACGATCCTGAGTCCACCTTGGATGCGACTAAATTGGTCGATTTAAATTCCGGTCATGAGGAACGCGGCATTTGTGCCTTGCCTTATGTACGCCAACAGGATGGGGAAACGGTATGGTTTCCGGTCAATCTCATTGGCAATTTGTATGTTAGTAATGGCATGTCGGCTGGCAATACCAAAACCGAAGCACGTACCCAAGCATTATCGGAAATCTTCGAGCGTCACATCAAATTCCGTATTATTGCGGAAGGAATCTGTCTGCCCGATGTACCGGATGAGGTTATTGCACGTTATCCGCACATTCAGGCGGGTATCGCTGAGCTACGTGAGGCAGGTTTTGGTATTTTGGTGAAGGATGCGTCATTAGGGGGGCAATACCCAGTGATGTGCGTGACCTTGCTGAACCCGGAGGATCAGGGGGTGTATGCCAGTTTCGGGGCGCATCCGCGCTTTGAGGTGGCATTGGAACGCGCCTTGACAGAGTTGTTGCAGGGCAGGGCATTGGATCGTTTGGCGGGCTTTTCCGAACCCAGTTTTGAGCTGGACGACGTTGCCAGCCCACAAAATTTGGAAACGCATTTTATTGATTCGAGTGGGCCAGTTCATTGGGATTTTCTGTGGAATGAGCCTGATTATGAATTCACTGAATGGAATTTTAGTGGTACGACGGAGGCGGAATACCAGTTCTTGCTGGAACAACTTCATGCGGAAGATTTTGATGTTTACATCATGGATTTTGAGCATTTGGGTGTGTATGCCTGCCGTATTATTGTGCCTGAAATGTCGGAGATTTATCAGGTAGAAGATTTGGAGTGGGACAATAACAGCACAGGAAATGCGGTGCGTGAGGCTGTTCTGCATTTGCCGGATTTGGAAGATGAGGAATGTACCGAGTTATTCGACACCATTGAAGAACTCGGCTTGGATGATCATCAACCGGTGGCAGCCTTGATTGGCTTAGCCCCTGACGCGGGTTCGTTGTGGGCAGATTTGCGGGTCGGGGAGTTGAAAACCTTGCTGGCTTTGGTGATGGATGATGAAGATGCGATCCGTGAGGGTTGTCAGTGGATTCGTCATTTCGAGCAAATCAGTGATGAACGCCGCCGTGTGTACCGTTGCATCGAAGCCTTGCTGGATATGGATGATGTGGCGGGTTATGCACCAAATATTGGTTTGCTGTACGGCGAGAAGGCATTGCAACAGGCGCAAGCCTTGCTGGATGGCAGCTTACGGTTCTGGGGAATCGAGGCTCCAACCTTGGAATTAAAAGGGTGCGACACCCACCAGCGTTTGCTGGCGGCTTACCGTAAGGTTTTCCCGGCTTTGGCGACGGCGTAGTTTAGCTCTGAATATAGTGCTCTAACTGAGCAATAATATACTGTTGCTCAGAAATGATTTCTTTCACCAAATCACCGATGGAAACCAGCCCGACCAATCCGCCATCTTGCATCACCGGTAAGTGGCGGATGCGGCGGTCGGTCATGATTGCCATGACTTCATGAATCGACTGGTCGGGTCTGGTGACCACGACCTGCCGGGTCATAATGTCTTGCACCAGCATTTGCTCGGCATTAAGGCAAGTTAGTATGACCTTGCGGGTGTAATCTTGCTCTGAAATAATCCCTTTGAGCTTGCCTGCCTCTAACACGACTAATGCACCGACTTTTTGGTGTGCCATGGCTTTTACAGCATCAATGACGGATGTGGAAGGTGTGATACTAAGCACTTCAGTGCCTTTCTTGGCGAGTATGTCTCTGACCGTTTTCATCATTCTCCTCCTTAGCTTACGTTGCCTGTTCTTATAATGTTAGCTTGTTACCTTGCAACTTTTTGATAAAACAGTAAAGAAGACGTGTTTGTTATGTTAGAAATCCTATACCGCGATGAACATTTGGTGGCAATCAACAAACCCTCAGGCTTGTTGGTGCATCGCAGCCTGATCGACCGCTACGAAACCCGTTTTGCGATTCAGCTCACCCGTGACCAGATCGGGCAAAAAGTTTACCCGGTGCACCGGCTCGACAAACCAACCTCCGGTGTGTTGCTGTTTGCGCTCGATAATGACACGGCTCGTTTGCTGACCGAACAATTCACCGCAGGGCAAGTGCAAAAAACCTATCTGGCAGTCGTGCGCGGGCATACCGCTGAACAGGGGGTGATTGATTACCCTTTAACTGAAGAACTCGACAAGATTGCCGATGCCAATGCGGATCAACATAAACCTGCACAGGCAGCAATTAGCCATTATTGTCGGGTAATGACATTTGAACTGCCTTATGCAGTAGACCGGTATCCCACCAGTCGCTATTCCTTATTAGAGCTATGCCCCAAAACAGGGCGTAAACATCAATTACGCCGCCACTTGAAACACATTTCCCACCATTTGATTGGCGATACGACACACGGTAACGGCAAGCATAACCGTTTTTTCCGTGAACAATGGGATTGCCAGCGCTTGTTGCTGCACGCCGCCAGCGTAGTGTTTACACACCCTTATACCCATGAAGCCATCACGGTGAATGCAATGCCACCGGAAGATTTCAGTAAAGTGGTACGCTTATTGCTACCTTTCCGGCAACCATCAATAAATAGCGTATTACTACCCAGAGGCTTCTATGGAAAGGCATTCACCATTGACAATGGAGCAAATTCTTAATCGTTTAGCGAATGTTATCGGTTATAAGCAGACCGGAACATTTTATATAGCGACGGATCACAACACCTCTTGCCGTTTTGCCGTTAATAATGGAAAACTCACACATTGCACACATCGGCGCGATCAAGGTCAGGCGGCATTGCTCAGTTTACTGGAAACCGGTGGCGGCTCCTGTTCATTTTCGGAAAATCAGTCGATTCCTTTTCGTGCCGATGCGGCGATTGAGCATCAGGCCAGTCTCACGTTATTGGGGATCACCCCGCTTGTGCCACTGAAGCCGGTGGTGAACGCACTACCAGTGAGAATACCGCCGGAAAAATCTAAGCCAGCACCTGTCTCTACAGTTAATAATCGTTTTTACCGAGGCGGTGGTTAGCACCCAACCATGCTGCACCACGCACGCCGCTCGAATCCCCAAAATGGGGCGCAACCAAACGGGTACTAACCTGATCAGAAAATACGTATTTCCCCCAGCGCTGTGGCACGTTAGTATACAGCCGTTGGATATTCGACATTCCTCCGCCTAAAACAATTACCTCTGGGTCAAGGATATTGATGACGTGAGCAAGGCTTTTCGCCATGCGCTCTTCGTAGGCCTGCATGAGTTGTTCCGCTTGAGCATCACCTTGGGTAGCCAATTGCACAATTGTTGCTGCGTTGTGAGAAATCCCGGTCGCTGTGGCATATTCCGCCTCAAAACCGGAGCCGGAAAGCCAAGTTTCGATGCAGCCGTGTTTGCCGCAATAGCAGGGTTTACCCGGTAATTCTGTTGCCTCAGGCCATGGGAGTGGGTTATGCCCCCATTCGCCTGCAATCGCGTTGGCTCCGGTCAAGACCTTGCCATGTACCACGATTCCCGCGCCGGTGCCGGTGCCGACAATGACCGCGAATACCAGGTTTGCTCCGGCAGCGGCTCCGTCAGTGGCTTCGGAAAGTGCCAGACAATTGGCATCATTTTCAATCCGCACTTGACGTTGCAACAGGTGTTCCAAGTCGCTATGCACGGGTTTGCCATTCAATACCACGGAATTGGCATTTTTCATTAAGCCCGTGGCGGGGGAAATCGCGCCGGGTGTGCCGATACCCACGCTGCATGGTTGCCCCGCGTGTTGTTCTGCGTCAGTGACGAGTTGTTTGATGGTTTGCAATATAGCGTCATACTGACCTTGTGGGGTTGGCAGGCGTTTACGAAAGGCTTCTCGCCCTTGCGCATCCACTAACAGTACTTCAATTTTGGTTCCGCCTAAGTCAATGCCGATATGCACACATTCCTCCGTTAATTCCAGAAAGCTGCGTTAAGTCATGACAAGTGTCCGCAAAATAATGTTAAATTACGCGAAACCCGTTGAACATAAACGAAAATGGCAGGCGTTACCATGCAATTTGCAGACATTCTTACCCGCTCCCCCCTGATGGAATCGGTATTGCGTTCCGCACATTTGATCGCGCAAACGGATGCGAGTGTGCTGATTACCGGCGAATCCGGTACGGGCAAGGAATTGGTAGCACAAGCCATGCACGCCATGAGTCCGCGTCGCCAGCAGGCATTTATAACGGTCAACTGTGCCGCTTTGCCGGAAACCTTGGCTGAATCCTTACTGTTTGGGCATCGCAAGGGAGCCTTCACCGGGGCGGATCAGCCCCAAGTCGGGTTAATTGGCGCGGCAGATGGTGGCACGTTGTTTCTGGATGAAATCGGTGAGTTGCCGCTGAATTTGCAAGCCAAGCTGCTACGTTTCCTTGAGTCGGGCGAGATTCAACCCTTAGGTGACACGCAACCCAAACGGGTGAATGTGCGGGTACTGGCTGCAACGCACCGCGATTTGTATAGCATGGCGCAAGCAGGCGCATTTCGTCACGATTTGTTCTACCGCCTCAATATTGTGCCGGTGGAATTACCCGCGTTGCGTGAGCGTAAGGAAGATATCGACTTGCTGAGTAAACATTTTTTGCAACAATTTGCGGCGCAACACAAGTTGCCAGTAGCGACCCTCAACAAAGAAGCACGGGTACAATTACAACGGCATACTTGGCTTGGCAATGTTCGGGAGTTGCGTAATCTGTGCGAACGCTTAAGTATTTTGTTGGCAGGGCGTGAAATTGCGTTGAGCAATTTGCCGTTGGAGGTTCGCTCTGGCAGTGCTGCAACTACTGGCAAGCCGTTCAGTTTGCCTGAAACGGGTGTGAATCTAGAGGCGCTAGAGCGTGATTTGCTGAGCCAAGCCTTGGAACGTACCCAAAATAACAAGACTCATGCCGCCCGTTTGTTGGGCATTAGCCGTGATGCTCTTAACTACCGTTTGAAAAAACAATTACTGGCTTAATGAGAGTATTCCCAAGCGCAGACTAGCGTCTATTTCAAGCCTCCAGTCGGGAATGTTCGGTATATTGCTGTTCGCTGTGCCAAAACCTTTAGGGTGATGAGTGTTTGCGAAGGAGTAATATATGTGGAGTCATAACCAGTTAGCGGTAAAATATGCCGTATTGGGTTCAGCCGTATTAACCATGGCGGGTTGTAGCCTGAACCCACGGGTGGCAGATGTCACCCCGATACCAAGCATCCAACCCGACAAATCTCCAAAACCTCAGGCTACTCAGGCAGTGCGAACCCCGCACACGGTCTCTATTAAACCGCAGCGTGTGGCTACCAACAAATCCAAACCGAGTTCAGCGACGCCATCGCTGGATAAAGTAGCCTTGTGTGCCCTTAAGCAATGCGGTAAAGGTTATTGCTGGGGCGGGAATTCTCCCCTGAAAGGTTTTGATTGTAGCGGTTTGACCCAGTATTCCTTTGGTAAAGGCGCAAGTGTCAACATTCCACGCACTGCTGCGGCTCAGTACAAGGTAGCCATGAAAATTCCACGTGAACAAGCTGGGCGCGGTGATCTGGTGTTTTTTAAAACACGGGGGCAAAAGGTTAGTCATGTGGGAATCTATCTTGGGGAAGATAAGTTTGTTCATGCGCCGCGTACTGGTAAGGCGATTACCATGACGAAGTTGGAAGGTTACTGGAAACGCAAGCTAGTGGGTTTTGGGCGGATTCCGGGAGCAGCGCAGCCTATTATGCCCAAAAGCGTGGTTTAACGCGTTTCAGCGGTAAAAATAGGGGCGCTCTGTAACAGTGCGCCCCGCGAAAAGACAGGCTAAGCGATATTGGGGGAGGTCAGTGGGCTTGTTGGTTCATGCTGCCCATGTGACCACTGCCGCTAGGTGGGGTTACATCCTGAATGGGAGCCTCCACAGTTGTAGTACTGCCATCTTCAAAGGTTAGGGTAAGTTGTGCTGTTTCGCCCACTTTCAGATCTTTTGTCAAGCCGATCAACATCACATGTAAGCCGCCCGGTTTCAATTCGGTACGCCCTTTGGCTGGTACATCAATTTGCGGTACTTGACGCATTTCCATCACACCGTTGTTATTGGTGTGAGTATGCAATTCTACTGTAGTAGCAACTGGGCTGGCAGCCGACTTGATGCTATGGTCACTATCAGAACTGTTGACTAACGTCATGAATGAGGCACTGTTTGGCTGGCCCGGAGGTACGGCGCGAGCAAAGGCGTTTTCCACTTGTACGCTGTCAGCGGCTGTTTTACTGGTGTTTTGTTCAGCAGCTTTATTTTCAGCTTGGCAAGCTGCGGTGACGGAAATGAACAGGCCGAGAATGGCAGCATTTAATAAACGTTTCATGGTGTTTTCCTGTACGAGATCAAAATTCAGTTTCGAGTTTTAGCCATGCAGTACGGCCGACTTCATTAACACGTTCAATCGTACCGTTTAAGTCCAAATTGCGGCGGCTAACGTGTTCAGCATAAGTTTTGTCGAGGAGGTTATCCACCCCGAAGCGTACCTTAGTCGTTTTGTTAAGGCTATAACGTCCGTAAGCATCAATCACGCCGTAACCTGCACTTTCGCCCACTTCGGTTGCACCGACCATTTGGGTGTCAATGCGGTCTTGCCCAGTGGCAAAACGTACCCGTGTGCCACCGCTCCATTTGCCTGCATTGTAGTCCAATTGCACTTTACCGTTGACGGGCGGGGTTTGCGCAATCGGGCGATCATCGGTGGTGTTGGTGCGCTTGACGTAAGCCACATCAGAGGCAAGGCGGAGTTTGTCGGTTAATTTGGTTTCTGCACCCAGTTCTGCACCGAGGATTTCAGCATCGACGTTGCGGTAGATTTGTGCACCGGTTTGTGCGCCCGTGGCTACTTTGTCCCGTAGGATGTAATCGTCTACTTTATCGGCGAAGATGGTGCCTGTCCAACGTACCTTGCCTTGTTGCTGGCTGACGCCGAGGTCAAGTTGGGTGTGTTTTTCGGGGTTGATATTGGGGTTGCCGACCCAACGATCCGGTGCGGTCATGCCCCATTTGCTGATGTAACGTTCGGTTTCATCGGCGGTACGCACGGTGCGGCTGACACCTGCAAACGCGGTGGTGGTTTCATTGAGAGCTTTGTCATAGCGTAGCAAGCCGCTGACATTGGTTTCTGCTTTGTCGGTTGCGCCATAGCCATAAACGGCGGTGTAGTTTTGGTTGGCTGTGCGCCCGCCTGCCACAACATTCGCTTTCGCAGCGCTAGCGTCTACTTGGTCAACCCGCATCCCGTACTTGAGTTTGTCGCCGGTGCTGAATTTGCGCGTGGCTTCGGCGAAAATGCCGGTTTGATCGGTGCTGGCTTCTGGCCACATGAGGTTGGTGGTGGGTGTGCCGGGGGCGGACATGTTTTTCATGGCGGCATTGCGTTCACGGTTTTGCACGTTCAGCCCGTAAGTGATGTCGGTGTCGCCAGTGCTGGAGGTGAGCGCCAGTTTGCCGCCAACGGTATCCGAAGTGGTGGGTACTGCCATTTTGGTGCCGGTTTGCGGGCGCAGGCTGTAATTGTCCATCAAATGATCAACATTGCTGGTGTAGACGTCGGCTTCAATATTGTTGATTTTGCCGTCAAGCTTGTCTTGGTATTTGAGGCGTTGGATGGAGCCGGATTCTTCGGGGCTATCCATGCTTGCGCCGGGGTACAGTGCATCAGAAAAGTCGTTGTTTTCGTAGCTGTATTCGAGCAAACGGTCTTCCGTTGGGGTAAGACCCAGCACGATACCGGCTTGTTTGTGTTGGTAAGAGGCGCGTACTTCGTTGCCATCGCCGTCTTCGTAATTGTCAGCTTCTCTGTCCTGTGTGAAAACACGCGCATAGCCTTGTTGGAAAGCTTTAGTGACATCGGCCGAGACATCGTGTTTCACGCCATTGCTCATGGTGGTGGCGGAGGCTTTGCCACTCCAGCCGTCTTCGGGGTCAAGAATGCTGCGGGTGTCGCGCTCGAATAGCACCGTGCCGCCACTACCGCCGGAACCGTGTTGCAAGGTTTGTACGCCTTTTTCGACTTTGACATTTTCATAGGTTTCCAGAGCTGCCCAACTGGCGGGCGGATCCATGCGATTGGGGCAACCGCCATGCACGTAAGCGCCGTCTAGCAACACATTGAGCTGGGTTTGGGATTGCCCGCGAATGATCGGCTCAATGCCGCGCCCACCAAAGCGACTGCCGGATACACCGTTCAATTGCTTGAGGAAATCGCCACCATCGGCAGGCAATACCGCGCTGCGTTCAGCGGATAGCGGGGTAGCAGCATTGGGGGAAGGAGCCTGTTTCTTGGCCTTGATGTCGATAGTCAAAGTGTCGGCGGCAAAGGGAGTGGCGCTCAAAATCAGTAAAGAGCTGAGCAGTGTCAAGCGGGCTAGGCTGGGTTGCATGGTTAAACCTTTCAAAATCTGTTACTTATGTAGTGGTATAGCAATTAGCGTACCAATTAATAAGCAATTGATTTACAATGTAATTATGTAGTTATTTGCTTATGAATCCGCGTGGAATTACACAACAACTGTGTGATTTCACGCTATCATTCGCGCCAACGTGTAACCGGATACCAATGCCTCATGATGCCTAACCGTACTGAACGCCCTGATACGAACCGCCGTGATTGGCACAACTTGAAATCGGTCTTGCCCTTTCTGTGGGAATACCGAGGGCGGGCGTTGTTTGCGCTTGCCTGTTTGATTGCCTCAAAAGTGGCGAATGTGGGTGTGCCGCTGTTCCTCAAGGATATTGTGGACAGCTTGCAAGGTAAGCCGGAGCAGGTGTTGGTATTGCCGGTGATATTGCTGCTGGGGTACGGGGCGTTGCGGTTGGCGAGTGCGCTGTTCAATGAATTGCGCGATACGGTGTTTGCGCGGGTGCGTTACCACGCGATGCGTAAGATGTCAGTGCGGGTGTTGGAACATTTGCATAATTTGTCGTTGCGCTTTCATCTCGAACGCAAAACCGGCGCGATCAGCCGCGATTTGGAGCGTGGCACGGCGTCGGTCAGTACCTTAATGAATTTCATGGTGTTTAGCATTATTCCGATTGCGGTGGAATTTACCTTGGTGGCGGTGATTTTGCTGGGGAATTATGCGCCTGCGTTTGCGTTGGTGACGTTTGCCACCGTGGCGGTGTACGTGATTTTTACCATCAAAATTACCGAGTGGCGCATGGATCATCGCCATGAAATGAACCGTTTGGATTCGCAATCCAGCAATCAGGCGGTGGACAGTTTGATCAACTACGAAACCGTGAAGTATTTCAATAACGAAAAGCTGGAGTTGGCACGCTACGACGCTACCTTAGGTCAGTGGGAGGACGTGGCGGTAAAAAGCCAAACCTCGATGTCATTGTTGAATTTCGGGCAGTCTTCGATTATTGCGATTGGTGTCACCATCATTATGTTTTTGGCGGCGAATAGCGTAGTGAACGGTACGATGAGTATTGGTGATTTGGTCATGGTGAATGCATTTATGCTGCAATTGTTTTTGCCGTTGGGGACGCTGGGGATTGTCTACCGGCAAGTGAAATACACGCTGGCAGACATGGACATGGTATTTCGTTTGCTGGAAACCCCGCAGGAGGTGCGTGATGTGCCAAACGCGAGCGCATTGCAGGTGACGCTGGGTGAAATCCGTTTTGAGCAAGTCGATTTCGGTTATCAGGCGGAACGCCAAATCTTGCGCGGGGTGAGTTTTCGTGTGCCTGCCGGAACAAAACTTGCGGTAGTGGGGCATAGCGGCGCGGGTAAATCTACTTTGTCACGCTTGATTTACCGTTTTTACGATATCACGGGCGGGAGGGTGCTGATTGATGGGCAAGATATTGCGCAAGTGACGCAAGCCAGTTTGCGCAAGGCGATTGGAATTGTGCCGCAAGATACCGTGCTGTTTAACGATACGATTCGTTACAACCTGCAATACGGCAACCCGCAAGCGACACAGGTGGAGATTGAACGCGCCGCTGACATGGCGCACATCCGCACTTTCATTGAGAGTTTGCCGGATGGTTGGGAAACCGTGGTGGGTGAACGTGGTTTGAAACTATCCGGTGGTGAAAAGCAGCGTGTGGCGATTGCGCGGGCGATTTTGAAACAGCCCCCGATTCTGATTTTCGATGAAGCGACTTCTTCGCTGGACAGTGCTACCGAGCAGGCGATTCAGCAAACCTTGCACGAAGTGGCGGGGCATCACACCACGTTGATGATTGCACACCGGCTTTCGACGATTGTGGATGCTGATCGGATTCTAGTGCTGGATAAAGGGCAAGTGGTGGAGCAGGGGACTCATGCTGAGTTGCTAGCACTGCATGGGCAGTACCAGCGAATGTGGGAATTACAATTGCATGAAAAGGATTAACCAGCCTCAACGGTAGGCGCGTAGTGCCAACAGGTTGTGCGGGGTAGGTTCTTCTTCACCCGCCTCTTTGATCGGTTTCAGGTTGCCAATTTCAGCAAGTTTGGTAACTTCGGCTTCTTGAATGGGGGAGGTGATGTCATTGGCTTCGTCGGTATTGGAGGCATCCAGCGGCTCTTGTACCAGCTTGATTAGGTTAGATTCGTCTTCGTGTTGGGGGGCTGGTGCATCGGTCGTGGGTTGTTTGCTTTCCAAACTAGCCGTTACGTGTTGTACGGCAACTTCCAGCGAGAACAACAGGTCACGGGCATTTTCCATGCCTTTGTGTAAATCGGTCGACATCTGTTCGGTCAGATCCAGCGTTTTGGCAATACGTTCCACGCGAATGTGGTCGATTTGCTCAAATTGCTGATGAATGCGGCGGCTTAGGTCGTTGCTTTGCTCTTCGCGGCGGCGCATGGTTTCAAGGTGCTTACGGCTTTCTTCCATACCAGAGGTTAGCTCGTGGCGTGCCAAGTCAGTGGTTTGGAACAAGGTGCTGAAGTGTTCACTGGCTTGCGATTCCAAGCCTTCCATTTCGGTGTTGAATTTCAAGAACACAGTATCAGCGTCTTGTTGGTAGCGTTGCATTTGTTCCAGTAAATGACTGGATTCTTTGAGCATGGTTTCCAAACGGTTGTGGACTTCGGCGGAAAGGCGGGCATTTTCTTGCTGATTTTGCGATTGTTCGTGGTGATGTTCTATCAGGCGGCGAGTAAAACCTTGCGCCATTTTTTCTTGTTCACGCAAGCGGGTCAGGCTGTCATCAACTTGGGTAAGCCCTTCGTGTAATTTGCTGCGGATACGTTTGACACTTTCCACAGAATCACCGAGTTGTTCATCCCAGTAAGTTTGTAAGTGTTGTAAACGATCGCCTAGTTGGCTGGATATATCACGGATTTCCTGTTCGGCAGTGGTTACCCGTTCGATGATCCGCTCTGCCTGTTCGGCACGTGCTTGGCTAGCTTCGTAGCTACGTGTGGTTTGTTCTACTTGGGATTTGAGTTTGCTTAACAGTGACTCTGCATCTTGTGCGCCATGCTGTGTGATTTCTAGCGCATCAGCCACACGCTTGCGATCCGCTTCAGCTTGTAGACGGATAACCCGAAGCTCTTGGGTTTCCTGGCTGGTAGTTTGTGGCAATAGCAGTAGCACTGCACCGATGGCAGCTAAGAGCGCAACCAAAATGATGATCCAGTCAATATAACCCAACATAAGCAAAAACCCTGTGTCTAAATCAATAATTTATTCTGTTTAGTATAGCTTTGGATGTCAAAATTGCCCGTGCAGTTCAACCCCCTGAAAAAAATTATAGTTCACTGTGTAAAGATAAATAACTCACTTGTGAACTATAAACATTTTTCATCTTGCATGATTTTACTACACTTGTCACGTATCGTTAGTCCCGTTAAGTGTTAGGCTTAGCCGGGTTTACTTACCAGTAAAAAAGTACGATGTAACCCCGATATAGCGTAAGCGGCTGATTCAGCATGATTACCGATACCCATGTATACGTCGAAACGGCCATTACCCTGAATAGCACGCCCATGATCTTGAGCGAAGAGTAGACGCCATTCGGTTTCCCCAGTACGTTGACCTTGTGCATTAACACGCGGTAGTTCTGCTAGCAATACCGACCCATGTGGAATATAGCGGCTATCCACTGCAATCGTATGCCAAGGGACTACTGATGCGCCTGATGCCGTTTTTGGTAAGCCTTTGGTTTCGTGAAAAAAGATGTAGCGCGGATTATGTAACAGCGCTTCACGCATGATCGTGGGGCGCTCATTTAACCAGCGTCCAATATTATCATGGGTAAAGCGACCAACATTGTATCCTTTGGCTTTCAAATAATCGGAAACAGATTGGAATGTTTTACCATTATTACCCGCATAGTCCAATGTACTGACTGTGCCATCAGTAAAATGGATCTGCGCTGAACCTTGCACTTGCGCAATGTATAGCAGATAAGGGTCATCTACCCAAGCGACTTCTAGATTTTTTGATGCTAATGCTCCCTGCGCAATCTGAGCGTGGCTTAGCTGGCTGCTTTTGCCTTTGGGCATACGGTAAACCGGCACATTAAAACGTGCGGTACGTGTGCGGCTGCCCACTAACGTAGGTGTGTAGTAGCCGGTAAAGTCACCGGCCTGTGGGTGTTTCTGTGAGGCAATGGGGATGAGATTAAAGCGTTGTTGTAGGGAGTTGGGTGATAAGTCACCTTGCCAATACAGGAGCTGTGCAACGGTATCTTGCAAGGTTTTATTGGCAATATTAACGCCTAAAGGCGCTTGACGCTCCCAAAGTTTTTTATTTCTAAGCAAGTTGGCTAAGTCACGCAAACCTGCTTGAACGGGGCTGTTGTTGTGAGTGATGGCTGGTGCAGAATACGTCGCTAATTGTATACGTGGTTGCATAAACCCCGTGCGACTAGGTGCAAACTCCCCACGTTGTGTCTGTGGCTGCGCCCAAGATTCCCAGATAGGCACGTCAGCCAATGACGGCGCATTAACGCTGATGAGCACGCTCATGAGAATAGTAGTCGCTAAACGACGTGGTTGCATATTGACACCCTTGATTATTGTTATGGTTATTTGGGTCAGAAGACTGTCAACATTATGGGACTAGTCAACAGGTGCGTGAAGGCGTGAACGGTAGATTCAGATGGGCGGGTGTTAAATGCTAGAATTAACTATGCTTATTAAGTATGATTAATTCCATAAGCTACGTATCAACGTAAACTTGATCAAAAAATAAAGATAAACAATGCTGGGGCTGGTGATGAGAAAACTATGGCGCAATAGACTCAAGTTATTGAGCATCTTGTTGATTACTTTGTGTAATATCACGGCAGTTCAGGCTGCTCCAGCGTATAACCCGAATGCAAGTCCTTCAGAGATAGTGGCAATCTTGGATGGGCCGGGCTTGTCAGTTAGCAATTTCTCCATCACACGTGGTGCTACGCAACAATACGGGGTGTTTACGCAGGGTGGCTCTGTATGGGCAATTGATGTTGGGGTTTTTTTGAATACAGGTAATTTGGGGAGTATCCAAGCGCCTAACAGTGGCTCAGCGTATTCTCACAATACCAAAGGGCAGTATCTTGACCCTGATTTGAGCAGAATCAGTGCTAAAGCCAAATATGACCCTGTTCTTATGGAGTTTGACATTAACCCTCAAGGGGATCGTGTTAACTTTGTCTTCGCATTTGGCTCAGATGAATATCCTGAATATGTGTGTAGCAGTTTCAATGACGCATTTGGCCTGTTTGTGTCAGGGCCGGGGTTGAATGGGGTTAGAAATGCAGCATTTGTGCCGGGTACTGGCGATGCCATTGCGGTGAATAATGTGAATGCAGGCAGTCCTGGCATAAATGCTGACGGTGCCGCTTGTAATTTGAATAATGCTACTTACTTTGTGAACAATGGGAATAGCAGTGCTGCGACACAATTAGATGGCTATACCCGCCCAATGACAGCCTCCTTAGAGGGGTTAATACCGGGTCAGACTTACCACGTTAAGTTGGCTTTGGCGGATGCGGGTGATCCGGCCTATGACTCAGGAGCTTTTTTCAAATGGTTAAGTAGTACGAAATCACAGCCAGTGGATCTTTCGTTAAACATATCCACAAATCAGGTTGCTCCTGCTTGGAACAGTGAAGTGGAAATCAGTTATACAGTTGAGAATACTTCGGCAAATGCGACGAGTTTGGTGCAGGTGGGGTTGGTATGGCCTGCTGGCCTTGTTTGGGTGGGTGATGATTCGGCGGGAAGTTATAATTTAGCAACGGGTATTTGGGATGCTAATGTGATTCCTGCCAATGCGTCCAAGACACTTAAAATACGTGCTCGTGTAGGTACTGCCAGCAATTATCGGCTCGATGGTGAAATTCACTTTGCGTTTAATCAAGACCCTGACTCGACACCGTTTAATCGCAGCAGCCACCCGCATGAAGATGATACTGCTGCGTTGATGCTATACCCTATTGATAAACCGGTTAATAGTGCACCAATGATTACGAGTTATGAGGGGGCAGCAAGTGCGAATATCAGTACACCCGAAAATCAGCAGGCAGTGACTACGATTACTGCGGAAGATGCCGATGGTGATGCTGTTACTTATCGTCTTGGAACGGAGGTCGATGAGCACTTATTTCAGATCAATACCAATAGTGGTAAATTGGCGTTCATCAAGCCTCCCGATTATGAAGATCCTAAGGATGCAAATCAGGATAATTTATATATTCTTACTGTGATTGCTACCGATGGAGTGAACGAAACCACGCAACTGCTGTTTGTTACCGTAACAAATGTGCTTGAGAATTCACCTCCGAAAATCGTTAGCGAGGCAGGGGAACCTGGTACTACTTTGAGCATGTTAGAAAATCTGCAAGTTGCTGCCACAATAACAGCAGAAGATGCAGATGGAGACCCTATTGCCTATAGCATTAGTGGTGGCTTAGATGCAGCTTTGTTTCAGATCAGTAATAGCGGAACGCTGAGTTTTACAACAGCGCCGGATTATGAAAGTCCACAAGATTCGAATAACGACAATGTCTATGTTGTTATTGTGACAGCTAACGATGGTTTTTATAGCGTTTCCCAGACGATGAATATTATGGTGCTAGATGTATTTGAGAATTTAGCACCATCGATTATCAGTTATTTAGGGGCTGACGCCGTAACCTTGCCAATACCAGAAAATAAAAAAGAGGCAGGCGTGGTGACGGCGATTGACCCTAACAGTGAAACCCTTTCCTACAGCATTAATAGTGGTGCAGATGCTGCACTATTTAATATCAATCCGACTACAGGAGCCTTGGACTTCGTGATTGCCCCTGATTACGAAAATCCCAAAGACAGTAATCGTGATAACAGTTATGTAGTCGAGGTTAACGCTAAGGATGCTGGTGGGTTAAGTGCAAGCCAAACCCTGACAATACAGGTGATGGATGTGGATGATATGCCCTTCGTCAATCTGAATGTGCGCGTATTTTTGCAGGGTGCTTACAATTCGTCGAGCAAGATGATGCGTAATGATTTACACCGCCAAGGATTAATACCTACTATGCAGCCCTATGGTGAGTTGAAAACGGCTTTCGGCTATGCGTCTTCTTCTGACATTGTGTCACCATTCGATTATAAGGGTAAGGAAATGGTTAGTGCTGCGGTGTTGGGTACTGATGGTGGTAATGCCCCTGTTGATTGGGTATTGGTGGAAGTACGTGATGCTTCTGATCCCGGTAAACGTATCGGAGTAGCGGCTGGGCTCTTACAGCGTGACGGCGATATTGTGGATGCCAAGACGGGTACGAATGTATTATCAATTTGGAATGTAATCGAAGATACCCCTTATTACGTTATGGTACGTCATCGTAATCATTTAGCTGTTATGACGGCAGCACCGTTAACACTGAGTCGCAGCCCTACCGTGGTGGATTTTACGCTGCCTACTACGCCGGTATATGGTGGATATAGCTCACGCTTAGAAAGTGGGGATATAGCCTTGATGTGGACGGGAGATGCTAACAATAGCAATACGATTATCGCTAATGGGCCGGGTAGTGATAGTAATGTGTTATTAGGTGCAGTTTTGGTTGCCCCAGAAAATACTAAAGTCAATGCAGGATTTCGGCTGCCTGGTTATTATTCCACTGACTTCAATATGGATGGTGCAACATTGTATGCTGGTCCGAACAATGACATCAACTTGATGTTAGGCAATATTTTGCTGTACCCCGGTAACGCCAGTGTTAGTGGTAATTACATCATTCGAGGTAACGCGCCTATCTGACGTTGGGGTTCAGGTTGCCAGCGGTAAGCGGCTTACACTATAGTAAGCCGTTAATAGATTACCCCGGCACTAACGGAGAAACCATGTCGCAGGCTGATTCCATCCATACCCTGTCCTTGAAGGGCATTCACGACGGGGTGCATACGGGCAAATTTTCTGTCATGGAAGCCACCGATGCGTATCTTGACCGCATCGAACGCTTCAACCCTGAATTAAATGCCTACATTACCGTCACCCGCGAGTCTGCCCAAGCGCAAGCCGTGGACATCGACAACCGTATCCGTAAGGGCGAACTGACCGGTGCAATGGCGGGTGTGCCGTATGCACTCAAAGATTTATTCTGTTCGGAAGGCGTGCGTACCACCTGCGCTTCCAACATGTTGTCGAATTTCATCTCGCCTTATGATGCGCATGTGGCGGAAAAGCTCAAAGCCGCAGGCGGTGTCTTGCTCGGCAAGAACAATATGGATGAGTTTGCGATGGGGTCTTCCAACGAAACCTCGGCGTTTGGGAATGTGCGTAATCCGTGGGATACCACCAAAGTACCGGGCGGTAGTTCGGGCGGTGGGGCAGCAACGATTGCGGCACGGCTTGCACCAATGACGTTGGGAACCGATACCGGCGGCTCGATTCGCCAACCGGCTTCCTTCTGCAATATCACTGGGATTAAACCGACTTACGGACGCATTTCGCGCTACGGCATGATTGCGTTTGCGTCCAGCCTTGATCAGTGTGGGCCGATGGCACCGTCGGCGGAAGATTGCGCGATTACGCTGAATGTTATTGCCGGTTTGGATAGCCGTGATTCCACCAGCGTCGATTTGCCGGTGCCGGATTACACCGCTAACCTTAATGATTCGATTGAAGGCTTGCGGATTGGCTTGCCGAAAGAATTCTTTGCAGAAGGGTTGGATGTGCAAGTCGGTGCCGTGATTGACCGTGCGATTAAGCAATTCCAAGCCAAGGGCGCGATTATTAAGGAAGTGACCCTGCCGAACAGCCACCTCGCCGTACCCGTGTATTACGTGGTTGCCCCGGCGGAATGTTCCTCGAATCTGTCGCGTTTTGATGGGGTACGTTTCGGGCATCGTTGTGAGAATCCCAAAGATTTGCTGGATTTGTATGAGCGCAGCCGCTGGGAAGGTTTCGGTGATGAGGTGAAACGCCGCATTATGATCGGTACTTACGCCCTGTCCGCCGGGTATTACGATGCCTATTATCTGAAAGCTCAGCAGGTTCGTCGGCTGATCAAACAGGATTTTGAAGCTGCATTCAAGGATGTGGATGTGATCATGGGGCCGTCTTGCCCGACCACCGCATTCGGTATTGGCGCGAAAAAAGATGACCCGATTGCGATGTATCTTGAAGATTTGTACACCATTCCGGTCAGCTTGGCTGGGTTGCCAGGGATGACGTTCCCGATTGGTTTTGCTACGGACGGTTTGCCCGTGGGGATGCAATTGGTCGGTAATTATTTTGAGGAAGCGCGGATGTTGAACATTGCGCATCAGTACCAACAATGGACGGACTGGCACACGCAAGTGCCAGCCCAGTTCGCATAAGGAAGGAAGCAGAATGGAATGGGAAACCGTTATTGGTCTGGAAATTCACGCCCAGCTTGCCACCAATTCAAAGATATTTTCGGGCTCATCGACAGCTTACGGCGCAGAACCGAACACGCAAGCCAATCTGGTCGATTTGGGGATGCCCGGTGTTTTGCCGGTACTCAACAAAAAAGCAGTGGAATTGGCGATTCGCTTAGGTTTGGCGATTGATGCTGACATTGCACCGCGTTCGATTTTCGCACGTAAAAACTACTTTTACCCGGATTCGCCTAAAGGCTACCAAATCAGCCAGTACGAGCTGCCGATAGTTGCTAATGGTCACATGGACATTCAATTGGAAAACGGCGACACCAAGCGCATTGGCATTACTCGCGCCCATTTGGAAGAAGATGCAGGCAAATCACTGCACGAAGATTTCCAAGGACAAACCGGCATTGATTTGAACCGTGCCGGTACGCCGTTGCTGGAAATCGTTTCTGAGCCGGATATGCGTAACGCCAAAGAAGCGGTGGCTTACATGAAAAAGTTGCACGCGCTGGTACGTTACCTCGGCGTGGGCGATGGCAATATGCAGGAAGGCTCGTTCCGCTGCGATGCCAACGTGTCGGTACGTCGTCCCGGTGCAGAATTCGGGACTCGTGCCGAGATTAAGAACTTGAACTCGTTTAAGTTTATTGAACGCGCCATTAACCACGAAGTGGAGCGCCAGATCGACATTATCGAATCCGGCGGCAAAGTGGTGCAGGAAACGCGCTTGTACGACCCGGACAAGGACGAAACCCGTTCGATGCGCAGCAAGGAAGATGCTAACGACTACCGTTACTTCCCCGATCCCGATTTGTTGCCCGTGGAGATCACCCCAGCGGATATTGAAGCGGTACGGGCTACCTTGCCGGAATTGCCGGATGCGAAAAAACAACGTTTCATGGTGGAATACGCGCTGAGCGCTTACGATGCCAGCTTGCTGACACTCAGCCGTGAAGTGGCGGATTATTTCGAGGCAGTGGCGCAAGGTTGCGGGGATGCGAAACTTGCGGCGAACTGGGTGAACGGTGAAGTCAGTAAAACCTTGGCAGACAACGAGATGGAGATTGCTGCCATTCCAGTGAGCAGTGCGGCACTGGTCGAATTGCTCAAGCGCATTCAAGACAATACCGTGTCCAACAAAATTGCCCGCGATGTGTTTGCGGCGATGTGGAACGGCGAAGGCTCTGCTGATGCGATTATCGACAAGAAAGGCTTGAAGCAGATTACCGATACCAGCGCGATTGAGGCAGTGATTGACGAGATCATTGCCAAAAATCCGGGGCAGGTGGCGGAATACCGCAGTGGTAAAGACAAGCTGTTCGGCTTTTTTGTGGGGCAGGCGATGAAGGCTTCCAAAGGCAAAGCCAACCCTAACACCTTGAATGATATTCTGAAGCAGAAGCTGGAGGGCTGAGCATGGCAATTTCGGAAGCTGAAGTGAAAAAAGTGGCACGTTTGGCGCGTCTGGCAGTGCCGGATGAGCGTTTGGCGGCGTATACCCAAAATCTGTGTAATATCCTCGATTTAGTCGATCAGTTGAGCGCAGTGGATACCACAGGTGTGGAGCCAATGGCGCACCCACTGGAGATGATGCAACGCCTACGTGAAGACGTGGTGACGGAAACCGATCATCGGGAAAAGTATCAGGCGGTCGCGCCGGAAGTGGAAGACGGCTTGTATCTAGTACCAAAGGTTATCGAATGAGTGATTACAACCCCTACGAGCCACCTAAGGCGGATTTAAAGCCTTCTCCTGAGCCGGTTAGTCAGTTAGTACTATTGCCTGAGCCGCGTTCTTTACCGCTAAGTGCGGGTATCACGTTTTGGTCAGCAAGCTGGAGTATGGTCAACAGTAACTTGGGGATGTGGGTACTCATCACGGTGTTGTTATTCGCGTTGCAAGTGGTTTTAGGCTTTGCTATTTCACAAACCCTGTTGTGGGGTGGTTATCTGTTAGTTTTGATGGTTGCTTCGATTCTTTCAACCGTATTAACGGGTGGTATTTTGATCGGTGCGCGAGCAGTAGCAGACGGGCAGCCTTTGCAAATTGAGCATTTGTTTGCAGGGTTTGGGCGTAGCCTGAAGCCATTGGCTTTCTTGGGTGTAGTGAGTTTCGGGCTTTCTCAGTTGGTTGAATACCTAGTGAAGGCGGTGATCGGCATTGATATGGATGGCCTTGCGAATGGTACTGTCTTACCGACGGAAATACTCAGTGGGATAGCACCAGAACAGATTGCCTTAGTGGTGATTTTGTACTTATTGGTGATTATGCTGTCGTGGTTTACAGCGCCGTTAGTGGTTCTGAATGATGTGCCGGTACTACAGGCGTTTGTGTTGAGCTTTAAAGGTTGCTTACGTAACCCGTTAGCCTTGATTGTGTATGCATTGGTGTTGATGCTACTGCTTGTACTTGGGGCGATTCCCTTAATGTTGGGGTTATTGGTGGTGATTCCGTGGTGGTTTGCTAGCATGTATGTTTCTTATCGACAGATTTTCTTAACTTAACTACCCTGAATTAATGTGCTTATCATGGTAAAGAAACCCGCAATTAGCGGGTTTTTTGCCCTCAATGCAATCAATTTATTTTATTAAGGATGGGTAAAGTTGTTCTGGCTTATTAATAGGCGGCAATTATTCAAATTAAAATGCTGCTTACACGAGGGGCTTAGGACATGCGCATTCGAGCGTGGGGAACACTTTTTGCACTTGCAGTTGCTATTGGCACATCAGGGTGCAGCCAAACTATCCATACGGCTAAAGACGATGACAGTGATGATTTACTGTTTGGGTATAATAAATCCACTGTAGCTAAAAAAAATACCAAGATCCAAAAAGCTCAAGGTTCACAAGGTGGTCGCAAACAAGCGGCAACTCAACGTCAGACTTATGCTGCGGTTAATGAGGTTTCTGAGTCAGGAATGCCACGATTGTCCAGTAACGAGTTACTGTTGATTGCGGATCGTATTTTTAAAAATGAAAGCGGTGGTGATCCTGATAAGTTAGTGCATTGGAATGATGGGGAGAACTTTGCCTCGATGGGGCTAGGGCATTTTACCTGGTATCCCGCTGGTCGTGCTGCGCGTTTTGGCAATACGTTCCCGGACTTGCTTGGGCATTTGCAATCGAATGGGGTGCAGTTACCCGTATGGGTACAGCAAGCCCGTTACCAAGGTGCACCGTGGCGTACCAAGGCTGAGTTGATGCAGGCTAAGCACACCGGGCAAGTACGTGAGTTACAAGACTTGTTGTACCAGACTCGCTTATTGCAAGCTGCCTATATTGTGGAACGTACGCGCCGTGCCATGCCTAAGTTGGTGAATGCTGCGCCTGCACATTCACGTGCTCGTGTTGCCCAAAACTTGAATGCCATTGCCAATACCCCCGGTGGTTGGTACGTGCTGGTGGATTACGTTAACTTTAAAGGTGAAGGGTTGAATACCTCCGGTGGTTATAAAGGTCAAAACTGGGGGCTGTTGCAAGTCTTGGAAGACATGCAGCCTAGCCAGCCGGGACAGCAGTCATTGCACTTGTTCGCAGATGCTGCTAATCGTGTGCTAGCGCGTCGTGTGCGTAATTCGCCGCCTGCACGTAATGAAGCACGTTGGTTAGCGGGTTGGTCAAATCGGATTAATACCTACCGTTACCCGAACGTTTAATACCCTTGGTTAGCGCTCGTCGGGTAATCTGACACGACGAGTGAAATTACATTATAGTCCCATTAAATAAATAAAAATAAGAGGGATTAATTGATGAAAGCAAAAGCCGTTATGGCATTGGCAGCTATTGCCAGCATTGGCTTGTCTGCGTGTAGCCCTAGTTCTCAGGCGATCAGAAGTTCTGGTAATGGCGCAATGTCGCAGGGGAATGGAGTAGGATCTACACAAAATACCTTCACCATGAATAATCCGGCAGCACAAAGTACCTCGTATTATAGTTCTCAAAATCTTCAGCGTCCTCGCCAATACACGGGCAATGACATGCCGGAATTGTCTTCGGTTGAGTTGCAGGTGATTGGCGACCAGATTTTTAAAAATGAAGGTGGCGGGGATATTAGTAAGCTCGTGCATTGGAATGATGGTGAAGATTTCGCCTCCATGGGGATCGGGCATTTCACTTGGTATCCGGCGGGGCGTAATGCCCGTTTTGGCAGCACTTTTCCTGAGTTGTTAAGTTATATGCAGTCGCGTGGTGTACAAGTACCCGCTTGGTTGCCGCGTGAAGGTTCACCTTGGCGTAGCAAAGGGGAGTTGATGCAGGCTAAAAACACGCCACAAGTGCAAGAGCTACAACATTTTCTTTACCAGACCCGTTTATTACAAGTGCAATTCATTGTGGATCGCACTCGCCGTGCGATGCCCAAACTAGTCAACAATACCCCGGATCAGCTTCGCCCGCACGTGATCAATAATTTGAATGCAGTGGCGAATACGCCGGGTGGTTGGTATGCACTGATCGACTACACTAACTTCAAAGGTGAAGGGTTGAGCCGCAGTGGTGGTTATAACGGTCAAAACTGGGGGCTGTTGCAGGTTTTGGAAGACATGCGCCCTTCACGCCCCGGTGAACAGGCGTTACATGAGTTTGCGGATGCAGCAATGCGGGTATTGGAACGCAGGGTGCGTAACTCACCGCCTGCCAATAACGAGCGTCGTTGGTTGGCAGGGTGGTCTAGCCGTGTGAATACCTATCGCCGTTTGCTGGTCTAGTCCAGAAATGCATTCACGACATCACTGAACTCGGCTGGTGTCTGCACATGTGGCAGATGCCCCGCTGCTGCAATGGTGGTTAATGCCGCCAGCGGGAATACTTGCTGGATACCTTCTATATCGGTGTCTTGCACATAATCCGATTGAGCGCCACGCACAAACAATGCAGGCTTAGGGAATACGCCAGCAGGTGTTGGGAAACCCGAAATTTTTAAATAATGTTGCGTAATTTCCGGCAGGTTACATTGCCAATAGAATCTCCCCTCTGCATTGCGCCCCAAGTTTTTCAGTAAGAAACCCCGCTCGAAAGGGTGCTTAACGGTAGCGCTTAACCATTCATCCGCTTGTTTGCGGCTCGTTAGGGTTGCCAGTGGCATGGCTGACATGGCTTGTAACAACGCTTGATGGCGTGGCGGATACATTTTGGGGGCAATATCGACGACCAGTAAACGCTGAATCCGCTCAGGGTGTTGTAAGGCCAGTGCCATGGCTACTTTGCCCCCCATAGAATGCCCCATTAAGTCACAGTGCGGAATAGCCAGTGTGTCTAAGACTTCCACAATATCCGCCACCATTTGCCGATAAGACATGCCCGCAACGTGGGGTGAATCACCGTGATTGCGCAGGTCAACGGCCAATACGGTGCGTTTGCCTGCTTGTCCCTTGGCAAATGTTTGCCAGTTATCCAGCGAACCCAATAAGCCGTGTAGCACTAACAAGGGTGGGCTGCTGTCTAATGTTCCAAATAGCCGGTAATTCAGCACGCGAAGTTACGTCCCATCGTGGCAATATCTTCCAATATAGTCGTGCGAGCCTCTGGCGTTAGCGAGGGTACATTGTAGTAAATACTGTGGCGTACATCTTTGATACCACAGAAGGCTAAGGTACCGTCCGTGACTGGGCGGTAGATTAGATGTTCTGCGTCCGTTTGGCGAAAATAGTCTTCTGTGCCACCCGCTGTGATCAGAACCAAGGCGCGTTGGTGTTTCAGCAAGCCTTTCACGCCTTCCTGTGAATATTCAAAGGCCGTGCCATTGGTTAATACGTGATCAAACCAGCCTTTCAGAATAGCGGGGCGGTCAAACCACCACAGGGGGTAAATGAAGACTAAGCCATCCGCCCATAACAAATCTTGTTGCTCGCGACTGATTTTGTCGGGGATAACGCCCGTTTGCAGTACAGCTAAGTCAGTAGCACGTAATACGGGGTCGAAATCTTCTGCATATAAGTCTTTGATTCGTACTTCATGACCGCCTTCCAGCAAGCCTTTACGACAAGAATCCAGCATGGCATGGTTAAAGCTGCTGGGATTAGGGTGAGCGTAAACAATCAGAACGCGCATGAGTTTTCCACTTGTAAAATTAGGAATCGGTTAATGTAAGGTATCATTCGTTGGCATCGCTGACTTGAATAATAACTCAGTGTCGATGGCATCCAGTGTATAATTGGCATTACAGAATTCACAAATGATCTCAATTTTTCCCTGTTCTTCGAGAATGGTTTCTGCTTCTGTCTGACCGATGGAGCGCAGCATGGTTTCTACGCGCTCGCGGCTACAGCTACACTGAAAGCGGATATCTTTGGCATCAAATAGGCGTACATCTTCTTCATGGAACAGACGGTAAAGCAGCTCTTCAGGTTCAAGATGTGCTAATTCTTCAGCCGTCAGGGTATCCAGTAATAGAGAAGCGCGTTGCCAATCGTCTTCGTTGTGTTGGGCGTGGGGGAGACGTTGCAATAAAATTCCAGCGCTTACGGTATCGCTTGACAGTAGCCATAAGCGTGTTGGCAATTGTTCGGAACGGGCAAAATAGGCTTCTAATGCAGCGCTTAGCGATTCACCTTCTACCGGAATTAGGCTTTGGTAACGTTCATTGCTTTGGTTCGATTCCAGTGTAATGGCAAGTTGCGCCTCGCCAAAGAGGGCGGGTAGGCTCGTGCCATCGGCTTCACGACTCCATTGTGCCAGCCCACGTACCGTGCCGTGTGCAGTGGCTTGAATGACCAGTAAATGGATGGGGCCATTTCCCCGAATCTGCAAGGTGAGTGACCCGTCATGCTTAATGGTAGCTGCTAGCAAGACTGCGGCGGTTAGTGCTTCACCTAGAATGGTTTTTACAAAAGTGGGGTAAGTTGCCCGTGACAAAACGTCTCGCCAAGTTTGGTCGAGGTGTAACCACTCACCACGAACATGTGCCTGTTCTAGCATAAAACGTCTTAATGTATCTGCTGACATATTTTCTATTAACCTCACGCGGTGAGAATTGCTTTCTAAATGCGGCTTAATCTGCTAAAAAGCACCCATTTTAGCCGGAACGTGAACTTATCACACAAGTCGGCTTGCCCAAAGTAGCGGCGGTTGTTACATTTAGCGAATTATTTTGGGGCTGCCCAGAGGTTAGCCTGTTCGCGGAAAAACGACAGTCACACAGGACGTGTTCAAGTACTCCCTTTTTTAGCTTTAAGCCGGATTGATTAGATTATGTTCAGAGCCTTATCAGGTTTGTTTTCCAATGATATTTCCATTGACTTGGGCACAGCCAATACCCTGATTTATATGCGTGGCAAGGGCATCGTACTGGATGAACCTTCTGTTGTCGCTATTCGTCAAGATCGTGGGCCGGGTGGCCCTAAGTCCATTGAGGCGGTGGGAACGGAAGCCAAGAAAATGTTGGGGCGCACCCCAGAGAATATTACCGCGATCCGCCCGATGAAAGACGGCGTTATTGCCGATTTCACCTACACCGAAAAGATGTTGCAACATTTTATTCGTAAAGTGGATGCTGGTCGTATTTTGCGCCCAAGCCCACGGGTGGTAATTTGTGTGCCGTGTGGAGCAACGCAAGTTGAGCGCCGTGCGATTAAAGATTCTGCACTAGGGGCTGGTGCTCGCAAAGTTTACCTGATTGAGGAACCCATGGCGGCAGCCATCGGTGCAGGCATTCCGGTGGATGAGGCGATTGGTTCCATGGTGCTGGACATTGGTGGTGGTACTTCCGAAGTGGCGATCATGTCATTGCGCGGGATTGTGTACTCGGCTTCGGTACGTATTGGGGGTGACCGTTTGGATGACGCAATCATCAGCTATGTGCGCCGTAATTACGGGATGTTGATTGGTGAAGCCACCGCTGAGCGCATTAAGTGCGAAATTGGTTCTGCTTACCCCGGTAAAGAATTGCTGGAAATTGAAGTCAAGGGGCGTAACCTGTCTGAAGGTGTGCCACGCAGCTTCACCTTGACGAGTAATGAAATTCTTGAAGCTTTGCAAGAACCCCTGTTCGGTATCGTCAGTGCGGTGAAAACAGCGTTGGAGCAAACGCCACCAGAATTGGCTGCTGACGTTGCAGATCGTGGGATTGTGCTGACGGGTGGTGGTGCTTTGTTACGTGACCTTGACCGTTTGTTGATGGAGGAAACAGGTATTCCGGTTGTTATTGCTGATGATCCATTGACTTGCGTGGCCCGTGGTGGCGGCAAGATTCTGGAAATCATGGAAGAAGAAGGCGTTAACTTCCTCGCTACCGACTGATGATCAAGCTGTATGACAAACAGCAGCGGAGGCGATTATTAACGACACAAACTATCATGCTACGCCGGGCTTTTCTTTTCGGTTCATGGTATTGATCTTAGGGGCATTGGTGTTGATGGCCGTGGATAATCGTAATCCTGCGGCATTAGCGCCCGTGCGCACGTTTGCGACTATGATGGCTTACCCGCTGCTGTATGGCGTTGACTTTCCGCAGCGTGCTTATCAACGTTCTAGTGGTTTTTTTTCCGCGCAACGTCAATTATCAGAGGAAAATATCAGCCTTAAGCAGCAAGTGCAGGTGTTTTCTGCGCAACAGCAAGACCTGAATAGGGTATTGGCTGAGAACCAGCGTCTACGCACTATGTTGAATGCTGCTCCCCGCGATACTTATACTTTTTTGATGGCAGAAATCTTTAAGGTTGCTCAAGACCCTGTACGGGGGTTGGTTACTCTGAATAAGGGAAGCCGTGATGGTGTGAAGGAAAGCCAAGTTGTCCTCGATGGTAATAAAATTTATGGACAGGTGGTGAATGTTACCCCCTTTGACTCCAGCGTTATGCAACTTATCGACCGTGAACATTCTATTCCAGTACAAAATCAGCGTACCGGTGAACGTGGCTTGGCAAATGGTCATGGGCGAGGAATGCCTTTGGAAATCAAAAACTTGCCTGCAAGCAGCACCGTCAAGGAAGGTGATGTGTTTGTGTCATCTGGTTTGGGTGGTTTGTTCCCTGCCGGTTATGAGGTGGCGAAAGTACTGCCCAAAGGGGTGGAATTTAAGCAAGGTGATTTGTTTGCAACGGTGTGGGCTATGCCATTGGTTGATTATGAAGCAGTGCGAGAGGTTTTGTTAGTGCGAGGCAAGGCCAGTGACGAAACTGTGCAGCCAGCAGGGGGGAATTAGATGCCCGTTAATGACCCACGATTTCCTGGTGCGGTATTGCTGACGCTTATTCTAGCGATAGTGTTGTCAATCATTCCCTTAGGGGAGTCTGTGGCTTTTTGGCGACCAGAATGGGTGGCATTAACGTTAGTACACTGGGCACTGATTATTCGTGATCGCATCAGTCTGGTGATGGTGTTTGCTATTGGCCTAATAGTTGATGCTTTATACGGCTCTTTGCTGGGGCAACATGCTTTAGGTTATGTGTTAGTGACTTATTTGGCTGTGCGTCTCAGTTTGAGGATGACACCGGAAGCCTTTTTACAACAGTTGGCGCTCTTGTTCGCTATTTTAGGTGTGTATATGTTGGTGAACCTGTGGATGCTGCGGGTAATCAGCAGCGGTGGTGCTCTGGGTTGGATTTACTGGGCCTCATTGCTGAGCAGCATTGTTATCTGGCCGGTTTATCACTCCCTGTTGGGGTATTTCCATGTGCAGCGTAAAGCCCTTTAATCAACGCCTGCTCTAGGTAAATTGTCACTGTGTTGGGTGTTTTGTTACTGTGGTAGTCATAACGCCAAGCCGTGACTAAGAGGAATTCACATGATGTCTACAAATGCCTGCCAGGAATTGCCCTGTGCGGTTGCCGCTATGCCGGATGTTGCCAAGCAACCCCTTGCAGGTGCTAAAGGAACGCTCAACTGGGTAGGAATGAGCCAGATTGAGTTGCCCGTTTTTTTACGTAGTGCCAAAGGCGATCGGGTGCAAACGTTGGCGCGGGTGCAAGCTTACGTCAATCTCATCGACCCGAATAGCAAGGGTATCCACATGTCGCGCTTGTACGTGGCACTCGATACCATCCTCGGCATGAATGATCTGACCCCTGAGGTTTTACGCGGAACCATTACGCAATTTGTCGATACTCACGGTGGCTTAAGTGATGCCGCTTATCTGGAATGCCGGTTTGACTATTTCGAGCGCCGTAATTCCTTGTTGAGCGATAACAGCGGGTGGAAGAATTACCCCGTTAAAGTAGCGGCTACCTTGCGTCATGGGCAGATTGATACCGAAGTCAGTGTGGAAGTGCCTTATTCTTCTACTTGCCCGTGTTCGGCGGCATTAGCGCGGCAGTTAATTCAGGAAGGTTTCCGCGAAACGTTCGGCGATGCTTCAGTAGTGGATGCAAACACCGTTTTCGACTGGTTAGGAACAACCAATGGGATTCGGGCGACCCCGCACAGCCAGCGTAGCATTGCACAAGTGCGGGTAAAATTGGCAGAAAAAGTGCGCACACTGCCCATTACCAGCCTGATCGACCAGGTGGAAGAGGCGCTCAAGACCCCGGTACAAGCTACGGTAAAACGCGAAGATGAACAAGAATTTGCGCGTTTGAATGCGGCAAATCTGATGTTCTGTGAAGACGCGGCACGTCGCTTGAAAAATGCCCTGAACGACGATATTTCGGTGCGCGATTTCTGGTTGCGTGTCAATCACATGGAAAGCTTGCACGCTCATGATGCCGTAGCGGTTGTCGTTAAAGGTGTGGAAGGGGGCTACCGTGACGATCCACGTGAATACGTCCACCCGACCTGATAGCTGGATGGAACACGTGGTGTTGGTCGATCAGCATAATGCGGTGCTGGGGACTCTGCCGAAAAGCCAAGTGCATACGCTGGAAACCCCGCTGCATCGGGGATTTTCGGTGTTTATTTTTAATCGGGAAGGTGAGTTGTTGCTGCAACAGCGCAGTTTCAACAAATTGACATGGCCCGGTTTCTGGTCAAATTCCTGTTGTGGGCATCCCGCCTTAAGCGAATCGGTCGCAGAGGCGATTCAGCGGCGTGTAGCGCTGGAGTTGGGGATGCAGGTGTATGATTTGCACGAAGCCTTACCCAATTTCCAGTACCGTTGTGAATACGGTGGTGTGGTTGAGAATGAAATCTGCCCGGTATGGTTGGCGCGTACCCGCGATGAACCCATGCCTAACCGGTTAGAAGTAGCCGCCACTCGCTGGATTCCATGGAAAGATTTCAAGCAAGTGTTGGCGGCTGACGCTGCCGGGCGTTATTCGCCCTGGTGCAAGTTAGAAACCACGCTGTTGGATGCGGTGGTAGAGACGCAAAATTTTGTGTCTCTACGCTGACAGGTCGCGATCTAATTCTGCCAGGCGTTCGGGTGTGCCGATATCCCGCCAGTCGCCGTCAAAGTATTCCCCACTGACTTGTGCGTTTTGCATTGCTTGGCGTAATAAGGGTGCGAGTGGGTGTTTGCCTTGAGGCAATCCGGCGAACAGTTCAGGGCGGTAATAGCCAATGCCACTGAAGGTGTAACGGGGTTCGTCGCTGCTGCTAATACGCCCTTGCTTTAGTGCAAAATCCCCTTGTGGGTGGTGTGCCGGGTTGGGAACCAGCACCAGATGCGCCAGATCGTGTTCCGCCAAGTGGAAGGGATGGCACGGGTAATCGCACCACACATCACCATTCACTACCAAAAATGGCTCATTACCCAGCAAGGGTAGTGCTTTGATAATGCCGCCAGCGGTTTCCAGTGCACCCTCTTGCTGCTCGTCAGAATAGTGTAAGTTGACGTTCCAACGTGAACCATCACCTAGGGTGGCGGGGATTTTCCAGCCCAACCACGCTAGGTTGATCACTATGTCGCGAAAACCCGCACGGCTGAGTTTTTCGATGTGCCACACGATCAACGGTTTGCCGCCAGCGGGCAGCAACGGTTTGGGGGTATGGTCGGTCAAGGGGCGCATCCGTGTGCCGTGCCCGGCGGCGAGAATCATGGCTTTCATGGTAGGCATCAATCAGGAATGTGGACAGTGCCGATGCGTTCAGGAATGCCTGCGCGGCGCATCCATTCGATCAGTTCACTGGTTTCCGGGTAACGTGAGCCTACATGCAGCACATAACTTAGTACCAGTGGCAAGTCGTTAAGGTAGCCCGGTTTGCCGTCACGGTGATTGAGGCGGGCAAAAATCCCCAGCACTTTGAGGTGGCGTTGCAGCCCCATCAGGTCAAACCATTGCTGGTAGGTTTGTTGGTCAACGGGAGGCAGGATACCGGCAGCAATGGCTTCTTTGCGGTAACAATCGACCCACCATTCCACCATTGATTGTGGCCAGACAATGTAGCAATCGCGTAACAAGGAAACTAAGTCGTAGGTCGTAGGCCCCAGTAGTGCATCTTGATAATCAATAATGCCGGGATTGTTGTCGGGCGTCACCATCAGGTTGCGGCTGTGGTAATCGCGGTGTACAAAGGCGACGGGTTGACCGATGGCTGCTTCAATCAGGTCTTCAAAAGTTTGCTGAATTAGTTCGTGTGGAATTTCTTCTTCAGTGAAGCCTAAATGCGTTTTCAGGAACCATTCAGGCATCAGCTCCATTTCACGGCGCAAGATACGTTCATTATAAACGGGCAGGTGGTCACAGTCGGCTTGCTGGAGTTGCAAAAGGGCGTGCAGGGCATCGGCATACAAGTCTTTAACCGTTTCTGGTGTCAGTTGGCTGAGGTAGCTGGTATTGCCTAAATCTTCCAATAGCAGAAAACCATCCAGCAAATTTTGCGCTAATAATTGCGGCGCATGGACGCCCGTAGCACTCAGTAAGTGGGTGACTTCCACAAACGGGCGGATGTCTTCTTTATCGGGAGGGGCATCCATGCAAATGGCTGCGCCTTCCGCCCCACGGGCACGAAAATAGCGGCGGAAACTGGCATCGGCTGAGGCGGGTTCCAGTACGGCGTGTTCCCACTGGGGTAGGCTGTTGACCCACTGAGTTAATTGTTCAAGACGTGTATCCTGTGTCATAAACCTCGGCGTTTCCTGTCTCGTTGGTAGGCTATTAAAGAGTGTATCCTAACATGCTAGGCTTTCTGTAAATTGAATAATAAAGTGGCAAATTATGATGAATCATGCTGAAGATTTGTGGCCTTCTGCGGCGTATTACCAGCAAGTAGAGCAATTGCGTGGCTTGATTGGGCAGCCGTTGTATGTGGTGGAAATTGACTCGACTGAAATCAATGCCGGTGTGAGTTTCACGGGTAAGCCTTTTGTATTGCTGGCGATTGTGGATTTTCCCCGACCTGACCCGTATCGGCAATTATGCCCACATTTATTGGTGCTGGATGATGGGCGTGGGGTGAATTTAGGGCGGGTGGCGCGTATCAGTCGTGAGCGTGCATTCGCACCCGCAGCGGAGGATATTGTGTTTAGCAATCAGGAGTTTGTGGAAAACGTATTGTTTGCGCCGCGCAAATTGAGCCGTGCATTGGTGGCGGCAACGTCGCGGCTGGCGTTGGGGGAGATGCTGGGGAAACAGCCTGATACGCTGCTGGAGAAAATGTAGAGTGAACATCCAGCTCACAGCAAATTCGGTTGTAAAAATGAGGATGCGTCAATCAGATAGCATTGACAGCAATGCAGGCAATAACTACATTAAACTGTATTGTTGAACGGAGATAAAGTGTTATGGCTACGTTAAGTATTCGCAGTTTGCCTGATGATATTCATGCCGCTTTACGTGTCCGCGCTGCTTTGCGGGGGCGCAGTATGGAGGCGGAAGCCCGCCAAATCTTGATCCAAGTGTGTAAGCCGCCACCGAAATCGGCCGATTTTGCACAACTACAGCAATGGGTCGATCAGATGTACGGCGATAAAAAACCCACCCAAGTCGTCGATACGTTGATAGCTGAACGCCGTGCGGAGGCAATGCACGAATGATTGTCCTCGACGCTTCTGCGCTATTGGCGTTTATGTTCAAGGAAACGGGGCATGAAATCGTCGCGGGTTATTTGGATGATTGCTGCATTTCCAGTGTTAATTTGCTGGAGGTCGCGTCCCGTTTCAGCCGTGATGGTTTGCCTGTCGCCCCTGTGTTGCAATTAATCAGTAGCTTGGGGATAGCCATCATCCCATTTGAGGAAACCCATATTTTACCCGTGGCAATGTTGGCAACAGTGGGTAAGGAATACGGCTTGTCGCAAGCTGACCGCATTTGCCTTGGGCTGGGTCTGTTTCTGGATTTGCCCGTATTGACAGCGGATAAGGTTTGGCAGGATGTGGGGCTGGGTATGGAGGTTGTTGTATTCCGCTGATGATGGGATACAGGAGCCTCATGAAAGTGAGTACCATACCCCACGCCCCGCGCCATATTGCTTGATTTGCCCAGCCTGTACGAGCTTCTGCAAATGCGCCTTGACCGTGTTTCGGTTTGCCCCGGTAGCAGTCACAATTTCATTAACGGTTACACGACCTGTATTTTTCGTCAGTTCGAGAATAGCGAGTGACAAGGCAGGCAATGCCGCCAATACTATTTTTTCATGAGCCACTTTCTTTTCTAAGGCGATGACTTGAGAAAGTAGCGAACGCAGAAAAAACACTATCCACGGTTGCCAGTTGGGTGAATCGGTTCTAATAGTGCCTTGCGTTTGTCTAAGGGCTACATAGTAAGCCTGTTTGTTTTGCTCTATGACTGCTTCGAGCGAGCTATACGGCACATAAGCATAACCCGCTTTGAGGAGTAGCAAGGTTGTCAGGACACGGGAAAGCCTACCATTTCCATCTTTGAAAGGATGTATTTCGAGAAAAACCACCACAAAAACCGCGATGGCAAGCAATGGGTGTATGTTCCTTTCCTGTTGTTCCCGGTTGTACCAGTCCACCAGCTCTTGCATAAAACGGGGGGTATCAAATGGGGTGGCTGTTTCAAATACTATCGCCACTTGCTCCCCTTTTTCATTGAAAGCCCCAACGTGGTTAAAGGTGGTCTTGTAGTTGCCCCGGTGATTATCGTCTTTGTTGCTGTACTGGAGCAAATCACGGTGAATTTGTTTGATATGATTTTCTGTTAGGCTGATGTGTTGCCACGCTGAAAAGACTAACTCCATGACTTGAGCATAACCCGCCACCTCCTGTTCATCACGCGTATCAAACCGCTTGATTTCCAGACGAGCAAGCAGCGTTTGAATGTCTTGATTTGAAAGTTTGCTCCCCTCAATACGGGTAGACGAGCCAATACTTTCAATAGTGGCAACCCGACGCAGGGAAAAAAGCCGATCAGGGGCGAGTGTGCCGAATGACAGCCAAGCCCCCTTGAACTCGTCGATTTTGGCGATGAGATCAAGGATAGTAGTATCTATGGTGAGGGTATGAATATTGGGCATATCCATTTATATAGCCATTTATATCCATTTCGCAAGTTTTTCTCTTCAGTAGATAGCAACTCAACGCATGTTCATCCCCCTCCTGATCAAAAACGTGATACCGTGCAACAGCACTAAATTCCTAAAATCCATCCATCACCCCCACCATTGGTAATGCCAGCACTGCAACGGCAACAGCCCCCGCCGTGCTGAGGCACAACGCCAACGGGGATGCCGCACGCCGCCAGTAGAACCATTGCAATACGGCTGCACCCACGACTTCCAGCATCGCAATCCCTCCCGCTGGCATCAGCATAGCCCAAGCGCCCGTCGGGGTTGCGTTGGCTTGCCACACTGATAGGCTGGAACTCCCCACCAGAAAAGCCGCCAGCAGCAGAGAAACCAGCAAAATCAACCACAAAACCCAGAAACCTGCGTGGCATAACGGTGTGTAGTGGTGTTGGTGTGAATTCATGGTTTTTCCATTGGTATCGAATTATGCAGCGCAGGCTAACCAGAAACGCGATGCGCGGCAAGCCACAGGATGGCAAGGCTAACGGGCTGCTACCGTGGGTAGCAGATAACGCAACTTCATTTTTCTGCTGAACTTTTGTTTAGGCGCTAACGTCGAAGCCCTGCAATAAACAACACAAAGGAAACACAATGAACACCACCCACCCACTTACCTTGCAAACATGGCTCAAGCTGGGGCTTGCCTGTGCGGGGTTTGCTGCCATTGCCTCTTCATTCTGGATGCTTCTTCAGGTTTTCAGCGGTGCTTTTATCGGAGAAACTACCCTCAGTGAAGCCTTGGGAGAAGACCGCACCGTTTTTTTTATGGGAGCGATCCAGACATGGATAGCCCCTGCATTGCTGTCCTTGATGGGTGTTTACTTGCTGATCCGCACCAATTTGCTGGCACATTTGCCCACCTACAGACGGATAATCACGCTTGGGCTGGCACTTGCAGCATTACAAAGCCTGCTGGGCGGGGGCTGGGTATGGTTGCTGGCATCATTGTTTGAAGAAAATGGTCTGGCAACAGCAGGCTTAGGACTGGGGATCACGGTTTTGTCCATACTGCCAACGGCAATCGCCATCATGCTGAGTGGCTGGTATGCCAGCAGGGTAGTAGGTACGCCATGAAAAAAACCTTACCCATCCTTTTTCTTGGCGCATCATTGCTCGCAGGCTGTATTTCCTCATCTCCTGCCACGATGCCGCTTCCCACCACTTCTCAACTACTTACGCTCAACCATAAAGTAGCGGGTGATATTGCGTACTTTCTCAAAAACCCGCCTAAAACCAGCCAAGAACTGAAAGCTAATCTTAATGTCGGCTATTATCAGGAACTCAACACCCGACTCCAAACCGCCAACCCGGAAGCAGATGCGCGTGCTGCCATTGCCCGTGGTGAGCGTTACCTGTTGGGAATACTGAACGACAGTGCCAACAACGGCAAACTTGCCGCAGCTTATCGCCCTTGGCAATTCTCCCCCCATGTGGCTGTTATACCTTACATGGGGCGAGCATTTCGTGACGCGATAGAAAATCAGCCACCTTTCGAGCCAATTCTTCCCCAATTACTGATGGACAAATGGGCTAACCGTGATTGCCCCATCAAACTGCTGGAAGGGGCAAACGCTATGGATGGTCGCTATCAAGTGCCGGGGACAAATATTGTGAAGTTTCACCTGTTGGAAGAATTGCCGGGGCGTTTCGTCCCGTTGAATACGGGGGAGGACATTATGAGCGGGGATGTGAAAGACGGAGTGGACATAGCGGGAATCCTAATAACCTATATTCACACTACAACATTTGACTATGGCAGCCGCTGGAATGAAGCCATGTTATCCGTATGCCATAAGGGAACTGCACCATGAAAAAACACATTATCGGCATTGCCACACTGATTGGCTTCATCATCGGCTTGGGGGCAAGTTTCGCACTCATGTTTGGTGGTTGGGCTTCCGCAGGGCTTTACAACCTTTCTTTAGGGTTTGTCGTCGATGCACTGCCCTTACCAGGCGAATCGGGATGGGTTGTTGCCCCTCTTTTCTTTGTGGCGGTATATACGCTGTATGGTGCGGCGTTTGGCTTCCTGATCAAGAAATTTGGGCGAAGTTCATGAAAAATATTCCCCCTTTATTGTTTGCTTGCAGCTTGTTTCTGCTGGCACAGGGCGCAATCGCTGATGGGCTACCGTTGACCAAAGGGCATTATGCGGACGGCGAAGTGCTGACCCTTACGCTGGATGAAGGGCAAAAGGGTTTCATTGAAAACCTCAGAAATTGCCATTTGGAAGGTGAATGGGAAACGCTCAACGAATTCCACCTAACCGCCGAACAAGAACAACGGCTGAAGCAGAAAGCGGGCTTCAGCCCCGCCGCCTTCCAGTTATACGAAACGTATCGGGGTGACAAGGATGTTGCCGATTATTCCTATGCCTACTGGAACAGCGTGCTACGTGTTTCGGAAGATGAAATAGAAATCCCACTCAAGTTGCTCACCTCTGACACGCAGGCGCAGGCAGACCACGACAAGCGCGGTTGGAAAAAACCACCTCCCTGTCTGGGGCGGTTTTGGCGAGCAATGGATGATGAGTCCGCCGAAGTGGTGACGGATTGCCTGTACTCGACGACCGATGATGTGGGGGAATTTGGCAGCAAGGGCAGTTGCGGCACGCTGGATAAAACCGGGCTATTGCACTTCAACCAACCCGCACTCGATAAGGTGGATTGGCGCAATTTTTATGGCATGGACTGCATCCGCGTCACCACCAACAAAAAAGCCAGCAGCGGCTGGTATTTCCTGACGCAAGAAGGGCTAGGGCGCAAAACCGTTGCGGCTGACAATGGCTGCTTGCCGTTCCAGAAAGGCTTGGCGGTGGGCTGGGTAAATGGCAAAGTCGCCTACTACGACCGCATGATGAAGATTGTCCACCAAACGGATTACGTCTGGTCAGATGACTTCCGCACCGGCTACGCGCAGGTTTGCAAACGCAAGGGGGACAGGCGTGATTACCTTGACTGCGGTTATATCGACACCAACATGAAGGTAGTGGTAGAGACAAAATACCCGGCTGCGGAAACCCCAACACCCAAAGGAAACAATTAATGAAAAAATCCATTTCCCGCCATTTGCTGTTACTGGCACTTGTTGCTGCCACCCAGACAGGTTGTGCACAAATTGTCATGGGTATCTATTGTTCGGGAAAGGAGGGCAATATGTTATGCCCCTCTCCAGACCGGGCGAAAATACTGGGTGAAACGTATTCAGGTGAAGAACTAATCAGGAGGATATTCCGACCCAACAAGAACGATGCAGGCGAAGAGTGGTCATTTGACCCACAGTTTTTTGCCCAGCAAGCGTTGGTATACCAGCTACAAAAAAAACCTGCTGACCCTGCCTATACAAAATTGCGCCAGATTGCCTTGGATGCCCACTATCAATCGGATGTAGGAGTAGTCGGTAACATTCTTGCACAAACAGGCACTTGCGCCGCCATGAATATTGCCGTGGAAATGGTTGCCTCCTCATGGAAAGGCACTCCTACCGCACCACCGCTGCCTGTTCAAGCCCAAGCCCCATCTGGTTATGACTACCCTCCAGACCCACCTCCCACCAGAAAAACCATCCGAGAAACGGGATACTGGGTATTAAATAGTATCAGTTCATCTTCAGATAAAGCCTGTCTGCAAAAGGTGCGCAGCCAGCTTCCACCACCACCGTCCGGCTGGGAAGCCATCCCATGAAACAAGGGCGGCAATCACACAAGATAAAGGGGGGGCTGGCTTATGCTTAAAAAAGCCCTTTTCACCCTGCTAAGCCTCGCACTCATTGGCGCTGGATTGGCACTGTTTTTCCCCGACAAGACTGCAACTGTGATGGATTACCTCAAACTCAAAACCAGCGGCAAATATTCCGTGGCACAACGGCTGGAGCAATTCGGCACGGCTGCGACCAACCGCCTTGCCCCGCATTTCCAGCAAGCAGGCGTGGCATTCCCACCCACCGCGATCACCTTACTGGCATTCAAAGACAGCAAGCGGCTGGAACTCTACGCCCGTGACCCGCAAGGCGCGTGGCAACAGGTACAAACCTACCCCATCCAAGCCGCCAGCGGGGTATTGGGACCGAAGTTGCGCGAAGGCGACCGCCAAGTGCCGGAAGGCATTTACGCCATCGAATCGCTTAACCCCAACAGCCTGTTCCATGTATCGTTACGGCTCAATTACCCCAACGCTGTTGACCGCGAATGGGGGCTGGCTGACGGGCGTGAAAAGCTGGGGTCGGACATTATGATCCACGGCAAAGCCAAATCCATCGGCTGTCTGGCAATGGGCGATGTGGTAGCGGAAGAATTGTTTGCGCTAGTGGCGTGGGTAGGCAAGGAAAACGTGCGCGTGATGATTGCCCCGACCGATTTCCGGTTAGCAGCATCAGCAAACGTACCAACCGCGAACTTGCCCTCGTGGACAGAGGGTCTTTACCAAAACCTGCGTACAGAACTCGCCCAATACCCGTTGGGAAAATGAACCGATGGGACATGACACCTAAGCGATGGTGCGCTCGATATGCGTTTCAAATTCCCAGCAGATGAACAACAAACCTTCTCCAAATTGTGCGAATACTGGCGGCAACATGCAGTAGGAATCTCCTTCCTTTAGGGAGGGGAGGATGTCAAAGCGTGAAATAACAGCAGGAAAAACCCCTCTCGAAGCGAGGAGAGGGGCTGCGAGCTAAGAGCTTACTTGTTTTCGCGGCAGTCGATCAGGTTATCCACCACGCTTGGGTCAGCCAATGTGGACGTATCGCCCAGACCATCAACTTCATTCGCAGCAATCTTACGCAGAATCCGGCGCATGATTTTACCGGAACGGGTCTTCGGTAAGCCCGGAGCCCACTGAATCAGGTTAACCTTCGCGATTGGGCCGATTTCTTTACGTACCAAATCGCCCAGTTCTTTCTTCAGCGCATCCGTACCCTCTTCGCCCGCCATCAAGGTGACGTAAGCGTAGATGCCTTGACCGGTCAGCTCGTGCGGGTAGCCAACAACGGCTGCTTCGGCGACTTTCGGGTGCAGTACCAACGCAGATTCGATTTCCGCCGTACCGAGACGATGCCCGGAAACGTTCAATACGTCATCCACGCGCCCGGTGATCCAGTAATAACCGTCTTCGTCACGACGTGCGCCGTCGCCAGTGAAATAGTAACCCGGATACATCGCGAAATAGGTTTCATAGAAACGCTTATGATCGCCGTAAATGGTGCGCATCATCGAAGGCCAAGGGGCTTTGATACACAGCAAACCTTCTACGCCATTGCCTTCGATTTCCACGCCTTTGTCATCCAGCAGGCACGGTTGTACACCGAAGAATGGGGTAGTCGCAGAACCCGGTTTCAACGCGGTTGCACCCGGCAATGGGGTCAGCATGTGTGCGCCGGTTTCAGTCTGCCACCAGGTATCCACGATCGGGCAACGACCACGACCGACGACACGGTTGTACCAATGCCATGCTTCGGGGTTGATGGGTTCGCCGACCGTACCCAGCAAGCGCAACTTGTCGAGTTTGGCGCGGTTAACCAGCTCTTCGCCTTGCCCCATCAACATACGGATAGCCGTTGGCGCGGTGTAGAAAATGGAAACGTCGTGCTTGTCGCACACATCCCAGAAACGCCCCGCATCCGGGTAAGTGGGGATACCTTCAAACATCAGCGTGGTCGCGCCGTTGGTCAGCGGGCCGTACACAATGTAAGAGTGACCTGTTACCCAGCCTACGTCAGCCGTACACCAGTAAATTTCGCCGTCTTTGTAGTCAAACACGGTTTTGTGGGTCATTGCTGCTTGCAGCAGGTAGCCGCCAGTGGTGTGCAATGCGCCTTTAGGCTTGCCGGTAGAACCAGACGTGTAAAGGATGAAGAGTGGATCATCAGCGTCCATGTCTTCCGGTGGGCAATCCGCATCAGCAGCAGCAACCGCTTCGTGATACCAAACGTCACGGGTGTCGTTCCATTTAACCGGATCGCCACCGCGTTGTACCACGATGCAAGTGTGAACGGTTGGGCATTGATCCATCGCTTTGTCAGCATTGCCTTTCAATGGCACTTTCTTGCCGCCACGCATGGATTGGTCAGAGGTAATGACCACGCCGCATTCCGCATCTTGGATACGGTCACGCAGCGCATCCGGTGAGAAACCACCGAATACGATGGAGTGCATTGCGCCGATACGCGCACACGCCAGCATTGCTACGGCTGCTTCTGGGATCATTGGCAGGTAAATGGATACGCGGTCGCCTTTTTTCACGCCACGGCCTTTCAGCACGTTCGCAAATTTAGATACTTCGGTATGCAGTTCGCGGTAAGTGATTTTGCGGTCTTCGTTCGGGCTATCGCCTTCCCAAATGATCGCCACTTGGTCGCCACGGGTGTCGAGGTGACGGTCAAGGCAGTTATAAGAAACGTTGAGTTTGCCGCCGGTGAACCAGTTGATATGCAGGTCATTCGCACCAAAGCTCCAGTCGAGAACCGTGTCCCACTTCTTTGACCAGCTTAAATATTTTTCGGCTTGTTCGCCCCAGAACGCTGACGGATCGTCAACCGATTGCTGGTACATCGTGGCGTATTGTTCGGCATTGATGTTTGCTTGGGCAGCAAATTCGGCGGGTACTGGGAAGATTTTCATTTCTGTCATGCTGGAAGACTCCTCATCTCTAGTCGGGTAATTCTGCTGCGGTGTTAAATCCAGTGGCTGATGCCACCTTATTATTGGGTCATATCTTTATACAATCTGGGGCAAGTGTCCAGCCGAATGGTAGAAAAAGCCTATAATTGTCAACAATTCAGGTTTTTTCCAAACCATCGCGTATCAATGGCTGCATCGCAGTTAACAAGCTCTTGAACAGGTTAGTATTTTGCTGCTCCTCACCTGCCAGCAATTCTTTCATGTGTTGACGTTGGGTTGGCATATCGAAACACATGGGGCAATTTTCCACAATCACCGGCAAGGCAGCGGCTTTGGCGAAATCGGCGGTTTGGCGTTCGCGTGCCATCACCAGTGGACGGATGACGCGCAAGTCTCCCGCATCAATGCGGTAATGCGCTTTCATGGTTTTGAGTTTGCCGCCGTGAAACGCTGACATGAGAAAACTTTCTGCCAAATCGTCCAAATGTTGCGCCAGTGCCAAGACGTTATAGCCGTGTTCGCGGGCGGTACGGTACATCAAACCGCGCTTCATACGCGAACAAAACGCACAATAGGAACTGTTATCCATGTGGGTTTCCGCCAACTTCACAATCGGTTCGCGCACGTAATGGTAGGGAATGCCCAGGCTTTCCATGTACGGAATTAGCGGTGACGGGTCAAACGTGTCGGCTTGTGGGTCAATCGTGACCGCCGCAAATTCAAATTTGATCGGCGCGTGGCGCTGAAAATGGTTGAGCAAGTGCAGCAAAGCCAGCGAGTCTTTGCCGCCGGATAGCCCCAACAAAATGCGGTCGCCTTCACGGATAAGCTGGTATTCGCCGATGGCTTTGCCGACTTTGCTCAGCAGGGATTTGGGTGGTTTGACAAATTCATTCATGTCAGAAACATAAACGATTGCAAGAAAATATGCTACCGCATTGAGGTATCGTTCTAACGACGACCACGGCCTTTGGCTTTGGGTTTATCGTCGCTTACTTTAAGCGGGTTATCGAGGAAGGTTTTGCCATTCAAACCGCCCATGACTGCACGGGCTTCGTGGCCTTCCATGTCGATCAGGGCGAAGCCTTTGCATTTGCCACTGAAAATATCGCGGGGCATTTCCAGTTTACGAATCGTGCCGAAGGGTTCGATGAGGGCGCGAAGTTCTTTTTCAGTTGCTTGAGGCGCGATATTGCCGATGAAGAGTGTTTTCATGGTGAGATCCCCGAATGGTAGGGTGAATGAGTAGGCTGGGCAATGCTAGTACCCAATAGGAAACGGGCTGGCTGCTGTTACCCGCGAGAGGTGGAGGCAAGCCAGCCCGGATGCTGAATAAGCGCTAGGCTGAAAGCTTATTGGGGAACGACGTTGCTGGCTTGTGGGCCTTTGTTGCCTTTTTCTACGTTAAAGCTAACGGGTTGGCCTTCTGCCAAGGTTTTGAAGCCTGAGCTTTGGATAGCGCTGACGTGAACAAATACGTCCGGGCCGCCATCGTCTTGAGAAATAAAGCCGAAACCTTTGGTGTCGTTAAACCATTTTACTTTGCCTGTAGCCATGATAAATTTCCTTTAAAAACAGGTGTGAGTGAGTTTGTGCTAACAGGTAACGGGGAAGGTGTTCGTGAAGTAACCGGAGGGAACTGTTAAAACTGCCAGGGTGATCTCTGTAGCTTCTGCCAGAGTAGGCTAATCCCTAGCTGAATACCACTATTATTTTAAATTCCTGCTAGACTGGTTTTCTGGAATTAATGCAGTTAGAGAGGCTTTCATGCAACAAGAAACGATACGCTATGTGTTGGTTTGGTCGGGTTGGGTACGCCTAACCCATGGTCTGATTGCTGCCGGAGTGCTGTTTTTATTGGCGAGTGCGTGGGTATTGCAACAGGGTGTGGTGGATCCTGACTTCTGGCGCGATTGGCACATGATTGTGGGGCAATTGGTGCTGATTACGGTGGTAGGGCGGGTGATTTTGATGTTTTTATTACCCGGTACTGCAAATTGGCGTGCGTTTTTGCCGGATAAGGCGCAATGGGTGGGCATGAAGCAAATGGTGCTGTTTTACCTGAGCTTTGCGCGGTTTCCTCTGCCGAATTGGTATGGGCATAACCCGTTTTGGCGCGTGATCTACCCGCTGTTTTGGTTGGTGTTGCTGGTGTGCGCAGTCACGGGTTTATTTTATAACGCGCCGTATCAATTCTTGGGAATGTCGATGTTTGGGCTGCACGGCGGTTTGGCGAGCCTGATTCTGGGTTTTACGGTGGCGCATGTGGTGGCGGTGGTATTGCATGACCTGAAAGGCAAGGGGGCAAGCATTTCCGGCATTATCAGTGGCTACCGTTATTTCCATGTGGATACACCCGCTGCGGGCGTGAAGCCGCAACCTGCCACAGGCAAAGCTTCGATCACACATGTGTCGATTGCGAGCATTCAAAAGCCGCCTAAGCCTTGAGTTCCAGCCGTTTGAGCCGCGCTTCTAGGCGATCGGCATCCATCCGCAGCGTATCGACTTCATCCAGATACCTGCGGATTTCGGCTTCGGCGGGCAATAAGCGTGCTTCTTCCTGCAAATATTCTTGGGTATTCAGGCGCATGGCGTGCGCAGAATCGTCCAGCCAGCCTTTACTATCACGTGCCAATTGACCCATTTGGTGTGCAAGCACATCGCCGACTGCGCGTGACAGCAATTCTTCCCAATCCACGTCGATTTCGCGCAAGATGGCGCTGAAACGGTTGCCCAAGCCCATATCACCGTCGATTTTAATGCCGTTGGCTAACATGGCTTTGCCGGTATCTTCAGCAGCAGATAAGCGTATCAATGCCAGTGCGGAGCCGTGAATGGTGACGTCGGGTTCGGCTTCATACGCCGTGGTGACACGCACGGTGTCAGCCGTGGGAAGAAAATACAGTTTGAGATCAGGGTTGCTGATGTGTAAGCAGATCAGCTTGCCTTGCAAGCTTTGCAACTGTGCCAAGGCGTTACCGTGGCTGGCTTTATCCAATTGCAACCAAGCATTGAAGGCGGTTTCGAGTGTGGCAGTCAGGGCGGTAAATAGCATGGCGTATTCCTCTCAATGATAAATTAGCATAACGTATCTGCGTGGTTATTTGCATCCAAACCGCGTGTTGATGCGTAATAACATCAATTAAGGAGGGATCAGCATGTTAATCAAACGCCCATTCGATCTGACCGACAACGATGTGACCGACTACGCGCTTTACCAGCGGCGGCGGGATTTTCTAAAAACACTAGGAGGAATCGCATTAATCGGGGCAAGTGGCTTCCCCTTGAGCGCTACGGCGAAATCAGCGTTTTCGACCGATGAAGAACAAACGCCTTTCGACGACATTACCACTTACAACAATTTTTACGAATTTGGCACGGATAAAAGCGACCCTGCCCGTTACGCCAGCATGATGAAAACCTCACCCTGGAGCGTTACCGTCGGTGGCGAATGTGCCAAACCGGGTAAACTTGCCTTAGAAGACATTCTCAAACCTCATAGCAAGGAAGAGCGCATCTACCGCCTGCGCTGCGTGGAAGGTTGGTCGATGGTGATTCCTTGGCTTGGCTTCCCGCTGGCGGATTTGCTGAAACGTTTTGAGCCAACCTCCAAAGCCAAATACGTGAGTTTTGAAACTTTGGTTGACCCAAAACAAATGCCGGGGCAGGCACGCAATGTGCTCGATTGGCCTTACGCAGAAGGTTTGCGCATGGATGAGGCAATGCACCCCTTGAGTTTCATGGCAACGGGTTTGTATGGCAAGGATTTACTGAATCAAAACGGCGCACCATTGCGCTTGGTTGTGCCCTGGAAATACGGTTTCAAGAGCATTAAATCCATCGTCAAAATCAGTTTTGTGGAAGAACAACCGGATACCAGTTGGGGGCGTTCGGCTCCCGGTGAGTACGGCTTCTATTCCAATGTGAACCCTGAAGTCGACCACCCGCGCTGGAGTCAGCGTCGAGAACGCCGTATCGGTGAATTTCGCAAGCGTGAAACGCTGATGTTCAACGGCTATGCTGAACAAGTGGCGAGTTTGTACAGCGGCATGGATTTACGGAAGAACTATTGATGTGTGCGCAATTTCCGGTTCAGATTCGTGAGCCGTATTTCACCAAAATCTTCAAGCCGGTTGTGTTTGCATTGGCATTGCTGCCACTGGCGTTGTTGGGCTTGGGCGTGTGGCAAGACACGCTGGGGGCGAATCCGATTGAAACGATTACGCGCAGTTTGGGGGAGTGGACGTTGCGTTTTTTGTTGCTAACGTTATTGCTCTCGACACTGCGGCGGGCAACAGGCTGGGTTCAAGGGATACGCTTGCGGCGTATGCTTGGTCTGTTTGCCTTTTTTTACGGGGTGTTACATTTACTGAGTTACTTGTGGCTTGACCAGTTTTTTGATTGGGCGGAAATCTGGTATGACATTGTGGAACGCCCTTTCATTACGGTGGGGATGCTGGCGTTTGTGTTGATGACGCCCTTGGCGCTAACGTCGTTCAAAGCCGCGATCCGCAAGCTAGGGCGACACTGGCAACGGCTGCATACACTGATTTACCCCTTGACGGTATTAGGGGTATTGCACTTTTGGTGGTTAGCAGACAGCAAAGCACGCACGGAAGTACCGCTGATTTACGCAGTATTGTTGGCTGTGTTGTTGGGTGAGCGGCTGTGGCGCTGGTTTGTTCCGCGCTTTAATAAGATACCAGTAACTCGTTAATTTCGTTCACTTCCTGACGAATCCGGCGCATGACCGGCAATAAGCCTAAAAATACCTCGAACAGTTTAGCATCTAGGTGTGAGTCGGTCATGCTGCCCATGAGTTCCAGCGCTTCGGCTTCACTGAGCGCTTTTTTGTAAACACGCTCGTGTACCAAGGCATCGTAAATATCAACGATGGCGGTGATACGCGCCGAAACGGGGATTTCTTCACCAATCAGCCCGCGAGGGTAGCCGGAACCGTCCCATTTTTCGTGGTGGCACAGCGCAATGTCAGCAGCCATGTCGAGCACCGGGATGTGGGAGTCTTGCAGCATTTTTGCGCCAATTTCGGTATGGCGTTTCATAATGGCGAATTCGGTGCTGGTGAGTTTGCCTTTTTTCAGCAGGATACGGTCGGGAATACCGATTTTGCCAATGTCATGCATGGGGGCGGCAATGCGAATATCGTCAATCTGTTGGGTGTCCCAACCCAAAGCTTTGCCCATCGCGGCGGCGTATAAGCCAATGCGTTTGACGTGTGCACCGGTTTCTTCGTCGCGATAACTGGTGAGGCTGACCAGCTTGATGGCAATTTCTTCTTCGCGCTGTTTGATTTTGAGGGTGCGTTTTTGGACTTCGTTTTCGAGTTTTTCTTGGGTGAGCAAGCCTTCGCGCAGTTGTTGCAGGTGGCTGACTTCTTTGCGGTATTTTTCACCTAGATTGTTGAGCAGTAATACCGCTTGCCCATCTACCCACAAGGCATTGGCTTCAATGGCGATTTCATTGCCGAGTTCGTCGATTTCGACCCAAACGCCGGAAGATAGCGGGGTGGCGTTCCGCGCTTGCCAATGTTGTTCAGCATCGTCGATGAAACAGGTGAGATAGGGGAAGGCGTCAGTGAGTATTGCTTCCATTGAGACAGATTGACCCAAGAAAAATACTAGCCAGTCGGGTGTGTGGGAGAGTAGCTGGAAAGCACCGTTAGTACGTTGGCAGAATACCGCAATGTTTAGTGAAGCGCAGATATTGGCGAGCAGTTTATCCATGTTGGCCTCCTAATTTTTCGACCAGTTTCAGGAACATGGTTTCAACGCCGATGTTTTGTTTGGCGCTGGTTTCGACGATAGGGTGTCCCATTTGTTGCAGGTGTTGGTGTTGCGGGGTTTCGAGTTGCCAAGTGGGTTTTAAATCGGCTTTGTTGAGGGAAAACACGGCTGGCAATTCACCTACGGTGGTTTTTACCATTTCATGAATGGATAACGCGGTTTCATACGAATGCGGGCGGGTGGGATCAATGACGATAATGTAGCCAGACATTCCGCGTAAATAAGCGGTGCGGATACTGGTGAAATCGTCTTCCCCAGCAATGTCCCAAATCATCAGGGAATGCGTCTTGCCGTTGAATTCAAGCTGCTTTTTATCGATTTTGACGCCGACGGTGGTAAGGTATTTTTCAGTAAATAGGCTGTCAACGTAGCGGCGAATCAGGCTGGTTTTGCCAACCGAGAAGGAGCCTAACAGGCATATTTTTTGCTGAATCATGGGTTCCCTCTCTGGTTATTAGTAAAGGCTGACGCGGTAGTGGGTACTGCGTTCGTTTTTTTGCAAATGGCTGGGTAGCCCCGGATATTGTGCGCCGTAGGCAACCAATACAAATGCCGGTACGCCGGAAGTGATTAGGGCGGTGCGCAAGTTGTCAGCACGTTGTTGCGCCAGTTCACGATTAAACGTGTCATTGCCGCTGTCATCCGCGTTGCCGACAATCATGATTTGCGGGGTTTTATCCAAGCGTTGCGCGGTTTGCAGCAATTCACTGATGTGTTTACCGAGTGCAATAAGCGCTGGGTGTTGCGGGTTAACGTCCGCCTTGGCTTTTTCAAACGGGTAGTTGGCGGCTTCTATTTGCTGGGTAAGTGTTGTCAGTGCAGCGGTGTCGGCAGTGAGTTGTTGTGCGCTACGTTGCTGTTGTTGGGTTTGTTGGTCGAGCAAGGTTTGTAGGGAAGCTTGTAGCTTCGTATGTTGGCTTTGTTGCTGTGTTAACTGTTCGCCCAATGTCTGTAAGGCGATTTGTTGCGCGTGTTCTGCCTGTAGCCGTTGGTGTACGAGTGCGGCTTGGGCTTGTTGGTATTGGTAAATCCACCAGCCGAGTGCGCCCGCGATGGTGGCAAGTAACAAATACGCTAACCAAGGCGGGCGTTTTTCGCGCTGTTTTTGTTTTTTAATGAGGCAGTCGCGGAGTAAGGGTTCGAGACTGTTAAAAGTGCTGGTATCGCCTTGGTAAGCTTGCAGTTGTTGGTGGTATTGCTGGTGAATGTTTTCCACCGTTTCGGCGAGCATGGCGCGTAATTCGGCAGGAACCGTGCCGCGCACTACGACGGCAAGCACGGCAAGCGGGCCGTGTTCGACCAAGACAGTGAGTTCACCCAAGCGCAGGGTGTCGAGCATGTCGTCGCCGGTGGTAGCGAAAGAATCTTTGATGAAGTCCTGAATGGCGGTCAACATGCCGGAGATGATTTCTGGGTCTTTGCTGGCGACGTTTTCTGAGAATACATGTTGTAGCAGTAAGCCGGTGTCACGGTGAATCAGGAAAACTTGTTCTACCTGATAGACCAAGGTGCGTAGCAGGGCGATTTGGGCATACGATTGCCCGGTACGCCAAGCATCAAAACGCCAACGCCAGGAACGTACTGAGAGGCTTTGTTCGAGGAGCTGGTTGAAGTTTTCCAAGGCTTCATTCAGGGCTTGCTGAATGGATTTGCGGATAGCAGGCCCCATCACCGGGTAGAGCACGTCGGCAAAGCGTTTGGGGTCATTGCTGATAGCGTGGCTCATGGCACGTTCAACTGTCGGTGCTAAGACGCTGGAGACGCCGCCATCGTGTGCTTCACGATGTTGCAGCGCTTCGGCAATGACGCTGGCAACACTGGCGCTGTATGTCGCAGAGTTTTCAAACTGTGCTTTTAATGCCAGCAAGGCATCGTAGTCCTTGCCGAACAGTAGGTGACGCAATTGTGAAATATCGGGCGTGCCTTGCATGGCTTATGCCTTGTCACCTGCCAATTGATGGCTGACGCTTTCTAGCAAGGAGGCGAGCATTTTGCGATCGGCTTTGTCTTGGCGTAATTGTTCAGTGGCCTGTTTGAGTTGCGTGAGCAAATCGTTACGTTGCTCTTCCATGATTTGGCTGAGTAGCTTGGATTCTTCGGTAATGCGTTCGTTGAGGGTGGTTTCGCTGCTTTGCAATTGACGTTGCAGGCTTTCTATGCCTTTGCTGCTGTGTTCAAAATGTTTGCGGGCGGTGGCGGTGTCTGCCATGCGGGCTTTGGCTTCCTGATCCAGCAGGTCTTGCAGCATGTGGATTTCGTGGTTGAGGCTGTCCATGTTTTTGCGCATTTCGTCGCGCACGGAGTTTGTCCAGACTTTGACGAAACGTTCCAGATTGGCGAGGCGCTTTTCGTTTTCACGCGCTTGTTCGCCAAACAGGATGTTGCGCACCATATCGAGGTTTTTGTCTTGTACCGGGGGGGTGAGTTCGAGGTCTGCTTCTGTTGTACTCATGGTGATAGCCCTTGTTTTTATTATGAAGAATGGGGGAACGTTATCACTGCTTGGTAGGCGCAGACCAATTTTTCCGATGTAAGGCGGGGCGTTGCTTAGATGACTTTGCCCTCTTTGATGTATTCACGCAGGATGGCGGCTTCGAGGTGTTTTAGGTCAAGTTGGGGGGAACCGTTGGCGAGGATTTCTATGGCGCAGTAGTGGGTGATATTGAGGATGCTGGCACCGGAGAGTTCATGACGGGCGGCGATGTGCTGCCAGTCGATGTCGGCGGCGAGGGGGAGTTGGGGGGGGAAGGTCTTGCGCCAGAGTTCGAGGCGTTCGTCGGGGCGGGGCATGGGGAAGTGGATGATGGACTGGAAGCGCCGCACGAAGGCTTCGTCGATATTGGCGCGTTGGTTGGAGGCGAGGATGACTAATCCGTCGTAGCCTTCGATACGTTGCAGCAGGTAGGCGACTTCCTGGTTGGCGTATTTGTCGTGGGCGTCGCGGATGTCGGTGCGTTTGCCGAACAGGGCGTCGGCTTCGTCGAAGAACAGGATCCAGTCCTTGTGTTCGGCTTTGGCGAACAGGCGGGAGAGATTTTTTTCGGTTTCGCCGATGTATTTGGAAACCACGCGGGAGAGGTCGATGCGGAATACGTCACGCTGGGTGGTTTTACCGAGCAGGCTGGCGGTGAGGGTTTTACCGGTGCCGGGGGGGCCGTGGAACAGGGCGCGGTAGCCGGGTTTGAGCTTTTTCTTCATGCCCCAGTCGTGTAGCAGGGTGTGGTTGTGGGTGATCCAGTGTTCGATTTCGCGGATTTGGCGCTGGGTGTTGGGGTGTAGCACCAGGTCGTCCCAGTCCATGTCGGTTTCGAGGTATTCGGCGGGAAAGTCGGTGCTGAAGCGGGGTTTGCTGACCGTGCCGAGGGTGAGTTCTTCCACCACTTCGGGGGCGAGGATGATCCTGCCGCTCATCAGGGGTTCGCCTTCGGGGACGGGTTCCAGCCAAAGGATGTGTTCTTTGGCAAACCAGTGGTCGCTGCTGAACAGGCGCTGGACTTCGAGGCGTTTTTCGAGGTCGTCTCCGGCGAGGATGAACTGGGCGGTTTCGCCGGTGGGGAGCAGGCCGCGATGGTTGACGCCGCGCACGCCGCCGAATTCGGGGAAGTCGCCGCCTTCGGGGAGGTGTTCGGCGAGGATTTGGTTGAAGAAGTGGGGGCGTAATGTGGGAGCCAATACCAGCGTCAATACGCCGAGTTCTTCAGGCGTTGGGGTGAATTGCTGGGTGAAGTGGGCAAGCCCGCTTTCGGTTGGGTGAAAGTCTGGTGGGGCGATTTCAATGTTTCCAGGATGTCCGGCGTGTATCTGGAAACGCTGGACAATAATGCCTTGGAGCCAGTCAAGGGCTAGGTGGAGGTTGGCGGTAAAGTTTTGCATCAGTTTGGAGTATTAGGTAGGTAATCGAATGTTTTATTGCTTCACCAGCACCACAAAACCATTGGCGGGTAGTGTCACATTGATGTGGCCTTGGGAAGAAGGGATGATTGCCCCCTGATTCCCCGTGTTCTGACCACCGTAGGGGGCGGCGTCGCTATTGAACACTTCTTTCCACCCGGCGTTGGGGATGGCCAGCAAATCCTTTGTGACCACATAACCGTCTGCAAACGGGGTGTTGTTGAAACTGGCGGCGATAATGACCTGATCGTCGCCATTCCAGCGCTTGAAGGCGATGACCCGGTTGGGGTTTGACAGGTGCAGGATGTCGATGTTCAGGCTGCGCACTGCTTCCAAGCGGTGGTTGAGGGTAAGCAGATCCTGATAAAAGTGGAACAGCGCCTGACCGTTGCCGTGCCGTTCGCCTAGGATGTCTTCGCGGTGTTGCCGGAAGTTGTTAAAGGTATAAGGCTTCGTGGCACCGATTTCTTCACCCATGAAAAACATGGGCGTGCCCGCCGACAGTAGGGAGAGGCCAAAGCACAGCCGGGAACGCGCTTCCGCCGCTGTGCGGGTGATACCCACGAGGGGAGCGCCATTGACGGCCACCACCATTGTCCGCGCTGTACCTGCGGCGTTGCCAGCCTCATCGTGGGATTCGTGAAACACTACCTGTTTGTGCTGGCTGGCATAAAGCGCACCAGCGAACTGATCCATTGGCAATGGCTCATTGCTGCCGAAGCCTGCCCGCTTCAGTAAACATGCCCGCTCTCCCCCCATCTCGGAATCGCCGACCAGATGGTGGTAGAACGCCAGTTCCCAAGTGGCATCGAAGCCCAAGCCACCTTGGGCGGGAGGCTTGGTCACGGCGTCCCAGCCGGTGTGGTCTTCTGCAACCAGCATGACGTTGGGGCGGATCATGCGCAGGGTGCGACTCCATTCCCGCAATAATTTTTGCCCGAAGGCATTGGCTGTGCCGACTGAATGCCCATTGGCATGAAGCGCGTTATCGCGGTGAATGGCCTGGGTGAGGTCTACACGCAGCCCATCCACATGCATTTCTTCGATCAGGAAGGCGGCAGCGCTGATGAATTGCTGGCGCACAACCTCTTCCCTAAAGCGCGGGGTGTAGCCGGTAGAGCCGTTGTCGAGATAGCCGCCGTCTGGAAAGGGGCGACCATCAGGAAGGTGGTAGTGGGAGGAGTCCCCTTCATACCAGTAATAGATATTCTGTTCGGGGGCTGTCGAGTCGTATTGCCATTCGGCGCGTTCCGCATCAGGCGCATAGTGGTTGTAGACCACATCCTGAAGCACCGCGATGCCACGCTGGTGACATGCCCGCACGAAATGACGGTATTTGTCGCGCCCCCCAGCGCTGGATTCGATCGTGAAATGGTGGCTGTTGCCATAGCCCCAAGAGGCGTCGCCATTGAATTCCGCCATGGGCAGCAGTTCGACGGCGTTTACGCCGAGATCCACCAAATGATCCAGGAAGGCTAAGGCATCGCCCAGATTCCCAGAGTCATTGCTGCCGAATCCCAGTGAGCCGATGTGCAATTCGTAAATGACGAGTTCCTTGAGGTTGTTGGGAACCGGCAAACCGGACGTGAATTCCCCAGCCCAGAATGCTTTCGCCGGGATGAGATCCGGCGTTGCGCCCACCGGTGTGGAGTGAAAGTCGTGGCGCACGACATCGGGGTCGATCACCACGCTGCAACTGATAGTGCCGTCGAGGGTGTCCGGTGTTCCCAGCCAAGAACCCCGCGCGGGGTTGATGTCGCCCTTGCCGATTTGGCTGCGGGAGAAGATGTCCGTCCGGTAGACGGTTTGCCCTTGGGCGTTGACAATGCGGTACATATAGGGTCGGCTTTTGGCGGCTTCAAAATCCATATCCAACACGCCTTCCCATATCCCGTCGGGCAGGCGGGACAGGGCGACCACGGGCTGGGTTGGGTCAATGCCGCTGCCGTCGTCGGCAATGTAGCCGTGAGCCGGGTCGCCGAAAACCGCTTCTACGCTGCGGGCGTTGGGTGCCCAAACAGCGAAGCGCAGGCTGGGTGTGGTGCTTGCTGTGGCAAAGTGTTTGTTGGCTCCGAGGCGGCGGGCGTAGGTGAAATAGTAGCGTTCTGTCTGGGGTGTTCCTGTGCCGTGCAGCCGGAGCTGGCGGTAGCGTTCAGCGGAAGCGTGATCCGGCACTTCGGTCGGGATGCCCCAGAAATTGCTGCCTTGTGGCCCGTCGAGGACTACGCCCCACCGGAAAGTTTTGTCCGCATCAGCCAGGTCGAGCGGGATGGTGGCGCGAAAGCTGGGGCAGCCGTCTTCGCCAGTTTCTGCCTGCATCGGCGTTTCTGTCCAGTCATCTGCATAGCGGCCATGGTGATCCCAACTGCCGCGCAGTCTGGCGTTGCGGAAAATCGGGCGTTTCAGGCCGGTGAGGAATTGGAATTCTACGGTTTGTGTAGCCATGGGGATTATCCCTAATTTAAGAAACTCTTTTATTACTTTAGTTGCGATAAAAAGCCAAGGTGTTCTTTGATGTTGAATACACTGATATTATTGGGAGTTATATCTCCTCCCAATGCAATAGCAGGTGTAAACCCAAAGCATTGATCAGATTGAAGGCTTGGCAGTCTCTTTTTTGCGGTGCGGAAAACCTCATAAAGCATAAGTGGAATATATATATCTTCAGTGGTAAGCCATCCATTCATAAGCGCAGTAAAGTCACTGGTTAGAGGGGTAACTTGCAAATAAATTGGACATAGGTAGTTGTATTTCTCTTGGGAGTTGTTTTTTTGCTTTTTAGCTTGTTCATTAAGGTAAATGAGACCACCAAATGCTGTGCGTATTAATACATGTAAGGTATCTTCGTTAGGAATAAATTGATAGATGATTTCTTTATATTCATCAGGGTTTACTAACCAGAAAAAACCATCTTTATATGAGGATAGACCTTCTTTTTCCCAAATATCAATTAAAGCTTTGGGGAGTTTGTTTTGATATTTATTAACTGTGGCTTTGGGGATGGTTGCATAAATCCCATCTTTTGGGTTGTGCTCATTAAATGCTGTTAAATTGTTGGGCATTGATTTGCTCTCTTTATTTCAGATCGACATTCATTTTCACAGTTCCGTAAACCGATGGATTGACATTGCTAACCGCTTTAGTAATCTCCTGAATTTTTGATTTCCATTGCGTTCCAAGATGACTGTTCACACTGGATACGCCCACATTGGAAAATACATAATGATCACCGCCTGCAACCTGATCCAAACTGTGAGTGGCAGCAGCCTGATATTCCCATAATTTTTGGGCTTCTTTTTTGGTAAGACCTTTATCCATTTGATTTTTTATGTATTGATTACGTGCAAGATTGCGTATATTTATTTGTTTTCTAAGTGTTGAGTCTTGAATTCTTCCTTTGTTCTCAAAGATAAAGCGATTACTCAACCATTTTGCAATGGTCATGTCTCTTATTGTGCTTTGTTGTTCTTTAATTTGTCTGTTGTATTCCTCATCCATTCCTACATATACTCTTTCAAAAGTTAGTTGAACTTTTTGCATTGTATTGCTTTTTCCTTTGATTGATATGGTTGCGAAAAGGTCTCCAATTTCGTTAACAAGAGTTTCAATTTCCTTTATTCTAATTTTATTATCTTTCTCGTCGGAGAATGAAGTGATTTCTAATTTTAATTTTTCAATTTTTTTAATTTTTTTCTTGATGATGGGGATAACTTTTTTCCCACTATTAGAACTTGCGATTTCATTCAATAATTGGTGTGCTAATTTCGGGGTTGATGCTACCATTAACTGGGAATTTTCATTGTTTCCTGCAAAGTAAACAGTATGTTCTTCTCCATCTTGATCTCTGAACTGTTTCTTGGCGTTCCACCAATTCAGCAGGCTTTTAATCGTGTTACTCGCTGCTGTTTTCATACTTTTCAGCATATTCCCCAGCCACCCAACAATCTTATCCATCCCCTTGTCAATCGGCTGGCGAATCTTCTTGACGATGCCGACCACTTTGTCGGGGATACCACCCAATCCGGCGAACTTGGCAAGGAAGGCAAGCACTACCGTCAGGGTGCGTGCCATGGTTTGCTCAACCCGTTTGGCAGCAGGTGCTACCTGACCGGCTGCAATGGCGGCGATGGAGTCAACGAAGGAGGCGACCACCGCGCCGATTTGCTGGGCTTTCTGGATGAAGAAACTGATGGTGTTGTAAACCGCGAGGATGGCTTGCACCACCGCACCTGCCGGATTCAACATGCTGGCGAGTTTGGTGACGGCGGCTTTCACCACTTCGGTGGAAATCATCTGGGTAATTTGGGCAACCAGTTGATCCTTGAGTTCGCTCAGTTCGGTTTTGATTTGTTCCCATGCCGCTACCGGGCCGTCTTTAACCAATGTGACCAGAATGCTGGCGGTTTTTTCCAGCCCTGCCAATACGGGTTCGGGGATGATTTTTACCAGCTTGGCGCGGATCGCCTGCCAAGTCAGCCCTAATACGGAGAGTACCAGCTTGATGATTTCCATCAGGCTGAAGGATTTAGGGATGTAAACGCCTGCTTCTGCGAGTGGCCCGACGATCCAGTTGATCAGAGCCGTTTTCAGGTGCTCAAGGATATTGCCAGCAAAGAGCTGGAAGCCTTGCTTGCCTGCACGCACGAGGTTGCGGACAAAGCCGACAGGGTTTTTCAGGATGGTAGTAAAAGCCGCTTTGGCTTTTTTGAGGTAAGGCATTACCCCCGGTGCTACCACCGAGAACAGGATTTCCAGCAAGCTGATGACCTGATTGAATGCCCAACTGAAGAAACTGCCTGCAATATTGGCAAATGCCCCCACGATCTTGCTGAATGCACCCGCTACTGTGATGATGTCTTGGAAGGTTAGGGAACGGAAAGTGTTGATAATGGTGCGTGGAATAGCGCGGGCAAACCCAAGCAACCCTTTTAAAGCTCCGTCGAACCATGCCCAAGCGCGTGCTACCGCATTGCCTTTCTTGAGATTTTCCCACACCTCTTCCTGCCCGATCAGCTTCATGAAACCGCCAATCAGGGTGTCGGCATTACGTGGAACCTTTTCACCGGTAATCGGGTCTTCGCCTAGAAGCGCCTTGAGCAGGTCATAGCCGCGTGTGCCTTGGGCTAAGGCTGCCAAGGGGCGCAGGATGGCATCCTTGACCAGTTGCAGGATGTCAACGACAACGCTTTTGGCAAAGGAAAGTATCCGTTTGATGGGTTCGGTGAAGATGCGTTTGGCGCGATCCCAAACCCCGCCGAGGTCTAAAACGTCGCTCCAGCCTAAGGAGTCGAGGAAGCGGCTCAGGGCTGACCCAATATCGCTGCCAATATCCGCGAGTTGAGCCAGTTTTTGTTCTACCCACGCGCCTGCTTTGTTGAATACGCCGTGATTGTCGAGCGCTTGGGTGATGAAGTGTCCACCCGGAATCAGCTCAATCATGGCTCGCAGGATATTGGCAGCACTGCGGTCGACCGCTTGCCGGTTGATGGGGTTGAACCCCATGAGGATGGTCAGCAGACGGAAACCCGGAATGTGGTACGCTTTGTCTGCAAAGTAGTCGAGCGCATCCTGTACGCCGAGGCGCTGGATGGGCGGTGGTGTCGCCGTGGTCGTGACCTGTTGGCTGCGCTGGATAGCGTGACCTTGCTGGATGGTGTGGGTCAGTTCATGCGCCAGCAGGTGTTTGCCTTCACCTGTACCGGGTTGATACTGGTCGCGGGAGAAAAAGACATGGTTTTGGTAAGTGAATGCGCGTGCGCTCAACTGGTTGTTGAGGCTGGCAGCTTCGGGGTCGGTGTGGACACGGATATTGCTGAAGTCAGCACCGAAACGCGGTTCCATGTAACTGCGTACTTCAGAACCCAACGGTTGTCCGCCCGTGGTCTTATTGCGGATAGTTGACTGGATTTGGGAACTGGGTGCGGAAGTGCTATCACCGCCTTTGCGTTTTAACTCGTCGTCTTTTTTCTGGATTTTTTGCTCAGGTTCGGCTTTCTGAAGTTTTTCTACCGGCTCGGCTTTCTGGATTTTTTGTTCGGGTTCGGCTTTCTGAAGCTTGTCCTCTTTGACGGCAGTGGGTGGGCTTGCCATCCGCATCACTTTGTCCGCCATCTTGTCGGCTTCTTGCTCGAACTTGTCGCCCGGCTTGTTTACCGTCATTTTCATCTGCACGCCTGCCGGGGCAAAGAAACTGCCTTGCCCTGCTTTGGCAAAGAAGGGCTGGCTGGCGGTTTGGGTCGCCGTCCGGGAGGTGGTTTTGGAGGTTTTGGTAGCAGATGTTTTCATCAGCGCCACTCAGTCCACAACAGGTGTGGCATCCACGGTAGTTTGACCATGCCGATGCCCCAAGGCAGTTGGTCTAGCAGGATGTCAAAGGTTTGGGTTTCCACCTGCAATAACCAGTCGCCATCATTACGCCGGGAGATTTTCCCGTTGCGGAGGAGAAATGTTCCGCGCAAACCGTCAACCGAGGTGTTTTTCAGGGCTTCCCAATGGTGGATGACCGCTGTAAGCAGTGCGGATGCTTCTTCACATTCGCGGGGTGTTAAACCGCTATCGGCTTCTACTGGCATGTCCAGCGGCAGGTTACAGAGAATTTTGGGTAAGGCTAATGCGTATTCCGGTGCAGTGGTTTGCCCGGTTGCCATAAAGTGCAACAGGCAAATGGCGCGGTTAGCCTCAACCAATTGCTCGTCGACAGCGATACCCAAGGTCTTGAAACAGTGTGGCAGGAAGGGATGCAACAATACCAAACCGGCATTTCCAATATAGAAACCATCCGTTTCTGCTTGGGAAGCGGCGGAAAGTCTGGCGGGGCTGTGGGTTGGTGGTAATGGGGTGACAGAAGGTGAATGCGGCCTAAGGCTTGGCGTGAACGTATTGTGCTGTGTGATTTCTAGCCCGTGTGGTTCTGATACATTCGGTGTTGTCTGGGCGAGTACGGTTTTATGTATACCGATTGCATCTGAATGTTCGGTTTCTTCTGATGATGTGAGAAACCGAGTTTTCATTTGCCGTGGGTATACATGGCTAATTGGTTCGTGGGTATTTTGCTGAGTGGTAGCCCCATGTTTCATATCATTTAGTTTTTGTTTCACCTGGCTAACTGGTTCGTGGGTATTTTGCTGAGTGGTAGCTGACCGCTGTTGTTCCCCTGTGTTTGCCAGCAGGCTGTCTTGAGTGAGGTGAGGAAAATACTGTGGGTATTCCTGAAAGAACTGGCTTGCTAGTGCGGGGGCTGTCAAAACGCTATCCAGCGGGGTATGGGCAAGCTGTGCAAATACGACTTCCCATACCAGCCGGGTAACAGCGCTTGCTTCGGTGGTTGAAGTGATCGCCGCCGGTAATGCCTGTAACACCTGATCCACGACTGGGCGACTGTCAGGAGATAGCCGGGTGACGAGCGTTTGCAGGAATAACGGGGAAAACTGGCGGGTCAGGCGTTGCCGTGCTGTTGGGGAGGTGAGCGTCTGTAACAGCATGGTTTGGGGAAATGCATCGTCGTTATGATCGGTGGTGGCTGGTTCTGACTGTTGCCAAGCTTCTAGTAGGGTTTGTTCCAGATTTTTCCCAGTGGGGAGCTGGAATGACCAAGGCAAGCGCCCGGTTTGCAGGAAATGCATAAAGGCTTCGTGGAGGCTTTGTTGAGGTGTTTGAAAGCGAATAGGGCTGCCAGTGACCGAGGCCGTTTGCTGCGAGTGCTTGCCAGCGGATAAGTATTCCCGCAATTGTTTTTCCAGTGCGTGTGCCAGCAGGTCAGGGAGATCTTGCGCTAGGCGTTCTAAGGATAGAACCCCTGCATCAATATCCAGCCAATCAATACTCAGCACGCCAGCGGCGGGTGCATGGCGTTCCAATACCGGTTCAAGCGCAGGCATTAGCCGGTGTGTGCATAAGTCGGGTAACGTGCGTTGCAATGCCAAGCCTGCGGCTTCTGTGCCGTTGAATGCGAGGTGGAAATGGCATTGGCGGATGCAGTGGGACATTACAGCTTCACTTTAATCAGTACGGTTTGATCAAGTTCGATGATGATTCCTGCCGCCGCCGCATGAATGGAGCGCACCGTGAACTGACTGTCCGCCGTGATAGGTGCAGTGGATAACGTTATGTCGTTGCTATCACCGCTTACCTCTGTCCCTTGCATCTGTTGGTTCAGTAACAATTGGTAACGCACGCCTGTTTCGCTGGATACCGTTATGTTAGCTACTGTCCCAGCGTCTACCTCCTCTTGAGGGGCTGATAGCGTGGGTAAGCGGGGTAAGGCCACCGCGTGGGTCAGATCGGTGGCGACATTGGTGCGGGCTTTGCGAGCGTGGATGTGCAAGGTGGCGTTATCCGGCAAGGGACTATGCAAGTCGACTTGCGGCGTCTGTGGCTGTTGATTGGCGGCGATAACCAAATCCCCTTCGATTCTGAGTTGGTTAATGCCTTTGTTTTCTGGGTAATCGCGGTTAGCCCAGTGGTGGAAGTAGGCAGGTGAACTGATGTCTTCCCCCGTTGCACTCAGACGGAAGTGGTAAAATACCCCAGCTTGACCATTGGCGACCTGAAGCGTGCGGGCAAGGCGTGCTTCATGATGGATGCGTAGTACCAGTGCAGGTTCGGGATCAGGGGCGACCAGCAGCAGAATAGCTTGGCGCAAGGGTACGGCGGATACGATGGTTTGCTGGTTTTCTTGGTGGGGTTTTGCTGCCTGAATCAGGATCACGCTGTCTTCATGCACCGCAGGCAGCGTCAGCATGAGTTCCCCGCCATTGCCGCTGACAGGAGCACCGGTTGTGGTGTAACCCGGTGGGGTTTGCCAGAGGGCTTGCCATGCCGGTGGTTTGGTGTGTACATCGGGATACCCCGTTACTGCAACGCTGAGCAAACCGGTAGGGTCGTTGCCAAACACCAATTCGCTATCCGCTAAGCTGTGCTGGAATGCCTGATAAGCAACGGTGGGCTGACTCGCTGTCAGCGTGAGCATGGGTTGTGCGCCAAACGCTAAAATGGGCGAAGGTGTGGCGGCAACCGTGAGGTTTGGATTGGCGCGGACTTTGAGCGGTAGTAGGGTATTCAGCCAGTTCGTTTGTGCACTACCCCCGGCTGGGGTACGGCTAATTCTGATGTGGATGTCGGTATCGTCCTCCAGTGCATGGCTGTGGATCGTGATGGCATTGCCACTACCTAACCCGGTGACGGCTTCCGATAGCGCAGTTCGTCGGGCATCTTGGGCTGGGAATAGCTGGTAATTGACCCCTTCTTGGGAATGGCGTACCGCAACCGTGATTAGGTGGCTGAAGTGTATCAGGCGTGCGGCAATGGGGTTGGGGCTTCCTGCGGGGGGTGTTAGCAAGGTGATGGGGTGTATGTGACCATCACTGTCGATTTCTCCGGTGATTTCTGCTTCCAGCGTCGTATCCAAGCCCACTTTGATGCTGGCGGTTTGTACCAGAAAGGCTGAATAAGGGTTGTCCTTGCAACTGTCCGCATCATAGCTTTTACAAGCCAGTATTCTATAGGTGGTGTCTTCGGTGATAGGCGGTGTGGTCAGGATCGCTTCGCCACCATTGCCGGAAATGACAAAACCATCCATCGGTTTACCGTCTTCCTGACACAGTTGGTAACGCACGTCGGGTTGGCTGAAGCTGATACGGATATTGGCTTTTTCGTTAGGAGGAACCATTTCATTGGAGACGGCTAGGTCAGTCAGTGGGTAAGTGCGCCCGAAGCCTAACAGGTCAATGAGATGGTCACGGGCAGCACGTAACCCTTGGTAATTGACCGATGTATGGCTGGCTTGGGTGGTGCTGATACTCAGGGTAGTCAGCCAGCGCTGGTAAGCAGTTTGAAAGTGGGCTAACTCGTGGGCTTCCAGCAAGCGGAAGGTGACCTTCAGGTGTGCGGGTATTGCTTCACGGATGGCGGCTTGCGATGTTTGAAGGCCGGCGGGCAGAACCACGCTGAGCCATAGTGAATAGGGGTCGCCGTTCGGAATGTGTGTCTGTAGGGTGAGAATAGGCTTCGTTTGGTGCTGGTCGCCGGTCAGCGGGTCATCTAAGGGGCGCAGCAGAATGTGTTCGATGATGTAGCAGTCAATTGCCTCGCCCAAGCCTAGTTTGAGCCGGATACGTTGTTCCAGCCCTGAGATGTTAGGGTGCTCTGCGGCTTGACGGTAATTAATGGCAGTGTTGCGGCGTTGCCCAAGCGTGGCGTAGTCGCGTAAATAGGCTTGCTGGCGGGTAATGTGTTGCGCCAGTGCATCGGGTGTTCTGGGACGGTCATCCACTAATTGTTCTGCAAAGCGGGCCAAGAGATGGTTCAGGAAGCGGTGTTTACGTTCAAGGTTTTCTGTTGGTTTGGTGGGGTCATCCACAATGGCAGCAAGGCGATTGCGGCGGGTCTCCTGATTCGGTGCTGTCCAGAGATTCAGGGTAGTGGGCGCGTTTTCATCTAATCCTAGGCTGGGGTCGTTCAGTAACTGGCAAAAGTAAGTATTGGTGTCGGTGTTGGTAAAGGCGAGTAACTGCCAGACATTGGCAAGTTGGGCAAAATGGTTGGATAACAGTTGCTCGAATAACAACAAGTATGCTTTGAGCTGTTTCACCTGAGCTTTACGTAGTGGGCTGGCGGATGCGGACAGACCGTTGCTGTTGATGCCATAGGTATCCGGGAATTGGTGTTGGATGGAATAATAGCTGCCACCGATATGCCGGTTTTGGCTGGGTGGCAGCGGTAATTCCGTTAATTCCCTCGGTAATGGCGCAATAGTTGCGGCGGTAACGTTAAGCTCTTTAAGGAAGAGAGGAATTTCAATGCCTGCCTGAATGAGGGTGATGTGAGAGTTGTGTTTATCCAGTCGGGGGACTGTAGTGTCGTCGAGTCGGAGTAACCATTTATTGTTATTGGCAAATTCAAGCCGCCGCACTAGCCGGACACCGGGGATATCCATGAGCAGGCGAATCAGGTCTGAAGTACGCAGTTCTGTTTTTTTGGTGTTTGCCCGTAATTCGGCAGAGTCAATGAAGCCATGTTCCAGTGCGGGGCCTTCAAACAGTTCGTCAATTGACAAACCCGCCTCCAGCCCTTCCGGTAACGTATAGCGACGGGTGGGAGGGGAGAAATAGTGGCTAATTTGGGTGTCAATCGCCTGTTGGAGTGTGTCGGGATTCGCTGCCGCATCAATTTCCAACTCGACTGTAAGGCTGACGGGAAATACTTCCAGCCAGCGCAGCCTGAAGTCTTGGGCAAGACCCCGGTATTCATGTAAGCGTTCAGTGACCGTGGTGGGGACGCTGCCTTGAAAGCCGGTGTCCGCTTCCAGCCAGATTTGGTAAATGCCTTGTAATACCAGTGGTTCCAGTTGATCTTCGCGGGCAAGGCTTAGGGTGTTTTCTTCCTTATGAAAGTAGAGCGGTGGCTGTGTGGGGTTAAGTCGTTCAATCCAAGCATTTCTGACACCGGGAATGTCTAGTAGCAGTTTGCGTAAGTCCAGTAGCGTGATCGGGTTGGTGGTCAGTATTTCTGAGGGCGTAAACAGCTCGGCAAAAGGCTTCCGCCCACCTTCTGCCAAGAGGTCAGGAATAGGGTAGTCAATACGGTAAAGCAAATCGGTGAGGGCGTAACAGAGTTGCTCCAGTATCGTAATACCGGGGTCGTGGGTGTTGTAATCCGTCCATTGCTGGCTACCTAGCCGTTCAATGTGACGGATACCTTCGCGGCGTAGAAAATCGTAATCCATGGTGTAATCCGCCCCAGCGTTTTATCAATTGATAGGAGGGTGAATAAAGGGCGGGTCAAAGATAGGGACAAATCTAACTGGGACTGCCCGGAAGGTAATGCCGTCCAGTGAAATCCAGGCGTTACTTCCACTCTCCATGATGACTTCACCATTGGCTCGTATATCAATGCGTCCGATAGTATTAGAATTGGTGCAGGCAGCATGGAGTTCTTGTTGCGCAGGTCTATAGCCTGCGGGCAAGGTGAAAATAGGTTGACCAGTACTTCCATTTTTTATCAAGCCTTTTAAATGCACAATGCCAAAAGAGTCCTTGAAGTATCCAGCAGTGTTCCATACATGACCGTAATAGACCCAACCGTTCAATAAGGTGGGAGCAATCCAGTCTTCTTGCGTGATGAAATTAGTTTTTATACCCCCATTAATTTTGATATTACCATTTACTTCTAGTTTTTCTGAGGGTTGCTCAACGCCAATGCCTACATTGCCTGAATCACCGAGGATTCTTAACCGCAGTGCCCAAGCCGTTTTGCTTTGAGTGGTCGTTGTCCATACATCAAAGCGTGCCTGATTAAGGCCGGTACTGTGATCCATTTCAAGGGTAACGGCAGTGGTGGTATTATCGGGAAACACCCATGCGTTATTGTTTTCATTATGGTGAGCGTTGAAGCTCAGGCTGCTCCACGTTTTATTGCCACTGAGGTATAAATAATTTTGTCTGACTCCTGTAGTGCTGCTGATATGTAATTTGTGTGTCGGGTTATTTTCGGCAATACCGATATTGCCATTGTTGCTGATCACTAATCTGTCTGCACTATTGGTCATCAAATGCAATGTTGCGTTGCCATCTGCTTCAAGTACCGCTTTGCCGGAGCCAATCCAAAACTGACCACTGGTGGATGGTGGACCTAATAGTTTAATGCCCCGGTTGGTTTCGGTCGCTTTCTGGCGTATGACTAAGGCAGTGTTGCCCATTTGTGCCGCTACAGTACCTATACCCAGTGCGCCGCTATCGTAAATGGTGGTGGTGTTCAGGGTTACCTCGCCGGTCGTTTCATGGATGAATAAGCGACTTTTATTGATTTTGTCGTGAAGGCTAAAGCCGGGTTTTTCGGGTGTACTAGCATCGCTAATGCGGAGTTTCCATGTGGGCAGCGGGTCTTCTATCTTGGTATAAATATCTAAGGCATTTTTATTGGTATCTGCCACAATGCTTAATGGTTGATTAGCAGGCTTTACTAACAGGTCATCTTTCTGATTCAACATGCTGTCAATCAAATCAGCAAAGTTACTTTCTGTTGGAATACTATTTTTTTTGAAAAAGCTTTTTAATTCAGTCCGGTTTTTCTTGTTACTGATGTCCATGGGCGTTCTCCTGCATTAGTGGTGGCTCTAATGTTTATTAAGCTATCTGAAAATCTAAGCCGATTTTCATGTAATTGATGCCAAAAAATAACTCTGCTTGATAACCACTATCCGGGATAGGGTCGAATTCATGTTGTGGTTCTGGGATTAGAATGCCTGTCATATCTTTAGTACTGATGCTGTTAATAACATTATCTATAATATAGTGATTTTTGAGGGTGTCAGTGCCGAAAAGACGAATATGGGCGATATAGTCAATATAAGGAAGTCGTTCAACAAAATTGATAATACTATTGGCATAGATGGTGCTGCCAATCGTAATGTCTGCACCTTCATCATAAGCCCAAGGCGCTAAAAACCGGTTAATGGCTTCATTCAGGCGTTGTTTGTAATAGCCTTCTTCATAACCTTGATGAAAACGTACTCCCATCCGAATTTTGAAGGGGACATAACGGGCGTTGTTGACGACAATCGTGGCAGCATCCGGCGCGATACCTTGCAGGTAGTCACGAATCTCGGTCAGCAGGTTCACCGGGGCTTTCGGGGCAAACGGATCGGCGGGTAGGCGATTGCGGATATCCGGTATGACAATGATTTCCACGGTTCCGGGCGTTTTGTCAGGTGACAGCAAAGAGGCAGGAATGCACTTAACCTTGTAGATTTGCGGGAAACCTTCCAACACCAAATGCTCATAATCCCACGGCGTTAAGGCGCGTTGCTTGTGGCGTAAACGTTCACTGACTCGCGTGTAAAACCATGGGGCTGGCTCAACACCTTTACCACCAAAAGCGGTATAGGGTTGTTGTATGGCTTTGATGGCGGGTAATGGATTAAGCAGTTTTTTGATGCTGCCGCTAGGTAGTGGCTGGTTTAATGCATCAGGGGCATTTTGCGGCATATCTACCCGTGTTGTTGCAATGGCTTGGGTGTGAATGGCTACCGTATCGCAGACGCTGTTGGGGTATTTGGGGATGCTGGCTCGTAGCCAATAATATGCCGGGGGTAACAATGTATTGGGTTGGCTGGCAGGTAAAGAGAACCGGATAATGCCGGAATTGATCAACCCCTGTGTCGCATCACTGAGAATATTGTCAGCCAAGCTATGCCATTGGTTGCCGCTCAGGTAATCCCAACGAATGGTTTCAGGGGGGAGGTCGGCATTGGCACTGCCTTCAGCCATCTGGAACAACAGACTCAGGTGTTGGGGGGGCTTGAGTTTTTCCAAACCAATGTATAACTCACCCGCGTCATCAAACTGGGGTAGGAAATTAACCTGTTGGGTGTCCTGATTCCACGGAACCTCTGCATGACCAAACGGGTAAATATGATAAAAACTATATTCTGATTTTTTAGCAGAGTTTGACGATAAAGATGCTTGGTAGTCGATGGTTAATTTTTTAATAGTCGGCGTGTAAGGTGGATTGAGTAAGAAAGCACTAATATTACTAGGTTTTACTGTTTGATTCGCTATTCCTATGGCTAGATTAGTCGCATTCCGAGTGGCAATTGCGGGATAAGCAGTGTGTTGAAAATCGGGATTTTTTAACTCCCAATATAATTTTTTTAGTGGTTCTTTATTAGATAAATTATTTTCTTCGGCTACGTTTATTACTTGAATTGAATCATTAAGTAATAAATCATGCACAGTTACTTCTGTTTTTTCATTAAAGCCGATGTCTATTTTGAAATCGGATGTGGAAATTGATGCATTTTCTCTGTAATTATTGTAATAGTCATCATCTGGTTTATTAATCCATTCAATATTGAAGCTCAAATAGGATAACCGCTTTTGTGATAGTTCAGATGATTCTATATGAAAACGTGAACCCACAACCGGCCTTGACCCAAAGGGTTCAAACGGTTTTTTGATGTCTACGGGTTGTAGATCGTTCTTTGCGTTAATATCGGTCAAACCGCTTACATCCGTGTTAATATCGGTTTGGATGAGTGAAAGGGCTTTTAGTTTCTGGTAATAAGGGTAAGTTTCTTGGTTTTGGTTGAAAATGATTTTTATAATCGGCGCTAGGGTGGAATTAAACAAGCTTGCTGTTGGGGCTGTGATAGCTTCTCTGTCTGGTAGTAAAATGATTGTAAATTGTAGTTTGTTTGGTTCTGGTTTATTAATGGTTAACTCATGCCTTGTGTCATTCCCTGCGAGTTCTATTTCTTTTTGTGGGTCTGCTTTTAGCCAGCTATCTTTGCTACTTAATAAGACACTGAATGGGTGATTATTTGTGATTTCTTCTTGTGTAATAAAATCTAAAGCACTGGAAAATGTAAAGGTTAAGGTGATGTCGCGTCTGCTTTGGCTTAGCAACAAAGTAGGGGAGCTGATTGCCAGACCAAATTCGGAGGGTACACGTTGCATTTCGGTGGGACGAAGTTGACCAAAGGTTTTCCAACGTACTGTATCGCTGTTGGCAATAGGGTTGGCGTGAGCTATTGTTGTTACATCGTTACTGGCATATACCCCCTGCCATTCTGCTTTTTCTGCGACTGGATCAGCCCCTTCCCGGTTACGCCAAGCAATCATGAGGGTGGCATAAACCTTATCCATTTCCGCTGGGTTGATAAGTTGCTTATCCAAGTTATTCAAGTAACTGAAGTCTTGCTCTGGTAAAAGAGTGCGCAAATCTTCGACGCTATGGTTTGGGTGATGGCTACCTAATACTAATGGCAGTGCCAAGGTTAGTTGTAAAATTGTGGATGGGGGAGCGGATAGTGCGGCAGAAAGGGCTTGCTGGCGGTCATGAGACACTTTGTTTTGATGGGCTGCTGTCAGTGTTTGATAGACCTTATTCCAATCATGAGAATCCGCTTGGGGGTTTTGGGCAGTAGTAATGATGGAGTACAGGTCATAGGCCGACATGAAAAAATAGTCCTGCATGTGCTGAATGCTGGTATGCAGACCGTTTAACCCACCAAATTGTTTTAGCTGGTTTAAGGTTTCGATTGCTAATGTTTGCTGGAGTTTGGTTTCTATGTTTGGCAGGGAAACCGGTACTGGTTGTTTGCCGGAGGCTTGTGCTAACAGAGTGTCAATGCGCTCCCATTCGCTGTCAATGCGGATCTTGGTTTGCATCATGGTTTCAAATTTTGTCTGGTCTTCTGGTTTAGCCAGATCAATAAACATCTTGTTTTTCAAGAAGTCTTGTACATCGTCACGTGTAAGGTTTGTATACAGCTCATCTATGCTGGATATGTCTGGAAGCCCCGGAAAACTCTCATCTTTATAAGGGTCAAAACCTAATGCCTGTTTAAAGTTGTTATTGAAATCATTCTCTTGCTCAAAGGTAATCGTGCTGCCCGGATTTTTTCGGGTTCCCAATTCTTTTAAGAACGCATTAATGCTTTCTCCCCAATCCTGATGGTATTGCTTCCACAGTGCAGGCATAGACTCGTTAGGTTCGCGTTGTTGCTGATACTTCACGAGTTCAGCGAAGCGATGGAACGACAGATTGAGGCCGTGTTCTGCGGTGTTGCTACGGATAAAGTTCAGTTGAGAGTAAAGTTCATCATTCAGAAAATCGGCATCCAGCACTTTCCTAGTGTTTGCATCCACAGGGTAAAAGGGGAGTTCATCGCCGGGAGCTGGATGCCCTAGGGCGATTTTCAGCATTGCCAGCAAATCGCCGCTGGCATCCGGGAAACCAGTGATTTTCTTGTCCACATAAAGAGCGCTTAGTTGGGCTATCCGTGCCTGATTCAGGAGCGTGTCCTGATCAGTGGCGTACAGGCGGCGGTTGCCTGTGCTGTCTTTGCCTGCATCCAATAATGTGCCAGCGGGCAGTGGGAAAGCCTCGGCGTGTTTGGCTAATTCAACCAGTACATGGACATGATCAGGTCGTGCTGGTTTTTCCCGTAGTTGCAGGAATTGCCGAAAATGAAAATCCAGATGACGCCGTGTCAGGTCATTCAGTGGTTGTCTGACCAACGCCAGCAATTGGAGGAAGCTGAGCAATAACACGAAGTGGGGTTGCTGGCATAGCTGTGCTTTGTTTTCCGGCAGAGAGGTTGGATTGGCGAGGAATGCTAGTATGTCATCCAGACTAACATCCTGTGGGAAGAAGGCTTGCCAATCACCTGCTGCCTCATTCTGTTCATCAAAATAACGCAGTTCGCCGCTGTAATCCCGTACAAACGCTAACAAGTCCCGCAGTGAACGTTCATCAACACGGGCATAGTCAGGCTGTAAGGCGGGGTTGTGCCGCCGTTGCTGGCTGATGCCATCCTGTAACTGGGGTGTCGAATTTGCCATGGTTATTCCTCTGCTGCTCCTGGCGGTTTAGCCGTCTCGTGATTGGCAGTACCGCTGACTTGGGGGCTGGCTTGCTGATGGATTTTACTGATCAATTCATGGACTTTAATAAAAGGCAGATTGCCCAGTGCTTCTAGGGTTGTATTGATTTCGTCTAACGTTAATTCAAGCCTGATGGTTTTCACGTATTGTTCTCCTTGTGGTGGTGTTTCAACGGTTGTCCGGCAAGAGGCTGACCGTGGTCGTCAGGTTAATGTCAGTGCCTTCATCTCGATAGTACGGGTACACAAAATTGAAACGGGAATTGGTGGATTTGACCCGATACCTGACCTCGACCAATACCACGCCCTCGTGTTCCCGACTGGCGTCGATGTTGACCTGCTCCAGGTGGATGCGGGGTTCGTGGTACAGAATGGCGGATTCTACCTTGTCAGCCATCAGGGTTTTGATGCGGGTATCCAGATTTTCAAACATCAACTCGTCCAGATTGCAGCCGTAGTCGGGGAGCATGACCCGCTCACCGGGGCGGGTAGTGAGGAGGATTTCCAAACTGGAAGCGATGTCAGCTTCACCTTCCAGCATCGTCACGCCAGCAATGCTACGCGAAAAGTTGGGCGGAAATGACCAGCCACGCCCGATAAATGCTTGGTTCATGCGCTTAACCTCCGATCAACACAGTGAGGGCGCAGGGGGGGAGTACCGTGCCACCGGCAGCGGTCATGTCGCCAACTCTGGCAGCCGGTGAGCCACCGATCAGCACCGTTGCCGAACCTTTGATGATCGCGTCTGCACCGCAGGTGTCACCCACCCGTGCCGCAGGCAAACCGGCAATCAGCACATTGCTTGCACCGGGGGAAACAATCGGGGTGGGAACGCCTTGAGTGGCGGGGCTGGTCAGCATGTCGGTGGTGCGGGCGGCGGGAAGCATGGGGAATTCCTGTGTTAATTGATTTGTACGATACCGCCCTGAATAACGGTAGTGGCACTGCCTTTGACGGTGGTGCTGGCTCCCGACACTTCCGCACTGGCTGTCGCGGTCACTTTGAAGGCAGCGTTGGTTTTGATGTCGACATTCATGGCTTCCAGCTTCACGTCACCGCTGGCTTTGAGGATCAGATCCTTGGCGCTTTCTAAGGTAATGCCGTCAGCATTCAGGGTGAGCTTGTTGCCATTTTGGTCGGCAATCAATATGGCGGTGTCCTGTTCGGAAAGAGTCAGGGTATTGCCTGTCGGGGTTTCCAGCTTTATGACCTTGTGTTCGTCATCAAAACTGAGTTGCAGCTTTTCCCGGCTACGATAACCCTTACGGAAATTGTCATCCTTGGCGGGTTCGGGGGTGGGTTTGGCACTGCTGTGGCACATGCCGAGAATCACCGGATAGCGCGGGTCGTCGTGCAAGAAACCGACCACGACTTCATCGCCGATGTCAGGGCGGAAAAACATGCCGTGCCCCTCCCCTGCATTCAGCGTGGCAAGACGCGCCCACAGACCTTCTGCCTCGGCGCTGACCAACGGTAGGCGTACCTGAATGCGTTCTTCGCCTTCTGGGTCATTTTCCAGTGCGGTGACAACCCCTGTGTGCAAACCACTGACACCGGGTAATAAACCTGCCGCAGGCAAGGGGCGCAAATTGTAGGTGCTGGCAAAGCGCTCGGGATTGAGGCCAAACTGTACGTCGGTTTCCCAGTTACCGTTGGCGAGGTGGTGACGTACCCCGGAAACGTAGCATTTGCCTGCAAAGCGTTCCCCAATGCCAGTGATTTCGATAATGTGACCGGGCATGATGCCTGCAAAGCCTTGAAATTTGGCTCTGCCACGGATACGGGCGAGACGTTCTTGCAGCAGGCGAGCGTCTGCCCATGCTTGTAATTCGGCCTGATCCAGTTTGCCACCATGGTGAAGGGTGTGAATGTCGGTCTTGGCTGCTTGGGCGAGTTGGGCGGGGGACAGGTTGCCACTGGCGGGCAATTGGGGTTCTTGGGCTTCCGTTTCCAGCATTTCCTGAGTGCTGGCATTCCAAGCACTGGCTTTCATGCCTTTGCTTTGCCAACGCGCATCCATTTCAGCATCCAGTTCCAAAATCGTGCTGCCGTAACGGATGGCAACCACCGGTTCCGTACCGGTAGCCGGGGGGGAAATGCGTATTTTGCCGTCTTCTACCATGACCACCATGCCGTTGGCTTCGGCACGGCAGAGCATGAAATCCCAGTCACTGGCATCGTATTGCACGACGGATTTTAGTGCTGGTCTGGTGCTGGCTACCTCGGCAGTTAAGGCATGGGCGCTGATCAGCTCTTCCATAATCTCGTTGTCTTTCTTGTCAAGGTGGAAACGGCTGTGGGTTCCGTGGGTCATACTGAAGGCGGCATCACGGCACTCTACCTGCAACAGGCTGCCATTTTTGCGAATTTTGATACTGTGTTTGACGATGATTCCCTTGAAGACAGGGGTATTTTGAGAGCGGTAGCCTAACTGGATTTCGACCGCTTTGCCGGGAATGAAATGGTTGGTGTTGCTGGCGGCAAAGGTGGCTTGTGAGGCTTCGCCATCCCGTAACTGGAATTCTGCACTGGGAATGCGGTTAAGTTCGCGGCTGACCGTGACTGATAACACATGGAATTCGCCCGAAATTTCTGCCCCGTCGATCCGCAGGACAGCGGTGCAGACATCCGGGGTGGCAGGTGTGGGGATGCTGGAAGGGTCACTCACGGGGTATTACCCAGTTTGTCTAGGGGCGGGAATATTAGGGTGCTTCCCGGCTGCAATACCCGAAAGTTGTTGAGACCATTGGCGCGGGCGACTTGGGCGTAGTGGCGGGAATCACCGTAAATCCGGTGACACATCAACGGCAGGGTATCGCCTAGCTTGACCTGACGGGAATGGGTGAGGTCGGCGGACTGGCGGTTTTCCTTTGCTGCCCGTTTCTGTTCCTCAATGCTGCTTTTGAAGGTGACTTTGGCAATAGCGCGGATGGGTGTGCCATCGGGTTTGAAGAGTTTGTAGGTAATGGCGACTTCTGTAACCCGGCCTTTGAAGATGGAGTTTTTTCCCCATACCAGTTTGAAATGGCGCGGTTCGTGGGCATCGCCTTGGTATTCAATGAGGACTTGTTTGAAGCTTTTCAGGTCGTCGGCAATGGAATCGCGGGGTTCGTCGTCAATAATACCGGTGTTGTCAAACAGGAATTCAAAGCTCATTTCCTCCGGCTCGGTGTATTCGTATTTTAACTGTTGCCCACTACTGCCTTGCCCTTGCTTGCCGGATGAGAACTTGAGTTTATAGGTCTGGGTATATGTTTCCGGGTTAATCAGTGCTGTGAATTGCGCAACCGATTCTGGGATACCGCCGCTTTCCGCTTTCTTGGAATCGGTGAAGGCCAAGATCAGCATTTTTTCTAGCTTGCCTTGTTCAGTCATTAGCGTTCCGCCTTGCGCTGGAGAATGTCCAGCACCTGTTCGACGCATTCGGCAATAATGGCGTCGGTGTCAGTGGTTTGCCCGTTGGTTGGTGGTGGGCGAGCGGAGCCGGGGGGGGCTTGGGGAGCGTCCGGGGAACTGTTGACTGTCACCCGGATATGCAGTTCCTTGATTTCGATGGGCATTCGCTTAACCTGTTTGTACGGTGAAATAACGGTAAGTGAGTTCTAAGGTTTCAATCACAATGGCGTTGTCGTTGGCGTTCAGGTCGCTCACCTGCCATTTTTTGGGGATGGCATGGGCTACTTTCCAAGTGCGTAGCGGCTCACCCTTTTCATTCATTAAGATCACGTTGATGTCGGAGTGGGTAAAAACACGATCACGGAAGGCTGCTAAACACCAGTGGGTGATGTCAGATTGGGTCAACATGCCGCGCTTGAGCACTAGGTCGGCGTATTTGGTGCGCACCGGCAATTTGTGTTCAAAGCGGTTTTCGCCGCCTTCTTTGTAGCTTTCGTAATCGTATTCCACTGACAAACCGGAAACGGACTGGAAGCGCACATCGTTCTTGTCCTTGCTGATGCTGAATTCCACTTTGTAGTAAAACCCCCAGGGAGGATAATAATCCATCGCGTGCTGCCTTAGATTTTCATCAGTTTCAAACCTTCGTGGGCAATTTCAATGCTCTCGATGGCCGTTTCATTCGCATCGGATTTGAGGTCGGGGGCTGTTACCTTGACCGGGAAGCAGCGGGTGGCAGACCAGGCAGCGACAGGAGAGTGTTTTTCATTCATGAGGCGGATGACAACATCACGGCGACCGCCTGTCCGGTCATTGCTGATGGCATCCAGCCAAGTGTTGTAATCAAAATCACCTTCAAACTTGCCGCGTTTCAGGGTGATATTGCTGAATTTGCGCAGGCCGGGCATTTTGATCTTGCTGAAGTCTTTGCTGTCACTGTGCCGGTATTCGATGACTTCGACTTGCATATCCAGACCGGTGACTTCGGTGAAAGCGAGTTTCGCGCCACCCCAGTCGACCTGAAAATGGAAGCGGGGTAAAGGGTATTCTTGTGCCATGATGTGTACCACTTGTTAGGTTGGATAATGGGAATGGGGTGCTATGCCAAATCAGGATTCCGCCATCTTGTGGGAGAATTTGAGGATGATGAATTCAGCGGGGCGTACTGCTGCCATGCCGATTTCCACGATCATACGGCCTTCGAGGATGTCCAGCGGTGTCATGGTTTTGCCTAGCCCGATGGAGACATAAAACGCATGTTCTGGCTTGACACCTTGTAATGCGCCTTGCCGCCACAGGGTGGTGAGGAAGTTCTCGATCATGGCTTGGACTTTGACCCAGGTATTGGCGTCGTTGGGTTCAAACACGAACTGTTCGGTAGCTTTTTTGACCGATTCTTCCACGAAATTGAAAAAACGCCGGACGTTGACATAACGCCATTCGTTGTCGTTACCTGCGAGGGTGCGTGCGCCCCACACCAGTGGACCCTTGCCCAAGAAACTGCGTAGGGCGTTGACGGATTTACCAGCGGTGGCATCCACATTCAGGTCTTCCTGATCCTTGTTGGACATCGAGATGGTGGGCTGGATTACTGCATTCATGCTGGTATTGGCAGGGGCTTTCCAGACTCCTCGATTACTGTCCACGGCGGCATAGATACCCGCCATGGTGGAGGAAGGCGGGAGTTTGCAGGGCATGTCGCGGATGGCGGCTCTAGCCAGTTCATATACCTGATTATTGCCTGCTTGAAGGGTATTGAGTTTGACTGCCGCAGCACCATCGATCACTACATCGGTTTCCGCTTCGGCAAACGCAAAATCCAGCACAGTTTCAAGATTGGGCGCATAGGCCGCGCCGTACTTCAGAAGGTCTTTGTCTGCCGTTTTTATGCCACTGTTGCGGAAATTTGTTATAGCTGTGCGTAAAACTGTGGATGAGTCAGACAAGGAAACCTCTCCGCCATGTACGTCCATGATGACAAAGCGATCTTGCAAATCATAGCATTGCTGGAGCGCGGCAACATGCAGAACACTGAAGTTGTCGATAGAAAGGTTTTGTGCTTCGGGAAATACAATCAGTGTAGGTTCGTCTTCCTTGATTAGCGCCGTCAGCCCCTCCTGTAACTTGGATACATCAGGGGTAGAGCCAAATGTGGCTTCATAAACCCCAACTGAAACGATGTAGCAAGCTCCGCCGCCCGCCGCAAAAAACATTTGCAGGGCGTAATACATGAGGTGTTTGGAACGTGTGGCTTCCGGGAGGGCTGCGACTGCCTTGGAGCCTGTCACCGTTACCGAAATGTTTTCTTCAGCTTGCGCTCCTCCAAAGTAGGTTTCATATTCGACCATGGAGGCGATACGGGTTGGTTTTAGCCGCAAATCAGCGGAAGCCTGATTGTCAGCTTTTTGGGTATAACCAATAAACGCCGGTATTGCTGTTTCCACTGCTGCAATGGAGGGAGGGAATTTGGGGATTTCTTCGATGTAAACCCCAGGTGTTTTGTATGCTGTTGCCATGGTGTGTACCGCCTGCTGTCTAAATGTGGAATGCGGGAGCCAAGAATGACTGTGTAATTAAGCTGTGTTTGCCTTGCGAATCTTCAGCAGATCCGGCGTATGTTCCACTACCTCAATCACCCGGCTGGAAGGCACCGTTTGCCCCCCCTCCAGTGAAAAGCGGTTCATACCCAAGGCGGCCCAGCGCCCCGGAATCCCGCGTGGGCGGTCATCGGGGCCTGGCATTTTTTCTAGCAGCTCGCCATCTGCCCCAAATACCAAGGTTTCACGCGCCCGCCGTGCCGGGGGAAACGTGAATGCTTGGGTGGGTCGGTATACCAACAGTTCGCCTTCATCCTCTTCAAAGGAATGTGTCCAACTGCCGAGGATGGGAGGGGTGTCGTGTGGCATGGCTTGCATGACGGCTGCTTCCTTGATTGATGCTGTGGAGGTTAAAAGGTGGAAATCGTACCGCCCATCCTTTCGTAATCGGTGAGTGATGGTTCCCATGAAGAACCATTCCACCATTTATGGTAAAGGGCGCTATCCGTACCAGTGACAAACACATCCAAACGGTTAGAACCCCAAGCAACGGCACGCGGTGATGAGGTGCAAATACCGCCCATGCGTTCGTAATCGGTGAGTGATGGCCCCCATGAAGAACCGTTCCACCATTTGTGATACAGGGCGCTGTCGGTGCCGATCACAAAGACATCCAGCCGGTCAGCACCCCACGCAACCACTTCGGGGTCGCCTACGCAGATACCGCCCATGCGTTCAAAGGCACCGCTCAATGATGGCCCCCATGAGGAGCCATTCCACCACTTGTGATACAATGCCCCGTCAGTACCGACCACGAAGACATCCAGACGGTTTGCTCCCCACGCCACTGCGCGTGGTGCGGACATGCAAACACCGCCAAGACGTTCATAGCCATTCACTGACGGCCCCCACGCCGTGCCATCCCACCATTTGTGATACAGCGCCCGGTCGGTGCCGATCACGAAAATATCCAGCCGATTTGCGCCCCATGCCACCACTTCCGGTTGCCCGATGCAGACCCCGCCTAGCCGTTCGTAACCAGTGACGGACGGCCCCCATGCAGTGCCATCCCACCACTTGTGGTAAAGCGCCCGGTCGGTGCCGATCACAAACACATCCAAGCGGTTTGCACCCCAGGAAACCACCCGTGGATCGCCGACACAGACCCCGCCCATGGCTTCATAACCGGTGACAGAAGGCCCCCAAGAAGAACCGTCCCACCATTTGTGGTAGAGAGCGCTATCGGTACCGGTCATGAACACATCCAAACGGTTTGGCCCCCAAGAGACGGCTTGTGGCACACTGGTTCCAATTCCCCCCATGGCTTCCGAGGTGGTCAGGGTTGGCCCCCACGAAGAGCCGTTCCACCACTTGTGCTGGAGTTCACGCTTTTGATCCAGCATGAAAACATCCAGCCGATTGGCATCCCATGCGATCACGGGGGAAGAGCTGGGGCGTGGTGCCGAAGCTGCAAAGCCAATACTGCTACGCGGGCCATCGAGGCAAGCGTGCATCCGTGCTACTTGACCGGCGGTAAACATGAACATGGCAGCATCATCCACATAATCCATGTAATTCATGAACATGTCACCGTGAGGGCCATTACCGCACGAAACGCTTGGAAACGTGGGTGTACCGGCGTTGGATGCTGCCTGATTGGGCGTGTCAGCTACATTATCGCTACCGGCACAGCCTGTGCCATCATCTCCCCAAATATGGTTGAGATTTAGCCAGTGACCGATTTCATGCGTGGCAGTACGTCCCCGGTTAAAGGGGGCAGCAGCGGTGCCGGTGGTACCAAAAGCAGAGTGTAGAATGACAACGCCATCGGTTTCTGCGGCTCCTCCCGGAAATTGTGCATACCCCAGCAAGCCATCCGATAGTTCACAGACCCAAATATTGAGGTAACGATCGCTCGGCCAGGCATCTGAGCCATTGGTAGCATTGGACTTCACGCCATCATCGTAGCTAAAGCTATTGGCAGTGGTTTGCTTGCGGACAATACCGGTTGACGGTGTGCCATCAGGGGCAGTGGTTGCCAGAAAAAACTCAAGCCGCGCATCAGCGGTGAGTGGGCGGAAGGGGTCAGGAGTAAGACTGACATCCGCGTTGGTGCGGCGGAAATCCTGATTCAGCACGTCTATCTGGCTGTTGATTTGTGCATCGGAAATATTCTGTGCTGGGGTTTTCCATAGCACATGCACCACTACCGGAATACGGGTAATGCCGGTGCGTTGGTTGATGTCGGCTCGGCTGGTATAGCGCAACGCCATATTTTCAATGTCATTGCGGGCGCGGACATAAGCGGGTGAGCGCGATAATAGGCGGCGGTGGACATTCATCGTCGCACAGGTGCGGCGGTGTGGTGTGGAATGCTCGCTGTGGTTTTCATCACCGGCTTGGCTATTACCGTCATCGCTGGTTTTCAGAGTGTCCCCCGGCATTAAATACGCGGTATCGGTATCTTTCAGGGTGTCCCCCGGCATCAGATTATCCGTATCGCTGGATTCCGCCGGTGGCATATCGGCGGTGTGTAAGTGTGGTGTTGGGTTTGAATGATGGGTGCTCATGATGATTAGTCCCTTTGGTTGGCAGGTATTTCAAGATGCCTTATGGTGAATATTGTTGATAATGTTTTGGATAAGCCCAGTTTCACCTTGATTAGCTTTGAACTGCAATTCCAACATCCGCAACGTGTATAACACGAAGGGATACTGTTTCCCTCCTAATGTGCCCCATAAATGATTCACTTCTTCCATATTAGGGGAATACAAATCCATAATGAGTTTAAAAGAGACTAACTCATCCAGATTATTGGTGGCGGTGGGGGGAATAATAGACGCTGGGGAAACAGACTCAGGGGTAAATACATTATGGTATTGAAAAAAACGAATTGCCCGCGATAGCATGACCAGTGCATCTTTATAATCCGTATGGGTGGCTGCAATCAGTACCTGAAAATTCAGAAACACCGGTGGTGGGCTGTAGATGGCTTTCTGGTTGGTTGTATCATATTGATACTGATAGGTATTTTTTAGGGTTTTTTCCTCCTTGGTATTAACGATAGAGAAAATTAGCGCATTTCTTAAATTATCGCCATTACCGGCACTGCCTGAAACACCCTCTGCCAAATTACCCAGTTTGGCTTGTTCCACCGGCGCATCATAATACTGTGTCAAATGGCTATTAAATTCTTTTAAAATAATCGAGAAGGCATGTAAAATCATAAAACACGCTACCGCCCTACCTTGTCATTTTAGTGGTATCTTAATCTCGCAAGAGTGAAAAGTTTTATTCACATGCATTAACATTAGTCAAAAAAAACATAATTGTTCTTTGAAATATTCTATTGTTACTAATCACATCATTCTATTTAAGCAAAAGTAATACAGGTGTTGTTTTTATGCTCTATATGATTCGGTGACAATACCCTTACACGTGTTGCGCCTGTTATGATCAAGGCTTGTTAGATCAGCCCAAAGCAGGAGTCCGTAGTGGAGAACGCCGCTAATGCAACGAATCACGCCCTCATTCATGACCCGTCAACCTATCTCATTGAAAAAGAGCCGTATTATGTGCCAGTCGGTAATGAGATTACGTTATTTGAAGCCGCTTACGCCAACCATTTGCCCTTGCTCTTGAAAGGCCCGACGGGCTGCGGCAAAACCCGTTTCATGGAATACATGGCTTGGCGCTTGCGCCGCCCGATGATTACGGTGTCGTGCCACGATGATTTGACGACTTCCGATTTGGTGGGGCGTTATTTGGTGAAGAATGGCGAAACGGTGTGGGTCGACGGCCCGTTAACGCGGGCGGTGCGTTCCGGCGGTATTTGTTACCTCGATGAAATTGTCGAGGCGCGTAAGGATACGATGGTGGTGATTCACCCACTGGCGGATGATCGGCGCATTATGCCGATTGAAAAGCTGGGGCAATTGTTGGAAGCACCGGACAGTTTTTGTCTGGCAATTTCTTACAACCCCGGCTACCAAAGCGTGTTGAAGGAATTGAAGCAATCCACCCGTCAGCGTTTCGTCGCCATCGAGTTTGATTACCCGAAACCGGCATTAGAACGTGAAATCATTATGCACGAAACTGGGTTAGCCCCCGCCGTGACCGATAAATTGCTGAAGCTTGCCGAAATGACCCGCAATCTGAAAGACAACGGTTTGGAAGAGGGCGCATCCACCCGCTTGTTGGTACACGCGGGCAAGCTGATTTCCAAAGGTGTCGAGCCACGGGCGGCGTGTCAGGGGGCGATTGCGCTGGCGTTGACGGATGACAGTGACATGATTGCGGCGATTAATGAGCTGATTGGCGCACTATTCTAGGAGATGGGTTTGAAAGCAACGGAGCAACCCTATGCTTACGCCACTTTGCTGGAGCGGCTTGAGGAGCTGTATGAAGTTGAATTTACGTGGCTGAAAGTTGAGCAACTGGTCGCAGGTTTGGTCAATTTAGACCGCAATACGCAAGATTTCATCCTCGGTTGGGCAGAGCGTTTGCTGACCACCAATGTTTACATTAGCCACGAATTCATTATTCGCGTGGTGGAGGCGTTGGATCGCTTGGAACGGCGCGTGATTGAGGCTTGGGCAGTTCACGCGGCAGATACTTTTGACCAGCAGGGGTTGCGCCCGGCCTTGGCGGTGATTCAACAGGTTGATAGCTTTTTGGAAAGCGCTCATGCCCATGCGGAAGGGGTTGCTTTTGATGAGGTTGAGTCGATTTTGTCGACCTTCGTGTGCGGATTGTCGGGGCGGCGGCTGAAATTGGCGCAAGGCGAGTCGGTGTACACCGACAGTGAAACACTGTATTTGCCGAACATTACCGCGAAATTGGTGAAATCTAAGGATAATTTCCTGTTGTGCAAGGCGCAGGTGGCGTTTATGTGGGCGCAGACGCGCTTTGGCAGTTTTCGGGTGGATTTTGCGACGGCATTCGCGGATTACCCTGATCGGCAACAGGCGTTGGCGGCGTTTCATGCGTTGGATACCTTGCGTCTGGAAGCGTACATCGAGCGTGAATTGCCGGGCTTGTGGCGTGATATGCAGCACTTGGAAAACTTGTACGATGAAACCTCTTGTCCCTCCCCTGATAAGGGGAGGTTAGGAGGGGTTTCTTTACGCCTGCAATCCCCCAACGCCACTATCAACGACGTATTAGCACTGATTCCAGAGGTATTAGGGCAAAGCTTCCCGCCACGCATTTACCAACCTAGACTTAATCCTGAGGCTGTTACTGCTTGTATGTTGGCGCGGATGGAGCGGGAAAAGATTTTATTGCGGGTGAAGTTGGCGGAGTTGGTGAAGGAGCATAAGGAAGAAACCCCTCCCGACCTCCCCTTGTCAGGGGAGGAGGAAGAGAAGAAAGAGGTTGCGCCGCCGGAGTTTGAGATGCGCGAGGTGCAAGAGGGGCAGGGCATGGAGTTGGTGCTGGATGATAAGCCGATTGCGCCACCGGAAGACGTGAAGCAGTTGCTGACCTCGATTATGTTGGATTGGGGGGATGTGCCACCGGAATTTTTAGTGCCTGCGGGGGATGGGGAATACGATCCGTCCTTGTACCAAAAAGAAGAAAAAGACATTGAGGATGTCTGGAAAGGGATTTACCACGAAGAGGGGGCGTTTTTGTACCGCGAGTGGGATTTTGCCCGCCAGCATTACCGTAAAAACTGGTGTGTATTGCGCGAATTGGAATTGCCCCCCGGCGATCCGGCGTATGTGGACAAAGTGCTGGATAAGTATCAGGGCATGATCAAGCATTTGCGGCGTACCTTCGAGGCGATGCGCGATGAAAACCGTTTGCTGAAACGCCAGTCGCAAGGCGATGACGTGGATATTGATGCGCTGGTGGAAGCGCTGGCGGATAGCCGCGACGGTAGCGAAATGAGCGATAAGCTGTTTCAACACATGCACCGAGCAGATCGCAGCATGGCGGTGATGTTCATGGTCGATATGAGCGGTAGCACCAAAGGCTGGATCAACGATGCCGAGCGCGAAGCCTTGGTGATGTTGTGCGAAGTGTTGGAAAAGCTGGGTGACAGTTATGCGATTTACGGCTTTTCGGGGATTGGGCGCAAGCGTTGCGAAATCTACCGCATTAAAGCGTTTGACGATTTGTATAACAGCGCCACCAAAGCGCGGATTGCGGGGATTGTGCCGAAAGATTACACCCGTTTGGGGGTGGCGATTCGCCATTTGACCGAAAAGCTGAATACGGTGGAAGCGAAAACGCGGTTGCTGATTACGCTCTCTGATGGCAAGCCGGAAGATTATTTCGACATCTACAATACGCAGTATGGGATTGAGGATACACGCCAAGCCTTGTTTGAAGCGCGGCGCACGGGGATTCATCCGTTTTGCATCACGATTGACCAGCGCGGCAAGGATTATTTGCCGCACATGTACGGTCACGCCAATTGGGTGGAGATTGATGATGTGAAAAAGTTGCCGTTGAAGGTGGCGGATATTTACCGGCGGTTGACTTCTTGAGCTGACCTGACTGACGTAGAGACGCAAGATTTTGCGTCTCTACAAACACCCCGCTGGTATCTGAATGATCTTGTCTGCCAACATTTGCACTGTGGGATTGTTATTCACAACGATTCCGAAAGGCAGTTTGTGCTGCTCCACAAACTGCCGTAAAGCCGTTAATTGCTTCACTGCCGTTTGCTGTCCTAGCTTGATTTCAATGGGTAAGATACCAAAGCTGCCATCCAGTACCAGATCAACTTCAGCACCATTTTTGGTGCGGAAGTAGTAATAATCCCAACGAGTGACGCGGGTCGCCTGTATGCCTTTGATGATTTCTTCGGTAACAAAGGCTTCAAAGTTCTGCCCGACTTGCGGGGAACGCAGCAGCGCTTCACGGGTTTCAATGCTCGCCAGATAATGCGTCAAGCCGCTGTCACGCAGAATACCTTTCGGCATTTTTAGCGCTGATTTACTTTTGCTATTTTCAAACGAGGGGATGGTGCGCCAGATATAGGTTTTGTCAGCAATTTCAATATAGTCGCGGATGGTCACTTCTGACACATCCACCGAACGCCCCAGTTGTGCCTTATTGATGATCGTGCCAGAGAGCGATGCCAACATACTGATAAAACGTCGGTAACGAATGCTATCCAGACGCGGAAATAGTCGCCGGATGTCACGATTGATGTAGGTCTGGTAGTAGTTTTCCATCCACAGCCCGAAGGCATATGGGTCTTGCGTCAACACAGGTTCAGGATAACCGCCGCGTAAAAATAACGGAATCACATCCGGGATCGGATTTTCCAGTGTTTTCAGGTAGTCCAGTGTATCGCTCGTCAGCGGCTGCTCAAAAATACGGTAAAATGCTGGCAGTGGCTGTTGGAGAATTTCGTTCATTTTCAGCGTGCCAATTTCCACAATCGCAATTCGACCTGCTAACGAATCACTGGCACGTTGTAACAGCTCCGGTGAACTTGACCCGGTTAGGATAAAGCGCCCTTTTTCCTCCCGTTTGGCATCAATCATGCCGCGCAGGTGGCGGAACAATTCAGGGTCTTCTTGGGCTTCGTCAATAATGATGTGGCGTGGGTATTCGCGGAAAAAGAAGTCGTAGTCGCGGCTGAGAAAGTCGTGGTCAGCGGCATTTTCCAGATCAAAGTAGCGCCATTCTGGGCGTAGCTGTTGGCTGAGGGTGGTTTTGCCGGTTTGCCGCGCACCAATCAGCAACACCACCGGAAATAGGGTGAGTAGCAGATGGATTTTGGTTGCTAAATTGCGCTTTATATCAGACATATCCAAAGTCTACGTTAGGATTTTTCTGGTGTAAAGGATTTCACTGTTTTCAGCAGGTTAAAAATTTCACCTGTACTACGCTATAACCTGTAGTGTAATTAATGTGTTGTGGTTGAGCGAGGGAGTGTTATGGTCAGTCTACTGAAAGTATGTGGCGTGGTGGTGGTTGCCAGTTTCTTGTCATCGTGCGCCAGTGTGGGGGAATCTGTACCCAACTTGATTACCACGGCTGCGGATGATCTGTCGGGGTCGACGGCAAAAACGGCGCAATGGTTCGCCGACAATCGCAACAGCCCCCTCCGTTTACGGGCTTTCCTGAAAAAAATGCCCAAAGGCGGCGACATTCACACCCATCTTTCCGGCGCGGTTTATGCGGAAAGTTATCTGCAATGGGCGACGGATGAAAAGCTGTGTGTCAATCCTGAAACCGGGGTGATTTCGGAAAACAATCACGAACCCTGTCAGGTAAAACCGGAAGTGCCGGTTGCTACGGCAATGAAAGATTCGGAATTGTACGGCAAGCTGGTCGACAAGATGTCCTTGCGCAATCTGGAGTATGCCGAGCAATCAGGCCATGACCAGTTTTTTGAAGCCTTTGCGAAATTTGCAGGGGGCAGCAAAGGGCAGATGATTGCTGAGTTGAGCAACCGGGCAAGCCGCCAAAACATTGCCTATTTGGAAATGCTGATCACCGTTGGCAAGAAGTATTCCAAGCAGTTCTCGCAACAAGTGCGTTTTGATGGCGATATTGATGCGGCTTACCAGCAAATCATCACGGCTGGCTTAAAAGCCACGATTCCAGCAGGTCAGCGAGAGTTGCAGGGCGTTGAACAGCAAGCTAAAGCTGTGTTGGCTTGTGATTCTGCTAATGCCCAAGCAGGCTGTGCCGTGGAGCGCCGTTATCTATTACAGATTAACCGCACGGGTGAGCCTTCGCGTGTGTTTGCCGAAATGGTGTATGCCTTTGAAACGGTCAAGGCAGAGCCGTTGGCTGTGGGGGTGAATATGGTTGCCCCGGAAGACAATGTAGTGGCACTGCGCGATTATGATTTGCACATGCGCATGATGGGTTACTTGTCGGCTCGTTATCCTAGTGTGTCGATTTCTTTACATGCGGGTGAATTGGCGCTGGGATTGGTTCCACCTGACCACTTGCATGACCATATCCGCAAAGCGGTTGAAATTGCCGGAGCCAAGCGGATTGGGCATGGCGTGGATGTCATGCATGAGGACAATCCTTTCCAGTTACTGAAAACCATGAAAGATAAAAATGTGCTGGTTGAAGTTTGCCTGACCAGCAATGATGCGATTCTGGGCGTGGAGGGTAAGCAGCATCCTTTCCCGGAATACCTCAATGCTGGTGTACCTGCGACACTTGCTTCGGATGATGAGGGCATTTCCCGGATAGACCTGACCCACGAATACCAACGTGCCGCGTTGGATTATGGTTTGAGCTACCCTGACTTAAAAACGCTGGCACGCAACAGTATCCATTATGCCTTCCTCAAGGGTGAAAGCCTGTGGACGAATCCCACTTATCGTCAGATCCAGCCTGTTTGTAATAAAGCAGATGTGGCTGAACTCAGCGCATCCTGTCAGCAGTTCCTGAATGCGAATGACAAAGCTAAAGTTGAATGGACGCTGGAAAAGCAGTTCCGGGCGTTTGAAAACGGTAGCTGGATGTAATTACAACTTCGACATCCACTGTTCGTGGAACTGTGTTTCTGGTAACTGCCAGACCTGTGTATGTAATTGGCACAGCATGTCAGCATCTTCTAAGATCACTAGCCGTTCGCTATTGGAAATCGAGCCGGGGCCTTGTTCCAATAGACGCTTGACCAATTCCTCACGTTGTTGGCGTGTTCCCTCGGGTACGTTGGAGCGTTGCGGGATATAGGTCATGTGCTGCTTGAACGCCAGCGGGTCAACCAAGACACGGATGAACAGGTCACGGGTGGACATGCACGGGTTCGCCAGCATTTCTGCGTAATTTTTCTCAAATGCTTGAAGGATGTAATCGGGGGCAACTTCATCCGGGGTGCGGAACAGATTGGTTTTGACATCGGTTTGCACACTAGTCAGCATCCCCAGCGGCACGGAAAATACCAAGCCTGCGATCACGGGCGACATCCACCAGAATGCCATCGGGTTGACGAGCCACAATAATGCGCCCCACGCTAACCCTGTCCAGCTAATCCAGCCGTATTCACGCAGCGCATCTTCCCACGCCAAGCCACCGCCGGTGCGTTGCTGCGTACCCCATACGGCACGTTTGCCCCGCAGGATTTCCACCACGAATTTGCTGTAAAACATCATCCGCACGGGTGCAGTTAACATGGAGAGGATGGTTTCCATGAGAATGCTGCCGGTTAAGCCCAAGACGCCACCGAAGTGTTGCACCGTTTTGCGCTGAATCGCTTGCGTCACCCCAAATGTTTTGTAGAAAAACAGCAAAAACAGGGTCATGACAAACAGTGCGGTATTCCCCAGCGTGAGCGGAATCAGGGTCAAATGCGGGTAAAACACGGCAATGGCACTGAGAACCACCAGCCAGCCCAACCAAATCAACGAGCTGACGTAAGACATAATCCCACCCAACAGCAGGAAGCGGTGCAAGTGCGGGATGCCATGCGCCCAAATGATCAGCCAGTGTTGCAAGTTGCCCTGACACCAGCGGCGATCCCGTTTGAGGGAATCCATCAATGTTGGCGGCGGGCGCTCGAAACTGCCTTCCATGTCATAGGCTAGCCAGGTTTCCCAGCCTGCCCGACTTAATAACGCCGCCTCGACAAAATCGTGGCTGAGGATTTCCCCACCCAATGCACCGCCTTCAGGCAATTTGGGTAAGTGGCAATGCCCCATGAAGGCTTGGGTGCGAATAATGACGTTATGCCCCCAGTATTGGCTTTCGCCCAACCACCACCAATGCAAGCCCGCAAAGAAAATCGGGCCGTAGATGCGGTTCACGAATTGCTGCCCACGGGCGTACAGCGTATCCAAGCCGATGGTGTACAGTGGGGTTTGGATTAAACCAACGCGCTCGTTACGATCCATCGCATCCACCAAGCGTACCAATGCATCGCCCGTCATGAGGCTATCCGCATCCAGCACCACCATGTAGGGGTGGCGTTTGCCCCAACGGCGACAAAAATCCATGACATTGCCGCTTTTCTTTTTGGTGCGATGTTTGCGGCGGCGGTAATGGATACGATCAGCCGAGCCAACGGTGCGGCACAATGCTGACCAAGCAGCTTCTTCACGCAACCAATTGCTGGCATTGTCCGAATCCGAGAGGATGTAGAACTCGAAGTGGTGCAACTGTCCGGTTTTTTCCAACGATTGGTAAATGCTTTGCAGCCCGGCGTACACATAGGCTATGTCTTCGTTATAGATGGGCAGCAAGATTGCGGTGGTTTCGCGAGTTTGCAATTGCGGTAAGGGGGTATTGGGGGCGCTGGCAATACGGTTTTGCCCCCCGAAATTCAGTACCCATACACCTGCCACAGCAGTCATAAACCCCAGTGCTAACCATAAAAACAGCACAGTAAAAGGTACAACCACCAAGATTTTCCAGAGAAAACCCAGTTCACTAGGCAGGTTAGAGCCTAGCCAAAAGGTCGCTAACCCGGTTAATAAGGCAATGGCGGAGAAAAATACCACGCGCCGCCGAAAGGCTATCGCTTGCCAGGGTATCTGCTCGCTGTGTTGGCTCATTTCGTGATTAAGCGTTGGCGTGTGCGTGCTGCTGATGGCAACAAGGTAATGGCTTGTAAGGGAGCAACCCGAATGCTGCTGCGCTCAAAGCGTGGGCCAGTTTTATTGGTACGATTATCCGTTTTGTTCTCGGTTTCCTCCACACTGCTACTCACGTCCACTGTGGTTTTCTTGCATTGACAGCATGAGCTATCCGCGTTACCTGCTTGCATTAGTGCCAACTCTTCTTGTGCAGTGCTGATAAACAGTTGGATGAGTTCTTGTTCTGTAAATAAGCCTGCACGGGCAAGTTTGCCGGTGATGCGGGCGAGTAATTGCTCACGTTCTGCTTCGGGGAGATGATGCAGTTTCAAGTAATCATTGGCACGTTTTTTTGCTAATCCCCAGGTTGCTGAGGTGGTGGTATCCAGTGCTGACGTGTTGGATGAGGTTTGTGTTAACTGTTCAGTCATGTGTATCAATCCATGCTAGGGTTGTTAAGGTCAATACGTTTAGTGTTGTTATAGGACTGTTCTGTTCACTGTGCATTGCATAGCGACTCAGGAATAGGGTAAGACCACGTTTCGCTCAAAGGGTTTACACCGTCTGTCAGACGAATCGTTGCGGTCATGGGTTTGTCACAGGTTTCGGGGAATACTGCGGCAATCACACGCCAGCCGTTGACATAGGGGTTTTCTTGTATTGCAGGCGGTTTAGTTTGTCCTACGCCGTTTAAAGTAACTTCTGCCTGTGGCCACGCATTGGCAGGTTGCTTAGGTACATCGGTAAAGTCGACGATAAAACGGATACGACCTTTATGACCGGGTAATCCATCAACCGCTTTGTTGGTGGCACGGGTGGCAACGACTTTGCCCAATGTGTGTGCAGCGGGTTCATCCGAGCGCCATGATAGTCGGTAATGTAAATGGCGGAAGGCATTTCCCGCATCACTTTTCCAATAGGCCACAATATTATCCACAATGTCGGATTGTGTATGCAAACGCAACAGTTGAATGCTGCCTTTGCCCCAGTCTTCGAGGGGTTCTACCCAAACACTTGGGCGTTGATGATACCACGCTTCTAAATCTTGGTAATGGTCGAAGTCACGGTCACGCTGCATTAAACCAAAACCCGATACATGGGGAAAAGGCAGGGATTGTAGGTTGAAATAGGGGACTTCAACCAAAGGTTGCCAGAACCAGTCCTTGTTTTGTTGTACCAGTAAGCCATCAGAATCATGTACTTCTGGGCGGTAGTCACCGTAGTGTTGCTGGGAGTTCTCCCCGTGGAAGAACATGCTGGTGAGTGGGGCAATGCCAATTTCAGCCATGTCCTTGCGCGGATACAGTTGGGTTTCAACTTCCATTTCGGTGTTTTTGCCGGGGGTGAGCACGAAGCGGGTTGCACCTGTGGTAGAGGCTGAGTCCAGCAAGGCACAGAAAACCATGGATTTTGCATCTTTAGTAGGCTTTTCCAGCCAAAACTGGGTGTAATCGGGGAATTCCTCCTGCCCTTCCAGCGAGGTATTGATTGCCAGCCCGCGTGCGGAAAGGCCGTATTTTTGCTCTTGCCCTAAGGCACGAAAATAGCTTGCCCCTTGGAAAACCAGCGTTTCGCTGTGCATATCGCCTTCATTGGTTTTGCCCAGCTTTGATAAGATGCGGAAGCCCGTAAACCCCATATTGGGTTCGTCTTGCTCGAGGTTGAGGAAATCGACCTCTGAGTAGTCGAAGTAACGGCTCGAAAAGTTAAGCGGTTGCGCTTTGCCATTTTCCCACGTGAATAATTGAATGGGGTGAATGAAGTGCATTCCGGGGTGCATAAATTCTAACTGAAAGGGTAACTCTTCGGCTCGCCAGAAGGTTTCATCCCGCCGGAACTTGATGTGCTGGTAATGGTCGTAGGTAATTCGCCCGGTATCGACCTTCATCATGGGTGTTTTGGTGAAGGGTTGAGTCGACAGTTGTTCAGCAACTTGCTTAACGTGATTGAAACAGCCAGTGTCAGCCTGTGCAGACAAAACAGGTAGCATGAGCAGGGTGAGCGATAAGAGCCAGTTAGGCAGGTTGGATTTCATGATGGTGGGGATACCGAAGAACATTCTACTGAGTGAGTTGCCAAGATTGACCATGGGACTTGAGTGAGAAATTCTAGAGCAGAATTGAAGTGACGTCTAGCGGTATATGATTGGCATGACGGGCACTTGGTCGTATAGTTCGCACCGCAATAATCGTTAAGCCGCAGGGCAAGGAAATCGTAGTCGATGAACCGTGACATTTCGCTGGATATACTCAGAGGGTTGATGCTAATTATTATGGCAGCCGACCATTTTGGCGAGCCTATTTTTCAGCACCTTTATGAGTTTGCAGGTTATGTGAGTGCAGCAGAGGGGTTTGTATTCCTTTCTGGGATGCTGGTGGCATTGGTGTATAGCCGTTATCACAGCGCTGGTGGGCAAGTATTAGAACAGCGGGTTTGGCATCGTGCTGGAGTCATTTATCTCTACCATTTAGTGGTGCTGTTGTCAGTCTTTGTTTTTTCGGTTGCGACACAGTGGTCGGGCGCTTATTGGACGAGTTTTGCCAATGAAATGCAGGTTGAACCCGCTCGTGGTTTGTTGTCAGGTATGTTGTTGGTGTATCAGCCACCAATGTTGGATGTATTGCCATTATACGTAGTGTTGATGTTGGCAGCGCCTTTTGCGTTACGCTTGATGTTGCAATATCAAACGATTGGTGTGGCAATGGTGTTATTAGGCAGCAGTGGTTTTTGGTTGGCGGCGCAATACGGTTGGGGGCGTGATGTCTTGGCACTGTTGCCGCAAGGGTTGATGCTGCGGGGTGGAGCATTCGACTTTATGGCTTGGCAGTTGGTGTTTGTATTGGGCATGGTGCTGGGTTTTCTGCGTTTCAGTAGCAAGGGGAAATTACCAGGTTTGAATGGTTGGTTGTGGTCGGCAAGCCTTGCCATCATTGTGTTTTTGTATTTGCAACGTCATGGGTATGTGCAGCGGGAATGGTCATCTGTCACTGTTTGGTTACAAGAATACCGCCATATTGCCCGTGATAATCTAGCGTGGCTGCGCTTGTTAAATTTCTTAGCTTTCGTCTATGTGATTGCGGGTATGATTGCGCTGCATCGACGCTACAATGTGTTCGCGTTACTGGCCTTGCCGGGGCGCTGGTTGGCGTTTTTGGGGCAGCATTCCCTACAAGTGTTTGCTTACCATTTGGTGGTGTTGTATTGCTACATTCCCTTCCGTTGGGGCGATTGGGCGTTGACCGATAACCAAAAGTGGGTGGCTCTCGCTGTTTTTATTGCCAGCTTAAGCCTACCCGCCTTGATACATCAATGGTATTTGCAGCGTAAGAAACAACGAGTTCAGAACTTGAAACCTTTGTGCAACGCTACGATGCCGCCGGTCATATTGGTGTAAGTGACGCGCTCAAACCCAGCGGCCTCCATCATGGCTTTGAGGGTCACCTGATCGGGATGCATACGGATAGATTCTGCTAAGTAGCGGTAACTTTCAGCATCATTGGCAATCAGCTTTCCCATCATCGGTAAAAGTTTAAACGAATAGTGGTCGTAGATCGGTGATAAGCCGGGTACGACCGGCTTGGAAAATTCCAATACCAATAAGCGCCCACCTGGTTTCAACACACGATACATGGAGCGTAGTGCTTTATCTTTATCCGTCACATTACGCAGCCCGAATGCTATGGTGATAATGTCGAAATGGTTGTCAGCAAATGGCAGGCATTCAGCATTGGCTTGCACATAACGCACATTGCCACCAATCCCTCTATCGGTTAAGCGTTCGCGCCCGTTTTCCAGCATGGATGCATTGATGTCGGAAAGAATCACTTCGCCATCTTCCCCCACAATCCGCGCAAACTTAGCTGCCAAGTCACCGGTTCCGCCTGCCAAATCCAGAACACGATTGCCGCGTTTTGCTCCGGCGGCATCAATGGTGAAACGTTTCCACAAGCGGTGCACCCCAAACGACATTACGTCGTTCATTACATCGTATTTGTCGGCTACTGAATGAAATACGCCAGCAACCCGATTAGCTTTCTCGGTAATAGGTACTTGTTGAAAACCGAAATGGGTAGTTTGTTCCTGTTCTGCCATGCGACATGCTTCCGTGTGATTCAAGTTTCTAGGCATTGTAACAGGCAAACGCTGTTTCTACATGGAGTCTGAGTATGAAAAAGTTGATTGCTGGTTTAGGGCTAACCGTATTAGCGGTTCCCTCTGCGCAGGCGTGGTCAGGTGGCATTGAGGATATGCGTACTGCACGTGCAAATAAAAGTGAGCCAGTGGTGCGGGTGGTCAAGCATTATCAAGAAGCAACACTGTCTTGTGAGCAATGCCGTATTAGGCCGGGGCATATACAGCGTAACCCCCAAGCAACCGGGTGGCAGCGTTCTGCGAAAGTAACGCCCCATATGCGTCGGCATCCACAACGTCAGCACCCTGCCACCGCAGCAAGAGTACCTGTGCGCCCTGTACAAATGTATGCCTATTACGTGCCGCAACGTCATCAGGCAGCCAAACATCCCCCGCGTATTCATCGTATTGCGGGGCAAGCACCGCCGATGTGCCGTTATATCCGCTGATGGTTTAAAAGGGCATGAAGATCTTGCTCATCCCGTCGAGAATTTCTGCTCGCCACACTACCGCAACAAAGCCCGCCATTGCCAGCCAGGGCCCAAATGGCATGGGCAGGCTTTCGCGGTTACGTTTAGCAACCATCCACAGAATACCGAAAAGTGCACCAAATGCCGATGAGGCAAAAATAACGAATGGCAAGATTTGCCACCCACCCCATGCGCCGAGGGCTGCCAGCAATTTAAAATCGCCATGCCCCATACCTTCTTTGCCGGTCAGTAAGCGGAATAAATGGAATACCGACCACAGTGCCAAATAGCCAAACGCAGCGCCCAGAACTGCATCCGGCAAGCTCACGAAGGTTCCGTTAATATTGAGCAATAAGCCTGCCCACAGTAGCGGGTAAGTCAGAATGTCGGGTAATAGCATGGTTTTCGCATCAATCATGAAAAGCGTGACTAACACCCAGGTAAAGCCCAGCAGCGCTATTAATTCCATCCCGTAACCGACCCGCCATGCCACTAGCATCGAGAATACCGCAGTTGCCAGTTCGACTAAGGGGTATTGCATCGAAATAGGTGTTTTACAACCTGCGCACTTACCTTTAAGGAACAGGTAACTCAGTAGTGGAATATTCTCTATCGCAGTAATTTTATGCCCACAGGTGGGGCATTGTGAGCGTGGCACGACCAGATTGAAGTCGCCGGTATCCAGTTTGTCATAGGGTTTATCGAGCCATTCGTTGCAGTCACGTTTCCATTCACGTTCCAACATGATGGGCAGGCGATAAATAACCACATTCAAAAAGCTGCCCACTAGCAATGAAAATAGGCCAACGACGCTTATTAACCAGACTTGGTTGGTGCTAAGTAAATAAATAAGTTCCATTTTATTGTTTATCCTAGATAGCAGAACCAAGTTTAAAGATAGGTAGATACATGGCAATAACTAGACTGCCCACAATGCCCCCTAACACTGCCATGATTAATGGTTCAATTTGTTTGGCAAGCGTGTCGACCAATGCATCTACCTGCGCTTCGTAATAATCGGCAACTTTCGCCAGCATTTCTTCTAATCGTCCAGACTCCTCACCAATCCGAGTCATTTGCACCATCATATTAGGGAATAATTGAGTGGTTTGCATCGCTGTGTTTAGTTGTACGCCGCGTGCGGTATCATCTTGGATTCGACGTGACGCTTCTTCGTAAAGCGCATTGCCGGTTGCACCAGATACAGAGTCCATTGCTTCCACTAACGGTACACCTGCTGCAAACATCGTGGCGAGTGTGCGGGCAAAACGTGCAACTGCGGAGAGATTCAGGATATTTCCCATTATCGGTACTTTTAATGAAGCTTTATCTACAAAGCGATCAAAAGCTGGTGAGCGTTGTCTGGCTTGTGTAAAACTGACTCCTATCACAATAAAAACTAGGATAGGCATCCACCAGTTAGCAATCAGCCAATCTGAAAGAGACATCACTAACAGGGTGAATGCCGGTAGATCCGCACCAAAACTAGTGAATACTTCTTTAAATTGCGGGATAACCCATATCAACAGAATAGCTGATACAACCACCGCTGCAATGACAACAATCATTGGGTACATCATGGCACTTTTGACTTTTGCTTTGAGTGCTTCGCTTTTCTCTTTGTACGTGGCAACTTTTTCCAGCATGGTTTCCAGCGTACCGGCTTGTTCGCCCGCTTTGACTAAGTTGACGAATAATTTATCGAAATATTTGGGGTGACGTGATAAGGCCGTACCTAGACTCGCGCCACCTTCAATATCGGCTCTTAATTTGTGGACGAGTTCACGTACCGAGGCATTGTCACCGCCAGAGGCCATCAGTTCGAGTGATTGCACCATTGGTACGCCTGAACGCATCATGGTGGTCAATTGGCGTGCAAATTGGGCAATGTCAGCCGGTTTAATAGCGGGTTTGAAGAGTGGTTTGGGCTTGCGGTAAATGCGTCCCGGATTAATGCCTTTACGGCGCAATTCAGCGCGTAACCAGTTGGGGTTAACGGCCTGGGTTTCGCCGCGTATTTTGACGCCGTTACGGTTAATGCCTTCCCATTTGTAGGTGGCTTGTGGCGCACTGGCTCCAGGTTTTTTGCCAACAGTCGGCTTATTCAACGTTTTACTGTGCATGTCTGTGGCTCTATGTCATTTTTTATTATCGACTGCCAGTTTAACACGGGGAGTCGCTGGAAGGTGTGCTTGTTGGATAATCGGTGGTTATTGGTTTTAGTCGGAGGTAACGCGTTCCAACTCGGCGAGTGAGGTGATACCTTGGCGAACTTTGTCTAGGGCGGAACGTCGTAAATCGGCTATGCCTTCTTTGAGTGATTGTGCGGCAATTTCTAGCGAGTTGCTGCCGTTCATGATCATGCGCCCCATTTCTGCGGAAATCGGCATGACCTGATAAATCCCCACCCGACCTTTGTAACCGCGTGAACATTCTGAACAGCCAACGGGTTCATACAGCGTGAGTGACGCTAATTCTTCCGGCTGGAAACCCATTTGTAACAGTACATCATTGGGGACATGTGAGGGTTGTTTGCACTTTTCACATAAGCGTCGTGCCAGCCGTTGGGCGATAATTAAATGAATGGATGAGGCAATATTAAACGGTGGTACACCCATATTCATTAGGCGGGTTAGGGTTTCCGGGGCGCTGTTGGTATGTAGAGTAGATAACACCAAGTGGCCTGTTTGTGCAGCTTTTATGGCAATTTCAGCCGTTTCTAGGTCACGAATTTCCCCAACCATGATGACGTCTGGATCTTGGCGTAGAAACGAGCGTAAAGCTTCGGCAAAGGTTAGCCCCACTTTGGCGTTGACGTTGACTTGATTGACGCCGGGCATATTAATTTCGGCTGGGTCTTCTGCGGTTGAAATGTTTTTTTCCGGAGTATTCAGAATGCCTAAACCGGTGTAGAGCGTGACCGTTTTACCGCTACCCGTTGGGCCAGTGACTAAAATCATACCGTCTGGTTTTTCCAGCGCTTTCATGAAGTCACGTTGTTGTTTGGGGTCAAAACCCAGTTTTTCTACCCCTAACGTAGCGTTGGATGAGTCGAGTATCCGCATAACCACCTTTTCACCAAACAAAGTGGGCAGGGTGTTAACCCGGAAGTCAATTTTTTGTTGGTCGCTGACGGTAAAGCGGATACGCCCGTCTTGGGGAACCCGACGTTCGGAGATATTCATGCGAGCCAATACTTTGATACGTGAGATCAGTTGCTGGGCAGAATCGTTCGGTGGGTTGGCAACCACTTGCAAAATACCGTCAATGCGGTAGCGGATACGCATAGTTTTTTCAAATATTTCGATGTGAATGTCCGATGCTTTGGATTTGATGCCGTGTGCCAGCAGCTTGTCCACGAACTCAATGACGGCTGGGTCTTCGTCTTCTTTGGTTTTAAGGTCGCGGACATCCAGTAAAATTTCTTTAGCAGCGGCAGGAACCGCCGCAGTGGAGGCTGCTTTGCCGGAGTGTGTCGGTGCGGCACGCCCCATCATGCCGTCATCCACTTGTAAGTAGCGTTGTAGCTTGTCGAATTCGACAAACACCGGTTCGGGGATGAGGCCGGTCGCAAATTTGACGTCATCCAAATTGGTCAGGTAGGTGGGGTCAGCCAAACCCACCATGATACTTTTACCGCGCTGATAGAGCGGGATAAGATTGAGTTTACGCATTTGCTCTTGATTGAGCAGGGTAGCAACCAACGGCGGAATGTTGATTTGATCGAGGTCGACCATGCTTAGCCCGTATTCAAGGCTGGCAGCATAGGCGACGTCTTTGGTCGATACGATTCGGGAACGTATCAGCCACTCAACCAGTGAAACCTTTTCGGCACGTGCTTTCTGCACGGCTTGCGTAGCTGACTCTTTGTCGAGCAGATCCTGCACAACTAATTGTCTGGCTAGCCCCGGTAAGGGGATGGAGGATGTCAACGGTATCATGTCAGTGGTGGTGTTGTTTATTTATTGTGTCGTTAGCAAATCGGTATTCGACATGATACCGTGTCGAAAGCGTCTATAAAATGAATTTATTTGAAGCTGGGTTTAAGCGGTTTCAGTGAGCCAGTCATCCACGGTTTTGATTTTACTGCTGAAGTTGATGCCTAACAGCACCTTGAGGCGTGGGTCTGTCTGGTACGCGCCTGCATAGTCTTTGTCTTTGATTTGCTTGAGGGCGGCTTTGGCACTTTTATTGAGCTTGAATTCGATAATATAAATGTGTGTCGGGGTTTTGACCACGCAATCAATGCGCCCGGTGCTGTCGTTGACTTCGGCTTCGGTGTATTGCCCCAGATAAAAGAACACCAGATAAATCAGGCTATGGTAATAGGCTTCGGCTTCCTTGAGGAAAATCTGCGACGGGATTTTCTTGAAGATGCTTTTGATGATCTCGATGACTTGCTCAAGGTCATTGGCTTGGAATGCTTTGTGCAAATGCACAACCAAGGGTGTGCCGAGTGCAGTCTGTTCATGCCGCAGGTTACTGATCATGTATTCCAGCAAGGCTTCTTTGACTTCAGCGTTGGGGTAGTCGAGGCGGTAAAGGTTGTGTTCGTCGATGCTTTTGATTGTTAGGTAGCCAGTCTGGAATAGGATTGGCAGGGTTTCCAGATAGTCAATGTCGTAGCTAGAGAAAGCGCGTTCGCTCAGTTCGAGGTTGTCGAATTGATAGAGCCAGTCGCGGCGCATCAGTTTGATAAGGAACGTCGGTGTACCGGATTCAAACCAGAAGTTGCGAAACGCATTGGCACTGAAAAAACTCAGGATGGAATAGGGATTGTAAACAAAGTGTTCGGTATCCCACGAGTAACCGTTGTACCAGCGGCGTAGTTTTTCCAGCAATTCTGTGCGGCTGAGTTTCAGGCGTTGTTCGGCAGCGGGGAAATAGGGGGCGAAATAATGCTCCAGTTCGGCTTGGGTGTAGCCGACCAGCGTGGCAGCTTTGTGATCTAGTGTCAGGTCGTAGAGGTTGTTTAAGTCAGAAAATACCGAGACTTTGCTGAATTTGGATACGCCGGTGATCAGCAGGAATTCCAGATAGGGGTCGCTATCCTTGATGACGGAATAGAACATTTTCAGGATTTGTTGGTTGGTTTTTGCCTGTGGAATGTCGTCGAGATAGTCAATCAGTGGCTTGTCGTATTCGTCAATGAGCAAGACGACTTTGCGCTGTTGAGCGGCTTTTTTTATTAACTCACGAAATTGGCGGTCGATACTGGATTCTTCCAATACGATACCCAAGCCGTTGCTGATGGTTTGTAATTCTGCATGGATGGCGGCTTCCAGCCCTAGTGTTTTGTAGCCGATACTGCTGAAAGACAAGTGTATTACGGGGTGGATGTTATCCCAATCCCATTGGTTTTCAATCCACAAGCCTTTGAACAGGTCGCGCTTGCCGCTGAAAATGGCGTTGAGGGTGGAGAGTGTCAGCGATTTTCCGAAGCGGCGCGGGCGCGAGAGGAAGTAGTATTTGCCGCTGGCAATCAGGAGGTGGATGGCTTCGGTTTTGTCGATGTACAGGTAGTCCTTGCCGATGATTTCGTCAAAGGTTTGGATACCGACGGGGAGTTTTTGCAACATGGTGAATCCGCTCTACAGGGTGCATGGGGACAGGATAGCACAGTTGGGCTAGACTGGACGGTATCGACGGGAATGGAGCAGGAAGACAATGCGGTAAGATGAGTTATTGGAACTATTAGCTAACGGCGAAAATTCCGGTGTGGAATTCAAGCGTGATGATATTCGCCTCGAAGTAATGCCCGTGCCGGGAACGTCTATCGAGGTGTTGGATCAGGCGAAATTGCAAAACTACATCCAAACCGTGATCAATGATCCCGACGTACCGCAAACACCCGCAGATTGGCAGGAACGTTTGTTGGGTTTGGGGTTTTTGGTCAAAGTACCCACGGGGGAGGTGATGTGTACCATTGCGGGCTTGGTATTGTTTGGAATAAAACCCCGCCGTTATTTGCGCCAAGCCGGTATTCGGGTGATGGTGTTTGATGGGGTGGAAAAAACCTATCAGGCGCGGCTGGATGAAACCTTGGATATTGCTTTGCTGGGGCGTATTCACTATGAAAAATCAGGTGGTCGTACCATTCTTGAAGATGGCTTGGTTGAAAAGCTATTGTCGGTGTTGCGTCCTTTTATTTTTTACGAAAGTGATGTGTTGGATGCGAATAGCTTGCGGCGTGATCGGGGGTGGATGTATCCGTTGAATGCGTTGCGGGAATTGGTGATTAATGCGTGTGCGCACCGTGATTGGACGCGCTTTGTGGATATTGAGGTGGGGGTGTACGCAAATCGCTTGGAAATCATTAGCCCTGGTGCATTACAGAATTTCATGACAGTTGAGAAAATGAAAGCGGGGCAGCGTTCGCCGCGTAATCCGATTATTGTAGAAATATTGCGGGACTATGGGTATGTGGATGCGCGGGGCATGGGCATCCGTACCAAGGTGATTCCGCAGATGCGGGAGTTTAATGGTACGGAGCCGACGTTTGATGCGACGGAGGATTATTTGAAAACGACGTTGTGGCGTTGAATGCTTCGTGAAGTTTGAGTCTGCTGTCGAAGTCGCCGCTAATTTACTGTACCGTTGTTCTGCCGCTGGGGGGGAGTAGTTGTTTACAAACTGCATCACGGGGAGATGTGTCGAAATCTAAGCCCAAACTCATCATGTCACCTTGAGTCCAGCGTGGATGTGACAACCAAGTACTACTTAATATACTTTTACGCTTATCTTTAACGGGATACTCAATATTAGCAGCATCTAGCATGGTATAAAAAGTGTGTTCAGTTGTTAAAGGCATGTCTTGGCGTGTGCGGATGTACGCTACTTTTTCGGGTTGTAAATCTGCATATTCAGCAGAATTCCACCACAATGAGGCTACCCTGAAATCGTATTCAGTACCATGACCATGCCCACTCTTATCACATTCATTATCAAATAGGTTTTCCCCATGATCTGCGCTGTATAGCAGTGTTGCGGGACTGCGAGTTGCTTTTAATCGCTGAATGACTTCGGCTAAAAAATAATCGGTGTATACAATGCTATTGTCGTAACTGTTGACCATCAATGTTTTCTGCGTGCGGTCGTACATGTTAGCACCGTTAAAACCCGTCAACGAAGGGGTAAATACATTGAATTCAGGTGGGTGTCGGTCAGCGTAATTGTAATGCCCACCTAATGTGTGCAAAACAATTAATTGTTTTAATTCATTCTTTTCCAATATGTCTTGAAGTGGTTGTAACAACACCCCATCGTGCGCACCCGACCCTCGATAATCTACTTTATTGAGAAATTTGGTTTCATGTGCCTCGTGTGCGTGCAAAGCAATGGAGCTTTCATGTACGCCTAAAGGACCTTGAGTGGATAACCAATACGTTTTGAAACCTGCTTCACGGTAAGCACTAACCAACGATTTTTCATTGAAAAAAGCGGTTGTGGTGCTGGCGGGTTTGCGAGTAATCATGATGGGTACGGCCATACGTGTCCATGCCCAACCACTGATTACATTGGTTAAGCTTATGACATCTGGGATGTTTGATAACTGTGGGTTAGTCGGACGTGTGTAGCCATTTAATTGCCAGTGATCAGGTCGACCTGTTTCCCCGATAACCAAAACGTGGATCTGGCGACCTGCCATGACCGGATTTTGTGTAGCATTGAACTTGAAGTCGTTCACAATTGCTTGTGCCTGTTTTAAACCACGAGATTGATTAATGAAACTGTTGATACGAAACGGAATGCCAATAGGATAAGAGTTTTCCAAACTGGCTGAGGCCAGAGAGGTTTCTTGGTTGCCCATGATTAATGAATCATTATTAACAGGTAGACCCGCTACCGATTCGCTTAGGGTTTCGGGAAGAATGAAAATGCCAGCAACCAACCAGCCGAGTATTAATGTTAAACGTCGTTGCTTATTATTCCACAGCCAGTTTTCTTTGAAAGATTTTTTGATAATAAAGATAACTACTAATATAGGAGTCAATAGACCCAGTATAAGCCAAGGATTTACACCTATTAGAAACTCTCCGCTTTCGGTTACATTGGTTTCCGCTAATACGCCAAAAATATGTGCATCACTAGGTCGTCCGTAAGTATTGATATAAAATAATTCAAAGGGAACAATAGCCAAGAGAGGGAGCAAAAAGGTCAGACCTACCCATAGTTTTTTGAATGTCGCTAATAAGAATACTACGACGATGATGTTAACCAAAAATATATCTGCTGAAAGATACTTCCACCAGAAGGTATTCGGCATCAAAATAAAAAAAATCACAGTAATTATTAAGATATAGGCGGTTATTTTCATTGTTGTGAGCCTTATTGATTACTTATGACCCCAAAGGTGCATTCGCTTCAAAAATACAGGTATGTGGCAAGATACTACGGTTGTTAATATTTGATTTGCAAAGCCATTCACCATTAATGTTTCTGGTATACCAAATGGATTTGTTTTTTATAATATCATTAACATTATTGTTATTGAATATAAATACTACATCACCTGTTGGTGAGTTAGTTGTTGTGTTGGCGGAACCAGTTATTTGTCCGAAAGAACCATTTGTTTTAGTATTGATACTGATTAAAGCTGGTTTGTCTAAAGGAAACTCACCTGTAATCGAAATATTGTCTTCACTATTTGTGCGAGCAGCATCGAGTAAAACAATGGCTTCAAGGACTTGAGACTTCGCGACAAACGTATGATAAGTAGGTATCGCAATGGCTGCAAGAATTCCGATAATCGCAACGACAATCATCAGTTCAATTAGTGTGAAGCCTTTTATTGTTCTCATTATTATAACTCCTCACGAAGAGAAGGGCTTTTATGAAGCCCTTCTCTTGTATATTAATCAACCTATTTCTTAGGTAAATTAAGCGCCAGATGGAGTAGAGCTTGCACCAGCAGTACAACCTTTAGGTGCATATTGAGTGCCTAAGTCTGTGGAGCAAGACCATGCACCATCAGCAGTACGAGTGTACCATACAGACTTGTTTTTCAGCTTTTCGTTTACAGTAGATGCTAAGAACTTATAGACAACAGTACCAGCCGCACTGTTGGCGGCAACGCCGCTCACCCCTGTGATAGTGCCATATTTACCTGTAGGGTTGACACCGTTGTCGGTCAATGATGTGACAGTTTGTAGATATTCACCACTAGATACAACTTGATCTTCGATAGTAGTACGTGCGCCATCCAACAGAACTACTGATTCAGAGGCCTGTGAACGTGCCATGAAGTTTTGGTATTGTGGCAGTGCAATCGCAGCCAAAATGCCGATGATGGCAACTACGATCATCAATTCGATCAAGGTGAAACCCGCTTGTGCTTTAGATTTCATTGTTTTCATACTCATTTGAATCATTCCTTATTGTTAGGATTAGTTGGGAGATTTGTTAATGTCCTGAGACACTAGGAGTAATGCAGGAGACGTGCCAACCGCCATTTGGGTGTTAGCGGTAGGTTTTCTGGGATGATCGGTGGTTTTGCGGAGGGGGTTGTCAAAATGTGACAGGCAGGTAGGAGGAATGTGACAGCATGGAAGGAATGCGCTATAACGTAGTTACTGTTCTGTAAGTGAGATATGTATGGATTTTGAATGGGATGAGGCTAAAAACATCCGTAAGCACTTCAGCGAGAAGGGCAGAACCTAAAGAAAGGAAACGTTATGGACAAGCAAACCAAGACTGTTAAATTCTCATTAGATGCCTCCAATTTACCCGCTTTGACCGCTAAGCAGGAAGAGGAATTGAAGATATTAGCAGCGATGCCAGATGAAGAAATTGACTTCAGCGATATTCCAGAAACCACTGAGGCGATGTGGAAAAATGCCGTGGTTGGTAAATTTTACCGTCCGATCAAGAAACAAGTCACGGTGCGAATTGATGCGGATATTTTGGCATGGTTGCAATCCAGCGGCGCAGGCTACCAAACGCGGCTAAATCAACTGCTCCGCGAGGCGATGCAGCAGGCAGCTTAGGAAGCGTCACTTAGCCCTCATCCAACCCATACTTCTGAATCCGATAACGCAACTGCCGGAACGACATCCCCAACACTTCCGCCGCCTTGGTGCGATTCCAGCGCGTCTGCTCCAACGCCCGCAAAATCAAATCGCGCTCCGCCTCCTCATCCACCGGATTCCAAGCCGGTAACGCCTCCACTTCCCCTCTACTTTTCTTCTCTTTTTCTTCAAGCCCCTCACCCCTTGCGGGGGAGGGGTTGGGGAGGGGGGTAACGGCGCAAGCCGTCATGTTTGCTTCCACCGGCAACTGCAAATCATCCGGCTGAATCGTATTGTTATCACACAACGTACTCGCCCGCTCCAACACGTTTTCCAGCTCGCGCACATTCCCCGGAAATCCATACGCCCCCAACTCTTGCCGTGCCGCAGGCGACAACCGAATCGGTGGCATCTGCCAACGCTCGGCAATTTTCTGCAAGAAAAAGTCCGCCAACAGCAAAATATCCTCCTGACGTTCGCGCAGCGGTGGCACTTTCAACTTGATCACATTCAGGCGGTAATACAAGTCTTGCCGGAAATGCCCGGCGGCGACCTCGTGTTCTAAACTCTTGTGGGTCGCACTCAGAATCCGCACATCCACCGGAATTTCTTCCAAGCCCCCCACGGGTTTAACCGCGCCTTCCTGAATTGCCCGCAGCAACTTGACCTGCATGGTCAGCGGCAAATCAGCGACTTCATCCAAAAACAAGGTGCCTTTGTGCGCCGCTTGAAACAGCCCCTGCTTATCTGCCATTGCGCCGGTAAAGCTGCCTTTTTTGTGCCCGAAAAACTCGCTTTCCATTAGATTTTCAGGAATCGCCCCGCAGTTGACCGGCACAAACGGCGCTTTGCCCCGTGAACCTTGCTGGTGAATTTGGTGCGCGACCAATTCCTTACCGCTGCCCGATTCGCCGTGGATGTACACCGGCGCTTGGCTACGTGCCAGTTTGTGGATGGTGGCTTTGAGTTGCTGCATCGCCGGGGAGTTGCCCAAAATACTGCTGCTGTGGGTGTCGCTATCGCCATCCGCTGGCGTGGGTTGTTTGCTTTTACCTGCGGAAAGCTTCAGCGCGGTTTGAATCAACTCGCGCAGTTTCGGCAAATCCACGGGTTTGGATACGAAATCATAAGCGCCCGCTTTAAGCGCCTCCACCGCCGTATCCATGCTGCCAAACGCCGTAATCACCGCGACCGGAATATGCGGGTAATGCTTTTGCAGGTAACGCACAATGTCAATGCCGTTACCATCGGGCAGCTTCATATCGGTCAGGCACAAATGCGGGTGATAATTTTCGATCTGGCTGAGAGCATTTTCCACATTGCCAGCGGTGATGGTATCCAGCCCCATGCGTAACAGGGTGATTTCCAACAGTTCACGGATGTCAGGTTCATCATCAATGATGAGTACGGTTTGTTCAGTCATTATAATTATCTTATGGTGTTAACGATGATGCGCAAACACAAGGCGGAAACAACTTCCACCCGACGCTAACGCAACATAGTCCAAGGTTGCGCCATTGGTCAAGCACAGTTCGCGTGACATGAATAAACCTAAGCCCGTGCCTTGGGTGCTGGTGGTGAAAAACGGTTCAAACAGACGTTGGCGTTGCGCTTCGGTCATGCCGCGTCCATTATCCATCACATTGAGCATAATGTCGCGGGTATGGGTCGGGTTGCCGCCGTGAATATCGAGTTGCAAATACTTAGGGTCATCGTGAGCGTATTTGTAAGCATTGCTGCACAAATTCCAAATAATTTGGTGTAAATGTGCTGGGTCAAATTCGATCACGGTGTCAGCCGGTTCGATGAACAGGTGTATCTGATCGTCACGCAATTTATTTTGTAAAATAAAGTCTTTGCGGAATTCGTGCAGCCACAGTTTGAGGGCGAGGCGCTCGCGGTTGGGCATTTTCTTACGCGAAAGATTGAGTACGCTTTCAATGGTTAAATTCATGCGTCGCGCATTGGACTGGATGATTTGCAGCAAGCGCAAATCGGCTTTGTCCAAATTCTGTGATTCACCCATGAGTTGCGCGGCATGGCTGATTGCGCCTAAAGGGTTGCGGATTTCGTGCGCAATGCTGGCGGTTAATTGCCCTAGAGAGGCAAGTTTGGCACTTTGTAATTTTTCGCGCTGTTCGGTGGTGTCTTCAAGGTTAATCATGGTAGCGCGGCGTGATTGGTTGCCCAGTTGGGAAAACCGCGCCCGCATTTCGGTAGTGTTTTGGTGACGCACATCAAAACTGGCAATACGAGGGCAAAGATTATGCAGCCAATGTTGCAAGTGGTGATCAAGTTCAGGGGCAAATTGCTGCAAGGGTTTGCTGCGCCAGTTGCCGGGTTGCCCTAGCATATCCCACGCGGATTCGTTCATGTGGCGGATTGCGCCGGAACCTTCCACCACCACAATGCCGGATTCAAGTTTATCGAGAATTGACTGGTTGAGTTGCGACAGATTGGCAAGGTCAATACCACGACGTTGCGCGAGTGAGGCAACGGCGCTCGTTTTGCGAATCCAGCGGTTGCTGGCAAGGCTAATCAACAGGATGAATAAGGCAATCAGGCCACTGTGCATCACGCCGCTGGGTTCGGATGCGCCCTGATTTTGCAACCAGATTTGTATGGAAACTAATAACATGCCTGTTATGGTGGCAAGCATTACCGAAACGTGACCGGGGTTGCCCAAGTGAGGAATCAACACTGGGATGATGAGCAAGATACCAAAGCCCGCTTCAACCCCGCGACTGGAATACAACAACCCTAGCAGCAAGCCAATATCCAGCAAGACAAATAGCACCGTTTGCACAGACAAATCCGGCCATTGGAAATAGGAGGTGAGATTGCTGATCACAGCCAGAAACAAGTATGCGCCGGTTAACCATGTGAATAAATGATAGTCATGTTGCCCCAGCTTCATATTGCCATCTGCCATGACTAAGGCAACCAGCAATGCGCCTGCAAGGGTGAAGCGGTAGACATGGTAGAGGCGTAATAAATTCCACGGGTCTTCGCGTAAGAAGATTGGCGTTAGTTTTTCGTCAAGTGTTGTGTCGCGTGTTCCATACTGCAAAAGTGTTTCCCCCCTTGGGAAATCGCTTCAGGCTCCGGGACATGCAGGCCGCAGTGTTCGCAGCGTACCATGCGGGTGTTTGTTGTGATTTTCCCGGACGATTGTTGGTGTTGTTGTTTCAGGCTTTGCCTACGTTGCCAAGATTTTAACAGAAGGAAACCGACTACCAGCAAAACAAGGATAAAAATAATGCGGGACATGATGTGTTACAGCCTTTTCAGGTATAGTCTTTGACTTAACTACCTTAACGTTTTATGACACCGTGCAAAAGAAAAATCAGACATTACGCATCGCTTTAGCCCAATTAAATGTGTGTGTGGGGGATGTGCGAAATAATCTTAGTCAAGTACAAGCCGCTATCCGTGAAGCGCGGGAGCAGCAGGCTGACTTGATTGTCTTTCCAGAACTGGTCTTGGCGGGGTATCCGCCGGAAGATTTGCTGTTTCGCCCCGACTTCCTGACGCAAATGCAGGCAGGCGTGGAAACCTTGGCAGCAGAAACCGCTGGGATGACGGTAATCGTGGGAGCGCCGTTACGTCGTGGTACAGCATTGCAAAACATGGCGTGTGTGTTGCGCGATGGGCAGATTTTGGCGGAATACAGCAAGCAATGTTTGCCCAATTACCGCGTGTTTGATGAAAAACGCTATTTTACGCCGGGTGCGCAATCCTTGGTGGTCGAGGTGGCGGGCGTTAAGGTCGGTATCCTGATTTGTGAGGATATTTGGGAGGATGCGCCCGCTCAGGCGGCGGTGGCAGCGGGGGCGGAGGTGCTGTGCGTATTGAATGCGTCGCCGTTTAGCTACGATAAGCAGGCGCAACGGGCAGCCTTGTTGCAACGGCAGGCGGCTAACAACCAGTGTCCACTGGCGTATGTGAATCTGGTCGGCGGGCAGGATGAGCTGGTGTTCGATGGCGATTCGATGTTGCTGGATGCGGCGGGAAATATCGTATTTCGGGCAGAGGCGTTTGCGGCAGGCGTGTTTGTTGAGGAGTGGGAAATAGGGAGCATTTGTAGGGGCGTATTGCATACGCCCTCCGCGCTTACTCCTCTTATCTACAAGGCGCTAACGACGGGTATCCGCGATTACGTCCACAAAAACGGGTTTTTCAGCGTGCTGCTGGGTCTATCGGGTGGGATTGATTCCGCCTTGGTGTTGGCTCTAGCGGTTGATGCGTTGGGGGCGGAAAATGTCGAGGCGGTGATGATGCCGTTCCATTATACCTCTGGCATGAGTTTGGAAGATGCGCAACAGCAAGCCGCTTGGTTGGGGGTGCGTTACCGCAATATACCGATTGCGTCGGTTTACGACAGTTTCACCAGGTTGTTAGCGCCGGAATTTGGTGATCGCCCTGTGGATGTGACCGAGCAGAATTTACAGGCGCGGATTCGCGGCGTGTTGCTGATGTCGCTGTCGAATAAGTTGGGCAGTTTGTTGCTGTCTACCAGTAATAAGAGCGAGAGCGCGGTGGGTTATGCCACCTTGTATGGCGATATGGCGGGGGCGTTTTCACCGCTGAAAGATGTGTACAAAATGCAAGTGTATGCGTTGGCGGAATACCGCAATACCTTGGGGCAGGCGATTCCGCAACGGGTGATTGAGCGCCCACCTTCTGCTGAACTGGCGCAGGGGCAAGTGGATCAGGATTCGTTGCCACCGTATGAGGTGTTGGATGCGATTTTGCGACGTTTCATCGAGGGTGATGAGGTGCTTGAGGATATTATTGCCAGCGGATTCGATGCGGCAACCGTGCGCCGCGTGGTGAATCTGGTACTATTGAGCGAATACAAACGGCGGCAGGCAGCACCGGGCGTGCGCATTAGCGGGCGTGGTTTTGGTAAGGATTGGCGTTACCCCATTACCTCTGCTTGGCGTAAAAATTTACCTTTTAACCCCCCAAAGGAGTGAGCATGAAGCTGATTCAGGCGATTATTAAACCGTTCAAACTGGACGATGTGCGCGAAGCCCTAACCGAAGTTGGTGTCACTGGGATGACTGCCAGTGAAGTCAAGGGCTTTGGGCGGCAAAAAGGCCACACTGAGTTATACCGTGGTGCGGAATACGTGGTGGATTTTCTGCCCAAAGTGAAACTGGAAATCGTGGTCAAGGAAGAAGACGTGGATACGGCGATTGAGGCAATTCAAAAAGCAGCACACACCGGCAAGATTGGCGACGGTAAGATTTTCGTGTTGCCGGTGGAGCAGGCTATCCGTATCCGTACCGGCGAAAGCGGGCGGGATGCGGTATAAATAACCTGCCGCGTCGTCTGGAGCTGATCGAAGGTCCTCAGGCGCAATGCTTGCAGCAGGTGCAATGCCTGCTGCCTGCGGAGGGCGAAGTGTTTTGGCTGACGGGGAGTGCGATAAAAAAAGCGCATACTTTGTTGGGGCAGGAGTGTGATGCGCTGGTGTTTGATGCGCATAGCGGTTTTGATGTGAATGCGTTTGCTGCGGTCAGCGGTACATTGCGCGGTGGAGGGACGTTGTTTTTGCTGATACCGCCGTTGGATGCGTGGGCGGCTTTTCCTGATCCCGATTATCGGCGGTTTATTCCTTATCCTTATCAGCCGGAAGACGTGCGTGGGCGGTTTTTGCAGCGCTTGGTACGGTTATTGAAAGTGGCTTGGTATGGTAGGTCGGGCTTTAGCCCGACAGTCGGACTGAAGTCCGACCTACAGGCGGTGGTGGTTGCAACTATTCTCCAAGCCAATACGCCGATGGTACTGACGGCTGATCGCGGGCGTGGCAAATCGGCAGCGTTGGGCATGGCGGCGGGTCAATTGCAGGCAGCGGGGAAGCGGGTGCTGTTAACTGCACCGTCACGGGCGACGGTGGCAACGGTATTCAAACACGCGGAATTCCCGCCGTCATTTTTTGCCCCCGATGATTTACTGCAAACCTTGCCGCAAGGCGATGTGCTGTTGGTGGATGAGGCGGCAGCGATTCCTGTGCCGCTGTTGTTGAAAATGCTTGAACATTATCCGCGTTGTGTGTTTTCCACTACCTTGCACGGGTATGAGGGGAGCGGACGTGGGTTTGCGCTGCGTTTCCAGAAAGAACTGGATACATACGCTCCTGGTTGGCAGGCAGTGCGTTTGCATCAACCGATTCGTTGGGTGGAAAACGATCCATTGGAACACTTTATCAATCGGGCGTTGTTATTGGATGCGGACGTGGAAGAGGGGGTATGCAATACGCCCCTGCATCCTTTTTACCGCCAATTAAACCGTGACGAACTTGTCGCTAACGAACCCTTACTCCGCAAACTCTTTGGCTTACTGATCACCGCCCACTACCAAACCCGCCCCTCCGATCTGCGCCAGATGCTGGATGCGCCCGACATTTCTATCCATGTCCTCGAACAGCAGGGCATGATCCTGGCAGTCGCTTTGCTGTCCCGCGAAGGTGGGTTGGATGCGGAACTGACCGCAGCGATTCACGCCGGAACGCGCCGCCCTCACGGACATCCCGTGCCACAAACCCTCACCTTTCACGCGAAAATCCCTAAAGCAGCGGAGCTCATTTGCGAGCGGGTGATGCGGATTGCGGTGCATCCTGACTGGCAAAACCACGGTCTGGGTGCGTACTTATTGCAACATCTGTTAGGATTCGCTACCCGCAACGGGGCAGATTACGTGGGGGTTAGTTACGCCATGACTCCGGCATTGTTGCGCTTTTGGGAGCGTGCCGGATTTGTGTTGGCACGGGTTGGATTTCGTAAAGATACCGCCAGTGGCAGCCGTTCGGTGGTGCAAGTGAAAGTTTTGAGTGTCAGGGCGCAAGTATTATTCAAAGGATTGGAGCAATAGTGAAACAGATTTCGGTTGGTGGGCAGCGGTTTCTTGCCCTCGATGCGCTGCGCGGTTTGGCAGCATTGTGGGTGGTGTATTTTCATGTCTACGGTGGTTTGGGTTATCTGGCGGTGGATTTCTTTTTGGTGTTGAGTGGTTTTATCCTCGCGCACCGTTATTTGTACAGTGACAAGCCCATTAGCGCGGCGGTGTTTATTAGCCATCGGCTTGCACGTTTGTATCCCCTGCATCTCTACACGTTGCTGGTGTTTGTGTTGGTGCATTGGTTGATGTATTGGACGATGCCGAGTTTTCCTGATGGTGCCTTGTTTACCTTCGTCCAGAACCTGACCTTGACGCATAACATTGGCTTGAATCCACAGGGGCTGACATGGAATTACCCCAGTTGGTCGGTATCGGTAGAGTTTTGGGTCAATATTCTGTTTATTTTTCTGATTACCCGTAAAACGTCCAGTGGTTGGCTGTTTTTGTTGAGTACGTTTGGTCTGGTGAGCTTGGTGCGCTTGCATGGTAATTTGAATGCTCAGACAGAAATGTACTTCAGTATTCTCAATGCGGGCTTGTTACGGGGGATGGCATCGTTTTTATTGGGTATTTTAGCGTATCGTGTGTACTTGTTTTACCGGGATGATTGGCGGGTGGTGCGGTATGCAGTTTGGTTGGAAGCTACTTGCGTATTGGCAGTCGTGGGTATGCTTTGGAGTCGCACCGGGGATTCAGCGGGGATGGATGTTTTTGTGCCGTATGTGGCGTTATTGATGGTGGCAATTTTCGCGTTTGAACGGGGATGGTTATCTGTTAGTTTGCGTAAACTGGCGTATCTGGGGGAAATTTCCTATTCGGTTTATCTGAATCATTTGGTCGTCCTCATGATTTTTCGGCACTTCGCTTTGCAATACGGCTGGGATAAACCACTGATTTTGGGTTTAACCTTAATGACCGTGCTGGTGTATTCGCATTTCACCCACCGTTATCTGGAAATCCCCTTGGGTAAGCGTTTGCGCCGGGGCTTGGTGACGTTGATTTCCAAACCCCAGCAACAAGCTGCTTAAGGTGAATGGGCTTATGCCAGCCACCATAGCAGTAATACGCCAAACAGAATGCGGTAGACGCCAAACGTGCGGAAGGTAAAGCGTTGTAAGAACCCGATAAACAGTTTCATGGTGAGGTACGCCACCAAAAAGGCGACGACAAACCCAACAATCAGCGGCACAAAGCTGGTGGTGGCGAATTCATCGTAGTGTTTTAACAAAGAATAGCCGGAACTTGCGCCCAATACCGGCAATGCCAACAGGAAAGAAAATTCGGTGCTGGATTTGCGATCCAAGCCCGCTAACATGCCACCGATAATGGTTGCCCCCGCACGACTTGTACCCGGCACTAATGCAAACAGTTGAGCAAAGCCTACCCATGCGGCTTGCGCATAACTGAGGTCTTCCATCTGCCTGACCCGATGCGTGTCTTCGCGGTAAAAATGTTCGACGATCAGGAAAATAATCCCGCCGATAATAAACATCCACGCCACGATTTGGGGGTTAAAGAGGCTTTCGATTTCATCGCTAAATAAAAAGCCGATGGCAGCAATCGGCAGAAATGCGATTAACACTTTCACCCACAAAGCGAAATGGCGCGGGTGAAATTTCTCGGTGTAATTGGCGATGACCGCAAAAATAGCGGCAAATTGGATAATGATTTCAAAGGCAGTGTGTTTGGCATCGCGATCCATGCCCAACCAGTCGGCGACCACAATCATGTGTCCGGTGGAGGAAACGGGCAGAAACTCAGTAATGCCTTCGACAATGCCTAAAATAAGGGCATGAAAAATATCCATGAACAGGTATCCCTAATGGTTTTATAAGTAGTGTTGACGGCTGGCAAGTCTAAAGCCATCCAGCGTTGGGGTAAATCCTTTACTGAATGCCATGACTTTGAAGCGTTCGCCCATTTCGGCGGGCAGGCTTAAGGTGCGTACTTGTTGGGCGAGCTTATATTGGTTAGCAGGGTTGGCTTCCAATGCTTGTATAAATAAGGTTTCCAAGCCGCTGTTGGCGAGGAACATCGCTTGGGTGGTGTAGCCCGCTAATTCTAAACCGGCATCCAAGCCTGTATTTGCAACAGCGGTGAAATCCACACTCGCGGTGATGTCTTGCAAACCGGGGTAAATCAGCGGGTTGGCGTGTACACGGTGTTGGTAATGGCACAGCAACGTACCTTCGGTGCGTTCCGGGCGGTAATAATCGGCGTGTTCGTAACCGTAGTCGATTAGCAGCAAGACGCCAGCGGCGAGGGTGTCTGCCATGCTGCGCATCCAAGCGGGCAGGGCGGGGTTGAATTCTGAGGTGTAATCGCCCTCTACGGCGACTAATGCAAAATCTTGATCTTGTGTAGTGACGTGACGGATGACTTTTTCGCCATCGACCAGTGTAAACAGTTCCACTGGCATCGCATCCAACACCTCGTTACCAACGATCACACCGCGTAACGGGGTTGCTGGTAAGCGGTCTAACCATTCCACCCGCTCTAGCAAATGTGGCACGTGTTGTTGCAAGGTTTGGCGTTGACGGTCGCGTAATTCGGGGCTGAGATCCAATATCAGGTAGTGGTCGGGCAAGCAGCCAATGTTTTCAAGATGTGCCAGCATATCCGCCGCCATAATGCCACTGCCTGCACCCAATTCCAGTATGTCGCCGCCGCCAAGTTCGGTTAGCACTTGCGCACATTGATTCGCAAGGCATTGCGAGAAGAGCGGGGAAATTTCCGGTGCGGTGATGAAATCGCCCGCCTGCCCGATTTTGCGTAAACCTGCGACGTAATAGCCTAAGCCTGGTTCGTAGAGTGCCATTTGCATAAAATCGTGGAAGGAAATGCTGCCACCGTGGTGTTCAATGGCGGCGCGGATGCGTTGCGCGAGTTGTTCACTGTGGGCTAATGCCTCGGCGGAAGGTGTGGGTAATGTGTCGGTAAAGCGCATGTCAGGTTATGATGGTAGAAAATACAAAGCTTAACAGAAGGTATGGCATGGCGACATTACAAGGTAAAGTAGCACTACTCACTGGCGCAGCCCGGCGCATCGGCGCAGAAATTGCCCGCACCCTCCACGCCGCCGGTGCAACCGTCGTCATCCACTACCGCCATTCCGCAACAGATGCCGAACAACTGCAAGCTGAACTGAATACGCAACGTGAAAATTCCTGCTTTTTAGTGCGCGGTGATTTACTCGACATTGCCAGTATCCCTAACTTGATTGTGCAAACCCTTTCGCAAACAGGCAGGCTGGATATTTTGGTCAACAACGCCTCATCGTTTTACCCCACACCCTTGGCCAGCGTGACCGAACAACAATTTGATGACCTGATCGGCACGAATCTGAAAGCACCGCTTTTCATGGCACAAGCCGCCGCACCGCATTTACAAGCCAATCAGGGCTGCATTATCAATATGGCCGATATTCATGGAATGCGCCCACTCCAAGGCTATGCGGCCTATTGTATTGCCAAAGCTGGTTTGTTGATGTTGACACAAGTATTAGCGCGAGAATTAGGGCCAGAAGTGCGGGTGAACGGGATTGCTCCCGGCGCAATCTTGTGGCCTGAAATGCCCGCTAATCATGCAATGCACGCTGAAATTCTGGCAAAGACTGCCCTCAAACGCGAAGGCAGTCCTGAAGATATTGCCAAAGCAATTCTGTTTTTAGTGCGTGACGCTGCTTACATCACCGGGCAAGTAATTCCCGTCGATGGTGGGCGCTTGCTCAATCACTAGTTTAGGCAGCGTACAAATGCCCCGGGTTTAAGGCTAATTTGGTTTGTTTGTGGAGAATTTCCAGCAGTACAATCACACGTTCTTCGCCGTCATATTTCTGAAAAATAGCTTCTAAGCCACGGAAAGGACCTTCCGCGATAATCACTTTGTCACCAGAGTGATAGCGGTCAAGGTCAATGGCGCGTTCGCCAAATAAGGTTTCCTGCTCTTTCAGGGCTGTCACGAGTGCATCGGGTACTCGTGCTGCTTCTGTACCAAAACGGACAAAACTGCTAATGCCCGTGGTGGAGCGAATGGGTGCCCAATTGTCATTCACACCGTCATCCAAGTGAATAAACATATAACGTGGGAATAAGGATTCGATTTTAGTAATGACTTTGCCGCGTTGTGTGCGTAAACGCTTGGCAAGAGGGCGGTAAACTTCGTAGCCTTGATTACGCAGTTGGAATTCTGCGACTTCATCTTTATGTGGTTTACTGGTCAGTAAGAACCAGTTTCTAGCCATTTCAACACTCATGTCTGATACCTTTAGTAAGCCCAACTAAACCGTTTGTAAACGCCACACTTGCCAAGCCCCCAAGCTTGAAATGCGTTATTATTGCGTTACATTGTTTTCAGTCTATTCGATATACTGTTAAGTTCAACCCTTATTTTCATAGAAAATTTCTTTCAATTAAGTAATATTATTAATGAAGACTGAATCAACAAGGGCAAGTTGCATGATAAATCATCAAGATAGACTCATTAGTGCGTTAGGATTGTCACGTTATTACGGTGAACGTTGTGTAGTAAATAATGTTGATGTTGTATTGCGCAAAGGCGAGGTCTTAGGTCTATTAGGGCCGAACGGTGCTGGTAAGTCGACCACTATGCAAATGTTGACTGGCAACCTTTCGCCTAGCGAGGGTGAAATTCAAATAAACACCATTGATTTATTGGATGAGCCGATTAAAGCTAAACAGCAAATGGGTTATTTGCCAGAACAGCCGCCGGTGTACCGTGATTTGACGGTGAGCGAGTACCTGCACTATTGTGCTCGATTGCGCCATATACCTAAAGCTGAGTGTCGTAGGATGGTGGCTTATGCCAGTGAACGTTGTGGTTTGCAAGAGGTGAGCAAGCGCTTAATTGGCAATCTCTCTAAAGGATTTCGTCAGCGGGTGGGGATTGCGCAAGCGATTTTACATAACCCCGCAGTGGTGATTTTAGATGAGCCGACCGTGGGGTTAGATCCTATTCAGATCCGTGAGATTCGTCGCCTTATTCGTGAGTTAGGGAAAGATCACGGGATTATTCTTTCTACCCATATTTTGCCGGAAGTACAGGCGGTATGTGATCGCGTACAGATTCTTAATCAAGGTAAAACGGTGTTTAACAATACGCTTGATGGGGTGGAGTCGTTGGAAAAGGTGTTTTTTGACTTGATTTTCGGTGCAGATGCTGTGGCCTCCGAGGAGGTGGCAGTATGAGTGCCATTTGGGTCATTGCGAATACCGAATTTCGCCGTATGTTCTTGTCTCCATTGGCGTGGAGTATTTTGGCGGTAGTGCAGTTTATTTTGGCGTGGATGTTTTTGCTGGGGGTGAACGAGTACAGCTTGCAAACTCAATCCATGGCCGTGGGGGCGGAAGATGTGGCTGGCATTAGTGAAGCTATGATTCCGTTTCTGTTTTCGACGGCTGCTTCGATTATGTTGGTGGTGACACCGCTGATTACCATGCGTTTGTTTGCGGAAGAGCGTATGAATCAAACATTGACGTTGCTGACCTCTGCTCCATTATCTAATACCCAAATTGTTTTGGGTAAATACTTGAGTGTATTGGGGTTTGTATTGCTATTTGTTGGTTTGGTGGCCTTGATGCCAGTATCGTTGGCATTCACCACGTCGCTGGATTGGGGGCAATTAGCTGCTGCTGTGCTGGGTTTGGTGTTGCTGTTGGCTGCGTTTTCCGCAGTGGGTTTGTTTTTGTCATCGCTGGCACGTCAGCCCGTGATTGCCGCTGTGACTACCTTCGGTTTTTTATTGCTGTTGGATGTATTGTACCAATCTGGCAATGCTCAAGGCTCTGCCAGTGAGTTATTTGTGTACTTGTCAGCATTTGGACACTTTTTGTCGTTTGCTAAGGGGATGTTTGATAGCAGTGATTTGGTGTATTACCTGTTGTTTATTGTGGGGTTTTTGATACTCACTATTCGCAAACTCGATAATGACCGGTTACAGGGGTAAGCACAGATGAAAATGAGTCAGAGATCCCATCGTTGGATTGGTTTGCACAATGCCATTTTTTACTTGTTATTCGTGGTAGTGATTGGCTTATTGGGATTTTTCGGGCGTGAATTCAAGTTTGCAGCGGATTGGACGTATGGTAGTCGGAATAGCCTGTCAACACCTACGCAAACCTTGCTGAAAACCTTGGATCAGTCGCTGAAGTTTATTGCTTATATTCCCGATAACCCTGCGTTGCAGACGCAAGTGAAGGATTTGGTGGCAAAATACCAGCGGGTGAAGTCCGATACCACGCTGGAATTTGTTAACCCTGATCTTGACCCCACGCGGGCACAGCAAGATGGCATTGAGCATTCCGGGCAGCTTGCGATTCACCTTGGGGAGCGCAGTGAGGTGATGGATTCTGCGAGTGAGCAAACCATTGGTAACGCGATCCAGCGCATGAGCCGGGGAGGGGAGCGTCTGGTGGTGTTTTTGGAGGGGCATGGTGAGCGTCAACCCTTGTCTGGCGAATCCAACGGCATGTCACAATTGGTGGAAAACCTACAACGTAGCGGATTTGTGGTGCAGCCGCATCATCTGGTGCGAACGCAATCCATCCCTCAAAATGCGAGCTTCGTGGTGATTGCAGCCCCACAGCAAGATTTTTTGTCCGGTGAGGTGGCTGTATTACAAACTTATCTAGAGCAGGGGGGCAATTTACTGTGGTTACAAGACCCCGGTGGGTTAAAGGGTTTGGAACCGTTAGAAGAATTATTGGGGGTACAAATTCATGATGGCACGGTGATTGATGCCAATGAACAATTGCAGGCATTGCTGGGAATTAATCATCCGGCAGTGGTGCCTGTGGTGGATTACGGTCGTTCTGCTATCGTGAAAAATTTGGTAGGCAAGCAAACCCTGTTTCCGTTTGCAACGATGGTGGCGCGTGATCAGCAGGTCGGTGCTAAGGATGACACACTAGCATGGCAAGCGGATGAGTTCCTCTATACCTTGCCTGCCAGTTGGTTAGAAAGCAGTGGGGTTTTGGAAGGTGCGGTGAAGTTTGATGAGGGCAGTGCGGATCAGCCGGGGCCAGTGCCGATTGGTGTAAGCTTGGTGCGCTCATTGGATGAGAAGGAGCAGCGCGTCGTGGTGATTGGCGACAGTGACTTCATGCTCAACAGCTTCATTGGGCTGGGCACGAACTTAGATCTCGCCAGCAATGTGTTTAATTGGTTGAGTGCTGATGATAATTTGATGGAAGTACCAGTGATCCGTGCACCCGATACCCAATTGAATCTGAGCGAAACAGCGGGAGCAGTGTTAGGCACATTTTTCCTATTTGTGTTACCACTGAGCTTGTTACTGGCAGGTGTGTGGATTTGGTGGCGTAGACGGAGGCGTTGAGATGAGTCATGTAACCCAAGCACGGCGTTTATTGCTGAATCTGGTGCTGTTGTTGCTGCTTGTAGGGTTGGGGGGCATGGCTTGGTGGTACTCCCAACAACCTGAACCTCAGGCAGAAACCTTGTTGAGTTTGACGAGAGCTGATATTACCCGTGTCACCATTACCCGTGAATTGGGTAGAGAGAAGCCTGACATTATCCGCTTGGAGCGAGAGGGTGAGCGTTGGCGAATGTTGGAACCTAAACAGGTTGAGGCAAATGCGACTCGCGTTAGTCAGTTATTTACCTTGTTGGATGAGTCGGTCGCGGCTAGTTATGAATCTGAGGGTAAGGACTTATCGCAGTATGGGTTAACACTAGGGGAAGTGAGTATTGCGTTCAACGATGAGGTGTTGCAGTTTGGTATAGAAAACCCTGTTTCGCGTAAGCGCTACGTATTACATGCGGGAAAAATCAAGTTGGTATCAGAGGCAGTGTATGGCTTGTTGACGGGGGAGGCGACCGCTTTGGTGGCAAATAAGCTCGTGCCAGAGGGGCGCAGCGTTAAAACGGTATGGTTGCCGGAAGGTTTTAACACTAAGGCGGCAGGCTTGTTGCAGAACTGGCAATCAGCCGATGCATTGAGAGTTGAGGTGTATGAAGGTGGTACGAGCAAGGGTAAGATTATCCTGACATTGGATGATGCTAGTCGTCTCGAATTTGAATTACTTTCTACACAGGGGGAACTTATTTTGGCAAATATTGCCACAAGATTACGTTATGTATTGGCTGATGCCCAATGGATTAATTTATTGCCAATAAATTAATGTGATTGAAAGAGTGTGGAAATATGCTGGTGCTAAAATGGATGTAAGAATGTATTATAAGGAGAATGAAATGAATCAATATTGTTCGGGGCGCGTTCGAGCAGTTCACAATCAGGGGATTCAAGCACTATGAAACAGCGAGTATCATTTTTCGGCGTTATTGCATTGGTTAGCGCACTCATGTTCCCCTCTCATCTTTTGTTAGCAGAAGAAATAAAAACAGATAAGGCTAATACAACTGAGGGGCAGGAAACAGATCGTGTCATTGGCAAAGTGACGTTTCTAACAGGACAGGCAGAGATGACGCTGCGTGATGGAACGGTTGTGCCATTGGAGAAGTCCGTGGAGATTATGGACGGTAGCCGTATTGCTGTTAAAGAGCGCAGTAAAGTACATTTGAAAATGATCGACGATGGCATCGAAAAGTTGGAAGCTAACACAACGTTTGATTTCAACGCCTATGCTTACGACCCCAACAATCCACAAGCCAATAAAATTAGCAAAACGATTTGGGCTGGTGAAGTAACCAGCAAAACAGGTAAAGGCGGCGAAGATTTTAAAGACCGTTACCGCTTGAATTCACCGTTGGCGGCGATTGCGGTATTGGGTACAGAATACACAGTGCGGGTGGTTGATGGTGAAACCCAAATAGTCGTGCAGGCCGGGAGTATTTCGATTGCTAAATTGGGCGGCAGTTGTTTGTCATCAGGGTTAGGCGCTTGTGCCGAAGGGGAGGTGCTTTCAGAAAGCCAGCGTGGTTTTGCACTCGTGGTACGTGGTGATTTGTCAAAGCCTAAGCTAACACCGGTAGCCGCATTACCGCCTCTTTCTCAAAGTGAGACTCCTGCTACGTCTGAGGAGCCTACTAAGGAAGATGATAAATCAGACAAGGAGGAGGGGGCAGACAAGAAAGCTGACACGAGTACAAAAGGAACAGATAGCAAGTCAAATACTTCCTCAGCAACGACTACGGCTGAAAGCATAGAAGAGAAGAAAACTGCTGCGGTTACGACCAAAAATGAAACTGCCGCTACTGACAATTCAACAGAGGCAGCAACAACTAGCGTACCTTCAAAGACAACAAGTATGGCATCAACACCGAATACCACCACTAAAACGGTTGTGGATGAACGTGATCCTTTGGCAGATTTGAAGGTGAAAACCACCACAACGGCTGTTGATTCGGAGAAAAATACCGCGACGTTACCTGCCGCGACTACCGCAGTTTCGTCTCCTTCGGTCACTGTTGCTACGGTAGCACCTGCGACAACACTATCCACGGCGGTTGTTGCGCAGGTGTCGACGACTACACCATCTACGTCTGCTACAACATCTTCTGTGATTGTTGAACCGGTGTCGACGACTACACCATCCAGTGCGGTTGTTGCATCGGTGTCGACGACTACACCTACATTAGTTGGTAGTAATACAGTATTGGAATCAACGGGTATTGGTACGTTGACAGGTGGTGGTACGGCGACGTCAACAACTTCTACACTGGGAGGTACTAGCACAGGTCTGTTAGAATCTAATAGCAGTTCAGCAACACTTACGACACCGACAGGTGAAGTTACCCCGGTAGTGATGCCACCCCCCGCTGTTGTGACACCTGTGGTTCCCACGCCGACAACGCCTAGCGTTGAGACTGCACCGTTAAAAGTTGTAGATTGGGGGAAATATGATCCTAACGCAACGGTTGATGGTTCAACTTCGTTGAGTGAGCAGGTTAGCAGCAATTATGAGCAGATTGTGCTGCCCAATACGGGTAAATACGTGTTTTCCATGTTGGAAAATGCAACGGCGGGTCTAACAGATCAACGTGATGCAACGTTCATTTTGAGTTCCTCTGAGGCCTATATGAATAACAGTGTCACGGGTACGCGGACATCTGCGGCAGTGAGTAACGCCAGCTTAAATGTTAGTCCGACCCGCAGCACATTTGATACACAATTCAATTTAAGTTCCCCTGAATATTCCGGTACGGTGGTTGCGACGGGGCCTTTCTCGGCAAGTAATGGCTTATTAGTGGATGATGGGAGTCATCCGGGAACTAGTATTAGCGGTATCGTAGGCACCATGGGCAGTTCTATTGGTGCTGGTTACGCATTCAATCATCAGATTAACCCTACCCTAAATGCAGAGGGGGCATTGAGCTTCACTGGTTCGCATGTTGGGAACTAAGCGATTCCCCCTAAAGCTGCGAGTATGGTTACGTAAAGTTGGGCGGCTGCTGGTGCTGATAGGCATCGCAGCCGTTTTACTGTTGGTGCAACGTTATGATCCCGAAAATGTGTACAGTGAATGGCAGACACGTGTCTGGAATACCTACCAGCATTGGGGGGTGAAGGTTACTGATCGCAAACCGCTGGCTTTTGTGGTGCAAATTGATGGTGAAAGCATCAAAACAGTACGCCAGTTATACGGTGAAGATTGGCCTTGGCCGCGCAAGCGTTATGCTGAGTTGCTGAGAATTTTGTTTGAGGAATATCACGTTGATGTGGTTGGGGTGGATATGTTTATGCCCTACGTCCGTGATGCTGAGGGTAATGATGCGTTGCTCACGTTAGCGCGTCAGCATCATCTGGTTTTTGCGCAGGTCTTTGATTTTAGCCCATCAGATAAAGCATTTACCACGGGACGTACTGTGGGCGGTGTACCGATGCAAGCAGTTCCGGGGGGGGAAATATTTCCTCAGGCCAATGGCTATCTTGGGTTGACGCCACAGCTTGCTGAAGCGCCTTGCGTTGGGCATGTGTCGCCGGTCAAGGATGCGGCCAATGGCTTGATTACCAAAGTACCGTTATTGGTTAGGTATGACGGGCGTTTGTATCCGATGTTGGCGATGGAGATGTTGCGTTGCAAAGCGGATGGACAATACGACTTGTCAGTATCGCCTCATGTTAATGGTTGGCAATTAGCAGCGCATGATTTATTGGGTGACGGTGAAACGGTGCGTTTGCTGGTGGATGAATCCGGGTTGTGGCGCGTACCCTATCAAATTAAAACCAATAATATTGATGCTATTTTTGCGAGTGATGTTTTTCGGCGTCAGTTGCCTGATTCAATCGTCAGCAGTTTACGTAACAGTATGGTGCTGCTTGCAGGAACTGCCCCCGGTTTGGGTGATCAACATGCTACGCCATTGGATGCGAGCGTGGCAGGTGTCACGGTGCATCTGCAATTGCTGGAGTGGTTGTTGTCAGGGCAAGAGAATGCACCGGCATTTTCATTGGATGTTTGGTCATGGATGATCGGTATTGTTGGTTTAGCCGGGCTATACCTGCTGTTAGTGTATGGGGCAGGGGCAGGCGTGGTGGTGGTGACGCCTTTGCTATTGGCGGTTGGGTGGTTGGGGTTAGGTTTTTGGGCATGGGTGGAAAAGCAGTGGTTTATTCCAATGCACCCGGCGGTGGTGTTTACTGCCTTTTTGATGATTCAAGTGCCATTAGAATGGTGGTTGGCACAACGCACGACAGGGCGTTTACGTAAATTATTTCAAGATTATTTGCCGATGCAATTGGTGGGGCACATCGTTAACGACAATCGGCAGGACTTATTGCTGCCGAGTAAACGTTGTCTCACGTTGTTGTTTGCGGATATTGCAAATTTTACGCAACGGGCTGAGCATACCTCCCCCGAAGTGTTGGCGGAGTTAACGCAGCAAATTCTAGAGCGTCTTACGGCTGTCGCTCATCAGCATGAGGGAACGGTCGATAAATACATGGGCGATGCCGTGATGGTATTTTGGAATGCGCCCTTTCCACAGGAGGATCATGCCGATAGGGGAGTAAACGCTGCCATTGACATGATGCAGGCGATTGCGCAGTTCAATGCCGAAGGAGGCCCGTTATTACAGGGCGAGCCAGTCGCGGTCAGAATAGGTGTGAATACGGGTGAGGTGGTCGTGGGGGATTTAGGGACACGTTTCCGTCATGCTTATACTGCAATTGGGGATGCCGTTAATGTTACTGCTCGTTTACAATCGCTAGCACGCGAATTGCAAGAGTCTCTTGTGGTTAGTAAACAAACCGTTGAGTGTTTGTCTAAGTCTTGGCCGCTCGTGAGTAGTGGTGACATTACGTTAAAGGGACGACAAGAAGCGGTGGGGATTTATACCCTGACCAACCCGAAGGGAAGTGAGAGAAATGGCGAATCAATTGAGCAGTAGACGCAAAGCGAATACCAAAATGGTATTGGTTTGCTGGACGTTGAGTGTTAGTAGCGCAGCAGTTGCCCAAACGAAAATCAATATGGAGGAATTGATTGATCAAGCCACTCATGCTTGTGAGCAAGGTGATATTGCCCGTTTAGAGGAGCTTGATCAGTACATTCGTGGGTTGATAAAACAGCAAGCTGAGTTACAAGCACAGGAGGCGTATCTCACCAAAACACTGGCGTTGCTTCGGTTGGGGGTGTGTAAACCGCAACAGCCTGTGTCCCTATCTAATTTTAGGGGTAGGCCGCCCAATGGTTTAGTGTTAGCCACGCCAGAGAAAAAAACGACGGTGCAATTATCGACAGGCTATTTAGATAATGTCAATCAAGGTAGCCGTCATGAGCTGATTAGTTTCACCAGTCCATTCAATGGTCTTCAGATAGAAGGCCGTTTGGATGAACGTAGTCTGCCCTTGTCGTCTGCTGTTGTGGGGGTGAGGGGTGCTTATCAAGTCATTCAGGATGGGGGGCGCAAAGTGAGTACGGTTGCGGTCTCACGTCAGGAATACCCTGAAGCATCCGATTTCAGTAACACAACACTCTCTCTTAGTCGAAAGCAAGGATTGTCAGCGGGTAAGGAAGCCAGCGCACGTTTGGGTTTTATTCGGGATGATCAAGGTAATACGGAGCAGCGTCTTGGCGGCAGTTATTATCAACCGTGGGTTGTGACGGAACAGAGTAAGCTTGGTTTGTTGTCGACACTGGAATACGTTAATTACCCGAAAAAGCCTGAGTATGAAGCAGTGTTGGCGAGTGTGGCGGTTGAGCGCCTTCAGGCTCTACCCAAAGGTGATGTGAGTATTCGGGGGGGATTTGAGTTTGATCGTGCTTTAGATAAGCGTCCGGGTGGAGATCGGCGCAAAATAGAACTTTCTGCTCAATGGGGAGGCAAAGAACGTTGGGCGGGTTGGCAGCCTATTGCAGGCGCTAAGGTGACTTACCAGCTTGATGCAGAGCCTTTTGATTCGAGATTGTACGGTGACAGTACCCGTACACAACGCTATACCGGCGTGAATTTGGGCGTCACTAGAAACCTGAGCGATAAACAAAAATTACATCTTGGTTACCAGTACAGCCAGACACAAGATCGTGAAGTGAAAATTTTTGATCAGCCAGTCGGGAATGCAGTGGGTGTGACGTTCGAGACAAGCTTTTGAAATGGTAGGGGTTAGCTTAATGAGCTAACCCCGCGTTTTGGGTTGTTAAGGGCGTTTGGGTTTGCCCTTATCTTTGTTCGGCGCTTTCTTGATAGTTGGTTTGCGAGCAGGCGGCTTGTCACCACCAAACTTGGGCTTACCGTCTGCCACGAAAGGGGATTTTTCTTTCTCGCTGCGTGGGCGACGATCAGGGCGTTGTTCACCGCTACGGGTACTATCACGGCGGGGTGGTGGTCCATCACGGCGCGGTGGGCGGCGTTCATCACGATCGCGGCGTCCGCTACTGCTACCCCCACGGTTAGGGGAGTAATCAGCAGCGGCTTCACCAGCCGGTTCGATATTAAGCATTTGCCCTGCAACCCTTGCGGTTCTTAACTCATGCAAAATATCTTTCGGCATTCCAGCCGGTAAGTCGACTAAGCTGCAATCATCTTGGATTTCGATATAACCGATGTAACGGCTATCCAGCCCCGCTTCGTTGGCAATAGCACCCACAATATTGCCCGGTTTTACCCCGTGAGTACGCCCTACCGCAATGCGGAAACGTTCCATAGGAATGGTGTCGTCGTCGCTACTAAACGCGGAATTGGCAGCATTGGATTTGCGTTTGCCGGGGCGGCGTTCTTGCTCACGTTCACGATCAGCGTTGGGGTTGAAAGCAGCATGATTTTTCCTTTCTTCCAACAACAGCGGTGCATCGCCTTGCAGTAGTTTGGCAAGGGCTGCGGCGATTTCGATAGCAGGAACGTTGTGTTCGCGCTCGTAGCTTTCCAGCAATTGTGAGAAGAAATCCAAGCCTTCTTCTGCTAGGGTGTCGGTGATACGTTGGTTGAATTGGGCAATCCGCAAATTATTGATGACTTCGGTGGAGGGGAGTTCCATCAGGTCAATCGGTTTGCGGGTGGCTCGTTCAATGGCGCGGAGCAAATGGCGTTCACGCGGGGAAACGAACAGGATGGCGTCACCGCTGCGTCCCGCACGACCGGTACGACCGATACGGTGTACATAGGATTCGGTGTCTGTCGGAATGTCATAGTTGATGACGTGACTGATGCGTTCCACATCCAAGCCACGAGCCGCAACATCAGTCGCAATCAGGATGTCGATTTTGCTTTTCTTCAACTGATCAATGGTACGTTCGCGCACATTTTGGGGAATGTCACCGTTGAGGGCAACTGCGCTGTAACCACGTGCTTGTAGCTTGTCAGCCAGTTCCACCGTTTCATTTTTGGTGCGCACGAAAATGATGACGGCTTCAAAAGGTTCGGCTTCAAGAATGCGGGTGAGAGCATCCAGCTTGTGCAAGCCGCTGACTAACCAGTAACGCTGACGGATAGTGTCAGCCGTGGTAGTTTTGACCTTGATTTTGACTTCGGCAGGGTCAGTTAAATAACTTTGCGCAATGCGGTGAATGGCCGGTGGCATGGTCGCTGAGAACAATGCAATTTGGCGGTTCGGCGGGGTTTGTTCCATGATCCATTCAATGTCTTCGATGAAGCCCATGCGCAACATTTCGTCGGCTTCATCCAGCACCAGCGCTTGCAAACCGTCAAGCTTGAGGGAGCCTCTGCGTAAATGGTCCATTACCCGCCCCGGTGTACCGACCACGACTTGCACGCCGCGTTCCAATTGGCGGAATTGGGTACGGTAGTCTTGTCCGCCGTAAATGGGCATGACATGGAAACCGGGGAGTTTACCTGCGTATTTTTGGAAAGCTTCAGCGACTTGAATCGCCAGTTCGCGGGTTGGAGCGAGCACGAGAATTTGTGGCCCGGTTTTGCTCATGTCCAAACGTGAGAGCAGGGGTAGGGCGAAGGCAGCGGTTTTACCTGTGCCGGTTTGCGCTTGTCCTAATACATCGCGCCCCTCCAGCAAGTAGGGAATGGTTTCAGCTTGAATCGCTGAAGGAGTTTCATAGCCAAGGTCTTGTACAGCCTGTAAAACAGGGGCAGCAAGGCCGAATTCAGTGAACGCGGGGAGTGTGTTTGTTTCTGGGGACATGGGGTTTCAGAGTGAGGAGGAAACCGGGCATTATGCGCCAGTTTCCTGTTAAGATAAATCCTTATTTCTATAAATCGCGTGCGAAGGTGCTGAAGTATTCGGTCATGACTTGTGCGTAAGGTTTGATGCAGTTGGTGTGATCAGCGGGTACGGCTGCGCATACTTCTAAAGCTATGTCGGGCGTGTTTTTAGCACGCATTCCGCTAATGGCACGTTCTGAATTCCCATAGGGAACCGTTTCGTCATCACGCCCATGTGTTAGGCGAGTTGGGGTGGTGGTTCGCCAGTCGTAAAGGCTGTTGCGGCGCATGGTGTCGTAATCATCTGCCATCCAGTCAAGCAGAAAGGTTTTACTGAATTTAATGTCGCTTTCTTTGGGGATCAGAAAATACAGCAATACATCTACCGTGGCTTCGTCGATCTTACCGGGGTATTTAGCAGCAGGAGCAGGGCGGCTAAAACCTAATGCACCACCAGCGGCTGCTAGCAAGGCTTTAGTGCTCAGTAACTCATCGAGTGTGTATTGGAGGTCGTAAGGCCCTGCACCCGCAACACTGGCGGTAATCGGGATACCCGCTGCTTCCAGTGCTTGTTGTGCGGCAAGCGTTACGTAGCCACCTTCGGAATAGCCAGTGAGGAACAGTTGATCGTTCAGGGGCAAGCGTTGTTCGGCAAGCCATTGTTTCGTCGCTGTAATAAAGTCAGTGACAGCCGCCGCAGAGGGTTCTTTTTGCAGGTAGGGGTGCTCTTTGCCGCGTGATTCGCCATAGCCGATATAGTCTGCTGCAATCACCACATAACCCATTGAAGCAAGGATATTCATGGGGGAGGTGGCGGCGGTGTCATTACTGGGGGCTTCTCTGTCGAAGAAAACCGTGCCGTGTTGGAAGCTGAGCAAGGGGCTTTTAGCGCCAGCAGGTTTTTGTGGTACGGCAATCACGCCGGAAGCGTTGGTGAGGTTGTTGCTGCCATCCAGTGTTTGGTAGGTAACGCGGTATTGTTTAACATCATATAATGGGATGAGAGGGGGCGTCTTGGTGATAGGGTTGCTGACAGCCGCAGTACTGTCTTGAACGGTATTGGTTTTGACGAGTTCCCCGTTAAGTAATGCACCACGTGTATTGGTGATGCGAGGGGGAATAGCCGGGAGAGCAATCGTGTTGCTTGCATTTGAGGCATTGTCTGCGAGGTTGGTCTGCGCGGTGCTACTTCCTCCACCACAAGCAGTAAGCAAGACGCTACACGTCAATAACAACAACGTGGATCGCAAAAAACTGCGATAAGACACTACAGGCATAGGGGAACACTCCAAAATTGTCGATTTGACCAAAGTATAGGTTATTGGTCGAATAAACGAAGCCTTGGGTTCACGTGTTCCCCTTGGAATTTACTCCTCGCCCAAACCTGACATGCCCAGGATATTCCAGCCACCGTCAACGTAGGTAATTTCACCGGTAATTCCCGATGCCAAATCAGAACACAAGAAGGCTGCGGCATTACCCACTTCTTCAATCGTCACATTGCGGCGCAGTGGGGCATATTTCTCGAAATGATCCAACATTTTGCGGAAACCGGCGATGCCCGAAGCGGCTAGGGTACGAATGGGGCCTGCGGAAATCGCATTCACACGAATGCCTTGTGGCCCTAAGTCAGCAGCCATGAAACGTACACCCGCTTCTAGGCTGGCTTTTGCCATACCCATGACGTTGTAGTTAGGAATGGCGGCGACCGCACCCAAATAGCTCAGTGCCAACAGCGACCCCTTGCGCCCTGCCATCAGTGGCTTTGCATACCGTGCCATTGCCAGGAAGCTGTAAGCGCTGATGTCGTGCGCAATGTTTGAGCCTTCGCGTGTGGTGTTATCCACAATACTGCCTGACAGTTGTTCTTTGGGAGCAAATGCGATGGAGTGCACTACAATATCCAGCCCATCCCAGTGCTCACCGAGTTGCTGGAAAGCCGCTGCAATGCTGGCATCCTCAGCGACTTCGCAGGGAATCACGATGCTGGAGCCAAATTGGGCAGCGTACTTTTCCACGCGGCCTTTCAGTTTGTCGTTCTGGTAGGTGAAAGCCAGTTCCGCGCCTTCGCGGTGCATGGCTTCGGCGATGCCGTAGGCAATGGAACGGTCACTTGCGACCCCGGTAATTAGAGCGCGTTTGCCAGTCAGAAAACCCATGTGAACTCCTGTTGCGTTAGTGTTATGCTGTAGAATCTTGAATTATGCAGTAAATGAACAAGCGTATGCAAAAGCGATCGAGTACGTCGAGTTGGTTATTGTCTCTGCTGATTGCATTGGTGATAGTGTTGTTGCTGTTGACGATGTACCAGATTGATCGACAATGGTTAAAGTTGGCGGAAGTGCAGACGACGCTGGCGGAACAAGCCAAAGATATACGCGAACTGCGCACCGCACTTGCCAGTGGTACGGTACGCCAGCAAACCGGGAATGCCAGCGATAACAGCGGCGTTTCCCCCGCCTTTCAACGCGCCCAAGCGATGACGCAACAGTCTGATTATGCGCAAGGCGATTGGAGTGTGGATGCGTTTGGCACGAACCTCAAAACGCTAACGCCACTGGTTTCCAGTGATGCTTATGCGTCAGAAGTACAAAATTATGTGTTGGAAAGTTTAGTTACGCGCAACCCTGATACGTTGGAGTGGGAAGGCTTGATTGCCAAAAGTTGGCAGGTCAGCCCCGATGGTTTGACAATTACCTTCCAGATGCGTGATGACGTCACGTTTTCCGACGGTGTACCACTCACCGCAGACGACATTGTGTTCAGCTTTAACTTCATTATGACCGAGGCGATTCAAGCGCCGCGCCAACGTGCTTATCTAGAGAAAATCAAAGAAGTGAAAGCAAATGGCAAATACGAAGTTGTATTTATTTACAAAGAACCGTATTTCGAGGCGTTTGACCTGGCAGGTACGTTGAGTATTTTACCTAAACATTTCTATGAGCCTTATTTACAGAAGCCACAGGAATTCAACGAGTCCAAAGGCTTGTTGTTAGGGAGTGGGCCTTATCGTTTACTTGACCCGAAAGCATGGACACCTGACAAAGGTAATGTGGAGCTGGTACGCAATGAGCGTTATTGGGGTGATGTGCAACCATCTTTCAATCGTGTGTTATGGAAAATTATTCAAAATGACAGCGCTCGTCTGACCACGTATCGCAATGGTGAGATTGATGCGTATGGCGCAAGACCCAATGAATACGCTGATCTGAAAAATGATGCACAAATTATGGGGAAGAGCCATAACTTTGAGTACATGCCGCCGGTTGCGGGTTACAGCTACATTGGCTGGAATCAGGAGCGTGGTGGCAAACCGACGCGCTTTGCAGATAAACGGGTGCGGCAGGCAATGTCGTATTTAACCGATGTGCCGCGCATTATTCAGGATATTTTCCTTGGTTATGCTGAACCCGCCGTTAGCCCGTTCAGCAATACCAGTAAGCAACATGACCCCAGTTTGCAGCCTTGGCAATTCAATTTAGAAAAAGCACAAGCCTTGTTGAAAGAGGTGGGTTACGAAGACCGTAACGGTGATGGGGTGTTGGAAGATCCACAAGGCAAGCTGTTTGAGTTCAAGCTCACGTATTTTGAGGCGAATGAAGACACCAAGCGCATGGTGTTGTTGCTGAAAGATTTGTATGCGCGTGCGGGTGTAAAAATGGAACCGTTCCCGCAAGAGTGGCCGGTGATGCTGGAGTCTTTGAACAAAAAAGAGTTTGACGCGATTACCTTGGGTTGGACGAGTGGGATTGAAACGGATATTTTTCAGATGTTCCACAGTTCGCAAGCCAAAACGGATGGGGATAATAGTATCAGCTATAAAAGTCCAGCGCTGGATAAGCTGATTGATCAGGCTCGTGCCACGGTCGATGAAACACAGCGAATGCCGCTATGGCAGCAAGCTGAGCGTATTATGGTAGACGATCAGCCCTATACGTTTTTGATGCGTCGTCAGTCGCTGTCGTTTGTGGATAAGCGGATTCAAAACTTACAAATGACTAAGCTGGGGTTGAATAGGGGCAGTTTGCCGGTGGAGAACTATGTGCCAGCGGCAATGCAGAAATATTAATCCTCTTCCAGTAACTGATACAGGCCGGGAATATCGTTTAAGTAGAGATTCTTACCATCTTTAGTGACTAAGCCTTCGTCCACTAGCGTAGTTAGGGCGCGGGAAATACTTTCACGGGTTGTCCCCAGCAAGATAGAGAGATCGTATTGAATCGGCAGATTACGGATGCAGACAGTTTCTTTCGGGTCAATATCTTTTGGCAACTGCCCCAATAGATAAGCAGCAAGGCGATTGGAAATACTCTGTTGTTGCAATACTTGGCGATGCAGATTGTTGTTGCGAATAACCGTTGCCATGTTTTGCATGATTTTGCGCGATACTTGTGGAACGGTATAGATGAGTTTTTCTGCGTCTTGCGGGCTAATTGAAGCGACTTCACAGCGTGTTGTCGCTTGTACACTCGCTGATCGCGGTAGACTGTCAATCACTGCCAGCTCACCAAAGTGAGTGGGTGCATCTAAAATCGCCAGTGCAATTTCTTGCCCTTGCCGATTAAGATCTAGCATTCGTACTTGCCCACTTAAAAGGAAAAAGAAACGCCGTGTTGTGTCATGGCGCTCAATAATAACGTGCCCTCTATTTACCTGTTCAAAACGACAGGATTTGGCTAACGATTCCAGTAGCTCTGTGGGTAAGTCGGTCAATAAGGGGACTTGAGCCAGTAGTTTTGCGTGTGTAACTTTCATTTTTCGACATCAACGCCAATTAACAATGTGTATCCTACGGTAAGGATAGCACTTTTGCGCTCAATATATTTTATAGATTGCGATTGATTATTGCAGAATGTGGTTGAGTGTGCACTGCTGAGCTAGACGGCTTGAGAGAGGTTGTGTAATCTGAGTCCTCCACCACCAGTCAGGATAGAATAACTTGCTAAACTACCTCCTGCGCCGTTTGCTTTTGATGATTCCCACCTTGTTGGGTATTACCCTTGTTGTCTTTACTGTGATGGCACTTTCCCCCGGTGGCATTACGGCGCAATCGCTGGTCGGGGGCGCAAATATGAATCCGCAGGAAAAAGCGGCCTTGACGGCTTATTACAACCAGCGTTATGGCCTTGATCAACCCGCACCGCTTCAGTATCTACGTTGGCTTAATAACGTTTCGCCTATCGGTTTCACACAGGATGCGGAAGGTGATTACACGGGCTTTTCCTTCACTAAGGGGATGGATTTGGGTAATAGCTTCATGTATGGCAGGCCGGTTAGCGACATTCTTGCTGAACGAATTCCGATCACGCTACTGCTTAATCTGGTGACGATTCCGCTGATTTATTTGATTGCGATTGTGGTGGGGGTGAAAGCGGCAACGGATAGGGGCGGGCGCTTTGATGTGGTGTCCAGTGTGTCGATGTTAGCGTTGTGGTCGATTCCGACGATGTTGGCGGGAGTCTTATTGCTAGGCTTCTTTGCGAATACCCAATATTTTCAGTGGTTCCCAACGGCGGGGATTTCCAGCCGTGCCGCGCAGGATATGCCGTTTCTGCCGCACCTGTTAGGCGGGGAGTTTGTGCCAGGGTATTTGCTGGATCGTCTTTGGCATTTGGTGCTGCCCGTGATTTGTTTGTCTTACGCCGGTTTTGCGGGGTTGGCTAAACTGACCCGAACGTCGGTGCTGGAGAATCTGCAAGCGGATTATGCTCGCACGGCTCGTGCTAAGGGGTTGGCAGAGGAGGATGTGCTCTGGAAACATGTGTTTCGCAATAGCCTGCTGCCGCTGATTACGGTGTCTGCGGGTTTACTGCCGAGCTTGTTAGCGGGTTCATTGATTGTGGAAAACATTTTCAGTATCAATGGCATGGGGCAACTGGCAGTCGAGGCAGTGAAAGGCCGTGATCGCGAATTGGTGCTTTCGATTACGTGGATCAGTGGTTTCTTGACCTTGATTGGTTATCTGATTGCGGACTTTTGTTACACACTGGTGGATCCGAGGGTATCGTATGACTGAAATGACGGCACATACGGTTAGCCGCGACTCCTTTTCACGGCGTATCTGGCGTAAAACATGGCAAGGTGTTGGGGTGAAACTCGGCTTTGCTTGGGTGGGGATCTTGGTTTTCATGGGGGTGTTTGCGCCTTTTCTGGCAAATTCCATGCCCTTATTGATGAGCAAAGCGGGCGTGATTTCTGCGCCAGTATTGGCGTATCTGACCGCAGAAGATGTGCTGGTACTGGTCATGTTGGTGTTGGCACTGGTGTTGGTGTGGTTGCCGTTAAGTGGCGCTAAACGGGTGTTGTTGTTTGTGGTAGGCACACTCGTGGCTGCGGTGATGGCGAATGCATTCGTAAAGCCGCCTGCGGTAAAAATCTACGATGAATTTCGTACCCCTGCTTATACCGAGGTTGACTGGCGCATTATGCCGCTGATTCCCTATGCACCGACGGACTATTTGCGTGATTACCCTGAGCATGGTCTGGAAGCACCGTTAGCCGCAACAGAGCGTTTTCACTTGATGGGTACGGAAGAAAATGGTGCGGATGTCTTCAGTCGTATGATTCACGCTTCACGTATTGCCCTGAGTATTGGCTTGATTGCCACGGGTATCGCGATGGTCATCGGGGTGATTCTGGGGGGGCTGATGGGTTATTTTTCCGGGGTGGTCGATATGATTGGGATGCGCTTGGTGGAAATTTTTGAGGCGATTCCCACGCTATTTTTGCTACTGACGTTCGTGGCTTTTTTCGGACGTAGCTTGTACATGATGATGATTATCATCGGTGTGACCAGTTGGTCGGGGTATGCCCGTTATATTCGTGCTGAATTTCTCAAGTTGCGCAAACAGGAGTATGTGCAAGCAGCCGTGGCGAGTGGCCTGCCGTTGTCGTCGATTTTATTCCGCCATATGTTGCCAAATGGTGTTGCCCCGTTGTTGGTAGCAGTCAGTTTTGGTGTAGCTTCGGCGATTTTGGCCGAAGCTACCTTGAGCTTTTTGGGGCTGGGTTTAGTAGGGGAACCGTCTTGGGGGCAAATGTTAGATCAGGCGGTGAAATCCTCTACCTTTAATTGGTGGATGGCGGTATTTCCTGGTGGTGCTATTTTTCTGACTGTATTTGCTTATAACCTGATTGGGGAAGCGTTCCGCGATGCCATTGACCCGAAACTGTCACGTAATGCGGGGGTTGGTTCATGACGCAGCCTTTGCTTGAAGTCAGAAATTTACGTACCTACTTGAGCAGTGGTGGGCGTACCGTGAAAGCGGTCGATGATGTGAGCTTCAGTATCCCCAAGGGCGAAACGTTTTGCTTGGTGGGGGAGTCGGGCAGTGGTAAGTCGATTTCGGCGTTGTCGGTGATCCGCTTGTTGCCGCAGGCTATCGCCACACATCCCGGTGGGGAAATTCTGTTTAATGGACAGGATATGCTGACGTTGCCGGAAGCCTCGTTAAGGAGCATACGCGGTTCGCAAATTGCAATGATTTTCCAAGAGCCGATGACGTCTTTGAATCCGGTATTTTCGGTGGGGGAGCAGATTACCGAAGCGTTGCAATTGCATCACCCGACCATGAGTGATGCCGAGGCGGTGGAGCGGGCAATGCTGGCGTTGGAGCAAGTGCAAATTCCTAAAGCGCGGGAGCGTTTCCGTGATTATCCGCACCAGTTATCCGGTGGGCAGCGTCAACGGGTGATGATTGCAATGGCTTTGGCCTGTGAGCCGGAATTATTGATTGCCGATGAACCAACCACGGCACTGGATGTGACGGTACAGGCAGAAATTTTGCGTTTAATGCGCCAACTGCAAGACGATACCGGTATGAGCACCTTATTTATCACCCATGATTTTGGGGTGGTAGCACAAATGGCGCAACAAGTCGGGGTGATGCAGCAAGGCAAGTTAGTGGAGGTCGGCAATACTGCACAGGTATTGCGGCAACCTCAACACGCTTACACCCAACAATTGCTGGCAGCAGTGCCGGAGAATTTGGCGCGGTGTCGGCCTCGTAGGTCGGACTTCAGTCCGACAATGCTTACAGAAGATGTCGGACTGAAGTCCGACCTACCAGCTCTCCTCTCCATCCGTAATCTCAAGGTTTGGTTTCCGATTAGAAAAGGTATTTTACGCCGCACGGTAGATCATGTACGTGCGGTCGATGATGTGTCGCTAGACATTCCTCAAGGTCAAATTGTGGCGTTGGTGGGCGAATCGGGTTGCGGTAAGACCACCTTGGGGCGTGCTATTGTGCAATTGGAAAAACCGACATCAGGCAGTATTCAACTTCAAGGGCAGGAGTTAACGGGGCTTTCAGCACGGGAACTACGCCCGTTACGCCCGAAAATGCAGATTGCTTTTCAAGACCCGCAATCATCCCTTAACCCACGTCTGCTGGTGGAAACGACGCTAACTGAGCCGCTTAAAGCGCACGGCAGGTGTGCTAACCATGAGGAGCGCATTGAGTACGCAGCCAAGATTCTTGCGGATATGCAGCTTTCCCGTGACACGTTGTGGCGTTACCCACATGAGTTTTCGGGGGGGCAACGTCAGCGCATCGGTTTGGCTCGCGCTTTGGTATTGAATCCAGCGTTTATTGTGTGTGATGAGATCACCAGTGCGCTGGATGTGTCGGTACAGGCAGAAATCCTGCAATTGCTGCTAAAAATTCGTGCTGAACACAACCTGACATTGTTATTCATTACCCACAATATCGGGGTGGTGGAATATTTGAGTGATCAAACCGTGGTGATGTATAAGGGGCAAATTGTGGAGCGAGGGACTACCGCTGAGGTATGCGGTAATCCCCAAGATGCTTATACAAAAAAACTGTTACAAGCTGTGCCGCGTTTGTGGGGTTGAACGTAGCGCAGTATTAATCTTTTTTCCAGAATTTTGAGCCGCAATCCTGACACCAGAATTTATGTTGGCGAGTTAATAATTTCTCATACCAAGTACGCCGTACTGGTAGAATATAAGCACTACGGCAGCTTGGGCAGCCGATGCGGCTTTGCTTAAGCCAATCAAAATGATGCTTTTGAGAAAATGGACGTGGCGGCGTGGTGACCACCAATGCTTTGGATGTACTTAACATAATATAAGCCCCTGACACTGCGAAAGATCAGCAAACTAAACTAAGTGAGCATAAAAATCAATCCTTGATAGCATCATCACTTTGCCACAAATAACGCCCAACTGCTAGCCATGAGCCAATAATCCCTAACAGGCTACTGGCTAGGAGTATTTTTAAGGTCATAAACACATCAATACCGCTGAGAATAAACGTACTGCCATAGAGATTTGCCAGTTTAGTAACAGGTTCGACTAGAAATAGCAGTGCCACATGGACAATCACTAGGCTCAATACCCCGCCGAACAAGCCTAGCCAAATACCGTTATAAATAAACGGACGACGAATGTAGGCATTGGTTGCGCCAATCAGTTGCGTGACACGGATTTCTTCCTTGCGGTTTTCGATGTCGAGACGAATGGTATTACCGACCACCAGTAGCACGGTTAGCCCCAGCAAAATGGAGACAACCAGCACGATACGTTCGGCGATGCGTAAAATGCCGCGTAGCCGTTGCACCCATTCCACATCGATTTGAACATCGTCCACTTCGGGGAAAGCTTTGAGTTTTTTGGATAAGCCTTCGACATCCATTTCCAGATCGCCGAGCAAACTGAGCCGAGGGGTGAGGATCAGTACGTGCGGCAGGGGATTTTCATCCAGTGTTTCCAAGGTTTGTGCAAAGCCGGTGATTTTGCGGAAATCAGCTAAGGCTTCTTCGCGGGTCACGACACGCACATTGTCGATTTCTGGCATTTCAGAGAGCAATTCTGCGCGGTCTTTGGCTTGTTGTTCGGCAACGGATTGTTTTAGGAATAAGGTAATGGTGGGAACTTCGCGTTTATCCGCCGTTAACGTCTGCATGTTTTTGAGCAATAAATGCAGGCTGGTGGGCAGGGAAAGTGCAATAGCAATCGCTGCGAGTGTGATCCAAGTGGATACGGGGTTGAACCACAAACGTTCCATGCTGAATTTGATGGCACTCGCTTGTTGATTCCACCAGACGCTCAGCGGGTTAGTGGTAGATGCCGCATTACGCTTTGGAGCCGTTTTTTTATTACTTGGGTTAGCCATTAGTCCACCTTTTGTAAGACGATGGTGCGTTTTTTCATGCGTTCTACCAGCCCATGATCGTGGCTGGCAATCATGACGGTTGCACCGAGTTCGTTGAATTGCGCAAAGGTAAACATAATGTCTTGCGCCAATTCCGGGTCGAGGTTACCGGTAGGCTCATCTGCCAGAATAATGGTGGGCTTGTTAACCATGGCACGGGCAATGCCGACACGCTGTTTTTCCCCGGCAGAGAGCATTAAGGGAAAGGTGGTTTCCCGCCCCGTCAGCCCGACTTTATCGAGTGCGGCCTGTACGCGGCGACGGGTTTCGCTTTGCCCCATTCCGGCAATGCGCAAGGGCAGAGCAATGTTGTCGAATACGCTACGGTCATACAAGAGATGTGGGTCTTGAAAAATAAAGCCAATGCGGCGACGGTAATTGGGGATTTGACCACGCCCTAGCTTGCTTAAAGAACGCCCGCCAATCAAAACTTCCCCTTTGCTAGGGCGTTCTAGCATAGCGACCAATTTCAAGAGGGTGCTTTTACCTGCGCCGGAATGCCCGGTGATGAACACCATTTCACCGGCTTCTAGCGTCAAGTTAATGTTGTACAGGGCAAGCTGCCCCGTGGGGTATTTCTTACTAACTTGTTTGAATTCAATCATGTGGTTTTGTCGTCTCCGGCAAGCAGGGCGCTGGTGAATTCATACGCATCGAATTCTTGCAGGTCGTCAATGCTTTCACCCACGCCGATGAAGCGTACCGGAATTTTGAGTTGTTGGGCAATGGCGAACAGAATCCCGCCTTTGGCAGTTCCGTCCAGTTTAGTGACGGTGATTCCCGTCAGCCCTAATGCTTCGTTGAATTGTTTGGCTTGTACCAAAGCATTTTGACCAATGCTGGCATCCACAATCAGCATGATTTCATGCGGTGCAGTGCCGTCGAATTTCTGAATAACCCGTTTGACCTTTTTCAGCTCATCCATCAAATTGGTTTGGGTGTGCAAGCGCCCGGCAGTATCCGCCAGCAATACGTCGATCTTACGCGCTTTGGCGGCTTGAAACGCATCGAAAATCACCGAGGCGGAATCCGCGCCGCTGCCTTGGGCAATCACCGGAATATTATTGCGTTCGCCCCAAATGGTGAGCTGTTCCACGGCGGCGGCGCGAAAGGTATCCCCAGCGGCGAGCATCACGGATTTGCCGTCTTGCTGGAATTTTTTGGCAAGCTTGCCAATGGTGGTGGTTTTACCCGCACCATTGATACCGACCATGAGCAGCACAAACGGCTGGTGTGAGCCGTCGATTTCCAAGGGTTGTGCAGCGGGGCGGAGGATGCGGTGCATTTTGTTGTAGAGCGCTTGCATCAGCGCATCCATATCCGCGAGTTCGGCACGCTTCACCCGGCTGGTGAGGTCGCTCATGATTTCACGGGTGGCTTCGATACCAACGTCGGCGGTAAGTAAGCGCGTTTCCAGCTCCTCCAGCACATCGTCGTCGATTTGCTTTTTGCCCACCACCAGCGTTGCCATGCCCTCGGTAAGGGCATGGCTGGTTTTTGATAGACCGCGTTTTAACCGCGCAAATAAACCTTCCGCCGGGGCAGGGGCTTGCGGAACTACCGTAGTGGCATCAGGTAATTCCGGCTTTTTTTTCTTTCCGAATCCAAACATCGTACAATGACCGTCCAGCTTTATTATCGTCAGGTGCGAGAATGCGAAGAATACTACCATTTGCCAGACAAAACCGTAATTTGACATCTTCCCCTCCCCAAAAAAAGGGGATTCCTACTGCATTCAGCTAAATAACTGACTTACTTCGGCGAGTTCCTGCTTCATCGAGCGACTGAATATCGCATCTCCACAGGCTAACAAGCGGTGTCCCCGCTCTTTAACATTGATCGCACCGACATGATCGGCGTGATTTTCATAGTGACATTTCACGCACACAAACTTCGCTTGCGTCTGGCGATTATTCGCTGAGACGTGATGGCATTCGGGGCACTCTTGACTGGTGTAATACGCGGGTACGGCAAATAATATACCCCCATTCCATGCTAGTTTATAGTCGAGTTGCCGCCGAAACTCACCCCAACCTTGGTCGAGAATCGCTTTGTTTAAGCCGGATTTGGCTGCAACGTTCGTGCCGGGGTTTTCTGCCGTGCCTGCCGCTGATTGGGACATATTGCGTACCCGCAAATCTTCGATGAACACGAGCGCGTGGTTTTTGCTGATCGTGGTCGTCGCTTTGTGCAGGAAATCACGGCGGGAATTGGCAATTTGGGTGTGGACTTTTTGGACTTTGGCTTTCGCCTTTTTCCAGTTGTTACTGAATTTCTGCTTATGCGCCATGCGCCGTTGGTATTTGGCAAGTTTGGCTTGTTGGATTTTGAAGCTATTGAGCGGAGCGATGTAGCTGCCATCCGAGAACGTGGCAAAACGGGCTATGCCTAAGTCGATGCCGATAGCCGTAGTAACGGTGAGTACGGGGTGTTCTACTTCTCGCTGAGTTTGAATGCTCACAAACCATTTACTGTTTTTGCTGGAAACTGTGACATTGCGCAACTCACCTAAGACATCGCGGCTATTGCGGTAGCGTATCCATCCCAGTTTTGGCAGGAAAAGTCTGTTATTGCATTGATCGAGTTTGATTTGTTTTTGGTCAGGATAGCGGAAGCTGTCACCGCTACCCTTGCGTTTGAAACGAGGTAAGTCGGCACGGTTGGCGAAGAAGTTTTGGTAGGCTTTGTTTAGATCTTTCAGCACGCGTTGCAATGGATGAACCGGGGAATCTTTCAGCCACGGCGTTTCTGTGCTATTGCGCCATGCTGTCAGATGTTTTGCCATTGCCACGTAACCGATGAACTCTCCACCAGATGCGTAATTGGCTTGTTGCAACGCCAACGCCTTGTTGTAAACAAAGCGGCATGAACCCGCATAACGCAATAACAAACGTCGTTGTTTGCTATCTGGCTTGAGTTCGTATTTGAAGGCTTGGAGTCGTTGCATTTTTCGAGTATAGCTAACAATCGCACAGATGAGAGAGAATTTATGCGCCCCGCGAATTATATTTTCAGTATTTCAAGGTTGAACTGTGAATGCGAAATGTATAAAAAATGCCCCGACGTACTGTTGCTGGATCGTAGCCTATTTGCAGTCAAGCACCAGTATTTGATTGAGCTGAAATATGCTAAACAGTGACGGCGATGCGTGATGGAGACCAAAAAGCAAGAGCGAGTTATGCCAGTGCAAGATTATTTGCAATTGCTTGCTATTGTCATTTTGCCAAAACTCAGTGTGTCGATCGATAGTGAGCGGGTTGAGGTGATGAGGGGTTTGCAACTTGGTTCAAGGATCGCTCACACGGTAACGGCTTGTATTTTGCTGATGGTCGCTTTACCCATTGGCTTCTGTTGCGAGATCTTGGCAATGGAGCAGTTAAGTAAAACGATGATATCTTGACCTATAGTATTTTTTTATGTTATATTTCCATATTATAAAAATTACTGTTAATTAAATTTTTTGTATTGGGAATTATTCTCATAATAAATAGACTTTAATAAAATTTTCTCTGTACACGATAGTTGTCCTAACTCATTGAATTTTTTAAACGAAAACGGCTTGACTCTCATGCGTCCATCATCCATCACCATGATTAAGTTAAAGAACAAAACAGCCGTCACTGTCTGCATCCAAGCCTTATTTCATATTTGCAAGGTGTTTTAGAAATGTTAGAAATCCAAAATAATTATTTACTCTATTTAACAGAGATTCAGCAAGAGCTAGAGAAATTGCTATTGCCTAAAGAAGTGAAAAAGTCTCTTAATATCGAAATTTTAGGTGAAGCGTTAAATGAAGCAGAATTGCTAATTCCTGTTGTAGGAGCTTTCAGTGCAGGAAAAAGTTCTCTACTGAATTCTTTCTTGAATCAGTCTTGCTTACCTGTAGGTATTACTCCTGAAACTGCATTGGCTACAGAATTACGATACTCAGATGATGAATACATTGAGGCAATAACGCGTGATGGTTCTTCAGATAGATATGCCATCAATGAAATGGAGCAAATTACGGCTAAAGCAAAAGATTATAAGTTCTTGCGAATATATTTGAATAACAGTAACTTGATAGGGATTGAGCCACTTGTATTGGTTGATATGCCTGGATTTAATTCACCATTGGATTTACATAATCAGGCAATCAGTGAATATCTGAATAAAGGGACACATTACATTGTATTGACTAGTGTGGAGGATGGTAATATTACTCGTTCACTTGCACGTCAGCTTACTGGAATAAAAAATTATGGAAGGGGTTTTTCATTTTTTCTAAGCAAGACAAATCTAAGGTCTGAATCAGAAGTCAGGGAGATTTCCGAAAGAATTGAAGAGCAACTAAATGAATATTTTGATATTACACGAAAAGTTGTTGCTATTGATAATAACGGCGGAATTAGTCTCAATGCCATTTTGAAAGAGATTAATCCTGATATTTTATTTCATAATTTGTTTTCTGATGATTTAAAAGAAAGTTACTACAAAATTTCTGAAACTATCAATACGTCTATCACTTCATTGAGAAAAGGAAAAGAAGCCAATGAGGACGAAATTTTAGAATTACAGTCTGGTTTGGAAAAGATTATAAAAAAACGGGATGAAATGCTTGAAGAAGCAACACAAAAGTATTCAAGTGTAAATATAGGGAAAATTGTTAACGCTGTTGGTAATGACTTAAGTAATTCATTAGATGAATTGGTTGTTGCCGCGCTTAGCGGTGGCGATGGAGCATTTTCACAGAAAATATCTGAGATTACAAGACTGTCTCTGATAAACGAAGTAAGAGATGCTATGGATACTATTGGACAGAATATTATTAATGATTTTTCGATCGATCTATCTAATTTTTCTTCGATGAATGTCAGTGAAGAATGGCTACAAAAAACCACTGAAAGTATAAAGATTCTCTTTAACAAAACGCAAAGCGGGTTGGGTAGTATTCTTGCTAAACGTAATGAGAGTGGGAATAATGGCAGTCTCTATAAGGTGGTTAGCACTGTTCTTGCTGTTACTACTACAGTTATAGCCCCAATTCTAGAAGTTCTTATTATTTTCTTACCTGATATGATTTCTAGTATATTTTCAGGAATACAGAAAAGAAAGCAGGAAGAAAAATTACGAAAAATGATTTTAGAACAAATTATTCCTTCGATTAAACGAGAATTAAGAGGAAAATTACCTATAGTTTTTAACGAGCAGATACAGCACTTAATTGATAATATTAGTGGAGAATTTGAAAAAAAATTACAAGATAAGAAAAATGCTATTGCCGCGATAGAGGAAGAAAAAAAGAATCACATTGTTAATGTTGAAAGTGAGATTATTAAATATAATATGGCTCTTGAACGTATTAATAGCTTGGCGAGTCGAGTTGTTTTTAGTAAGGTGAGTATGTAAATGAAAAGTAAAGATATTATAGAGTTTAGAGAAAAAATCACAGATATTGTTTCAAAAAATGACAGCCATATTGGTGAGGAGGCGAAGTATATTGAACACGAGTATAGTATTGATTCGGTAAATAAACTTCAGGAGGCAATTTGTAGCATTGAGAATGAACAGCGACTTTTGCAAATAGGTATTGTTGGGCGCGTAAAAGCTGGTAAATCATCTCTTTTAAACGCATTATTGTTTGATGGTTTGAATATTCTTCCTAAAGCAGCAACTCCGATGACGGCTGCTCTGACACAAATTTCATATGGAGATAATTTATCCGCAGAAGTAGAATTTTTTTCTCAAAAAGACATTGAAGAAATTAAAAAAGGTCATTATGAATACACGGAAAAATTGCAAAAACTTATTGATGAAAAAATAAATTCTGCAAAATTTCATGAAAAAATATCATCTAAAGAAGACTTGCAGAATAAAAGCCGCAAGCAAGCACAGCGAGAGTTAAATAGTAATACAAGTTTGAGTTCGACCTACGATCAATATGAGCGTATGAAATCTTCCGGGGTGGATATTCAATCACTTAAAGATAAAAGTACATTAAATGCAAAGGATGTTCAAAGTCTAAGTCAACAACTGTTGGCGTATGTTGGCTCAGAAGGGCGATATATGCCATTCACAAAGAGCGTACATATCAAATTGCCGCAGGATAATTTGCACGGTATTCAGATTGTTGATACTCCTGGACTTAATGATCCCGTACAATCAAGAGAGGATCGTACAAGAGAGTTGTTAAAATATTGTGATGTTATTTTTATTGTTAGCCCTTCAGGTCAATTCTTGAGTAAAGAAGATGTTGAGTTGATGGATAGAATTACAACAAAAGAGGGCGTTACTAATCTCTTCGTTATCTCTAGTCAGATTGATAATCAATTGATGGGTGATGAAAAAGAAAAAGGTAATGGTGATCTTCATCAAATTTTGAAGAATATTACAAGTAAGTTGGGTGGGCATTTGAGTACCACGTTGACACAACTTAAAAAAAATAACCCAGAAGTAGGCACAACCTTTGATCAGTTGATTGAGCAAGGTCAACGTCATGTAATTCATTCTTCAGGAATTTGTCAAACATTAAGAAATCAATTTGATTCAAAAGAATTATGGGATTCTGGCGCAAGAACGGTATGGTTAAACCTAACACGAGAATACCCTGATTATTTTTCTGATACTGATAAAGTTACATCTATTGCAAGCCTTGATAAGTTAAGTAATCTTAGTGAAATAAAAAATATCGTTGCAACAGTTGGTGCAAAAAAACAACAGATTCTTGAGGCAAGAAAAGAAAATTTTGTTAAGGTTAAATTTGATTCCCTTTTAAAATATCGAGAGCGGCTGCTATCTTTTTGTAAAAAAAGAGTGAGAGACATTAAAAGTAATGATAAAGAGAGGCTTGAGCAAGAAAAGCAAAAATTGACAGCTATAATTAATAATGTATCAGTTGATATTGATAATGAGTATTCTGATGTTGTTAAATCTTTGGGATTTAATCTGAAAAATGAACTAATTAAAGAGTTAGAGAGTTATTTTAGAAAAGCTGCCGCCTCTGTTGATAAAGCATCAGATGTTGAATCTGAGACGTATAAAGTTAAAAAATCTGGTGTCTTTTCTTGGGTTGCTGGATTATGGGGTGGTGGCTATGAAAACCATACAAGAACATACGCAACTATAAGAAGTGGAACTGTCAGAAACTCGCTAGAGCAACTAACAGATGAAATTGAAAGGTCTATCAAAGATAAGTCAGAGAGAGCTATAATTGCTTGGAGAAAAGAAGAACTACAAGCTAAAGTTGTACAAATCTTGAGGTCAGGGATGGGTGATGAAAAACTCTCTTCAGCAGCTATTTCTCAATCCATAAAAAGAGTTATTAATGAAATTAACACACCTGATTTAAAATACAGTGGCTCTATTCCCAATACATTAAGAGCAAGGGGTATATTAATAAGTTCTGATGCTGAGAAGTTCATTGATGATGCCGAGAGCTATCTTTCAAAATTACAGATAAGAGCTAAAGGTGATATTGATAAGTATATGCGTGAGCTAATTAATGGTTTAAGTAAGGTTAAGCTGTCAAATAGACTTCTTGAAAAATATATGGAAGAGATTAGGAGTATAGAAATTCTTGTTAAGAACAAAAATATTGAATTGGATCGGTTCGGGAGGATTGTTCTAGAACTGGAAAGGATTGACTAAATGAAGAATGAAATTATTGAGAAGGTATCACCTCAATTGGAGGAAATGGCAAAGTTTTTGAAATTTGGAAGAAAAAAGCTGAAGAATGATATTCTAAGTTCATTAGGTGATTTTAATGAAATGTATTCATCTCTTTCTGAAGAGAGAAGCAATCTTAAAAAATATGCGGTAAAATTGAAGTTTGTTAAAGGAAATCTTGAGAACGAAAATTTCGAAATTAAAAACTCTTTGCGTATAAAAGAGCAGCAGTTAGAAAAGGTTTCCTCTAAATATAAATCGCTTGAATCAAATTATCTCTCTGTAAGAGATCGCTATAAGAAAGAAAACCATGAATTTAAAAAACGTCTATCGCATAAGGAAAATGAATACGCCTCTCTAAAAAGAAAATATGACATTATTAGGCTTGTATTATCTGCTGAATTTATAGAAAATGAAAGTCTTAATCGTTTTTATGAATTATTTGATGATGGATTTATAAATTTTGCAGATATGGAAGGTGTAGTAGAAGAACTTAAATTGATTGCCAGTTTTCCAGAGATCTATAATAAAAGAATTATTGCTATTGGTGGTGGTTTTAGTAGTGGGAAATCTGCATTTATCAATGCTCTTTCTCAGCGAGGCAATGTGAATTTACCAACAGGAATTGATCCTGTGACAGCTATTCCAACATATATTATTTCTGGTGATGGAGAGTCTATAAAAGGTTATACAAATGGTGGTGGGTTCTTTAGTGTTGATAAAGATCTTTATAAGATTTTGTCTCATGAATTCATAAAGTCTTTTGGATTTAATTTAAAAAACATTATGCCATTTATGGTGGTAGAGACTAAATTCAAAAATATAGAAAATATCTGCTTTATTGATACTCCCGGTTATAACCCATCGATAACAGATGGATTTACAAATGAAGATAAAAATACTGCATCTGAATACTTAGATACTGCTAGCGCATTAATTTGGATGATTGGTCTTGATTCTGTTGGAACAATTCCGGCTTCAGATGTCAAGTTTCTAGAAGAGCTAGATTTGGAAAATAAAAAACTATATGTTATTGCAAATAAAGCCGATTTGAGATCTATGAGCGATTTAGAAAGTATTCTCGATGAGATTGAAGAATCACTGGATGATTATAATATTCAGTTCGATGGTATAAGTGCTTTCAGTGCCAAGGATCAAAAAGAATATGTCTATAGAGGGCTGTCTCTGAATGAGTTTTTGAGTGCTAAAAATGAAAATATTGATTCAAGGTTGAGAATAAAATCTGAAATCAACAAGGTTTTTGATATATATGCTCATAATATAAAAATTGAAATCGAGAGTATCAAAGATTTTGTGTCAAAATTCAAGTCTCTTGAGCTGGACATCTTGCAAGCAGGTTATGATCTTGAGGAAACAGGATTTTTTGATACGCTTGCAGAAATGAAAAATTCTTTTTCCACAACAGCGTTAGAACAACAGCACTATGATATGAAACAGATTCGGGCTACCATGCTTTCCGTAATTGATGATATGTTTGATGGTTTTTTAGTGAAGGGATGATGTTAGAAGTCACTAACACCGTAGGCAGGATTGATAATTTATGTATTATTTTAAGTCATTGATAAGATCGCTTTAGCACAGAAACTGTATTCTTCCTGAACCCAAACGTCGTACAATCGACCACTTAGCTTTGTTAGGCCGTTAGGTGAAAAATGAATATCAAAACAACCGTAGCACTTGCCGTGTTTTCAGCAAGCCTATATAGCACATCTGCGCAAGCCATTGAGCGGGTAAAGGTGGAAGTACCCGTACACGAATACAAGCTGGATAACGGTTTGAAGGTATTGGTGAAACAGGATAAGCGTGCGCCGATTGCTGTGGTGCAATTGTGGTACAAAGTGGGTTCCAGCTATGAACACAACGGCTCGACTGGCCTATCGCACGTGGTCGAGCACATGATGTTCAAGGGGACGCAAAAATACCCTACCGGCGAATTCAACCGCATCATCGCTGAAAATGGCGCGGAAGATAACGCCTTTACTGGGCAAGATTACACCGCTTACTACCAAGTGATTGCGGCAGACCGGCTGGAAGTCGCGTTTGAATTGGAATCGGATCGGGTGCGTAACCTCACTTTGCCACCCGCCGAATTCAAAAAAGAAATCGAAGTGGTGAAAGAAGAGCGGCGCTGGCGTACCGAAGATAAACCCACGGCCTTGACCCGCGAACAATTTGAAGCAGTGGCTTTCCTCAATAGCCCCTACAAAAACCCGGTCATCGGTTGGATGGCGGATTTGGATGCCATGCAAGTAGAAGACCTGCGGGCATGGTATGAACGTTGGTATGCACCTAACAATGCTACGTTGGTGGTAGTGGGTGATGTTGACCCTGACAACGTGCATGAATTAGCCAAAAAGTATTACGGGCCGCTGAAGCCTACCGAGACGATTCCCCCACCGAAACCGCAAACTGAAGTCGCGCAAAAAGGCTTGCGCACCCTTAAAGTCAAAGCTCCGGCAGAATTGCCTTACGTGTTAATGGGTTACAAAGTCCCCGGTATGGTCAATGCCAAGGAGAAATGGGAACCGTATGCCCTGGAGGTGCTGGCGGGTATTTTGGATGGTGGCAACAGTTCGCGCTTATCCAAAGAGCTGATTCGGGGCAAGGAAATTGCCTCCAGTGCTAGTGCTTGGTACAGCGGGTTTGGACGCTTGCCCGATTTATTCAGCTTAAGCGGAATGCCGACCAAAGGCGAAAAGTTGGAAACCGTGAAAGTCGCGTTGTTGGAGCAGGTGGAAAAACTCAAAAACGAGCCGGTGACTGCCGCAGAATTAGCGCGGGTCAAGGCACAAGTGATTGCGGGCGAAATTTACGAACGTGATTCCCAACAGAATCAGGCGAACGTCTTAGGTTCGTTGGAAACGGTGGGATTGGGGTACAAACTGGCGGATGAATACGTGGATAATATTCTGGCGATTACGCCTGAACAGATTCAAGCGGTTGCCAAGAAGTACCTGATTGAAGACACGCTGACGATTGCAGAACTTGATCCGCAGCCCATTGACCCCAACAAGCCGAAAAATGCCCCTAGTTTTGTGAGATAACCCCATGTTGAAAAAAATCGTATTGGCGCAACTGGCGCTATGGTTAGTGGTGTTTGCGTCGTTTGCCCAAGCTGCCCCGAAAATTGAGCATTGGACAACGGCTAACGGTTTGCGGGTCTATTATGTTCCCGCGCCTGAATTGCCGATGCTGGATTTACGTTTGGTATTCGATGCTGGTAGTGCGCGGGATGGCGCTAAACCCGGTCTGGCGATGCTCACTAATAGCATGTTGGATAAAGGTGCTACCGGTTTGAGTGAGGATCAGCTTGCTGAGCAGTTTGAATCCATTGGGGCAATCTTTTCATCAAGTACTTCCAAGGACATGGCAACGTTGGGTTTACGCACCATTACCTTGGAGCAAGAGCAAAAAGCAGCCTTGGATTTGTGGCTGAAGGTGATCGCCAAACCAGATTTTCCGCAGAAAGATTTTGAGCGGGTGCAAAAGCTCACCTTGGTGGGGTTGCAAGCGGAAAAGCAAGACCCCGCGAGTTTAGGTGGTAAGGCGTTTTACCAAGCCTTGTACGGTGATCATCCTTATGGTCAGCCGGAGAATGGTACTGAAGAGACTATTCAAGCGTTTAAGGTGGATGATTTAAAAGCCTTTTATCAGCAGCATTACGTGGCGAAAAATGGGTTGTTAGCCATTGTCGGCGCAGTAGACCGCACTCAGGCAGAGGCGTTAGCGGAACAAGTGGCAGGGGTATTGCCGGTTGGGGAAGCGGCTGCACCATTACCCGAAGTCAAAGCCTTGACGGCAGCCAAAACCGTGAAAATTCCTTACCCGTCAGCGCAAGCCCATATTCTGGTGGGGCAGATCGGCAATAAACGCGGGGATGATGACTATTTCACCTTGTACATGGGCAATCAGGTGCTGGGGGGAAGTGGCTTCACCTCGCGTTTGATGAAGGCGGTGCGTAATGATCGGGGATTGAGTTACAGCGTTTACAGCTACTTTGGGCCGTTGGCACAGCTTGGCGTGTTTGAAATTGGCCTGCAAACCAAGCTAGAACAAGCCGATGAAGCCTTGAAAGTGGTGCAAGACGTGCTGGGTAAATTCCAGCAGGAAGGCCCTTCGGTTGAGGAGTTAGAGGCTTCTAAGAAGGACATTACGGGTGGTTTCCCCCTGCGCACGGCGAACAATAGCCAAATTGTTGACTATGTGGGCGTTATCGGTTTTTACCACTTGCCATTGGATTACTTGGATACCTTTACCAGCAAGGTGAATGCGTTAACCCGTGAGCAGATTACGGAAGCGTTTGCCCGCCGTGTACAGCCTGACAAAATGGTAACGGTCATTGTGGGTGGTGATGAAAAATAACCTGCTGCGTATCATCGGTGGCGAATGGCGTAGCCGTAAACTGCGTTTCGCCGATGTACCCGGTCTGCGCCCCACGCCGGATCGGGTACGTGAAACCTTATTCAACTGGTTGCAAACGCAAGTGCCGGGGGCGCGTTGCCTCGACTTGTTTGCAGGCAGCGGTGCATTGGGGTTGGAAGCCTTATCGCGAGGGGCGAGTGAGGTGGTAATGGTGGAAAAGCATCCGGCTGCGGCTAGGGCGTTGCGTGACAATATCGCCTTACTGGGGGCACAACAGGCGGTCTTGGTGCACGATGATGCTTTTCGCTATTTGCAACGGGAAACTGGGGCGTTTGACTTGATTTTCCTTGACCCACCGTTTCGCAAGAACCTATTGGAGCCTGTTCTCGAAACCTTGTTAGCTAAATCCCTGTTGAGTCCTGATGGGATGATCTATTTGGAGCAGGAGGCGGATGCCGCCACTGACTTTGGTCGTTTTAACCTGCGTATCCACCGTGAAACCCAGGCGGGCCAGGTGAAAAGTTTATTGTTAATTTGATTGCATTCGTTCAGCAAAGATTCAGGTTTTGATCTAATCTCATATAGCGAGTGTGTTTTGTTGACAATTCATGGAGGGTGTTTAGATGCCTAGTGTCGTAGTGCAAGGATTAGCTGTTCTGTTGGCTGTTACGTTGGTCGGTTGTAGTGCTGTTTCAGAGCCTAAAAAACAAATTAGTGTTGCGCAAATTCCGGTGGCTCAGCCATCCGTGAGTTTGTTGGATAAAGTGGTGTGGAATGCGCAAAAACAACAAGGGAAAATGTACCGCTGGGGCGGGACTAGCCCTGTCACCGGGTTTGATTGCAGCGGTTTAACACAATACGCTTTTAAAAATGGCGCACGGGTAGCGATTCCACGCACGGCAGCGCAACAGTATGCCGCAGCAGTCAAAGTGCCTAGAGAGCAAAGCCAAAAGGGTGATTTGGTGTTTTTCAATACCAGTGGCAAGCGTGTCAGCCATGTGGGGATTTATCTGGGGAACGATAAGTTTGTCCATGCACCGCGCACGGGACGAGCCATTGCTACCGACCAACTGAAAGGTTATTGGGCAAAGCGTTTGATCGGGTTTGGACGGATTCCCGGAGCGTGTAAGCCGAGTTATTCGTGATCGAAGCTATCTGCTAGTTAGAGCGGTAATTCCTTGAAGCTGTTGGGTGCTGGCAAGTGAAAAGGTCGTTCACATCCTGTTGTTAGTCTGCTATTAATGCAGTATTCCTTTTACCAGCCGACTTTGATCTTATGCCGAAAGCCTTTATCAGTTATGCCCGCGATGGCAGTCACGGTGAAAACCTTGCCGCCGAGATTCAGCAGCAATTGCAGGCGGCTGGTTTTGCGGTGTTCCGCGATGTGATCGGTTTGAAACCGGGCGATGTGTGGTATCACAAGCTGGAGTTTGAACTCGAAACCAGCGATGTAATGGTGTTGGTGGTTTCTGAAAAGGTGCGCACGTCGAAGTGGGTGCATAACGAAGTGAGTATGGCGGAGGACATCGGCATTCCGGTGATTCCAGTGCTCGCGGAAAAAGTGCGGCATCCGTTGTGGTTGCGGCATTTGCAGGTGCTGGATTTTTGCGGGGCGCGGGATTGGGGGTTGTTGTTGGGGGCGTTGGGGCATCATGTGGGAAGAACCCTCACCCCCCAGCCCCCTCTCCCAGAGGTAGAGGGGGAGCAAGAAGTTCTGTCTCTTAGCCCCTCTACCTCTGGGAGAGGGGTTGGGGTGAGGGAAAATAGAGTTTCAGATCGCTACATTATTCACGACAATGGTACGGTGACGGATACCCTAACTAGTCTGATGTGGAAGCGGTGTAGTGAAGGGCTAAATGGCGCAGATTGCAGCGGTAAGTTTGCCTATTTTACATGGGATGACGCTATGTCGAAGTTTGGTAAGGATGCCAGTTTTGCAGGCTATAGTGACTGGCGGATGCCAAGTATTCATGAATTACGAACTCTTGTAGATAGGAGCCAACACCCGACAATTGACCAACTCGTATTTCCTCAAACGTCAGCTACTTGGCATTGGTCATCAACAGAGTTAGGTACAGCCGGTGTATGGCTTGTTAACTTTGGCGATGGTGGTGACGGTTGGAGTGAGCGTGGTAGTGCTTGTGTTGTGCGATTAGTCCATTCCTGTCAGTGATTTTGCTTTTTGCTTCTACGGTGGGTCAGATGAGTTTGATGGTATACTCGGCGGCAGGAAGGGGGCGTATTGCATACGCCCTCTTCAATTATGGCATTCAGAATGAGCGATAGAACCAACCCATGCTAGTCTTCTCCGACCTAACCCTACGGCGCGGCTCCAAAGCCCTGCTCGAATCCGCTTCTTTCAGCATCCATCCCGGTCAGAACGTCGGGGTCACGGGTGCGAACGGTGTCGGCAAATCCACCCTGTTCGCGCTGATTCGCGGCGAATTGCACCAAGACACTGGCAATTTTTCGATACCGCCCTCGTGGGTGATTGCGCACGTCCAGCAGGAAACGCCCGCCACCGACCAGTCTGCGCTGCATTACGCACTCGAAGGTGATGCTGAATACGTCAGCCTGCGCCAGCAACTCGAACATGCCGACGGCGCACACCTCGGTGAACTGCACGCCCGCCTCGATGCCATCGACGGTTACACGGCGGAAAGCCGCGCTGCCACCTTGCTGCACGGACTCGGTTTCAAACCGGATCAAATTCACAATCCCGTCAGCAGTTTTTCCGGCGGTTGGCGGATGCGCCTCAACCTCGCGCAAGCCCTGATGTGCCGTTCTGACCTGCTCCTGCTTGACGAGCCCACCAACCACCTTGACCTCGATGCGGTCATCTGGGTGCAAGATTGGCTTAAAAATTACCGTGGCACGCTGCTGCTGATTTCGCATGACCGCGAATTCCTCGACGCGATTTGCACCAACATTGCCCACATCGAACACAGCCGCCTGACGCTCTACACCGGCAATTATTCGACCTTTGAAATCACCCGTGCGGAAAAACTCGCGCAACAGCAATCCGCCTACGAAAAGCAAAAGCGCGAACGCGAACACATGCAAAAGTATGTTGACCGTTTTCGCGCCCAAGCCACCAAAGCCCGCCAAGCGCAAAGCCGCCTCAAAGCCTTGGAGCGTATGGAGGTTATTTCTGCCGCACACGTGGATTCGCCGTTTACGTTCAAATTCCGTGACCCTGAAAAGTTGCCCGATCGCCTATTGCATGTACGCGAAGCACGGCTCGGTTACGCCGACAAAACCATCGTCGACAAGGTGGAGTTGCAAATTTTCCCCAGCGACCGCATTGGTCTGATCGGTCCCAACGGTGCGGGTAAATCCACCCTGATCAAATTCCTTGCCGGACAACTGCCTGCACAAGCGGGTGAAAGCTGGCAAGCACCCGACCTGAAAATCGGCTATTTCGCCCAGCACCAGCTCGAACAGCTCAAAGTCGATCAATCCCCGCTACAACATTTGCGCGACATGGATAAACAAGCCCGCGAACAGGATTTGCGCAATTTCCTCGGCGGATTTGCGTTTCAAGGCACACGGGTGGAAGAGGCGATTGCGCCCTTTTCTGGTGGTGAAAAAGTGCGTCTGGCGTTGGCTTTACTGATTTACCGCCGCCCGAACTTGCTGTTGCTGGATGAACCGACTAACCATCTCGATCTCGATATGCGCCTTGCCTTGAGCATGGCATTGCAGGAATTCAAGGGTGCAATGGTCATTGTCTCGCACGACCGCCACATGCTCAAAACCGTCACCGACAAGCTGTTGCTGGTCGATAGTGGCAAAGCGACAGAATTTGACGGCGACCTCGACGATTACGCGGCGTGGCTGCAAAACCGTTTCCGTAAAGAAGAAGATGAATCCTGTCAGGGCGGTTCACGCAATGTTCCTACGCACACTGCGGAAGGGCGCAAAGACCAGCGCCGCGAAGCCGCCGAAAAGCGCAAACAATTACAACCTTTAAAGAAAAAGATCGAGAAGTTGGAGCAGGAAATGAACAAACTCCAGCAACAACAAGCCACGCTGGAAGCACAGCTTGCCGACCCTGACATTTACAGCGATGCCAACCGCCACAAACTCAAGCAACTGGTGCTCGACAAAAGCAACCTCGATGCCAAGCTCGAAGCAGTGGAAATGGAATGGATGGAGCGCAGCGAAGAATACGATACCGCCATCTCTGACGCATAGTTTTGAGATAATCACGCCTTAATCCCCCCTATTTGACGAAATACAGTTCGCTCCCCCAGCGCGGTTAACCACGCTGGGCGAACTGCTTTTCGCCTATCTAATCTGTATTTTTCTCTCAAGATATTGATAAAACTATAAAAACAAGGTTGGCACGCCCGTTGCAATATCACTTGTGTGATTGGAAACGTGTTTCATCAAGGAGAAGTCATCATGTACGCAGCAGAATTTGAAGCTTTTGAATTTGAAGACGAATTCGAGAATGAGTTCGAGGATAACAGTCTCACCCGTCCGTTTACCGAACAGCAGGAAATGGAATTAGCAGCCGAGTTATTGGAAGTTGGTTCTGAGGAAGAGCTGGAAGCGTTCCTTGGTAAATTGGTTAAGAGAGCCGCCAAGGGGATCGGTAACTTTGTGCGCTCACCTGCGGGTAAAGCGGTGGGTGGTTTCCTGAAAGGCTTGGCAAAGAAAGCCTTGCCCGTAGCGGGTGCTGCTTTGGGTAATTTTGTCGTGCCGGGTGTCGGGGGCGCGATTGGCGGCAAACTGGGTTCGTTTGCGAGTTCTTTGTTTGAGCTGGAAATGGAAGGCATGAGTCCAGAAGACATGGAGTTTGAAGTGGCTCGCCGCTTTGTACGTTTGGCTGGTGCGACCACGGCTTCGGCTGCTCAGAATAGCCAACGTGGAGCGCCGGATGTGGTGGTCAATCGTGCGATTCAGAATGCTGCACGTTTGCACGCCCCTGGATTATTGCAAAACCGTCCGCGTCCAGCGGGTAAACGTGCCAATTCTGGGCGTTGGGTCAGAAGTGGCAATCGCATCATTTTGTTGGGTGTTTAAACAATTCAGGCAAGAGGAGACGTGTCATGCACGATATTGATGGAACCCTGTTACGTGGGGTGCAAAGCGAATGGGAAACCGACAATGAATCAGAATGGGAAGCCGACAACGAGTGGGAAACTCAAGATGAATTCGAGTTTGAAACCGATGGTGAGTTTGAGGCGGGAATGGATGCGGAAGAAGCCTTAGCCAATGAATTATTGGAGCTGGATAGTGAGGCTGAAATGGAGCAGTTTCTCGGTAGCTTAATCCGCCAAGCTGCGAAACGTGCTGTGCCATTAGCCAAACAGGCGGGGCGTTTTTTATTCAATACCGCCAAGCCGCATTTGAAGCAAGCCTGGACGGGTATTGGTACTGACTTGGTGAATAAAGGGGCAGATGCGGCACGGGGTTGGGTTGACCAAAGTGCTAACCGTTTGTTTGGCGAATTACCCAGTGGCAGTAAAAACCGCGCATCCCTGAATGTGGCGCGTCGGGTTGTGCAAGCGGCACAAACTACGGGTAAGCAAATGGCGCGGTTGCCACCGAGTGCACCACCATCCGCCGTGAAAGCGGTGGTTACTAAGGCTTGTCAGCGTTATTTCCCTCCCATCACGGGTGGTATGGCAGGCAGACGCGGTACGTGGGTCAGAAAGGGTAACAAAGTCATTTTGTTCGGCTTTTAGGAGGTGTGTCATGTCGGCTGCCCTGAATGCGTATCTGGATCAGGAGGCAAGTGCCTTGCTGAGCCGCTTGGAGTCGGTGTTGCCGTTTTCCAAAACCATGCCGATGGTGGCGGCGTCATCACCGGGTCATACCATTTTGCACGCGATTGAGGTGCATCTGCGTCAGCAACGCGATCTGCAACGGCAGCGCATTACAGGCTTTCGTCAGTGGTTACGCAGTGGGGCAGGCAAAGCGGCTAAACCGACAGTGGCACAGCGCCAGTTTACGGTAGTGAAGTTGCGTTTTAATGCGGTGTTGGATCAGTTGGACATTTTTGCGGATGTGCTGACCCAACGCGGTGAATATGAGCATGGGGTGTGGATGTCAGCGCTGGATTATGCCGCCCAAGATGCCTTACGCAAGCCGGGCGGATATTACGAGCTGTTGCCGATGATTTGTTATTTGGAACGTGGGCATGGGGCAGCGATTCGGCGGGCGCGTACTCGGCTGCCGGGTGGTGTGACTAACCCGGTCAGTATTGTGCGTGTTCCGCGTGAACGCATGGTGGGTGGCGGGATTGCGTCGTCGTTGTTTCATGAAGTGGGGCATCAAGGGGCGGCGCAATTGGATTTGGTCAACAATTTTGGCGAGGTGTTGCAGGCACAGCGTCAAGCAGGGCAGGCATGGGATTTTTGGATACGCTGGCGTTCGGAAATTCTGGCGGACTTTTGGGCGTTAGCGCAGCTTGGCGTGACCGCCACCACGGGGTTGATGCTGGTGGTGATGCTGCCGCGAGCGTTTGTGTTCCGTATCAATATGGATGCGCCGCATCCATTCCCTTGGATGCGGGTGCAGATCAGTTGCCATTTGGGGGAAAGGTTGTTTCCTGATCCGCAGTGGCAACGGATTCGGGAGCGTTGGGAGGCGATGTATCCCCTCAGTAGCGTGAATCCGGCTGAGCGCCAGATTGTTGAGGGATTAATGGAAAGTTTGCCTGATTTTGCCCAAACCTTATTGGCGTTCCGACCGCAGGCGATGGGGGATAAGCCATTGGTGGATTTATTTCCTTTAGCAGCGCGGCAACCGGCACGCTTGCGACGGCGTTTCCGGCAATGGCAACAGAATCCACCGGCGATGTACAGCCGTCCCCCCGGTGAAGTGTTTGCCGTATTTGGGCAAGCGCGTGAGGATGGCGCATTGGGTGCGGCGAATGAAGCAGAACTGTTAAAGCGCTTGTTCAACCATTGGGCGTTGGAGAATTCTGGCATTGGCAAAGCCGATGCTGTTAGCAAATCGTAACGCATACCTTAGTATGCAGGAGAGTGAGTGATGGCTTCCAAAACTAAGCAGGAATATATACCTGAGAAGGTATTTAATTTTGAAATTAGGGATAAAAGAGCAAACTGTCAGGATATTGAAAAGATCACTATTTTTAATCCAAAGACTAATCAACATGTCGAAGCGATTGTTAATGAATCTTCGAGTCCTTGTTCAATTAGTCTTGATGTTAGCTCAAAGCTGGGTGAAGTTGATAGAGATTCTATAGTGCTTATTTTGCTGCTTGACGATAATCAGCGAATTGTTGAAATGTTAAGGCATGAGGCATTTGATGAGAAATCGCCGGTTAAGTTTAATATTTCAATTATTCAAGAGGATGAAATTGAAAAGCTGGCAGATGGTATTGTTATTGATGCCTCAAGGTTTATTAAAAAGAGTCGGGAGGATGATGCACTGCCGGTTAGTTTGCAACCGGCTAGTAAACGCCCTAGTTATGAAAGTGTGTTATGGGAGGTTATTAAAGAGAGAACGGTAGCGATTTCATTTGACGCGTATGGTAAATATTTAAATGATGTGTTTTGTTTGGAAACGACTGGTAGTCCTCAGCAGGAGCAGTATTATTCCGATAGAGTTCCCTTTCAAGGCGCTAATGCTTACGATGCTTTAAATGTGGCAACTGATTGTTTTCTTAAGGAAGAATGTGGGGTTGTTAATAATGATAATATGCTCGAGCAATGGTTGACCTTTGTTGATAAAGGTGATGCTAGTACTAACTTGCTTGAGGAATGGCGCAAGAATGCACAAAAGTTAAAAGATAATTATTTGTTAGGCATTAAGCGTGATGTCTCACAACCGCTACCGTTGCCTTATATGCAATTGATTCGAGAAAAACTGGCTGAATTACCCTTAAAAAGTGGTATGGCGTTGGGCTTTGCCATCAATGCGAGAGATGTAGGGGACGAGTCTTGTTATGGTATTTCTACGGCACGGGCTGCTTGTCCGACAATGATTGAATTGATTTGGTCGTATTGGATGGAAGAGAGTTTGTTGGTACAGACGATGAATGCCATTACACGGCGTTTCCAGAATGTGCGTGCCGGTGTACGTGACCCATTAGCAAGAATGGATATTGATCCGTTACGCCCGATGAGCAGTTTATTGTGGGGCTATATTCAAGATGAACCCGCACGTCTTTCCTTGGTGCGCCGTGCGTATGAATATGACCATCATTATGGTTTCTCCTTGGCGGGTAAAGCTGTACCCAAAATCAAAACCGCTGATAGCCGTTCGCATTTTTTGGGGGCGTTCCATCAATTGTTGAATTTGGCACACCGGTTTTTCCATGCCTACGATGATACAACGATTAAGGCGGATGCGTTTCCGTTGCTAAATGCCTTACGTGAGGTGCATCTGATTTTGGCAGAAGGGGCGCATAACCAATACGGTGATTTGCCTTGGGTGGCGCGTAAGGAAATGCTGATGATGCAGTGGATGTTAGCTCGCCCTGAAATGCGTGAGTTTATTGGTGGGCGCATCATGGTTCCCCAAAAAGAGCGCTGGATGGATCGGGTCGATGGCATGAAACGTTTGCAAGGTTGGTCGGGTACGGCAACCACCCATTTTGTGGATTTGGCGCAAACCGGTGAGCGTTTGTTATTGTCGATTCGCTTTGCGTCTTGGAGTCAGATTGATAAGAGCGAAGTGGCGTTGTCTTGGGCGGTTTTCTGGCGTGATGACATCCAGCGTTATGCCCATGCTTACCGGGCGGTGACAGGGGTTGATCTGACGGATCCGGTGACACAGGCAGCATTGGACGCAAAACCACCGTCTTATTGGTTGTTGCAACGTGAGGCTTCCTAAGTGTTGCATTTTAATCGTGCGCATTATTTGGATCTGAACCCTTACCCGCAGCAAGTGACTACTCAACCCGTTGCTACCGGAATGCCCGCTGTCTTGTACGAATCCGTGCAAGAGCGGGCATTAGCCGCGCAATTGGCGGCGATGCAGGGGCAAGCCGCTGCGGTGTTGGGGGTATCAACCTTGCATTTGTTTTGGGACTGGTTTGAGTGGGTACGGCAAACGCCCGTGCAGGTTTTTATGGCGCAGGATACCTACCCGTTTATCCAACTGTTAGCAAAACGTGCTTTTAATGCGCAACGGTTGCAGACATTTCGGAATATGGCGGAATTGGCGCAACAATTGGCGCGGGTTGCCGCTGTCAGTGCGGTAATGGTGGTGGCAGACAGTTGGTCATTACGCCGTAATCAGCCGTTTGCGGTGAATATTTGTTTGCAACTATTGGCGGGGCGGCGTGGTTGGTTGGTGTTGGATGATACGCAAACCTTGGGGCTATTGGGGCAGAATCCCTCACCGTCATTGCCCTTTGGAAGTGATGGTGGCGGTATTTTGCCGTGGGTCGGGGCAGCCAGTGAACAGGTGGTGCTGATTGCCTCGCTGGCTAAAGCGTTGGGTACGCCGCTTGCGGTGTTATCAGGGAGTGAGGCAGTGGTGCAGGGGTTTCGTGAACGCTCACATACCCGCACCTATTGTAGCCCGCCTTCACCTTGGTTGGTGGAACATGCTTTATACGCTCTCCAGCAACATGCACAAGCAGGCGAATGGCGGCGGCGCTTGTTAGTGGGAAATATCCGTTATTTTCAGGCACAACTGCGCGGTTTGGGTATACGCTTGGAAGGTGGGGTGTTTCCGGTGCAAAAGTTGGTGTTTCCTCACGGTTGGCAGTGCGTGGCGGTATACCGTTATTTGCGCCAACGGCAGGTAGAAACCGTGGTCACACGCACGGATTGCGGGGCTTGTGCGTTAACCGTGATTTTGCGGGCAGGGCATCGACGTGACGCGATTCAGCGCTTGGTGCAGTTATTACGGCAGGCATTGGTGTATCTAAGGTGTCCACTTAGCGCGGAATTGCTGTAAGGAACGCACGGTAATCCCTAAGCGTTCCGCCGCTTTTGCCATATTGCCGTGTTCTTCTTGCAGTGTGAGGGTGCGGGCGATGTCTGCCACGTATTCTTTGAGGGTCTTTAAATCCATGCCGTGATGCAGAGCCGTGAGGACAGGTTGGTGAAAACTTTCCTCGTAATCAGCGAAATAGGCAGTGCCAATTTTGTGCAAGTAATCACGCGGAATATCATTAGTGGATAATGCACCGTAACCGTTATAACGCCCGCACATGGCTCTTACCAGTTGACGCAATTCACGCACATTTCCCGGAAAATCATGCGCTTGTAGTGCATGGATAACGGTGGGATCGACTGTGGGTGCTTGCTCGGACAATTCTTCCTGCAAGAATTTGTCGAGTAGCAGCGGAATATCATCCTTGCGCATTCGCAGTGGGGGGAGGCGGATAATGTAGCTGGCAATGCGGTGGAAAAAATCCTGGCGGAATGTGCCTTGTTGCTGAGCGCTTTCCAAATCGCGATTGGTGGCGCTGACTAAACGGAAGTCGAGGTTATGCCAGCGGTCGCCGCCGACTTTTTTATAAGCTTTTTCTTGAATCACGCGCAGTAACGAGGCTTGCAGAAAGGCGGGCAGTTCGCCCACTTCATCCAGAAATAATGTGCCGCCTGCGGCTTGTTCAAACATGCCTTCACGGGTGCGAATCGCATTGGTGAACGCGCCTTTTTCATGCCCGAAAAATTCACTGCCTGCCAATTCGGGAACGACGGTAGTGCAATCCAATACCACGAGATCTTGCTTGTGTTCACGTTGGTCAACGGTATGTAACAGACGGGCAATCAATTCCTTGCCTGTACCTGGTTCGCCGAGTAACAGCACATTGGCGTTGGAATAGCGCCCAATTTCAACCGTATTGCGTAACACTTTTAACCATGTGGGGCTTTGCCCGATGATCTGCTCACGGATAGCACGCGCACTTAGAATACGGTCGATTTGCGCCCAGCGTTGCAATTGCCCTAATACGGCTTGCAGGAGGCTATGTGTATCTTGCCAGCAAAATAAGCGCGACACGCCCGCAGCAATCAGGTGGAGTTGTTGTTCCAGTGAAAGCATGGGCTGGCAACAGATCAGAATCAGGCGGTGGCTGGCTTGTTCGGCGTAGTGGGGGAGTTTTTCCAGTAACGTATCATCACAGTGGTTGGCGATCAGTATGCCCGGTTGGTCGCTTGGGTGGAGTTCAGGTATGTGGTGATGTTGTGTTGCCCGGCACAGCGCACTGACCCATGCCGCACACGCTGGCGTGACAGCTTCTTTTTCGATAGATACCCAGCCCAGCATCATGGTTGCCCTCGCATTCTTGCCCACTCATTGGCTTGATATATTTTTCTTCTGCTTAATATATAGCTGATTGAGAGTATGGCTGCTTGGGGAAAGTGCCATTTGAATTTGCTATGCCACCATCGCTTATTTGATCATTAGACCGCAGCCCACAGTTTGACTTGCTGTTCTGTTAACCCCAGTTGTTCACAGAGTGATTGTAATTTTACCAAGTCTTTGGGCTTGCGCTGTAAAACTGTCGGTATGTCGGGTACATCACAATAAATGCCGGTTAATTGCCGTGCCAGTCGCACGGTGGCTTGATGTTCCTCCACCAGTGCTTGTAAACGTTTTGCACCACGGGTTTTCATTAACCCGATTTCGGGAATGCGGGATAGTAAGATTTCCACACTGCTGAATTTCTGCAACAGTTTGGCGGCGGTGGACATGCCCACGCCTGGAATGCCGGGGATATTATCCGCCTCATCGCCCGCCAGCGCCAATTGATCGGGGATTTGCGCAGGCCAAACCCCAAATTCTTTTTTCACCCCGCCGGGTGGTAGTGGCGTGCGTTTGCCATAATCCCACCAGATGTCACGTTCAGCAACCAATTGCGCCAAGTCTTTGTCTCCGCTGATAATCATGCAGGCTTGCCCGTTATCGCGCTGCTGTTTTGCCCATGTGCCAATCACGTCATCCGCTTCAAAATGCGGGCTGGCAGCTTGCACAATACCGAGCGTATCCAAAAAATCACGGCACAGTTGAAACTGTTTCTTTAAGCTATCCGGGGCGGGGGTGCGATTAGCTTTGTAGTCGGGGTAAATGGCTTTGCGGGTGGAGGTTTGCAGGCTAATGTCGAAAGCAAACGCAATTTGCTGCGGTTGTTCGGTTTGCAACAGGTTATACACAAAGCGAAGGAACCCCAATACCGCATTGATGGGATTACCCTCACGATCCAGCGTGATTGGTTGGCGTATAAACCAAGGACGGAATACATAAATGCTGGCATCAACGAGCCAGACAGGATGTTGGGGCATGGTATTTTTCAGGTGATGGCTAAGTTTCTGGACTATAAACAGAGAAGCATAAAAATGCACGGTTAGGCTTTTTATGACAGAATATTTTGGAGTAGTCATCAACTAGAGGAGTGAACATGCTGAATCTGCGTGCAAAGGGATGGGGAGTCTTGGCAATTGCCACACTGTTCACCGTAGTCGGTTGCGATGATAGGCAGTCGGATACTTCAGTGGCACAATCATCGGTCAAGCCGGTTGAGATGTTATCCGTTGATGGTATTGGGCCGATCAATGGTAGCACTGCTTTCAATCTGCATGACATCACCATGGTCTTCCAAGGCTTCAATGTGGCACAGCGGACAAATTACACCGAAGGAGAGGAGTACCCTGTCATTATGGTTAGCAAAGAGTTGAAACCGCTGTTGACCATTAACCCAGATGCTAAACAAGCAAAAGTGTTTTCCGTGATGGTGCATGACAACTTAATCGGTAACGGTTTAGGTCATGCCATTGGGTCAACATTTGCCGATATTTACACGTATGGTGCAACAGAAGAATGTGCCGCAGGCTCAGAGGAGTTATCGGGGAAAGTGCTGTGTTACGCACCAAAAACCGGCAATATCCTGTATCTATTTGGCGGGACATGGAACGGCCCGGATGGTTCTGTGCCACCGAAAGACGTATTGGCGAACTGGCAGATGGAGGCCATCATCTGGAAACCACCGGCGAAGTGAAGGCTTGTAGGGGCGTATTGAATACGCCCTATACGCATCAACTTTAAGCCCTCCATTCCCTAACTTGCTGTAATCTCATCCAATTATTAGGTTTTTTCCTCCGTTTGTTTTGTCGG
>NZ_FNQP01000029.1 GCF_900107695.1 Thiothrix caldifontis | reverse complement strand
TTGCCGACAAAACAAACGGAGGAAAAAACCTAATAATTGGATGAGATTACAGCAAGTTAGGGAATGGAGGGCTTAAAGTTGATGCGTATAGGGTCTTCTTAGGCGATCACACCCTTCTCACGCAACAACGCCTCAATCTCCGGCATAATCGTCACGTCATCAATGGTGGAAGGCACCACATACGGCTGTCCATTCACCATCTGCCGCAAGCTCTTGCGCAAGGTTTTGCCCGAACGGGTTTTCGGCAAACGCTTAACGATGTGCGTTTCTTTGTAGCAAGCAATTGCGCCAATCGCACTGCGGATCATCTGCGTCAGTTCCTTCGACAAAGTTTCCTCGTCGATGTCCGTACCCGTTTTCAGCACGACCAGACCCATTGGCAATTGCCCTTTCAGGTCATCATCGCGTGCAATAACCGCGCATTCAGCAACAGACGGATGCCCGCCCACGACTTCTTCCATCTCGCCAGTAGACAGACGATGCCCCGCCACGTTCATCACGTCATCCACGCGACCCATGACGAATACATAGCCGTCTTCGTCAATGTAGCCGCCGTCGCCGCTGGCATAATAACCATCAAAGGTTTGTAGATAGCTGGATTTGAACTTCTCCACATCGCCCCAAATCGTCGCCAAACAGCTTGGTGGCAATGGCAATTTCAGCGCAATGAAGCCTTGTTCATTTCTGCCCAACACCTGTCCGTTTTCGTCCAAAATCTGCACGTTGAAACCGGGGGTCGGCATGGTGGAAGAACCTAGCTTGACTGGCATTGGCTCAACCCCTTGCAGGTTGGCAGTAATGCCCCAACCCGTTTCAGTTTGCCACCAATGGTCAATCACGGGCTTGCCGGTTTTTTCCATCATCCACTCTTGCGTCGGTGGGTCAAGGCGTTCGCCCGCCGAGAAGATGGTCAGCAAGCTGCTGATGTCGTAGTTGTTGATCAGATCAGCATTCGGGTCATCTTTCTTGATGGCACGGAACGCAGTCGGGGCAGAGAACAAACCTTTCACGCCGTACTCTTCGGTAATGCGCCAGAATGCACCCGCATCCGGTGTCATCACCGGCTTACCTTCGTACACAATCGTGGTGCAGCCGCGCAGCAATGGCGCGTACACGATGTACGAGTGACCCACCACCCAGCCTACGTCAGACGCAGCCCAGAACACATCGCCGGGGTTCATATTGTAAATGGCTTGCATACTGTAGTTCAGTGCGACTGCATGACCGCCATTCTCACGCACCACGCCCTTAGGCTTGCCGGTTGTGCCTGAGGTGTAAAGAATGTACAGCGGGTCAGCGCCTTTTACCGGAACGCAATCCGCCGGAGTAGCCGTTGCCATCAACGCATCCCACTCGTAGTCACGCCCTGCAATCAGCGGGGAAGTGGCTTGCGGACGCTGGAAAATAATGCAGCTTTGCGGTTTGTGTGCAGACAAATCAATCGCTTTGTCGAGCAGCGGTTTGTACTCAATCACGCGCTTGATTTCGATCCCGCAAGAGGCAGAAATCATCACTTTCGGTTGCGCGTCTTCAATCCGCTGTGCCAATTCCGGTGCAGCAAACCCACCAAACACCACGGAATGGATTGCGCCCAAACGCGCGGTTGCCAACATGCTGATCACCGCTTCAGGGATCATCGGCATGTAGATAATAACGCGGTCGCCTTTTTCTACACCCAAACCTGCCAGCATACCCGCCGCTTTAGCGACTTCATCGCGCAACTCGGTATAGGTGTAGGTTTTCTTGGTGTCGGTCACAGGCGAGTCGTAAATAATCGCGACTTGATCGCCACGCCCGTTTTCAACGTGGTAATCCAGCGCCATGTACGCAGTATTCATTTCACCATCGGCAAACCAGTGGAAAATGCCGTGTTCGTCTTGCGACAGGATTTTCTCAGGGGCTTTGAACCACTTCAGGGCTTCAGACTTTTCTTTCCAGAAACCTTCTGGGTCGTTCATCGAGCGGTCGTATTCGGCCTTGTAACTCATTGTAATCTCCTCCTCCTAACTATTAAAAACTGTCGCCCGGAATGCGTACCCAGCCTTCCATCAACACCCGCGCACTGCGGCTCATCACGACTTTTTCCACTTTCCAGTCGCCGTTGGTTGCGCTAGCAGCCGCACCCACTTTTAACGTACCGGAAGGGTGTCCGAAGGTCACGACACTACGATCACCACCGCCCGCAGCGAGGTTGACCAAGGTGCCGGGAATGGCAGCGGCAGTACCGATAGCAACAGCAGCAGTACCCATCATTGCATGATGCAGTTTGCCCATCGACAAGGCGCGAACGTTCAAATCAATGTCGGTTGCGTTGATCTGTTTGCCGCTGGAAGATACATAGGCTTGCGGCTTGCCAACAAACGCCACTTTAGGCGTGTGCTGACGGCCTGCGGCTTCAGCAACATCATTGATCAAACCCATTTTCAGCGCACCGTAAGCACGGATGGTTTCAAACATTGCCAGTGCTTTCGGGTCGCCGTTGATGGCTTCCTGCAATTCGCAGCCGGTGTAACCAATGTCTGCCGCATTCAAAAACACGGTCGGGATTCCGGCATTGATCATGGTAGCTTGGAAGGTGCCAACACCGGGTACTTCCAGCTCGTCCACCAGATTGCCAGTGGGGAACATGGCATCAGTAGCATCCACCGGGCTGATGAATTCCACCTGCACTTCAGCCGCCGGGAAGGTCACGCCATCCAGCTCGAAATCGCCGGTTTCCTGCACTTCGCCATTGGTCATCGGCACGTTGGCAATAATGGTTTTCTGGATGTTTTTCTGCCAGATGCGTACCACGGCAATGCCGTTTTGCGGGACGCGCCCGGCATCCACCAAACCGTTATTGATGGCAAATGAGCCAACCGCAGCGGTCAGATTGCCGCAGTTGCCGCTCCAGTCGACGAAAGGCTTGTCGATGGCAACCTGCCCAAACAGGTAATCCACGTCATGGTCGGGTTGTTCGCTTTTCGCCAGAATCACGGTCTTGCTGGTGCTGGAAGTTGCGCCACCCATGCCGTCGGTTTGTTTGCCGTAAGGGTCGGGGCTACCGATCACGCGCAGCAATAATGCATCACGCGCTGCACCGGGGACTTGCGCCACTTCCGGCAAGTCGGTCAGGTTGAAAAACACACCTTTCGATGTGCCGCCACGCATATACGTAGCGGGGATTTTGATTTGAGGGACATGGGACATAATTATCCTTTCCTGTTAATCGTTTTCCCTCACCCCAACCCCTCTCCCAGAGGTAGAGGGGCTAAGAGAAGAGGTCATTATCTTGCTCCCCCTCTACCTCTGGGAGAGGGGGCTGGGGGGTGAGGGTCTTTAAGCCGCTCCTTCCAAAAAATCCTGCGCAAACCGCTGCAATACACCACCCGCCTTGTACACGCGCACTTCGGCAGCAGTATCTAGACGGCAAGTCACAGGAATCCGCACGGTTTCGCCGTTTCTGCGCTGCATGACCACGGTCAGCTCAGCACGTGGCGCGAGTTCACCTTCCACATCATAGCTTTCCGTACCGTCGATGGCGTAAGTTTTGCGCGTTTCGCCAGCCTTAAACTCCAGCGGCAACACGCCCATACCGACCAGATTGGTGCGATGAATGCGCTCGAAACCTTCCGCAACGATGGCTTCGACACCTGCCAACCGCACGCCCTTGGCAGCCCAGTCACGGCTTGAACCTTGACCGTAATCCGCGCCCGCCACGATGATCAGCGGTTGCTTGCGTTCCATATAGGTTTCGATGGCTTCCCACATGCGCATGACTTTGCCTTCTGGCTCCACACGCGCTAGGGAACCTTGCTTGACCTGACCATCCACCACTGCCATTTCATTGATCAGCTTAGGGTTGGCGAAGGTCGCACGTTGCGCCGTCAGGTGGTCGCCACGGTGAGTCGCGTAAGAGTTGAAGTCTTCTTCCGGCAAGCCCATTTTGTGCAGGTATTCACCTGCCGCACTGTTCATCATGATCGCGTTGGAAGGCGACAGGTGGTCAGTGGTGATATTGTCCGGCAATACGGCTAACGGCAGCATCCCTTTCAGGGTGCGCTCACCTGCCAATGCACCTTCCCAGTAAGGGGGGCGGCGGATGTAGGTGGACATAGGCCGCCAGTCATACAGCGGGCTTTTGGCTTCTTCCACTGTGCCCAGATCAAACATCGGGATATAGATTTGCTTGAACTGTTCTGGCTTAACGCTCGCGGCAACGATTGCGTCGATTTCCTCATCCGCAGGCCAGATGTCTTTGAGCGTGATGGGGTTGCCGGATGCGTCCGTACCCAGTGCGTCTTTCTCGATGTCGAAACGGATTGTGCCTGCAATCGCGTAAGCCACTACCAGCGGCGGGGACGCGAGGAACGCTTGTTTCGCATACGGGTGGATACGCCCGTCAAAGTTACGGTTGCCAGACAGGACAGCGGTTGCGTACAAGTCACGGTCAATGATTTCTTGCTGGATAACCGGATCGAGTGCGCCCGACATACCGTTACAGGTGGTGCAAGCAAACGCGACGATACCGAAGCCCAGTTGTTCCAGTTCGGTCAGCAAACCCGCTTCTTTTAGGTACAGCTCAGCAACCTTGGAACCCGGTGCGAACGAGGATTTGACCCACGGTTTGCGTACCAGACCCAGCTTGTTGGCGTTGCGTGCCAGCAAGGCAGCAGCCACCACGTTGCGTGGGTTGGAGGTGTTGGTGCAAGACGTAATCGCAGCAATGATGACCGCGCCATCCGGCATTTTGCCTTCCGCTTCTTCGGCTTGCGCCGCTGCCAGATTCACTGCAATGCCGCGTTCTGCCAAATCAGAGGTTGGCAAGCGACGGTGCGGGTTGGAAGGGCCAGCCATGTTACGCACGACGGTAGACAGGTCGAATTCCAGTACACGCGGGTATTTTGCGTTCACCAGTGAATCCGCCCATAAGCCGGTAGTTTTGGCGTAGTTTTCAACCAGCGCGACTTGCTCAGGTTCACGTCCGGTCAGTTTCAGGTAGTCGATGGTTTGTTCGTCGATGTAGAACATGCCAGCAGACGCGCCGAATTCCGGGGTCATATTGGAAATGGTGGCACGGTCGCCGATGGTGAGGTTTTTCGCTCCTTCGCCGAAGAATTCCAGCCAGGCAGAAACCACGCGTTCCTTACGCAGGAATTCGGTGATCGCCAGCACGATGTCGGTGGCGGTGATGCCGGGTTGACGTTTGCCGGTCAGTTTCACGCCGATAATGTCGGGCAGGCGCATCATGGAAGGTAGGCCCAGCATGACAGTTTCGGCTTCCAGACCGCCGACGCCGATGGCGATAACGCCGAGTGCGTCAACGTGTGGCGTGTGGCTGTCAGTGCCGACGCAAGTGTCAGGGAAGGCCACGCCGTCACGCGCTTGAATCACTGGAGACATTTTCTCCAGATTGATCTGGTGCATGATGCCGTTGCCAGCAGGAATCACGTCCACGTTTTTGAACGCGGTTTTGGTCCACTCGATGAAGTGGAAACGGTCTTCGTTACGACGGTCTTCGATAGCACGGTTTTTGGCGAATGCATCGGGGTCGAAACCACCGCATTCGACTGCCAACGAGTGGTCAACAATCAACTGGGTGGGAACGACTGGGTTTACTTTCGCCGGGTCGCCACCTTGGTCGGCAATCGCGTCACGCAGGCCAGCGAGGTCAACCAGTGCGGTTTGACCGAGAATGTCGTGGCAAACGACGCGAGCGGGATACCAGGGGAAATCGAGGTCTTGCTTGCTTTCGATGAGCTGCTTGAGGGAATCGGTCAGCATTTCCGGTTCGCAGCGGCGTACTAGCTGTTCTGCCAAGACACGCGAGGTGTAGGGCAGGGTGTCGTAGCTACCGGGCTGGATAGCTTCGATGGCAGCACGGGTATCGAAATAGTCCAGCGTTGTGCCGGGTAATGGTTTACGGTATTCGGTGTTCATATATATCCCTTACCCACGCTCTGCCAACGGCATAAATTGCAGGTTTTCTGGCCCCACGTAGTTGGCACTAGGCCGGATAATCTTGCCGTCTTCACGCTGCTCGATAACGTGCGCACCCCAGCCAGTCACGCGGGAAATGACGAAAATCGGTGTGAACATATCGGTCGGTACACCCATTTGCCCGTAGGAAACCGCAGAGAACCAGTCGAGGTTCGGGAACATTTTTTTCAGTTCCCACATGGTGCTTTCCAGACGGTCGGCGATGTCGTACATCTTCATGTCGCCGTTTTCTTCAGCAAGCTGCTTGGCAACGCGCTTGATGACCACGTTACGCGGGTCGGAAAGGGTGTAAACCGGGTGGCCGAAACCAATGACGATTTCCTTCTTGGCAACGCGCTCGCGGATGTCGGCTTCGGCTTCGTCGGCACTGTTGTAGCGGGTCTGGATGCGTTGCGCTTCTTCGTTAGCGCCACCGTGTTTGGGGCCACGCAATGCGCCGATTGCACCGGTGATGCAGGAATACATATCGGAATTCGTGCCAGCAATGACGCGGGCGGCGAAAGTGGAGGCGTTGAATTCGTGCTCTGCGTACAGGATCAGCGAGGTGTGCATCGCACGTACCCACGATTCACTCGGCTTTTCGCCGTGCAGCAGGTGCAGAAAATGCCCGCCGACGGTTTCATCGTCAGTTTCCACTTCAATCATGTTGCCGTTGATGGCGTAGTGATACCAGTACAGCAGCATGGAACCGAAGCTGGCAATCATGCGGTCGATGATATTGCGGGCATCAGCGGCAGGGTGATGTTCTTTTTCAGGCATACATGCGCCGAGCACGGAACAGCCGGTGCGCATCACATCCATCGGGTGGGTGGAGGGTGGCAGGGCTTCGAGTGCCTGCTTGACGGGCATCGGCAGGCCGCGCAGCGATTTCAGCTTGCGCTTGTAAGCTTTCAGCTCAGATGCATTCGGCAGTTTGCCGTGTACGATCAGGTGGGCGATTTCCTCAAATTCGGCCTGTTCGGCGAAGTCGAGAATGTCGTAACCACGGTAGTGCAGGTCATTGCCAGTGCGACCGACAGTGCAGATGGCGGTATTGCCTGCGGCAGTGCCGGACAGGGCGACGGATTTCTTGGCTTTAGGTAAAATTTGCTCTGACATACTCTCTCTTCTCCTTATTCCGCGCCTTTCTCGGCAAACAATTGATCCAGTTTCTGCTCGAAAGCGTGATAGCCGATGGTGTCGTACAGCTCCATACGGGTCTGCATGGTGTCGATCACGTTCTGTTGCGTGCCGTCTTGCAGCAGGTGGGTGTAAACATTTTCAGCCGCTTTGCACATGGCGCGGAAAGCACTCAGTGGGTACAGCACCAGTTGCACGCCTACGTCAGCCAGTTGGGTAGTGGTGTACAGCGGGGTAGCACCGAATTCGGTAATGTTTGCCAGTACTGGCACTTTAATCACCTTGGTGAATTCAGCGTACTGTTCCAGCTTGTTCATGGCTTCGGGGAAGATCATGTCTGCACCGGCTTCGACGCAGGCCATGGCGCGGTCGATGGCGGATTGCATCCCTTCCACAGCCAGTGCGTCGGTACGGGCCATGATAACGAAGCTGTCATCGGTACGTGCATCCACGGCAGATTTCACGCGATCCACCATTTCGGATAGGCTAACAATCGCTTTGTTGGGGCGATGACCGCAACGCTTTTGCATTACCTGGTCTTCGATGTGGAAACCAGCAACGCCCGCCTGGATCATTTCACGGGTTGCACGGGCAATGTTGAACGTGCCGCCCCAGCCGGTGTCGATGTCAACCAGCAGTGGTGCAGAAGTCACGGCAGTAATGCGTTTGGCATCTTCCAGCACGTCATGCAGGGTGGTGATGCCAAGGTCAGGAATGCCTAACGAGGAGGCAGCAACGCCACCGCCCGACAGGTACAGGGCTTTATGCCCGACCTTTTCTGCAATGATGGCACTATTGGCAGTAACCGCCCCAACAACTTGCAGAGGGGCGTGATCTTTAACTGCCTGACGCAGTTTTTGACCGGGGGTAAGTAATTGTTTTGCTGTCATGTTCCTCATCCATCATTTGACTAATACTTTTCCATGCGCCACTGATATGGCGACGCATGAGAATTTCCGCCAATTCGCCGTCACGCGCCGTTAGCGCATCGACGATATGGCGGTGCTGTTGCAAAGCAGGGCGAGTGCGTGCGGAAAGTCGGCTGGTGCGGTAACGGCACATGCGCAACAATTGGTACAACTCACCTGCCAGCAGGTCGATCAACATCTGGTTACGGCTCCCCAGCGCGATCTGGTAATGAAAGTCGAAATCGCCTTCGCTTTGGACATAAATTTGCCCATCGGTGGCTTCGATTTGCTCGGCGTGTTTCTCGAGCAATAGCCGCAGTGTTTCAATTTCTGCGTCCGTCATGCGTAATGCAGCGGTGCGGCAGGCCATGCCTTCCAAGGCTTCGCGCACGGCGTACAAATCTGCCATCATGTCGCGGTCAAGCATCACGACACGCGCTCCGGCGTGTGGTATACGCTTGACTAGGCGCATTCCTTCGAGTTGGCGTAAGGCTTCGCGCAAGGGGCCGCGCCCGATGCCGTAACGTTCTGCTAATTCGGCTTCGTTCAATTTTTGTCCTTGAAGAAGTTCTCCCGTGATAATGGCTTGCGTTAATTTGGTTGAAGCCACATCTGCGAGTGTTCCTTCTGGGGTGTGTAGTGCTAACATGGTGTTATTCTCGACGATTGTTGACAATCTTTTTGCAAATACTAACATTTTAGGTAAAAAAATGAAATTATTATTTGTTTTTGTAGACAAAACAGTGATATCTGGGGTGGTCGATTGGTAAATAACCGTCAGGCGATAAGTTTTGATATAACACCCGTAGAACAGTGATAAAATAACCGTAGTCGTCTTATTGCTAGATTTCAAAGGAAACCTTGTTCATGAATAAACATAAAGTCCGCAAGGCTGTGATTCCGGTTGCTGGTTTGGGTACACGCATGTTGCCCGCGACCAAAGCCATCCCGAAAGAAATGCTGCCGATTGTTGACAAACCCTTGATTCAATATGTAGTGAATGAATGCGTGGCGGCGGGCATTAAGGAAATCGTACTGGTCACGCATTCCAGTAAAAATTCTATCGAAAACCATTTCGACACCAGTTTCGAGCTGGAAACCATGCTGGAAAAGCGCGTCAAGCGCCAGTTGTTGGATGAAGTCCGCTCGATTTGCCCGCGTGATGTCACCATTATGCACGTCCGCCAAGGGCAGGCGAAAGGTTTGGGTCATGCGATTATGTGTGCTTACCCTATTGTAGGTAATGAGCCGTTCGCGGTGGTGTTGCCGGATGTGATCATTGACGATGCCGCCAGCGATCTGAGTAAAGACAACCTTGCTGCCATGTTGGAATTGTACGATGAAACGGGCTACAGCCAGATCATGGTTGAGCCTGTGCCGATGAAAAAGGTGTCATCTTATGGCGTGGTGGACATTAACGGACATACATTGGCAGCCGGTGAATCGGTACCGATGAGTGCGATTGTGGAAAAACCCCCTGTCAGTGAAGCACCTTCTAACTTGGCGGTCGTGGGGCGTTATGTACTTGCACCGCATACTTGGGGTTGGTTGAAGCGTACCCCATTGGGTGCTGGCGATGAAATCCAACTCACGGATACCATCGGTTTGTTGATGCGTGAATACCAAGTCAATGCTTTCCATATTACCGGCAAAAGCCATGATTGTGGTTCTAAAATGGGTTTCATGATGGCGAATATTGAATATGCCTCCCGTCACGGTGACATTGGCAAGCGTTTTAATGCTTTTCTGAAAGAGTATGTGAAAACGCTGTAATGCTGTTAGCGCCACCTGTTTCCCATCCGTTGGATGAGCAGCTTGCCAGTTTGCTGAAACGGCTGGAAGGCAGTTCTTCCAGCACACGGGATCTGGCAATGTTGGTATGGCAGGTGAGTGCGCATACCCGTGAGGGCGTGATTGCCGTGCCGCGTGCGGCTTTGCCGGAAGTGGATTGGGAAGCCTTGCGGAACTCTCCCGTCGTTGGGCAGGAGGGGGATTATAAACCTTTGATTCTAAGCGATACCCATGCTTGGCTGTATCGCTATTGGCACTATGAACAGCGGCTGGCGGAATGTATTCAAACCCGGATACGTGATGACACGTTGCTAATCATTTCCGGGGGGCCAGGCACAGGCAAAACCACCACCGTGACGCGCATTTTGGCGGATTTGATTGCCAGTGGGGTGTCACCAGCGCGGATTTTACTGGCAGCACCAACTGGCAAAGCAGCGATGCGGATGCAGGAGTCGATTCGTCACACCCGTCAGCGCGAAAATATTACCTGCGCGATGCCGGAGCAATCCAGCACCTTGCACCGGTTGTTAGGTTTCATCCCCAATCGGGTCGGGTTTCGGCATGGGATGCATAACCCGTTGGCAGCCGATGTGGTGATTGTGGATGAAGCGTCAATGATCGACATTTCCTTAATGACGCATTTGTTTGAAGCCGTGCCGCCGTCAGCCAAGCTGATTTTGCTGGGCGATAAGGATCAATTGGCGTCGGTGGAAACGGGGTCGATTTTTCGCGACTTGTGCACTGGAGAGGCGTTAGCCGCGCAGATGACGCTGCTGCAAACCAGCTACCGTTTCAGCGAGGCGGATGGCGTGGGGCAATTGGCACAAGCGATTCGTGAAGCGGATGAAGCGCGGTTGTTGGCGGTGTTGACTTCCGCCGATTTTGCTGACGTGACGTTGGATGAATCGCCAGCGGGATTGGATGCGGCGTGGTTACGTGATGGTTGGCGGGATTATATCGCAGCGGTTAATGGCGGTGTAGTCGAGGCGATTTTTAATGCTTTTAATGCCTTACGCATTCTGACCCCGTTGCGGCAAGGGCGGCAGGGTGTCGAAACCCTGAATGGCTGGGTCGATGGGGTGATGCAGCGGGTATTGCCTGCTCACACTGGGGCGCAACGCCCTTGGTATGTGGGGCGGCCAGTGATGGTCACGCAAAACGATTACCGCCAGAATCTATTCAATGGTGACATTGGAATTGCACTACCGGATGCCAACGGTGATTTGCGGGTGTGGTTTCCGACGGGTGAGGCGGGCAATTACCGTGCGATTGCGCCGATTCGTTTGCCTGCGCATGAAACCGCTTGGGCGATGACAATTCACAAAAGCCAAGGTTCGGAATTTACGCGGGTGTTGCTGGTCTTGCCGGAGATGGATGATTTGCCATTGTTGGGGCGCGAATTGCTGTATACCGCAGTGACCCGTGCCAAGCAGGGGATTCACATTTTGGCGAGTCGGGCGATGTTGGGGCGGGCATTACGGCAGGTAACGCCGCCTGCGTCACAGTTGCAAGCGCGGTTGTTGGCTTAAGCGGTTTTTGCGCCCGGTAATTTGGCACATTCGCGGAAAATGCGTTTGTCACAGGTTGCGCAAATGCGGTGATCCAGCCGTTTGGTTAAGGATTGCAAGGCAGCTTCTTTGCTGGAGAACACATTGCCTTCACCAAATTCCTCCACGAAATCAATTCTATCCATGAAGTCGTAAACTTTGTTCTTAGCGCCTTGCAAATACAAGCCGCCGCCAAGGGATTTAAGGCGTTTGGCCTCCTGAATCAGCATTTCCGCTCCGGCAAGGTCGATGAAATTGATGCTTTCCCCCACGATTAGCACATGCTTAATGTGCTGGCGTTCGGCAATGCAAGCCAGTTCGCGTTGTACTTTGTCGAGTGAGCCAAAATAAATCGACATGTCCACCCGCAGTAGCTTCAATTGCGGGCATTCCTTTAGCCCGTATTCGCTGACTTCGGCAAATTTATGGCGCGGTTCGGCAGGGTTCGGGGCTAAATCCACGATGTTAGGCATCGAAGTACGCATGAGGAAAATAATCAGCGACAGCAATACGCCCATATAAATGGCGAATTCCAGCTCCATGAACAGTGTGGCAAAAAACGTGGTTGCCAGAATCGAGGTTTCGGTTTTACTGCTGTGCAAAATATGCTTGATATGTTGAAAGTCGATCAGGTTGTAAGCGACCAGCATGATAATGCCGCCCATTGCTGCGACGGGTAAATACGCCGCTAACGGCGCTACCAGCAATACAATAATACCCAATAAAATTGCGGCAAATACTGCCGACAACGGTGTTTTTGCCCCCGCCGAATAGTTAATCCCCGAACGGGTAAACGAACCAGAACCCGCATAACTGGAGAAAAAACTGCCCGCAATATTCGACAAACCTTGCCCAATAAATTCCTGATTGCCATCCAAACGTTGTTGCGATTTGGTGGCAATCGAGCGGGCAATCGACACCGCCTCAATCAGCCCCAGCAAGGCGACAGCGAATGCGCCAGAAGCTAGTTGTTTCAACGAGGCAAGGGAGAAATCGGGCATGGACAGTGGAGGCAATTGCCCGCTGATTTCACCCACATAAGTGATGCCATGTTGCGCACCGCCAATCGCGATACTGGCAAGACTGCCCATGATCATCCCAAATAACAGGTGCGGCATTTTGGGCAAGTAACGTTTCAGCAGCAGGGCTGACAGCATGGTGAAACCGGCAATTGCCAGAATGTACAGGTTGGTTGCACCGATACCGACACCCACATCCACCCACGTATGCAGAAACGATTCGCCTTTGGGAATGGGGATGCCGGTCACGTATTTGATTTGGCTGGTGGCAATCAGAATCGCTGCCCCAGCCGTAAAGCCGATGACCACGGTATGCGATACAAAGTTAACCAACATGCCCAAGCGCATTAAGCCGAACACCAACTGGTAAACCCCTGCGAGGAAGGTCAGCGTTAGCACCATTTGAATAAATTGCTCCGACCCCGGCTCGGCATAACGGCTGATGGTGGAAAATACTACCAAGGAAATCGCAGTGGTGGGGCCGGATACCAGATGCAGTGACGAGCCAAACAAGCCCGCAATAATCGGTGTGACCATTGCCGTGTACAAACCGTATTCCGGCGGCAAGCCAGCAATCGCCGCAAACGCTACGCCTTGTGGCAACACCACGACTGCGCCAGTAAGTCCCGCAAAGAAATCGGCTTTGAGCGTATTAAAATTGACTAGACCTAGCCAAGTCAAAAAGGGGAAGAAAAATTGTTTCATGCGCTCACTCTGTGCATACCCGAAATAAGCCGAGAATGTTACAACATTAGTGAGTGCTAATTAATTGCGTGAAATCATTAATGGGGTGAAGTCACGGTAAATACTGCCTCGTGTTTCAGTCTGCAACTTTGGTGTTGCAAACTGAAACAGTGATCTGGGCAACGTTATGACTTGGCGTGAGTCGCCACCGTACCAGAACATTCTTTGAACAAGTGAGTGGTACAACCTTCACACAGGCTTTTATCCAGCTTTTGGTAAATCGCGTGGATTGCGGCGGACTTGGACTGAAATACATTGCGTGAACCTTCCTTGTCGAAACATTCGCAGGCTTCCAGCGCATCCCACAAACCTTCCTTGACATTGATCAGGTACAAATTGCCGCCATCTGCCTGCCGTTGTTTGGCTTCTTTGTACAGCGCGTGGCTGCCCTGCAAATCGGCAAAGTTGATGCCTTCGCAAATCACTGCCAAGTGTTTTTGCTGCGGGTGTTCTACGCGAATTTTGCCGAATGTTTCTTCCATATGATTCACCGAGCCGAAGAATAGCGAGCCTTCGACACCCACAAAGCGCAATTGCTGGCATTGGGGTAAATCCGGGTCAGTGGAAAAGGCATGGTTAGGCAAATTCTTATCAGGCGTGCGGGTCAGAATACGCGGCTTGGAGACTTTTTCCAGATACAACACCAAGGACAGCATTACGCCGAGGAAAATCGCAAATTCCAGATCAAGGAACAGCGCACTAAAGAACGTGACGGCTAATACCACGGTTTCGCGTTTCGAGAAGCTGATAATCTCACGTATTTCATGCCAGTCGATCAATCCCCAAGCCACCAAAAACAGTACGCCAGCCATTGCTGCTTTGGGCAAATACGCCGCGTAAGGCGCAACCAGCACCACCACAAATATCAGCAATAATCCGGCAAATACCGCCGCCATTGGGGTTTTCGCGCCGGATTCGTAGTTGACACCCGTGCGGTTAAACGAGCCGGTCGAAACGTAGCCGGAGAAAAACGACCCGGCAAGATTGGATAAGCCTTGCCCAATAAACTCCTGATTGCCATTGATGTTATAGCCGCCGCGTGCCGCCATTGCCCGCCCAATAGATACCGCTTCGGTCAAGGCAAACAGCGTGACTGCCAAGGCAGCGGGAGCCAGCATTTTAATGTTTTCCAGCGTCAACACCGGCGCAGATAAAGGCGGGAAAGAATCCGGTAACGCACCGACCGTTGCGATATGCGTAATATCTGTGCCCAACCACGCATTCAAGCCGACACTGAGCAAGCTACCAACCAGAATAGCCACCACCATGTAAGGCACACGTTTCAACCAGCGTTTAGTCGCGATGCCACTGAGTAAGGTGACGACAGCAATCAATACCGCATAGGCGTTAATGCCGTCCAGATGTTGGGTAAACCGGAATAACAGTTCGGTCAAATTCCCGCCGTTATCCATATCCACCCCGAAAAAATACTTCAATTGCTTGGCTGCAATCAAAATAGCTGCCCCAGCAGTGAAGCCGACCACGACGGCGTGCGAAATGAAATTCACCAACGCACCCATCCGTGCTAGTCCCAGCACCAGTTCAAACACCCCCACCATGAACGTCAGGGTCAAGGCCAGCGTGACATAATCCGGGCTACCGGGGATGGCATGGATCGACAACGCCGAAAACAGTACCACCGAAGCCGCTGTGGTTGGCCCCGATACCAGATGACGCGAGGAACCAAATAGCGCGGCAATAATGGCGGGGATCATCCCAGCGTATAAACCGTATTGCGGCGGCATCCCCGCGATGGTGGCAAACGCCACCCCTTGCGGTAGCACCACGACAGCCCCGGTTAAACCGGCAATAAAATCTGCCCGCAGGTCACGCCCATTGATTTTAGGCAGCCAGTTGAGAAATGGCATTAGCCATGTCCAGTAAGAAGGAAGTGCTTGAACGCTCATGATGCTCACTTGGTGTGTAAGGCCATATTAGGGAAGGTTGGAGTAGTTGTTGCAGCATTGGCAGCGTCTTGTTTTTCGCGTTCAATTTCAGTCAGTACCCGTTGCAGGTTGGCTTTTTTGTCTTCTGTCGTCAGCAGTTCGCCTTCGTATTGCATCGCCAGCCCGTTAAGGATGGTTTTTAGTGCAGCCGATAAATGGTTCATGAGAATGGTTTCCTTGGTTAAGAATAGTATTTGCCAGTTCTATAGCAAGGGGCGTGCCAGCCTTTTGATGATGTTTAACTAACTGTTATTTAACGACAAACATGAAATCTGCTGAGTGATACCGCTGTGTCTGCTGTTACAGTTTGCAACGGGGTTTTGATGGATCTTTATAGGTCATTGTATTTAAATAATATTTATCGCAAAGTCATTGGTGTTGCATAGTGAAACACTCAGTTTCAGTTTGAAACGCCATAGCTCTTCCTTTCGGGCAGGCTGTATACCCCTAGTTTTATTGATAGTATAGCGGCGCGACTGATGTGGCCGTATTTTTACCAGATGGGGAGAGTTTGCATGATGATGAAACAAGGTTTATGGGCAATGTGCTTACTGAGTGGCATGAGTTTTGTGGTGGGTAATGTTGCGCTGGCGGAATCCAGTACGCCGCTGACTGCTCCCACTGCACCCGTTGCGCCGACCGCACCGGTTGCGCCAGCGGCTTCCGTGGCAATACCTGCTTGCGCCCCTGCGGTTGCACCGATTACTGAGCAGGATGTGCAAGCAGCACAGCAAGCGTGGGCAGACGGTATTGTCACGATTGGCAAAACCTATCAGGAAAAAGGCGATTACTCAGCCGCCGCGACCAAACTGCTTGACCAACTTTATGCGTTTGATGAGGGTGAAGTACTGTTCAAGCCCACCAAAGCGGCTGAAGATCAATTCCGTGGAAGTAAAGACGAAGCACTGTCTTATTTTGTGAAAGGCAAAGAAACCGAAGATCACGGTTTTGCCCTGCAACCCTGGTCAAAAGTGCGTTTTGAAAACGAAGCGGTTGCGATCAACCAAGACACGGCGGAAGCAATGGGTAACTATTACTTCACCGATGCCGCAACCGGCAAGGAAACCAAAGTGGAATATACCTTTGGTTACAAGCGTGCCAAAACGGATGGGCATTTGGCCATTTTCCTGCATCACTCTTCATTGCCTTACCACCCCGAACATTAAAAGACCCTCTTTCTTGCTCCCTTCACCCCTTGCGGGGGAAGGGTTGGGGATGGGGGGAATATTACGGCACGTCAAAAAACTCGACTTTACCCGTCTCTAACGAATATTCAGCACTCACCACCAGCAAACCTTCATTCGCAATCAGGTTTTCCAGAATTTCCGAACCGTGGCGCAAATGACTGGTGGCAGCACGAATATTGGCACGTACTGCGTGTTTCATCAGGGCTTCGGGATCATCGCGCAACGGTGTTTCCATTAAGGTGGCAACAGCGGGGGCAATGCGTTCGACGATAGAACGCTGGTTGCGGGACGGGCTTTGCAGGTTATGGCGTAATTCCTCGATGGTGGCATGAACTGCGCCACATTGCGTATGCCCTAGCACTACCACCAGCCGCGTGTTGTATTGGGTGGCGGCGAATTCCACGCTGCCGATTTGTGAAGGCGCGACAATATTCCCCGCGACGCGAATCACAAACAGCGAGCCGAAACCTTGGTCGAACACCAATTCCGCTGGAACCCGCGAATCCGAACAGCCCAGAATAATCGCAAAAGGGTTTTGCCCCTCGGTCAGGCTGGCACGTTGCGTGTGGCTTAATAAAGTATCCAGACTGCGCACATTGTTGGCAAAACGTTGATTGCCTTCTTGTAAACGGGCGAGTGCTTCCGCCCCGCTCAAGTTGCTTTGTTTATTTGGCATGATTGTTCTTCCTAAAACACGAATGTTGGATGGTAAAGAGTACGCATCCGGTTTTCAAAGGATTGCGTGACAGAAGTCTTTCATGTTACACAATGCAACACCCCGTTTCAGATTGAAATAGTGCCATGATCAGTATTCGTGTGGAGGACATTACCCGTGAAAGAACGCATTTTAATCATCGACGACGAACCCATAGCGGTGCGCAATCTGGCGTATGCCTTGCGCAAAAACGGTTACGAAGTGACCACCCGCGAAAGCGGCACGGGCGGTTTGGAAGCCTTGCAAACCCAAACCTTCGAGCTGATTCTGACCGATTTGCGCATGGAACGGGTGGATGGCATGGCGATTCTCAAACGCGCATTGGAAACTGACCCTGACATGGCGGTGGTGTTAATTACCGCGCATGGCACGCTGGATTCGGCGGTGGAGGCGATGAAAGCGGGGGCGTTTCACTACGTTGCCAAACCGTTCCGCTTGGATGAAGTGCGTAGCATTGTGGCAAACGCGCTGCAATTGGTGCAGCTCAAGCGCGAAAACCGCCGCTTGCGGGCGCAGGTAAGCAACGGTTTGCATACCCATGCCGGATTGGTGACGCAAAACCCCGCGATGTTGCGGCTGCTCGATACGGCGCAACAGGTGGCTGCAACCGATACTACCTTGCTGATTAACGGGCAAAGTGGTACGGGCAAGGAATTGCTGGCGCGTTACCTGCACCAGCACAGCCGCCGCAGCCAAGGCGCATTCGTCGGGGTGAATTGCGGCGCATTGCAGGAAGATTTGCTGGCAAATGAATTGTTCGGGCATGAAAAAGGCGCGTATACCGGCGCGGGTGAAGCGCGGGCGGGTTTGATCGAAGCCGCCAACGGTGGCACGTTATTTCTGGATGAAATCGGCGAAATGTCGCTGGCAATGCAGGTGAAATTGCTGCGCGTGGTGCAAGAGCGCGAAGTGCAACGCTTGGGGGCGCAAACCGCCGTGCCAGTGGATGTGCGTTTGATTACCGCAACCCACCGCGATTTACGTGCGGAAGTGGCGGCAGGGCGTTTCCGGCAGGATTTGTATTTCCGGCTGGATGTGGTGGGGCTGCATTTGCCGAGTTTGGTGGAACGGCGCGATGATATTCCCTTGCTGGCGTTCTTTTTCTTGCGCAAACACGCGCTGCGCATGGGGCGCGAGGTGGAAAATATTGCTCCGGCGGCCATGTCGGTGCTGTTGGGGTATCACTACCCCGGCAATGTGCGCGAGCTGGAAAACCTGATTGAGCGCGGCGTGGCGTTGGCGCGTGGCAATGAATTAACTGTGGCGGAATTGCCAGCAGCATTAGCGGCGCAAACGATTCATGCCTTGCCGGAAGCCCCGACGGAATTGCCGTCGCTGGTGCAGCGCGAAGAGGAATACATCCGCTACGTGCTGGAACATTGTGATGGCAACCGCACCAAGGCGGCGCAGATTCTGGGGATTGACCGCGTGTCGTTGTGGCGCAAGCTGAAAAAATACGGGTTGGTGGAGGGGGAGGAGTAACGTTTACGCCGCGTTTGTCACCCATTCTGTGCTTTTTTGGTTATCAAGTTGTTAACAGTGGCATGGCAGTCATCTGTTCTTGGTCAACCAAGGATTGGTAGCGATTTTGATACTGTTCGGTAATGGTTGGGATGCTGTAAAGTTGTTGAATGCGTTGTACAGCACGTGAACCCACTTCTTTACGCCATGCTTCTCCGGCATTTATCCATTCCAACCAAGTAAAAGCGAGTGCCGAAGGCGTAGTGTCTTGTATCGGCAAGCGTTGCCCGGTATTACCTATAATCCGTGCAACATCGCTGACATCGGTGCTGATACACGGAATTCCACAAGCCATGGCTTCTGCCACACTGTTGGGAAAGCCTTCCCCGTAAGTTGAGGTTAGTGTGTATAGATCTAACGCATTCAGCAAGTTGGGTATGTCTTTGCGCTCGCCGAGGAGGTGTACGTGTTGTTGCTTAGGAATGTGCTCTAGCAGATAACGTAACTTGGGGTTGAGTGACGTAATCTCCCGCCCGGCAAGAATGAAGTGAACCTGGGGTTTGTGTTGCAACAGCAGGCGAGCAGCTTCTAAAAACAAGGCATGATTTTTCACCGGATGATAATGGGCAAATAGACCAATTACGAAAGCATCATTAGGGATTCCTAAGCGTTGACGGACGTTGTCGCGGTGATAAGCATTCGGTGCAAACAGTTGAGTATCAAAGCCGTTGGGAATGATAAGGTTACGCTGCTTACTGTAACCAATGGTATTGTGCTGGTCAGCATTCAGGTAAGTGTTGTAGATGATGTGTGCGGGGCTGGTTGAACGTTTAGCGGCTAGTTCAATGACCCAACGAGTGGTGCGTGATTCTTTGCTGATGTCATGTAAAGGGTGGTGTATGTTCCATAGCACTGGATAGTGGTTGCCCAATGAAAGGTTTGCTAAGGATGCGGCAAGATTGCCGTGGTACATCCAACCTTGGAGGATGTCAGGTTGTAGGGTGCGTAGTAACCGTGTCAGTTTGAAAATTTGCCAACCTGCGGTGATGTTGTGGTGCATGTCCAGCGAGTAGACGTTAATCCCATGTGCGCGGATGCGGTTACTGAGTTCAGCTTCTCCATCCAAACACAGAACTATTGGCTCAAAGCGGTTGCGATCAGTGTGTGCCATGAGTTTGTATAACATCATGGCAGCACCGTCGGTATTTTCAGTGTTTAAACGGGTAATGATATGTACCACCCGAGTTTTCTTGGTTTTGTTTGCCATTAGGATCAATTCCCCCTATGTATTTTGCATTAACGCTTGCCCGTTATCGGCGTTATCGGTATGAGTTCATGCTGTTACAGATAGTCTGTTGCGGAAAGTAGAGGCAGGATGGAGGCGGGGATTTATCGGATAACTGTGTGAATGTGCCGAAAACGGCGTTCACTTGATATATGTCAATAACCCAGTGTTTGTGTGAATTTATCAGCAGCTTAGGCGACGGTATATTGACTTTAATCAAGCATGGTTTGTTTCCTCTGGAGGATGCTTAGCGCACCGGAGTGTGTTATTTCACACAGTATTGTGTGTTGTTACCGTTTCTTCGGTGAGGTGTTTAACTCTTTCGGAGGGATCTTATGCAAAACCAGCAGACCTACAATTACAGGGTCGTGCGGCAGTTTGCCATTATGACGGTGATTTGGGGGATCGTCGGCATGTTGGTAGGCGTGATTATCGCCGCACAGTTACGTTGGCCGGAATTGAACTTTGATATTCCATGGTTAACGTATAGCCGTTTACGCCCATTGCACACTAACGCAGTTATTTTCGCCTTTGGCGGTTCTGCCTTGTTTGCGACTTCGCTGTATGTGGTACAGCGTACCTGCCATACCCGCCTGATTTCTGACAAATTGGCGGGTTTTGTGTTTTGGGGATGGCAGTCTGTCATTCTGCTGGCAGCGATTACCTTACCGTTAGGTATCACCTCTTCCAAAGAATACGCGGAACTGGAGTGGCCAATTGATTTGCTGATTACGGCGGTGTGGGTTGCCTACGCCATACTGTTCTTCGGTACTATCATGAAACGTAAGACACCACATATCTACGTGGCGAACTGGTTCTACGGTGCATTCATTTTAACCATTGCATTATTGCATGTGGTGAATAGCGCGGCATTGCCAACGGCGATGTTTGGTGCTGGTGACTGGACTAAATCTTACTCGGCGTATCCGGGGGCGATTGATGCGATGGTGCAGTGGTGGTATGGGCATAATGCGGTCGGTTTCTTCTTGACTGCGGGCTTCTTGGGGATGATGTATTACTTTGTTCCGAAGCAGGCTAACCGTCCAGTGTATTCGTATCGCTTGTCAGTGGTGCATTTCTGGGCGTTGATTTCTACTTATATGTGGGCAGGCCCGCACCATTTGCATTACACCGCGTTGCCTGACTGGACTCAGACCTTGGGAATGGTGTTCTCGCTGATTTTGTTAGCGCCAAGCTGGGGTGGGATGATCAACGGGATTATGACGCTTTCCGGTGCTTGGCATAAATTGCGTACTGACCCGATTTTACGCTTTATGGTGGTTTCACTGTCATTCTACGGGATGTCGACCTTTGAAGGGCCGATGATGGCGATCAAAACCGTTAACGAACTGTCTCACTACACCGACTGGACTGTGGGTCACGTTCACTCCGGTGCATTGGGCTGGGTGGCGATGATTTCGATTGGTTCGATTTACGCCTTGCTGCCGAAATTGTTTGGGCGTGAAGGCATGTACAGTACCAAATTGATCGAAGTCCATTTCTGGGGCATGACCGTTGGGGTGGTGTTGTACATTGCTTCTATGTGGATTTCCGGGGTTATGCAAGGCTTGATGTGGCGTGCAGTGAATGCGGATGGCACCTTGACTTACAGCTTTGTGCAATCGGTTGAGGCCACTTACCCGTATTACACCGTGCGTTTGCTGGGTGGTCTGATGGTGCTGACCGGCATGTTGATGATGGCCTACAACGTGTGGAAGACCGTCGCAGGGAGCAAACCTGCTATTGATGCGATTCCCGCAGCAGCACATTAAGGAGGCAAACCATGAGTAGCAATAGCGGTCACGCAGTTGTTGAGAAAAATGTAGGTCTGATGGCAATCTTGATTTTGATTGTCGTGAGTATCGGTGGTTTGGCGGAAATTGTCCCGCTGTTCTTCATGAAAGATACCACTGAGCCAGTCGCGGGGTTGAAGCCTTATACCGCGTTGCAGTTGGAAGGACGTGATGTTTATATCCGTGAGGGTTGTTATAACTGCCATTCACAGATGATCCGTCCGTTCCGTGCGGAAACGGAGCGTTACGGGCATTACTCGGTGGCGGGCGAATTTGTCTACGATCATCCGTTCCAATGGGGTTCCAAGCGGACTGGCCCTGATTTGGCACGGGTTGGCGGGCGTTACAGTGATGACTGGCATCGCGTGCATTTGACCAATCCGCGTGATGTGGTGCCGGAGTCCAATATGCCCGGTTATCCTTGGTTTGCTGAAAACGTGCTGGATGGCGCGGATACCGCCGCCAAAATGAAAACCATGCAGGCGTTAGGCGTGCCTTATACCGATGAGGAAATCGCCAAGGGTGCAGAAGAAGTGAAAGGCAAAACCGAAATGGATGCTGTCATCGCTTATCTGCAAAATTTGGGTACTGCCATCAAAACACAGCGGTGAATACGATGGATTACAGTGATTTCCGTGGCATAACGACGTTGCTGGTTGTGATTGCATTTCTTGCAGTCGTATGGTGGGCATATAGCCGTAAACGTCAACAACGTTTCGATACGGCGGCGAATTCCATCTTCGATGCGGATGAGGAAAAGGTGCACAGCGCGTCAGTGAAGGAGGTAGACAAATGAGTGGTTTCTGGAGTGGTTGGATCATCCTGATCACATTGGGCAATGTTTTTGCCTGTTACTGGTTGGTTCGCTGGACAACGAAAAAGCGTCCGGGGGAAGCGGCGAGTGGTGAAGTAACGGGTCATCAGTGGGATGGCTTGGAAGAATACAATAATCCCATGCCGCGCTGGTGGCTGTGGTTGTTTTACATCACCATTATTTTTTCACTGGGTTATCTGGTGTTATTCCCCGGCTTGGGTACGTTCAAGGGCGTGTTGAATTGGTCGTCACAAGGCAGCCAATACGATGCTGAAATGCAGCAAGCTGCGCAAACCTATGATCCGATCTTCAAGAAATTTGCAGCATTACCCATCGCGGATGTGGCAAAAGATGAGGAGGCGCAAGGCATGGGGCGGCGGATGTTCTTAAGCTATTGCGCTCAATGCCACGGTTCGGATGCGGAAGGTGCGAAAGGTTTTCCCAACCTTGCCGATGCGGATTGGCTTTACGGTGGTGCGCCGGATCAGATCAAGCAATCTATCCTTGCGGGTCGTAATGGTGTAATGCCGCCGCATAAGGATCGGGTTGACGAAGCCGGTATTGATGCCTTAGCCAATTACGTCATGAGTTTGAGCGGGCGTGAATCTGATGCTGCAAAAGTCGCGCAAGGTCAGCAATTGTTCACCGCTAATGGATGTCTCGCTTGCCATGGCGCGGATGGTAAAGGCAATCAGGCATTGGGTGGCCCGAACCTGACTGACAATACTTGGTTGTACGGCTCTTCTGCTGACACGATCAAAGAAACCATTTCCAATGGACGCATGGGCATGATGCCAGCGCACGCTGATTTCCTTGGGGAAGACAAGGTGCATTTGTTAGCAGCTTATGTCTATGGTTTGTCACAGAAAAAGTGATGCCGTTGATTCCCCCTTTTACACCCTTCACCCCTTGTGGGGGAAGGGTGAGGAGGGGGTAATTTTTGATAAATGTCTTGAAAGTGGTTCGTAAAACAATAATCTGTTTTCCAATCCGCTTTTTATCAAATAAATCCGTTATGTTGCGTGTTAGCTTACGAGCCTTGTTACCCATTCAGGCTAAAGGATATTGATATGTCTGAACATTCTACGAATTCATCATCCAGTAAAAATCAAAATAGTGGTTTCTATAAACAGCACCAAAAAATTTACCCACGTCAAACCAAAGGAGTTTTTACTACCCTGCGTAAGTTTTCAGTATGGGGGTTGCTGGGGCTGTTTTATTTATTACCGTGGTTGAAATGGAATGATCAGCAGTTAGTATTGTTTGACCTGCCTGCGCGTAAATTTCATTTGTTTGGCATGACTTTTTGGCCGCAAGATTTTTTCTATTTGGCAGTCATTTTGATTTTGGCCGCATTATTACTGTTCTTTGTTACGGCGTTGGCGGGTAGGGTTTGGTGTGGGTATGCCTGCCCGCAAACCGTTTGGAGCGAAGTCTTCATTTGGATTGAGCAATGGGTGGAAGGCGACCGTCCGCAGCAAGTCAAACTGGATAATGCACCGTGGGATCGCGTCAAAATTGGTAAGAAGGCGATTAAACACGTATTGTGGCTGTTTTTCTCACTGTGGACAGGCTTTACCTTTGTGGGTTTCTTTGTGCCCGTCGAAACCCTGTGGTTTGAGCTTAGCAGCGGTATTATCGGTGGCTGGGCATTATTCTGGGTTTTATTTTATGGCTTGGCAACTTACGGAAATGCGGGTTTTTTGCGCGAACAGATTTGCCTGTACATGTGTCCGTATGCACGTTTCCAAAGCGCGATGTTTGATAAAGACACGCTGATCATTTCGTATGATGAGGCTCGTGGAGAACCACGCGGTTCGCGCAAACGTGGGGCAGAAAAGCCTACGGATAAAGGTGATTGCGTGGATTGTACTTTGTGTGTGCAAGTTTGCCCGACGGGAATCGACATTCGTAATGGCTTGCAATACGAGTGTATCGGTTGTGCTGCCTGTATTGATGCTTGTGATAGCATCATGGATAAAATGGGTTACCCACGTGGTTTAGTACGCTATACCACCGAGCACGCTTTACAAGGTGGCAAAACGCATATCTTGCGGGGGCGCACCTTCATTTATGCAGGGTTATTGCTGGCGATTAGCAGTGCCTTGCTGTATTCGGTGATGCAACGAGTACCGTTGGAATTGGATATTATTCGTGACCGTAATGCGCTGTTCCGAGATACGGGCGATGGCAATATCGAGAATATTTACACCCTGAAAATCATGAATATGGATGAAAGGGAACATCAATACAGTGTGAGTATTGCCGGTATCGAGGGTATTAGGTTGCAAGGGGTGGATAATCTGCATGTCGGCTCTGGCAAAGTGGCAGAAGTACCGATTAAGGTGATAGCAAACCCTGACAATATGACAAATCGTAGTCAGGAGGTTATGTTCCATATTGAGGCTAAAGATGATCCATCAGTCGCACAAACGCAGAAAGCCCGTTTTTTAGGCCCTAACAAGTAAGAGGTACGCAGCATGTATGTTGATGCGAAAGACACTACGCCATGGTACAAACAGCCTTGGCCTTGGCTATTGATGGTGATGCCTGCCACGGCAGTGGTTGCGGGTTTGTATACTTACTCGTTAGCAGCCAGTGGTAGCAGTGGTTTAGTGGTGGATGATTACTACAAAGTGGGCAAGGCGATTAATCATTCGTTGGCAAAAGGCCAGCAAGCCTCCGCTTTGGGGTTGCAGGGAAATCTTGCGTTAAATGGTACGGCGGTACGTTTGTTGTTGGATCACTCAGAGGTGCAGTCCCAACAGCCTTTGGTGTTGAAGTTGTTTCATGCCACCATCCCCGATCGTGATCAGTCAGTCACGCTGAATTATGCAGGAACGGGAATGTGGGCAGGTGAGATTCAAGCGTTAGCGGCGGGGAAATGGCATGTGCATTTGTTGCCATTAGATGAGCGTTGGCGGCTGGAGGGGGTTATGCCAACCGCAGAGGCGACAACACTGCTGCTACAGCCTGCTCAATAAACGTAAAGGTTAGAACGAAAAAAAGGCTCTCCCGAAGGAGAGCCTAAGTGCTTTAGGGTATGTAGAGCGTTGAAAATTGCTGATTCAGAGGAGGTAACGAAACATCGACATCAGCAATCTTCGGAAGTGATTACACCTGTTTTCTGTAGGGTTTACAATGCACCCGCTTTCGGTTTCTTGATACAGGTCAATTTAGTTTAATGTTTTGTTTCAAGCGCTTGTCATGGCAGGGTAGATGCAGCGATTATGTACCCGCTTGGCTTTGGGTTAAAAAAAGAGGTTGGTATGAGTGCAGTTCAATTCGATGCAGATTTGATACGTCGTTATGACACGGCGGGGCCGCGTTATACGTCTTATCCGACAGCGGTCGCGTTTGGGCCTTTTACCGAAGACGAATACAAGGCTCATGCTTATTTGAGCAATGAAGACCCCATCCCGTTGCCCTTGTCCTTGTATTTTCATGTGCCATTTTGCGATACGGTGTGTTTTTACTGTGCTTGCAACAAGATTGTGACCAAAGATCATTCCAAAGCTGAAACCTATCTGCAATACCTGTTCCGTGAAATTGAGATGCAAGCCAAGCTGTATGATCGTGATCGTATGGTGGAGCAACTGCATTGGGGGGGCGGTACGCCAACGTTTCTCAGCCATGATGAAATGCGGGCGTTGATGGATAAAACCCGTGAGCACTTTTCCTTGCATATTACCGATGAGGGGGATTATTCCATCGAGATTGACCCGCGTTCGGTGACGGCTGAGACCATTGGCCTGTTGCGTGAGATTGGTTTCAATCGCTTCAGCCTCGGTGTGCAGGATGTGGATGAGCGTGTGCAAGTTGCCGTTAACCGCATTCAGCCCATTGCGCAAACCTTGGCAATTATTGATGCCTGTCGCGCTTATGGTGCAAAATCTATCAGCGTGGATTTGATTTACGGTTTACCGTTTCAAACCGTTGAAAGTTTCCGCCAAACACTGGATACCATCATTGAAATGTCACCGGATCGCATTTCAGTGTTTAACTATGCACACATGCCAAACTTGTTTAAACCGCAGCGGCGCATCAATGAGGCGGATTTGCCATCCCCTGAAACCAAATTGCAAATCATGCAGTTGGCGGTGGAGCATTTAACCGCAGCAGGTTACGAATACATTGGAATGGATCATTTCGCCAAGCCCGATGATGAATTAGCGATTGCCCAGCGCCAAGGAACGTTACATCGTAATTTCCAAGGCTATACCACCCATGCTGATTGTGATTTGGTGGCAATGGGTGTGAGTTCCATTAGCAGTGTGGCGGAATGTTATAGTCAGAATGCTAAGACCTTAGAAGAGTACTACGCTGCCCTTGATACAGGGCATTTGCCCGTGATCAAGGGATTGACCTTGGATGATGATGATGTGTTGCGTCGCTACATTATCCAGCAATTGGCGTGCCATTTTACACTGAATTTTACTCAAGTTGAACGGCTTTTTAGTCTGGCGTTTGCAGAGTACTTCAGCCGTGAACTGGAGTTGTTGCAGCCAATGGTGAGCGACCATTTGTTGCAATTTACGGATACAGGTTTAGATGTCACGCCACGTGGGCGCTTTCTCATCCGCAATATTTGTATGGTGTTTGATGTCAGCTTGCGCAAGCAAAGTGTACAACAACGTTTCTCACGGGTGATTTAACCGCCGCTTACAGTGCATCACCTGCGGGTCGGCAGGTGTGATGTGCCAACTGTTTGAGGCGGCTCATGTCTTCGATTTTTACTAAGCGATGTTGCACTGCGATGATTTTTTCTTCCTGTAAGCGTGAAAACATGCGGCTCAGCGTTTCCACTGCCATACCAAGGTAGTTGGCAAGATCGTGACGCGCCATCGGTAGGTTGAATTCATTGCTGGAAAAACCGCGATCTTTATTGCGTTCCGACAAGCTGGAAAGAAACGTAGCAAGGCGTTCTTCGGTACGCATTTGCCCCAGTGTCAGCAGCAACATCTGTTCACGTTCCAGTTCTGAGCCAATTTGGCGCATCATTTGCCCGCGCATAATGGGTAATTTGCCGCACAGCTCTTGGAAATTATCCATGCTAAGCTCGCAGACGAGGGTGTCGTCTAAGGCTTGTGCATCACAGGTGTGGCGGTCGCGGGCAAAGGCATCAAACCCTAACAAATCACCGGGTAGGTAAAAGCCTAGAATCTGTTCCTCACCATCGGGTGTTGACAATGATGTTTTGATTGCACCTGCTTTGACGGCATAGATAGATTGTTGTTGATCATCGCGGTGAAACAAGTAGTCTTTTTTCTTGATTTTGACCGTTTTATTGATGGCATTTTCCAATAGCTCCAACTCATCACGGTTAAGACCACGTGGTAAGCAGAGTTCACTTAGGCTGCAATTATGGCAAGCAACGGCTGATTTTTTGGCGCTGTGTAAAGCAATTGTTTTCATGCGTCATCCCAAGCTGTGATGATATTCAAAGGATTGTTAGGTTTTTGTGCGATGGCTCTCTCAATTCCATCTAACCTCATGTTTTTTGATGTAAATCAAAACAATGCGAGCGTATTCACCTAAACTTCGGATTGTACACGTTTATTACCATTAGTGTAGGAGAATAGGTTGTCATGATTGAGCTATTATTTGGAAGCTGGATGGGTGTGCTAACCATTATTGTGATTCTATTCATGTTGGTGATGATGGGGTACTTAGGTTGGGTGTTCATCAAAAAGTCGGGTGAATAAGTTGTTGTAACAGGAACGCATTCCACTGTGGCACAATGCTAGCTACTATGCATCTATAGCAGTTAAACGGGACACTTCAGTGGAAGAGCAACAACTAAACGTAAAATCCTCGCCCAGCAGGGGCATTTATTTACTGCCCAATTTGTTGACCACCGGCGCTATGTTCGGTGGTTTTTATGCCGTAGTGGCCGCCATGCAGGGCAAGTTTGAAGCGGCAGCGGTGGCGGTTTTTATTGCTATGATTTTGGATGGGTTGGATGGGCGGGTTGCCCGCATGACGAATACCCAAACCGAATTCGGGGCGCAATATGACAGTTTGGCTGATCTGATTTCCTTTGGCGTTGCACCGGGTTTAGTTATGTATCAGTGGGCGCTGGTGCATTTACAGGCTTCGGGCACAGCATGGGGAAAGGCTGGTTGGTTAGCGGCTTTTGTTTACGTGGCGTGTGCAGCGCTGCGTTTGGCTCGGTTCAATACACAAATTGGTAAGGTCGATAAGCGCTTTTTCGTGGGCTTGCCGAGTCCAGCCGCCGCCGCAGTCATGGTAGGGATGGTTTGGGTATTCCATGATCTGGACGTGACGGGGCGTAACTTACAAATTCCTGCCTTATTGTTGACGTTATCCGTCGGCTTGTTGATGGTTAGCAATATCAGTTTTTACAGCTTTAAAGATTTTGACCTGCGTAACCGCGTGCCGTTTGTGGTGGTACTGGCGGTCGTATTGGTGTTTGCGTTGACGACGATTGATCCGCCTAAAGTATTGTTTGGGGTATTTTTATTGTATGCCCTGTCGGGGCCGTTACTGTGGGGGTGGCGGCGGTGGCGTAAGTTCCAGCGGCGTAAAAAAGGTGTTGATGCTTGAAGTGGAGTAAATTCTTACGCCCTGCGGGGCAACACGCGCTATTATTACATCCACTTTCAGATTGATACTTCGGTTGCTCAATAAACCAGTGCGCAGCCGTGTTTAGGAGCAGGAACATGTCTAAAGACCGTTTGATTATTTTTGATACGACGTTACGTGACGGCGAACAAAGCCCCGGCGCATCCATGACGCAAGAAGAGAAAATCCGCATCGCCCTGATGTTGGAAAAAATGCGGGTGGATGTTATCGAAGGCGGCTTTCCGATTGCCAGCCCCGGCGATTTTGAGTCGGTGAAAGCGATTGCCAGTATTGTCAAAGACAGCACTATTTGCGGCCTTGCGCGTGCGTTGGAAAAAGATATTGATCGCGCTGCCGAGGCTATTAAGCCTGCTAATTCCGGGCGTATCCACACCTTTATTGCGACATCTCCGATTCACATGCAGAACAAGTTGCGGATGACACCGGATCAGGTCGTTGAGCAAGCCGTATTCGCAGTGAAGCGGGCGCGTCATTACACCGATGATGTCGAGTTTTCGTGCGAAGATGCGGGGCGTTCTGAATTCGATTTTCTGTGCCGCGTGATTGAAGCAGCGATTGCAGCGGGGGCGCGTACCATCAATATCCCTGATACCGTTGGTTATCAAATTCCGTCTGTGTTTGGTGATATGGTCGGGCGCTTGATTGCGAATATTCCCAATGCTGATAAAGCCGTTTTCTCGGTACACTGCCACAATGACCTTGGCTTGGCGGTCGGCAATTCTTTGGCAGCGGTGATGCAAGGTGCGCGTCAGGTGGAATGTACCATCAACGGTCTGGGTGAACGTGCCGGTAACGCTTCTTTGGAAGAAGTGGTCATGGCGATTCGCGTGCGCCCCGACGTATTCCCGGTTGAAACCCGTATTGATGCGACCCATATCGTGCCGACTTCTCGCTTGGTGTCCAGCGTTACGGGTTTTCCTGTACAGCCGAACAAAGCGATTGTGGGTGCGAATGCGTTTGCCCATGAATCAGGCATTCATCAAGACGGCGTATTGAAACACCGCGAAACTTACGAAATCATGCGAGCGCAAGACGTAGGCTGGTCAGACAACAAAATCGTGTTAGGCAAACATTCGGGGCGCAATGCGTTCAAGACCCGTTTGCAAGAACTCAACATCGAATTGACGTCTGAAGAAGAACTCAATGCTGCATTTTCGCGCTTTAAAGATCTGGCAGATCGCAAACATGACATTTTCGACGAAGATTTGATGGTGTTGATGATGGATGCGCGTTCTGCGCAAGAAGATGTTGCGTATGAGTTGCTGGCGTTGAATGTTTGTTCCACCACCGGCGAAGCCCCGGATGCAAAAGTGATCCTGAAAGCCCATGGCAAGGAACAAACCGCCAGGGCTATTGGCGGTGGGCCTGTCGATGCGGTGTACAAAGCCATCGAAAGCATTGTCGGTGAAACCGCGACACTGGCATTGTATTCCGTCAATAACATTACCAGTGGTACGGATGCGCAAGGCGAGGTTACGGTACGTCTGGATAAAGGCGGGCGTATTATCCACGGGCATGGTGCGGATACTGACATCGTGATCGCTTCCGCTAAAGCCTATGTGGATGCGTGGAACAAACTGGCCAGCCAAGCACTGCGCGAACACCCGCAGCACCATCAGGGAGTGTAAACACGGGTGGATTTGCAGGTACGCAAGCGCTACATGCAGGCAATGGGAATTCCGGTGTGGATGCCGAAAGCAAGTGTAGAGGAAGAAATCCCCCCCGCCCCCCCTTTTTCAAAGGGGGGAGTAGATATGCCACTTCCCGTTGTTCCAAGTTCTCCGCTTCCTGTCGCCCCCGATTGCTCCACCCTCTCCTGGCAAGACCTCCGTACCGCCGTCCAGTCCTGCACCCGTTGTGCTATCAGCAAAACTCGCACCCAAACAGTGTTTGGCACGGGCAATCAACAAGCCGCATGGATGGTCATCGGCGAAGCACCCGGTGCAGAAGAAGATCGTCAAGGCGAACCATTTGTAGGTAAGGCTGGTCAATTGCTCAATAATATGTTGTTAGCGATTGGGATGCCGCGTGAAACCGTTTACATCGCCAATGTCCTCAAATGCCGACCGCCTAACAACCGTGACCCGCACGCCGATGAAGCAGCTAATTGCCGAGGCTATTTGGAACGTCAAATTACGTTGGTCAATCCCACGCTGATTCTGGTAGTGGGGCGTATTGCTGCACAAAACCTGTTACAAACCACTGCGCCATTAGCACGTTTGCGTGGGCAAGAACATCACGTTCCCGTTAGTGGCACACCTGTTGTGGTTACTTATCACCCAGCTTACTTGCTACGCCAACCGTCTGATAAGCGTAAAGCATGGCAGGATTTATTGTTTGCCCGTGAGGTGTTTGCCCGCCATGCCCAACCACCACTCTGATACTGATTTTTTACCGCTGCGCCCGATGACACTGGGTGATTTAGCGACAGTGGTGGCGCTGGAAAATCGTGCATATCCCTTTCCTTGGACACCAGCAATTTTTAGCGATTGCCTTAAACACGGCTATTCTGGCTGGATTTATGAACAGGACAGTGAGTTGTTAGGCTATGCGATGCTGATGTTTGTGTTGGATGAAATGCACTTGTTAAATATTTGCCTTGCGCCTGAATTACAGGGTCAAGGTTTCGGTAGTCGTTTGTTGAAAACTGTGGAGCGTATTGCGCGGGCTGCCAAGGCAGAAACCTGTTTTTTGGAAGTGCGCCAGTCGAATTTTTCCGCGATTCGTTTGTATTTAAACGCAGGGTTTAATGAGGTCGGGGTGCGTAAAGGGTATTACCCGACCGAATTTGGGCGCGAAGATGCAATGGTAATGGCAAAAACCCTGTTCTAGGGTGTTGTAAAAAAGTGGCGGATAGGGTAGGTATTGCCGTCTTGTAGTAGTATTATTGCCACTTTTATGGCAGGAGCTTGAACAAAAGTGTGGGTAAAACGGAATTTTCAAGGTCAGTGGCAATGTTGAGTCCAGTCGATGCTACGCACGTGCCGCCTACCGTGCATCATATCCCCGCTGATAAAGTCTGTGGGCGTGCTAAAGATGTGATTCGGCGCTTGCAAAAAGCGGGCTACGAAGCCTATTTGGTCGGTGGTTGTGTTCGTGACTTGTTGCTTGGTTTAGTGCCGAAAGATTTTGATATTGCGACCAGTGCACATCCTGAAGAAATTCGGCGCTTATTCAACTCCTGCCGTTTGATTGGGCGACGTTTCCGTTTAGCGCATATTTACTATGGGCGTGATTATTTGGAAGTCGCTACTTTCCGTGCTCCGCATGATGACAGTGATGATGGTGGTAAGGTCAATGATGTAGGGCGTATCATCAACGATAATGTCTATGGCACGTTGGAAGAAGACGTGTGGCGACGCGATTTCACCATTAATGCTTTATTTTACGATCCGATTAGCGATGAGCTGTTGGATTTTGTTGGGGGGTTAGACGACCTGCGCAATGGCAAAATCCGTTTATTGGGCGATCCAGAACAGCGTTTCCGTGAAGATCCGGTACGTTTGCTGCGAGCGATTCGTTTTGCGGCGAAATTAGGGTTTGAAATTGAACCGGCTACCTTGGCTTGTATGCGCCCAATGGGTATTTTGCTGGAAGGCGTTTCCTCCGCACGTTTATTCGATGAAATTATTAAGTTATTGCACAGCGGTCATGGTTGGAATACCTTTCAGTTATTGGGTGAATACGATTTACTGCAATATTTGTTGCCTTTAACTTATGAAAGTCTTGAAGATGATGATACTGGCAATTTTGAGCGAATGATTGCTTTATCGTTGCGCAATACTGATCAGCGCTTGGCGGAAGGTAAATCTGTGATGCCTGGATTTCTCTATGCGGTGTTGTTGTGGCATGAAGTATCGGTAGTGGCTGAAGAGTTACAGAGAAAAGGAATGCCGGAACTGCAAGCGATGACCCAAGCCGCAACCGATGCTTTGCAGGATCAGGTGGATTTCACTGCTGTACCGCGCCGTTTCAGTAACATTACCCGTGAAATTTGGTTATTGCAGTCACGTTTTCGTTACCGTGATTTGCGGCGTGCGAATCTTTTACTGACCAATCCACGCTTCCGTGCCGCTTATGATTTTCTGTGCTTGCGTGCCGAAGCGGGTGAGCCTGTGAAAGATGAAGCCGAATGGTGGACAGCATTCCAAACGGCAACGCCCGAAGAGCGTGAGGTGATGTGCAAGGGGGCAGCGGTAAAAGGCAGTTTGCGCCGTCGGAAAAAGCGTCGTAAACCGGGCATTGTTACCAAAGCGGCGCATACGCCAGCATCATGAAGCCAGTGCTTTGCTATATTGGTTTAGGCAGTAATTTAGGTAATCCCACTGCCAATCTGCATTCTGCCATTGCGCAACTGTCCGGTGTTGAGGGCATCGAGTTGCGGGGCGTATCCCGCTTTTATGTGAGCAAACCGATGGGGCCGCAAGACCAACCGGATTATGTGAACGCGGTGGTTGGTATCCAAACCCGCCTTGCTGCACATGATTTGCTGCAAATCCTCTTTACGGTGGAACGGGCGCATGGGCGGGTGCGCGATGCCAGCCAGCGCTGGGGTGCGCGAACTTTGGATCTCGATTTGCTGCTTTACGGTGATGCTGTGATTGCGACTGCCGATTTGCACGTACCGCATCCCGGTATTTGTGAACGTTCCTTTGTGCTATTACCCTTGGCTGATCTTGCACCGCATCAGGTGTTTCCTGACGGGCGTAAGTTGCAAGATTGCCTCGCGGCCTTGGCATGTGATGATCTTCAGACGCTGGGTTGAACGGCGTGCGTAAACGCTTGGTGTCCTTGCGTCATTTTGAACCACACGGTGTATAACGCTGGTAAAAACAGCAGGGTCAACAGCGTTGCTACCAGTAAGCCGCCCATGATCGCAATTGCCATTGGCCCAAAGAATACGCTTTTCGATAGCGGAATCATTGCCAAAATCGCGGCCAATGCGGTGAGCATAATGGGGCGAAAACGCCGTACTGCGGCTTCAATCACTGCCTCACGTGGGACTTGCCCTTCGTCAATATTGCGTTCAATCTGATCCAAAAGAATCACCGAATTGCGCATGATCATGCCGGAAAGTGCAATGGTTCCCAACATGGCGACAAAGCCAAACGGGCGGTTAAACAGCAATAGGAACAATGAAACTCCAATTAACCCAAAGGGAGCGGTTAGCACTACCATGATCACGCGCTGAAAACTTTGCAACTGAATCATGAGCAAAGTCAGTACCACCACGATGAACAGCGGGAAGCCTGCACCAATGGATTCATTGCCCTTAGCACTTTCTTCCACTGCCCCGCCGGTTTCCAACTTGTAACCTAACGGGAGTTTGGCTCGTATTTCTGGCAAGCGGGTTTCGACTTCTGCGGTCACGGTCGGTGCTTGAATTCTGCTGTAAATATCGCCGCGTACTGTGATGGTGCGGGTACGGTTGCGATGCCACAAAATACCTTCTTCTTGTACGTAGTCGATACTTGCCAGTTGGGACAACGGCACTGTTTTGCCGGTGGATGTCGGTACATTCAAGCCAGCCAGCCGCGAAATCATGTCACGTTCACCCTCGACACCACGCAGCAAGATGGGAATGGTTTGGTCGTGTTCACGGAATTCGCCAATCGGTGTGCCGCTCAAAGTGCTTTGTAACACTTGCGACAGGGCGGATTGGGTGACACCGAGGCTGATGGCTTTTGCGGTATCCAGTTTGAGGCGAATGGCTTTGTTGCGTTCGTTCCAGTCCAGATGCACATTCACCAGATGCGGGTTGGCACGCATCACATTAGCGACTTGTTCGCCGAGGTCACGCAATGTCCACAAATCGTCACCCGAAACGCGGAATTGCACCGGATAGCCGACAGGCGGGCCATTTTCCAAGCGAATCACCCGCCCACGCGCATGGGCAAATTGCCCACTATTGTCCAGCAACTCGATCAACTGACCGCGCAAGGTTTCACGATCGGCAATACTCTTGGTAGTAATCACGAACTGTGCAAAGCTGGCGGCAGGTAATTGCTGATCCAGCGGCAAGTAAAAGCGTGGTGAACCGTTGCCGACATACGCCACAAAATTCTCGACGTGCGCTTGCTGAGTATTTAAGTAGGTTTCCAGTTTATCCACTTCTGCTTGGGTGGCGTCTAACGACGAACCTTCAGGTAACTTCAGGTCAACGATCAATTCCAAGCGGGTGGCGTCTGGGAAAAACTGCTGTTGCACAAATTGGAACATGAAAATAGATCCCGCGAACGTCGCCACAGTCAGGACGATGACGGTCAGTGGGTATTGCACGCAAGCACGAATCAACCCCCGAAACCAGCGGTAAAATCCTTCGGCAAGATGGTGTTGGGCATCAAGCAACGGTTTGAGCAGCCGCCCCATCACGCCCGTTTTTTTGGTGCTAGGGTCATGTGGCACATGATCCGGCAATAATTTGTAGCCCAAATACGGGATGACAATGACTGCCGCAAACCACGAAATGACCAATGCAATCGTCACCACCTGAAAGATGGAGCGGGTAAACTCACCGACCGACGATTGCGCCGTCGCAATCGGCAAAAAACCGGCTGCTGTCACCAGTGTTCCCGTCAGCATGGGAATCGCGGTGGTGGTGTAGGCGAAACTGGCGGCACGAATCCGATCCCAGCCGTCTTCCATTTTCACCACCATCATTTCAATCGCGATAATGGCATCGTCCACCAATAGCCCCAGCGCCAGCACCAAGGAGCCTAATGAAATCTTGTGCAAACCAATACCGAACAGGTGCATCATGAAAAACGTCCCCGCCAATACCAGCGGAATGGAGAGTGCGACCACTGTTCCCGCCCGCATTCCCAAGCTGATAAAACTCACCGCCAACACGATGATGATGGCTTCAGCCACCACTTGCAGGAATTCATTGATGGAGCGTTTGACGGCGGAAGGCTGGTCATTGACGCGGTGTAATTCCATGCCGATGGGGAGCTGGCTCTCGATGCGTACCAATGCGGCATCCAAGGATTTGCCCAGCGCAATAATATCGCCGCCTTTGCGCATCGACACGCCAATCCCCAAGGCTGCTTGCCCCTGATAGCGGAACGTGGAGTGTGGTGGGTCGGCATAGCCACGTTTTACCTCGGCGACTTCGCGGAGGCGCAAGGTGCGGTTGCCTAGATTGATTGGCAGGTTGCGGATGTCTTCCAGCTTGCTGAAAGCCCCTTCGGGACGCACGTAAATCCGGTCGTTATCCGTGTTATATGCACCCACTGCGGTGATGGTATTTTGTGCCTGCAATACGTCCACTAATTGTTGGACGCTGAAACCGAGGTTCGCCAGCTTGCTGTTGGAAAGTTCGATGGTGATCCGTTCCTCTTGCTCACCAATGCTGAGGATTTTGGCGACATCTTTGACCAGTAATAGTTCTTTGCGGATATTATCAGCGGCATCACGCAATTGGGCGAAGTTGAAGCCATCCCCCGTCAGCGCAAAAATATTGCCATAGGTTTCGCCGAATTCGTCGTTGAAGGTGGGGCCAACCACCCCTTGCGGCAGGGTATGGCGCATATCCCCGACACGCTTACGAATGTCATAAAACATACCGGGCATGGCAGCAGAAGGCGCATCGTCTTTGGCTATGACGAAAATATTGGCTTCACCGGGGCGCGAAAAGCTGCGCACGACATCAATATAATCCGTTTCCAAAATGGTTTTTTCGATGCGCTCGGTGACTTGCGATTCCATTTCCTGCGCGGTAGCACCCGCCCAATACGCTTGCACCAGCATGACTTTAAAGGTGAAGGGCGGGTCTTCCGATTGCCCTAATTTGTTGTAGCCGAAAATACCCAAGCCTAGGGTCAGGATCATCAAATACAGCACAAAATTGCGGTGGCGTAGCGCCCATTCTGACAGGTTGAAGCTGCTCATGCGCCCGCCTTGCCATCATACGGGATGGGGTTGATGATTTGCCCATTGCTCAGTTTGTGGACTCCGGCAGCAATGATTTTTGTGCCTGCTGGTAAGCCTGTCACGGTAACGCCTGTTTCGTGAAAAGCAGTTACGGTGACGGGCTGCAATTGCACTTGGTTGTCGGTATTCACTACCCACACGGCGGTTTGCTGGCCTTGTTGGAACAGTGCCGAAGCGGGCAACCAGCGGTCGTCGTTGGTGTGAATGTTGGCGAGGCTGACATCTGCTGTTACGCCTAGACGTAAATCGGGTGGCGGGTTCAACAAGCTGATTTTGACCAGAAAGCTGCGGGTAGTGTCGGTCGTGGGTGATACTTCGCGGACTTTGCCCTGAAAGACAGTGTTGGGTTGTGACCAGAGTTTGATGTCAGTGAGTGCACCTGTTTGCAGGGTTTGTACGGTGGTTTCGCCGACACGGATGTGGACTTCACGTTCACCTGCGTAAGCAATGCGGGCAACCGGTGTCCCGGCCGCAACCACTTGCCCCACTTCGATGTTGACTTGCGTGATAACGCCTGCTTGTGCGGCGCGTAATTCGGTGTAACCTGCTTGGTTGCCGCTCAGTTTGAGTTGGGCTTTGGCAGCAGCTACTTTGGCAGCGGCGGCATCATGGGCAGCTTGGGCGTTATCTAATGCAGATTGCCCGATGAATTGCTTGCGACGTAATTCGGCGACCCGTGCGAGTTCGGTTTTGGTGTTGGTGAAATCGGCTTCAGCAGCGGTCAGATTGGCACGAGCACTGCTGGTGTTGAGGTTTAAGTCAGTCGTATCAAGGCTGGCAAGCACTTGCCCTGCGCTAACAGCAGCGCCGACATCGACGTTACGTGCCATCACTTTGCCCCCGACGCGGAAGGCGAGATCGGCGGCTACCCGCGCTTGGGTTTCGCCGGAATAGGTTACGCTGTTGCGAGTGGCTTGGTCGCTGACTGTCCAAACTTGTGCGGGGCGGATGACGGTTGTGGGTGTTTCTGGCTCTTGACAGGCGCTGAGTGCCAGTAACAGTAGTAAGGGAAGAAAAGCTGAGTGCTTCATGGATTCTCCGGGGTCAGTGCGCCGCGCCATAACGCAGTCAAAGCATTTTCCAGCATGAGCAGGTAATCGTTGGTACAGGCACAGATCAGTGAACGTTCTTTCATCAATTCTTTGAGCGGGGTAGGGCGTAGCAGTTGCCATAATCCCAGAATGAGTGCGTAGCTTTGCAGCATCAGTGCTTGGTTGATCAAAGGGAAATGGCGTTGTAAGGCGGTCACTGTCGTATTGAGGCGAGCATAGGTGCGTTCCTCAAAAGCGTAACCCACTTCCAGAGGAATGTGCTTTTCCATCATGCCGTGGCATTGCGTTGCTAAGGGCAGGAAAATGGGGGTATCCAGCAGGAATTGGCGCTTGATGGCGAACATATCGCCCATTACCATCGGCGTATCTTGCAATGCCCGTTGTGCGACACGGTTAAAAAACTCGGTTACATGGCGCTCATGGATGGCAAGAAACAATTCTTCTTTGCTGCGGAAATACAGGTATACCGTGCCTTTTGCCACACCAGCCGCAGCGGCAATCTCAGCAACGTTCGTTATGCGCTCGGGTTGGGCAAGCCACTGCTGCTCGGCAGCATCGAGAATGGCTTCACGGCGTTGTTCTTTGTCTTCGGGATTGGTGGCGCGGATTTGCATATAAATGACTGCTGGTCAGTTGTTTGTAAAGAGTCTAAATGACTGTTGGTCAGTTGTCGAGATTGAATCCAAAAATCGTATACAATACTTCAATTATTATTCGTTAGGGGAAGGTCATGACACCAGAACAAGCCAAAATTGTCCAAAATGCTCGCAAGTATGCCGATGAACGTGCTAAGGGCTATCGCGAACAAGCCTTGAAGCTGTATCCGTGGATTTGTGGACGCTGCGCCCGTGAATTTAACCACGCCAATTTGCGTGAGTTAACCGTGCATCACCGTGACCACAACCACGACAATAACCCTCAGGACGGCAGTAACTGGGAACTGTTGTGCTTGTATTGCCACGACAACGAACACCAAAAGCAAATTGAGGCCGTTTATGGTGGTTCAGCAGGTACAACAGGGCCAGCGGCAGCAACACACAACCCATTTGCCAACCTGAAAGAACGAATGAATAAAAAATAACCGTAGGGTGGGTGGAGCGGAACGCGATACCCTATACGCATCAACTTTAAGCCCTCCATTCCCTAACTTGCTGTAATCTCATCCAATTATTAGGTTTTTTCCTCCGTTTGTTTTGTCGGCAAGCGGTTGAAGAAGCGAAGAGTTTTGCCAGTTGCTTGAGGCATTTTATCAAGCTGCGTCGCTCAGCGATGCAGGCGGCAAGATGGGAAGCCTGTTCCTGAATGGCTTGAACACCTTTGGTGAGGCTGCGCTGGGGTATTTCCCACAATCCGGTGAGCATGATCCAGTGTTGGATGAGGATAATCAGTAATTTGACGTAGATTTCACACAAAAT
>NZ_FNQP01000028.1:31692-39835 GCF_900107695.1 Thiothrix caldifontis | reverse complement strand
AAAATGCCTCAAGCAACTGGCAAAACTCTTCGCTTCTTCAACCGCTTGCCGACAAAACAAACGGAGGAAAAAACCTAATAATTGGATGAGATTACAGCAAGTTAGGGAATGGAGGGCTTAAAGTTGATGCGTATAGGGTGGGCAAATCAGTGCCCCTCACCGCAGCGGCATGGCTGACGAAATGGCAGCGATGGCAAACAGCAATACCGGCATCATCGTGCTGGGTGTGGATGACAAAACCAAAACCGTCAGCGGTATCCCACTCGACAAAATAGATGCAGTGGAAACATGGTTGCGGGAAATTGCCAACGACCAGATTACCCCTCCCTTGCTTTGCCGGATACGCAAACTGCCCGCGAAAACCCCGGATGGTGACGAAACCGCGCTTGTGCGGGTTGATATTCCCCGCAGCCTGTTTGTACACCAAAGTCCCGGCGGTTATCTGTACCGCATCGGCAGTTCCAAACGGCAAATGACGCCCGACGCACTCGCCCGTCTGTTCCAGCAGCGCAGTCAGGCAAGGATTATCCGTTACGATGAGCAAGCTGTCCCGCAGGCGACGCTGGATGACCTGAAAGCACCGCTATGGCGACGTTTCCGCTCACCGCTTTCACCCAAAGATGACCGCGAATTCCTCTCCAAACTGAAACTCATCACCTGCGACGAAGATGGCAACTGGTCTCCCACCGTCAGTGGTGTGCTGATGGCGACGGAACGCCCGGCAGACTTCATTACCAATGCCTACATTCAGGCCGTGGTGTACCGTGGCACGGAACGCAATGCCGCCTACCAACTGGACGCCAAGGATATTCATGGCTCGCTGGATGAACAAATCCGTGATGCCTGCAAATTCGTCGAACGCAATACGCGGGTGTATGCGGTGAAAAAACCCAACCGCATTGAAACGCCGCAGTTCTCCCTCAATGCCGTGTTTGAGGCGGTGGTGAACGCGGTTGCCCATCGGGATTATTCCATTTACGGCTCGAAAATCCGCCTGCACCTGTTCGCCGACCGTCTGGAACTGTTTTCGCCGGGAGCAATCCCCAACACCATGACAGTGGATAGCCTGCCCGAACGGCAATCGGCACGGAATGAACTGCTGTGTTCCTTGCTGGCGAAATGTCCGATGAATGTGGACGCGATTGGTTCGCAGCGCAATTTCATCATGGACAAGCGCGGCGAAGGTGTACCGATTATCCTGTCAGAAAGTGAACAGTTGGCGGGCAAACGTCCGGTTTACCGGCTGATTGATGATGCGGAACTGTTGCTGACGATTTTTGCTGCGCCATCGCCTCATGGGGATTAGGCAGCACTGTTTTAATCAACTTCCTTACAACACCGCCCTGTTCTTGTCGGTGATAGTGGTGTAAAGAGCCTCCATCACCCCAATAAACGAGTTGTCCCGCTCCCAGAATGCGGGGTAATCCCCACCTTTTTTGACCAATACCGCCGGGGTTGCCGCTTTGCCGCTGGCATTGACCAATGGCAAGGGGGCTGATCCCTGCCAGAACGCTTTCAGGCCAGTGGCTGCCAAGGGTTGCCGGGGTGGGTCAGGATAGCGGTGGGAATGGTATTCAAGTGCTTGCCCACCCGCCCCGCGCTGCTCCAACAAGGCTTTGCCCAAGGGGGATGCCGCCAGCTTTTCCTGTAACCTGACAGTATCCATCCCGCGTAGCTGGAACAGCAGCAGCGGGTCGCGGTCAAGCAACGAGGCCAGCTTGTAATAAACACCTGCCACATGCTTGCAGGGCGAGGCATAATCGGGGCATGAACACTGGCTAATCAGGTCAGTGCTGCGTTGGGGTAACAGGTGCAGGTTTTGTTGGGCAAACACGTTTTCAATCGCCGAGGGCATTTCATTCAGCAGCAATTGTGACAAACACGCCGCATTCTGGCTGATAGCGTCAATCAGCTTGTCCCAGTCTTGGGCGGAAAAGGGTTTCAGCTTTACCTCAACCTGATAACGGGGTTCTTTGTAAACCCCAAAATACGGGTTGACGTTGCCGCGTACCGTGGCCTTGGCAACCGGGCCGACAATGACGAACGTGAGTAGCCGGTTGGGGCCGGAATACGCCCTGCCGCGCCCCAGCCGCCCGCTGTCCATACTGATGGCAAGCACGTTGAGGAATTTCTCCCCCCACCAAGTACGGGTGAGTTTAGCCATGTTTAAGCCTCCATAATGGTGCTGCGGTTTAACTGGATGAGCTGCCGGAAAGCGGCATTGTCCATTTCGGTCAGCCAGTTCTCATCCGTGCCGATAATGCTGTTTGCCAGTGCCTGTTTGTCTTCGAGCATTTTGTCGATGCGTTCTTCCAGTGTGCCCAGTGTCACCATTTTATGGGCAAACACCGTCTTTTGCTGACCGATACGGTAAGCACGGTCAGTGGCCTGGTTTTCAACCGCCGGATTCCACCAGCGGTCAAAATGGAACACATGGTTGGCCCGTGTCAGGGTGATACCGACACCCCCGGCTTTCAGGGACAGGATGAAGATGCCCGCCGGGGTGTCGGGGTCTTGAAAACTCCCGATCATCTGTTCGCGGCGTTGGCGGCTGGTGCCACCGTGCAGGTAATAGACAGGGCAGGTATGTTTCTCACGCAACAGTTTTTCCAGTTGGCTACCGACTTCTGTAAATTGGGTAAAGAGCAGCAAGCTGTCGGCTTCATCCAGTGCTTCCTCGACCATTTCACTCAGGCGGGCCAGCTTGTGTGAACGGGTTTCCGTGAAGGCACTGCCATCCTGCAAGAACTGGGCGGGATGGTTGCAAATCTGCTTCAGTTTCATCAGCGTTGACAGGATCAAGCCTTTACGCTGGATGCCCTCGGCATCCTCAAGCTGTTGCTGCACATCATCCACCACCGCCTGATACAGCGAAGCCTGTTCCTTGGTCAGGTTGCAGTAGACCTTTTGTTCAACCTTATCAGGCAGGTCATCAATAATCGACTTGTCGGTTTTCAGGCGGCGCAAAATGAACGGCTGGATCAGGCGCTGTAATTGGCTGGAACGCTGCGTGTCGCCTTCGCGCTGGATCGGGGTTTCATACGCCCGTTTGAACTGGGTGGCGTTGCCCAGGTAGCCGGGGTTGAGGAAGTGGAACAACGACCACATGTCCATCAGGCGGTTTTCTATCGGTGTCCCGGTCATGGCAATGCGGTGCGGGGCATCCAGTGCGTAAATGGCCTTGGCTTGGGCAGACTTGGGATTTTTGATGTTTTGGGCTTCATCCACCACGATACGCTGCCAGTGTTGCTGCTTGAGCAAGGCACTGTCCTTGCGGGCGATGGTGAAGGAGGTGATCACCACGTCATGGGCGGCAGCGCCTTCCTTGAAAGGTTTCGGCTTGTCAGCGCGGTCACTGCCATGATGGATCAGGCTGCGCAGTTGCGGGGCAAACTTTTCCATTTCCTTTTGCCAGTTGCTCAACACCGATGTGGGCGCAATCAGCAAGGTGGGCGGCAAGTTTGCCTGCTGTTCGGGGGGTAGCTGGTTGCGTTCGTGTAGCAATAGCGCGATGACCTGAATGGTTTTACCCAGACCCATGTCGTCCGCCAGACAAGGGTTAAGCCCCAAGGCTTCCTGTGCCGCCAGCCATGACAAGCCCTGTTTTTGGTAAGCCCTTAACTGGCCTTGCAAACCGGCGGGGTTATCCAGCAGTTCAATGCCACGTTGCTGTTGCAGGCGTTCCAGCAGGTCGTCCAATACCTCATCAAAGACAAATTCGGTGGTATGGTCATCGGCTTCAGCGATCTGTTTGAGCAGGTCACTGATTGATGCTGCACCGCGATCCTGTTCCTGTTGTTGCCACAAGGCCAACAGTTGTTCCATCTGGGCGCTGTCCAGCTCCATCCACTCACCCCGGAACTGCACCAGCGGGGTTTTGGCATTCACCAGTGCTTGCCATTCCTGCGCCGTGACGGTTTCACCACCGACGGACAGCTCGTACTGGTATTGCACCAGCGAAGGCAGGGAGAAGTAACCCGTGCCGCTGTCCTTGGCCTGTGAAGGTGCTGACTTGCCGGAGGCTTTGATGCGGATACGCGCCCGCTTGCGGCCTTGCGGTGTCCACCAGCTTGGCAAGGCAATCTTGAACCCGGCAGATTCCAGCACAGCGGCATCGTTTTTCAGGAATTCGTAGGCGGTCTGCAAGTCAAGGCTCAAGCCAGTGGGCTGGGGGGATTCCATGCCTTGCCACAGCAGAGGGCACATCCGTGCTGCGTGTCCCATGCTGACCAGCAGGTTACGCTCAAACTGCGGGCCAAACTGTTGCTGCCATTGTTTTTGCTTGGCACTGGATAAGGCCCACCACTCGGACAGTTCCATTTTCAGGGAAGGGTCGTGGCTGGACTCGACAAAGAAACCCAGCCACCAATCTGCATTCGCACTGTTGTCTGCTGGATGTAAACGCAAGCCCAGCACAAAACCGGCATCCTGTGTTTGACCCACGATACCGCGTTGCCAAGCGTACCATTGCTGCCACTGTTCAGCCGTCAGACCGCTATCAGTACCCAACATTTTGCGGATGCCGCTAACGGTATAGCCTGCTGCGTCCAGTAACCAGCTATCCCCCAGTTGTTGCAATACCTGTTTGGTGATGCTGGTGCTTGCCACCAGCTCCTCCAGTTGCTGTTCGGAAAAATGCCGGAGCAATGCCACCGCTTCCCAACCAGACGGTTGGTTGGGAGGGGTTGCCTGTTTGGGGGCTTGGCTACTGACCGTTGTGCAAATACCGGGCATGGCAGCAGCAAACTCCTGTAGGCCACGTTCATACAGGCTGCCTACCGGCGACCACCCGGTATCAATGCTTAAACGCGCCTTTTTGCCCGCAGGCTGGTGGCATTTCATCACCGGCAAGAATTGGTGTTGGCGGATTACATTGCGCAACTGCTGGGCGTATTGCATCCAGAACAGCAAATCACTGCCCAAGCGAAAACCGGGCTGTTTCGTGCTGGCAATAAACTGTAATTCGCGCAGGAACAGCAACGGTTTGCCGATGGCCTTGCCGTTGATAGCCCAAGTCTGCCAAGTGTATTCATCCGGTGGGTATTCACCTGTCAGTTGCGCCATTTCCATGCTGGGCAAGGGCTGCCCTTCATGAGTGGGTAAAGTGGCATGGAACGTGGCGGGTTTTGGCTGGAGAGCCAGCAAGGTGGCCTTATTGAGGGCTAAAGCCGAGGTCAGGAAATCTCCCAAAGCAGTGTCTTTGGACAGGTGGTTAGGGTGAATGCCTTCTTTGATTTTGCTGCTGGGTTGAGCGGGTGTCTCAACCCAGAAAATGAACTGACCGTGATTGTTGAAATCAGCATCGCTGGCGGGAACCCATGTTCCATGACAAACATCCATAAACTACCTTGTTCTCCATAATCTCATGATGGTTTTCACACGCCAAACCTACGCCGCCAGCCAAGTCTAGCACAGGGCAGGGGTTAGCTGATGTTTAGGGGCTTTGTTGATTTAAATCCAGTCAAGCGTAAATTATCATGGCTATAATCCACGTATATCTCCAAGTGATGAATGGCTTGTCATGCAGTCAGCACACCTCCCCATTGTGTTATTGCTGGGTGCAAAAAGTACCCTCAAGCCGCTTGCGTCCATCCCCGCCGAACTCAGCACCCTCAAAGCCCTGTTGGAGTCGCGGCAGGCGGATATTGTCCCGTTTGCCATCCAGTACGAACCGTATTTCACTCAGGAACAACTCAAAACCACGCTCGACCAACTCGCCGGGCGGGTTGCCATCCTGCACTTTGCTGGGCATAGCGATGGCGGTGCATTGCTGTCTGATGACGAAGCGGTCTACGCCCAGCACCTTGCCACCCACATCGGTACGTGGTCGCGCCCGCCTGACCTGATCTTCCTCAACGGTTGTCACAATGCCGCACAGGTGGAAAGCTTCCATGCAGCGGGTGTGCCAGTGGTGATTGCCACCCACCGCGCCATTGATGACGGGCAGGCGGCAGGTTTTGCGCGGGAATTCTACGCCGCACTGCTGGCGGAGGGCGGGCAAGTGGCGTTGCAGGCAGCTTTCACGCGAGCAGGTTCCAAGGTGCTGCTGTCCGAAGCGCGGCAGGCGCGTTCGCTGGACATCGAGGACTTACGCCAAGATAACGGACAAAGCTGGGACTGGGGTTTGTTCCCGCGCCAGCCGCAACAAGCCGAGTGGACATTACGCCAGTTGCTGACGCAGGAACGCCCGCGTTTCGATGCCAACGGCGTGCTGCTCAACCCCTACCGGGGGCTGGAAGCGTTCCGCGAGGAAGACCGTGCGTATTTCTTCGGGCGCGAAGCCCTAACCGGCGAACTGTGCGACAAAATTCCCGCCACCCGCCTGTTTGCGCTGTGGGGCGCGAGTGGCAGCGGCAAATCCTCGCTGGTCAGTGCCGGGGTGATCCCGCGTTTGCGCGAGACCGGCGACTGGCTGATCCTCAAGACCCGCCCCGGCAATGCACCATTCGGCGAACTCGCCAGCCTGTTTGCCGCCATCCTCCACCCCGCCCCGCAGCAGGCGGTGGAACGGCTGCAACGGCGCAAGTCACTGGAAAGCGCGTTCCGTGAACAGCAACTCAGCTTGGCGGAATTGCTGCAAGACGTGTGGGGCAGCAGCGGGCAAACACGGGTGCTGCTGTGCATCGATCAGTTCGAGGAATTGTTCACCCATTCCGACCCCGCCACCGTGCGGGCGTATGAAAGCCAGTTGATCCGGTTGGTGGAAGCCGACCTCAAGGGCTGCACCCTGCTGCTGGTGATGCGGGCGGATTTCCTCGCCGCCGCGCTGGCAAACGAAGCCTTCACCCGCCTGCTCAACCAGCACAGCACCGAATTGCTGCCACCGATGGGGTCAGCGGAACTGCGTGCCGCCATCGAACAGCCTGCCCGCAAGCAGCGCGTCAGCGTCGAGCCAGCCCTCACCGAAGCCCTGCTGGATGCGGTTGAAAACCAGCCCGGCAGCTTGCCGCTGCTGCAATACGTCCTCAGTCTGCTGTGGGAACAGCGCGACGGCGACGGTCTGCGGCTCGACACCTACAACCAGTTTGGTGGGCTGGAAAAGGCACTCGAAATCCGCGCCAACAGCATCCTTGCCGGATTCTCTGACCCCGAACAGGAACAAGCCAAGCACATCTTTCTGCGCCTGATCCAGCCGGGCGAAGGCAGCGAAGACACCCGTCGCCGTGCCGACCTGCGCGAATTTGGCGACGACCCCGCCGCCCGCCACATCATCCAGGCACTGGCAGACGCCCGCCTGATCACCACCCAGCAAACCGACGGCAACGAAGCCGCCTTCGCCGAAGTCTCGCACGAAGCCCTGATCCGCCACTGGGGCAAACTGCGCGAGTGGATCGCCGACAACCGTGATGCGCTGCGCACCCAGCACCAGATCAGCAAGGGCGCGAAGGATTGGGCGGATGGGGGGCGGGATGCCGCGTGGTTGCTGACGGGATCGCGGTTGGCGGTGGCGCAGGAGTGGTTGAAGGGGAATGTGGGGCGGGCGTCGGAACTGGAGGCGGCGTTTATTGATACCAGCATTCATGAACGGGATCGGCAGACGCTGGAGAAAGAACGAGTACGTAAGCGGAACCGGAATACTTTGTTAGGTTTTATTGCCGTATTGGTTATTGTGCTGTTGGCTACGATATTTTTCGCAGTTCAAGCTGACAAACAAAGCAAACGGGCAATGCAACAGGTCATAAATGCTAATGTTCAGAACTTGCTCACAAAAGCTCACACGATCGTTCAAGATCAGAATGAACACAATGGTTATGCTGACCGTGCATTATTGCTGAGTCTGCAAGCAGTACAGATGGATAAGACTAAAAAAAACACATCAGACATTTATAACACTATGAGTCACTTTTTAAATAAGGTAAGTACAAATTTTTTTCCTTACCAAATTTCAACGTATAAGGTTTTTGTGGGAGATAATTGCTGGATATTCCATCCAGATGGGCGACTTACTGTTTGGGATATGGAAACGGGGGGTGTTGCAAAAACATATGAGCTTCCAGTCCTAATTAACCATCGTCCTACAAATCATTTATTTTCTACCGAAGTAGAACGGCTAGTAACACTTGATGGCGAGAGAAACACGCTACTCTTTTGGAATAGCCAAGGCAAGCCGCTGAGCGAGAAACCTGTTCCCACTGGGCAAGAG
>NZ_FNQP01000028.1:0-31197 GCF_900107695.1 Thiothrix caldifontis | reverse complement strand
AATGCAGTTGTCTCCGACAGGGCTATTGGTTACGTCGGATGGTGAGAATAATAGGCTGCGCTTCTGGGACAGGCAAGGCAAACCTCTCGCTGCCCCCTTTCCCACTGGGCAAAGCCGTGTGGGCATGTTACATTTTGATAAATTTCTAACCACGTTGAGTAACGATGAAGAAGACACACTGCGCGTCTGGGACAGGCAAGGCAGACCCCTCATTCACGACCCCATACCCGCCAAGGATTGGTCTATGGCATTTTCATACGTTGATCATCATTTGGTCACTTGGAATTTTGATAAAAATACACTGGAATTTTGGGATAGCCAAGGCAAACTACTCAGTGAATCTATCCCTACAGAGCAAGAGCTAGGCTTGTATGGCATGGTATTTTCCCCTTCTGGCTTATTGGTCACTAGTGATGATGAGAACGACACGTTGCGCTTTTGGGACAGGCATGGCAAATCTCTTAGCGATGACCCCATCCCCACTGGGCAAGACAACCCTTCGATGGAGTTTTCCCCGACAGGACTATTAGTTACGCTGGATGATGAAAATAATACGCTGCGTTTTTGGGACACCCAAGGTAAGCCTCTAAGCAATGAACCCATTCCCACTGGGCAAGAGCGTGTGGAAATTCAGTTTTCCCCAGCAGGCTTGCTGGTTACGACGGATAGTGAGAATAATACGCTGCGTTTTTGGGACACCCAAGGTAAGCCTCTAAGCAATGAACCCATTCCTACTGGGCAAGAGCGTGTGGAAATTCAGTTTTCCCCATCAGGCTTGCTGGTTACGACAGATAGTGAGAATAATACGCTGCGTTTTTGGGACACCCAAGGCAAGCCACTAAGCAATGAACCCATTCCCACTGGTCAAGAGCGTGTGGAAGCGCAGTTTTCCCCAGCAGGCTTGTTGGTTACGACGGATAGTGAGAATAATACGCTGCGTTTTTGGGATGGTGAAGGCAAATTGGTAGGTGAGCCTGTACTTAATGTTGATGCTACAGCATTTTCTCTCACCGGGTTGTTAGTCACATTGGATAGCAAGAATAACACTTTGCGTTTCTGGGATAACCAAGGAAATCTCATCAGTGCCCCTATTCCAACGGGGCAAGAAAATATAAGTATGGAGTTTTCAGAGGTCGGCTTACTAATAACGAAGGGTAATAATACATTGCGTTTTTGGGATGCTGGGACACAAAAAGCAAGCAAAATTTATGTGGGTTATTCATTTGATACTATTATTTCAAGTAGATCTCAGCCCTTTTTTTTAACCTATCAGAACCTTAGTTTGGAAACAACGCTCTGGAATGCCCAAACACTTATGCCTGTTATTGATCGTTTTACTTTGCCAAGTCCAATTGAGGCATTTAGTGAAGATGGGGAGTATCTAGCATTTCTCACGAAAAACAATGAAATTTACACCTTCAACTTATTTGACTTGACTCCTGAAGGATTACATAAACGTGCTTGCTACATCGCCAACCGCAACCTTACAGCAGCGGAATGGAAACAATATATCGGTAATCTACTCCCTGACCAGCCTTACGAAAAAACTTGTGATAAATTCCCACTACCTCCAGACATGGAAAAGGAAGGCATTGATGTAGCAAACAACCATAATCCTGATTGGTGGCAACATCTTGTAAACCTGTTCACAATGGAAGTCAGCACTCCGTGAACCTCCCCCTCATCCTCCTCACCTTCGCCAACGACAAAGCCGATTATCTATCCGGCATTGGCAGAGAGATGGCGCAGCTTGAAACCTTGCTTACCCCCATTGCCCAACGGCTCGATTTTGAGCTGAAACTGTTCCCCTACACCGACAGCCACGCGCTGCTGGATTACCTGAACGAGAACCGCGAACGGCTGGTATTGCTGCATTTCTCAGGCCATTCCAACAGCGATGTCCTGCAACTGGATGATGGCGAATGGCACATCAAGGGTTTTGCCGCGAAACTGGGGAATTGCCCGCATTTGCGGCTGGTGGTGCTGAATGGTTGCCAGAATGCCGCGCAAGTCCACGCGCTGCGTGCCGCGAATGTCGCAGCGGTGATCGGGACTCATGCGCCGATTGGTGACAAGACCGCCACGGAATTTACCCAAGCCTTCTACCATGCCTTTGCCGAACAGGCTTTACCGCTGTTGGATGCCTTCGTCCAAGCCCAAACCGATGTGCAAACCTTGAATGGGCAACCCTACCGCTCACTCGACATCACCACTCCCAGTGCCGAAGCAGATTGGGCATGGTTCATAGCAAGCCATACCCCTGATTGGAAACTCGCCGATGTCGCCAACCCCTGCAACCGTTTACCCGCCCTGCTGCGTGGAGAATTGCCAGCCAAACCATTCAAAAACCTCTACTACTACACAGAAGCTGACGCTGAAATCTTCTTCGGGCGCTGTCAGGCTATCCTTGATGTAATGCAGTTACTGGACGAAACCAAAGAACCCGTTCTTTTGCTGCACGGTGGTACAGGTGTCGGTAAATCTTCCTTCCTGCTTGCCGGGCTGATCCCGCGTCTCAAAGCCCCCAGCCGCCAGCAGACCGTCCGCTATCTGCGCTACAACGACTGTGATCCACAACAAAACTTACTGCAACAACTCTTCGGCAGCACCGACCCAGCAACTATCCGCAGTTTGCTCAACACCCCCACAGCGACTGGCTTGCCCGCTATCTGGATCATCGACCAGCTAGAAGAAATCTTCTTCGCAGATCAGCACCCCCAACTGGACACGCTGCTAACCACCTTGCACACGGTCTTTTACCCAGAGGAAACACGCCCCAATGCCAAGCTGATTTTGAGCCTGCGTAAGGAATGGTTTGCTGACCTCCTTGATGCCTGCCAAGAATACAACATCAACGTATCCCGTTATTTGCTCAACCCGCTCGATAAGCTGTCCATCATTGAAGTGATCCAGACCCCGGCTGAAACCCCATACTTACACCAGCACTACAACCTGAGTATCCAAAACCCACCGGATGGGCAGCTTGCCGCACAAATCGCCGACGACCTGCTTACCGACAAGCAATCCAACATCGCTCCCACCTTGCAGATCATCCTCTCTCGCTTGTGGAAACGTGTCGAAAATCAGCAGGAACGGATCTGGAACGAAGACCTGTATCTGGATGAAAAGCGGACAGGCTTACTGCTGGAAGATTACCTTAACCAACAACTGCAAGACATTGCGGAGAAAGAAAACTGGGGGAAAGAGGCAAAAGAAAGCGGGTTATTACTGGACGTGCTGTATACCCATACTACAGATCAAGGTACGGCGAAGAACGTGACAATAGCAGAGTATGAGGTGCTTTATCCGCATATCAGCTACCGTGTGGCTCTGCTCAAGGCGCTGCAAGGCCGTCACCTGATTATTGAACCGCAAACGAGGGAACTCCAGACTACTCTGCAACAAACCCGCCTTGCCCATGACACACTCGCCCAATTGGTCAAGACCCAATATTTAATATCAGAGCTGCCCGGACAACGGGCACGAAAAATACTGAATCAATGCAAATCAGAGTGGATAATTAACGTTAAACTTTATGAAAAAGAAGAGCCGACCTTAAATGCATATGATTTGAAGGTTATTGGAAAAGGACAAAGTGGGACAATAGATTGGCATCAAAATAATGTTGAGCGAAACATAATAAAGAAAAGCAAAAGAATAAGAAATAATAAAAGAATTGCGGGGTATATGTCAGCAATGCTGTTGATGACCTTAATTGCTTCATCCATGTATTATTATAATAAGCTTAGCCCTGAAGCAATTATTGATGCAAACATTAATAGGTATCACTTAATTCAGCAAGAGCATAAAAGGGGAAAAGTTGCAATTGATGAGAAAATCTTACCTAAGATTAATGAAGTTAGAGCCAAATTTATTAATGCCGATGTTAATGATGAATTTATAAGCCAAGAGTATCTGTTCTATAAACATGCGATAATTGCTGATCTTTGTTTGATGGAAATACAAATAAGATCTAAAGCCACAAAAAATAGTGAGGGGAATTTGGATGAGGTTATAAATACGGCGCTAACCCATTCACGAACAAGTATTAATGCCCTAAAGCATATGGACGAGCAGTTTGTTGAAAATAAAGATGGGATAACTGGCAATCGCTTGTTTAACACTTTATTGATGTCCGTGCAAATTTACTCTTGGAAACATTGTCGGGAAAACAAAGCAATACCAGTTGCTGTGAAGCAAATGTACGATGAAATTCCTTTTAGTTACATTGAGCTTTATAAAGATGAACATGATCAGTGCCTTTTAAATACACTTAAAATATTGAAGGAGAATGAATATGAACGAAGTAAAAGATGATGCATTAGTGGATATTACTCTTACGGATAATCCCGGAGACTCCATTGCAGGCGATGTCGGAAAAGCTAATCCAGAAGATCAGCCAACCGTAATACAGGAGGTTCCGATAGAGTATACGCCCTTTGATGATAGGAGGAATTTGATTATCAAAGGTTTTTTGAGTGATGTTTATTTGTCTTTGCAAGTAACGAAAAACCTGCATGATGCTTATATAAAGCGCCTTGAGGAGCAATTTTCTGATTTAACTAGCATGGAAAAAAATCGACAACATGCTGAGGATGAGAATCATAAAGAAAGATGGATGGAGGAGGTGATGAAGTTGTTTGTTGATATAGAAAGTTATAATGTGGCTTTTAAAAATAGGCATCAGGCTGAACATATGTTGGGGCAAGAGGACACAGGTATGCTACTGTCAGTTCAAACTACGCCAGATGAATCGCCTATCTCTAAGATTATTTGTCTACTAACAGGAAAATGCTAATTTACAGCGATTCTGGAGTCAGACTCGATTGATTTGCCGCAAAATAATTGCCTGCAATTCACCCTTGCAGGCAATCCTCTTCCCACTCAAACCCCACAAAATTCCGCACTTGCGCACTAAACTCCATCCCCACCAAAAAGATGCGGTGCTGCCCATCGCGGTAGGGCGCGGCGTAATCCTGCTGCTTGATCTGTGCCATTGCGCTGCCATCGCCTTCCGTACCCTTCACCATCTTGAATTCAAAGATATACACCCGTTTTGCCCCATTAATAAAGGGTAAACGCAAGGTAATGTCCACTCGCCCTTTATTGCTGCTTTCCTCAGCGCGTGTATCCAGGCTGAGTGAACACAAAAAAGCGTACATCACCGAGGCGTAATAACCTTCGTAGCTGGCTATCGGGTTATTGGTGTAATTTTGGTAGGAAATATTGTCAAACAAGGCGCGGAAATGGCGTTCCAAGGTGGCAAAATCATTACGGATCAGGGCTTGGCGGATGGCGCTGCGTTCCGGGCGGGTATCCGTGAGGTAGTTATCCAGCAGATAACCCGTCAGGCTATAGCGCACTTCATTGTTGGGATAGCTCAGTACATACTCCGGCAAGCTGCCCGGCACATCCACCATTTCCCGTTTAATCGTCAGGTAGCCAGTCTGGAACAGCAGGGTTTCCAGATGAATCCGATCCACATCGAAATCCCCCAAGGCTTTGTAATCCATGTTCACCGCTTCGAGGTCGGGCAGATAAAACTGGTGTTTGCGCAAAATCTCCACCAGAAATGACGGGGTGGCAGTTTCAAACCAATACGGCAGGAACTTTTTACCTTTGGAAATAAACAGCAGCACATCAAATGGGTTGTAAACGCTTTCCCCCAGCCAGTTGTAACCGTTATACCATGACCGCACCATTGCCATGTCCGCGCCTTGCAGGTGTTCAGCAAAATGGTGTTCCAGTTCGGTTTGGGTATAGCCGCACAAGGCGCTGTAACGCGGGTCGAGGGTGATGTCTTCCAGGTTGTTCAAGCCGCTGAACAGCGATACCTTGGAAAACTTGCTGACCCCGGTGAGGAAGGCAAAGCGGATGCTGGCATCGTTGTCCTTGATCACCGAATACAGGTTGCGCAAGCCGTCGCGCATCTCGGCGGCAATGTCCGGTTTGGTGATGTTGTCGAGGATCGGCTTGTCGTATTCGTCTACCAACACCACCACACTGCGCCCGTATTTGGCTTTGGCAGCGCGGATGAGGTCACTAAAGCAACCAGCAACGTCTTCATGGTCTGCACATTCAATACCAAGGTCTTCTTGATTGACACGCAGAATATGGCGGAAACGCCGTTCCAATTCCGCCCGGTTTTGTAGTTGCCCCGAACCGAAGCTGATGGAAATCACCGGGTATTGCACTGCCCAATTCCAATACGGGTGAATATGTAAGCCCCGAAACAGTGGCTCATTGCCTGCAAACAACTGGTGCAAAGTATCCACCAGCAACGACTTACCAAAGCGGCGCGGACGTGAGAGGAAGTAATACTTGCCCCTTTCGGTCAGCATTTGCACATGCGGGGTCTTATCCACATAAACGTAGCCGTCGGTGATGAAGTCTGCGAGGGTGCTAATGCCGATGGGTAACTTTTTCATGTGCCGCGCTTGCCTTGGGTGATAGGGGGATTATAGCCCCAACTTCCCCCACATCCCATCCACCACGATAATGAACTTGGTGTCAATCATCACGCGCTGCTGCTGCAAAATCGGCGCAAACACTGCATGGATAACTTCTCATCAAAAATAATGCTTTATATCAAGAAGTCATAAAAATATCGTATAGACCGTCTATGACTTTTGTCTAGCTATATTCCCCTCGTCCTATACTTCAATAACAGGGTAGTTCTATCCGTTGCAATGATGCCAAATACGGTTATAAAAGTGGTAGCCACATTGGTTTCCGGCTTGCTCTGGATTTCTAAGCCATCACAGATCAGTAAAAATCTTCATAATTCATCCCCCGAACACAGGCTTATTGCACCACACGCCCCAAATGCCCTATCTTACGCCCTGACCATAAATCCTAACGACTAGAGGAGTAACGACTCATGGCTCATACACTGCCAGAACTGCCTTTCGCGAAAGACGCACTTGCCCCACACATGTCAGCCGAAACGCTGGAATTCCACCACGACAAGCACCACAACGCTTACGTGACTAACCTGAACAACCTGATTCCCGGTACCCAGTTTGAAAGCATGAGTCTGGAAGAGATCGTCAAATCCGCACCGGCTGGCGGCGTTTACAACAATGCAGCGCAAGTGTGGAACCACACCTTCTTCTGGAACTGCCTGAAGCCAAATGGCGGCGGCGCACCGACTGGCGCATTGGCTGCTGCGATTGATGCGAAATGGGGTTCTTTTGACGCATTCAAAACCGCCTTCACCGCTTCTGCTGTGGGCAATTTCGGTTCTGCGTGGACTTGGTTGGTCAAGAAAGCTGACGGTTCAGTAGATATCGTGAACATGGGTGCTGCTGGCACGCCACTGACGACTGGCGACACCGCGCTGCTGTGCGTGGACGTGTGGGAACATGCGTACTACATCGACTATCGCAACCTGCGTCCTAAATTCGTTGAGACCTTCCTGAACTCGCTGGCGAACTGGGAGTTTGCTGAGAAGAATTTCGCAGCGTAAGCCTTAGCGTTTTACCTGAATGCAAAAAGCCGAGCCAGTCTCGGCTTTTTGCGTTGGAGAAGCCAACCGCTACGTAGAAATACGTAGCCATGCGCGTAATTTCCCGAATTCCTCGCGCCGCGTCATTTCGTCATACTCTGAGGGTCAAGTACAAAACAAGAGATTAGCAATGGTGACATCAGGCGACAGCCGTGGTTTAACCCCCAGAAAAACCAAGCTTTCAGTGCGCATGAAAGTTTTATTGCTGGCCATAGTCCCCTTGCTATTGCTGGCAACCGTGATTCTCCTCGCCAGCCAACAACTGGAACGTGATGCCATCGCGCAACGGCAATCCGTGGAACAGAGCTTGCTGACGAGCAAGGAAAAAGAATTGACGTTTTTGCTGGACTTAGCCTTTGCCGCCATAGAACCCATTATGCAGGATGCCCGGTTAAGCGAAACCGAGAAGCAAACAGCGGTGAAACGTTTATTCAATGAGAAACTGTTTTTTGGGGAAGATGGTTATTTTTACGTGTATGACCTCCAAGGGGTGAATCTCGTTCACCCTGTTAAGCCCGATTTTGTTGGGAAAAACAAGCTCGATTTGCCTGTCGTGCCAGCGTTATTGCAGCAAGCACAGCGGCAAGACGGCGTGGTGGCGTACCGCTGGGAACGTCCGTCGACCGGGCTTTATGAACAAAAAATCGGCTATGCCCGTGTTCTTGAACCTTGGCAGTGGGTTGTCGGAACCGGGTTGTATGACGTGGGGGCGGAAGTCGAAACCCATCTCCAGCAGGTCAGTACCCGCATTGATAACACCTTTCGCTACATGTTGCTGTTGTTGGTGGGGGCGATAGTCAGCCTCGTGTTGTTGGTGTTTTGGGTGAATTGGCATGAAAATCGGCTGGCTGACGATCACTTACGGCAACTGGTACACCATTTCGTGCGGCTCCAGATTGAGGAACGGCGCGGGTTTGCGCGTGAATTGCACGATGGCATTAATCAGCTCTTGGTGGCGGTGCGGTTTCGTATTGAGCTGGCACAACGCCAACTAGTTAAAGGGGATGCCAGTTACCGCGATAGTTTGGCAGTTGCTTTGGAAACGTTGGATACCACGATTAAGGAAGTCCGGCAGGTGTCGCACAGTTTGAGCCCCGCCTTGCTGGATGAAATGGGGCTGGAAGTGGCTTTGGAGAGTTTGGTCAAGCAATTTCAGGAACGTACCGGTATCCGGGTTATCCGTTATTGGCAAATTATACCGCATGAGTTGAGTGAAGAAGTGGCAATTATGGTGTATCGCGTGGTGCAAGAAGCCTTTTCCAATATTGAGCGCCATGCCCAAGCCACTCAGGTGCACCTTGAAGTTCGGCAAGCGCCGGAACAGTTGTTGCTGACCTTGCGGGATGATGGCAAAGGTTTTGACCCCGAACATTTACAGGCGGGGCGCGGTTTGGGATTGTTGCACATGCGTGAGCGGGTGGAATTATTGGGTGGGCAGTTTCAATTGCACAGTTCACCACAGCAAGGCACACGCATTACTGCGCAATTACCGTTACTATTTATGGATGGGAGGAAGTGATGGAAAATACGGGTTTACGTTTATTGATTGTGGACGACCATCCCATTGTTCGTGATGGTTTTGCGGCAGTATTACGGGATGCAGGAATGCAGATTGTGGGGATGGCGGGGAATGGGCGAGACGCTTTGGCACTGGCTGCGGAGTTACTTCCTGATGTGATTTTAATGGATATTCACATGCCGGTAATGGATGGGTTAAGGGCAACGCAAGCGTTAGCCCAGCAATTGCCGCAAATCAAAGTGCTGATGTTAACGCTGGAAGATTCCCCTGAATACGCAGCTAAAGCGATGCAGGCAGGGGCAAAGGGGTATATGGCAAAGAACAATTGTGATACGGATCGATTGTTACACGCCATTGATACTGTGCAGCGTGGTATGTTCGTCTCGCCGTATCCGCCAACAACGGTATCATCAAGCAGCCCCCTGACATCCCGCGAAACGGAAGTGTTGATATTGGTGGCAAAGGGCAAGCAAAGTGGTGAAATTGCCCGAATACTGAAGATCGAAACCCGCACGGTGGAAACCCATCGCCAAAACATTCGCGATAAATTAGGGCTACGCTCGGTGGCTGAACTCACACGCTATGCGCTGGATCATGGTTTAATTTAATACTTATGCGCTACACTCTGATGCGAGGTAAAATTTCGGCATATTAGCGGGAGTATCGTATGTTGAGTGTCAAAGCGCTTGCTTGGGGGTTGCTAGGTTTGTTGCTCGTGGGTTCTGTAGCCGCAGAATCTGAACCGGTTCCGGTGGTGTTTGGTTACGCGACCGATGCTTCGCCGATCAGTTATGGAAAAATGGATCGTAATGGCGCGACTGCTGATGGTTTCTGCGGTAGTTTATTGGCCTTTTTAAAAAGTAGTGGTCACGACATTCCTGTTGAAAACCAATACCAAATTTCTAATGCCGCACAACGGTTTGAAAACTTTCATAAATATTTAGGCAGTAATCGTATTGGAATTCAATGTGGCTCTGATTCATTAACTCAGGAACGTATTACTACACAAGCAGGGTTGAAGGGGGAGTTTTCTGTGCCTTTTTTTGTGGCACGCGCCCGCCTATTAATTCGGCGCAATAAGATTCAAATACTCTATACTAACCCCAATAGTTTAAAGATAGGCATACAAAAAGGCTCTGATAAATCACCGATTTCTACTATGGTCGCTGTTAATGCATTTTTTCCTACCGCTCAGCCACCAACGGAGTTTGTTGAGCGTACTGATGCGATTGCTAATTTGTTATCAGACGATGAGAGCAGTATTGATGCTTATATTGGTGATGATATTGTTTTGTTAGATATTTTTAATACAGAAATAGCCCAAGCAAAGAAACAGGATTCGTATAGTATAGAATCTCCTATGCAAGGCTATTCCCGCGAGGAGTTCGCAGTTGTTATTTATAATGCTCCGCGTGAAAAAGATGGATCGTCAGCGTTAAAAAAGAAAATTGATAAATGGATTCAGGCTGAAAGTGGCGGTAGACAGGCAATTATTGACGCATTGGGTAAAAAAGGCATCCCGCGTCACATGTTGGCATTAAAAGACAATATGTCGATTGCTGAAGCCTTACCCTATAAAGCCGCAGAATATGGTGTTAATAGTCATACTGTCAGTGCTTTATTGGGACTGTTGGCTGAGGCAGATGAAACTCGTTTCAAAGAAAGTTTAGCTTTAATGGAAAAGAGCTTAACGGCTTCAGAGGTTGATGATGGATTTTGGAAGTCATTACTGCTCGCTGAATCATTATCATGGCAGCGTTTATTATTTTGGGGGTTGGTGCTATGCAGTATGGTACTCATGGTCGGTATACTCATGTGGTTCTACTTTATGAGGCAGCGCGTAGTGGCATTGCCACAAACCTTGTTACCTGAACAGCCTGCTCCAGACGTAACCTATCCTGACCCCGATCCCGATATGATGGCAAAGCTTAAAAAGGTTAAGAGGGAATTGCATGATAAAATTAAGCAGGATCTAGTGGGTACAAGAATGTTTGCTGAGTTGGCGTTGAAGAATGTGCATACCAGTTCGGCAAAAAGTGAAGAGTATTTGCAAAAAGTTATGGCGACTATCAATACGAGTATTGCAGACATGCGTGATATTTCTCATGTTATTGATGCCTGTATTGAGAATAAGGAAGAGAATGCTCATCCGTATGACTTGCTAGAGTTTCTGGATAATGTCGAAGTAAGATTTGAAGCCAAAGGGATCAAAATTATTCGTGATATTGAGTTGGATTTTTTTGCATTGCCCACAACAGTTGCTGAAATGTTTTTTCTTATTGTTAGGGAAACAATAGAAAATGTTGAAAACCATGCTCATGGTGTGTCGCGGGTATTGATTCGCTTGCAACAGAAAGACGGTATGTTTGATTTAACTATCCAGGATGATGGACAAGGTTTTGATGATGAAACTTTTAAGCGTTCTGAAGGGATTGGTATTAAAAATATGCGCGAACGTGTTGCCAGTCAAGGCGGAACATTTGAGATTAATGGGAAAATGGGCGTGACGATTCGCGTTAGAATTCCAGAAAAATAACACTAGCTACTACCTAACGATCAAGCCCAGCTTATGCTGGGTTTTTTGTGTCGATAATTTAGTGGCACTACGTAGTTTTACTTAGTGCCTCAGTATTTATTAGCAGCATTGTCGTATTTTTGCTTAGTTATCTTAGGTAATCATACACGGCAAAATGCGTAATAGCGTCAATTTTTGTCTTGGCTTACTTCATTCAACATAAAGGCATTCTGGCAACGGGCTAGAACGAATTAAGAATGCGATGAATGCAGGGAGTGACATAAGATGAAAATGATGCGAGTTTTGTTGACCAGCTTGTTATTACCGTTGATGTACGTTAATGGTTTTGCTACGGAATTAGAGACACGCAGTGTAAACCGTTATGAAGGTGCTGCTTCGCCTGTTTCCTGCAAACCTTCAGATGCATCTGTTGACGCGGCGCATAACCCGAAGGATTGTGCTACGCCTGAAATGCCAGAGCGCAACTCACCGGCGGCTCCCGATAAGCTTGGCGATGCTGAACCCATGCTCTACGGTATGGTTTCTACCGTTCGGGTCTTGCCTTGAGCAGTGCGCATGTAGGTGATGTTATTTTGCATACATGCGCTACACTCTTTTGAAACCCCTTTGCCACAACACAACCTAGAGAAGGAGCACATTTACGATAAGCCTGAATCATTCATCTGTTTAGTGAGAGGTGCTGCATCATGGAGTATAACGATACAATTATTTTGTCCCAGAAAGGTTTTCATATTGATAAACACCTGATGTTGCCGATTGGCATTCGTTCGGGGTATCGTTTTTGGGGCGTATACGAACACGCCAATAAATCCAATCTAATCTTGTCCTCCTTGCCCCATGCAGCGTGGGGAGGGTTGCTTAGATTACGTATACGCCTAAAATACGCTGATATTAGATCAATTGTGCAGGAAGTTTCGGAAATATTTAAGACTGTTTTTTGTGAAGAAAATGCAGAGGATTGTGATAGTTTTATTAATCATATTAAGTACTTAGGCATAAGTTACTCGGAACTTTGCAATCGTAACCGATTGATTTGTAAGGGGTGGTTTTTCCGAAAAACTTTTGCATAAGTACTTACAAAGTTTTTGTTTCACTGCGCAGAAGTTTTAAAAGTGAACGTTGGAAGTTTATTGAAGATACATTGGCTGAATACGGTCTTGTAGCCATTTCTACGGATGACAGCGCTGAATCCAGTATTACGGAGCGAGTTATTGAAGACATGAAAAAATCGGCTGCGTGTATTCAAATTTATTCGATCGGGCGGGATTCAGTCAACAAGATGACTGAGAATGATCGGTATTTTTCCACAGACTTGTTGAATGCGGAGTGGTTGCTGTTTGAAGCAGGCATTACTCGCGGTTTGGATCTTAAACCGTTAATTAGAATGGTTGATACCACGCATGTGTCCAAATACAATTGGGAGAAGTGTTTGCGTATCCAACGCGATGCTTTTTTGCAAACCTTTCAAACTTATTCCGTTTCTACCGAAGGCGATCACTTTTGCAATGTGTTTAGAAAAGTTGTTGCCGAAATAGCGGGGAAAGTTCATAAAAATCAATAGCTTTTGTTTTTTAATGATGCCGGGGTAACTGCCTCGACTTTTTTTATCCACATCAAAAAATCTTGTGAGTCCATCCCAAGGAATGCGCGTAACATGCTTGCGGCAGTTGAGGTTTTAACCCCTTTTTACCTCACAGGACGTATACCCTATGCATAACGACGACAACACTTTGAAAGCGTATGAGCAGCAGTTGTTTCAGCGTTTTTGCCAGAAAGAGCGCCAAGCGGACGCAGAGATGCAGCGCACCTTCGGGCAACGCTTATGGCGCTATATTCGCCGCAGCTTGATTTTTAATGACATTGAGGCGGCGGAGAATTGCCTGCAAGATACTTGGTTAATCTTAATTGATGAATATTGTGGAAAAGCCTTGCCGGATTCCGGCTTGTGGTCAGTGTTGCATACAGTGGCATTGCGACAGGCGCGGGATACGGTTCGCCAGCAGAATAGCCAAAAGCGTAAGCCAAGCGGTGGCTTTGTGAGTTTTGCGGCTGATCCAGATGAGACGCATGACAACGCAATTTGGTCAGCACACCCTGATGTGGATTTGTTGTATCAACAAAGCACACCGGAAGCTGAGTATTTAGGTGCGGAAGAGGATTTAAAAAAACAAGAGCGCTTGACGTTATTTAAACAAGCCGTGGCGCAATTGTCTGAGAAACAGCAGCTTGCGTTACACTTAAAATATACAAAAGAGTTATCGGTCAAAGAAATTGCCGCGCTTACCGGGGAAAAGTATGAAACAGTGCGTAACCATTTACGGTTGGCAAAAGAACACTTGAAAGCGCGTTTAGGTTAAACCCTCACGGGGAAGGTAAGGAGCAAATAAAATGCAGCATGAATCCGATGGTAGAGATGAGGACGATGATGACACTGATCCAGTCATGGAGCGTGAATTAAAGGCACTTTACCAAGCCGCATTATTGGATGAGGATTTTCAGCAACAAGTGCATGACAATGTGCAGGCGTTAAGCGATGCAGAGCGCCAAAAACTGAGTAAACAGCCCTCCATACAGCCCTTTTTGCATGATGAGTTGATGCCAGCACCTTTACAAGCGCGGTTACGGGCGCTGCAAGCAGAGAAAAAAAAACCCTGGTGGAAAACCTTATGGTCGCCAGAGGGGTGGGTATTATTACCATTGCCGGGTCCGGCGTTTAGTTTGCCTGCGGTATTGGTCATTGGCGGGTTATTAGGGGTGTTGCTGACCCCAACGTTGTTGACACCGCAGGTGACACCGGAGGAATGGCAGTTGCGCAGCACGACGGCGGCAGATGATGCAACGGGTGCTTGTGAATTCAGTGAGGCGCTACGGGGTGATCCTGACACGTGGTGGGCAGCAATCCAACAGTGTGAGCAGCAGGCGCAGCAGCAAGTGCAGCGCGAAACCATGGCGTTGCAGCAACGTTACCCCAATTTTCAGCCATCCAATCCATAAAGTTGAAATGCGCCCCAGTAAAATGGGTGGGCGTGCTCAGCATTTTTTTGCAAGGTGTGTTGCATTGCGTGCTGTAACGCGCTTGCCCAGTGGGTGGACGTGGTTGGTAATGCGGTGAACAGTGCTTGCATCAAGGTTTGGGTGGTGGGGGAGTCAATGTCCCAAGCGGTGGCGAGCACTTGCCGCGAACCAGCACTGAAAAAAGCTTTGACCAGTGATGACATGCCTTGTGTGGTGTCACTGATACTGCCGGTGCTGCACGCGGACAACAGCACTATATCGGCATCAAGTGTTAACGCCATAATTTCACTGGCGGTGACACGCCCGTCTTCATCCTTGGTTTTTCCCAGTTCCAGAAAGGCTTCGGTATTGTCCTGTGTGTTGTGGGGGGCTGCATGGGTGGCAAAACTGATGATTTGAAAGGTGGTTTCTGGCTTTTGGGGATCGATTAACTGTTTCAACGCTTGTTCTGTGGCGTCTTTAGCGGTTAATACGCTGCAAGCTGTGTTGGCATGGTGCGCTGTACACAGCAGTTGATGCTGATGTTCCAGTTCTGCTTCCGCCCCTGATAACGCTCTTCCCAGCGGTGCGCCGATGCCTAGAAAACGTTTGCGCGGATCCGGTGAGGGTGGTGAGGGTAATTCACGCAAGCTCTTGAGGGCGTTGACAGCGGGTAGGTAGTTGAAGGTGTATTGCTGCATGAGCCAGGCGGCTTGCTGGTAATCGCGTGAGGTCGGGGCTTGGGTCACCAGCAGATGCAAGGGCAGGTGTTGTAATTCGTCGTCTGTTACCACAATCAGGTGCTGGATTTCCTGCAAATCGTCGACGACTGGGGCAAATAACGTTTGGTACAAACGGTGTGCGGTTTGCAAATCAAAATCTGGTAGCGTTGACGCTTGCGGGGTCATGGCTTGCCGTAGCTTGATGATGTCCTGCTGCAAATCAGGTGGTAAGGTTAACGCGTACAATTTGGCAGGACGTTGGTGGGCAGCAACCAAGACATAAGCGAGCGGCTCCTGCGTTTGCGGGTCACGCTCAAATACCCACGCCAGCAACGCCTCGCCTTTACGTAGGTTACTCAGGGTGTTATCAGGGTTTAAAGCCAGTGGTTTGGCTTGTGCCAGTTGGCGGTAAGCTGGCAAGGTTTTTTGCAGTTGCTGCTCAGCTTCATTGAGTGCTTGCTGTAAACGTTGTGACTCGGCTGCTTGATGCGTGCTTGCCTGGTATTGCGCATTGTCTTCCAGCATTTTGTAGGTTTTCCATAAGTCACTGATGCTTTCCCGATGTTTGGGGTTTTGGATGCTTAAGCGCATCAGGGCTTGTTGTAAGCCTTGCAGCCGTTCCAGGCCGTGCAATTGTTGGATAGCCCAAAATGCAGCCGGTAAGGTGCTTGAGGTGAATCTGCTGGTTGCTGGGTGGCTGCTAAAACGCAGTTGCAAACGGGCAAAATGTTGGCGGTCTTGCAAGTCGTCTTGGGCGGCAATCAGTGTGCCGTAGTTGAGCTTGGTGGTGTTGGTGTTGAGGTAAAACTGTGCGGCTTGCTCAATAGCCGTGTGTGCTTGGGCGTAGCGTTGTTGTTGCAGGTGGGTTTCTGCCAAACCAAGTTGGATGCGGGCAATGGCTTTGTCACGGTGCAGTGTGGGCGGGAACGTTTGATAACGCTGTAAACTGTCTTGGTAAGCCGGTTCCGCCTGTGAATAGTGGTGTTGTTTGCGGTGATTCTCAGCTTGTTTGTAGCGGTTGAGGGCGTAGGCTTCGGTGTTTTGTTGCTTGGTGCTCGCCAGTAGGTTTGCTACTTGTGTTAAGTGAGCGGCTTCCTGCTGATAGTCTTCCTGTAAGCGGTAGGTATTGGCGAGATTGCTGTGTGTGATGGCGGCTTCAGCAGGGAGTTGTTGGTGTTTTAGGGCGCTTTGATAATGGTGTTGGGCGGTGTTGATGCGGGCGGCACGCTGTAAGGGGGTATTGAGCGCTGCATAGTAATGCGCATCACCAAGGTGCATGAGTGCTTCTGCATGGCGATCCTCGCCACGTAGTGTTTTTTCAATCTCGGTTAGGGAGCTGATGAGGTTGTCCCACGCTTTTGGCGTTGCCCAAGGTTCTTGCCAGTCCAGTTCCAAACGTAAGCGGTTGAGTTTGGCAATGGCAATAGTCGGGTCGTGTGGGGCTAAGTGTTGTTGGGCGCTTGCCAGACTGTGGTCAAAGGCTTGTTTAGCCCGGTCGTAATCGAGTAAGCATTGGTCGTAATAGCGCCCGAGTGCCGATTGGTGGTTCATATCGTCTGGTTGAGAGGGTGGCTGCGGCGGTTGACTGCAATCCAAATCACTGGCGTATGACACGCCATTCATGTTGGCAATCGTTAACAGTAATCCGCTGATGAATGGCATCCAAGCGTGGGCTATTGGTAACATCACGACATCTCAGGGTGGCTAGGGTGACAGCAAATTATCACAATTAACCCTATTTTTAATAGAACGCGTATGAATATATGAGTGAATGAGTAAATTAATGGAGGCAATACGTCTTAATCTTAGTTGATGCCATAGGAATAAGGAGTTCTTTATGAAAAAACTAGACCCTATCGAATATTTATTAAGTGGGACATTGTTACTATTTGTTTTGTTAATTAATTTGTTGGCGGTTAATAAATTCTTTGCCAGTATTGAACAAGCTATCTTGATGGGGGTATTTCTATTGTTGGAATCTGCTTTTGTGATGCGGTATCAGTTACAGCCAGAAAAAGCTAAGCGCTGCCCTACGTATCGTCTGAAGGTTTGGATTCGCTATTTTTATAGTGTGTTTTTATTATTGACTGTTTGTAGTGTGCTGGCATTTGCGCTGAATGCGTTGAAAACACTGGAGATGATGATCGCATTGCAGTGGATATTCTGGATTTTGGCGACCATGCTTGTTTTGATTGGCGCAAAAATGGGTTTGTGTATTATGGGTAGTGCTGCTGATGACGATGATGCTGCACCAACAGCAAGTACTATTTATGGTAAATCTGGGTATTCAAAAAAATAATTATTAAAATTTACCCCCTTGTTGTGATACATGACGTATTTCTTGGCAGTTACTTCATTAACTGGCGAGGAAGTGTCATGAAATACCCCGTTTTGTTTTCTATCAGCACATTATTACTGATTGGCAGTTTGAGTGTTTTGCCGGTCTATGCCGCTGACATCACCCAAGTCGATGGTTTGGAACAGGCTGATTTGCCGCCAAATGAGGCCGCTGCGGCATGGGAGGTTCCGGCTACGTTGCGTTTAGACCCTACTGATTTTCCAAAACATGCAGGGCGCGGGGCGCTCGTGCCACAAGACATTGTGTTGCCACCATTGAGCGCAGCGGAGTTACAACAATGGCAACAAACTGCGGATGAACCGCAGCAACGCCGCACGCGGATTGGGATGAGTCGTGCCGTTCCCAATACGCTAGGTGAGCCGGATACCTGGCAGTGGTTAGCGGTTGAGGGTGGGCAGGTTGCACATTTGGGCTGGCGTTCACCGGATGCTAAACGGATCCGTGGGCAGTTTGTATTGGGGAACTTGCCTGCGGGGGTGGAGTTGCGGTTTTACGCACCACACGACCCGCAGCAGGTGTATGCCTATACCCATGACACGCTAAAACCGCAAATCATTCAGCAGGCGGGGGAGGCAACATTCTGGTCGCCATCGTTAGCGGGTGATACCTTGCGAGTGGAAATCTTTGTGCCGGAGGGCATCGCACCGGATGCCTTGGCGTTGCGGGTTGCCAAGCTGTCCCACTCGGTATTAGACCCACTGACAGGGGCGGTACAACGGGGGACCTTAGAAGACAATGCGGTGGCTTGTTTTGTGGATATGGCGTGTGCCACACCCGAATGGCAGTTGCGGGGGAGTTCTACCGCGCTTTTCTTGGTTGTGAACGAAGACATCGAGTACTTTTGTACCGGCGAGTTACTCAACAATACCCGTGCGGATGGCAAGCCGTATTTTTTGACCGCAAACCATTGTGTGGATACCGCCGCCGTTGCCACTACCTTGAATTCCTTTTGGTTTTATGAGAACTCGAGCTGTGGGGGCAGTGATGCGCGGGATAAGGTGCGGCGGGCTGATGGCGGTGCAACGCTGTTGGTGACGGACAAAACGTTGGATACCACGCTGTTAAGTCTCAATAAAATTCCAGCGCAAGGGGTGTTGTTTGCGGGGTGGTCTAATCGCGCGTTGCCGTCGGGTCAGGCCATTGCGGGGATTCATCATGCCCTGACACTGCCTAAGCAATTTGCACTGGGTACGTTTGTGGATTACGGCACGTTCGCGGCGAGTGGGTTAGTGCGTGATCCCCAAGGTGAGTTTGCGGTGGTGCGCTGGCTCAATGGTGCGACGGAGCAAGGGGCAAGCGGTTCGGCGCTGTGGTTTGAGGAGCAAGGAAAGTATTACGTGAATGGCGTGTTGTCACGCGGTACGAGTTCGAGTTCTTGCGAGCCCCCTGATGGGATTGCCCTATACGGGCGGTTTGATCAGGCGTATCCGTTATTGAAACCATGGCTAAGCCCATAAAAATAATCCCATATCAATGTTTATTTGATGTTAACCCCATACAAATGAAAACGACGTATTGCTTCAGTGTATTTTGTAATAATTGGGAGATGCGAGATGAAAATGAAACAGTGGACAACCGTGTTATTGGTGAGCAGTGCCTTGGCGGCTTGTGGCGGCGGCAGTAGTGTTGGTAGCACCGCCGCGCCCAGTAATTCGATGGGGCCGTTAAGCTTGTTGGAAGCGAAAGGGGATGGTGGCGGTGGCTATAATAATTATGTGTCTGCATCAGGCGCTACGCAGATGGCACAGCTTACTGCGATTAATCATACAGCCTTTGTCGAATTGTTGCTGTTTTCCATTTTTGAGTCTGACGATAAAGGGGATGGTTATGTGTTTCGTTCGGATACCGACTTAACTGCGCCAGAAAAACCAACCACTAGTTTAATGCCTGATGCGGTGAAAGATGAAATTGTGCAGTTGATGGAGCAATACGTAGCACAGCAACGCACGCAGGCTCGCCCTGTGAATTCTGGAACTATTGCTTGTCCTTATGGTGGTTACTTCGTGGTTTCAGGTGATTTGAATGACAGTACCAATACCGGTACGCTCAATGTCAATTATACAAATTGTGAGACATATCTCTATCTGAAAAATGGGTTGAGCACATTAACGTTGAATAAATTAGAACCAACCAATAATGTCTTTCTGGATTATGCGATTGCTTACAAAGATCTAAGCGTGGATACCGCATGGAATGCGTTTGTTTATACGGGTTCTCAGTTTGTGGTAAAAACCATGACGAATAATCGGGTGACTAAAATCGTTACCTCCTCTAATTTGCAGCGTAAAGACCAAAAAGCGGGGGATGCCGTCAGTATTGATTTGACCGTTAATAGCAGAGATCAGACGGCTCAGGCGATTACGGGCAAATTATGCCACGGTGTTTATGGTTGCGTTGATGTTTCGACCCGCATTGGTTTTAGTAACCGTTTGCAACAGGGTGAAATTAATTTAGTGGGTGCAGGGGGGAGCACTATTCAGCTTTATTATTCAGGCGGAAAATTGCATACCCGACTGGATGGTAATGGTACAGGTAATTACGGAGCGCCTTATTTAGTGACGTTGTGACACCCATAAAAATAAAGTGTGTCTAACCACTCTATGTGCATAAGATTACATAGAGTGGTTGTCTCCATGTAATATCGACGTTTCACCAACGTTTTGTATTTCTAGGAATAGCCCCATGATCAGCGCAGAAAAAAAGCCAGCACAATGGGAATTCTGGGTAGACCGTGGCGGTACATTCACCGACATCGTAGCCCGCACCCCTGACGGTCAATTCAAAACCCATAAAATCCTCTCGGAAAACCCCGGGCGTTACCGCGATGCAGCGGTGCAAGGTATCCGCGAACTGTTGGGCTTGCAACGCGGCGAACCCTTGCCCCCGCATACCATCAAAGCGGTGAAAATGGGGACAACCGTTGCCACCAATGCCTTGCTGGAACGCAAGGGCGAACCCACGCTGCTGCTGATTACCCAAGATTTTGCTGATTTGTTGCGCATTGGCTACCAGAACCGCCCGCGCATTTTCGACCTGCACATTGTGTTACCCGAATTGCTTTATCGCACGGTTGCGGAAGTGCCGGAGCGTTTATCCGCCACGGGGGAAACCCTGCTACCCTTAGATGAAACCGCCACGCTGCACGCCTTGCAACAGGCTTATGACGCAGGTTTGCGGGCGGTGGCGATTGCCTTGATGCACGGCTACCAGTTTCCACAACACGAACAGCGTGTCGCAGCATTGGCACAACAGGTGGGTTTCACGCAAATTTCGGTCAGCCACCGCGTTAGCCCCTTGATCAAGCTGGTGGAGCGTGGGGATACCACGGTGGTTGATGCTTATTTGTCGCCGATTCTGCGCCGTTACGTCGAGCAAGTGCGCGAAGAATTGGGGGAAGCGCAAGCTGCCACCAGGTTAATGTTCATGCAATCCAATGGCGGCTTGACGGATGCGGCCTTGTTTCAGGGCAAGGATGCCATCCTGTCGGGGCCTGCGGGCGGTGTGGTGGGGATGGTGCGTACTGCGCAGGCGGCTGGTTTCGACAAGCTGATTGGCTTTGATATGGGCGGCACGTCGACCGATGTGTGCCATTTTGCCGGGGCGTTCGAGCGTGCATTGGAAACCGAAGTCGCGGGCGTGCGGATGCGCGTGCCGATGATGAGCATTCACACCGTGGCGGCTGGAGGCGGTTCTATCCTCGCGTTTGAGAACGGGCGTTTCCGCGTGGGGCCGGAAAGTGCGGGGGCGAATCCGGGGCCTGCCTGTTACCGGCGTGGTGGCCCGTTGACCGTGACCGACTGCAATGTGTTACTGGGCAAGATTCAGCCGGAACATTTCCCGCAGGTCTTCGGTGTGAACGCTGATCAGCCGCTGGATGTGGCGATTGTGCGTGAAAAGTTTGTGCAACTGGCACAACAGATTGCCGCAGAAACCGGCGATTCGCTGCGTACCCCCGAAGCCTTGGCGGAAGGTTTCCTGCGCATTGCGGTGGAAAACATGGCGAATGCCATCAAGAAAATTTCGGTGCAACGCGGTTACGACGTGACCCAATACACCCTCAATTGCTTCGGCGGTGCGGGTGGGCAGCACGCCTGCTTGGTGGCAGATGCTTTGGGAATGCAGCGGATTTTTATCCACCCGTTTGCCGGGGTGCTGTCAGCGTTCGGCATGGGGTTGGCGGATATTCGGGCTTTGCGTGAACGGCAGTTCGGCAAACCACTCACGGCGACAGGCGAAGCACACGCCGTGTTAGTTGAACTGGAAGCCGAAACCCTGCACGAGGTACAACAGCAGGGAATTGCCCGCGAGCATATCCGGCTGGAACGCTGGGCGCATATCCGTTATCAGGGTTCGGATCAAACCTTCCCCGTCGCGTTTGATGCGCCGCAACAGATGGCAGCAGCCTTTGAAGCCGCCCATCAGGTACGTTACGGTTTTGTGCCTGAAGGGGGAGTATTGGTAATGGAATTATTGGCGTCGGAAGCAATCGGGGAAACTATGGTTGAGAACACCCCCCTCCCTAACCCTCCCCCCGCAAGGGGTGGAGGGGACAAGACGCAGATCACCATAGGCCCCGCCATTATCCATGACCCCAACAGCACCATCGTGGTAGAAGCCGGTTGGCAAGCGCAAACCGATGCTTTTGGCAATCGCCTGCTTACCCGCATTGCCCCGCTTCAGCGCCAAGAGGCATTGGGAACCCGTGCTGATCCCGTCATGCTGGAAGTGTTCAATAACCTGTTCATGTCGATTGCCGAGCAAATGGGCGCAACGCTGGCGAATACCGCGCATTCGGTCAATATCAAGGAACGGCTGGACTTTTCTTGCGCCATTTTCGCCCCCGATGGTGGGCTGGTGGCGAATGCGCCGCATGTGCCGGTGCATTTGGGGTCGATGGGGGAAAGTGTGCGTACCATTCTGCGCCTTAATGCCGGGGCAATGGCAGCGGGTGATGTGTTCATGATCAATAACCCCTACAACGGTGGCACACACTTGCCGGATGTGACGGTGATTACCCCGGTATTCGATGATGCTGACAAACTGATTTTCCTGGTGGCATCACGCGGGCATCATGCCGATATTGGTGGCAAAACCCCCGGTTCAACCCCGCCGGATAGCCGCCATATCAGCGAAGAAGGCATCGTGATCGACAATTTCAAGCTGGTGGAGCGCGGTATATTCCGTGAGCAAGCCACCCGCGAATTGCTGCTGTCGCCGCCGTACCCGTGCCGTAATATTGAACAGAATCTGGCAGATTTAGCCGCGCAAATTGCTGCCAATGCCACCGGTGTCAAGGAATTACGCCACATGGTCGGGCAATTCGGCTTGGAGGTAGTGCAGGCGTATATGGCACACGTCCAAGACAATGCGGAGGAAAGTGTGCGTCGGGTGATTGAGGTGTTGACGGATGCAGCTTATGTCCACCGCCTGGATAATGGTGCGGAAATTCAGGTGGCTATCCGTGTCGATGTTGCCCAACGCAGTGTCACGGTCGATTTCAGCGGTACATCTGCGCAGGATGAAGGCAATTACAATGCGCCCTTGGCGGTGTGCCGTTCTGTGGTGCTGTACGTCTTCCGCACGTTGGTGGGGGCGGATATTCCGCTGAATGAAGGTTGCATGAAACCCATTCACCTGATTGTGCCGGAAGCTTCCATGCTCAATCCACGTTACCCCGTAGCGGTGATTGCGGGCAATACCGAAGTCAGTCAAGCGGTTGCTGAAGCTTTGTACGGGGCGCTTGGGGTCTTGGCAGGTTCGCAAGGCACCATGAACAATGTCGTCTACGGCAATGCGCGTTACCAAAATTACGAAACCATTTGCGGCGGGGCGGGTGCGGGTTATGTGCACGGTAAAGGCTTTGAGGGCGCGAGTGCGGTGCAAACCCACATGACCAATACCCGCATGACCGACCCGGAAGTGTTGGAAACCCGTTTTCCGGTACGGGTGGAACGGTTCAGCATTCGCCAAGGCTCCGGTGGGCAGGGGCGTTGGCGCGGCGGTGACGGGGTGGAGCGTCACCTGCAGTTTTTGGAGGGAATGACCGCGACGGTGATTTCCTCCAGCCGGATTCATGCGCCGCGTGGTTTGCAGGGTGGGCAGCCGGGGCAGTGTGGGCGTAATGTGGTTATCCGTGCGGATGGCACAGTACAAGCATTGCGCGGCAATGATGCTTGCGAGATGCAGGCGGGTGATGTGTTGGTGATGCAGACACCGGGTGGCGGTGGAGCCTTTATGCATAAAGAGTAACCCCATTTTTAGGGGCGTAACGTATGCGTAAATAGCGTAGACGTTGATCAAGGAGTGTATCACATGAGCCAAGAGCCCCATAAAACGGTTGCCATGAAAAAACCACTGGATACCGGATTTCTCAAGAAAAATAATCCGAGTCCAGAACCCCCCACACCACAAACCGCAGCCCCTGCCACCGCGATTTATACCGGCAATAACCCCACTGCGGAGGCGGCAGGTACAACTGAAAAGCACTTCATGCATGACCCCGTGGTCGGCTGGGTCGTGGTGATCGACGGGCCGGGGCAGGGAATTTCCTTGCCACTGGGCAACGGCAATAACAGTTTAGGGCGCGGCAGCAACCAGCGGGTGGCGCTGGACTTTGGGGATGCCAATTTGTCCCGTGATAGCCACGCCACCATTACTTATGACCCGCGTGGGCGCAAGTTCTACCTGCATAGCGGGGGCAACAGCACCAATCTGACGTATCTGGAAGGCGCAGGCACGACGATTCCGGTGTTAGCACCTGTTGTGTTGGAAAATGGGCAACACCTGCGTTTAGGCAATACCACCCTTAAGTTCGTTGCTTTGTGTGGGGATGGGTTCGGTTGGGATGCGGCTGATGCTGGGGCGTAACGGTGGTTTTGACATCGGTTATGCCACGGATGTCGGCAGCCGGGGCAATCAGGAAGATAACCTCGGTTTCCGCCAATACGAGGACGGTTCTGTCCTTGCGGTCTTGGCGGATGGTATGGGCGGTCATACCGGCGGGGAGGTAGCCAGTGAGATGGCGATACAGTGGTTTGGGGAATATTTTCCACAAACTCACGGCAGTATCCGGGCGCGTTTGGAGCAAACCTTGCGCCAGACCCAACAGCGGCTGTGTTTGTATGCACAGGAGCATCCCGAATTGCAGGACATGGGTTCCACCTTGGTTGCCGTGTTTGTGCAGGGGCAAGACCTGTATTGGCTCAGCGTGGGGGATTCCCTGTTGTATCGGGCAGATGGCTCCGGGGTGGTGCAACTCAATGCCACCCACACGGTGGCGGAGCGTTTCCGGCGCTTATGGGAAAGCGGCAAAATTTCCCGTGCGGAACTGGACAATGTACAGGAACCCCACGCCTTAACCAGTGCGCTGGGGCCGGATAAGTTACAGGAAATCGACTGTCAGCAGGCGACCTTGCCAACGGATGCGGTGCTGGTACTTGCCAGCGATGGTTTGTTGAGCCTCAATCCGGTTGACATCAATACTTTGCTGGATAAGCAAGCGTCTGCCCAGATATTGGCAGAGCGTTTGTTAATGGCAACCTTAGCCAAACGCCAGCAGGGACAGGATAATATCAGTTTGATTGTGCTCAAACATCCGGTGCTTCCCGTTACCCAGCATCGCCGCCGTTGGCCGCTGATATTGGGAGCAACGCTGTTGTTAGGTGCGGCGACGGGGATGTTCTACCAATGGCATCAGGCCGAACAGCGGATTGCGCAAGAACGTCAGGAACGCCAAGAGGCTGAACAGCGTGCTGATAAGCAGCGTCAGGCATTAGCGGAAGAAAAACGCCAGCGTATGCAGGCTGAGCAGGAAGCCGCAGCCTCCAGAACGCTGGCGGAAAAGGCAGCCAGGCGTGCTGATGAAGCCGAGCAGCAACGTAAAGCCGCTAAAAAACGTGCGGAAAAAGCGGAGCATGATAAAAAACGCGCAGAAGCGGCTGCCAACGCCCATGCAGTCCCTGTAGCCCCAGCGGTTCCCGCTGCTCCCGTAAAAAATCCGCCACCACCGAGTGCGCCAGCACCCGTGCCTACCCCTAAACCGCGACCACCGCCTGCTGAACCTGTGCAGGAGTTGGATAAGCGCGATATTTTTCCAGATGCATCTTGACCGGGAGTGTTAATAACCATGTTAAATCACCTTTTGAAATACATCCTATTGCTGCCTTTCCTTGTGATATTGGCAGTGCCACTGGTGGGTAATGCCGAGGGCGATGGGCGTCCTGATGCGGTTGAAAACGCCCGCAATAGCATTGTGAAAATCCACATTGAAAGCTTCGATAAAAAGAACCGCATTTCCTTCGGGCATGGCAGTGGTTTTGTGATTGCGCCGAATAAGGTGATCACCAATGCCCATGTTGCCAGCCCGGAACTGTTTTTTCCTGATGTCAAAACCTCCAGTGTGTCGATTATCGACGGCGGGGTTTCCGGGGGAAAGCTTAAAAAAGTCAATGACATTGAAATCTTGGCTGATCGTGACCTTGCCATTTTGACGGTAGATTCACTCAGTGAGCGTCCCGCTTTGCCAGTGGCATTGCCGGTAGATGGGCAGGTCATTTATTCCATGGGCTTTCCCGGCGTCGGTGAAATTTGGGATGTGAATAAAATTCTGGAGGAAGAATCCGCTGGTAAAATGACCAAAGAAAAACTGGCAGCGGTAGAGAAACAAATGAGCACCCCTTCAGTAAAGGATGGGCGCATCAGTCGCATGGTGGAAGACCCTAACTGGAGTGTTGAGTTGGATTTGCCCAGCTCGATTACCCCGGTTAAAGTGATTCAGCACAGCGCGGATATTGAAAAGGGCAATAGCGGCGGGCCAATCATCAATAACTGCGGCGCGGTGGTGGGGGTTAATTCCCAATCAGCCAATACCAATTATTCGGCGGTCGATGCGGCTGAGTTAATGGCATTTTTAACCGTCAAAAACGTCGCCTTCCAGAAACAGGAGGCTTGCAGCGGGCAAGCCGGTGCGACTACTGACGCTACGCCGTCAGCGACTGACGAGGGGATACCGATGTGGTGGTTAGTCGGTGGTGGTTTGGTGTTGGCTGCACTGGTGGGTTTTGGCATCTTACTGTTTAGCCAGCCGCGTTCTGCTTCATCGCGTTCAGCGCATAAGGCTCCGCCGCCCAAGCCGTCGGTTAGCAATAAACTGATCAGCAGCACCGCACCCGTCGAGAGTGGTTACTGTTTGCAGGGCTTGCAAGGCTTGGGGCATTTGCGTTTTCCCCTGACAGGATCGCATGTGCAGTTGGGGTATGACGAGGAGCTTAATGATTGCGCCATCCCTGAGCGCACGGTATCCCGCCAGCACGCCAGCTTGCACCACAAGGATGGTCAGTGGCAGCTTATCCCGCTGCGTACCCTCAACCCCACGACCCTTAATAACGAAGTACTGGAACCTAACGACATCCGCACCTTAACGGAAGGCGATGTGTTGGCGTTAGGCGAAGCCAGCTTTGTGTTCAGTAAAGGCTAAGGAGCACGCCATGCCACACCAAGAACACCGTCAAGCCCTGCCAGCCGGGACACAGCTTCGGGAATACGACATCCTGCGCACCTTGGGCAGCGGTGGTTTCGGTGTGGCGTATTTGGCGTATGACCGGGAGTTAGCCCACCATGTGGTGTTAAAAGAATACCTGCCCGGTGCATTTGCTACCCGCCTTGCCGGTAACACCGTGGTACCGACCTCCCCCAAAGACGAAGCGAATTTTCAGTGGGGGTTGGAACGTTTCCTGAGTGAAGCGCGGGCATTGGCAGCGTTTCGTGCGCATCCGCATATTGTGTCGGTGTTGCATTCGTTCCGGGCGAACAACACGGCTTACATGGTGATGGAATATGCGGGTGAATTCAGCCTGCAACAGTTTCTTGACGGGCAGGGCGTCATGACACAGGAGCAGTTGCTGGATTTGGTATTGCCGCTGTTGGATGCACTGGAAACCATCCATGCCGCCGGGTTGATCCACCGGGATATTAAGCCGGATAACATTTTGATCAATGACAATGCCGAACCTGTGCTGATTGACTTCGGGGCGGCGCGTCAGGCGGTCGGGGAACGCAGCATGAGCCTGAGCATTATTTTGACGCCTGGTTATGCCCCGTTTGAGCAATACCACCATGCGACGGAACAAGGCCCATGGACAGATATTTACGCATTGGCTGCGGTCATGTTTCGTTGTGTGACAGGTAAAAACCCGCCTGATGCTCCGGCACGGATGGAAACCGAAACCCCACTGGAACTGGAACCGAGAGAGGGCTATTCCCCGCATCTGCTGGCAGCAATCGCTTGGGGCTTGCAAATCCGTGCGGCTGAGCGCCCGCAAACGGTTGCCGTATGGCGGGAGGCGTTGCTACGTGAATCTGTAGAGAAGGGCAGTGTAACGCATCAAACCGGAGTCAACGTCAGGGGTGGGTTGCTTGGGGGGAAACGTCGGATGATGACTGCCCTGTTGGGTAGCGTTTTGCTGTTGGGGTTGGCATTCTTGGGAATTGCCGCGCTGTCTTCTGAAAAGACAACTGAACCTCCTGCGGTGGCTCAGGCGTCGGGTGTTTCTCCGACCGTGCCGACCCCGGTTGCAGTGACGGCAGCACCTGAATCTGCGTCATTGCCTGCCTCAGCATTACCTGAAGCTCCTGAAACTGAGGCTTCGACACCAACCGTTCCAGAAGAGGAAAAAACGAAACCCGATGTGGAATCACCTCCGGCAACCCCGCCTGCACCTATCAAACCGACAACTGACGTCAAGAGCAAAAGCAAGGATACTGACAAAAGTAAGGGCAAAGATAAAAGCAAAACGGGTTCAGGTAAGACACAACCCAGTGGCAAATCAACACCAAAGCCACCACAACCACCGATTTATGTCATGCCCTCGCAACCCCGCAACACGTCTAAACCTTCTGGGAAGTCTACTGACTCGCGAGATTGTTTAGTCAACCCAAATTGCCACCCATGAGGAATCTCTCAATTACTACCTGTCTTTTCCTATAGGCATTTTTGGGGCAGCGCCTTATAAATACTCGTGGATGTTCATCATTCCAAGGATATACAGCAGTTCATTTGTTGTGATGTTACCGAATTCTTGGCGAATATTGACCAATACCTTTTCCGCGTACCGTGGTGTAATGCCCCACGTATGCGGAATGCTTTTCATGGGTTTGAACGTCAGCACGTGTCGCAGTACCATTTTTTGCGTATCATTCAGGCCGTCCAACAAGGGGGCAATAAAGAATCGCAAAGACTCTTTTGAATGAAATACCCCGTGGTGATAGTCGCCGGAAAGCGCAAATAGTTGAGTAAGGTGCATTTTTTTCAATTTCTGAAAGTGGTTGGCACTGCTATTTTTGCTGATGACGGAAATGCCAGCGATGGCAAACGTGCCGCGCTGTGCAGGGATTGAAAGACCATACTGGATACCGAAGCTGTTGCGTGCTTCTTCGGTTACTGCCCGTTCCTCACGACTTACCCGACCCGCGTTAATTTCCCCCCACCAATCAATCGGTTTGCGCCAGTCTTGCAATGCCAGACGCAACACAAAATCACGGTTGCCGTAGTTGTTCTTAATATAGTGGGCAACAAACGGGGCAAAGCTTGCGGAATAGTGCAGCACGGGTTGCGCATCCTTACTCAAGTACATCGGCTTGGGGTAGAAAGAGTACAACACCCCGTCAAAACCCAAGTCAGTAACGGCGTCGGTCAGTGTTGTGAAAGCTTCCCCAAACGGGTGGTTTGGCGTCGAGGGTTGGGAAGTGTCAATCATGGGGTTCTATTAATCAGGCTGGAGTTTTAAGGCTTCCCGAATACTGGCTGCCACCGTATCCGGTGTCATCTCATGCGGCAAAATCGTGACAAACTGCCCGTCTTTGCTAATCAGGTAGGTGTTGGAGGTATGGTCGATCATATACCCCATCGCTGAAGTGCTGGTGACTTTTGAGAAGAATGCGCCGTATTGCTGTGCCGCTTGTTGCACTTCCTCTGCTGTACCCGTTACACCCTTGATATTGGGGTGGAAATGTTGGGCATACGTGTTCAGGCGTTCGCCATTATCGCGTTCGGGGTCGACGCTGACAAAGAGCGGTTGCACTTGCGCCAGTTCTTCAGCGCTGAGTTTTTTAAGACCTGCACTGATAATCGCCAAGGTGGTGGGGCAAATATCCGGGCAGGAGGCGTAGCCGAAATACAGCACCACGACTTTGCCGCTGAAATCGCTGAGTTTGGTCGGTTTTCCTGCTTGCGTGAGGGTGAAATCACCGCCGAATTTGCCTGCTACCACCGGAACACGGGTACTGCCACTCGGTGTTGCAGTGGGGGGGACGTTGGTGGACAGTAAGTATTGCGCGGCAACAATACCGACGACGAAGGCGAGGGCGGCAACGAGCAGGGGTATCTTTTTCAAGCGGTTATCTCCGAACTTAGCGTCGTTTGAGCATAGCATTGTGTGGGGTGCTTAAGCTCGTATTTTTAATGACTTACAGTTTGTCAGGGATTTACATGGCCTGGGGTAAATTGATCTATAGGTGCGAAGGAGGCGTGTATTACCCATATCCAGAGGAGGAAGTGTTATGGCATCCCTAATAAGTGACCCCGTAGTGACCGATGAACCCATTCCCGCCGTGCGGCGCTTAGACAGCAGTGCGCCGCTGCGTTGGCTTAGCAAGGGCTGGGATGATTTGAAAGTCAGACCCGTTGCCAGCATTACTTACGGCTTAGTATTTGTTATTGCAGGGATTTTAATGATCGGGTTCGGCCCTGCTAACCCGTTGTTTGCCTTGCTGTTGATTTCCAGCTTTATGCTGATTGGCCCGCTGGCAGCGGTGGGGCTGTATGACATGAGTCAGCGGATTGAGGAAGGGCAGACGCCTTCGTTATTACATGCCTTGTCGAATGCGCGGGTGAGTACTGGCAAGCTGATTGCATTTGGCCTGATTTTGGGCGCGGTGATGCTCGCTTGGCTAGTAGTGACCATAGGGGTTATTAACCTGTTTTTCGGGGATAGCCCGTTGGTGACGGGGAGTTTGGCGACGTTGCTGAATGGGCGTGAGTCCTTGCCGTTTTTTGCGGTGTTCATGCTGGGTGGTTTGATCATGGGGTTGTTGGCATCGGCGGTGGCGATTGTGTCGATTCCGTTGGCAAGTCATCGGGTGGCGGATACGCTGACGGCTGGGGTGATTTTGTTGGTGGTGCTGGTGGTGTGGGCGCGGTTGATTGCGATGCTGTTTGGCTTGGTGTTTGATCATTCGGGTTTGGTGAGCGGTGGTTGGGAAACCTTGGTGGGGGATGCGAATTTCTTGCCATTCATTGCGACGTTTGTGTTGTGTGGTGCGGCCTTGGCGGTGGTGGCGTTTGGCATTAGCGTGGTGACAGTGCCCTTGCTGGCGCATCGGCAGGTGGGGGTGATGACGGCGATGGTTATACGCATCAACTTTAACCCGCGAAAGCGGTCTCCCTCTCTGGTAGGCTATTAGTTTTGCACACCGAATAGATCGACTTCGACAAGGAGACCGCGCATTGATACTGACAAAAGTAGCCACCGCATTGCAAGCCATCTTGTATGAAAAAGCGGACGC
>NZ_FNQP01000046.1 GCF_900107695.1 Thiothrix caldifontis | reverse complement strand
GGAGACCGCTTTCGCGGGTTAAAGTTGATGCGTATAGGGGGAAAGTTGTTCCAATCTAGCCCAGTGAAGTTCGATGTCGGTCATGTCGCTAATCCAGTTGAGAGTTAGTTATTGGCTATACTATTTCTAATAATGCAGCAGGAGAAAATCCATATGTTCCAATTTCCCACGAATTATCAGGTGTCGTTTGATGGTCGATTTGACTTATCCACAGCACCAACCCACCCGCCTAAGGATGCGCCGGATGATAAGGTTTTAGAAGAACGCCTGCAAAAGTTGGTGGGGCGTATGGATGAGCTACAACAGAGGTTTTATGCTCATGATAAACACTCATTGTTATTGATCTTTCAGGCAATGGACGCAGCGGGTAAGGATGGGACGATTCGTGCAGTGACGCGTGGGGTGAATCCGGCAGGTTGTCAGGTATTTTCTTTCAAACAGCCGTCGGTAGAGGAACTGGATCATGATTTCCTGTGGCGTACCAGCAAATGTTTGCCAGAACGTGGGCGCATCGGCATTTTCAACCGCAGCTATTACGAGGAGGTGCTGGTAGTTAGGGTTCACCCCGAATATTTAGATGGGCAAAACCTGCCTGCCGAGGTAAACCGTGATACCCTTTGGCAAGATCGGTTAGAATCTATTCGTGACCATGAGAAGCATCTGGCGCGTAATGGCACGGTGATTCTTAAGTTTTGGTTGAATATTTCGCGGGATGAGCAGAAAAAACGCTTCCTGAAACGGCTCGATAAGGCTGATAAAAATTGGAAATTTTCTCCGGGTGATGTAAAAGAGCGCCAACATTGGGCTGCGTATATGCAAGCCTATGAGCAGGCGTTGCGGGAGACGTCTCGCCAACATGCGCCATGGTATGCTATTCCTGCTGATAATAAGGATTTCATGCGTGTTACCGTTGCTGAGATCATTGTCAAGACGTTGGAGTCATTGCAAATGGATTACCCGCAACCCAACGAGGTTGACCGCGCCCGTTTTGAAGAATGTCGCCAGTTATTGGTAAACGAAGGAGAGTAATGCGTGAGTGCACTGTATCCCCCCATCCGTGATAACCATCATTTTTACTTGAAAGTGGATGATGTGCATGAAATCTATGTGGAAGAATGCGGTGTACCGGATGGCTTACCGGTGGTATTCCTGCACGGTGGGCCGGGTTCTGGCTGTGAACCGTGGCATCGGCAATTTTTTGATCCTAATCGTTATCGCATTATTTTGTTTGATCAGCGAGGTTGCGGGCGTTCTAAGCCCCATGCATCGCTGGAGCGTAATACAACGTGGGATTTGGTTGCGGATATGGAGTTGATCCGCGTAACACTCGGCATTGACCAGTGGGTTTTGTTTGGGGGGTCGTGGGGATCGACCTTGGCTTTAGCCTATGCAGAGTCTTACCCTGCTAGCGTGAGGGGGATGATTTTACGCGGTATTTTTCTGTGCCGTAAGCCTGATATTGATTGGTTTTACCAGTTGGGGCAAGGCATTGAGCGTGTTTACCCTGATTATTGGCAGGATTACCTTGCGCCGATCCCGGAGCTTGAGCGCAGTGATATGGTGGCAGCGTATTACCGGCGTCTAACTGGGGAAAACGAGATTGCACGGATGCAGGCGGCGAAAGCATGGTCAACGTGGGAGGCGCGTTGCGCGAATTTGCAACAGAAAGAAACGGTTTTAACCCATTTTACTGATCCCTTCACGGCGATGAGCGTGGCGCGTATTGAGGCACATTACTTCATCAATAACGGCTTTCTGGAACCTAATCAGCTTTTGAATAATGCGCACCGTATTTCACATTTGCCGGGCAGTATTATTCACGGTCGTTATGACATGATTTGCCCGTTAGAACAGGCATTTGCTTTGCACCGAGCATGGTCGAATGCTGATTTTCATGTGATTCCTGAGAGTGGTCATGCGGCAAGCGAAGTGCTTATTCAGCAGGCGTTGGTGCAAGCGACAGATGCTTTGGTGGATTACTTGGTATGATTGGGTTAATCCAGCGGGTTTCTGGCGCACAAGTGGATGTCAACGGTTTAACGGTTGGGCAGATTGGGCGTGGTATTATGTTGTTGTTGGGCGTGGAAAAAGCCGATACGCCCGCTCAAGCGGAACGTTTACTGGAGCGTGTGTTGGGTTACCGCATTTTTCCCGATGCTCAAGGTAAAATGAACATGTCATTGCGTGAAATCGGTGGAGAATTGTTGATTGTGCCGCAATTTACTCTCCCAGCCGATACCCGCAAGGGAATGCGACCTAGTTTTACGCCTGCTGCTCCACCCGATCAGGGGGAGGCATTATTTGCTTATTTTGTGGAGAATGCACGGCAACAGTTAGCCGATAAGGTGCAAATGGGCGTGTTTGCTGCGGACATGCAGGTTTCATTGACGAATGATGGACCGGTGACATTTTGGTTGCAAATATAAGTATAGGCTTCTATATACATATCTGCCTGTTGCCGAAGCGCATACCGACACCTATAATAAATTATCGTCATTTGTCAATAAAGCCCCTTATGACAGTTGATCGGGTCATCCTGTTGCTACATCCTAACAATCAGGTAAGGTAATGGGGTCTATATGTTAAAAAGTGTCAATAGCTTTATGAAATTTGTCTGGAGCGGGATGTAATGTTTCCTGAGATGTCTTCAACTATCAAGCGCATGGAAGGGCAACCAACCCTATTTACTGCGCGACCTACCCGGTTATCTTTGCAGCAACTGAATTTTGGGGAAGACCAGCAGCGTGCGGTGACGGTTAACGTGTGGCGTAATCATGCCTTGGAATCCATCGCTAGTTTGGCGCAACCTTATTTTGCGTTTGGGCGCTGGCAAGTGATGTTTAACTTTGGGGATTATGATGATTCTTTGATGTTCGCAGGGCGTGAGCAGGCGGATATCGAGTTGCTGTGGCTGGATAGTAGCCGTTATCTGGCTAATACCGATTTTGCTTCGTGGCGTGAGTGGCTATTAACCCGTTTGGGGGTGTTACGCGCTGCGACTACTGCGCCGATCATTGTGGCAACTTGGCTGCAAAGTGATGAACAGCACCAACAAATGCAGGCACTGGTGGATACCTTGCCGGATATTTACTTTGCTGATATTGGTAGTGTGTGCGCAGAAGCAGGAGTGGAATTGTTGGATATGCGTATTGCGGTGGCAACAGGTTCCCCCGTCAGTAATGCTGCTCAACCTTTATTAGCGCGTAAATTGGCTTGCCATTGGTTCCCTGCGGCATTGTCGCCTCCCATCAAAGCCTTGGCTTTGGATTTGGATAATACTTTGCATAAAGGTATTTTGGGCGAAGATGGTATCCAAGGGGTGGAATTGACCCCGCAACACAAAGCCTTACAGGAATCCGTCAAAGCCTTGCAGCAAAAAGGTATTTTCTTGGCCTTGGTGTCACGCAATGAGCGTGTGGATGTCGAAGACCTGTTTGCACAACGTGATGACTTTCCTTTGAAATGGGATGATTTTGCGGCAACAGAAGTCTCGTGGGGCGACAAAGCCAGTGCCATTGCACGCGTGGCTCAGGCATTGCGTATTGCGCCGGATGCAGTACTGTTCGTGGATGATAATATTGGAGAATTGGCAGCCGTCACCAGTCAATTGCCTCAAGTCCATGCCATTCACGCTCACGAAAACGCAGAGTTGACTCGCCGGGCAGTGGAATTCTATCCAGCTTTGTGGCGTTGGAAAATAACGGCTGATGATGTGAAGCGTAATCAGGATATGAAAGCGAATGCTTTACGTGAGTCATTGATGACGGAAGTGACAGATCACGAAGAATACCTGCGTAATTTACAAGTGACCCTAGTCTTCAATCATTCCCCACAAGAACACTTGTCGCGCTTGGCTGATTTGTGTAAAAAAACCAATCAGTTCAATTTGGCGATGCGGCGTTTTAGCTTGTCCGAGCTGACTGAGCGCCATCAAAGTGAAAATTCTTGTGTAGCTTGCGTACAATTGAAAGACCGTTTATCAGATAGTGGTATCATTGCGGTAATTGTTGCGGAACGTCATGGCGATTTGCTGATGATTGAAGAACTCTGCATCAGTTGTCGTGCGTTAGGCCGACAACTAGAAGATACCATTGTGTTGTGGACGATCCGCAGTTTGCCGCAGTTTCAGACCTGTGAGCAAGTTTGTTTTCGTGTTCAGCATGGTCCACGTAACCAGCCTGCAGTGACATGGTTAGCAGGGCATTTGCAAGTAGCTCCTGATGCCGTTCAAGAAGGGCTGAACGGTATTCCTAAATACACCCTTGAACAGTTTACGCCTGTACAAAGCGTTCAATTAATTGAGGAATAACAAGACATGGATTCACAAAAAATTAAGGATACCCTGAAACAAGCGCTCGTCGCGATTTTGGGTAAACCGGTTGCCGATGATGAAGGCGTATGGTTAAGCATGAGTGGGCGTAAAGATTGGGATTCGCTCAAGCAAGTTGAGATTCTGCTGCTGCTAGAAGAAGAATTCGGTATTCGTTACACGGAAGAAGAATTTGCACAGTTAGATACGGCGGCTGATATTGTGGCATTGACGCTGCATAAGTGTGAGGAAGAAACCTCTGCACCTGCCGATGATGGTTTGTTTAGCTATTATTAATATGATGATGTCACTGAGCAGAAGAAGGGGCGGGCATGGCACGTTTCGATGAAATCCTTGTGGGGCAAGTAGCTGAGCTAGAACATGTCGTGACAGAGAAAGATTTGGCGCGATTTGTGGAACTCAGTGGCGATGACAATCGTTTACACGTTGACCCTACTTACGCCGCCCGTACCAGCTTTAAAAAGCCGGTTGCCCACGGGATGTTAGGGGTATCGTTTATCTCAACAATTATCGGTACACGTTTACCTGGCGACGGGGCATTGTGGTTTGCACAAAATCTTGAATTTCTGTTGCCGGTTAGGGTTGGTGATACCCTAACGGTACGGGCAGAGGTGCTGCGCAAGATCGACCGGATGCAGGTGATTGAGTTGCAAACGGATATTTTCAACCAGCATCGGCAAAAGGTGACGACAGGTGTTGCTAAAGTCAAAGTGGTGGAGTTTGAAGAAGAGGCGACCATAGAAATAGAAGCACCTCGCCCCGTGGCATTAGTGGTAGGAGGGTCAGGCGGCATTGGCAGTGCTGTTTGTCGTCACCTTGCGGCGGCTGGCTTTGATGTGGCTGTTCACTACTTTACCCAAGTGGCGAATGCCGAGGTTGTGATGCGTGATGTCGAAGCTGCTGGGCAAAAAGCGGTAATGGTAGCCGCAGACATTCGTAACGAAACAGCAGTAGCCAATATGGCACACTATGTGCAGCGCCATTTGGGCAATATCACGGTTTTGGTTAATTGCACCACGGCTCCGATGGCTGCAATCCGTTGGGAAGATGTACAGTGGAAAGATTTTGAAGCCCATTTACAGACTGCTTTGCAGGGGGCTTTCCATGTGGTGCGCCACGTCACACCACAGATGGAAGTTGCGAGTTACGGTAAAATTATCCACATTAGTGCACAATTGATTGAAGCTCCGATGGGAAATTTATTGCCGTTCATCACCGCTAAAGCGGCATTGGATGGCTTTAGTCATGCACTGGCTATTGAACTCTCTCCCAAAGGTATACGGGTAAATATGATTGCTCCCGGTATGACCGATACTGCTCAGTTAGCGGAAGTGCCAGAACGTATTCGTTTAATGGCGGCAGCACGGGTGCCGTTGCGACGTATTGCTAAGCCTGATGATGTCGCTGGTGTGGTAGCATTCCTCGCTTCTCACCAATCAGATTACCTGACAGGGGAAACGATTCGCGTGAATGGTGGGCAGGTAATGTCCTAAATGTTATAGGAATGTTATTTGTCATTTTCTCCTTTATCCCCCTAGCTATTAGAAATAGGATTACTCATGTTGAAGTCCATAGCGCTTTTTTTTGATAATTTACTGAGAAGCATCATTCGACCGTTAGGCGGCTCAGCAGGTCGTACGGTACGTTATTGGTATTACAGCCGTCGTTTAGGCAGTTGCGGTAAAAATGTGGTGATTGATGAAGGTGTTATTATTCAGGGTTCTCGCGACATTCATCTGGGGGATAACGTCTGGATCGACCGTTATTGCATCCTGATGGCAGGTAAAGTCCCTTTAGAACAAGGCGCAAAAGTACTGGATAATCCAAATTATCAGCATGAAGTTGGTGAGTTGCATGTTGGTAATAATGTTCACATTACACCATTCTCGCTGATTCAAGCGCATGGTGGTGTGCAGATAGGGAATGATTGCGGAACTGGTTCAGGAGCAAAAATTTACTCTTTGACTAATTTACCAACGGATTCTGCTAATCCAGATCGGCGCGTGTGTTATAGCTGGGGGGGTGAATTGGCGCAATTATCAGCACCTATCGTGATTGGTAATAATGTTGGTATTGGCTTGGGTGCCGTTATTTTGCCAGCAGTGACTATCGAAAATGAATGCTTTGTTGCACCTTATTCCATCGTTATGAGTCCGATCAAAGCCAATAGTTTTGTATCAGGCAATCCCGCTCGTAAAGTTAAGGAGCGCTTTCCTGTTAATGAAACAAGTAAAGTGGAATAACTATCTGAATTTAAATAACAACAGGTTGTTATTTAGTTTAATCAGTTTATTACCATATAATAAATTATTGATAATAAACTGATTTCTTGTGTATGGTAATTGTTTCTGGTAAATATACGTTGTGTTGTAAAAACAGCACAATTTAATGTGCTTAGGATGAAAAATGATGAAAAAACTACCTTTCTTAATAGCAGTTACCACATTATTTAGTTTGCACCTAACCGCTTACGCCGAGGAAAATGCTGCTAAGCCAATGGCTACAACAGAAGCAAAACCAGTCGTTACTGAAGAAGTGGTGATGACTGCTGCCGACGTTAAACCTGCTGAAACTGTGCCAGCGGCGGCTGACGGTGAGAAAAAGCCTGATGCTAATGCACCTGCTGCTGAGGGCGAGAAGAAAGCAAAAGATGATGAGCCTGATTGTAACTAAAAATCTGTCGATAGTGTTTGCTGTATTCCCGCAAGGAGAGAGTGAGGGAGTTCAGTCATTTCGGTGTAAGATTTAATAACTGGAGGATATAAATGAAGTTAATTCAATTGTTTGGTATTGCTGCTTTACTTGCGGGTATGAGTGTTTCCAGTGCGGCTATAGCTGAAGATGCTAAGCCTGTAGGCATTACCGCAGACAAAATGAGCGTTACGGTTAAACACGGCGGTGAGTCGGTAGAAATCAAGCGTAATCAAGATAATAAAGCCGTAGTGGTTGATGATTTTGCCAAAACTTCGCGCCCTTGCCCACCATTCTGTATCCAGCCGGATACTATTGCGGAAGGCGTTGAAACCATTGCTGAAATGGGTATGTTGGATTATCTCGAAAAAATGAGCGGTGGCGATGCTAGTGTTTTAGTGGTTGATTCCCGTACTGCTGACTGGGTTGAAAAGGGTACTATTCCAGGTGCAGTGAATTTGCCGTGGGAAAATTTAGCACCCGATAAGGGGGCTAGTACTGATGACATTATCAAAATCCTGACTGAGCAGTTCGGTGCGAAATTGGCTGAAGGTAGTGATGCGCTGGCAGTGGACGAAGCTGTTGCCGCTGGTGGTGATGCTGTTAGTAAGGTGTTTGACTATTCTGGGGCTAAGACGTTGGTAATGTTCTGTAATGGTATGTGGTGTGGTCAGTCACCAACCAATATCAAAACCTTACTGAAGTTTGGCTACCCAGCGGATAAACTCAAATGGTATCGCGGCGGGATGCAGGATTGGGCGATTCTTGGTTTGACGACGGTTAAACCCGCTACTGCAAAGTAAGCATATTGATTTGAAATTAATGATAAAAAGCCAGTAGAGATGCTGGCTTTTTCTGTTTAGGGGCTTAAGCGCTCTTGCACTAAAACCCAAGGAGCTACCACGACTGCCCATAGATTGTCGGGGTGGTGGTTTGCCCAGCCAATGGCTGTCTCATCGCGAAGCTGTGCGACTTGCTTGGCGTGAAGCCATTGTTGCAGTCTGTGGGTATTGTCTTCTGCGATGGTGGTGGCTACTTCAACGAGATCAAGAGCTGCATCCACGTGAATGACTTTGCCGCCAGCAAAATAGCGTTCTAATTCGTGCCAACCGATGCGGGCGGTTTCTAGGTTGAGGCGGTCACGCAGGGAAAGTGCTTCTTCCATGGGTCAGGTTTTCCATGTCCGTACAGGTTAGGAGGGGCTGACGGGCGTGACCAGCTTGTCTGCCGCAAATTGGAGATTTTGCTGTATCCGTGAACGCTCTTCAGCCGGTAATTCAGGGTCTGACAATAGATTATCACACAAGTCCATGCACTCTTGGTAATGCTCTATCCAGTAAGCAATAACAGCTAGTTCGTCTTTGGCTTTCCAGCGGTAAACTTCAGGGAGCACGAATAGGATATCCTTGGGAATCGAGGTATTAGCAGCCACTAATGCGTATGGATAGGCGAGTGCAAAGCGGTTGTGTATGCGTAGATAACGTGCCAGATGGTATAAGCTTTCTGCACGCTGGGGACGGTATTCATAGGCTTTTATATAGGCATTTATAATTTCTTCTGATGGGTGGTCGCATTGTTCTTTGAGGCGGGCGATCTCGAATAGGGAGTACCATGCTTCTTCTGCCCAGCCGCCCATTGCAGCACGTTGCTGGTAATGTTCGATGGCAGCTTCAGCATTGCCAGCATCACGGTAGCTTTGAGCCAGATAGAAGCGGTAGCGGGTATTGTTGGGTTCATTCTGTAATGCTTTGATTAAAACGTTTGCATCATTTTGGTATTTGTTGGGGTCGTTGCTTCTTGCACCTTCGGTAGATGCTCGGATGAAATAATCACCTTGCAAGATTTCGTTGGTGAAGGGGGTGTTTGTTTCGAGGTATTCGTGCAGGACACCTTGCCATTTCCATGGAAGTCTGGTGCTAATCAGTTTGAGGTTGGCGTACTGAAGTTCGTTATAGCGAATGTTTAGATTGTAGCTGTCAGCGGTGAGGTTGCCGAATTGGAAGTCATCGGCCGCCATCAGGCAGTCGTCAGCATCCATGATGAGGATGTAATCGGCCTTATCTCTGGCGTGTTCGAGTGCAATATTGCGATTGTGAGCAAAATCACGCCATTCATTTTCTATGAGAATGCCGTCAATATTGTGTTGTGCAAAGTAGTCACGGATGATTTGTTGGGTTCCATCCGTTGAGCCAGTGTCGCTGATTACCCAGTAGTCGATTTTGTCTTTAACGCTGTTGAGGCAGCGGGTAATAACCTTGCTTTCATTTTTGACGATCATGTTTAAGCAAATGCTGGGCTTTTGTTTGTTCATTTTTTATAGCTCCTTGTTAAGGTTTGCATTAGAGAAAAGCCCACCAAAAGGCGGGCTTTTCATCTCTGGCGAGAAATGGCGGACTCTTAAGAGAACCGCCACCCGTTACTTATGGAATAACGTCAGGCTTAGGATACTTTACCAGTCAAATCCATGCCTTTCTTCAGATCGGCTTCGAAGCTGAATTTACCATCAGCACCTTGAGTACTCAAAGTAAAGACTTTACCGTTACCGTCATTGTCTACCAAGTTGCCATACCAGCCGTTGTACTTACCGCTACCGCCAGTGGCTGTCAGTGTGCCGTCAGCTTGCTTCTGTACACCTGTCAGATTGATGTCACCTTTGGAAGTCCACAATGTTGCAGTGCTGCCACCGTTCCAAATGAACTTAACATCGGCATTGCAACCATCAGTGGTTTTACCCATGTGCGTACCCGGTGTGATCATTGGAGGCATTGACGTACCACCAGTTGCACCAGTTGCACCAGTTGCACCAGTTGCACCAGTTGCACC
>NZ_FNQP01000002.1:121340-253790 GCF_900107695.1 Thiothrix caldifontis | reverse complement strand
GTTTGTCCAGTCCCTGTGGACTAATGGGGAGCTGTTGGAAGGCGGCTGTCCGACTTAATCCATCCAATGTGCTGGCAGGATTGCCCATCCAGCCAAACACCAAGCTGCGGATGAAGTTCGAGCCGCTGAGTTTGCGCTGGCGTTGAATGAAGCCGCTTTTTTTGCTAACGCGTCCGCTTTTTCATACAAGATGGCTTGCAATGCGGTGGCTACTTTTGTCAGTATCAATGCGCGGTCTCCTTGTCGAAGTCGATCTATTCGGTGTGCAAAACTAATAGCCTACCAGAGAGGGAGACCGCTTTCGCGGGTTAAAGTTGATGCGTATAGGCGTATGCAATACGCCCCTACGAAGACCATCCGCTGTAGGGGCGTATTGCATACGCCCTCTTTGGGAAGTTGTTTCATACACGTTCCTTGTTTACTGCCGATTAATAATGATCTCGGTGATCTTGGTATCCGCCGGAATTTTTGACTTATCAATGTCATAGCTAAACAATGCTACGTCCAGACGATAGGACAGGGTGTCATGGCGGGCATACGTCCTGCCCTCGATTTCAGAGCCGTGAACCTCAATGTCAGGGAAGCGCATCCTTAACTCCCCTAAAGTGCTGCCAACGTGGATGCCTTCCGCCGTTTGCGCCATCTGGGTTTGTACGGTGATGTCACCCACCCGGCTTTCATTATTGGGATCAGGCATAAAATAGCCTGCCGGATTATTGTTGAAGTCCTTGATGGTGTAGACGGTGAAATCCCCTTCGCCGGTTTTCAAGGTGTCCTGCTGGACATAATCGCTCTTCGCATACGCTGAAATATTGTCACCGACGGTAATTCCCCTGAAGGAATTGGCAGATATGCTGAGTTCTGTGTGTGCGCTTCCGTTGTTCATGGTTGGTTCCTCCTTGGGTGCTTGCTGATTGGCATTTTTTTCACCGTTATTGGCTGAGCAGGACAGAACCTGCATGGCGATAAGAAAAATAGCCGGAATGGTGATTAGATATTTCATAAGTTCCCTCTCGTAAAGTGGCCTCATTCCTGAGTCAAATCTTCTGATTTTACATCATCAGCCGATAGCACAAATCAGCCAGCTTTCATGCAAAATCAGCCAGACATTCCAAATAGTGCCAATGCCTGCAAGCACTGTGCCTTGTGCGCCTCGCCTTTACCGGGGGCAAACACTTTACCGGGCAGCTTCAAACCGTATTGGCGCTGTTCCTGATGGCATTCCAGCACTTTGCGGCACAAGTGTGACAAACGTACTTCCACCCCCGGCATCGGCAAACTATCCCAGTCCAGCCATAGGTCATGGCTGGCATAATCCACAAATGTCTTGGTGTAAAGCTTGCCGGTTTGGGCGAATTTAGCCCAATGGATGCGTTTAGGGGCATCGCCATACTGGTAATCACGCACCCCACCGAAATCGTTCGTGCCACCCATGATTTCCAACCCCGTGTCTATTGCTGCATTAGGGGCAGTGCCGTTCGTTTGGAAAGCCTTCTCTATTGGTGCGGGGTAGACCAAACCTTGTGCATCCAGAGACACATACGACCATGTTACCGCCAGACCGGTGGGGTAACGGCTGGTAATACGCAGGCGTGGCGGTTTGAAATACCCGCGCCCTTGAGTGCTATGTGAGAGTTTTACCCGTTGGACTTGGGTGGTAATCAGATTTACCTGTACCTGGCTTTCGCCTTCCCAGTCCAATTCCAGCGCGTATTTGGCTTGCTTTACGGGGCGGCTGAGGGAGACTTCCAACACCGCATTTTCCCCTGCAAAACACGGCTCAATGCCAATAACGGTAACGGACAGCCCAGCTAAATTACGCCAAGTGTAAAAGATATTCAGCAACAGCAAGGCCAGTAGCCAAAAGCTGATGATGTACACCAGTGAGTTTTGGAAATTGATCCCCAACAAGAATAGCAAGGCCACGACTGCTAACAACCCCAGTGCGGTTTTGCTGGGGAGAATGAAAATCTTATCCACGCCCGACAACATCCACTTTGCTGAGGATGTGCCGCGCCAAGGATTCGCCTTGCGCTTCTTGCCGCCCGACAAGGCGATGCCCGACCACGGCAGCAAACACCGCTTGCACGTCTTCTGGCAATACATGCCCGCGCCCTTGTAGTAATGCCCAAGCTTGCGCTGCTTTAACCAATGCCAGCGAACCACGCGGTGACAACCCTAAATGGCACACGTCGGTCTGGCGGGTGTAGGCAATCAGGCGTTGCACATAATCCAGCAGGGTGTCGGTCATTTTCACTTGCGGGACGAGTGATTGCAGGGCTTTCAGGCGGGATTCGTGTAACACTTGCTGCATACTGGCGAGTAACACCCGCCCGTTACGTCCTTTCAATAACTCACGTTCTGCCGCAGGTTCAGGGTAGCCTAAAGAGAGACGAATCAGGAAACGGTCAAGCTGCGATTCTGGCAGCGGGAAGGTTCCCGACTGGCTTTGCGGGTTTTGGGTGGCAATCACGAAAAATGGGGAGGGCAAGGTATGGGTGGTGCCATCGACGCTCACTTGGCGCTCTTCCATGGCTTCCAGCAAGGCGCTTTGTGCTTTGGGGGTAGCGCGGTTCAGTTCGTCGGCAAGGAAGACTTGGCTGAAGACCGGGCCGGGGTGAAACCGGAATCTGCCTGCCTGCGTCTCGAAAATCGTTGCACCAATCAAATCGGCTGGCAGCAAGTCACTGGTGAATTGCACCCGCTTGTATTCTAGGCCGCACACCTGCGCTAGTGCGTGGGCGAGGGTGGTTTTACCCATACCGGGTAAGTCTTCCAATAGCAAATGACCGTTTGCCAGCAAGCAGGTGAGGGCGAGTTGTATTTGCTGCTCCTTGCCGTGGATGACCTTGTTCAATTGCGCAAGCGTAGCCTGAATCAGTTGGGGGGCTGCGGTTGTCATGGGGTGTCCGTTATTGTTATTGATTGGGGTTTGGGGAGGACTTTACAGGAAGGGCTATGGCTTGCCTATGGGGAGGCGACGGGCTGCTTTTGCCAGTTGATGCCGTTGTTGCTTCCACTACAGTTGCAGCATGACATTCCACCCCAGCAATGCCACACTGAACGTGACAATCCCTGCCGCTTTCCACAAAAAAAGCCGGTAGCGGTCGTCAACTTTATGTTGGAAAAAGTTATAAACTGTTTTCGGTTTACCAATGGCAAAAATGGCTGGCTGCTGTTCACGGTGGGGCGCTGCCAAACGCCACCGACCTTGGTTATTAACCAGTCGTCCGAAAACTGTCACTTCATCCGCATGATTACAATGTTTTTCTGTGATAATAAATCGACGATAAGGGTGAGATTTACCCGGCGGTAACGGGACGGGGGAAGATCGCTGCGTTTTCTGATCTTTCTTCAACAGGCTCACACCCTGCTTGAGGAAAGCAGCAACGTTACACGAAACGGTGAAGTTACTGCACTGAATCTCCATATCCTGATCCGAGGTAACGGTATGTAGGGTTTTTCGCAGCGTCTCCATGCCTTTTTGGGGCTTTTTTCGCTTGTGTTCCCACTCTCCCTGTACGGTAAAGGCGAAGAAATTGCAGCGCTTACCGGATTGCGGTGTTGTCAGGGTATCAGGGTTGATGAGTTTGCCCGTCGCTTTGACATAACAATCTCCTTTGCTTTCATCGAGCCAAGGCACATTCCGCAAATAGTCGATGGCAAGTTTGTCCTTTTGATACCGATTAATTTCGATAGTGACGATAAACAGCACGTAGATGAATAACGCAAGCGCAATCATACCGGTAACGACTGAATCCAAATTGCGCAGATAGAACGTTAAAACTAAAGCCACCACACAGGCAGTAAATGCTTTACCCATTATTATTGCCATTGTTGTTGTTATTATTATTGTTGTTGTTATTCGTACTGGACTCACCGAATGACAGACTAAAACTGAAGCTTGCGCCGCTGGCTGTCGTCGCCCCTGCTGCCCCCAAATAATAGTCTGGATCAATCCTAGTAATACGCTGACCATCAAAACGCACGTAATCCCTGTCGCGGAAATCACAACGTACCGACATATCATCTAGCAAATGCGCTTGGTGAATAAAATACAACGACGAATTCTTGTAAAGGACATGGCTCTTTACATTGCCATCCCCCAAAAAACCTACCACTTTAGCCTGCACTGCCGCATGGTCGCTCCTTAACAGTATTTCTTCCAGAAACAAGGCAGTCCTTTTAATTAAATTGGTGTGTTGCAATCCCATAACATTACTCCTTCCAGTAAAACTCGAAATTAGAAAATGGCAGATTGATTGCCTGCACATGGTAAAACGCATTCTTGCGATGCTTGTTATAATGGTATTCACGCAAGGTTTTCGTGGTGACAAACAAATTATTGCGTACCTGCGGACGGTAAAAACCGGCATGACTCTTGAGAAAATGGTGGAGATCAAAGCGGTAATAATCGTCCTCCAGCACCGATACCGCCATCAATGACTGGCTATACAGCGCGTAATCAACGATATGTTCCTGTTTGCTACGCCCCTCATCCCCATACGTCACCGGGGTATTGCGCAATAACATCAGGATGACGTGATTATTGACCGGCTCATCACAGGCAATTCCAAACGTCTCCTTATGCACCCCCAACACCACTTGGCTATTGGCATCGCAATATTCAATCTCGCGCGTATTGCGTAGGATAGGCGACTCCAAAGCATAACGTATCCCGTTACATTCCAGATAAAACAGTCGGTTGCCAAACAACTCGGTTAATACCGGATCGCGCTGGACAATATGCCGCAAACTGTTTTCCGGGGCAGATAATTCCGGGGTAATATAATGCTCTTTATGCGGATAGTAGTGCTGAATGCTGTGAGTATTGTTGCGCAATTGCAAATGTTTAGCATGGTAGGCTAGATGCTCGGCAGACATCGGCACATAACGTTCCGGGTTGTCGCGGTAAATGGCTTTCTGTAACTGGCAGGTATAGCTTTTACGCAATCCCGTTTCACTACGCACAAACGTGCAACCCACATTGCAATACGTCAGGTATTCACATTGCAGGCAACCGGCATCCATTGTCATGCTATTTTCATTGCGCTCAATCACCTGCCAGCCGTTTTGGATAATGGTTTCCACCTCATCCTTAAAAACATTGCCGTAGTAATAAGCCGGTGACGACTGCCCACGCGGACAAGAATATACCGAACCGTCGTACTGGAGCAGAAAAAACTTATTGCCGCAATTGACCGCCGAACAGCAATAATCGGGGGTAAATTCGCTAAACCATTCCTGACGCAAGCCCGGCTCTAATGCCGTGCCTTTAAACGCCTTATTCAGCGCGTGATAAAACCTAACTTGCTCCTCTTGAGTCAACATGGTCAAACCATCTTCTCGGTCAGTAAATTTCTCACCATTTTTCAGGGAATCGAAACTGAACATAATATTGAAACGGTTCATGTCCAGCCCAATGTCGGTGTGCAGGTAATGGATGTCACGAATAAAATCATCCAGATGCTGCAAATGCTCACGGGTTACAACACAAGAGAGCTTTTTACGGTGCGGGTATTGCGCCAATAAACGCAGGTTCTGTTCGATTCGTCCTAGGGTACTTGCCCCCTTCTTATCCACCCGGTATTTCTCGTGCAACTTTAGCGGCAAATCAATACTAGCGCTAATGGAAACCTGATAGTCCTGCATTAACGCATAATGCTTGGCAAAATTCAGTAGATTGGTTTTAACATGGATGGGATTCAGCTTGAAGCCCATGCCCTGAATGGTACTGCCGTAATCCGCATAATGTTGCTGGGCAATGTCGAACAAGGCACGCAAGGTTTTAGTGGGCAGCGTCGTGACTTCACCACCGTGGAAAGACAAATTAAAGGGCAAGTAACCTGCCTCCAGCAACTTGGCCAAGGTCGTTTGCAAGGTTGTCACTGCCAGCCTGTCATCAGGGCGTTCCTCGGTAAGCTCCCCCAAATAGCAATATTGGCAGCCCATATTGCAAAAAATGGTCGGTACATAGAGCAAATGGATCGGTTTTTTAATGCCTTCCGCTCTGATTGGGATTAACGGCGCAACCATACTTCCACCCTCCGGTTTTTCGCCAGACTCTCCGGCTCATCTTCACGTGAATCCAGCAACAGAGCTGGTTCTTCCCCAAACCCGGTCGCTAATGCTACCGACAAACCTTCTGCCTCCAGTTGTTGCTGGATTTGGCTGGCACGCTGTTGAGAGAGCGTCAGATTGCGTTCCGGGCTGCCTTGCGGGTCAGCAAAGCCGATCAACACCAGTTTGGCTCCGGCAAACTCAGGGCGTGACATTTTTTCTGCCAAACGTCCAACATCGCGGTGAGCACGGTTATCCAACTCGGCAGACCCCGAACGGAAGCGGAAATTGAGTGGCGTATCAGTACGGTCAGCACTTTGGATCGCTGTTTTATAGGCTGGCGGCACCGCATCATCTTCCAGCAATACTTGTTTGCTCTCTTCCACCTGTTTGACCACTGGCGGTGCTTTATCCGCCTGATCCTGCAAGCCTACCCCAACCAAACCGACATCCGTCACCACTTGTTGTCCGGCATCACTTAATGCAAACCGCACAAACTCACTGGCTAACGGGCTAGGTTGGCGAGTTTGGTAAAAGAACAAACGTCGGGTTAGTGGGTAATCTTCCGTTTTAACGGTAAAGCGGTTGGGCGACAACGCTCGCCCGCCATCCCCCATGCGCAGCGGCAAGGCTTTACTGTTGCCGATGTAATTCAGCCCAACAAAACCAATACCACCCGGATCGCTGGCAACATGTGCTGACAAGGCATTGCTGTCTTCAAAACATTTCAGGTTTATGGGGTTAGCGCAATCCAGCATTTGCCCAGAAAGCACTAATTGGGCAAAGGTGTCATGTGTGCCAGACTGGTTATCACGCGCATAACGCTGGATTGCCCCGGACATATTCGCCCCCGGTACGGCTGACCAATCATTGATTTCGCCCCGGAAAATTTGCCCAATGGTCGTCAGCGGCAACGCGCCAACCGGGTTATTGGCATGAACAATCACCGCCACACCGTCCAACGCCACAACATGCTCCTGCGCCCGCGAAGTCAGGTCGCCCAGCCCCTGCGTCTGGAAGGCACTCACGGTATCGGCTTTTGCCGCACCCGATGCCAAACCAATATCCGCAAATCCGCCCAGCAAACCCACACCAGCGTGTTGCGGAGTTTCCATAAAAGCTGTTCCTGTGCCATAGGCTTTAATCTCAATGCTGTCCTGTTCCCCGGAACTTGGTGCTTTGCCTTGCACCCGGATGTCCAGCTCACCATCCCGCACCTGCTGCACATCGGTATAACCCTTTTGTTTCAGAAATGCCTCTGCCAATGCTGGAGCAAGGGTAGCGCCAATCGTGTTAGAACCATGCAGGCGCAACAACGCGGCCTTATCCTGAAGCGAACGCCCCAGAATGGTGGTAAGCACGGAATTGTTGGCGGGTACGGGTAAGTTGGCAGCAGGTGCTGGAAAGCCAAACCACCACACCACCAGCACTCCCCCTAGCAAGAGCAGGCATACCACCAACAGCACCAGTGGCAGCCCAATGTTTTGTGTGACCGAGCTAACGGGCGGCGCTGTCCTTCCACGTTGGGGGGTATTGTTGGCTACCGTACCAGCCGGACTTAGGGGTTGCCCGCATTCAGTGCAAATAAAATGTGCGTCATCAGCATCCTGGATCTTGCGCCTGTCAGCAAATGAGCAATCATCATAATTGCTGCAATAACCGTATTGCCTTGCCATGTGTTCTCCCGTAAAGCGCTATTATTTTTTAACTATCATCATGATAGAAATTACAGATTACAACAACATGACAAAAACAAGCATGTTGTGGGTAACTGCCTGTCTTGCTATACGCTAAAATCGCGTAACGGGGGGTGATTGGCTCCACATGATTTTAAGGGGATGTTATCCGCTACTGCTGAATAAAATGCGCCCGATAATACGCCAGCTCATCAATCGAATCCCGCACATCCGCCAGTGCCAGATGCTGTGATTCCTTCTTAAAACCTGCCGCCAGTCCCGGTTTCCAGCGATTCGCCAACTCTTTCAAGGTACTCACATCCAGATTGCGGTAATGGAAAAACTTCTCCAATTCCGGCATTTGCCGCGCCAGAAAACGCCGATCCTGACAAATACTATTGCCACACATCGGCGACGCGCCCGCTGGTACAAACTGTTTCAGGAAATCGAGGGTGGCTTGCTCCGCTTGCGCTTCCGTCCATTCACTCGCCAACACGCGCTGAATCAGCCCCGAACCGCCGTGTTGTTTCTGATTCCACTCATCCATTTTTGCCAGCGTTTCAGTAGTTTGGTGGATGGCAATCACTGGGCCTTCCGCCAAGATAGTTAGGTCTTTATCGGTGACGACGGTGGCAATTTCGATAATCACATCGTTGACGGTATCTAAACCTGTCATTTCCAGATCAATCCAGATCAAATTTTCCTGATTCATGCTCATTCGGGTACACTGCACTTACTTTAGGGAATTTGGAATATAACAGAGATTATGCAAACCTTTACCTACATTTTCCTTGCGTTTTTGTTGGCGTCGACCTTGGTACAACTGTACTTGTCGTTGCGGCAGAAACAGCATGTCAGCGCTCACCGCGCGGCTGTCCCCACCCCGTTTGCGGGTAAAATCTCGCTGGAAGAGCACCAAAAAGCCGCCGATTACACCCTCGCCAAAGGCGGTTTAGGGCGCATCGACCTGCTGATTGGTTTGGTCATTTTGCTGGCCTGGACACTCGGCGGTGGGCTGGAATGGTTGGATGCGCAATGGCGTAGTATTGGCTGGAACGAGCTGTACACGGGCACGGCGGTCATGCTTAGCCTGATATTGATTGGCAGCGTATTGGATATGCCGCTGTCACTCTACCGCACTTTCGTACTGGAAGAACGCTTCGGTTTCAATAAGATGACTCCCGTCACTTTTGTTACTGACCTGTTTAAAGGCGCAGCACTGGCGTTGATTATCGGCATTCCGGTGATAATGTTGATTCTGTGGTTGATGGAATCGGCGGGCAGCTTGTGGTGGTTGTATGCGTGGGCAGCGCTGACCGCATTTTCACTACTAATGACTTGGGCATACCCCAAATTCATTGCGCCCTTGTTCAATAAATTCAGCCCGTTGGAAGAAGGTGAAGTCGCCGAACGCCTGAATGCGCTGTTGGCACGTACTGGCTTCAATAGCAAAGGTGTATTCGTGATGGATGGTTCGCGCCGTTCTGCACATGGCAATGCTTATTTTACTGGTTTCGGCAAAAATAAACGCATTGTGTTTTTCGATACCTTGCTGAAACACTTAACGCCTGCACAAGTGGAGGCGGTACTGGCTCACGAATTGGGGCATTTCAAACGCAAACACATCGTTAAGGGCATGGCCTTGTCGATGATCATGACATTAACCGGTTTCATCGTCTTGGCATGGTTAATGAACCAAGAGTGGTTTTATACTGCGCTCGGCGTTAGCCAGCCGTCTACCTACATGGCGTTAGTGTTGTTCGTATTGGTTAGCCCAGCATTCACGTTTTTTATCGGCCCTGTCATGGCATGGTGGTCGCGTAAACATGAATTTGAAGCGGATGAGTTTGCTGCACAACAGTCCAGTAGCACGGAACTGATTGCTGCATTAGTGGGTCTTTATAAAGAGAATGCCAGCACCCTGACACCTGATCCGTGGTATTCGGCATTTTATGACTCGCATCCGCCCGCAGCGATACGGATTGCGCATTTACAACAACAAACGTGACAAGAGTAATGACATGAAAGCGAAAGCTCTGTTGATTTTCTGTGGTGGCTTGCTGCTTATGCAGACAGCCCTAGCCGAGCCTGATCCAGTGAATGGGCAAAAGTTGTTTACTCATTCCCCGTGTGATACGGAGCAATTGACTGCCCCCAACCCGAATATCACTGATATAGCGAGCTTAGAAAAAGAAGTGCGCCAATGCGACATTAGCCGGAATATCAACTGGTATGATGACGAAATCAAGGATGTGGTGAGTTATCTAAACCAAACGTATCACAAATTTCAGTAATACGTGGGCAACGTAGGCGTTTTCCGTCACAATAGAATGATATGACGGAAAACATTTCTCACGCAGCTTCTTCAGGCATCGGGCAAGTGATTACCCGCTTTGGTGCTGACTTTTTGATTGAAACCGAGGCGGGCGAGCGGCTACGTTGCACGGCTCGCCGTAAACTCGACCATCTCGCCTGTAGCGACCATGTGCAATGGGAACGCCAAGCCCAAGGCAATGCTGCTGTTACCGCTATGCTTCCCCGCCGCAATGTGCTGGAACGCCCGGACTTTCGCGGTAAACTACGTCCCATTGCCGCCAATATTGATCTCTTGATTGTGGTGGCTAGTTGGCAACCTGCTCCAGTGTGGGAGACCCTTGACCGTTACCTGATTGCCGCCAATCGCCTGCACGCGGATGTTTTGCTGGTGATGAATAAAATGGATTTACGCCAGACTCATGCGACGGCTGAAGCGGAAGCCTGCTTAGCAGAATACGTGCGCATTGGTTGCCCCATCCTGCACGTTGCTGCGGATCAGCAGCAAGGAATAGGGGATATCCTCAGTGCTATTCAAAGGCGCACCGCAATTGTGGTAGGGCAATCGGGTGTGGGTAAATCGTCTATCGCCGCACAGTTATTGCCAGATACAGATATTCGTGTGGGTACGATTTCTGATACTGGGGAAGGGCGGCACACCACCACCTCTGCCACACTGTATCGCTTGCCAGCGGGTGGTGCGTTGATCGACTCTCCCGGTGTGCGGGATTTTGGGTTGACCGGGTTGGATTTTGCCACTTTGGAAAGCGGTTTCCCGGAGTTTCGCCCGTTTTTGGGAGGATGCCGTTTCAACAATTGCACGCACAACCATGAACCGGGTTGTGCGATAAAAGCGGCTGTCAATGCTGGGCAACTACCGCCAAAGCGTTTTGCACGCTATTTGAGTTTATTGAGTACGGTCTAAATGCCGTACATACCACCTATCTGCTCGCTTATCGTGATTCATCCCGCATCCGGTTTACTCGGAACTATAATAACTGCATATAAATCAAAAATAAGGCGATAAACCAAACCGGTTGATTTTCAAAATCCTTCGTCAGAAAAGTGACCACTATCACTTCATCGTTCGGAACTTTTTAGTAAAGTCAAGAGCCTGAATAATAAATAATTACTGAAAATCACCCTTAGCTTGAAATGAGGTAACACCATGAATATCCATCAACTGCATGTGTCTGATAGCAGTTACGCTGACAGTCACGAATGTACGCCCTGTGAGGCATCCCCCCGCCCTGCCAGCTCCCGCTATTGGCCTAAAGTACGGATGCAGCGCCGTCGCTTAAATGGCAGATTTGATGAACGTCTTAGCATTGAAATTTCCAATCCTTGGCCTGAACTAATCCTCCGCCATGTTAATATCGCGTTTCTTTCCGCCGACCCGCATCATCACCAGAAAAATAGTAGCCAAACCGTTAAATTTGCACCGACTCACGGTATCGATTTTGGTGACATTGCCTATGAAAAGCCGATGACTCGCGACATCATTATGATTGACCACCAGCCGAGCGCAGAAGGGCATCAAATCTACGCTGGTGTGTGTTTTACGGCAGTCACCAAAGCAGAGGAAGTCAAACACTACGGTTATTTACTCTTTAAAAGCAATTTATTGTTGGCAGAAGAAGCATTCGATCAAGCGGCATAACGTTTATTCCACCGGGCAGCTCAGCATTCATTTGAATCTATTAGGGCATTTATGAGACCCTTGGCGCGTTATTGGTAGCAAAACCTTATTCATGAGCCGACTTTTTCTGACATTTGCTTGTTGCGCGTTCGCCTACATTCCATCCGTTCTCGCGGAGCCATCGGCAACGCAGCGCGAACTGTTTCAGCAAACTTACAGCGAGCTACAAGCCGGAAAACTGGACAAGTTTGCCACCTTGCCTGCGGAGATGCAGCACTACCCACTTTATCCATGGTTGGAATATGCTGACCTCAAGCAGCGTTTCGACATGCTTCCTGATGCGCCAATACTGGCATTTACCCAGCGTTACCCAGATTCCCTGATGGCTGATGCGTTACATATACAACTAGCCAAACGTCTAGCCGACAAACAGGAATGGCAAAAGTTGTTGGCAACCATTCCGGCAACGCTGGACGATACCGATACCCAATGCTATCGCACTCAGGCACTGGCTGCCGTGGGGCAAAAAACCGCAGCGCTGGAAACCGGCAAACAAACTTGGATGGGGATCAGCAAATCACTTTCTGATGCTTGCATCCCGGTCACGGATTTACTGCGGCGTCACGTTACGCTCAGCACTAAGGATTACTGGGAACGTATTCGGGCGGCGCTAGACAAAAATCAAACGACCTTAGCCACACAACTGGCGGCTGATTTACCCCTAGAAGCGCAACGCGCTGTCGATAGGTGGATTCGAATCCGCCAAAGTCCAGCCGAGGCACTACCCCTAGCGCTTCAGCAAGCGGATACGTCTTATATGCGTGATGCGATTGCCGCTGGCCTTGAGCGCCTTGCTAAAAAAGAACCCCAGCAAGCTGAAAACCTCTGGCAGACGGCTCGGCAAACCAGCCAATTTACCCCAGAAGACATCGCCAAGGTGGAAAGTGCTTTGGGGATGCAGCAAGCCTTGCGCCATGACCCTGCTGCACTTCAGCGCCTTGCCGCCATCCCCGCCGCACAACGCACTCAGGAGGCCAATCTGTGGATGGCTCGCCTCGCCGCCCGTCAGGGGGATTGGGAAAAATTGTTGGATGCTACCCAACACCTCACGTTTGAGCATGAGCGTGATGCTGCCAGTTGGGACTATTGGCAAGCCCGCGCCTTAGAGCAGACCGGTAAAAAAGCCCAAGCGACATCGCTCTACGCCAAGATTGCCCCGCAAGCCACGTTTTACGGCTTTCTGGCGGCTGATCGTTTAGGGCAGGCGTACCCCGGTTTGAAAATTCCACCGGTGGATCGCAGCCAACGGGTCGCTGGTTTGCAAAAAGTTGCAGCCATCCAACGCGCTTTCGAGTGGTTCGCGTTGGGCAACCGTGAACAAGGGCGCAAGGAATGGTTTCGTGCGCTTAAACAAATGGATAAAGAGGGTATTTTAGCGTTAGCCGATCTCGCCACCCGTGCCAATGACCCGAATCTTGCTATCTGGACGGTAGCACGTGCTAAAGAATGGGATGAAACACACCTGCGCTTCCCGGTGGTGCATACTGATCTGGTGATGGAACAAGCACGCCATCAAGGTATCCAACCTGCTTGGGTCATGGGGGTCATCCGCCGTGAAAGTGCGTTTGATGCGACGGTGGAATCCAGTGCTAAAGCGCTTGGTTTGATGCAATTGATTCCACCCACTGCCAACGCCGTCGGTAACAAGTTAGGTCTTAGGCTCAAGGGTAGGGATGACATTTTGCATCCACCGACTAACATTCAGTTAGGCAGTGCCTATCTGCGTGACATGTTGGGTACATTTTCCGGTAACTACGCGCAGGCAACGGCAGCCTATAATGCAGGGCCTGGGCGTCCCCCCCAGTGGGCACCGGATAAGTTGATCAATGCGGATCAGTGGATCGAAAGCATTCCTTTCACCGAAACCCGCGAATACGTGCAGGCGGTGATGGGGTATACCACCATTTACGATGAAAAACTGAATCCCGGCAAAGGCCGCCGTTTGTCTGAACGTTTACAACCGATAGCACCCAATGCACCCAAATCATCACCCAGCCCGTAACAGGCCACGCCAGCAACGCGGTATCGCTATCCTTTCAGTGTTAGTGATCGCGGTATTGGTCGTGACGTTGGCAGCCGCTATTTTTGCCCGCCAGAGTCGGGCGGTGCGCCAAACCGATAATTTCCAATCGTTGGAACGGGCCTGGCAATATGTGCTGATGATGGAGCAATACGCAGGCTTACAACTGCAACTGGATGCTAAAACCAATAAATTCGATGCATTGACGGATCGTTGGGCTTACCGCCTCCCGACCCAAACCTTGACGGAAGAAAGCGGGGCTATCGTCAAGTTCACGGGCAATCTGGAGGATTTGCAAGGGCGTTTCAACCTCAACAATCTGTTGAGCCAAGATGCTGAGCAACGCGGCAAACTGGATGGTGCAGCCCTCAACCAGTTAAAGCCGTTTGTGACGGATGCGGGGTTGCCCGCCGGTTTCGCGGATGCGATTGCCGATTGGCTGGATAGCAATACCCAACCGCAAGGGATTGATGGTGCAGAGCGCGATTATTATCTGGCGGGGGCTATTCCCTACTTGGCGGCGGATATGCCGTTTGTGGATGTGAGTGAGGTGCGTTTGTTACGTTTGGAGATGCAAGACCCGGAAGCAAAAAACAAAGCCCTCAACCATTTCCTCACGACGGTGACGGCGTTGCCATTCGAGAAAACCACCATTAACCCCAATACGGCTAGTAAGTGGGTGTTGAAGGCATTACGCCTCAGTGACAGCCAAATTGCGCTGATTCTCGATAAGCGCAAACTCAAGCAAGCCTATCGCAGCAAGGAAGAATTTCTCCGCGACATGGCGTTTGAACCCGGTAAAGACGATGCATTGATGAACAGTTTTGACGTAACCACGCAATATTTTCGCCTCACAGGTGAGGTGCAAATCAATCGGGCGCGGGTTTTTGTCAACAGTCTGTTATTGCGTGACGCGAAGGGGAGTGTTCGTGTCATAATGCGTCAATTCGACCGGGTTAACGAACAACCAATAACGACTAACGATGCTAGTAATACGCCTACAAACACCGAATGATCCTGAACCTGCTTGGGCAGTGCTTAATAACAAGCCTGCTGACTGGCAACACGGTTCTTGGGAAAAACTTATGCCATTGGCACGGGGGCAGGATATTGTATTGCTGATCCCTAGCCGTGATGTATTGTTGACGCAGACGAGTGTCAACACCCGTAATCAGCGCCAGTTGCAGCAAGCCATTCCGTTTGCCTTGGAAGACAGTATTGCCGATGAGTTGGAACAGCAACATATCGTTTGGCAAACACGCCCCGCATCGACGCAAGTGGATGTGGCGATCATACGTCGTGACCGCCTGCGTGAATGGGTGAAGGCGTTACAGGCACACCAGTTACGCCCCCAAACGGTCTTGCCAGACCTGTTTGCGTTGCCCTGGGGGGAAGATACCCTGACTTTATGGCAACAAGGCGCATACATTTGGGTAAGAACAGGGGAGTTGTCAGGCTATGCCAGCACCCCAGCCGCTTTGCCCCTGTTATTGGACAGTTTGACTTCTGGGCAAACCGAACCTGTACGGCTACGCTTGTACAGCGATCAAACGGATGTATGGGCGGCGGATCAACGTTTCACCATTATCCCTGAAACCCAAGCCGAACAACTGTTCCCCACCAGTCTGCAAGCAGCGCTCAAGCTTAACTTATTGAACGGTTTGCAGGATGAAACCCGTGCTCAATTCCGTCAGCATTGGCTGCGGTGGCGTTTAGCCGCAGGGTTAGCGGCAGGGTCAGCCGTAGTTGCCATGGGCATGTATGGGGTGGGCAGTTACCGTTTACAGCAACAGCTTGAGGCGGTAGATGCGCAGAACCTGCAACTATTCGCGGAACTCTTCCCTGATGTTAGTGATGTTGACCCGCGTGGCCTTAAAAGCCGCCTTGCCTCGGAATTAGTACGAATTAAAGGCAACGGCAGCGCTACGGCAACTACTACCAGCCCCTTACCCCAGTTAGCAGCGGTCGCCGTCGCCATGCAAGCCGCAGGTGATTTAAGCGTGGAAGATATTCGTGCGCAAACCGGTATGCTGACAGTCAACTTGCAAGCCAAAAACCAGCAAGCGCTTGAAACCTTGCGGGATACACTGGAAAAATCATTGGGTGATGCGGTGGAAATGCAATCGTCCCGTACCGCTGATAGTGTCAAAGCAACGCTAACGCTGGGAGGTCAGTCATGAAGGCTTGGTGGCAAAATCTCGCAGCCAGCGAACGCCGCCTGATGTCTGGCGGCGCTATCCTGATTGGTTTGACCATGCTCTGGTTATTTGTTTGGAAACCCCTGAACACCCATCACCAATTATTACAGCAAGATTTGGTCGACGCGCAGGCAGCACACGCAGAGATGCAACGCCAACGTGCTGAAATCCTCGCACTCCGAGGGGCAGCGCCCAATGCAGCAGTCGCCGCAAGCGGTAGTTTGCATACCAGCGTCATTGCGGCTCTCAAGCAGTTCCAATTGGATGGCACAGGGACTAGCTCCGAAGAAAAAAATAAAAACACGGTGACACTGAAACTAGAGGCTAAACCCTTCGATACCTTGGCGCAATTTCTTGCGGCAATGGAAACCCAACACGCTGCCAATACCACCAGTATGACCCTCAAACCGGCGGGCAAACCCGGCACGGTTGACGCACAAATTACGCTGGAACGATGAAAACACGCACCCTCATTCTCGCAGGTACTGTCAGTTTCCTGCTCACGTCCTTGACACAATTGCCTGCTAAACTGGTATTAGCTCAACTGCCTGCTGACCTGCCCGTGCAACTGCAAGGTATCAACGGTACACTGTGGCAAGGTGGTGCTGCCAGCTTGAGCGCTCAAGGTTTGCAACTCAATAATGTGCAATGGGATTTGCAAACCAGTGCCTTATTGAAAGGTCAACTCGCGGCGGACTTACGGGCTAGTTTGCCACAGGGTGGGGATATTGATGGTATTTGCAGCATTAACCTCGCAGGTGTACTGCACTGTAGCCCGTTGAATCTCAATAATTTACCGGCGCAAGCGGTATCACCTTACCTGCAAAGTTTGATGATTCCGCCGTTAAGTGGCACTTTTCAAGCCAATCTTAGTGCTGTGGAGTGGGATCAGCAGTCGCTTCCCAAACTCAGTGGGCATGGCGAATGGCGTGAAGCAGGCGTGCAAATGCTCCCGCAGCGTTACGGCAATTACACCGCGAATGTCAGCAGTAGTGATGATGGGGCGCAACAAATCAGTCTTGCTTCTGCACCCGATGCCGCGTTTATATTGGATGGTACGATTACCTTGCAAGCTACTGGGCAGTACCAAACGGCATTGAACCTGAAACCGGGTAGTGGTATTGATGATGGCACTAAGCAATTCATGAGTAGCTTTATTGTGCCACCTCAACCGGATGGAACATTCCAGATCCGTGAACAGGGGCAGTTGCCCGGTTTTTAATGTAAACTACCAGCACCACAAAAAAGGCGGGAGTGTTAGTCCCGCCTCAAATCGACTCGAAGAATAGTCAGTTGAATATTAAGTTTTCATTACATGGAATAAGCGCGTTCCCCATGAGAAGCAGTATCCAAACCTTGGCGTTCTTCTTCTTCCGATACCCGCAGCCCCATGGTCATGTCGATCAATTTGAACAACACAAAGCTCACGACACCAGACCAAACGACGGTTAATAAAACACCTGATGCTTGGGTAATTACTTGCCCACCCATCGAGTAGTCGTCTACACCGACACCGCCTAAGGCTGGGGAAACAAAGATACCCGTACCAATCGCACCAATGATACCGCCCAGACCGTGGATACCGAAAACGTCCAAGCTATCATCGTAGCCCAGCATTTTCTTCAGGCCAGTCACACCCCACAAGCACAATGCACCGGCGATAGCACCCAGTACGATAGCGCCCATCGGCCCCACCAAACCCGCAGCCGGTGTTACCGCCACTAAGCCTGCGACTACGCCAGAAGCTACACCTAACATGGATGGCTTACCGCGCAATAACCACTCAGTCAACATCCACGCCATACCGCCAGCCGCTGTCGCCAAAATGGTGTTGATGAAAGCCAAACCTGCGCCGCCATTCGCTTCCAGATTAGAACCAGCGTTGAAACCGAACCAACCCACCCACAGCAACGATGCACCGATCATGGTCATTGGCAGATTGTGTGGTTGCATCGGGTCACGCCCAAAACCAACCCGCTTACCCAGTACAATTGCACCCACCAGTGCTGCGATACCCGCGTTGATGTGTACGACTGTACCACCCGCGAAGTCTAAATCACCGGCTTCAAACAAGTAACCACCCGTTGCCCACACCATGTGCGTGATTGGCAGGTAAGAGAAGGTGAACCACAATGCGCCGAAGATCATCAGGGCAGAAAATTTCACCCGTTCAGCCAAACCGCCCACAATCAGTGCCACGGTAATTGCCGCAAAGGTTAACTGGAAGGACACAAACACCAATTCAGGAATGACCACCCCATCCGTAAAGGTAGCAGCGGTGCTATCAGCGGTAATGCCCGCCAAGAACAGTTTAGAGAAATCGCCAATCATCCAGTTCAGGCTGCCGCCATCGCCGAATGCCAACGAATAACCGTAAATCGCCCACAACAGCGAAATCATGCAGAAAATAGCCATCACCTGCGTCAATACAGACAACATGTTTTTAGCGCGAACCAAACCGCCGTAGAACAGTGCCACACCCGGTACAATCATCAGAATAACCAGCAAGGTGGACAGCATCATCCACGCGGTATCCCCTTTATCCGGCACAGGAGCCGCAGCCGCTACTTCGTCAGCCATTGCCACACCGGAAAAACCCAGTAATGCCGCCAACATCATTAAACCAAGACGAATATTCATGGAATTCCCCCTTCCTTACAGTGCATCTGTACCGCTTTCGCCAGTGCGAATGCGGATAACTTGTTCTACTGAGGTGACAAAAATCTTGCCATCACCGATTTTGCCTGTATTCGCAGACTTAGTGATCGCTTCAATAACTTGATCCACTTGCGACTCGGCGACGGCGGCTTCAAGCTTGATTTTGGGTAGGAAATCCACCACGTATTCTGCGCCACGGTACAATTCAGTATGACCTTTCTGACGCCCGAAACCTTTTACTTCAGTGACTGTGATACCTTTAACGCCAATATCCCCCAACGCATCGCGCACGTCGTCGAGTTTGAATGGCTTAATAATGGCTGTAACCATTTTCATAGAACTAACTCCTTGCTAGTTAGGGATGCCAAATTTAATTGCTTAACGCTAGGAATGTTGCAATTGACGTGCCAATCACTCAGAAGCCGCATGACCACAAGGTACAGCTAGTAATTGTTTAAAAAAACCACCATTTAGTCGACTTATCCCCTTTTCGGAGCGTGCATCAGCACCATAATAGTGCATTGGTCGGCATTAATGCACTAAGCCCACCACCCAACCACACTGTCACCGAATTTGCTACAATCCGGGGCATTCAGTTAGTTTAAGGAATACCTCATGCAAAGCTTTGGCAATCTCGATGATCTGGCAAAAAAATTATCGGCACTCCTGCCCGAACCGGTGCGCAATATGCAGGAAGATGTCGAAAAGAACATGCGCGGCCTGCTCGAAGGCGGCCTGCAAAAGATGAATCTGGTGACGCGGGAAGAGTTTGATATTCAATCAGCAGTACTATTGCGTACCCGTGAAAAGCTGGAAGCCTTGGAAAAGCGGCTTGCTGAGCTCGAAGCCCAGCAAAGCCAAATGCAGGCTGGCGCGTAAGGCTTATACCGTTAACATCCCCTTGTGGACGATAAAGTCGATAATCGTCTGCAAGCCTAACTTTTCTTTCAAATTGGTAAACACAAACGGACGTTCACCGCGCATCCGTTTGCTGTCACTTTCCATGACTTCCAGCGAAGCCCCCACGTAAGGTGCAAGGTCGATCTTATTGATCACCAGCAAGTCAGAACGGGTAATGCCTGGGCCACCTTTGCGTGGAATTTTTTCGCCTTCCGCCACATCAATCACGTAAATGGTTAAATCCGCGAGTTCGGGGCTGAAGGTTGCCGACAGATTATCACCACCGCTTTCGATGAAAATCACGTCGAGGTCGGGGAAACGGATTTGCAAATCTTCCACCGCCGCCAGATTCATGGAGGCATCTTCGCGGATCGCAGTATGCGGGCAACCGCCGGTTTCCACGCCGACAATGCGTTCTACGGGCAGGGCTTCGCTGCGCATCAGGAATTGCGCATCTTCCTGCGTGTAAATGTCGTTGGTCACAACGGCAATGTCGTAAGTGTCGCGCATGGCTTTGCACAGCGCATCCAGCAGCGCGGTTTTACCAGAACCGACCGGGCCGCCGACACCGACTCTCAAGGGATTGGACATGGGGTTTCCTTTCTTCACGATCTAAATAAACGGGTGTATTGGGTTTCGTGGCGACTGCTGGCAATGGCTAAAGCGGGCGATGACGCGCCAATGTCGTCATCAGCCACTTGCAAACCTTGCGTCACCACTTCCGGCAGCAACAAAGTCATTTCATGCAAAATCTTCTGCCCCTGCGTTTGCCCCAGCGGGATGATTTTCACCGCTGACAGCACCAAATTTTCCAGCCAGCTCCACACATAGCCGTAAGCGGTTTGTTGCAGCGGAATCTGCCAATGCACCGCAGCGAGTACGAAAGCGGCGGATTGGCTTTGTGCCAGCAGCGGTTTCCAGCGGGCAGCATTGGGAATTTCCAAGGCAATCAGCAAATCGGTTAACGCCCTCCCGCGATTTTTTTCCTCCAGCAATAACTCGCTGGTTTCGCGGCTGGCGTTGAGGATGTGAATCCAGTATTCCAGCGTTTCCACATCAGCGCGTTCGACCGCGTGATACAGGCGTTGCAGCACAGGAATATCCAGATGCGTCATGCCGCTATGCAACTGACTTGCCAACCAGTTTTGCAAATCTGTGGGAGTCGCAATCCAGCCGCATTCCACTGCCCATTCGATGCCCTGCGAATAGGTGAACGAACCAATCGGCAAGGTCGGGCTGACCAGATGCAGCAGCCGTAGCAGCGCGAGATCAGTGATCATGGTCATGCTGATGTCCGTGCGAATGCCCGCCACCATACGCGCCTGCTTCCGGCTCGAATGGTGCTTGTTCCACCACCACATGCAAGCCCAAACCGTGCAACATGTCATCCAGTACATGATCATGTTGGTAGCGGATCATGCCCGGCATGATTTGCACCGGCACATGGCGGTTGCCGAGGTGGTAGCAGGCGCGTGCCAGCAACCACGGGTCGGCGCACGTCAGGGTGGAAACGGTTTCGGGGGCAGCTTGGATGCGGATCAGTTCACCGCTTGCGCCTTGCAGGACATCACCGTGTTGCAGGCTGGAACCGCGTGGCAGGAATAAGCCTGCATCACTGCCATCGTCGAGGGTGACGCGCTGGCGGCTGATAATACGGCGTTCGTGCGGTAAGGTCAGCGACAAGTGCGGCTGACGTTGTGGCACATTACTTTTGTCCAGAATCCGTTCAATCTTTAACATCTCAGCCTCTTAAAACAAGAAATAACGCTGCGCCAACGGCAATTCGCTGGCAGGTTCGCAAATCAGCAGTTCACCATCCGCCCGCACCTGATAGGTTTGCGAATCCACCTCAATCACCGGCTGGTAGTCATTGTGAACCATGCTGGCTTTGCTGATGGTACGGCAGTTTTTCACCACCCCAATCAGGCTTTGCAGCCCCAATTGCTGATGCACGCCCGCGTTGTAGCCCGCTTGCGAAAGGAAAGTCATGGTGGTGGCATGTTTGGCTTTGCCGAATGCGCCAAACATCGGGCGGTAATGCACCGGCTGTGGCGTTGGAATCGACGCATTCGGGTCGCCCATCGGTGCGGCGATGATCATGCCACCTTTGATGATCAAGCTCGGTTTTGCACCGAAAAATGCCGGTTTCCACAACACCAAATCAGCGAGTTTACCGACTTCGACCGAACCGACTTCGTGAGAAATACCGTGCGTAATCGCGGGATTGATGGTGTATTTGGCGATGTAACGTTTGGCGCGGAAGTTGTCGTGTGTGGCGGGGTCAGTGCCGAGACTGCCACGTTGCACTTTCATTTTGTGCGCGGTTTGCCAAGTGCGAATGATGACTTCGCCGACACGTCCCATCGCTTGCGAATCGGAGGAGATCATCGAAAATGCGCCGAGGTCGTGCAAAATGTCTTCGGCAGCAATGGTTTCGCGGCGGATGCGGCTTTCGGCAAATGCCACGTCTTCGGCAATCGCGGGGGAAAGGTGGTGGCACACCATCAACATGTCGAGGTGTTCGTCGACCGTATTGATGGTGTAAGGGCGCGTCGGGTTGGTGGACGATGGCAGAATATTGGCTTGCCCACAGGCTTTGATAATGTCGGGGGCATGTCCGCCGCCTGCACCTTCGGTGTGGTAGGTGTGGATCACGCGCCCTTTCATGGCTGCCAGCGTGTCTTCGAGGAAACCGGATTCATTCAGCGTGTCGGTGTGGATGGCGACTTGCACGTCCATTTCATCCGCCACCGTCAGGCAGTTGTCGATGGCGGCGGGGGTTGTGCCCCAGTCTTCGTGCAGTTTTAAACCAATCGCGCCAGCGGCGACTTGTTCACGCAAGGGTTCGGGCTGGCTGACATTGCCTTTGCCCAAGAAACCGAGATTCATCGGCAGGCTGTCGGCGGCTTCCAACATGCGGTGCAAATTCCAGATGCCGGGGGTGCAAGTGGTGGCATTCGTGCCGGTCGCAGGCCCTGTGCCGCCACCGAGCATGGTGGTCACGCCGGACATTAAGGCTTCGTCGATTTGCTGCGGGCAAATGAAGTGGATGTGCGAATCAATCCCGCCAGCGGTGAGGATGTGGCCTTCGCCTGCAATCGCTTCCGTGCCTGCACCGACCAGAATATTCACACCCGCTTGGGTATCGGGGTTGCCTGCTTTGCCGATGCCGACAATGCGCCCGTGTTTGATGCCGATGTCGGCTTTGACAATGCCCCAATGGTCGAGAATGAGCGCATTGGTAATCACCACGTCCACGACTTCGGCATCGTTGCGCTGGCATTGCCCCATGCCGTCGCGGATGACTTTGCCGCCGCCGAATTTGACTTCATCGCCGTACACCGTATGGTCGTGTTCGACTTCAATAATGAGTGCGGTGTCACCCAACCGCACGCGGTCGCCCGTGGTAGGGCCGTACATTTCAGCGTAAGCCTGTCTGCTAATCCTTGCCATTACAATGCCCCCATGATTTTGCCTTGGAAACCGTAGACTTCGCGTGTGCCCGCAAGTGCTACCAGTTCGACTTCACGGGTTTGCCCCGGCTCAAAGCGCACCGCTGTCCCCGCCGGGATGTTGAGGCGGAAGCCGCGTGCCTTGTCACGTTCAAAGGCGAGGGCGTTGTTGGTTTCAAAGAAATGGTAGTGCGAACCGACCTGAATCGGACGGTCGCCGGTATTGGCAACGGTGAGGGTAACGGTTTCGCGCCCTGCGTTGAGTTCGATGTCGCCAGCGGCGGGGAAGAGTTGTCCGGGGATCATGGGGTACTCCTTACACAATCGGGTCATGCACGGTGACGAGTTTCGTGCCATCGGGGAAAGTCGCTTCCACCTGCACGTCGTGGATCATCTCGGCGATACCATCCATCACATCGTCACGGGTCAGCAAGGTACGCCCGTAATCCATCATTTCGGCAACGGAACGCCCATCACGTGCGCCTTCCATAATTGCGCAACTGATATAGGCAATCGCTTCGGGGTAATTGAGTTTTAAGCCACGCGCTTTGCGGCGTTCGGCGAGTAATCCTGCGGTGAATAGCAGCAGCTTGTCTTTTTCGCGGGGGGTGAGTTCCATTGTATTGTTCCTCCTAAGTATTCCAGATGCGCGGCGGTGTGGCGGAGCGTCCCGTGACCAAGGGACGGATAATCTGCCACAGATGCCGGAATAAGCGCTGTGCTTGCGCGGTGCTATTGCCGAGATAACGCACGACCAGCACGCCATTGAGCAGGGTTACGCCAGTACTGCCGTTGGCAATGTCTTGGCAATGCGGGCGCACGGCTTCGAGTAGTGCCAGGGTAGCCGGAGTTGCATACAGCGTTGCCATAACGGGTTGCCCGCGTAATCCAGCAGCGGTATGCAAATCGGCTTCACTGGCAATCAGCAAGCGATCCAGCAACAGCGGTTTGCCCGCACGGTAAATGGCGGTTTTGAACAAGGTCTTGCCGTGCGTGAATTGTTCGCCAATGCTTGGCAGGCCGAGGCAGTGGATTTCCCAGCCAATGTATTGCGCGGTGGTGTCCAGATGAATCGTACTGTGCAAGGCGATATTTGCGCCGGGGAAAAAGATGTTTTCCTGCGGCAACCATTCCAGACAGCCGTCAGCAACGTGGAAATGTTGGTGTTGTTGCGCTTGTAGTCCGGCGCTGCGGTAAAACTTGGTTGCGCCGGGTGTGGTAAGTAGTGCATGGGCGGCAGGGTCAACCTGAAAGCGCATTTGCAAACAATCACCACCCACCACACCGCCGGGCGGGTGCAGGATGTAGGCATGGCAAACGTCGCCTTCGGGGTAGAAGGGGCGTTGCACCGCCAACGGCCCCCGCTGGGAACGGTTAGCAAGCACAGTTTTGGTGCTATGCTGCACGAAACCGAGGCGTAATTCGGCTTGCCAGCCTTGGGTACACGCCGTTTCAATCACGTTTAGACGGGTCAGTGCGTTTGGCGAGGTAACGTTTTGCCCCCCAAACCAACAAGGCAGCACCCACTGCTACTGGCACTGCCATCCACAGGTGTGCAGCAAAGTGCGTCAGCTCTGAATGGGTTTCGGGGTGGTGCATAATGCCATCGTGGGCAACGGTAACGCCCGACAATAGGGCAAGGAGGAATGTCATGGGTACACGGCAAGATTGCATGGGTACGGTTTCCTTTCTGGCAAATTGAACAAAAAGATGCAGGTTTTGTACCAACGCTCGGTACAACGTGTGGCAACGAAAGCCATTTGCATTTCCATCATACAACTGCCGGATGAGCCAAGGTATGACCTACATCCAACTCCTTACAGAAGGCAGCGCCCAATTAACCGGCGTTCTGCCGTTTGCCTGCAAAAACGCATTGGCACGGGAAAACGGTTTGCTACCGAAAAAGCCGCGCCGCGCTGACAAGGGCGACGGATGTGCGCTGGCGATAATGCAGTGGCGGGTGGTGTCGATCAGCTCCGTTTTTTTCTGCGCGTGATTGCCCCATAGGATAAACACCACGGGTTGAGTTTGAGCGCTAATGGCTTGAATGACGGTATCGGTGAAGGTTTCCCAACCGCACTTTTGATGGCTACCTGCATTGCCTGCTTCTACTGTCAGCACGGTGTTGAGTAGCAACACGCCTTGCGCTGCCCACGCTTGCAGGCAGCCAGTGTGACTGTTGTTAATGCCGAGGTCGTCTTGCAATTCACGGTTAATATTGAGCAGCGAACGCGGCAACGGGGCAACATCGGGTTGCACTGAAAACGCCAGTCCGTGCGCGTGTCCGGGCGTGGGGTACGGGTCTTGACCGAGAATGACGACTTTGACCTGATCCAGCGGCGTGCTTTGCAGGGCGTTGAAACGCTGTTCTGGCGGGGGTAGGATGTGTTTACCCGCCGCCGCTTCGGCTTGCAGAAAGTGGCTCAGGGCGAGCAGGTAAGGTTTGGTGAATTCTACACCGATGGCGGCTTGCCAGCTTGGGGGGAGGGTGGTGTTTTGCATAAGCAAGCTTTTTACCACGTCCCCACGTCAAGCCGCAATCCAGCCATCATCACACCGTCAAATACCGCTGAATTAGCCCATCATCCAGCGTGTGCATTTCCCCCTCCGCCACACGCCGCCCGCGATCCAGAATACAAAACCGATCGCCGACTTTCCGTGCAAACGGCAGTTTCTGTTCCACCAGCAACACCGTCAGCCCAATATCCTTGTTGAGCTTGCGGATAATGTCACCGATTTCCGCCACAATATTCGGCTGAATCCCCTCTGTCGGCTCATCGAGAATCAGCAATTTCGGGTCAAGCACCAATGCTCGTCCAATCGCCAACTGCTGTTGCTGCCCGCCGGACAAGTCGCCGCCGCGCCGCCCCAGCATTTCCTTCAACACCGGAAACAGCTCGAAAATAAACGGTGGAATACTGCGCACTTTATCGCGCCGCGCTGGTAAACCAATCAGCAAATTCTCCTCCACCGTCAGCAGCGGAAAAATCTGCCGCCCTTGTGGCACGTAACCAATGCCGAGATTGGCACGTTTTTCCGCATCCACCCCCAGCAGGTTTTGCCCCTGATACTGAATCATGCCATCCCGCGCTTTGATCAAGCCCATAATGCACTGGAGCAAGGTGGTTTTGCCCACGCCATTACGCCCCATTAGCACGGTGCATTGTCCTGCGGGCACGTGCATTTCCAGATCCCACAGCGTGTGGCTTTCGCCGTAATACTGGTTGAGTTGTTCGACTTTGAGCATTTATTCCCCCAGATACACTTCGATCACGCGCTGATCGTTTTGCACTTCGTCCATTGTGCCCTCGGCTAACACGCTGCCTTGATGTAGCACCGTGACCTTGTTGGCGATAGAACGCACGAAATCCATGTCATGTTCCACTACCACCACCGAATGTTTGCCAGCCAAGGAGGTGAGCAATTCGGCAGTCCGTTCCATTTCCTGATGGGTCATCCCCGCAACGGGTTCGTCAACCAGCAGCAAATGCGGTTTTTGCACCAGCAACATGCCGATTTCCAGCCATTGCTTTTGCCCGTGGGATAACGCGCCTGCTTGCTGATGGTAGTTCTCGGTCAAGCCAATGGTCTGCAAGGTTTCATCAATCAAGGCTTGCTGTTCGCCACTCAAACGGGCGCGGAGGCTGTACCACACGCTTTTATTGCCGTGCATCGCCAGTTCCAGATTTTCGGCGACGCTGTGCGACTCGAACACGGTAGGTTTCTGGAATTTGCGCCCGATGCCTGCGTTGGCGATTTCGGGTTCGGAGAGTTTCAGCAAGTCCACGGTTTGCCCAAACCACGCCTGCCCGCTGTTGGGACGGGTTTTGCCGGTGATAATGTCCATCATGGTGGTTTTGCCCGCACCGTTGGGGCCGATGATGCAACGCAATTCGCCGGAGTCGATGTACAACGTCAGGTCATTGATAGCCTTGAATCCGTCGAAGCTGACGTTCAGCCCTTCCAGATACAGAATCGCCTTGTGGCTAGCATCGGGTTGCCCCGTTTCCGGTTGGCGTAAATGTGCGCCTTCGCTCATGCCGCAGCCCTCCGTTGTAACCAGCCTTTTGCTTGAAACTGTTGCACCAGCCCCGCCAAGCCTTGCGGCAAATACAGCGTGACCAGCACGAATAACGCACCCAACATGAAAATCCACGATTCCGGCATGAGTCCGGTGAACACGGTTTTGGCGTAATTGACCAGAATTGCGCCCAGCACCGCGCCGTAGAGCGTGGCACGCCCGCCAATCGCCACCCAAATCACAATTTCAATCGAGTTAAGCGGGGAAAATTCGCCGGGGTTAATAATGCCGACTTGCGGTACATACAACGCGCCCGCAATCCCTGCCAACATCGCCGACACGGTAAACACCCACACTTTGTAATGCTCGACGCGGTAGCCGACAAAGCGCGTGCGACTTTCCGCATCCCGAATCGCCACCACAATCCGCCCCAGTTTGGAATTGATAATGTAACGGCACAGCAAATAGCCACCCGCCAACGCCAGACCGGACAGCGCAAACAAGGTCACCCGCGTGCCATCGGCTTGCAAGCTGAAACCCAAAATATCCTTGAAATCGGTCAGCCCGTTATTGCCGCCAAACCCCATTTCATTGCGGAAAAACGCCAGCAGCAGCGCGTAAGTCAGCGCCTGGGTAATGATCGACAAATACACCCCCGTCACCCGCGAACGGAACGCCAACCAACCAAACACAAACGCCAGCAGCCCCGGCACGAGCAAGACCATCAGCATCGCAAACCAGAACATATCAAAGCCCTGCCAAAACCACGGCAGCTCTTTCCAGTTCAAAAACACCATGAAATCCGGCAAGTTGGCATTGCCATACACGCCGCGATCACCGATTTGGCGCATCAAATACATGCCCATCGCGTAACCACCGAGGGCAAAGAATGCCCCGTGTCCGAGGCTGAGGATTCCCAAATACCCCCACACCAAATCCACCGCCACGGCTAACAGTGCGTAAGTCAAATACTTGCCGAGCAACGTCACCAAGTACGTTGGCATGTGCAGAAAACTGCCTTCCGGCACGAGTAAGTTCAAGACGGGAACCAGTACCAGCACTAAAGCCAATACCGCGAGCATGATTTGCCCACCCCGATCGTTTTGCAGAATACGTGTGATGAACATGGCTTAATCCCCCGCTGCCCGACCTTTTTGCGGGAACAACCCGCGTGGTCGTTTCTGGATGAACAAAATAATGAAAACCAGCACCAGAATTTTGGCAAGCACTGCCCCCGCCCACGGTTCCAGCACCTTGTTGACCACGCCCAGCGACAAGCCTGCCACCAGCGTTCCCCACAAATTGCCGACCCCGCCGAACACCACCACCATGAACGAATCAATGATGTAAGCCTGCCCCAGATTCGGCCCCACGTTGGTCAACTGGCTGAGCGCGACACCCGCGACACCGGCAATCCCCGAACCCAGCCCGAAGGTCAGCGCATCAACCCGCGCCGAACGCACGCCCATTGCCCGTGCCATTGCCCGATTCTGCGACACAGCACGTACCTGCAAACCCAGATTGGTCTTGCGCAATACAAAATACAGCAGCGCAAACACCATCAAGCAAAACAGCACGATGTAGAGGCGGTTGTAAGTCAGCGACAACACGCTATTGATTTCCAGCGAACCCGACATCCACGACGGATTGGAAACCGGCACGTTTTGCGGCGAAATCACCGTGCGCACCAGTTGTTGCAGAATCAGACTAATCCCAAACGTCGCCAGCAAGGTTTCCAGCGGTCGCCCGTACAAATGGCGGATCACGGTACGTTCGATCAAAATCCCCATTGCACCCGACACGATAAACGCCGCAGGCACTGCCACAAACAGCGAGTAATCAATAAAGTTGGGCATGAGCTGCTGCACGATGTAAGTGGTATACGCCCCCAGCATGATCAATTCGCCGTGCGCCATATTGATTACGCCCATCACGCCGAAAGTAATCGCCAAGCCAATCGCCGCCAGCACCAGCACCGAACCCAAGCTCAAGCCGAAAAACAGCGTTTCGACATGACCGTACAACGCGGCGGTGTCTTCAATACTGCGCAAGGCTTCTTGTGCAGCCTTGGCAACTTCGGCATCGCTATCGGTCGTCATGGTGGTCAAGCGATTGCGCACACCGGGGTGTAAATTGCCTGCCAATGATTCAATCGCCGTTAGCCGCACCGCTTTATCAGCAGCATTCAAATCCGCCATTGCCAAACCGAGTGACAAGGCTTCTTTGACGGCAGAATCCGTTTCTTTTTCCAGCAATCCGCGCAATTGGGTTGCCATCTCTGGCGTGACCGTTTCCAGCAAACCGTTGGCGGATTTAAGGCGCACTGCTGCATCGGGGTGACTTAAGCTGAGTTGCCCCACTGCGCCCCGCAAATATTTGCGCAAACTGTTGTTGGTGGGAATTTTGCGCAACTCATCGCCCGTGTTTCCGTCTTTAGCTATGACCAGCGTTCCTTGTGCTTTGTCTTGATAGAGCTTGCCATCCAGCAAGGCTTGCAAATACGGCACAACCTCCGGGTCACCACTGGCAGCCAGCAAATCCACAGCTTCACGGGTTTTGTCGAAAGAGGCTTCCTGAAAGAGCGGCGCAGCCTGGGTGAGGGTGGCGCTTTGCTGCTCAGCTTGTAGCGGTGGGCAAAGCCACAACAACACGCTCAACAGCAACAGACGGGTGAAATCAGTCGTTTTCAGCATACTATTTCCTGAATACCGAGAAAGAATTCCCCCCATCCCCAGCCCGTCCCAGCCGCTTGAACGCGGCGCTTCGCCCCCCGCAAGGGGTGAAGGGAGCCAAGAGAAAGAAGGGAGTACCCTCTTGTTCCTTCCCCCCTTGCGGGGGAAGGTTAGGATGGGGGGTATTTATTCGTACTTCTGCCCAGAGCACTTCTTGGTTTCAGTATTGAAGTTGCCGCACGGTTTGCCGTCGGTTTCCTTGCCTGTCCAGTCAGCCACGATGTTTTTGGAATCCGGCAGGAAGTCAGACCATGCGTCGCCCGGTACTTCAGGGGTTTTGGAAACGACTTCAAACTGACCGTTTTCCTGGATTTCGCCAATCAGCACCGGTTTGGTCAGGTGGTGGTTAGGCAGCATTTTCGCTGTACCGCCAGTGAGGTTCGGGACTTCCTGACCGATCATGGCTTCAGCCACTTTGTCAGTATCAGTGGTTTTGGCTTGCTCAACCGCTTTTACCCACATATTGAAGCCGATGACGTGCGCTTCCATCGGGTCATTGGTGACGCGCTTGTCGTTCTTGGTGTATTCCTTCCACTTCTTGATGAACTCTTTATTGCCGTCGTTTTCGACGCTCATGAAGTAGTTCCACGCTGCCAAGTGACCGACCAGTGGCTTGGTGTCGATACCGGAGAGTTCTTCTTCACCCACGGAGAACGCGACCACCGGGATGTCTTCCGCCGAAATGCCCTGGTTGCCGAGTTCCTTGTAGAACGGCACGTTTGCATCGCCGTTGATGGTGGAAACCACGGCGGTTTTCTTGCCTTCCCCACCGAATTTCTTGATGTCAGCCACGATGGACTGCCAGTCAGAATGACCGAACGGGGTGTAGTTGATCATGATGTCTTTTTCATCGACACCTTTGGATTTCAAATACGCTTCCAGAATCTTGTTGGTGGTGCGTGGGTAAACATAGTCCGTACCTGCCAATACCCAGCGTTTCACTTCGCCTTCTTTCATCAGGTAATCAACGGCAGGAATGGCTTGTTGATTTGGTGCTGCACCGGTATAGAACACGTTTTTGGAAGATTCTTCACCTTCGTATTGCACCGGGTAGAACAGCAGGCTGTTTTTCTCTTCAAACACTGGCAACACGGATTTGCGCGAAACCGATGTCCAGCAACCGAAGGTCGCGGCAACTTTGTCTTTCTCGATCAGGTCACGGGCTTTTTCCGCAAACAAAGGCCAGTTGGAAGCAGGGTCAACCACCACGGCTTCGAGCTGCTTGCCCAGTACGCCGCCTTTTTTGTTTTGTTCGTCAATCAGCATCAGCATGGTGTCTTTCAGCGTGGTTTCACTGATCGCCATGGTGCCGGAGAGGGAATGCAATACGCCGACCTTGATGGTGTCATCAGCAGCCATTGCCAAGCTGGATGTACCCAGCGCCGCCGCCATACTCATAACCAACAAAGTTTGTTTGAAAACGTTTTTAAGAAACATTGGGTCACTCCTGAATGATGGATGAAAGGTCTACTCTGTTCAGGACTAAGCACAAAGCGTGCCAGAGTATTTGGCTGTGGTAATTACGCACCAAACTGATGCAATAAAACAACATTTGCACCATTAATGACGTTTGCGAAAACGACGGGCATAAAAAAGGGATGCGCATGGCATCCCCTTTTCCAACCATTGAATGGAGTTTATTTAGTCAGTGGAATGCTGTAGCTCACCAAAACTTTAGGATTGTCATCGACTTCCTCGTTATCAACCACGAACTGGCTGACCGCGAAGCTCAGATTGTCATTGTACTGATAACCCAGTTGGATATGACCAGGGCTGGCACCTTCGTCATACATGTGCTGACCGTACATGGCAGAGTATTTATCTTTGGTGTATTTCGCGGTGATGTAACGGTATTCGTTTTCGTCATCGCCTTCCAGCGCTTCGTACAGGGTAACGTTGACCGGGCCGGAACCCACGGAAACCACGCCATCAACCAGTTCACCTGGTGCAATATTGCCATCGACAGTATCGTCTTTATCTGGGTAAGCGTAAGTCCACAGACTAGCATCCACATCCAACGCGCCGACTTTACCGCCCCAGCCTGCATACAAGTCATACTCTGTACCCCAGTTGGCATCACCTGAAGATGCCCACACACCGGCATACGCCCCTGAGCCGTGTTTCACTTTCAAATCACCAGAGATAGCTGCATCGCCATCGCCCAGATCTATACCACGCCACAAATACATGTTGGCAAAGCCAGCGGAAGCCGAGACTTCTGCACCAGAACCCGCATGAGCAGCGGGTGCAGCCAACACAGCCGCAGACAACATCACCAGAAGACTACTAGCAAGCGTTTTTTTAGTATGCATACAACACCTCAAACGTAATTATAAATAGGAACCAACCACATCACCTTGAGAGTAACAGGGCATTGGCTGCTAAATCCAAAGCAATATCCATGCCAGCATTAGCAGCCACGAATATTCAGCATCAGATGTGTGCATACCAAGCATATTCCGCACCATTTCAAGGCAACAAACCTTTATGCCCGTTCTAGCGCCCGCAATTCAAGCAATTTCTAGGTGGACGACCGCCAATCACTTGCTTTATTGACCAGATTGGATTATTGCTTTAGGGCATTCGTGACTAGCACAGCGAGAAACGTGATACATGCCCCCGGAACATGCCCTTGTCATCCGTAATATCAAAAAACGCTTCGGTGATTTAGCCGTCCTCAATGGCATCTCGCTGACCGCCCACAAAGGCGATGTGATCTCCCTGTTAGGCTCAAGCGGTTCAGGCAAAAGCACCCTGCTACGCTGCATTAATTTGCTGGAAACACCCGATGAAGGTGAGGTCTATGTCACCGGCGAGCGCATTGAAATGACCCGCGACCGGCACGGCAAAACCGTTCCCAAAAGCCAAAAACAAGTCGACCACATCCGCACCCGTTTGGGCATGGTATTCCAAGGTTTTAACCTGTGGTCACACCGCACCATTCTGGAAAACATTATCGAAGCGCCCGTGCATGTGCTCGGTATTCCCAAAGCCGAAGCCAAAGAATACGCTCTCGAATTGCTGCACAAAGTCGGCATTGCCAATAAAGCGGACAGCTATCCCGATCACCTTTCCGGTGGGCAGCAACAGCGCGTGGCGATTGCGCGAGCACTGGCGATGAAACCCGCCGTGATGCTGTTCGATGAACCGACTTCCGCCCTCGACCCCGAATTGGTTGGCGAAGTGCTGCGCGTCATGCGCCAACTGGCTGATGAAGGCATGACCATGCTGGTCGTGACCCACGAAATGGGCTTTGCACGGGAAGTATCCTCCCAAGTCATCTTTTTGCATCAAGGGCAGATTGAAGAACAAGGCAGCCCTGAACAAGTCTTCAACAACCCGCGTTCGGAACGTTGCCAGCAATTTCTTGCCACCCAGCTTAAATAACCCAACAGGAGACAACCATGAAACTACTCACTACCTTACTGTCGAGCGCCGTGCTGGCACTGGCTGTTGCCGGGACTGCCCAAGCCGAAGACAAACTGCGTCTCGGCACAGAAGGCGCGTATGCCCCGTTTAATACCGTGGATAAAGATGGCAAGTTAGCAGGTTTTGACATCGACATCGGCAACGCGCTATGCAAAGCGATGGCAACCGAATGCGAATGGGTCACGTCGGATTGGGACGGCTTGATTCCGGCACTGGATGCGAAAAAGTTCGATGCAATCATCGCCTCCATGTCGATTACTGCCGAGCGCAAGGAAAAGATCGACTTCAGCAAAAAATATTACACCACCCCGATTAAATGCATCCGCGCTGTCGGCACGGACGTTGATCCGACCGATGAAGCCAAACTCAAAGGCAAAATGGTCGGCGTGCAAAGCGGTGTGGTAGCGGACAATTTCGTGCGCGGCAAATTCAAAGACATTGTGGAAGTCACCGCGTACAAAACCCAAGACGAAGCCAATCTGGACTTGCTGGCAGGGCGCGTGGATTTGGTGTGTGCGGATTCGGTGGTGCTTGCCCCCGTGGTCAAGGATGAAAAAAACGCGGGTAAAGTCGAATTCATCGGCGGCGATTTCAATGATGTGGAATTCGTCGGAGAAGGCGTGGGCATTGGTATCCGCAAGGGTGATACCGCACTGGCAGAAAAACTGAACAAGGCGATTGAGCAAATTCGGGCAGATGGCACTTACGCCGAGATCAACAAGAAATACTTCGACTTCGACCTGTACGGGGAATAAGACCCTCACCCCAACCCCTCTCCCAAAGGTAGAGGGGCTAAGAAACACGACCTCTTGCTCCCCCTCTACCTCTGGGAGAGGGGGCTGGGGGGTGAGGGTCTTCGAGGAGATACACATTGCTGGATTTACAAGGTTACGGCTGGTTGTTGCTCAAAGGTCTGCAAATGACGGTGCTGGTGGGATTGTGCGCCATGTTCATGGCAATCCTGTTCGGGTTGCTGGGCGCGTGGGGCAAGTTCTCGCACTCACGGTTGGCGAATTGGGCGGCGGATACCTACACCACCGTGGTGCGCGGCGTGCCGGAGCTGATCCTGCTGTTGCTGGTGTATTACGGTGTGCCGAAGCTGATTCAGGATGGCGCGGCGGCGTTGGGGTATGAGTTGCGGCTCGACCTCAATCCGTTTGTGGCGGGCTTTATGACCATTGGCTTTATTTACGGCGCGTTTTGTACCGAAGTGCTGCGCGGGGCGTTTTTGTCCGTCCCGCGTGGGCAGATGGAGGCAGCGCGAGCGATTGGCATGAGCAAAGCGCTGGCATTCCGGCGGGTGCAATTGCCATTGGCGATGCGCATGGCGTTGCCGGGATTGGGCAATGTGTGGATGGTATTGATCAAAGCCACCGCGCTGATTTCCTTAATTCAGTTGGATGAATTGATGCGTAACGCCAAACTCGCCGCCACCGCCACGCATCAGCCGTTTACCTTTTATTTCCTTGCCTCCCTGCTGTTCCTTGCGATTACCTTGGTGTCGATGCTGGTGTTGAAACGTGCCGAAACCTGGGCAAAACGCGGGGTGCGGGTATGAACTGGGAATTGATCGGCGAGAGTTTACCGAAATTGCTGGCGGGTACGGGTGTCACTGTGCAACTGACCTTGTTCAGCCTTGCTATCGGTTTGCTATTGGCTGTGCCGCTGGCGTTGGCGCGGTTGTCACACAACCCCTTGCTGAAGTATCCGACGGCGGGGTTTGTGTTTTATTTTCGGGGTACGCCGTTGCTGGTGCAATTGTTCCTGATCTATTACGGCAGTGGGCAATTCCGTGACGTGCTGAGTGATATGGGGTTGTGGACGTATTTTCGCAATGCGTGGTTTTGCGCGGTGCTGACCTTGACCTTGAATACGGCGGCTTATACGGCGGAAATTTTCCGGGGCGCGATTCAAGCCGTGCCGCGCGGCGAGATTGAGGCGGGTAAGGCGTTTGGGATGTCGGGCTGGCTGCTGTTTCGGCGCGTGACCTTGCCGAAAGCGTTTCGGATTGCGTTGCCTGCGTATGGCAATGAGGTGGTGTTTTTGCTGCAAGCTACGTCATTGGTGAGTGCGATTACGGTGATTGATTTGACGGGCGCGGCGGATTTGATTCGTTCCAAAACCTTTGCAGTGTATGAAATGTATCTCACCGCAGCGGTGTTGTACCTGATCATGACGTATGGGCTGGTGTATGCGTTTCGCTTGTTGGAAAAGCGGTTGAATGCTTACCAACACAGGTCGGCTTGAAGCAAGCCCCACGCAATCGTCCACATAATGATGCCGATCAACAGGTCGAGTGCTTGCCATGTTTGGGGCTTTTGGAAGAGCGGCGAGAGCAGTCTTGCGCCGTAACCCAGCCCGAAAAACCAGATGCCGGATACGCTGACTGCGCCGAGCAGAAACCAATACTTGTCGTGAGAGGGCAATGTGCCAGCGACACTGCCGAGAATGACCACAGTATCGAGGTATACATGCGGATTGAGCAAGGTCATCGCCAGGGTAGTGGTGATCACGGCTGCGAGGCTGGCGGTGTTGGCATTGCTTGCCGCTTCCAAATAGCTGGTGGCTTGATAAGCACTGCGAAAGGCTTTGACGCCGTACCAAAATAAGAATGCAGCCCCCAGCAGCGCAAGGCTGCACGTTGCTGTTGTGCTGGTGTTGATCAGCGTACCTAAGCCTAATACGCCTGCCGACATTAATACCGCATCGCACAGGAAGCAGATCAGCGCAACCCAGAAAATGTGGTGGCGGGCTAAGCCTTGTTTCAGCACGAAGGCGTTTTGTGCGCCGATGGCGACGATTAGACCGCTGGCGATCAGTGCGCCTTTGAGGATGGTTTCGAGCAAACTTATTCCTTATCCAGCACATCTGGTTTCCGCAACACTTTTTTCTCTTCGGATGCCAAACGACGCTCTACTTTTTTCACATCTTCGGCAGGTGGCAGGCTTTCTGGTCGAATGCCGCGTTCCAGCAGTGTTTTACGCACTGCTTGATTGTTGGTGATGTGTTCGCTGGAAATGGCGGCTTCTGTTTTCATTTTGTGTTCGCGGGCGTTGAAAATGGTGATTTCCGTGGCGAAGTCTTTGGCTTTGAGAATGATGGTCGGGGCGAAATCCGCCAGCGGACGATTGTCAGGCACATTCCATTGGGCTTTCATGGATTGCGTGGGTTTGCCGAACAGGGCGGTATCGCCTGCATCTGAATAACGTTCTTGGGCTGTGTGAACCAATTCCTTTTTCATGGCTTATCTCCGTATCATTTCATCATCATATTGGTTATGTATGGTAGCCTATTTTGTTGAATTCAAAAATAGTAACGATCATAATATGCGCTATGAAACAAACCGATACTATGACAACCTCTTCCGATACACTCGCCTCCTTGAGTCTGCCGCAGCGCGAACGGCTGGCGTACATTGAGTTCCGCTTGTTCTTTCTGGGGGATGTGCGCCGTCAGGATTTGATGGATCGCTTTGGCATTGCCCCCGCTGCCGCGACCCGCGATTTTGCGCAATACCGCGAGCTTTGCCCCGATAACCTCAGTCTGGATGGCAGCAGCAAGGCGTATGTGCTGGGCGGTGGCTTTCGGCCTGCGTTTGCGCACAATGTTGAGCGGGTGTTGATGATGTTGTCGCAAGGGTTTGGCGATGGCATCAGCCAGATGCAGGATGCGTTTTTGGCGTGTGAACTGCCGCCGATGTTGAACCGCCCTGTAGTTGGCATCCTTGCGCCTGTGACGCGGGCAATTTATCAGCGTAAAGCGGTGCGGATGCGTTATTTCTCGCATTCCAGCGGGATGTCAGAGCGGGAAATTGTGCCGTTCGCACTGGCAAATGACGGGCTGCGCTGGCACGTCCGCGCTTTTGACCGTAAATCCGGGGAATTCCGCGACTTTGTGTTTACGCGCATGGAATCCACCGAACTGCTGGATGATAACCCCGCCAAACACGAACTCCCCGCGCAAGACATCCAGTGGAATCGCATTGTCGAACTCGACATCGTGCCGCACCCTGACCGTGAGCATCCCGAAATCACCGAACGCGACTACGGCATGGTTGATGGTGTGCTGCATCTGAAACTGCGGGCGGCGATGGCGGGGTATGTGCTGCGGCAATGGCAGGTGGATTGCTCTGCGGATCATAGTGTTAAAGAGCAAGGGTGTCGGTTGTGGTTGCGGGATGTGTTGGCGTTGTATGGGGTGAAGAATGCGATGCTGGCGTTGGGATATGAGTACTTAGAAAGGTGAAAATATGGGAAAACAATTGGTAAATAGGAGGCATGATGGCTAAGCGAGTATTTTTCAGCTTTCATTATCAGGATGTTATTGACTTTAGAGCAAATATAGTCAGGAATCATAATATTCTCAAGTATGGAAATGGAGGGTATTTTGATGCATCCTTATGGGAGTCTGCTAAAAAACAAGGAGATATTGCGCTAAAAAGACTGATAAATGGCGGACTCAATAACACCTCTGTCACTGCTGTATTAATTGGATCAGATACATATAGTCGCCGATGGGTTCAATATGAAATCATTAAAAGCATTGAATGTGGAAATAAAATTTTAGGCATTCATATTAACAATATTTCTTGCAAAAATAAACAAACCAAATGGCAAGGGCCTAACCCTTTTGATTATTTGGGCCTTGAAATTTCTCAGAATGGTCGAAGAGTAAAACCTACTATTTGGACAGGAGGGCAGTGGCATTATTATACTGATTTAAATGGCTTTGATATAAATCAGATGCCGCAGCGTGAATGTGGGCAGCATTTTCCGTTATCTCACTGGTTTCCCGTTTATGATTGGGTTCATGATAATGGTTATGTGAATTTTGAACACTGGATAATATAATGATTTTATTCACAGAGGCAAATGCACGCAATCGCGCAAAAATTGCAGAGCGTGCTTATGGAAAGAACACTTATGAGTTGTTAAGAGAAAAAACATATAAAAGCTTGCACATTGAAAAGCATGATATATTTATGTCACATGCTTACACAGATCGTGAAATTATACTTGGCATTACCTTATTATTAGAAGATTTAGGCTATACGGTTTATCTTGATTGGAGAGATGATCCCTATCTTGATCGCTCTCAGGTTTCTAAGCAAACAGCGAGTAAGCTAAAAATCAGGATGAAAGCAAGCCGATGTCTATTTTATTCGACAACTTCGTCAGCTAGTACATCAAAATGGATGCCATGGGAGCTTGGCTTCAAAGATGGAGACAATAAAAGGTCTGCAATTCTTCCTATCGCGTACTCACCAACGTCTTCTTATGAGGGACAAGAGTATCTAGGGATATACCCATATATTGATGTTGCTGATGATACTACGGGTAAACGTAGATTGTGGGTTCGATGGAGTGAATCATGTTACGTTAATTTTGATTCATGGCTCGATGGTTATGAGCCAAGCGAGAGACAGTAAATTATGAAGACAGATAAGTCTAAAAATACTGACTTCCTCCTCTACCAAACCCCCGACGGACAAACCCGCCTCGAAGTCCGCCTGCAAGACGAAACCGTGTGGCTTTCCCTCACCGACATGAGCGACCTGTTCCAGCGCGACAAGTCGGTGATTTCCCGCCACATCCGCAACGTCTTTGCAGAAGGCGAGCTGGTGCGGGATTCAGTTATTGCAAATTTTGCAACAACTGCCGCCGACGGCAAAACCTATCAGGTGGAACACTTCAACCTCGACGTAATCATCTCCGTCGGCTATCGGGTAAAATCCCACCGGGGAACCCAGTTCCGCATTTGGGCAACCCAACGCCTGCGCGAATATCTGGTCAAGGGTTTCACATTGGACGACGAACGCCTCAAACGCGGCGGCGGTGGCAACTATTTCGACGAATTGCTTGCCCGCATCCGCGACATCCGTTCCGCCGAGCGCGTATTCTGGCGCAAGGTGCTGGACATTTACGCCACCAGCATTGATTACGACCCGAAAACCGAGGTTTCCCAACAGTTTTTCGCCAGCGTGCAAAACAAGATGCACTGGGCAGCGCACGGACACACCGCCGCCGAAATCATCCACACCCGCGCCAATGCCGACCAGCCCAATATGGGAATGACCACGTGGACAGGTCAAAAGCCCACCAAGGCGGAAACGACCATTGCCAAAAATTACCTGAATCCCGACGAGCTGGATGTGTTAAACCGCATCGTCACCGCCTACCTCGAACTCGCCGAATTACAGGCACTCAACCGTACCCCCATGTATATGAAGGATTGGGCAGCACGGCTGGATGATTTCCTGCGCCTGACCGGGCGCGAACTGCTGGATCATGCCGGGACAATTTCCCACAAACAGGCACTGCAAAAAGCCGAACAGGAGTATGAAAAATACCGGCAAGCGCGTTTGGCTGAAGCCCAGCCGGTTGATCAGGACTTTGAAACAGCCATCAAGACTTTGCCGAAGCCGAAGAAATAATCGCGTTACGGTATGACTGCAACACCTGCTGAATCTCATCCAACGCCCGCTCAGCCGTGTGCGGACGGCTCACCGCCTCGCTGATCGAGCCGAAATGCTGTTCCAGACAATCCGTCAGCAATTGGCGGATGGCATCCGTATCCGGCGCATCCGGCAAGCGGCTGGCGAGATACACTCGTTCCAGATCGGCTTCCTTGCGGGCAAAGTAATCCTCCAGTTGCGGCAGCGTCCATTCACCCCGGCGGATCGCTTTCATCTGTTCGGCATCGCGCTGCAAATCCATGTCCTGATGCATCAGCAATTGCTCAACCTCGCCCAGCAGGCGCACCACATGGTAGGCAAATTTCACGTCATAACCGAATTGCTCCGTCAATTCCTTGCGCTTGCCCTCCGGCTGTTTGGTACGGATTTTGTGCATCTGCCCGTAGGCATACCCCTTGAACTTTGCCCAGCAACCCTTGTGCAGAAACAATTGCCGCCGCTCGCGCACCAACTTGCCGATGGGCGAGGCATACAGCACGCAATTTTCCGGCACATACAGGCTGTCGATAATGTTGGGGTTATTGTCAGCCAGCAGGCGAAAATACTTGGCAATCGCAAACACCGTCACGTCATACACCCGCCCCTTGCCACCCAACGCCGCCGCATCGCGGATATGGTGCTGCTGGTACTGCTCGAATTGCACCGAGTAGTTATCAAAACCCGGAATTTCGCCGCGCAAATGCGGAAACATCATGGTCTTGGGCGGAATCGCAAAAGCGTAGATGTCCATATCCGAACTGTCGTTGCTGACCCCATACGCCACCGAACCCATGATGACTTCGTACTGCACGGCACTGCTGAGAAAATCCGGCGGGCTGGGCAAGAGTTTTTTGTGCTGGAGTGACTGGATGTGGCTGCTCATGGTTGTTTCATCTTATTTTTCTGGAAAATTTATCGTACTGAAGTGTACCAAAGCCAAACGTAAGTTGTTTACTCCACACCAACAATAAGCAAACCACACGCACCGCACAAACTGCGTTAGAATATCCGCTTTTACCCTGACCGAAACCGCCCCCATGCTGCCCAACGCCAATCCCCACGTGCCTGTCGCCCTGTTCGACCACCCCAAATACTGGGCGGAATGCTACGATACCTCGCCGTATCTCCCCACCAGTCGTGCGGAAATGGACGCGCTGGGCTGGGATTCCTGCGACATTATTATCGTCACCGGCGATGCTTACGTAGACCACCCTTCGTTCGGCATGGCGGTGATCGGGCGGGTGCTGGAAGCGCAAGGTTTCCGCGTCGGCATCATTGCGCAACCGGACTGGCATTCCAAAGACCCGTTCATGGCACTGGGCGCACCCAACCTGTTCTTCGGCGTGGCGGCGGGCAATATGGACTCGATGATCAACCGCTACACCGCCGACCGCAAAACGCGCTCCGACGACGCTTACACCCCCGGTGGGCTGGCAGGCAAACGCCCCGACCGTGCCACGCTGGTGTATACGCACCGCTGCCGCGAAGCCTACCCCGACGTGCCGATCATTATCGGCGGGATCGAAGCCTCGTTGCGGCGCATTGCACACTTCGATTACTGGCAAGAAACCGTGCGCAAGTCGATCTTGCTGGATGCTGCCGCCGACCTATTGCTGTACGGCAATGCCGAACGCGCCGTGGTCGAAGTCGCACACCGCATCGCTTCCGGCGAACCCGTTTCCAGCATCACCGACGTGCGCGGCACCGCCTTCATCCGCCGCGACACTCCGCCGGGCTGGATGGAAATCGACTCCAGCCGCATCGACCAACCGGGCAAAATCGACCGCATTATCAACCCCTACCTCAACACCACCGAGATGAGCGAATGCGAAGTCGAAAAGCGCAATGTGCAATGGTTTGAATACGAAGACCCGCGCAGCAAACGCCCCGACGAACACAAGCTGATCTTCCACCCCCGCGCCCGTTTAGACCGCGACACCACCGTGATCCGCCTGCCTTCTTACGAAAAAGTCAGCAAAGACAAAGCCTTGTACGCCCACGCCAACCGCGTGCTGCACTTGGAAACCAACCCCGGCAACGCCCGCGCCTTGGTGCAAAAACACGGCAATATCGACGTGTGGCTGAACCCGCCACCGATTCCGCTGACCACGCCGGAAATGGATTTCGTGTTCGGGCTGCCCTACGCCCGCTTGCCGCACCCGTCCTATAACGGCGTAAAAATCCCCGCCTATGACATGATCCGTTTCTCGGTGAACATCATGCGCGGCTGCTTTGGCGGCTGCACCTTCTGCTCGATTACCGAACACGAAGGGCGCATTATCCAAAGCCGTTCCAAAGAATCCATCATCCGCGAAGTCGAAGAAATCCGCGACAAAGTACCGGGATTTACCGGGGTGATTTCCGACCTTGGCGGCCCCACCGCGAATATGTACCGCCTAGCCTGCAAAGATCCGAAGATCGAAGCCGCGTGCCGCAAACCCGCGTGCGTCTACCCCGATGTGTGCCACAACCTCAACACCGACCACGCCGCCTTGAAGGAATTGTACCGCGAAGCGCGTACCCTGCCCGGTATCAAGAAAATCCTGATCGGCTCAGGGGTGCGCTATGACCTTGCCATCAAAGACCCCGAATACGTCAAAGAATTGGTGACGCACCACGTCGGCGGCTATTTAAAAATCGCACCGGAACACACCGAATCCGGCCCCCTGTCCAAAATGATGAAACCGGGCATCGGCGCGTATGACGAATTCAAACGCCTGTTCGAGAAATACACCAAGGAAGCGGGCAAAGAACAATATTTGATCCCGTATTTCATCGCCGCCCACCCCGGCACATCCGACGAAGACATGCTCAACCTCGCGCTGTGGCTGAAGAAAAACGGCTTCCGCGCCGACCAAGTGCAAGCGTTTTACCCCTCACCGATGGCCTCCGCCACCACCATGTACCACACCGACAAAAACCCGCTGCACAAAGTCACCTACAAAAGCGAAAAAGTCGCCACCGCGAAATCACCGGAACAGCGCAAGCTTCACAAAGCGTTTTTGCGCTGGCACGACCCGAAAAACTGGCCGCTGCTGCGCAAAGCGATAGCGGCGATGGGGCGGCAGGAACTGATTGGCGATGGCGAGAACCAGTTGATCCCGCATTACAAAGCGGGCGAGGAACAGTTGGTGTATGAGGCGCATCGGCGCAAGAATAAAGGTGGGGAGCATCAGAAGCGTACCGGAAAAGCCGCCGCCCCGACAGGCAAACCGAATGCGGGTAAGCCGCAGGGTGGGAAGATGTTGACACAGCATACGGGGTTGCCGCCGAAGCCACGGGCAAATTTTGGCAGCAAACCGAAACCGACCAGCCCGCCCAAGCAACGAGGACGGTAGATGGCTAATCATCCAGCAAGCATAGTATTATCGCCCTAACAACAATTCATCGGGGCTGTTATGAAAGTAGACGAATACCTCCAATTGCTGAACGATCGCAAGAAAATCAGTGACGTAAAAGAAAAAATCATTCGGCGATTGTGGGGTAACGAATCTGACAGTTTCCCGAAACCTTGGGTATCTTCTGCCGAATTACTGGAACTGACAGGTCAGAAATACTTTGACCGACGCACCAGAGAACTCCGCGACCAATTGGGCTGCAACATTGAAACGATTTACCTTGACGCATTTTCTGGTCACGCATGGCGCATCCATTCTCCAGAACTGGCAGACGCACAAGACCGTGAATACTTGACCCAAAGCCAGAAAAACAAGCTATTTCAAGACAATGGTTTCACCTGCGTTACCTGTGGCGTGTATCTCCAACCCGGTGTCAGAGGCTTGCAAGCCGACCACAAAGTACCTCTCTCGCGTGGTGGCGGCAATGAACTCCACAATTGGCAACCCATGTGCAACAACTGTAATGTTGGTAAACGCCGAGCATGTGAGGGTTGTTCACTGGATTGCCAAACCTGTTCTTGGGCTTTCCCTGAAAAACATGGAGTACGAGCCATGTTCGCAATCAGTGAACAAACCCTGAGAAGAGTGACCGGATACGCAAACCGGACGGGCAAAAGCCTCGACCAAATCATCGAGTCTGCGGCTAATGAGTATCTGGACAAGCGGGAAGAAAACTAAGCGGCTAAGCGGCTGCTATTCGCCATATCAAGCGCATAAATAATTTGTCTGCCAACCGCTTCCGCAACAGGTGGTGGCAAAGCATTACCAACCTGTCTATAAGCTGGCGTTTTCTTGCCGTAAAACTCCCACCAATCAGGGAAACCTTGGATTCTGGCAGCCATCCTCACCGTCAATAACGGCATATATTCGTAGCCAACCTTATTTTTGTAGCCGACAAAGCCCTTTTCTGGTGGATGTTCCCCGACTAGATTACCGTTTACGTGCAAAGCCTGCCATGCACGTCTGGCGCGGGTTGGCCCAAGATCAGGCCCTCCGTGTTTTTTAGAGCCACCAACCAAGGTTGGGGCAATCTTGTTAGCCTTTTGTTTCCACTCTGCCGCATATTCCCAGCCTTGTGAGGCCATCAAGTCATACAAGGCTTCACCGACAGTCGGGGGAGTAATCTTGTCATCAGGCCACACAAAGTAGCTCGCAAATTCAGCTTTTAACGCCACCAGAATGACTCGTGGACGCAATTGAGGTACACCAAAATCACAAGCATTGAGCAATTTCCAGAAAACCTTGTAACCCATGCGTCCCAATCGGGATTCAATTTCAGCTCGGTAAGTATCAAATTTTGCATCCAACAGACCAGCCACGTTTTCCAACATGACTGCTTTGGGCTGAGTATTTTTCACAATGTCTAATGCAGCAGGAAATAAATCCCGCTCATCCTGCTTGCCAAGTTGCTTACCTGCTGTTGAAAAGGGTGGGCAGGGAACGCCGCCTGCAACAAGATCAACGCCTTTGTATTGATGAGAGGAATATTTAGAAAACTCTTCTATGCAACCCTCAACGATTTGACCCCAGCCCAAGTCATATAACGCATTGTTATGTTTGAGTGTCTGACACGCTGGTTTATCTATATCCATCAATAGCTGGTGCTGAAAACCTGCTAAGTGTAAACCAAGTGCCTGTCCGCCTGCTCCGGCACACAGTTCGATAGAGGTATACTGACTTTTCATCGTTCTAGAACTCAAATTGCATACTGGATATTAAACGCCGTAGCCTTCACCACCGGACGCACGGAACGGTTCTGTTTGCACAGTTCCACAATGCCGTAGCGTTCCATCGTCTTCAAGGTACGGCTGAGGTTGCTGGTTTGCCGCCCGCTCAGAGTCGCCAAGTCTTTCAAGGTTTCCGGCTGGTTTTCCTCAATCATTTTCAGCAGGCGCATATTATTGTCGCTCAACACTTCACTTAGGGATTTCATGGAACTGAACCAAATTTTGGGTTCACCCGGTTGTGGTGCGTAACGTCCGGCAGCAATCGCCAGTACCCGTTGCTGGAACTGTTCGCGGGGCATGATGCCAACATTCAAAACAGTATTCATGGTTTGCTCACCTCATTCAAAATCTGGTTAACCATGCCTCAATTTTGTACCAATAACCGTTTTCTTCCGTGTATTCCGCACCATTCAAGTCCAGCAGGATACTGCGTCCGTCATCGTATGCCATACCATCATCTTTATTATCAGCAGATGATAGCCATCATAACAGGAATATACGCTTGCCTGCAAAAATACAACGATAAATCAAAGCGGGTCAGACTCGATTGATTTTGAGTTCAGGATTTGTATTGCCATTGGATGTACAAACCACGTCATTCCTCCTAGACTATCCACATAGTCTAACGAGGAATACACCATGCCCAGCACCGCCGCCAAAGATGACCGCATCAGCATCCGCACCCCACCCGAGCTGAAACGGATGCTGATTGCTGCTGCGGCTGTTTCCAACATTTCCATGACCGATTTCCTGTTGAATGCCGCCCGTAAAGCCGCCGAAACAGTGCTGGCAGAATCCCGCCAAATCACCCTGAACCAGCAGGAATGGGATCGTTTCATGGACTTGCTGGATAACCCTCCGCCACCCAATGCCGCCCTACGCGCTGCCATGCAACGCCATCACGCCTTGCTGGATTGAGCCGGATGCAGATTATCCCCTTCAACGCCGCGATAGCGCGGGATGTGTTTGATTGTGGAGAACCCGCCCTGAACCATTACCTGCAACAACTGGCAGGGCAACACAGCCGCAAAAACGTCAGCCGTACTTTCGTTGCCATTGATAACGACACCGTGACAGGCTTCTACAGCCTGAGCATGGCGGAATCGCAATTGGAAGATTTGCCTGCCGCTACCCGCAAGAAATTGCCCCCACAATACCCCGTTCCCGTCGCCCGCTTGAGCCGCTTGGCAGTAGACAAAACCTGCCAAGGGCAACGCATGGGTGAACTCTTGCTGATGAATGCATTAGCACGCTGCGCCAGAATTGCGGGTGAAATCGGTACAGTCGGCATTATCGTGGATGCCAAACACGAGCAAGCACAACGGTTTTATCTGAAGTATGGGTTTACGCCCTATACGACCAAACCGCTGACGCTGTTCATTCCAATGCAGACGGTGATGCAGTCGCTGCCTGTTTAAGACAGGATGTATGGCATTCAACCGGGCTTGAACCTCTGCATATACAAGGCATATACTAACCCCACGTTTCCAAACAAGAGGGTATCGCCATGACTGCCATAGCCGCTAGATTATTCAAAAACGGACAAAGCCAAGCCGTCCGCATCCCTCGCATCTTCCAGTTTGAAGGCATTGATGAAGTGCTGATTCGACGCGAAGGCGATGCACTCATCATCACACCCAAGCGCAAAAGCTGGACATCCTTTGCCGATCTCCCCAGTGCTGACGATGATTTCATGGCAGAACGCCCCGATGTGTTTGAGGTTGGACGGGTGGTATTCTGATGCTTTACATGCTCGATACGGACATCAGCAGCTACATCATGCGCAAAAAGCCAGCCAATGTACTGGCAATGTTGGAAACACAAGTACAGGCAGGCAATGAGATTTGTATTTCCGCCATCGCCTACGCCGAATTGCTGTTGGGGGCAAAACGCTCCGGCAATCCAGACAAGCACCTGCACCTGATAGAAGCATTGCGGGAACGCCTACATCACATCCAACCGTGGGATGCGGCGGCAGCAGAGCAGTTTGCCGACCTGCAAACCTTGTTGTTTAACGCGGGTACGCCGATTGGCACGAATGACACCTTGATTGCCGCCCACGCTTTGAGCCTGCAAGCCATTATGGTGGCAAATAATGCGTGCCATTTCGATAAAGTGCCGGATTTGCGGCTGGAAAATTGGGTTTAAGATAACTAACCCAACTGCGCAACGTACCACTAGATGCGCTGATGCAACTGCTGAATTGCTGGAGCTGACGGGACAGAAATTGAGCGCTTACTTGTATGTTCAAAAAACTAAATCATAAGCCCAAACTTTTCCACATCCCATCCACGCGGGATTTCACGTCAGCATCCATCACAATCGGCGTACCCCACTCCCGCGTGGTTTCCCCCGGCCATTTATTGGTCGCATCCATGCCCATCTTCGACCCTAAGCCTGACACGGGCGAGGCAAAATCCAGATAATCAATCGGCGTATGCTCAATCAGCGTGGTATCCCGCGCCGGATCCATGCGCGTGGTCATTGCCCAGATCACATCCTCCCACTTGCGCGTATTCACATCGTCATCCACCACGATAATGAACTTGGTGTACATGAACTGGCGCAGGAACGACCACACCCCCATCATCACCCGCTTGGCGTGACCGGGGTATTGCTTCTTGATGCTCACCACCGCCATGCGATACGAACAGCCTTCTGGTGGCAGGTAAAAATCCACAATCTCAGGAAATTGCTTCTGCAAAATCGGCACGAACACTTCATTCAACGCCAAGCCCAGAATCGCGGGTTCATCCGGCGGTCGCCCCGTATACGTGCTGTGGTAAATCGGGTCTTTGCGGTGCGTAATGCGCTCGATTGTAAACACCGGAAAGCTATCAATCTCATTGTAATAGCCGGTATGGTCGCCATAAGGGCCTTCGGGCGCGAAATCGTCGGGGTAAATATGCCCCTCCAACACAAACTCCGCCGACGCAGGCACTTGCAAATCCACCCCCATCGCCTGCACCAACTCCGTCCGCGAGCCGCGCAACAACCCCGCAAACGCATATTCCGACAACGAATCCGGCACTGGCGTGACTGCCCCCAAAATCGTTGCCGGGTCAGTACCAATCGCTACCGCTACCGGAAATGGCTTACCCGGATGCGCCTGCTGAAACTCGCGAAAATCCAATGCCCCGCCGCGATGCGACAACCAGCGCATAATCACGCGGTTTTTGCCCAACACTTGCTGGCGGTAAATCCCCAGATTCTGGCGTTTCTGATTCGGGCCTTTGGTAATCACCAAGCCCCACGTAATCAGCGGTGCGGCATCCCCCGGCCAGCAATGCTGAATCGGCAGTTTGCTCAAATCCACCTTATCGCCTTCCACCACGACTTGCTGACACGCGGCTTTGCTGACCACTTTCGGTGCCATATCCAGCACTTTGCGGAAAATCGGCAGCGCATTCAGCGCATCCTTAAACCCTTTCGGCGGATCAGGCTGCTTGAGCAACGCCAGCAATTTGCCGACTTCACGCAAGGCATCGGTGGATTGTTCACCCATCCCCAACGCCACGCGGCGCGGCGTGCCAAACAAGTTGGCGAGTACTGGCGTGTTATGCCCTTTGGGATTTTCAAACAGCAAGGCAGGGCCGCCAGCACGCAAAACGCGGTCGGCGATTTCGGTCATTTCCAGATACGGGTCAACTTCGACGGTAATGCGTTTGAGTTCGCCCATTTTTTCCAGTTGTTGGATAAAGTCGCGTAGGTCATGGTATTTCATGGCGAGGATAATAACGGAAATCCGCGCCGAGCGGCTATGGGCGTGCGTATAATCCGGTTTTTTGCAGCGCGATAGGCGACACGATGGCACAAGAACCCGATCTGAGTTTGCGGCAGCAGCCGTTGTTACGGTATTGGCTGGCAACCCGCCCCGCTTTTCTGGCGGCAAGTGTCGTGCCTGCGCTGGTGGGCGCGGCGGCAGCTTGGGCGCAAGGGTATGCCTTGCACGGCTGGTTACTCGCGTGGACATTGCTGGCGGTGATGCTGGTACACGCGGGCATGAATGTGCTGAACGATTACTACGACGAGCAAAACGGTACGGATCGGCGCAATACCCAACGCTTGTTTCCGTTTACCGGCGGCAGTCGCTTTATCCAGAACGGCGTATTGAGCGCGGGCGAAACCTTGGTGTTCGGCGCATGGTTGCTTTCGGTGGCGATGCTGATTGGCATTGGGTTGGCGTGGCAAAGTGGCATGGATTTGCTGTGGATTGGTCTGGCGGGTTTGGTGATTGGTTGGGGTTATTCTGCGCCGCCATTGAATTTGAATGGTCGCGGTTGGGGCGAACCCACCATTGCGGTGAGTTTTGGCATTCTCACCCCGTTGGGCGCGTGGTTTGTGCAAACCGGCACGCTGGCCTGGTATCCGATCGTGATCAGTTTGCCCCTGTCGTTGTTAATCATGAATATTTTGCTGATTAACCAGTTTCCCGATCGTGAAGCGGATGCTGCCAGCGGCAAACACCATTGGGTGGTGCGTTTTGGGGCGGATATGGCGGCAAAAGTTTACCTAGCCGCAGTCTTGCTGGCAACGTTGTTGCTGGTGACGTGGGTCATGCTGGATGTATTGCCACCGATGGCGTTGCTGAGTGCCTTACCATTGGGGATTGCGTTGCGTGCCGGTTTGCAATTGGTGGAACACGCGCACGCCCCGCACAAACTCGAACCGGCGATTAAAATGACGATTGGCAGCGCGGTATTGCACGGTGTGCTGTTGTCCTTGGCGTTGTGGCTGGTATAGTTCGCGCATGAACCCAACTACCTTTGATACCAGCGGCTTTCCCGCCGCCTACGCCGCCCCGTTACGCGGTGAATTCCGCAGTTTGCCGGAAGATTTTATCGTCGATGAGCAAATGGAGATTGCCCTCACCGGCAGTGGTGAACATTTGTGGGTGCAAGTCCGCAAAACCGGCGCAAATACCGACTGGGTGGCAGGGCAACTCGCCCGCTGTGTCGGTGTGCCTGCCAAGGAAGTCGGTTACGCGGGGCTAAAAGACCGCCATGCCGTCACCACGCAATGGTTTAGCCTGCAATTACCCGGCATGGCTGACCCGGATTTTGCGGCATTGCCTGCTGAAATCGAAGTCCTCCAGCAACAGCGCCATGATAAAAAGCTGCGACGCGGCGCGTTGGAAGCCAACCGTTTCATCCTCACCTTGCGCCAGTGCAGCGGTGATTTCTCCGAAGCGGCTGCGATTTGCGAACAAATCAGCCAACACGGCATTCCCAATTACTACGGCGAGCAACGTTTTGGGCATAACTTCGGCAATTTGCGCAAAGCAGAACGCTGGTTTGCCCAAGGTGTAGAACCAAAGCAACGTAACCAGCGCAGCTTGTATTTATCGGCAGCGCGTTCGTGGATTTTCAATAATGTGTTGGCGCAACGGGTCGCAGACGGCACTTGGAATCAGCGCGTGCCGGGCGATGTGTTTATGTTTGAAGGCGGCAGCGCCTGGTTTGCCGACGACGCCAGCGCGGACTTGCCTGCACGCTTGGCAACGCAAGCCATCCACCCAACCGGCGTCTTGTGGGGGCGGGGTGAATTGCCCACCGCAATCGAAGCACGCGAGTTGGAAGCCGAACAAGCCGCCCGTTTCCCGATTTTTTGTGCGGGGCTGGAAAAGCAAGGGCTGAAACAGGAACGCCGTGCTTTGCGTGTCAATGTGGGTACGGTGGGATTTGAGGTGGTGGATGACAGCACCTTGCGCCTGAGTTTTTCCTTACCAGCGGGGGCTTATGCCACGGTGGTGTTGGAACAGTTGGGGATGTTTAGTGTTTGCTCAAGCCATCGTCCAGCTCCACCGCCTTGAACGTAGACCGATTGGTAGAATTCGCCGGGGCAGCATTCTAACGCCAGATGGCGGGCGCGGCATATCCTGTCACGTTTTTTGGGTTACACTCTGGGATATTTCCACGCCATCAATGGATTGCCCATGCCAACCAAACACAAAAAAAACCGTAACCGTGAAACGACGCCTTGGTTTTCCCTGTTGCTTGGCGTCGCTTTGCTGGCATTCCTTGCACTGCTGCTGGGTTTCTGGGTACAACTGGGGCAACCGTTGGGCAAATCGCTCTACAGCGCTGCCAACCTGTTGCTGAACAGCGAATTCATCAAGCCGGAGGAAATGAGCCTACGCACCGGCTGGATCGTGGTTGGGCAGGTGCTGGGTTACATTGCGTTCTACGGTATTTTGCTACGTCTGGCGTGGGTGTTGTTGGGCGACAATCTGACCGCCTCTTATGTACGTTGGTGTTATCACGACCATATCGTGGTATGTAGCCTCAATATGCAGGGGCAAGCCTTCATCCGCAACTTGCGCCAAAGCAACTCCGAACAACGGATCGTTGCCCTGCTCGACCACATTGACGATGAGCATGAAAGCTGGTGTCAGCAGCACGCCATCACTTTGCTCTATGGTGACGCCACACAGGAAACTGACCTGCACACGGCAGCGGTTGCCAGTGCCAAAGCCGTGATTGCCTGTGGGGAATCGACAGATACCAACCTGCAAATTTCCCGTGCCGTGCAAGCCATCAGTCGTCAACGCCCTGCCAGCAATCCGCCGCTCGACCTGTATCTGGCTGTCAACGATGCCATGCTCAGCGAAGGTTTGGGGAATGAAAACTACCGCCATTTTTTACAACCCAACGAACGCCTGAACCCCTGCCCTTACAACGCCGACAACCTGCTGGCTCGCTGGTATTTCAACCAGTACCCGCCACACACATGGGCAGACCAGCACGGGCAGCAGCAAGTGCACCTGGTATTCGCCGGTTTCAGCCCATTGGTGGAAGCGCTTATCTGTCAGTACGCCAAGATTTCACCCTACAAGGATTTTGCCCCACCTGTATTTACCCTGCTGGGTGCAGGCGCGGAACAGTGGCGCGACACGCTGGTAGCACGTTACCCGGTATTCGCCAATGGCAGAAGCGGCGCGGAACAGGTCATTGCCGGTTTGTATGCACAGGAATGCACTCAAACGTTCAAGCTGGATGAAACAAAACTGACAGCCATTGCTCAGAATGGAGCGGTAACAGCCGTTCTGTTCTGCGCTACCGAAGATGAAAGCAACTTCCGCCATGCCATGAGCCTGCATCAGCAAACCCTGCGCTTCAACTGCTGGCAAGTGCCGTTTTACGTGCGCTTGCAACAGAGTGAAGGCATCCATACCCTGCTGGCTTCCGCCAATGATACGAATGCTGATGCCAGCCTGATCCCGTTTGGCATGGCGGAGCAAGTCTTTGACCTCAAGCGGCTGATGCAGGTGGAACGCAACGCCCGCGCTGTACACGAAGCCTATCGGCAAAACATGCTCCAAGCCGACCCCGGCACTGCCATGTCAACAGACAGCATGAAACCGTGGGAGCAACTGGCAGAAACCTATCGTGCCGCCAACCGTCGTGCTGGCGACCATTTGCCTGTCAAACTGGCAAGCATCGGCATCCACATGCCAGCCGACCAGCCGTTGGTACTGGATGATGCCATCCGCCTGGACGAACCAGCGGAACGACGTGAATTGCTGAGTCGGCTGGAACACCGTTCGTGGCGTTACGAACGGCTCGTCAATGGCTGGCGTTACGGGGAACAGCGCAACAACCGGCAACGGCTTCATCCGTCGATTGTGCTGTGGGAAGACTTGTCGGAAAGTGAGCGCAAGAAAGACACCAGCCAACTCAAAGCCGCATTACGGATAATCCAGTAACATAAAAATGGAAAGTAACAGCATGTCTGGTCAACCTAAAAAAATCCTCTCCCTCGACGGCGGCGGCATCCGTGGTCTTGTCACTATCGAAGTACTTGCCCGAATTGAGAAAATTCTGCGAGACCATTACGGCAATGAAAAAATGGTACTGGCAGACTATTTCGATTTCATCGCCGGAACCAGTACCGGAGCCATCATCAGCGCAGCGCTAGCGATCGGCATGAGTGTTGATGACATCCGCCATTTTTATCTGGATAGCGGCAAAGACATGTTTGACCGGGCAAGCTGGTTTGCCCGTGTCGGCTCATTGTTTGGTCACAAATACAACAACAAAAAACTAGCACAGAAGCTACAGGAGGTATTCGGCGAAGAAACAACTCTTGGCAGTGATAGGCTCAAAACGCTGCTGATGATTGTTACCCACAACGTCAGAACTGATTCGCCCTGGCCTATCACTAACAATCCTTATGCCAAATACAATGATTTAAACAGGAAAGGCTGCAACCTGCATATTCCTCTCTGGCAACTGGTGCGTGCCAGTACCGCAGCACCGACTTATTTCCCACCGGAAAAAATCCGTATCGACGACAACGATTTCGTCTTTGTGGATGGAGGCATTACACCCTTCAATAATCCCGCATTGCAGGCATTTATCACCGCTACCCTGAATGCCTACAAAGTTAACTGGCCTACCGGTAAAGACAAGATACTCTTGGTTTCCATCGGCACAGGCAACCACGCCATTAATCTGCCCGAACTAAACTCATGGACAAGCAGCCTACTGTATCACGCACAAAACATACCTTCGCAGTTGATGAATTCGGCTCAATACCAGCAGGACATGCTCTGTCGTATTTTTGGTGACTGTCGTACAGGTCACGAGCTGGATAGTGAAATCGGCACTCTGCAAGGTCAATTGGGTGAAGACAGCGTACCGGAGAAACTTTTCACCTACCTACGCTACAATTTCGACATGAGTAATAAAGGTTTGCAAGCTTTGGAGCTGGAGCATTTAGACCCGGAACAGATCAAACGTCTGGATGCAGTAGATAAAATGCAAGAATTGCAGGAAATTGGTCGCGCCCTTGCCCAATTGGAGGTAAAGCCGGAACATTTCGCAGGCTTCCTGCCGCCCCAGCCACGCTAACAACAGGACATCACCATGCCGGAAAACAAATCCATTTACCTGAGCGCAGAAGAATACATCGACCAGCGCCTCAACGACCAAATCGACTGGTACTCAAAGAAAAGCACCTTCAACCAGAACCGTTTCAAACGCCTGCGCATGGTGGAAATTGTGTCTGCCACCCTGATCCCTTTCCTGTCCGGCATGGGGACACAAGTTCCCTATGGGCAGTGGATTGTCGGGACATTAGGGGTGGCGATTGCCTTGTCGATGGCACTCAATACGTTCCTCAAGTACCAGGAAAACTGGATCCAGTACCGCAGTACCTGCGAACAGCTCAAGCGTGAGCAGTTCCTGTTTGCCACCAAAAGTGCCCCCTACCATGACGAAAATGCCTTCCAGACACTGGTCATACGGGCTGAAACCCTGATGTCCCAGGAAGTTTCAACCTGGACACAGGTCATGCAGAGCAGCAGCACAAGCAAAAAACAGGCATGAGTACAGGGCGACAACCGTTTACCCTGCGACTGATACCACGGGCTTTGCCCGCGATGCCGCCCCGTTACGTGGTGAATTCCGCAGTTTGCCGGAAGATTTTATCGTCGATGAGCAAATGGAGATTGCCCTCACCGGCAGTGGTGAACATTTGTGGGTGCAAGTCCGCAAAACCGGCGCGAATACCGACTGGGTAGCGGGGCAACTCGCCCGTTGTGCCTGCCAAGGAAGTCGGCTACGCCGGGCTGAAAGACCGCCATGCCATCACCACACAATGGTTTAGCCTGCAATTGCCGGGTATGGCTGACCCAGATTTTGCGGCATTGCCTGCTGAAATCGAAGTCCTCCAGCAACAGCGCCATGACAAAAAGCTGCGGCGGGGTGCGTTGAGTGGCAACCGTTTCAGCCTGACCTTGCGGAATTGCACGGGTGATTTTGCAGCGGCACAAAGCCTGTGGATGTGGCGGATGCGACGCTTGAGCCGCGTTTAGCGGCACTGGCAATCCATCCGACGGGTGCATTGTGGGGCAGAGGTGAGTTGGATACCCGCGATGCAGCGCGTGAGCTAGAAGCAGAGCAAACTGCCCGTTTTCCGATTTTCTGTGCGGGGTTGGAAAAGCAGGGGTTGAAGCAAGAACGCCGCGCCTTACGCATTCAAGTCGGTGAGGTTGGGTTTGAGGTGCTGGATGAGGCCACCTTGCGCTTGGCGTTTACTTTGCCACCGGGGTCTTACGCGACGCGGTATTTTTGGAGCAGTTGGGAACGTTTACGTCCAAATCTGTGCCAGTGCAGTAAGCAATTGCTCCACATCGGTGGCGGTATGCGCTGCCGATAATGTCACCCGCAAGCGTGCCGTGCCGTCGGGGACAGTGGGTGGGCGGATGGCGGTGACCAATAGCCCACGTTCTTCCAACTGACGGCTGATCGCCAACGCTTGCCCGCTACTACCGACCAGAATCGGTTGAATGGCAGTATCCGATGCCATCAGCGGCAAGCCGAGTTGCGTTGCCCCCTGACGGAATTGCTGAATCAATGCCAGCAACTGTTCGCGCCGCCAGCTTTCAGTTTGCACCAATTGCAGGCTTGCCAGTGTCGCGGCAGCGATAGCAGGCGGCTGCGCGGTGGTGTAAATAAACGTGCGGGCGGTTTGGATCAGGTATTCGATCAGGTCATGGCTTCCGGCAATGAATGCGCCTGCCGTGCCCAATGCTTTGCCCAAAGTCGCCATCAGAATGGGTACATCGGTTGGCGTTAAGCCTTGCGCTTCCACCAAGCCTGCACCAGTGTTGCCTAAGACCCCGAAGCCGTGGGCATCATCCACCATCAGCCAAGCATCATGATGCCGAGCCATGACTGCCAGTTTTGCGAGGGGGGCAACATCGCCATCCATGCTGAATACGCCATCGGTGAGGATCAGTTGGGTGTTGGCGTTATCGGCTTGTGCGAGTAAACGTTTGCCGAGGCTGGTGGTGTCATTGTGCGGGTAACGGATCAGTTTCGCACCGGATAGCAAGCCCGCATCGACCAACGAAGCATGGTTCAAACGGTCGGCATACACTACGTCATTGCGCCCGCTCAGCAGTGCATTGACTACACCTAGATTTGCCATATACCCGGTGGAAAACAATAATGCCCGTTCCCGCCCTGTAAAGGCTGCTAATGCTTCTTCAAGTTGTTGATGGGGGCGTGAATGCCCATTAACTAAGTGAGCCGCACCACTGCCAACACCGTAAATATTGGCGGCTTGCTGAAACGCCTGAATGACAGCGGGGTGATTGGCAAGACCAAGGTAATCATTGCTGCAAAACGCCAATAACGGTTTGCCGTCGATGTGCATGTGAGGGTGTTGGGGGGAATCGCTGATGCGTGTACTGCGGTAAAGATGCCGGGAGCGGCGTAGATCAAGTTCTGAACGGATTTTGGTAAATTTGGGATCAGCAGACATTAGAATGGGTTACTAACGTAGTAGGGGCGAAACCGCTTTCGCCCCCACAGGCCATTACGCTTTCTTAATCATGAAAGTGTAGTCGCCGCCAGATTCGCTGCTGCTGATCATTTCATTGCCAGTTTGCTTGCAGAAAGCTTCCATATCTTTGACAGAGCCTGGGTCAGTAGCGATGACCTTAAGGATTTCGCCAGAAGCCAAGCCGTTAATGGCTTTTTTAGTGCGCAGAATGGGCAGTGGGCAATTTAAGCCACGAGCGTCCAGTTCTTGTTTAAAATCAGACATAGTTCCTCTCCTGATCTTGCGATTAATGTGATGCGATCCAAAACTTGAGGCACGTAACATATCATCAAAATTGCTGTATCGCTATATGTTTGTATACTAAGACCTTTGGGTAACGGGATATTTGGCATGGCTGGCGGCGAGCTTCATTTCACTAAAATGCAGGGTTTGGGCAATGATTTTGTGGTGTTAGATGGCATTAACCAAAACGTGAGCTTGAGTACTGAGCACATTCGGCAAATCGCTGACCGCCATTTCGGGGTGGGGTGTGATCAATTATTATTGGTGGAGGCATATGCCGGTGATGATGCCGAGTTCCGCTACCGTATTTTCAATGCTGATGGTGGCGAGGTGGAGCAATGTGGCAATGGGGCACGATGTTTTGCACGTTTCGTGTATGATCAAGGTTTGACACGTAACACCACGATACCTGTCATGACCGCCAGTGGGCGTATTGTGTTGAAAATTCAAGCTAACGGGCTGGTAACGGTGAATATGGGTGTGCCGGTGTTAGAGCCTGTGCAAATACCATTCATGTCTGCCCAGCGCCAAACGTTGTATACGCTAGACGTGGATGGCACAAATGTCGCGTTGGCAGCGGTGTCGATGGGCAACCCTCATGCCGTGTTGCAAGTTGCTGACGTTGATAAGGCTCCCGTGGCATCGTTGGGAATGCTCTTGGAACGCCACGCTGCTTTTCCTAAGCGGGTAAATGTCGGTTTTATGCAAGTGGTGGCGCGGGATCAGATTCGCTTGCGAGTTTTCGAGCGCGGTTGCGGTGAAACGCTGGCTTGTGGCACGGGCGCTTGTGCGGCTATGGTGGCAGGGCGCTTACAAGGGTTATTGGATGAGCAAGTGGATGTTCACTTACCCGGCGGTGAGTTGCAGATTCAGTGGCAAGGCGATGGACAGCCGGTATGGATGACCGGCCCAGCAGTAACGGTATTTAGGGGAACACTTCGTTATGAACACAGCAGACGAACAGCATGAGCAGGGCATCAGTGCGGCGCAGGTGGCAGCGTGGTTACGCCAGCATCCCAACTTTTTTCGTGAACACGAAGAGGTGTTGGATGGTTTGAGTATCCCTCATCCACATACGGGGGGCGCGGTTTCCTTGCTGGAGCGTTTGGTGCAACGCCAGCGCGATCAGTATCGCGAGTTGCAGGATCGTCAAAGTGAAATGCTGAAAGCGGCGCGTGACAGTGAGCATGTGATTGCCCGCTTACATCACCTAGCATTGGAGTTGATGACGTGTGACAGTCTCGATGATGTGGTGGGAACGTGCAACAACATGCTGCGTGGCGATTTTAAAGCGGACAATGTGGTGTTACGCCTGATCGGGCACGGACGCGCACGGGATGGCTTACATTTCATTGACCCGGATGATAAGTCTCTCAAACAACTGTCGACCTTGTTCCGCAAGCGTCAGCCGGTGTGTGGACGCTTGCGCCCGCGTCAGCAAATGTTTTTGTTTGGGGAGGAGGGCGCATCCATCAAATCTGCCGTGTTGATTCCGTTATACGAGGCGCGTGAAATCGGTGTACTGGCGCTAGGCAGTGAAAACGAAGCACGCTTTTACCCCGGCATGGGTACGTTATTCATTGGGCAACTCGGTGGTCTGGTGGCACGCGCATTAGCCCGCTATTTAGAGCCTCCCCTGCACACGGTTGAGATGGGGTCTTAAGGTGGCGTTGAATGAGTTTGTGGACGCGATTTTTGCCCGTTATCACTACCACTTGTTTAGTGAAAAACGCTATTCACCGCGCACGGTCAGCAGTTACGAACACGATTTACACGATTTCATGGCATGGCTAGAGCAGCAGGCTGGTGCTGCTGAACCACCTTCACCGCTTGCTATTCAAACTTGGCAAGTACGCCAGTGGATTAGCCACCTGCACCGTAAGGGCTTGTCGGGCAAAAGTTTGCAACGCAAGTTGTCTTCCATTCGCCGTTTCTACCGTTTCTTAGTGCGGGAAAACCTGATCGAGCACAATCCGGTGGTGGATGTGCAATCACCCAAACATGCCCGCAAACTGCCCGATACCTTGGATGTGGATACCTTGGAGCGTCTGTTAGCCATTGATTCGGATGATATTTTGGCGGTGCGTGATCGTGCGGTTATGGAGTTGCTGTATTCCTCTGGTTTGCGGCTCGCGGAATTGGTGGGATTAAATGTTCATGATGTCGATCAACGTCAGCAACAAGTGTGCGTAATCGGTAAAGGCAATAAAGAACGTTATGTTCCTGTCGGGCGCATGGCTTTAGCTGCGCTACGTGAGTGGCTGCAACAGCGTGGTGCGTTGGCAGCATTGAATGAACCGGCATTGTTTGTCAGCAAACGCGGTACACGCTTGCATCCGCGCAGTGTGCAATTTCGTTTGAATCACTGGCGTTTACAGCAAGGCTTGGAGCAACATGTACACCCGCACAAATTGCGCCATTCCTTTGCGAGTCATGTGTTGGAGTCATCGGGGGATTTACGCGCTGTACAAGAAATGTTGGGTCATGCCGACATTAGCACAACGCAGATTTATACCCATCTGGATTTTCAGCATCTCGCCACGGTGTATGACAAAGCACACCCGCGTGCCAAGAAAAAATAGGGAACGGTTAATCTTCCATGAGCCAGATGGAGTGGATGGTGGCGGAAGAGGCGGCGATGGTGGTGATGGTTTCGCCGTTAGGGTAGACACCTGCGGTACCGTTATTGCCAATCACTTGAAACACCATGGTGATAGGCGCATGGGTAAACGTGGCAAATTCGCGTGACTCGATTTCAGTCCATTGAATTTCTTTCAAACCTCCGAGTTTCTCCCCTACGCTTTGCAGATTTTCACCAACCTTAACGCCTTGCGCAGTGACAAAGCGCGGGCTGAGGATACGAATTAAATTTGCGGTGTGGGTACTTCTGTCCAGCATGATATTCATAAGGTTTTCGCCATTCATGCTGAGCGTCATCCATTCAATGCCTTCACCATCTTGCTCAAGTGTAGCCGTTGCACCCGGCATAGCAGCCGGAATGTCTGTGGAGAGCATTCCGAGCTGAATAGCACCAGCACTGGTGTCTGTGATGGGATAGGTATCCACTACCTCTCCTGAAGGAGGAGCCGTTGTTTGTTGTTGAGACGGTTGTTGCGGGGCAACACTATCCTGCCCACACCCTGTTAGCAATAATGGCAATAGCAACAGACTCGCGCTTAACTGTTTACGTCGCATGTTTTGCCCTCCGGGAATAGCCGTCAGCATGTGCTTTAGGCTGGGTTCTCAAAGAACACGTAAGAGGTCGAGTAGTCACTGAATTCAAAGTAGACTTTCTTTTCACCTGGATCAGCGACGCCATTCAGGTTTGCATCGAGAATGCCGTAACCAAAACGGTAAGGGCGGTCGGCATTATTGCCAGTGCCAGCAGCAGTAGTCAGTTTGTCAATTTTCATGAAGCGTCTTACTAATTTGTCACCGGCATACACTTCCAAAACGCCACTGACACCTGTCCAGTTGTTGATTTCACGTCCGATTTTATTTTGAGTTTCTTGGGTGCAAGCGCCGAGGCCGAGCAGCATGGTAAGCGTTAGGAATAGGGTTGTCCATTTCATGGGATGTCCTCAATTGTGTTTAATCAGTAACCTAATATACGTGCAGTGCGTAGGTCGCCTTGATCCAGTGCCATTTGTACCGGAGTTTTGGCGGGAGTACCAGTAGTCAGGGCTTTCGGGTCAGCACCTTGTTGAAGTAGATAGTTGGCAATGTCTGCTCGCCCAAAGCGTGCGGCATGGTGCAAGGGAGTCCAGCCGGTGGCAGTCGTGGCGTTAATCTCAGCACCTTTGCTGACTAATTGTGTGACTGCGGGTAAGGAGCCAGCCGCGACGGCCGCATGTAAGGCGGTTTCACCGGATGCAGTCGCTGTGCTGGGGTCAGCACCTTGTTGCAATAAGCTGCCAACGCTAGTGGCATTACCGGCTTGTGCCGCATCCCAAAGTTGTTTGTTCAACTCACCTGCCTCAATAACCACAGGTTCAGCAGTACTGGCTGCGGCGGTATCATTTGTTGCGATTGTCTCAGATGTTGCTACGGGTGTTGCTTCTGTAGACGGTGTTGCCGCTGCAATAATACCCGTGCTGGGGGGGCTTCCAGTTTCTGAGGTGGTCGCGCAACCGTTAAGGCCAAGCAGTAAAGCAATGGCGATGAGTCGGATAGATAGGGTTGTCTGGAGGTGGTGTTTCATCTAATTCAAACCCGTTTGGCAATGGTTGAAGAAGTGCCGAGCTGTGCGCCCACTTTGACCGCCGCGTTCAATGGCAAAGGTCAGCGCTTCTTGGTGCAGCAATTCTGCGTCTTGTACACGGCCTTTGAACAGTTTGTCCACTATCTCCAGATAAGTGTCCTTGTTCATTGGGTGGAAAGGTAGCGAGAGACCGAAGCGATCCGCCAGAGAGAGCTTGTCCTCAATCGCCTCGCTGGGATGAATTTCGCCGTTTAACATACTGCTTGCTAAGTTATCAGCCATTTGCTCCGGCATCATGTGACGACGGTTAGACGTGGCGTAAATCAGTACGTTTTCCGGTGGCTTTTCCAGCGTACCTTCCATCGTGCTTTTTAACATGCGGTACTCTCCTTGGCCTTCATCGAAGGTTAGGTCATCGCAGTAAATGATGAAACGGTGGTGGGAATCGACAATTTCATCGGTAATATCCACCAATACGCTTAGATCGTCTTTGGATATCTGAATCATGCGCAGGCCATAGGTATGGTAGCGCGTCAGCACTGCTTTAATTAGGGATGATTTGCCAACACCTCGCGCACCCCATAGCAAAGCATGGCTGGAAGGTTTACCCCGTAAAAAATGTTCTGTGTTGCGGAATAGGGCATCTTTTTGAGCGTCAATACCCTGTAAGGTGTCGGGGTTTACCAAGTCAACATTCCTGATGGGTTTAAGGAAATGTCGGTTAGAACGCCATACCGCCGCTAGTGTGCTGCGCCAGTCAATCGTCAGTTTGCCAAAAGCCATTATAACTCCCTTCGATAATGTGCCTGCATGGATCGCCTCACAAGTTTAGTCGTTTCCGCAAGAATTTTCCGCTGCTTTGTGGGTGGGTGCTACGGCTTTATCTTTTATACAAGAGGTATCTATTTACAGCAGAGTGTGGTAAACAAGCAACTTTGAACATTAGAAAACACTAATATTACGAGCGCACCGCAAGACGCGAGGAAGGTTTGCTGTATGAAACAACACACTCAACATCCGCCAGAACACAGCTTTAAGCTCAAAGCACTCAGCTTTGGGATTGGTCTGGTCATTGTCTTTTTGACCGCTGCCAATGGGATTTTTACCTATTCCGGGGCATATTTGTATCTCGAAGAACATTTGTACGCCATTTTGTTTGCCGCCGCTGTACAGTTTGCAATTGCTATCGCGCTGTTAGCCCTGCCTTATGTGCACGGTATCGGCAAGTTATCGCTGATCGTGGTGTATGCTGCCGCGTTGCTGTTATCCAGCCTGAGCGCGTATACCTACATTTATAACAGCAGTTTGCCGGGGTATAACACCGCCCAAACGGTGGATACCGGTTTGAAAGCCACCCTGACCACCAGCCTGAGTGATGTACTCGCCGTTGAGCAACAATTTTTACGCGATGCCGATGCCAAGGTCGAGGAAACCCAGCGCTTGGTGGATGAAGAAGCCAAGAGCGGCGGGCGTTCCGGTTTAGGGCCGGGCAAAGGCGCTAATTATTACGCCAAAGTGGATGCGCACGAACAAGCAATCACAGCACAAGTCGCCGCGCAGCAAAACTTTCAAGCCATGCGCGAACAACTTACTCGCGTGAATCAGCAATTGGCCACCGTCAGCGATGAAGCCTTGCGCGACAGTTTGCTGGTGGAAGTTGCCAAACTACGCGCCCTGACCAATGCCGAAGGCAGCCGTACCGCGCTGACGCAGTTGCTCAAGCAGGATTTGGGTGACATACAAAACCCGGTGGAAAAAGCCATGGCAACCCTGATGACACCCGGCAATTATTCCATCACGGTGATCGTGGGGATTATCTGGGCTGCGGTATTCGACTTGGTGGCGCTATTTTTAGGGATTGTGCGTTATTACTTACTAAGCCCAGGGAAGCCTATTTTCCAAAGTATTTACGATGGATTATTGGGTATTGCGGTGTTTTTCATGAAGTTGTTCAACCTGCGCAAAGAAGCGGCATTCCAATTCAATCAAGCGCCGGGTTATCAGCAACACAAGCATGAAATTCCGCTGAATTCGCCGGAAATGCAAACATTTGCGACCCGTTTATTGGTGGGTAGCCAAATGGCATCCCCCGATGACGCTGACCCTGCCGAGCCGTTACGCACCTTAATCAGCCACATTCAGCCGCTGCATTTGGAAGGCGAAGCGCAGCAAGTCGGCATTCCCTTTACCGTGGTGGAACAAGAATCACGCCTGAAAACCTTACTGGCAATGCTGATTCAAAGCGGGGTGCTGTTACACCGGCGTGAGGCCGAATGTTATGTGCTGAATCCGGCGGAAAACATGGCGCAAAAAGTCATGGTATTCATCCGTATGGGGATGCGCAACAGCCCGGACAGTTTGCTTTCACCCGCCGCGTTTTTGCTCAGCCCGGAACAGCGTCAAGCCTTGGCTTAATGCCTGACCCCATAAGCCAGCAGCCCCAGCCATTCGTGCAGGGCTGTTTGGCTGCGAGCCAGCGCATTGGCTTGTGGAACCCACCACAACCATTCATGCCGCCAAAAATTACTCGACCCATAACTGAGGGAGGCGGGAAGATACTGCACTTGCCGATCCGCAAACACTTGCATGGCACGCGGCATGTGCCATGCGTGCGTCACGACCCATGCGGAACGAATCCCCGCATCTGCCAGTAGTTGATCGGTGAAAGCGGCATTTTCCCATGTGGTGTGGCTTTGGTTTTCCTGCCAGCGCAACGGTACTTGGAACGTATTTTCCAGCACCTCGCGCATAAAACTGACATCCCGATCACTGCCGGAGAGTAATATGGGCAAGCCGGTTTTGCGGTGTAAATGCGCAGCGTAATTGAGGCGTTCTAACTCGGTGCTGGCACTCATACGCCCGGCGTATTCAATGGCTTCGAGGTTGCGTTCTGCGCCCAGAATCACGATAGCTTCGGGCAATGGCGCTTGTAACCACAGTTCGGGTGTAGGCGGGTATTGCTGTTCCAAACCCACCATAAGTTTTTCGGCAACCACCGGCAGACTTATTACCACGGTTTGTACGATGCCGGTGAATAACACGGTTAGCATCGCGCCACGCCAGCGGTAGAGCAGCAGTGCCAGCAATACGAACAACACCAAGTTACCGGGGGGCAAGAGTAGGAATTCCAGCGTGCGGCTGGTGACAACATTCATGTGCCTGCAAACGTTCCAGCCGCTTGTTGGTCGGCATGGTAGGACGAGCGCACCATCGGGCCACTGGCGACTTTGCTGAACCCCATGGCGGTAGCAATCTCGGCAAGTTCCGCAAATTCATCGGGATGCACGAACCTATCCACCGGCAAATGGTGGCGGCTGGGTTGCAAATATTGCCCTAGTGTCAACATATCGCAGTCGTGGTCACGCAAGTCTTGCAGGGTGGCAATCACTTCTTCTTTGGTTTCGCCCAAGCCCAACATCAAACCGGATTTACTGGGGATGTCGGGGAATAGCTTCTTGAATTCTTTGATTAAATTCAGCGAATACTGGTAATCCGCACCGGGGCGCGATTGCTTATAAAGGCGCGGCACGGTTTCCATATTGTGGTTAAACACGTCCGGCGGCGCAGTTTCGAGGATTTGTAGGGCGATTTCCATGCGCCCGCGAAAATCGGGGGTGAGGATTTCGATTTGCAGGTTCGGGTTCAGTTCGCGGGATTTTTGGATGCACTTCACGAAATGTGCCGCGCCGCCATCACGCAAGTCATCGCGGTCAACCGAGGTGATGACCACGTAACGCAGGTTCATGGCGCGGATGGTTTCCGCCATATTGTCCGGTTCGGCTTCATCCAAGGGCAGCGGTTTGCCGTGGGATACGTCGCAGAATGGGCAGCGGCGCGTGCAAATGTCGCCCATGATCATGAAAGTGGCGGTGCCGTGGGTGAAGCATTCGCCGAGGTTGGGGCAGGCGGCTTCTTCGCAGACAGTGTGTAGCTTTTGTTCGCGCAAGATGGCTTTGAGGCGTTTCACTTCTGGTGTGGTCGGAGCTTTGGCTTTGATCCACGCCGGTTTGCGGCGAAATTCGGTGGTTGGCTCGACCTTGATCGGGATGCGGGATACTTTGTCGGCACCGCGTTCTTTGTGTCCGGGTTCTTTGCGTTCCATGAGGTTGTCGTGTCTCGTTTAGTGGATTGTCGACATTATAAACCTAAGAGGGCTGATTAGGGTTAATCGTTATTATCTCAATAAGACATAATGGAGTTGAACTCCAGATAGTCATGAATTATTCTCTAATACTATGATTATACGAAGCATTGCTACTGAATTTCTGACGCAGTTGCGTGAATACCCGATTGTGACGGTGATTGGTCCCCGACAAGCAGGCAAGACCACGCTGGTACGCTCGGTTTTGCCTGAGTACGAATACGTCAGTTTGGAAACGCCCGAAACGCGCCAATTTGCCCTCGATGACCCCAAGGCATTTTTGAAACGCTATGTTGGGAACGTCATTTTTGATGAGGTGCAGCGCGTGCCGCACTTGTTGAGCTATTTGCAGGGCATCGTTGATCAAAGCGGTCGCCAAGGGCAGTTTGTCTTGACGGGTTCGCATCAACTGGTATTGCGAGCGGCGATTACGCAATCGCTGGCAGGACGGACGGGAATTCTGCATTTGTTGCCGCTGTCGATAGCGGAATTGACAGCGGCAGGGATTCGTTTCGATGATTTTGCGGAATACATCCACCACGGTTTTTTGCCGCGTATTTATGACCAGCAGCAACGCCCGTACACGGCTTATGCGAATTACTACCAGACGTATGTGGAGCGCGATGTTCGCCAGCTTATTCACCTGAAAGATGCCAATTTGTTTGAGAAATTCATCAAATTATTGGCGGGGCGGGTGGGACAAATCATCAATTACCAATCGCTGGCAAGTGATGTTGGGGTTGATAGCAAAACGGTCAAACAGTGGTTGTCGATTTTGGAAGCGTCGTTCATTGTGTTTGCATTGCCGCCGTATTTTGAAAACTTTGGCAAGCGCGTGATTAAATCACCTAAATATTACTTCACAGATACGGGCTTGCTGAGTTATTTGCTGGATATTGAGAAGCCATCGCAAGTGGCGCGTGACCCGCTCATGGGGAGCTTGTTTGAAAATCTGGTGGTGTTGGAGGCGTTGAAGACCCGTTATAACCAAGGTTTGAGCGCAAATTTGTACTTTTTCCGCGATTATCAGGGCAATGAAATCGACTTGCTGTTCAAATCGGGCAGTCAGTTGACGGGGGTGGAAATCAAGGCGGCAGCGACGTGGAACAGTAGCTTTAAGAAAGGCTTGCAGCGGTTTGCAGACACGAATGCGGCATTGACGCGTCGCTATGTGGTGTATAGCGGTGAGCGTATGGCGTTTAGTGATGGGGTTGAGGCGTTGCCGTACACCAATGTGGCGGAAATCTTCAACTAAAAGGTGGCGGTCATGTGTCCACGCCAATTTGTAACTCAGTGAGTTCCGTTTGTTTTCTATTCGCCTGTAATCATTTATTGCAACCTGTGGTTAGCTTTTGTATGTTGCCTTACATGCACTGGATGACTCAAACCCTCCCCTAAGGTATCGAATGGCTTATACCGCCGGTTATGACTGCGACATTTTCATCAGCTATTCGCGTGATGACAATGTGGTATTGCCCGGTGAAACGGCAGGGTGGGTAACGCAATTTCGGGATTATCTGGAAAACTGGCTGGTGAAACGGCGTGGGTTGAAAGGGCTGAACATCTGGTTCGATGATCAAGGTTTGCGTGGCAGCACTGCTTTTGATGCTGAAATTCAACAGGCTATCGAGAAAACCGCCATTTTTCTGGTGCTGCATTCCCACAATTACCAAGGGTCAGCCTATTGCCGCAAAGAACTGGGCTGGTTCATGGCGCATAACCGCCGTTTCCGTAACGGTATTATGGTGGGCAATGACTCGCGGCTGTTCAATGTGCTGATCAGCAATATTCACCATCAGCAGTGGCCTGAAGAGTTGGCGGGCACGGTTGGTTTCAAGCTGCATGATGCGCCCGATAAGACCACGCAGTTTGGGTATCCGCTGGCTATGCAGGCTGCCGCTTTCGACAAGACGATGCGCCAATTGGTGGAAGACGCCACTGATCTGATGGATGCCTTGGGTAAACAGATGCCTGCCCCGGTTGTGCCTATTGCTGAGGATGCGTCGAGCGAGTTGCCCCGCATTTTTCTGGCGGATGTGGCAGATACCCTGAAACCGTTCCGCAAGCGTTTGCTGGCAGAAATCGGCGATAAAGCCATTATTTTGCCGTCGTTGCCGCCACCGTATGCAGCGAGCGAACACCAGCAGAAACTGGCAGAAACGCTGGAACAAGCCAGTTTGAGCATTCACCTGCTGGATCAGTGGGGCGGGCGCGAGATTGATGGCATGGCGGACATGACCTTTCCACGCCTGCACGCCGGGGCAGTGCGGCAACGCGCTACGCCATCACTGGTGTGGGTTGCTGATACGCTGCAAGCGGCTGACATCGAAGACGAACAACACGCCCATTGGTTGTATGAATATGAAATGGAACACGCCCAGCGGGATGCCAGTGGTTTCCATTTTGTGCGCAATTCCCGGCAGGCGTTTATTGATCAGGTGTTGCAAACGCTGGAGCAGCTCAAACCCGCATCCACTTTGGCTTGCAGAAATTCCAGCACGTAAGGGTCACGGATGAAATCACGCGGGTCGGGCGGAGCTTGTTCGGCAATCAGTTGCTGGGCTTCGGCAGCGACTCCCGTTTTGTGCGCATCACCGCTGGATAGCAGGCGTTCGTAAAACAAAGTGCTGATTTGGCGGTCGAGAGCGCGGGTGCTCCAGCCTTGGGTGATGGCTTCGTTGGCATACCAAGCGCGGGCGGCGGGGTTTTCGACGCGGAGCAGGTGGCGATAATGTGTCCACGTCAATTGTGCACTCACTGCGTGCGAAATTGGGTAAGCCAGATAAAACGCCCGCATGTATTGGATATTGCGCTCTTTGAAACCGTTGCCAAACTCCCGACTGAGTTTGTTCGAGAGGTATTGCAATGTCTGCTTGCCGTATTCTGCCCGCGCTTCGCCGCCTTGCTCATATTCCACGATCATGCGCCCGATTTCCCAATAGCATTGCACCATCGCGTGATTGATGGCTGCTTGCACCTGCGTTTGTGCGGTTTGCAAGAGTTGGCGGATTTGGGCGTAGAGTTGTTCGGGCGGAGTGGCTTTCGGTGTTGTGGGCATCAGGTATCCTTTGAATGTTTCCAAATCACCTCAACGCCGTAATCAGCAAAATGCTCGTCGGCACTGAGCAGCACCAACTGATCGCACAATGCCTGCGCAATCAGCAAGCGGTCAAACGGATCACGGTGATGAAACGGTAGAATTTGAACCTGTTGGCAGTGACTCAAGCTGATCGGCAAAAGCTGGACGGCGTTGTCATCACACCATGTTTTCAGGTGAACCAATGCATTGTCGCCCAGTTCGATTTTACCGAGGCTCATCTTAATAGCGAGTTCCCAGAAGCTGGCAATGCTGATGAAAAGGGCATTGTTTTCGTCTTCGCAGATGGCTGTGACGGTGGCTGGCAGTTTGTCAGGGCTGTCAACCACCCATAGCAGGGTATGGGTATCCAATAATGCTCTCATGCCATGTATTCCTGAAAATCATCCAGCGGTGCGTCGAAATCATCAGCGGTATATTTGACCAAACCGCTTAGTGAACCGAGCTTGCGCTTGGCGGGTGGTTTGGTGAGGGCTTGCAGGCGCACCATGGGCTGATTATTGCGGGCGATGATGACCTCCTCCCCGTTCAGCACGCATTGTATAAGGTGGGAAAGCTGGGTTTTGGCTTCGTGGATATTGACTTGCATGGTTAGCTCCTTGGTTAGTCATAACTTTAGCTAAGCCATTGGGTGCTGGCAAGTACATTCGATGAGGGCAGCATAAGGCGATGGGAGGCAAAAATGCCTCCGTTTTGATCGTTCAGGAGTCGATTGCCGTTACGGAAAGATCATTGCGGAGCAGAAAGTGCGTGGATTTTGCGAAATTGCCCCGGTGTCATCCCCGTCAGTTCGCGGAAGGCTTCGTAGAATGTGGATTGCGAGGTAAAGCCAACGCTCATCCCCACCGACAACACCGAAGCAGACGGCTCTTCCTGCAACATATCTTCTGCCGCTTCGACCCGAAACTCGCGCACGTAGCGTGAAAAGCCTTTGCCCAAACGGGTATTGATTAATTCCGAGAGTTGGTGGCTGGAAAGCCCGATGTGTGCGGCTAAGGTGGGCAAATCCAAATCAGGGCGACGGAACAATTCTTCCTCCTGCATACAGGCTTCCAGCTCCGCCAATGCTGCATCGCAATTGACGTTATTTAAGGTGGAGACGGCGTAAGTTTCTGCTGCTGCTTCACTCACATCGGTAGACAGTTGCGGAGTCACATTCAGGACTAACTGGGTGAGTAGAAAGGCACAGCCAATGGCGCTGGCGTATAGCGAGAAAAACCACTTTTCTGTCAGCAGCGGCAGACTCAAGCCGAGGATCAATACCGCTATCGCTATGACAAAAACGCCCCCTAACAGCATCAACTCCAACTGGAAGCGGCTGCGTTGGGCACGCAATGCGTACAAACTGCGAGCTAGCCATAGTAAATAGCCAGTACCCACCGCAAATGCCAAGGGTAACGCCAGCGTGTAGGGTAGCAAGGGAGCAAGCAGTATCGGCAGTAAATGCAGCAGTTGCCTAGGGCTGGTCACGCTGAACGGTTGTAATAGCGGTTTACTGAATAAATAAAAGGCAGGTGCGACCGCAAACAACAGTACCGCGTAATACGGGCTGTGAATAACGTCCACAGTGTTTTGTAAGTAGGCAAAATGGGCGAGTTGTAAGCTGCTGAGGGTTAAGAGCAGAATAATGCCCATCGCTTGTGCTAGTGTGTGTCCTTGATAGTTTTTGTAGCGGAAATGCGTCAACGCAAGTAGCAGGGCACTGAATACCGAAAAACCGATTAATAGGGTGGCGAGTGTTTGCATGGGATTATTACTTATCATCAGGTCGGCAGGCAGCATTGGCTCTGATCAAGGCATCAATTTGTTCCTTGCTTAACTTGCCTTTGGAATTCATCGCTTCCTTGGCAATGTCTTGGACACTTTGTGGCTCTGTTGCTTTGGATGGTAGGGTTTCCGTACACCCGGTGATTAAACTGGTAGCCAGAAGAATACTAACAATGACAGTGAGTTGTGGAGATGTGTGCATGGTGTTGTTGCCCTCAACAAAGAATATATTACCTAAATAACACATTCCTTGTTGAGGGCAACCTAGAATTTGCTGATAGCGAGGTTTATTGCTGATAAGTGGCACTATAACGTCGCCCTATTAGCGAATGATGACACCCAGTAACACGTGTTGTTGCTTAAATTGGTTTAATAATTGTAAACCAAATTCCAATAATTGTATGGGGTTAGGGTGTTGAATGTCTTGTGCAATGCAGGTGATGGCAGCACGTCCGCTCAAACCTTCTTGCAGTAATTGCACTAAGCGGGCGGTTACTGTGTTCAACACCACAAACTCGATGCGGTTTTGGGGGTTCCGCAGCAATAACAAGTGTGTAGGGTCTGGTGCATTGGGGAGGTATGCAGAACTAATACGGTGCACCGGGTATTGGTAGCTTTGTAGTAGCATGACAGGGTTGAGAACAGGGATGCCGTCCAGCAAGTCGCCATCAGCATCAATGTGTTGCCAGTCAATGTTGCTATCCTCCAGCATCAGGGGAATCTCCACCCATTCGTAATGCACGAGTTCCAATAAAAATGGCAGGCGCTCGCTGAGCGTAGTCGACGTGATAGTTGCTGTCAGCCATTGTACAAATTCAGCCGAAATTTCACGGAAATACGGTGTGGTGCATGTATGTTCGGCATAAAACTGGCGTACCAATGCATTCCATGTCGCATCATCCAGAATGCTGCGCAGCACAGGAAAACAATTACTGAGGAAATCTTCCACATTATTGAAGAGTAGTTCGACATACACTCCCGCTCGTTGTGCATCAACGCCAGCGGGTGGTGGATTAACGTCAGGATTGCGCAAGTGGGCGGCAAAAGCGCGTTGGAAGGCTTCAGTAGCGTTCATACGGCGTGTTTCCGTTGCAGGCTGGCGATGTGTTGCACTTCAGGGATGAGTTCTTGCAACGCTGGAATGTTGTAATCGCGTTCTAATAATGTGGGGAATACCCCAAACTCAGTGTAAGTAAAATCCAATAACTCCCATACCGGGTCAATCACCGCAGCGCCGTGGGTATCGATCAGCAGGTTGGGTTCTTGTTGATAATGCCCCGCCATGTGCAGATACACTACCCGTTCTTTGGGCAGTTTGCGTAAAAATTCGTAGGGGTCGTAAGCGTGGTTAACGCTGTTGACGTAGACGTTATTCACATCCAGATGCAGTAGGCAATCAGCCTCTTCCAACACGGTGTTGATGAATGTTGCTTCATCCATCTCACTGATTGGGGCTTGCAGGTAGAATGAGGCGTTTTCGATGCCAATTCGCTGCCCTAACAGGTCTTGTGTTTGACGAATGCGGGCGACGGTATGTTTGATAGCATCGTCGGTAAAGGGAATAGGTAATAGATCGTATAGTTGTCCGTGATCGGAACACCAAGATAAATGTTCGGTGTACAGTGGAATGTTATGCTGTTGCATGAATTGTTTGAGTTGCGTTAGCAATTCTTTATTCAGCGGAGTTAAACCACCTAACGATAACGAGAGTCCGTGGCACACAAACGGGTAACGTTCGGTGAAAGTTCGCAGGCGTTTAGCACTAACAAGGTCAGTGCCGATCCAGTTTTCGGGGGCAATTTCAAAAAAATCAATGCAGTCGGGGACTTGTTGTTCCAGCGCAATCAAATGATCACGCCGGAAACCCAAGCCAGCCCCATGTAAGTTAGGGCTGTGCATGGCTTATTTTTTTTCTTCAGTAGCAGCAGGGGCTGTTGGAGCGGCGGTGGCAGGTGCCGCGCTGGCGTCATCTGCTTTTGCACCGCCGCATTTGCCTTCCTTACCACCGCATTTACCTTCAGCCATTTTGGCGTGCAGGGCTTTGCGCTCATCAGCATCCAGTGAGCCGTCTTTGTTGGCATCGGCTTCGGTAAACATTTTTTCGTGGTGGGTCATGAACTCTTCTTTGGTGACCATGCCGTCTTTGTCGGTATCAGCAGGGCAATCATCGGATTTTTTATTGCCGCCACACATACCTGCGCCACATTTCATTTCGCCACCTGCTTTGTTTTCCGCCAGTTGCATGTAGCCGTTGCTGAGGGTGTCAGCAGAGAATGGATTTTCCGCCGTCGCGGTGGTTGCGCCCAATGTCAATGCGGCTGCGAAGGTTGTGCCCAAAGCAAGTTTCAGGGATGTTTTAGTATTCATGCTCTAATCTCCGTAAAATCAGGTGGATTATTTTGTAACCAGTGGATCTGGTTCATGGGATTGTACGCAAAAACGCGATAGTTGGATGCAGCTTAGAAAAATTTTTGGAAGATTGTGGGGTGTAACTAAGTCCGTACCGGTGCTGGATTTAGCCTAGTTATCCACAAGCTGTTCACAGGTTTTAGACAAGATGTTGTGCTTGACCACCTGCTAAAACACATCCTATAGTATTTACCAAGAAGAAGTCCACCATCGGTGGTTAATCAATAATTTCTAGTATTGTCAAGCCATTCCGGCCTCATGAGGATCAAAAATGCCAGCCGCCAGCACCCAAGACTTTCAGCCAGTCGCTCCCTCTTCCGTGACACTGCCAGTGTCAAATGCTAACCCATTTGCCTGCAAAGTGATTCGCCGCAACGGGCAGGTTACGGATTTCGATGGCAGTAAAATTCAGATTGCGATGGCAAAAGCGTTTCTCGATGTGGAAGGCAGTCAGGCTTCCGGTTCGGCACGCATTCACGACACGGTGCGCAAGCTGACCGAACAGGTGATTGAAGCCCTGCTGCGCCGCACCCCCGATGGTGGCATGGTGCACATCGAAGATATTCAAGACCAGGTGGAATTGGCGTTAATGCGGGCAGGTGAACACAAAGTTGCCCGCAGCTACGTGCTGTATCGCGCCGAACGGGCGCGGTTACGTGCTGAAAAAGAGTCAAAATCCAAGAAAAAAGGCAAAAAATCCGAAAACGTGATCCACGTAAAATCCGCCACCGGCGATTTGAAACCGTTGGATGAAGATCGGTTACGCAAGATCATTGCAGAAGCTGTTGACGGTTTGGAAGGTGTCAGTGCTGAACAAGTCATGACCGCCACCATGCGCAATTTGTACGACGGTATTTCCGAAAAAGAAGTTGCCACCGCGTTGATTATCAGCACCCGCGTGATGATTGACCGCGAACCCAACTATTCCCAAGCAGCCGCGCGGATGTTGATGGATAGCTTGCGCCGCGAAGCCTTGAGTTTTCTCGAAGGCCAACATACCGAAGCCACCCAGCACGAAATGGTTGAGCTTTATGCGGAAGTCTTGAAAAAAACCATTCAGATCGGGGTCAAGGTTGAGCGTTTGGCGGATGATTTGGGGCGTTACGATCTGGCGAAACTGGGCGCGGCAATTAAGCCGGAACGCGATTTGCAGTTTACTTACCTCGGCTTGCAAACGCTGTATGACCGTTATTTCTTGCACCATGACGGCGTGCGTTTTGAGTTGCCGCAGGTGTTCTTCATGCGCGTGGCAATGGGTTTGGCGATTAACGAAGTCGAGCGCGAAGACCGCGCGATTGAGTTTTACAACCTGCTGTCCAGCTTTGATTTCATGAGCAGCACGCCGACGCTGTTTAACTCTGGGACATTGCGCCCGCAATTGTCGTCTTGCTACCTGACTACCGTGCCTGACCATTTGGAAGGGATTTACGACGCGATTAAAGACAATGCCTTGCTGTCGAAATACGCCGGTGGTTTGGGCAATGACTGGTCACGGGTGCGCGGTATGGGGGCGCATATCAAAGGCACGAATGGCAAGTCGCAAGGTGTTGTGCCGTTTTTGAAGGTGGCGAATGATACGGCGGTAGCGGTGAATCAGTGTTTCGCACCGGATACGCAGCTTCATACCGCCGATGGCATTAAAGCCATTCGTGACGTGAAAGCGGGCGATTTGGTGCTGGGTATCAGCGGCACTTACCGCGAAGTCAAACGCGCTATGGTTTATAACCAGCATGATGCAATGGTAGCTCTGGATGTGAAGCATTCGATTGAACCCGTGAAAGTGACCGCAGGACATCCGTTCTACGCGCTGCGGGGTGTGCCGTTGGAGCAGGCGAACGACCGTACTGTTAATTGGTTGGCAAAAGGCAAAGTGAAGCCGGAATGGGTCGAAGCAGCGCAGTTGCAAAAAGGTGATTATGTTGCACAAGTCATCCCGACCGAAACGGTGATGGTGGATGGTTTCAGTGTGGATGATGCACGGCTGTACGGTATTTTGCTGGGTTCTCAGTCGTCTGATGCTGAAATTCAGCGGCTTTGCGAACGTAAAGTTGTGCGTGAAGCAACGACAGGGTGTGTCGTTAATGATGGTGCTGGATTCACTTTTGTTTATGATGATTTTTACAATGCTCAGGGTGAAAAACGCATTGCCCGTCGTTTTAGCCATTTGTCACAGCCGCAAACACTGGCACTGCTGCATGGCTTGCTAGAAAACAATGTTGTTGTTAAGCAGGATGAGGACATTTGTTTCAGTACTGTTACCCGTGCCTTGGCTGAAGGTATGCGTTACCAGTGCTTGCGCTTAGGTATTCCAACATCTGGTCAAATACGAGATTCGGCGTTTGATATTCGTATTCCCGCAGTGCCAGAAATTGCGGCACTGGTGGATTGCCAGCCTATCGACAAGCGTAACTGGCTGACTTACAACGGTTGCGTGTTTAGTCGTGTGCGCGGTGTGGAAAGTATTCCAACCCTGCCATTCGTATTCGATCTGATTGTGGAAGGCGACGAGTCCTACATGACTACGGCGGCACTGGCGCACAATGGCGGAAAGCGGAAGGGGGCAGTCTGTGCCTATCTCGAAACTTGGCACATCGACATCGAAGACTTCCTCGAACTGCGCAAAAACACGGGTGACGAGCGCCGCCGTACCCACGACATGAATACCGCGAACTGGATTCCCGACCTGTTCATGAAGCGCGTGGCAGCAGAAGCGGAATGGACGCTGTTTTCCCCCGATGATGCGCCTGATTTGCACGACTTGACCGGTAAAGCGTTTGAAGCACGTTATGCCGAATACGAAGCCAAAGCGGCACGCGGCGATATGAAATTATTCCGCAAAGTGCCAGCGGTGCAATTGTGGCGCAAAATGTTGGGGATGATCTTTGAAACCGGGCATCCGTGGATTACCTTCAAAGACCCGTGTAATGTGCGCTATACCAATCAACACATGGGTGTGGTGCATTCCAGCAACTTGTGTACTGAAATTACCTTGCACACCAATGACAGCGAAATTGCAGTATGTAATCTTGGCTCAGTCAACCTGACCGCGCACGTCAACGACGGCAAGCTGGATGTGGCGAAACTGGAACGCACCGTGACCACCGCGATGCGAATGCTGGATAACGTCATCGACTACAATTACTACAGCGTGCCGCAAGCGCGGAAATCCAACCTGCGCCACCGTCCGGTCGGCATGGGGATCATGGGATTCCAAGACGCGCTGTACAAAATGAACCTCGCTTACGCTACCACTGAAGCGGTCGAATTCGCCGATCAAAGCATGGAAGCGGTGTCGTATTTCGCGATTCGTGCCTCCAGCAACCTCGCGGCAGAACGCGGCAAATATCCCAGTTATAACGGCTCGCTGTGGAGCAAAGGCATTCTGCCCATCGACTCGCTGGAATTGCTGGGCGAAGAACGCGGCGAATATTTCATCGTTGACCACACCCAAACGCTGGATTGGGATGCATTGCGCAACCAAGTCAAAGCACAGGGAATGCGCAATTCCAACGTGATGGCGATTGCGCCGACCGCGACCATTTCCAACATTTGCGGTGTGTCGCAGTCCATCGAGCCGACTTACCAGAACCTGTTCGTCAAATCCAATTTGTCGGGCGAATTCACCGTCATCAACCCGTATCTGGTGCAGGATTTGAAAGCACTCGGCATGTGGGATGAGGTGATGATCAACGACCTCAAATACTTCGATGGCTCGCTGCAACCGCTCGACCGCGTGCCGGACGCGCTCAAAGCCAAGTACGCCACCGCGTTTGAAATCGACGCACGTTGGTTGGTCGAAGCCGCCAGCCGCCGCCAGAAATGGATCGATCAGGGGCAATCGCTCAACCTGTACATGAAAGAGCCGAATGGCACGAAGTTGGATAATTTGTACAAACTGGCGTGGGTGCGTGGGCTGAAAACCACCTATTACCTGCGTACTTTGGGGGCGACGGGCGCGGAAAAGACTAGCTCGGATGATTCTTCGGCAGCGAATAGCGTGGCGGGGATTAAGCGGGCGGCGAATTTGGTATCGGTGGGGTCGGAAGCACCGAAGGCGTGTTCGTTGCTTGATCCAGAATGCGAAGCGTGCCAGTAGCTTATGAAAGTAATGATGCGACCTCTGACTTTAACTCAGCAGCTATCAGTTGGCGATGGGATTTTTTCCCATCATGACAGGGATGGGGTTGCACTATACGAAATGAATGCGTCGGTTGTTTCTTTGCTTTTTCATGGTGATGCTTTGCACGTTTTATGTGGGCTAGCATCTGCCAGCATCGACTGCGTGATGACATCTCCCCCCTACTGGGGCAAACGCGAATACGAAAATGGTGGTATCGGTCAAGAAGCCGATTACCGCGATTACGTGAAAAATCTGGTTGCTATCTGTGCCGAAATCAAGCGGGTGTTGAAGCCGGAAGGTTCTTTCTGGCTAAATCTCGGCGATAGCTATAGCGATAAAGGGTTGGTCGGTATCCCTTGGCGAGTTGTCTTTGAGTTGGTGGATAATCAAGGCTGGATTCTGCGCAACGAAGTTATCTGGAACAAGCTGAAAGGCGGTATGGATAACAGCAAAGACCGCCTCGCCAATACGCATGAAAATGTCTTTCATTTTGTCCAACAGGCTAAAGGTTACTACTACAACGCTGACGCTATTCGTTCCAAACCGCGTGAAACCAAAGTGGTCAACGGCGCAATTGTGTCTGCGACGGGTGTATCAGGCGTGCGTTATAAGCGTCAATTGGAGCTTTCCACCGCACTTTCTGCTACTGAAAAAGCCGCAGCATTTACCGCGCTCGACACTATGCTGGGAGAAGTCCGTGCTGGTCGTTTAGCAGATTTCAGAATGGTGATTCGTGGGCAGCAACGCACCACCCATTCGGACAGTGAAAAACTCTCAGGTCGTGCCAAAGAATTACGTGACAAGGGTTTCTATTTCCTTAAATACCACCCCAATGGCAGCAAACCCAGTGATGTGTGGGACATCCTCCCCGAAGATACCCAAAACCGAGAAACACACTTCGCGCCCTATCCGGTGGATTTGTGCCGTATCCCGCTATTGGCAACCTGCCCTGAAGGGGGTATCGTGCTCGACCCGTTTTGCGGGACAGGCACAACCCTCGTAGCGGCGCAAAGCCTGAATCGTAAATCCATCGGTATCGACATATCGCGGCGTTACCTTGAATTGGCTCAAGAAAGGTGTGGAAGGCTGTCAGACGCTGCAAGCGAAACTATCCTCCACAACTCTGTTCGCTCCGGTGTAACGGCAAATATATTAGTAGATTCATCTACCCAAAATAAGGGAATTAGATGGGTTTAGTTGGCATTCAGCATTTAGGAGAGTAAAATCATGACGCTTAATTGGGATAACCCACTTGCCGCGCCCGTGCCACGCACGAACGGCTACCAACCGACTTTTAGTCTTGACGAAGTGTTTGTTGAAGAACCTACTGTGGAGGTAGATGAAAGTGAGCTCAGTGCAAAAACCCAAGTCGCAATTAAATCGCCAGCGGAGTCGGCGACGTTTGCAACGACGGTAACAGAGGCGGCTTCTCACAGAGCTGTAGAAGCCGCTCCAACGGTCAGCCCTACCCGCCAGCCGTCTGCACCAGAGCCTTTCAAACCTCAACAGCCGATCAGCAGCGCTGACAAGCGCGTGATCAATGGCAGTGGCGACATCAACCAACTTGCCCCGTTCAAATACCCGTGGGCATGGGAATTTTTCCTCAACGCCAATAAAAACCACTGGACACCCCTCGACATCAATATGGCGCAGGATGTGCATGACTACCATCACAACCTCAGCCCCGCCGAGCGCCATGTGTACGAAAACGTCCTCGCCTATTTGACCACTTCCGATATTCTCGCGATGCGCAATATTGGCTTGGCGGTAATGGAAAAAATGACCGCGCCGGAATTGCAAATCTACCAAGCTCGCCAAGTCTATGAAGAAGCCCTGCATACTTGGACATACCAGCATTGCATCGAAACCATCGGCTTGGATCAGGTGGAAATCTATAACCGTTACCGCGTCGTACCGGAAATCAACGCGAAAATCCAATTAGCGAACCGTCGCTTAAACGATGCCTTGCGCCACGACATTGACTTGAAAAACCGCGATGACTTGCACAGTTTCGTGATGTCATACACGTTCTTTGCGGGGATTTTTGAAGGTTGCTGGTTCTACAACGGTTTCTCGCCAATTTTTGCGCTGCAACGGCGTGGCATGATGAAAGGCACAGGTGAGCAATTCCAATACATTATGCGCGATGAAGTCTTGCACGCTTCCTTCGGTATCCGCGTGGTGCGCCAAATCATGCAGGAAGAAAACGTGACACTCGACCCGCAAGCGGTGCGCGATATGTGGGATGAGGCGGAAGCAGCCGAAATCAACTATTCCAAGTACATCCTACCGACCCCGATTTTGGGCTACAGCCAGCAAGACCATCATGAACAGTTCCGCTTTATTGCGAACCGGCGTGCGCGTCAGTTGGGCATGGCTGAACCATTTCCCGGTGCGCAAAATGCACTGCCCTGGTTGGATGAGCAGTCTAATATGCGCAAAGAGAAGAACTTCTTTGAAACCCGCGTGACCGAATACCAGACAGGTGGGGCGTTGAAGTGGGATTAAACTTATTGTTGGCTTGAAATAAAAAAGCCCGGATAAACCGGGCTTTTTTGTGCAGTAACGAAAGCAAGGACACCATCCCGAAGAATGATGCCCTTGCTAGGACTGTCAGTGGGACATGTGATTCCCACCTTGAGAATTATTTTGCAGCAGCAGGTGCTTGTGGTGCAGCCATTGGCATTGCAGGAGCCATTACCGGTACATTGTAGCCAGCTTTGGAAGAGTTGCCAGTGCCGTAAGCATTACCGTTGCCATCACCGTAGCCGTAACCGTTGCCAGCACCGTACCAATCGCCGTTGCCTTTGCCGTTAGCGGCCATGTCAGTATCCATATTAGTACGGCCTTTGCCTTTGAAGGTGATAGCGAAATCAACTTCACCGTCTGCGTCGCCTTTACCACGACCCCAGCCGTTTGCGTCGCCGTTGCCTTTGCCGTAACCGGTAGCATCAGCAGCAGTAGAACCAGTGCCTTGACCAGCAGTGTTAGCAACGCCAGAACCGTTGTCGAAGCCGTCGAAGAATTCAGCAGAAGCAGCGCCAGAGATAGCGATCAGGGCAGCGAAAGCGATAGCTTGTAATTTCATGTTTAAGTTTCCTAGCAAAGTGATTTATGTGTAAGTTCAGTATGAGATAATTCTAATATTAGCATTTGCTAATGTAAAGAGTTTTTTGACGTTTTGTGGAACTTTTTGTAAATCGTCTGACAAACGGGTGTAATACTGCGAAAATGCTACGCTTTGTGCTACGAGTGATCCTATGTCTGAGATGTTATCGCGCTTGCGTACCGAATTGATTGCGGCGGGGCAATTTTTTCATTCGCGTGGCTGGGTTCCAGCCACTAGTAGTAATTTTTCTGCCCGGTTGGGTGATGCAGAAATCCTCATTACCAGTTCGGGACAGCATAAAGGTAAGCTGGATGATGGTGGGTTTTTGCGAGCCGATTTACAAGGCAATGCTTTGGATGAAGGCAAGCGCCCCTCTGCTGAAACGGGCTTACATACCGTGATGTATCGGCGTGACCCTGCAATAGGTTGTGTATTGCATACGCATTCGGTCAATGCAACGGTGCTGTCGATGCGTTTGGATCAGGTGGTATGCGACGGCTATGAAGTGCAAAAAGCCTTTCCTGCTGTCGATACGCACGATAGCCACCTACTAATCCCCGTTTTTCCCAATAGCCAAGATATTCCCGCGTTGGCGGCGGTCGTGGATGCTTATTTTGATGCAAACCCGCATACCGTGGGCTATTTAATTCGTGGGCATGGCTTGTATACGTGGGGTGCGACGGTGGCGGATGCGCTGCGCCATATTGAGGCGTTAGAGTTTTTGTTTGAATGTGTTTATCGGCAAATGCTGTTAGATAGGTGAGAAACCATGAGTGAATTGAACATTTACGCGGATAACAACCCGCAATCCGCTGAAACGTATACCGATTACGCCACCATCAGTACGTTATTGCAAACACATGGTGTGCGCTTTGAACGTTGGGAAGCCAATGCCCCGTTGCCGGATAGTGCGACGCAAGAGGAGGTGATTGCTGCTTATCGCGCTGATATCGACCGTTTAATGGCTGAAAATGGCTTTCAGAGCGTGGATGTGATCAGTTTGACTCCAGATCATCCCGATAAAGCCATGTTTCGTCAGAAATTCTTGAATGAACATACCCATACTGAATACGAAGTGCGTTTTTTTGTGGATGGACAGGGCTTGTTCTACCTGCATTTGGGCGACAAGGTGTACACGGTTTTGTGTGAAAAGGGGGATTTGATCAGTGTACCCGCCGGGGCAACGCATTGGTTTGATATGGGGCCGAATCCGCGTTTCAAAGCAATCCGTTTGTTCACGAATCCCGAAGGTTGGGTGGCGAATTTTACGGGTAATGACATTGCCGGGCGTTTTCCGCGTTTGGAGAATTGAGCATGATTAAGGCGATACTCACCGACATTGAAGGCACGACCACTAGTTTATCGTTTGTGAAAGACGTGCTGTTTCCCTATGCTGATCAGCAGATGCAGGCATTCGTGGTGGCGCATCGCCAAGATTCCTCGGTAGCAAAGCTGATAGATGAGGTACGGATGGAAACGGGCAACGCAGTGCTGTCGTTGGCGGATGCGATTGCGCAATTGCGCCAATGGATTGCGGAAGACAAGAAAATTGCTCCATTGAAGTCAATTCAGGGGTTGATGTGGGAGGAAGGCTACCGTAATGGTGTTTTTACCGGACATGTGTATGAAGATGCTGTGCGCAATTTATTGCACTGGCATGAGCTTGGTCTGAAATTGTATGTCTATTCGTCGGGTTCAGTGTATGCGCAAAAGCTCTTGTTAGGTTACTCTGATGCGGGTGACTTAACCCCGTTGTTCAGTGGTCATTTTGATACGGCGGTCGGTCATAAGCGTGAGGTCAAGTCTTATCAAACTATTGTTGAAGCGATTGGTTTACCCGCAGGCGAGATTTTATTTCTCTCCGATATTGCGGAAGAGTTGGATGCCGCCGCGCAAGCAGGGTTGCAAACCTGTTGCTTGGTGCGTGAACACCAGCCAACGGATACCGTGCAACACCGCTCGGTAAAAAACTTTGATGAGCTGGATGTGATGGGCATCACGTAAGTAACACCCGCGACTTGACTATTATTTACGACAATAATTTTACTGATGGGCAAATCCCCAATGAATATTTTTCCGATTATCCTCGCAGCGGGTCAAGGCACTCGGATGCGCTCTTCTTTGCCAAAAGTTCTCCACCCGATTGCGGGAAAACCCATGTTGCAACATGTTGTGGAGGCTTGCTCAGTGCTACAACATTGTGAAGCGGCATGTCACATGGCGATTGTGTATGGGCATGGAGGCGAATTGGTTCGTGAACACATTCAGGGTGAGAACCTGAATTGGGCATTGCAGTCGCAGCAAAAAGGTACCGGGCACGCGGTTAGCCAAGCCATTCACTTGGTCGACAATGATGACGTGGTGTTGATTGCTTACGGGGATGTGCCGTTGATCCGCTCCTCAACCTTGCAATGTCTGGCACAAGGTTTACGAGATCATGCCTTATGTGTTCTGACCACTGAATTGGTAGACCCTAAAGGCTATGGGCGCATTGTGCGCGATGCAGCGGGGCAAGTGCAGGCGATTGTTGAGGAAAAAGATGCCGATGATGCCCAACGCCAGATTCGTGAGGTGAATACGGGGTTCATTGCTGCACGTGGTAGTGATTTGAAGCGATGGTTGCAGCAACTGACCCCGCAAAATGCACAAGGCGAATATTACCTTACCGATTGCGTCGGTTTGGCAGTCGCTGAAGGCGGCAGTGTGAATACGGTACTGTGTGCTGATCCGGTTGAGGTCGAAGGCGCGAACAATCGGGTGCAATTGGCACGTTTGGAACGCGCTTGCCAACAACGTCAAGTGGAAAAGCTGATGTTGGAAGGCGTGACCGTCGCGGATCCCGCCCGCTTGGATATTCGCGGCACGGTCGAAACTGGGCAAGATGTCTTTTTGGATGTGAATGTGGTGTTGATTGGCAAGGTCAAGTTCGGCAATAACGTCACGGTGGAAGCCGGTTGCGTGATTCAGGATGCTGAAATTGGCGACAATACGCACATCAAAGCACATTCGGTGATCGAATCAGCAGTGATTGCAGAAAATTGCGACATTGGCCCGTTTGCGCGGTTGCGTCCCGGCACAGTTCTTGCTGCAAAGGCCAAGATCGGCAATTTCGTCGAAACCAAAAAAGCCATCATCGGTAAAGGCAGCAAGGTTAACCACCTGAGCTACATCGGCGATACCGAGATGGGCGACAACGTGAATATTGGTGCAGGCACGATTACGTGTAACTACGACGGTGCCAACAAACACAAAACCGTGATTGGTGATGGGGTATTCGTTGGTTCTTGCTCTCAATTGGTTGCCCCCGTAAGCATTGGTGACGGCGCTACGATTGGCGCTGGTTCAACCATTACCAAAGACGCTCCGGTAGGTGAACTCACCTTGTCCCGCGCCAAACAAATGACCTTGAAAGGCTGGCAGCGTCCAGTGAAGGAGAAAAAATAATGTGTGGTATTGTCGGCGCAGTTGCGCAACGTCCGGTGGTGGAAATTTTATTGGAAGGCTTACGCCGTCTGGAATACCGTGGTTATGACTCTGCCGGTGTGGCAGTAGTACGTGCCGAGGGTGATTTGGTACGTAGCCGTGCGGTGGGCAAGGTGGCAGCACTGATGGAGCGTCTCGACGGCGAACCGATTGACGGTAAATTGGGTATTGCACATACCCGCTGGGCAACGCACGGCGTGCCTGCCGAACGCAATGCCCACCCGCATTTCAGCGGTGAATGGGTCGGCTTGGTGCATAACGGCATTATCGAAAACCATGTTGAACTGCGTAAACGTTTGCAAGACGACGGCTACCGTTTCGATTCGGATACTGATACTGAGGTGATTGCGCATTTGATCGACATCTTCCGCCGTCAAGGTGTGAGCATGTTGGATGCGGTCATGGCAGCCCGTTGCGAATTGCACGGTGCGTATGCTATGGCAGTGATTTCGCCAGATGAGCCGGATACACTGATCGTGGCACGCCAAGGCAGCCCGTTGGTGCTGGGTTTGGGGATTGGTGAGAACTTCATTGGTTCGGATATTCAAGCTTTGTTGCCTGTGACCAGCCGTTTTATTTATTTGGAAAATGGCGATGTGGCACGGATTACCCGCAAGAAGATCGACATTTTTGATGTGAATGGCGAGCGCGTGGTGCGTCCGGTGCGTGAGTCGAATGCATCGATGTGTTCGGCGGAATTGGGCGACTACCGTCATTTCATGCTCAAGGAAATCTTCGAGCAGCCGCAATCAGTGACAGGTACATTGGAAAACCGTTTGGCGGGCGATCATGTCTTGCCTGCCTTGCTGGGTGTGTCAGATGCGTTGGAACGACTGGCGCAAGTGGAGGAGATTCAAATTCTGGCGTGTGGCACGAGTTACCACGCGGGTTTGGTGGGGCGTTATTGGATTGAGGCGAATACCGATATTCCATGTAATGTGGAAGTTGCCAGTGAATACCGTTACCGTCGTCAGCCGCCGCGTAAGAATATGCTGTTCGTGACGATTTCACAGTCGGGCGAAACTGCTGATACCTTGGCGGCACTAGAAAAGATCAAGGAAAACCACGGTGCATTGGCAACACTGACCATTTGCAACGTGGCGGAAAGTTCCTTGACTCGCGAATCCGATATGGCGCTGATGACAATGGCGGGGCCGGAAATCGGCGTGGCATCGACCAAAGCCTTTACGACGCAATTGGTGGCGTTGCAATTGCTGATGGTATTGCTGATGCAAGCCAAGGGGGCGGATAAAGCCAAGGTCGCGCAGATGGTGGCGGATTTACGCAAATTACCCGCGCTGATCGAGCAAGTGCTGGATTTGAACCCGAAAATCGAAACACTGGCAGAACGTTTCATCGAGAAAAACCATGCGCTGTTCTTGGGGCGTGGTGAACTCTACCCGATTGCAATGGAAGGGGCGCTCAAGCTCAAGGAAATTTCCTATATTCATGCAGAAGCCTATCCTGCCGGTGAACTTAAGCATGGGCCACTCGCGTTGGTCGACAGCGAGATGCCGATTGTCACGGTAGCACCCAATACGGCTTTGTTGGAGAAACTAAAGTCCAACTTGGAAGAAGTGCGTTCGCGCGGTGGTGAGTTGTATGTATTTGCCGACCGTGAGGCGCATATTGTGGCAGCAGATAATTTGCATGTGCTGGAAATGCCACACGTCCCTGAAATGCTTGCGCCGATTGTGTACACGATTCCATTGCAATTGCTGTCCTACCACGTGGCAGTGTTGAAAGGCACGGATGTGGACAAGCCGCGCAATTTGGCGAAGTCGGTGACGGTTGAATAGTATTGAGAAATTCTAGCGTAATGGCTCTTTAGTATTGAATCCCTTCGCTATGGGATTTGTGGTAATAGAAGTACAATCTTATATTCTAATGAACCAGCGGCAGTGTCGCTGGTTTCTTTTTAGGTAATGCATCGGAATTAGGTTGGAGGTAAGCATCAACATGGGTAGCTGGCTAGTGTCGCTGTTAAGCGACTGGAAGGACCGTTTCACGCCATACAAAGATTGGATCGGCGAGTTAAAAAGTCCTACGGTATTGAAAGCCGATGCCATGGCGGGTTTGACCGTGGCGTTGGTGTTGATTCCACAATCAATGGCGTATGCGCAATTGGCGGGTTTACCGCCTTATATTGGCTTGTATGCTTCCTTTTTACCGGTCATGGTGGCGGCGATTTTTGGTTCTTCGCGGCAATTAGGCACTGGACCAGTAGCGGTGGTGTCCTTGATGTCAGCGGCGGCGATGCAGCCGTATGCGGCAATGGGCCCAGAAACCATGATTGCTTATTCCGCTATGTTGGCGGTGATGATTGGTATTTTCCAGATGTCGCTGGGCTTGTTACGTTTGGGGGTGTTAGTCGACTTTTTGTCTCATCCGGTGGTGGTTGGGTTTACCAATGCGGGGGCGTTGATCATTGCGACTTCGCAGTTGCCGAAGATTTTTGGCTTGGATGTGAAGGCTGATCAGTTTGAACATGCGTATGAGTTTTGGTGGGCAACCTTGGCAGCACTAACTGACACCAAGATGACGACATTGATGATTGGTGCATTTGCGCTGACCACATTGATGGTTTTGAAAAAATATGCGCCGCGTTTGCCTGGGGTCTTGATTACGGTGGTGATTACTACCGTATTGTCTTGGGCCGTGGATTACAAAGGGATGGGCGGTAGTGTTATTGGCACTATCCCGGAAGGTTTGCCAACGTTTTCAATGCCGAATGTTAGTTTGGATTTCAAAACCTTAAGTTCCATGATGGTGACGGCGGCTATTATTGGTTTGATTGGTTTCGTTGAGGCAATTTCTATCGCTAAAGCCATGGCATCCCAAACCCGTCAGCGTTTATCAGCGAATCAAGAATTGGTTGGGCAAGGTTTGTCAAATATCGTGTCGGGTTTCTCCAGCGGCTACGCAGTATCTGGGTCGTTCTCCCGTTCTGCGGTGAACTTTGCATCAGGGGCAATGACGGGGTTCTCCTCAGTGGTCACAGGTTTGCTGGTGGCGCTGACGTTATTGTTCTTGACGCCGTTGCTGTATCACTTGCCGCAAGCGACTTTGGCTGCGGTGATTATTATGGCAGTGGTGAACTTGATTAAAGTTGCGCCGATTAAGCACGCTTGGAAAGTCGAGCCGCACGATGGCGTGGTCGCAGTGGTGACGTTTATTGCAACCTTGGCGTTTGCACCGCATTTGGATAAGGGTATTTTGTTGGGCGTGGTATTGTCATTGGGCTTATTCTTGTACCGCACCATGAGTCCAAATTTAGTGGAGGTCGCGCGTCATGAGGATGGTTCAATGCGTGATGCAGCGGCTCATGGTTTGAAAACCAGTGATACCGTAGCGGTTTACCGTTTTGACGGGGATTTGTATTTTGCAAATACCGGTTATTTGGAAGGTAAGTTGCTGAATAACGTTGCGCAAAAACCTAATTTGAAAGTTCTGATTTTGGATATGGAATCCATCGACCAAGTGGATTCGACCGGAGAAGAAATGCTTGAAAAGCTAGCAGACCGCCTCAAGTTTGCTGGTATCGAGTTTTATATTGCGCGGACGAAGTTGCGGGTATACGAGGCATTCCAGCGTTCTGGCTTGGCGAAGCATATTGGGGAAGAGCGTTTCTTCCGCGAGCGTAAGTATGCCATCAATTATGCGAAAGAGCAGTTCGGTGATTCCATCGATGTTGAGCCATTCAAGCACTATATACCTGCTTGAAAAACGTTAGTACTTTTTAAACAGGCCGCTTTTGCGGTCTGTTTGTTAAGGATTCATTCGTCCAAAGCAATCGTAACTGTTTTGTCGACATTAGACTCTACGCGAAATTCAGTGTGTTTGATGCGCTGATTTTGTTTGACTTCAGCACGGTATTTGCCTGCTGGCAGGTACACAGTGCCACTGTGCCGAGGCAATTCTGCGACAGGTTCCTGTTGTTGATCACCTATATTAAAAATAAACCAATGGGCAGGTGAGAGCACCGATTGATTGTTCATGGTTGCGACTAGGGTTATCCGATTAGCAGAGGCTGGGCTAGCCAGTGCTAAAGCACATAAGCCTGTTGCGATAGCGAGTGCTTTACTTGGGGGAAGTAAAAAACGAAGAACATACAGGGACATATCACCCTTCCTACGATATTAGTTATTGCTTTGATGCGACAGTTTGCAGCTAAAAAACTATCACTAATTGCAATGTAATGCAATTTTTAACCAACTTCTTCGCGCATAAAGGGGTATAGCCTAGGGTTTTGTCTAGGTTTAGTTGAGTGTGGTTGGTTTAGTCCACCGCCACGTTGGTCTCAATAGGCCAAGGAAATTTGTATTATCTTCATTCTATGCTGTAATCAATATTTCGCTTCAATTGGGAGACCTCTGTGTATCACCTGCTGGAACAACGTTTGCGTGAGATTGACACCAATCAACTGCATTCATACTTACGCAATGCCCGAACTGGGCTTGAAAAAGAAAGCCTGCGTGTCACGACTGATAGCCGATTGTCACAACGTGATCATCCAGCGGTCTTAGGAGCAGCACTCACGCATCCTTGGATTACTACCGATTATTCTGAATCCTTATTGGAGCTGATTACGCCACCACAAGAGCGTGCTGCTCAGGCATTAGATTTTTTACTCAATATTGAAACCTTTGTTTACCAGCAACTCGACAACGAACTGTTGTGGACAACCAGTATGCCTTGTGTGTTGGCTGGTGATAATGATATTCGGATTGCAGAGTATGGGCGTTCTAACGCTGGGCGCATGAAGCACATTTACCGCGAGGGGCTGGCATGGCGTTATGGTAAGGCGATGCAGGTGATTGCTGGTATCCATTTCAACTACTCCATTGATGATGCGTTTTGGCAACCGTGGCAGCAGGTTCAGGGGGGGGCTGGCGAGTTGCGTGCGTTTCGCGATGCACAATACATGGCTTTAGTACGGAACTTACAACGCTATGGTTGGCTGATTATTTACTTATTTGGGACATCTCCTGCGATTTGTAAAAGTTTCCTTGGTGGCCGAGCTGCTCCTGAAGGCATGGAGGAATTTAATGAATACACGCTCTACGAGCCTTTCGGTACTTCGCTACGCATGGGTAACATTGGTTACACCAACAGTAAGGAAAACAAAACAGGGGTTAATGTTTGCTACAATACGCTGGATACGTATATCAGCAGCTTGCGCCATGCTATTGCGACCCCCCACCCTGAATACGTTGATATTGGTGTGAAGGTTGACGGTCAATACCGTCAGTTGAATGCCAATATTCTGCAAATCGAAAACGAATACTACAGCACAGTACGACCCAAGCAGCCTCTGCAAGGTTTTGAGAAACCGACCGATGCATTAGAGCGGCGTGGTATTGCCTACGTGGAGTTGCGTTCGATTGACGTGAACGCTTTCCACCCGGCAGGGCTGACCCGTCGGCAGCTTTTTTTTCTTGAGGTATTCATGCACTTTTGTTTGTTGCAGGAAAGCCCGCTGGTCTCCGCTGAGGAGTTTCAGGCAATCAATCTGAATCAGATGCTGACGGCTCATCGTGGGCGTGACCCTGAGGTGCGTTTGAGTTGTTTGGGTAATAGTGTGCTGTTGCGTGATCAAGCCAAAGCGTTACTGCAAGCGATGCGTCCTGTGGCTGAAATGTTGAATGCGGTACATAACGAAGAATGTTACACGGACTGTTTGGAGAGCCAGCTTCAGCTTGCCTATAACCCTAATATAACACCTTCCGCACGCATGTTGGAAGAGATGCTTGCCAATCAAGAAAGTTTTTTTGAGTTTGCCCGGCGAAAATCCTTAGAACATCGTGACTACTTTCTGAAGCGTGAACTTGCACCGTCGTTGACTCAAGAGCTTCAGCAGCTTGCTGCAACTTCATTAATTCGTCAGCAAGCCCTTGAGAACGATGAAAAAATGGATTTTGATAGCTTCTTAAATGCTTATCTTTCAGGGACTTTGGTTGACATTAAAAATTAACCGGACAATTATCCGATTTTTGTTACCCGCAGCGAAAAACTGGGGTACACTGCAAATAACTTGCCTGATACTTGAAAGTTTCGTGAGCCTTGCTTTTTCGATGCCACGTTTTTACTTGCAGGTTTCACAGTGCATAACCTATCGAACCACAGTGGTCGATCGTTATCAGGTAATTTGGTGTGACTGATTATCTATAACGTAAATTCCCAAGCAGCACACGCTATTTATGAGATGACAAACAGTGAATATTTACGTTGGCAACCTGCCCTATAAAATTACCGAAAACGACTTGCGTGACCTGTTCTCCGCTTATGGCGAAGTAACCAGCGTCAGCATGATCAAAGACAAAATGACGGGGCAATCCAAGGGCTTCGGTTTTGTTGACATGCCAGATGCTGCTGAAGGCAATGCAGCCATTCAAGGTTTGAACGAGCAAGCCGTTCAAGGCCGTAACATTAAAGTTAATGAAGCAAAACCACGCGAAGATCGCCCACGTGACGGTGGTGGTCGTGGTGGTTTTGGTGGCGGCGGCGGCGGTCGCGGTGGTGATCGCGGTGGTTTTGGTGGCGGCGGTGATCGCGGTGGTTTTGGTGGCGGCGGTGATCGCGGTGGTTTTGGTGGCGGCGGTGATCGTGGCGGCTTCGGCGGTGGTAGTCGTGGTGGTGATCGCGGCGGCGACCGTGGTGGCCGTGGCGGCGACCGTGGTGGTTTCGGCGGCGGCGGCGGCTACCGTTAATGCCTGTTAAGCGATAACTATTTCGCTGTGGGTAGGCTGATAGATTTTCTGTTAGCCTACCTTTTCGACTCCTGCCGGTAAGTAAACTGGAGATTCGACGCATAAGTGTTTGTTTCTGCTAGTTTCCCCGCTTTTGATTTGCACATTTGATTTAGCCACTCTGCAGGCTTTTGCAATAAACTTTTGCAAATGTGCATTTGCTTTGCCATCTACTGGCGGAGCTGTGATTCTTATGCGAATCCTATTTTCTTGCACTTCCGCAAATTCATCCCGGCTTGCTTTCGGTTGCACCCGCACAAACAGATGCAATGCCGTATTTTCCCAGCGGTAGAACTCAGACACGTCTTATAACCCAAAGGATTGCAAGATAATTAGCACAATATACAGTAGCAGTATTGCTACCATGGGTGCGAAGTCGATCATGCCCATAACGGGTACAAACTGGCGCACGGGGCGCAGTAGTGGCTCGGTTAGACTGTGCAAGATGTCGGTTAGTGGATTGCCGTGACTATTGCCTACCCAACTGAGTACTGCTTGAATGACCAAAGCGAAAAGGTAGATATAGATTACCGTGCGTAAGAGATCAATGACGGCATACACGAACACCACTGGCAAACTGACTTCACTACCTTGTAAGGCAACGAGTAGTAGTGTTTGAATAATTTTCAATCCTAGCGCAAGTACAATCGCGGCAGTATCCAGTTTACCAATGGCAGGAACCATCCGTCGTAGGGGGACTAACGCTGGGTTGGTGATTTTCACTAAAGATTGTGACAGTGGGTTGTAAAAATTAGCCCTTGATAACGCTAGTAGAAAGCGTATCAGTATTGCCCCAATGTAGAATGAAAATAAAACTTCGGTCAAAAAAATGCCGATATTTTGAAGTGCTTCCATGAGCAACTATCCCCTGTTTATGTGATTTAGCTGTTAGCGGCTGCCAACTCGCGTGAACGGCTTTCTGCTGCTTGTAAGGCTTGTGCAAACAGGTCGTGTAAGCCGCCTGTGGTTAATACTTTCAAGGCTGCTTCGGTCGTGCCACCTTTGGATGTTACTTTTTTGCGTAATTCACTGGGCATGTCGTCACTTTCCAGCGCCAATTTAGCAGCTCCTAGCGCGGTTTGTACAATCAGCAAGTGTGCATCTTCGGCACGCAGTCCCAATTGTTCGGCTGCTACTTGCATAGCTTCCATGACTAAGAAGAAATAAGCAGGGCCACTACCAGAAATGGCAGTAACAGCATCTAGCTTGGCTTCTTCGTCGAACCAGAGGGTAATGCCGACAGCACGTAGCAGACTTTCTGCTGTACTGCGTTGTAGGTCAGACACTTGTAGGTTTGCGTACAGGCCGGTTGCTCCTGCTTGTACCAGTGCCGGGGTATTTGGCATACAGCGCACGATAGCTTGGTTGCCACCCAGCCAGCGGTTAAGGGGTTCTTCGCGAATACCCGCAGCGATGGATACAAATAATGGTCGATTCAGTTGCGCAGAACTGGCGAGATTTTCTGCTACCTCACGCATGATTTGTGGTTTGACGGCGAGTACCACAACATCAGCGCCTTGCATGGCTTCAATATTCTCCGTGGTGGTTGTGACATCTGGCCAATGTTTACGGATGGCATCCAATTGATGTTGATCAGGGTCAGCAACGCGCAGCACGACATTCGCTTGATCTTGTAATAGGCCAACAATTAAGCTGCGAGCCATGTTGCCAGCACCAATGAAGGTGATGGTGGTAGGTTTTTGGGCGAGTTTAGGTGTGTCCATAAAAGCTCTTTACTGTGTATCCGTTAGCAGATTTCCGTAATAATGGGTGCATTCTACTATTTTCAAGGACAAAAATGGAAAATTTGCTGTTATTGGGGTTGTTAGGGCTAGGTGTTTGGTTTTGGATCGACTCGATGAATGCACGTGAACGTGCGGTCGCGGCGGCTGAGAGGGCATGTCGTGAGATTGATGTGCAGCTTTTGGATCAAACCGTGTCGCTGGAAAGCATGAAACCTACCCGTAATCGTCAGGGGCATTTGGTGTGGCGACGCATTTACGGGTTTGAATTCAGTGTTCAAGGGGTGGAACGGCGGCATGGGCGTGCGATCTTACGCGGGCGGGCGTTGGAGCAGGTGCAGTTGGATCAGGAGGAAGGGACGACGATAGAGCAGCACGACACATGAACGGCTGCTCTCCCGTTGCCTGCAATATTACAAAAACCGGCTGACCAAAATCATATCGCTATCCACGCCTTGGGGCAGCGGAATACGCATTTTGTGACCGCTCCCCGGCGCGGTGGTGACGGGAATACCATCCATGTTTTCCATGCATTCCAGTACCAGTTCGCGGTTGCCTTCCGGTAACACCATTTCCAGCCGATCCCCCACGCTGAAACGATTTTTCACATCCAACTCGATCCAGCCATGTTCACGGTCAACACGCATGGCTTCGGCAACGAATTGCTGCTGATGCCCCATTGATGCGCCTTGCATGTAGTTTTGGTAGTCGTGAGTATGGTGGCGTTCGTAAAAGCCGTCGGTGTAACCGCGATTCGCGAGATTTTCCAACACGCCCAGCAATTTGGGGTCGAAGCTGCGCCCTGCCATTGCGTCATCAATGGCTTGTTTGTAGGTTTGTGCAGTACGCGCCACGTAGTAATGCGATTTGGTGCGCCCTTCGATTTTCAGGCAATCTACGCCAATTTCGGTGAGTTTTTGGACGTGTTCAACAGCGCGTAAATCCTTGGAATTCATGATGTACGTGCCGTGTTCGTCTTCCATGACGGGCATGAGTTCGCCGGGGCGGTTGGTTTCTTCGAGGAAATACACCTTATCCGCGAGTGGATGGCGTTCCTGATTGCCGCAACTGCCCATGCTTTGCGCTTGGTTAAACACATCCATCGACAACACGGCTTCTTTAGGGACGAATTTGCCTTCCGCTGCTTCGACGGCTTCGGTGGTTTTGTATTCCCAGCGGCAGGCATTGGTGCAAGTGCCTTGATTCGGGTCGCGGTGGTTGAAATAGCCAGAGAGCAGGCAACGCCCGGAATAGGCAATGCACAATGCGCCGTGGACGAAGACTTCCAACTCCATATCCGGGCACTCTTGGCGGATTTCGGCGATTTCATCCAGCGATAATTCCCGCGACAAAATCACGCGGGTCAAGCCGAGGCTTTGCCAGAATTTCACAGTGGCGTAGTTCACCGTATTGGCTTGCACGGAAAGGTGGATGGGCATTTCTGGCCATTTTTCGCGTACCAACATGATCAAGCCGGGGTCTGCCATGATCAGCGCGTCGGGATTCATCGCAATCACGGGCGCAAGATCTTCCATAAAGGTTTTGATTTTGCTGTTGTGCGGGGAAATGTTCGCCGCGACGAAAAATTGCTTGCCCAATGAATGCGCTTCGGCAATACCGAGTGCGAGGTTGTCGTTTTTAAATTCGTTATTGCGCACCCGCAGCGAGTAGCGCGGTTGTCCGGCGTAGACCGCATCCGCACCGTAGGCGAAGGCGTGGCGCATGGATTTGAGTGTACCCGCTGGGGCAAGCAGTTCAGGGCGTTTCATGGGGGAGTATCCGCTGTGTGTAAGTTCAAGCGGGGATTATATTCCCAAGTGTGGCGCTAGGCTAATTTACTGCAAGGCTGGGAGCGATTTCAGCCCGTAAATGCTTCTTTGGATGCTAAATACGCCTGTTCTTCCGCTGTGCTTTCGCGTCCTAATGCTGTGTTGCGGTGCGGAAAGCGCCCAAACTGGCGCACGATTTCGCGATGATGGCGGGCGAAACGCGCATTTGCCTCTAGCCCTGCGATCTCAAACAAGCGCACAGATTCATCCTGATCAACTAGGTGTTCGCTGTGCATCAGTGGCATGTAGAGAAAAATGCGCCGTTCTGGCGGCAATAATTGGTCGAAACCCTGCTGCACTGCGTGTTTGGTAACGGCAACAGCATGTTGCTCGGTAGAAAAGCTACGCGTTTCCCCGCGAAACATGTTGAGGGGGAATTGATCCAATACAATGCAGAGCGCCAAGCAGCCTTCGGGTGAAGCTTGCCAGGCGTCAAGTTCCCCGGCGGCGGCTTGTTCCCACAATGCACCAAAGCGTTGGTGGATGTCGGCATCCAGCGCAGGTGTTGAGGCAAACCAATGCTCTGGTAGTGGTGGAGTGTACCAAAAATCGAGAATATCCGCAGGTGTATGCGCTTTCATCATCAACGTTTACTCCGCACTAATAGTTCGGTTCGTTGCCTGCTTTCCATTTGATATTGCAGCCCAGTGAGGGTTTTTGCTCATCGGGAGGGTACATGTTGTCCAGTAACCGATCCAGTGCATGGCGCAAATCATTGCCGGTCACGGGTACATCCCCTTGCGGGCGGGCATCGTCAAATTGCCCACGATAAAACAACTGATGGTGTGCGTCGAAGAGGAAAATGTCAGGGGTGCAAGCTGCCTTATAGGCTTTCGCCACCTCTTGCGTGTCGTCATACAAATACGGGAAGGTGTAACCGTGTGCGTGTACAGCTTCGATCATTTTTTCGGGGCTGTCATCGGGGTAATTGGCGACATCGTTAGCATTGATGGCGACCACGGCGACACCGCGTTCCTGATAATCTTTTGCCAGTTGCGCGAACACGTCACGGATCAAAATCACATAAGGGCAATGGTTACAAATGAAGGCAACCAATAACGGTTTGCCCGAAAAATCTTGTTTGGCGATAAGATTGCCACTAGCTGGCTCTAATAGCGTGAAATCAGGAGCATCTGTGCCAAGCTCTAACATGGTGGATGGGGTGCGTGCCATAGCCGCCTCCTTTTATCTGACTGTGATGGTAAGGTATCCCGATTATACGCAAATTGCTACCTCACGTGACAAATTCCGCGTATTTCAGTTTATACTGCTGCACTGCAACAGTAATTTCTTGGAGGAAAGGGCATGGCGACACGCTACGAAGACTTGGGTCACGGTGTTTATTGTATTGATACCGACCTTTACCGTGCTCAGATGGCAGCCTGTTATCTGATCCGCGAAGGGGATGCGGTGGCGTTTGTCGATACCGGCACTTATCACACCATTCCCAGATTGATGGCGGTGTTGGTAGAGCTGGGTTTGAGTGCTGACAATGTGCGCTATGTCATCCCTACCCATGTGCATTTGGATCACGCAGGTGGGGCAGGTGAGCTGATGGCGCGTTGCCCGAATGCGACGATGATTGTGCATCCCAAAGGCGCACCGCACATGATTGATCCTTCCAAATTACAAGCAGGTGCTACGGCTGTGTACGGTGCGGAAGGTTTTGCTAAAGATTATGGCAAATTAGTGCCTGTGCCTGCTGAGCGTGTTATCGCTGCCACCGACGATGGCTATGTGGTGGAACTGAATGGGCGACGCTTGACGTTTTACGACACACCGGGACACGCCAATCACCACGGTTGTATTTTTGATGCAAGCAGCCGCTATTGTTTCACCGGCGATACGTTCGGCATTTGTTACCGCGAGTTTGCGACGGCTAAGGGCGCATGGATCTTTGCCCCGACAACACCTGTGGCATTTTCACCCAACGAGTGGCAACAGAGCCTCGATAAATTGGAGGCGTTACAACCCGCCGCGATGCTGCTAACGCATTACGGGCAGGTTACGGATGTCGCTGTTTTATTCCCCAAACTACGTGCCAGCATCGAAGCTTTGAGTAACCTAGCGTTAACCCTGAAAAATGCACCAGAAGGGCGCGTTGATACGCTCAAAGAGCAGATTTTTTTGACCTGGCTTGAAGAGATAGCTGAACATGGTGTTAACCTTCCCGAAGGGGATATTCGTGAATTACTGCGGGTCGATGCTACCCTGAATGCACAAGGGCTGGATGTGTGGCTGCAACGGCTCGCAAAAGCCAAAACCTGACGTATATTCAGGTAATTGCGAATAACCTAGTAATAAAATCAACTAATTCAATGTAAGCGTATTGCTATATTATAATGTAATAATATTCTTTAAATATAAGCATTTAGAGGTGTTGTTAATAGATTTTGCTTATCATATCGAAGAAACAAACCCATTGGTTTATGCACTAAAATTGTATAGAGTGTGCGTGGTTCAAAATTTCAAGCAAGTGGCTAATGAAATTTTTCTATGCTAGATAGAATTGGTGTTGGTCACTTGAAAATCTACACAAGATTTGGCGAGTACCACACTTACGGGAGATTGGCATGATCAAGCCTCATGGTTCTGAGGAACTGAATCCATTATTCGTATATGACAGTGCTGAAAACGAAGCGCTCCAGAAAGAAGCAGAAGGTCTTGCTTCAATCGTCGTCAGCTCTGCGACAGCAGCAAATGCTGTGATGCTCGGTGGTGGTTACTTCAACCCGCTCACTGGCTATATGAACAAGGCCGATGCGCTGTCAGTCGCGAGCAATATGCACACCACGTCTGGCTTGTTTTGGCCAACGCCAGTGCTGAACCTGGTTGAAGATGCTGGCAGCATCAAAGCGGGTGATCGCATTGCCTTGAGAGACCCCAACGTGGAAGGCCATCCGGTACTGGCCGTCATGGATGTCGAAGCTGTCGAAGCATTCACCGATGCAGAAATGGCCACCATGACCCAGCAGATTTATCGTCCTGCTGAAGGTGAAGCGCACATCGGCGCGGATACGTTCAATTCCCAAGGCAAGTTTTGCCTGTCAGGGCCGATCAAGGTACTGAACTTTTCCTACTTTCAGAGCGAATTCCCTGACACTTTCCGTACTGCGGTTGAAATCCGCAACGAAATCACCGAGCGCGGTTGGAAGAAAGTCGTTGCCTTCCAGACCCGTAATCCGATGCACCTAGCGCACGAAGAACTGTGCCACATGGCTATGGATCGCCTCGGCTGTGATGGTTTGGTCATCCACATGCTACTGGGCAAGCTGAAGAAGGGGGACATCCCCGCTCCAGTACGTGATGCTGCCATCCGCAAGATGGTTGAGCTGTACTTCCCGCCAAACAGCGCGATGGTAACGGGTTACGGTTTCGACATGTTGTACGCAGGACCAAAAGAAGCGGTATTACATGCCGTATTCCGCCAAAACATGGGGGCGACGCATTTCATTATTGGTCGTGACCATGCCGGTGTTGGCGATCATTACGGTGCATTTGATGCTCAGGAAATTTTCGATAATGAAGTGCCTAAGGATGCGCTTAAGATCGAAATTTTCCGTGCAGACCATACGGCTTACTCCAAGAAGTTGGATAAGGTTGTGATGATGTGCGAAGCACCCGATCATCAGAAGGAAGATTTTGTCCTGCTTTCTGGCACTAAAGTTCGTGAAATGCTGGGTCAGGGCATTGCACCACCAAAAGAGTTTTCGCGCCCTGAAGTCGCCCAGATCCTGATCGATTATTATCAAAGTGAGAACAGCTAAGTCTGTTTAAAGTATCTCTGGTGCAGTCTGAGCTTTGAGGAAAGGGCAACAGGCTTCACTGGTTGAGTTCTGTGACCGTATGTAGCAATACAATTAATTTGAAGGAGTTACACAATGCCTACGTTTGTACGTACTGACAAATGTGATGGCTGCAAGGGCGGCGACCGCACCGCTTGCATGTACATCTGCCCGCATAACCTGATGAAGCTGGACGTTGACGGTTCTGCCACAGGTCACGCGATGAAAGCGTATAACCAAGAGCCGGATCAATGCTGGGAATGCTATTCCTGCGTTAAAATCTGCCCTTCCAACGCCATTGAAGCACGTCACTATGCTGACGTTGTACCACTCGGTGGTTCTGTACAGCCTTTGCGCGGTCAAGACTCCATCATGTGGTCTATCAAGTTCCGTAACGGTGTAATGAAGCGTTTCAAATTCCCAATCCGTACTACCCCAGAAGGTTCCATTGACTGCTACGGCGGCAAGCCGAAAGCTGATCTGGCTAACATCGGTAAAGCACTGCTGACTAAAGATGTCATGGGTGGCTACCGCGCTGGTAATCCGGCTGAACTGATCTGCAAGTAATTACGCTTCGTTATTAACATTTAAGCATTGAGGAAACACAAATGGCAGGTACATTTGGTAATCCAGAAGTTGTCCAAGAAGAAGTGGACATCCTGATCATCGGTGGCGGTATGGCTGCGTGTGGCGCGGCGTATGAAATCATGCCTTGGATCGGCGCAGCGAAAGACGCTGGCGTTGACATCACCGTTAAGTTGGTTGACAAAGCAGCAATGGATCGTTCTGGCGCAGTTGCACAAGGTTTGTCAGCGATCAACACTTACATCGGTCCACACCAAGACCCAGCGGACTACGCTCGCATGGTCTCCAACGACCTGATGGGTATTACCCGTGACGACTTGGCTTACGACTTGGGTCGTAACGTTGACGATTCCGTGCATTTGTTTGAAGAATGGGGTCTCCCAATCTGGAAAACGGTTAACGGCGAACGTTTTGACGGTGCTACTTGGCCGAAAGAAGGCGGCAAGCTGTTGAAAGACGGCGGCGACCCTGTTCGTTCCGGTAAATGGCAGATCATGATCAACGGCGAATCCTACAAGTGGATCGTTGCTGAAGCTGCCAAGAAAGCACTGGGTTCTGACAACATTCAGGAACGTGTTTTCATCGTTAAGCTGGTCAATGATGCTAACGACAAGAACCGCGTTGCCGGTGCTGTTGGCTTCTCTACTCGTGAAGACAAAGTATACGTTTACAAATTCAAGGCTTGCCTGTTGGTAGCCGGTGGTTGCGTAAACATCTTCCGTCCACGTTCCGTTGGTGAAGGCCAAGGTCGTGCATGGTATCCAGTATGGAACGCAGGTTCCACCTACACCATGGCTGCTGAAGCCGGTGCAGAACTGACCATGATGGAAAACCGTTTCGTTCCAGCCCGTTTCAAAGACGGCTACGGTCCGGTTGGTGCATGGTTCCTGCTGTTCAAAGCTCAAGCGACTAACGCCTATGGCGAAGTCTACATGACCAAGAACAAAGAATTGCTGAACGACTATCCTCCGTATGGTCAAGCAGCGGTTCCAGCATCTTGCTTGCGTAACCACTTGATGCTCAAGGAAATGAAAGAAGGTCGTGGTCCAATCTACATGGATACCGTTACCGCTCTGGGCAAACTGCGCGAAACCCTGTCTCCTCGTGAAGTAAAGCACTTGGAAGCAGAAGCGTGGGAAGACTTCCTCGACATGTGTATCGGTCAGTGCGGTATCTGGGTTGGTGAAAACATCGAACCAGAAAAGAAAAACTCCGAACTGATGCCTACCGAACCGTACCTGCTGGGTTCACACTCAGGCTGCTGCGGTATCTGGGCTTCCGGTCCTGAAGACGTTGGCGCTCCTACTACTGAAGAGCATCCTGAAGCAGACAAGATCCCAGCTCACCTGCCACAAGGCTGGAACTGGGGCTACCGTGGTATGACCACTGTACGCGGCCTGTTCACTGCGGGTGACGGCGTTGGTGCTTCTGGTCACAAGTTCTCTTCCGGTTCACACACTGAAGGCCGTATGGCTGCACAGTCTATGGTTAAGTTCGTTATGGACAACAAAGACTGGACACCAACACTGGATACCCCGGTTGAAACGTTAGTTGAAGAAATCTACCGCCCAGTCCGTACTTTCTTGGAACACAAAGACTACACCACAGCGATTGATGTAAACCCACACTACATCACTCCACGTATGTTGCAGTTCCGTCTCCAGAAAATCATGGACGAGTATGTTGCAGGTGTTGCGACTTACTACACTACCAACGGTCACATGTTGGCAGTAGCGGAAGAAAAACTGGGTATGTTGAAAGAAGATGCGATGAAAATGCGTGCAAAAGACCTGCACGAATTGCTCCGCGCATGGGAAAACTATCACCGTATCCTGACGGCTGAGGCGCACATGAAGCACATCCAATTCCGTCAAGAAAGCCGTTACCCTGGTTTCTACTATCGCATGGACCACAACTATGTGGATGAAGAAAACTGGCATTGCTTCGTAAACTCTGTTTACGACAAAGAAACTAAGCAGTGGACTGTGTTCAAACGCGCTCACAAAGACTTGGTTGATAAGTCCAAGCTGTTCAAGCCTGCTGCCCACTAAGGGGTTGCTTGATCACAGCTCTAAACCTTACTATCGGGTTTAGGCCAAATCAGGGCATCTCATGATGCCCTGATTGTTATCTACGGTAGTAAATCTGGAGAGAGGAGTTCACCACATGAAAGTTATTCTGTTAGGCGGCCCTGGTGCGGGCAAAGGCACACAAGCCGGGTTCATCAAAGAAAAATACAACATCCCACAAATTTCCACGGGCGACATGCTACGTGCTGCGGTAAAAGCAGGCACGGAAATGGGCATCGCGGCCAAAAAAGTCATGGATGCAGGCGGTCTGGTTTCTGACGATATCATTCTCGGTCTGGTTAAAGAGCGCACGGCTGAAGCCGATTGTGCCAATGGTTTCTTATTTGACGGTTTCCCACGTACTTTGGCGCAAGCTGAATCCCTGAAAACCCAAGGTGTTGATATTGATGCAGTGGTTGAAATCGCGGTTGAAGATGCTGAAATCGTGCGTCGCATGAGCGGTCGTCGGGTTCATGTGGCATCCGGGCGTACTTACCACGTTGTATTCAATCCGCCAAAAGTTGAAGGCAAAGACGACGAAACCGGCGAAGACCTGATTCAACGCGCTGACGATGCGGAAGAAACCGTACTGAAGCGTCTGGAAGTGTATCATGCGCAAACCGCACCACTGATCGGCTATTACTCTGCGTGGGCTGCTTCGGGCGAAGCCAATGCCCCGCGTTATATCCGTATTGAAGGCGTGGGTTCGGTTGACGCTATCCGCGACAATATTTTCGCGGCATTGGGTTAAGAAAAACCCCTATCCCCAGCCCTTCCCCCGCAAGGGGTGAAGGGAGCAAGATTTTAGGAGCAACAATGACTGCATCTCCCGAAAAAGTGGCTGCTGGCAAGGTAGTCCAGTTCACTTACCGCATCGCTGACCGTCATGGCGAGATTATGGAGCAAGTGGATTTGCCCTTGAGCATGGTGTTCATGCGTCATAATCGCTTGTATGACGTGGTGGAAAAAGCCTTGGTTGGTTGCCGTGTGGGTGATGAAGTGTCTGTTGATGTTCCGGCAGTTGATGGTGCTTGGGGTGAAGCCGATGCTGACCTTATTTTGGTGCAAGACATTGAGCATGTACCACCGCCGTACCGCAAAATCGGTGCGGAAGCACAATTTCAATCCGAAAATGGCGAAATTAAAACCTTCCGAGTGACCAGTGTCACCGAGGATTCTGTTACCCTGGACGGCAATCACCCGTTTGCTGGGCAAACCATGACCTTTCACGTCAAAGTCATTGCGATCCGCGATGCCAGCAAAGATGAATTGCTGCATGGCATTGAGTCCGGCGCACCGACTGACTTTGGTAATACCACTATTCATTAAATAACAGAGGCAGCATGTTATGGCAGTTCCTGATCTGACCGACCTCGAAAAATCCATTATCCAGCAAAGCATTAATGAACGTTGGCGCAACGGCGGCATCGTGGCAGAGGAAGTCGAAGTCGAACTGCGGCTTTCTAAAGCAGATCGTGACGTCACCGCTTGTCCCGCCATGTATTGGGAACATAACGGTTGCACTTTCCTCGTCGCCAAAACCGGCGAGAGCCGCTACCGTTCACAATTTTTCTACTCTGCCAAAGAACAATTCAATACCGGCATTGAGGAATACACCGATTTAGGCGACTGCGTGCTCTTCCTGCTGCGTTTGCAGGCAGACCATGAGAGCGAGCGCCAACAGAATTTTCCCAAAGCGTAATGAAATAGATACCCACACGTTAGTTTGAGAGATTGCATAGAGGAGTTTGAGTGATGACCGTTAAGAATGCTTTTTACGCACAATCCGGTGGTGTTACCGCCGTTATCAATGCTTCGGCTTGTGGTGTGATTGAAACCGCCCGCCAGCACAGCGACAAAATCGGCACGGTATACGCGGGTCAAAACGGTATTATCGGCGCATTGCTGGAAAACTTGATCGATACCAGCAAAATTTCCGATGCAGATGTTGCGGCATTGCGGCATACCCCATCCGGTGCATTCGGTTCGTGCCGTTATAAAATGAAAAGCTTGGAAAAGAACAAGCGCGAATATGACCGTTTGATCGAGGTATTCAAAGCGCACAATATCGGTTACTTCTTCTACAATGGTGGCGGAGACTCGGCGGATACTTGCCTGAAAGTTTCCCAATTGGCGGATGCTATGGGTTTCCCAATTCAAGCAATCCACGTCCCCAAAACCGTGGATAACGATTTGCCTGTGACTGACAATTGCCCTGGTTTTGGTTCGGTTGCTAAGTACATTGCGGTGTCTACGCGTGAAGCGAGTTATGATGTCGCTTCCATGTGCGCGACTTCCACCAAGATTTTCGTGCTGGAAGTCATGGGTCGCCATGCAGGTTGGATTGCAGCAGCAGGTGGTTTGGCAGCCGATGCCAGCAACGATATTCCGGTTGTTATCTTGTTCCCTGAAGTTGAATTCAATCAGGAAAAATTCCTCGCGACTGTCGATGCAAAAGTTAAGCAATACGGCTATTGCAGCATCGTGGTGTCCGAAGGTTGCCATTATCCAGACGGTACGTTCTTGGCAGAGCAGGGGACTCGTGATTCGTTCGGTCATGCGCAATTGGGCGGTGCAGCACCTGTGGTTGCCAATATGATCAAAGATGCACTGGGTTATAAATTCCACTGGGCAGTTGCTGACTACTTGCAACGTGCAGCACGTCACTTGTCCTCTAAGTCTGATGTGGAACAGGCCTATGCACTCGGAAAAGCAGCCGTTGAGTTAGCGTTGGAAGGCAAAAATTCTGTCATGCCAGCGGTTATCCGTACCTCGAACAATCCGTACACTTGGCACATTGGTTCAGGTGAGTTGAAAGATATTGCTAATGTCGAAAAAATGATGCCGCTGGAGTACATCAGTGAGGATGGCTACGGTATCACCGATGCATGCCGTGAATATTTACAGCCGCTGATCGAAGGTGAAGATTACCCGCCATACGAAAACGGTATGCCTAAATACGTGACGCTGAAACATGAATTGCTGGATAAAAAATTACCAGCATTTGAGCTGTAAACCTTAACGCCCCCACAACTAGCGCCCCTGTTTGCACAACAGGGGCGTTCTTTTTATACTGTTTCATTAATAGTACATACCCCGGTAACGAAAGATCATGGCTGAAAAACTCGATATTCCTGAGGAATTCCAAAGCTCCCTCGTCCCCGAACTGCTGACGGATGACACCGTAATTCAGTTTAACTGCCACCCCGGCGTTTCTTGCTTCAATATTTGCTGCAAAGCAGCAGATGTAACCCTTGCACCTTATGATATTCTGCGCCTCAAAAAACGGTTGGGGATGACTTCCAGCGAGTTTCTCGATAAACACACCGTACCGTTTGAGACAGATGGACACGGTACGCCCGGTGTCAAATTACGTACTGACGAAACCAAAGCGTGTTTGTTTGTACGTGAAGAGGGCTGTAGTGTTTACGCAGACCGCCCCGCCGCCTGTCGTTATTATGGTTTGGGGTTATTGTCGCACCGTGCGCAAGGTTCTGCTGAAGATGTGCAATATTATTTCCGTAATCAGGAATCTCATTGCCAAGGTTGGAAAAGTGAGCAGTTTATTACGGTGAAGGACTACCGCCAGCAGCAAGGCGTGCCGGAATACGATGAAATCAATCGTGAATGGATGCAGTTGATGCTGAAGAAGAAATCAGCAGGGCCTGCAATAGGCAAGCCCGACCCGTTGAGTTTCCAGTTGTATTTCATGGCCAGTTTCGATATTGACCGTTTCCGCCGTTTTGTGGAAAGCCCTGCTTTTGCCAAAGTTTATATTCTCAGTGACGAAGATCGAACCGCTTTCCAAGATGATGTGATTTTGCAGAAATTTGCCTTCCGTTTGTTACGCCAAGTGTTGTTTGATGAGCAAACGATTCCTACACACGAAAACGTTCTCGAAAAACGTTGGGAAGAACGTAAAGACATTATTGAGCTGCGTCACAAAGCCGCTGTCGAATTGCACTTGAAACGCGCTGAAGAGGAGCGTCAAGCAGCTTTAAACAGTGGTATGGATGAGGCTTAGCAAAAAACTAAGCAAGTCACACGAATTTCTGACTTATTTCGGTTTTATCTGATTGGCGGGCTATCCACCCGCCAGAAAACCTGTATACTTAAGGCTTCATTTTACATCGTTTCTATCGAGTCTGCGGGCATCCTGTCTACATCCTCTTGAACGGTTTACGAAAACCTTAAGGAGGTTCTCATGGCTACTAAGCTTTACGTTGGCAATTTGCCTTATTCTGTTACTCAACAAAGTCTGCAAGATAAATTCGCTCAATACGGCGAAGTTACTTCTGTTAGCGTTATCACTGACCGTGATACCGGGCAAAACAAAGGCTTTGCATTCGTAGAAATGTCCAGCAGCAGCGAAGCTCAAAAAGCTATCGATGGCTTGAATGGTGCGGATATGGGCGGTCGCGGTATGAAAGTTAACGAAGCAAAACCACAAGCGCCACGCGATAACAATCGTAGCGGTGGTGGTTTTGGCGGTGGCAACGGCGGTGGTTCACGCGGTGGTCGCTGGTAATAAGCCTTCGGCTTAACCAAGCATTCCAAAGACCCGGCCTTGTGCCGGGTTTTTGCTTTTGCGACAATTCAGCAAAATCTCTGTTTTAGGGTGATAACAATGACTGTTTCTGTAGCTATTATTTCCGATACACACGGGCATCTTGATCCGCGTATTGTTGAGATTATTCGCGAGTGTGATTACGCCATTCATGCAGGTGATATTTGCGGGGAAAATGTACTCGCGGCGATGCAGCCCAAAAGTGCAATGGTGATTGCAGTAGCGGGTAACAATGAACCGCGTTGCATGATTGATTTTCCCCTGCCATCCAAAAGTGAATTGGAGTTGCCGGGTGGGAAAATTTGTATCGAACACGGGCATGAACACGGGCATCACACCCCTTGTCACGATTCCTTACGGGCGCAACACCCTGATGCACGCGTAATTGTTTACGGGCATACCCATAAAATGGTGCAGGATAAAAGTGCATTGCCGTGGGTAGTGAACCCTGGTGCAGCAGGGCTGACCCGCAACCATGGTGGGCCATCTTGTTTGGTGTTGACTGCCAGTAACGATGAGTGGGATGTCCGTGAAATCCGCTTCGCTGATACATAAGATTAACCGATAGGCTGTATAGCCATTTATCTGGGTAAGGCTGTCGCTAGTCCCTGAGTTTATTGATAATGAAGTCCAAGCATATGAGGTCAAGTATGCTATAGATTGATTACAATAATAAGAGGGATTAACACTATGTTTTCTAAGAAAACACTGTTGGCTACTATTCTGGGCTGCTCCATTGCTTTGGGCAGTCTTGTCACCGTTCACGCAGAATCCGGCAACTCGCCGTTGCAAAGCACGATGCAGGCTTACCTGATCACTGTGAGTGAGGATGGTAAGGAAATGGCGCAAGCGACTAACGAAGTCGAACCCGGTCAGGTTGTCGAATACCGTATGGAATACAAAAACGCAGGTAAGACGCCCCTGAAAGGCATTGCGGTCACAGGGCCAGTACCCAGTTCCACCCAATACATGGACAACACAGCCCTCACCCAAGCTGATGCTGATTTCACCGTGAGTATTGACGGTGGCAAAACTTTCGAGAACGAGCCAGTCAAACGCCTTGTCGTCAATGAACAAGGTAAGAAAGTGGAAAAAATCATTCCCCCTAGCGAATACACCCATGTGCGCTGGATGTTAAAACAACCTTTATCAACAGGAGATACCCAGCTCTTTACTTACCGTACTTTGGTTAAGTAGCAACAAACCAACCCCAAACCCCAAACCCCAAGCAATAACAATAATCTCAAACAAAATAATTAAATAAGAGAGTCATTCATGAAACCTTTACAGATGAATAAGCTGGCAGGCGCTTGTGCAACAGCGTTGCTGGCAGGTGGCATTATGCTGCACGCGTCCCCGGTCATTGCAGCGACGGCTGCTGGCACACAGATTAAAAACTTGGCAACTGTGACGTATGAAGACGAAAACGGTAACACGTACAGTGCCCAATCCAACGAAGCGGTTATTACGGTCAAACAGGTCTACGCGGCTGAACTGGGTGTCGATACCACCAAAACGGCTGCTGCCGGTCAGATGGTTTACTCCCAACACACCCTGACCAACAACGGTAACGGTAAAGATACCTATACGCTGAATGTGGCAGACATTACCGGCGATGACTTGACTGCTGACAGCATCCAGTTGTTCATCGACAGCAACGGGAACGGTCTGGCGGATGCCGGTGAAACGATGGTGGCTGCTGGTGGTACGGTGACACTGACTGGTGGTCAGAGTGTGGCATTGGTCATGGCCGTAAAAGTCCCTGCAACGGCAACTGCTGGTAATAAGTTGTATGCAAAACTGACAGCAACGACCAGCAATGGCAGCGTTGTGGATTTAACCAGTAGTGGTGGCTACGACAGTGCGAACAATACCAACCATACGTTGATCACGGTTGCCAATGATGCGGTACTGAACCATACCAAGTCGGCGGTGCTGGATGCGGCTAATAACCAAATTGCCTATACCTTAACTGTTACCAACACCGGCAATCAGGTTGCTCAGGATGTTGAAATTTTCGATGCGCTCCCTGGGCAGACCAGTTTCGTTTCTGCCAGTGCGGCGGGTTTGTTGACGGGCAATGGTGATACGTTGCCGGTTAGTCAGAGCCTTAGTGAAGCGACTGCGGGTGCTGACTTGAACAAAGACGGTGATATGGTCGATATATTGCCGGGTATTTACGCAAAAGATGCTGCGTTGGCACCGGGGGCAACCATCAGTGTGACCTTCAGGGTTGCTTATGATCCGCTGACTTTCAACAATAACAGCATTCCGGGGTCGGCAGGCGACATTGTGAAGAATACCGGCTTCCTGAAAGCGGATCAGGATGGCAATGCAATAACACCGCCAGTGATTGTGCCTTCCAACCCGGTGCAAACGGTTTTGCCACAGCTTTATGGGGTTGTAACGGACGATACCGGTGATAATGCCAAGTCGGCCCCGCATAACGATGGTCTGGATGATAATACGCTCGATGACGTACAGTTGGTAACCACTGCGCCGCCGGGTTCTGCGGTATGGTTCTCTGTGGATGTCACCAATAATGGCACGGGTCGCGATACGTTTGAACTGACGACCAGTGGCAGCAGCTTCCCGCCTGGGACAGTGTTTACTTACTGGAATGCAAGCGGCACGGTGCAACTGGTGGACACCAACTCCAAAGGTGGTGTCGATACCGGGATGCTGGAATCGGGCGATACTGCCCGTATTGTGGTTAAAGCCCAGTTGCCAACCAATGCCGCCAACGGCGGAATAGTGACTTTGACTGCTACATCAGCGACTGCGCCAACAACCGTTAGCGATACGACCACACTGCAATTGCAGGCTATCTCCGCAGCAGGCGTTGACTTGTTCGACAATACAGGCAGCGCCGGTACATCGGCAAATGAAGACGCACTGGGGACAGCACCTTACAATATCAATCATGGCACAAACCCCGGTACTCGCCAGGCAATGGCAGCCACCGTAGGTAGCACAGTCAAGATTCCATTGTATATCGACAATGGTTCCGGCTCTTCCGACTCCTTCCAGTTCAGCATTGGTAGCAGTTGGAATGGTACAACGGTCGGTGGTTTGCCGACGGGTTGGAGTGCACTGTTCTACAAGGCCGATGCCAGTGGCAACCCTACCGGTAGCCCGTTGACCAGTACGGCGCTGTTACCTGCCGGTTCTTTGGGGAATGCAGCAACCAACCAATACGTAGCCGTTGTCACCATTCCTAATGACCCCGCGTATGCCTTGGCTGACTACCTGGCAGACAATAATGGCGACGGCACACCGGATATTATGGATGCCAATCTCGATGGTGATGGTGATCAACCGGTCTTCATCAGCATCACCTCGGCTAACAGTGGTGCTTCTGACATTATGTTGGACGCTATTGATGTGGAAAATCTGGCACAAGTGGAACTGACCCCGCCGGGTAGTAACCAAATTCAGCCGGGTGGTTCCGTGAACTACATCAATACGCTGGAAAATACGGGTAACACCACTGAAACGCTGGAGCTGACATCGGCTAACTCCCTAAGTGGCGAGTCATGGGGTAATACCGTTAAAGTGGATACTAATGGTGATGGTATTCCCGATAAAACGCTGGCTGAGTTGCAACCCGGTGATGTGATCAAGGGTGTGGATGTGGCTGGTAATGTGGTGAATATTCCTGTTACCGACGCGGATAATGATGGCAACCCTGAGGTGACCATGAATCCGGGTGAGAAGTTTGACCTGACACCAACCGTGTTCGCACCTTCCAGTGCCGCACCGGGGCAGACCGATGTCTTGACGCTCTATGCAACCAATATCGGCACAGGGCCATCGACTTCTGTGGAAGATGTCTCCATCGTGATCCTCGGTCAGGTGCGTCTGGATAAGCAAGTCGCCATTGATGCCAACTGTGACGGTACGCCTGAAGGCACGTTCCAGGCGAATCTGACCACTGAAGTAGCACCAACCGAATGTGCCATCTGGCAGATTCAGTCCGAAAACCAAGGTGACGCTTTGGCGAAAAACGTGATTATCCGCGATAAGGTTCCGGCCTACAGCACGTATGAAGTCAATAGCCTCAAGTACTGCTTGAATCTGGGTTGTGCACCGGCTGCTGTGACCAACGAAGGTGAAATCGTTGGTAGTGACATTGCCTTCTATGTTGGTACAGGTTCCGTACCTGCCAGCCAATTGGGTGGGGATTTACAGCCGGGTCAACAAGCGACTGTCCGGTTCAGCACCAAGGTTCAATAAACCGGCGGGTCAACCGCTCCGTTAGTTGCAGAGCCTTCCCCGCTGGTCGGGGAAGGCTTCAAGCAATAGATTACGTGGCTAAATGCAGGGATAGCAGTTAGCCGATATGACAAAAAGCCCATAACAAAATTCATAATAAAAATCAGAGAGGCTTCCATGTCACGCATTGTTAGCATTTTTTTGTTCCTGATACTGAGTAGTGTACTCGGCTTGCCAGTGCAAGCGGCTACCTCGCAGGGAACTCGTATCATCAACCAGGCCGAAGCCTCCTATTTCGATACTGAAACAGGCAAGGTGATTAATCTACTGTCCAATTACGCGACACTGGTCGTGGGGCGTTACCTTGCACACGAGCAAACCGAGGAAACCACGCAACCTGCGGTGGGCGGGCAACCGGTTTATTTCCCGCATACCATTGTGAATACCGGTAACGTTGCCGACAAGTACAATTTATTGGTTGAAAATCTATCCGGTGACAATGGTGATCTGGGCGATTTACGCATTTTTTTAGACCAAAATGGCGATGGTCAGGTGAATCTGGGCGAGCCTGAGATCAGCCTGACAGAATTACTGCAACCCGGTCAATCCATTCGGGTAGTGATTGTGGGTACTGTATCCACGAATGCTGCGGTCGGGGATCAATACGCCGTCAAACTTTCTTCCATCTCGAATATTGATACCGCTGTCAAAAAAGAAGGGGTTGATAATGTGACCATCACTTCCGGTGCGCTGATTCGTATTAGCCATAAAACGGATGTAGATTGTGTTATCCCGTTGGATAAAGGTAAGAAAGTTTCTCATGAAATTGGTTTTACCAATATCGGTAACGAACCACCCAGCGAGCGCAGTATCACCGTCAACGGTATTGCCATGAGTGGTGTGCTGTTTGAAACCAGCCTCTCTTCCTACGTCAATCTGGCACAAGGCAGCGAGTTTTTTGCAGTACCGGTGCAAGCGATGCCCGTGCTGGCGTTACCGGGTGGCGCATGGATTAGTCATGATCAGTGGGATGGCAGCAGTAAAGTCGAGAAAGTCGGGATACTCCTGCCTGCGAGCGCCCTGAAGCCTAACCAAAGTGGCAAGTTTGGCTTTACCCTGCAAGTGATTAAGCAGCCAGAACAGCAAACGACGGTGCAAATCCAAACGGTATTGGATGCCAATGGTGATGGCACACCGGATTTTCAAAGTGCGAACAACTGTAATACCTTAATTCCCGATGATGAAACACTGCCAAATTTGCCGGGAAGGATTAGCGGGATGGTATTTGATTCTGCCAATCTGGAACGTATCCCTGATGCGGAAGTGCTGTTAGTGGATGCGACTACCAACGCTACCGTGGCGAGTACCCGCACTGACGCCAATGGACGTTACACGTTCACCGCTATTGCCGCAGGCAAGTATTACCTGAAGGTCAATCCGCCCGTTACTTACGTCATGCCTTCGGTTAATCCACCCGGTAACTTCCCCGGGCGCAATGTGGTTAACCCTTCTTATGGTTTGAACGGTTATGCCGCAACGCCTACCGAGAGTACGGGTTCAGCCGGTATTTTTATTCTGGATACCCGCGAAAACGCTGGCATGAATATCGACATCCCCTTGGACCAGAAGGGCATTACCGGGCAGCTTGCTATTGAAAAAACGGTATCCAAAACCACCGCAGCGATTGGGGACTTGTTGTCCTACACCATCAAGGTGCGCAATTTGTCTGAACAGGATTTGTATGCCGCGTACATCAAAGACCAGCTTCCTTATGGTTTCAAATACCTTAGCGGTACGACCAAACTCAATGGTGAAGTGGCACAGGATCCGAGCCTGACGCTGGAGAGCGCCCCCAAGGGTACGGCGCTGGCTTTCCGTTTGGGGCAATTCCCGGCAAAGGCTGAATGGACACTCACTTACATCACCCAAGTCACCGCTTTGGGGGTGAGTAGTGAGGGCATTAATACCGCTTTCAGCACGGGTAGCACCCTGACGGGTCTACCCATCCAGTCTCCACTGGTCAAAGCCCAGGTCAGCATCAAACAGGAAGGGGTATTGTCTGACCGTGCCATTCTGTTCGGGCGGATTGCGGTGGAAGCAGGCTGTAAAATCGGTGATGCCAAGCAAGCACTTGACCAACAACGTCAGGCCAGTGGTTGGCCATTAGCGGATGTGCGCCTGTACATGGAAGACGGAACGTATGTGGTCACTGACCCTGATGGGCAATTCAGCCTGTATGGGCTAAAACCCGGTTTGCATGTTCTCAAGGTTGACCCGCACACCTTGCCGGAAGGTGTGGTGTTGAAAGTGGTTGATCACGCCCAGGCCGGTGACCCGGACAGCCGTTTCGTTGACCTGATGCCGGGGGAATTCCAGCGGGCGGATTTCACCGCACAATGCCCGGAAGCTAAACCTAAAACGGTAGAAAAATGCACGGAGCAGCCGGTAGCAGGTGTGGCTCGTGAATGGACAACCCGTACCCTTCCCAATGTCATTCCGCCGCTGCATTTTGATTCAGGTAAAGCCCATATCCCACCGGAATACCTGGAAAAGCTGCGCCAGCTACTGGTGCTGAGCAAAGATAAACACAATGCACGTTTTGGTTTCGTCGGGCATACCGATAACCAGCGTCTGAAACCGGAAACCAAGGCTAAATTCAAGGATAATCCGGGGCTGTCTCAGGCACGCGCTCACGAAGCTGCTGAATACGTGTTGAAAAACCTCGGTGTGCAAACGGAAATCAGCGTGGATGGCAAAGGTGAAAGCCAGCCCGTCGCCAGCAATGACACCCCAGAGGGTATGGCGAAAAATCGCCGGGTTGAAATCAACCTGATTTACGAAGAACCGGTAGAAAAACACGCTCAAGCCTCGACAAAAACTGTCTGCGCCAGTGAGATTGCAGCAGAGCAGAATGCCGTTGCCGAACGCATTATTGCGCGTAGCCGCAGCAGTGAGCAGGGTTGGCACAATGAAATTGACAATCTCGACCCCAGCAATGTCAACAGTCTGCGTCATCTGGCAAACCAGGCGGAAGCTGCGCAAAACGGTGATATTTCCAACGGTCTGATGGAGGCTTACCAGCGTAAGGCCAAGGAGCACCAACAATCCTTCGCGGCAAGCAAGGCTGAGGAAGCCGAGCAAGCCGCCGAAGCGGCAGTACCGGTTCCCAAAGAAGTGGTGCGTGCCATTACCCATGCACAAGCCAAGTCGGGTACCTGGCTGTGGCCACTGGGTGATACCAGTATTGACGGGCGTTTTATGCTGGTCACACCCGCCGACATCACCCCCACTTTGTACATTAATGGTAAAGCGGTAGACGCCAGCCATTTGGGCGAACAAATCGTCAACAAGAAAGAGCAAGCGCAAGTCATGGCCTGGTACGGCGTGGAACTGGATGAAGGTGAAAACCAGGTCAAAATCGCGGTCAAGGATAACTTCGGTAACGAGCGCACCATTGCCGAAAAGACTTTCAAACGCCCTTCAGCAGGTGTCGCAGTGAAAATGACGGTGGAAAACACCCTCACGGCTGACCGGGGGCGCTCTGCCGTACCCGTAAAAATCCAGATTGTGGACAAGAACGGCTACCCCGCCAAGGGTACGTATTTCCTCACCCTGGAAAGCAGTGAGGGTGAATGGCTGGAAGCCGACATTCAGGACAAGGTTCCGGGTCATCAGGTAAAAGTCACCAATGGCGAACGCATTGTCCACCTGCGCAGTGGTAGCCAGACCGGGCAAGTCAAGTTGCGGGCATCTACCGGCACCTTGCAAAGCGAAGTGGATGTGGCACAAGTGGCTGAAATGCGCCCGTTGGTGGCGGTCGGTTTGCTCGACATCCGCGCTCACCAAGGGTATGGCAAGGGGGGCTATGACAGTGTAGTGCTGCAACAAGTGGCAGAGAGTGACGGGGTGGAAGTCGATGGGCGTGCTGCCTTGTTCATGAAAGGGCGCGTCAAGGGCGACATGCACCTGACCCTTTCTTACGACAACCAGAAAGACGCGGATGCCGAATTGCTGCGTGACATTGACCCGGAAGCCTATTATCAGGTGTACGGCGATTCTTCCATCCGGGGTTATGAAGCACAAAGCCGTAGCCCACTGTACGCCAAGCTGGAAAAAGACCGCCACAGTGTCATGTGGGGCGATTATGTCACCGACAATAACAGTTCCCCCGCCGATATTGCGAAAATACAGCGGACGCTGACCGGTGCCAATGCGGTGTATGACGATGGCAAAACCCGTGTGCAAGCGTTTGCGGCGAGCCAGGACAACCCGCGTGCTTCCGAAGAATTACCGGGCAATGGCACGGCACTGTTCCATAAACTGCAAGGTGTACCGGTGGTGCGCAATTCCGAAATCGTCGAAATTATCACCCGTGACCGTGCCAACTCAGGTTTGCTGGTGAAGGTGGAAAAGCTGGAACGTTTCCGCGATTACTCCATTGACGAAGTGACGGGGAATATCACGTTCCATCGCGTCATTCCGTCACTGGATGAGAATCTCAATCCGGTATCGGTACGCATTTCCTATGACAAGGAAGTGGCAACCGAAGATTATCTGGTGGCAGGTATCCGTGCTGACCACAAAGTGACGGACGCACTGAGTGTTGGCGTCAGCCACACCCGTGATGAACATAGCACCGACGGCTACCAGGTCAGCGGGGTACATGCAGAGTACAAAGACCAGCAGACGACCGTGCAAGCCGGTATTGCCCAGATGGAACACAACGACAGCGACCCGGAAGGCAAGGCCGTGCGGGTACAGGCGACGCACCAATGGGACGCGGGCAGCCGTACTGAACTGGTCGCGGCGCAAGCCGATGCGGGTTTCACCAACAGTAGCAGCGGCGTACAGGCAGACCGGCGTGAAATCAAGCTGACCCACGAGCAGAAGGTCAGTAAAGATACCACCGCAAAAGTGGAGCTGGTGGATAGCCAAGCCCTCAGTACCGACGCCAGCCGCCGTTCCGCCGAACTCAGTGCTACTACCAAAGTGGATGACTGGAAGCTGAAAGCTGGTACTCGCCGGATTGAACAAACGGATGGCATCAGCACTGATACCGTCAATACCTTGCTGGTCGGTGCAGAACGCCCGGTCGAGATCCTTGGCAAAAAGGGCAGTATCAAAGCCGAACACGAACGTGAAATCGGTGATGGCGCACGCCAGCGTACCGCTGTTGGTGCTGATATGCAGGTGGGTGACAAGACCAAAGCCTACATCCGCATGGAAAATGCGGATCGCTTGGCAGGTGGTACGCTGGCAGGCACGGTGGATACCCAGAATACCCTGGTCGCCGGGGTGAAAACCGAAGTCTTGCCATCGACCGAGCTGTATTCCGAATACCGCATCGAAGGTGACATTAACGGTGAAGATGTAGTCACTGCCAATGGTGCGAAAGCCAACCTGGAGGTTGAAGATAACCTGACCGTGACCCCCACGGTCGAGTTCCTCAACTATCAGGAAGGCTCAACCAAGGAAGACAGCATTGCCGCGTCGGTAGCGATTCAGGACACCCGTGACAAGGCCGCTAAAAAGTTACTGCGGGTGGAAACCCGGCAAAGCGATAACGAAACCTACTACGGTGCGAATGGTGCCTACGTGACCCGTGCGGGCGAAGACCTGACCGTGATGGTGGGTGACGAAGTGCGCTATCAGAAAAACAAAACCACGGGCGAGGATCAGCTCAATAACACCCTGACACTGGCAGCCGCACACCGCCCCAAAGACGGTGGCCCTTATAACGCCCTGTATGCTTATAAATGGAAAAAGGATGATGCCAAGGATGAGGATACTCACCTCTTGTCCACCCATCAGCATTATCGCCTGAATGATGAGACTGACGTATCTGGGCATGTAGGAGCCAAGTTCCAGCAGTTACAGGCAGGGTCAAGCAGCCGTGATTCAGAAGCACTGTTAGCCGCAGCCCATGTACAGACAGACATTTCCGAACGTGTCGGGCTGAATGGGCAGGTCGGTTTGTTAGGCAGTGGTGATACGACCCGCTATACCGCAGGGGCTGGGGTACACGTCAATCTGGTTGAAAACCTGCGCCTGGGGGCTGGGTATAACCTTGCAGGGTTTGATGATAATGACCTTGATCCACAAGGGCGCTATGCCAACGGGGCGTATCTCGGCCTGCAAATGAAAGCGGATGAAGCCTTATTCAGTTGGCTGCAAGATGACAAGGATAAAAATTGTAAACCCCTCACGATGGTGGAACGTGAGCAACTGTACAGTGAGAATAAACCGCTGCCTGAAGGCTGTGATGACAATAATAATAACAACACTAACAAGGGTTCTGAGCATGAAACAGCAGCATCCGGCAAGCCTTAATGCCGTTCTCCTTAGCCTGTGGCTGGTATTGTTGTCGCCGTCCCTGTCCTGGGCGTTGACAGCCGCCGATACAGTGATCCGCAATCAAGCGAGTGCCACCTTCAAGGATGAGACTGGCACCGTCTACAGCGTGACTTCCAATATGGTGGAAACGCTGGTGCAGCCGGTTGCGGGTCTTGAATTGACCCAGTCGCAAAGCAAGCTTGGCAGTGCCGGTGGCACGGTGGAGTTCCCGCATGTGCTGACCAACACGGGTAACAACACGGACACTTACACCTTAAGCGCCGCGCAAGTGACGGGTGATGATTTTGATTTCAGCACGGTTAGTTTCTATGCCGATGCCAATCAGGACGGGCAAGCCGATGACCTTGCCAGCCCGATTAGCGATACCCCGGTATTGAAAGCGGGTGAGAGTTTTGCGTTTGTGGCGATTGCCACGCTGCCGGGCAGTGTGGCTAACAGCAATGCCGGTGAATTCAGTCTGACGGGCAGTAGCCATTTCACCCCGACCACACAGGCCAGCAATCAGGATACGGTGGTCGTGACGGATCAGGCCATTATGGATGTGACCAAAGCCCTTAGCGCCCATGCCGGTATCGCGGGCAGTGGCACCTACACCGTTACCTTGCGTTACCATAACCGGAGTCTTGTGCCAGCCAGCAATGTGGTATTGATAGATGCGTTGCCAGCGGGAATGGAATACGTTGCCAATAGTGCGCGTTGGAGTGAAAGCGGTGCGACCGTATTGACGGATGCTAACCCGACCGATGCGCAAGGTTCGTTGCAGACTATCCGTTATTGCGCGTATGACAGCAGTTGTGTCGGTATTCCTGAAGCACAAAAGGATGCCGATACGGATACCCGTAATCAGGTGACGGCTATCCTGACAGACGTTGTGCCGGATTCACGCGGGGAAGTGCGTTTTGAAGTCCGCATTGCCAACGGTTTGCCGGTATCAACCCTGATTAATACCGCAGAATACGAATTCCACGATGGTACGAATACCTCAGACCGTTACCTGAGTAACGCCGTCCGCTTTGATGTGACCCAAACCGTTGGGGTAGTGGCGAACGGTAGTGCCAGTAGCAATGTGGATGGCACGCTGGAGCCAGTGGCAGGCAGCATGACTGGCAGCACGGCGGTGTTCCACGATTTCATCTGGAATACCGGCAATGGTGCGGACAGTTTCGACCTCGCACTGAGTGGCAGCAGTTTCCCGGCGGGGACAGTCTTCCAGTTGTTCCATGCGGACGGGTTTACGCCGCTGCTGGATACTAACGGGAATGGCATTCCTGATACCGGTGAACGCGCCACTGGTACAGTGTATGAGGTGGTGGTGAAAGCGTTTCTGCCCGTGGGGGCGAGTGGGGCTAACCTTGAGGTGACGTTGTTGGCAACGTCTTTCAAGGATAATGCCAAAGCCAACCCGGTGGTTAACCAACTGACCATCTTGGCGAGCGCGGGTGGGGTCGACCTGACCAACCACGCCGCGTTGGGTATGGCGGGTGTCACGGGTGCGGGCGCTGGGCCAGAAGCCACCCCGGTTACCACCAACAGTGCGATGCCGGGTACTACCACGCGCTTTACCTTGTATGTGAACAATACCAGCAGTGCGGCGGACAATTTTGATCTGGGGGTCAGTACGGATCCGACGTTTGCCGCGATTAACCTGCCTGCGGGGTGGGTGGTGAACTTCAGCGATGACCAGGGCAATACCTTGGCTAATACGGGCAGCATGGCAGCGAATACTGGCAAGTTGGTGTATGCGGATGTGAGTATTCCGGCGGATGCGGGGGTAATGTCGGCTGCGTTGTATTTCCGCGTGGTGTCGCCAGTCACAGGGGCAAGCGACATCAAGCTGGATGCGGTGATGGTGGGTGAAGTGACCGATGTGGTGCTGTTCCCTGATAATGAGGGGCAAGTATTGCCGGGCGGGATTATTGTGTATTCGCATTGGGTGGTGAACCAGGGCAATCAGGCACAGGCTAACATTACCTTTAGCCATACCGATGGCAGTGCCGGTTGGCAAACCGTCTTGTATGAGGATACTGACGCTAATGGGGTATTAAGTGGTGGTGATGTACGCTTATCCACATTGGCAAATCTGGCGGTGGGCGAGACCCGGCTGATTTTTGCCAAGGTACATGCAGCAGCGACCTTGCCGATGGGGGCAATGAATGTCAGCACGCTTACCGCAAGCTGGAACGGCGGGGCAGATAGCACTTCCGCCACTGATACCACGACCACTAACCGTTCTGACGTGGCGATTCGCAAGGAACAGGCAACGGATACCAATTGCGATGGCACACCCGATACGGCGTTCAGCTTCAGTGGCTTTGCGGTGGAACCGGGGCAATGTGCGATTTACCGTCTGACCGCGACCAATACCGGGGCGGAAAGTATCCGCAATGTGCGCATTCAGGATGCTACACCGGCGTATACCGCATTCATCACGGCAGGTGGTTTGCCACAGTTGAGCCAAGGGGCGTTAGTTGCACCCATCAGCAACGGCGGGCGTGGGGCAATTATCGGTGCGATGGGGACGCTGAATGCGGGGTATAGCGCGACGCTGACCTTCGGGATTCGGGTTGAATAAATAATTAAAAATAACAAATCATAATGATCTCAGGGGGATTTGTGTTGCAACGTCTCTTTCTTCAGCTAAAAACAGGCTTGTCTGCTGTCAGGCTTATGGTGTTGGTTACTCTGTTGGGGCTTGTCATACCTGCGGGTGCGGCACAGGTCAATGTATTGAATTCTACCAGTGTCACTGCTAGTGGTGCGGGTGTTACTGGTATGCCATCCGTCAGTTCATTCAATATCCCCGCGGGTAAAAATCGGATTTTATTCATCTTTGCTGCATTCGAGCGTGATCACTGCGACCAAGCGGGTGATGTTTGTAACTTGACCAATGGCGGTATTGGTTTGAGTGATAATTTCCCGCGAGTGGCTGCTGCCAATCAGCAGATTACTGCCCGTGTGATCGGTAGTGCTGGCAGCATAGATAAGAAAAATGCTTTGACGGTTGGTGGAATACCCAGCGGTGACCTGCGTTTTAGTTGGATGGAAGGTAGCCTGCTGAATTCTTCTGGCGTCGCCATCCCAAACTCCACACTCTTCAATGCAGATAGCTACCACATTGCACTTTATGAAAATGAAATCAATGCGCTCTTGGGGGGGGCATCCTCAGGTAATGTATCCATTTCACTCCCTGATGTACCAAATCCGAAAAATGCAGGTGATGACGCCCTGCTGATGGCATTTGTCTTCAGCAATGCTGATCAGGGGGATTCAGGCATTGTCCGCTCCGCAGTTCCACAAGCTAATGGAAATGGGGTGGGTTTAGCTGGTAATTTTACTTTGAGTGGTTCGTTTGATGCAGGACAAGCGCCTAACGATGCGAATGACGGACTATTAGTTGTTGGTGTTTCCTCTTTAGGGCAGCCGGTCAGTGCTGGAGGATTTCTGACTATGAGTGGCTATGCTCAGGTTCAATCAGCGGTTACAAACAACTCAGGAGGCCGGTACGACAATGAAGAACCTACTTGGGTGACAACAGAACCGGATGGCATGAGTGCATCGGCACAATTTCGTAATGGTATAGCCAGTAGTTATACCATTCAGTCAGCAGGTGCAAGTTCGTTAAAACCGTGGGGTGGTTGGGCACCAGCGTTTACAGTTTCTTCCGATAACGCCGACGCTTCTGATGCGCCTGCTTCTTATGGTACGCCTACTCATACCATTAGTGGTGTCCGTTTAGGCGCAAGCGTCGATGCTGATGCGGTCATCCTTGCCAGCAGTGATGCTTTGGGGGATGACAGTAACGGCACTGATGACGAAAATGGTGTAACCATGCCTGCTTCTCTGACGGCAGGTCAGACAACTTCTGTTCCGGTAAATATACAGTCTGCCAGCGGACGTTTGAGTGCTTGGTTTGACTGGAATCAGGATGGCGATTTTCTGGATGCGGGTGAGCAGGTTGCCAATGACCTGTCGGTTGCAGTTGGTACGACCAATCTGAGTGTCAGTGTGCCTGCCAACGCTGCGGGGGGAACGACCTTTGCACGTTTTCGGGTATGTGGTGCAACAGGGCAGTGCAACACACCGACGAGTGTTGCTACAACGGGCGAGGTTGAAGATTATACCGCTACTGTTTCAGCCCCTGCCGACTATGGTGATGCTCCTATTGGCTACGGTGCGCCATCCCATACCGTTGTTGCTGGGATTCGCCTTGGTGCGGTAGCCCCTGATACGGAAGCCGTGCCTCAATATTCGGTCAATGCGACGGGTGATGACCTCAACGGCACGGACGATGAGGATGGCGTAACGTTTTCAAGCCTGATACAAGGGCAAAATGCCACGATTGCTGTCAATGTTACGCAAGCCAGTGCTAACAGCGGCTACCTGCAAGGCTGGATTGACTGGAACGGTGACGGTGATTTTGCCGACAGTGGCGAGCAGGTAGCTACTAACCTGCAATATGGTGCAGGTACAACCGGTATTATCAATATTCCGGTTACAGTGCCTGCTAATGCGACTACAAACCAAACGTATGCACGTTTTCGCTGGTCAACAACGCAAGGGCTGAACAGTACGGTATTGGCTTCTGACGGTGAGGTAGAAGATTATGCCCTCACGGTTGCTGCGCCAGTCATTGTGAATTGCCCGACGGAGGCTGCCGGGTCTGGCTCCGGTTATGCTACCAGTGGTACGGGTTTATACAAAAATGACATTTTCTGGCTGGATTGGTCGTGCGGTGCTGTGACCCAGTTCAACCCCGGCGATACCATCAATAAAAGCTGGACATTGGCAAACGGCCTGCAAATCAATGCCCAAATCAACACCATTACCGCTGCCATTGCGCCCTACAATACCGGCAACTGGGGGGGCGATACATTGGATGATTTGTATAGCGGTGTGAATCCGATTGGTTTGACCAATGTTACGGATAGCCAAGATCCTACTTATACCGTTTCATTTTCAGCCAGTTTGAATGGCGTCAGCATTCCGGCAGACATTGTGACGGCTGAAGCTGAAGACTCCGGGCATTCTAACGAGTCCGCGACCTGGATAACCGACGGTTCGGCATGGCAACCGATTGAAGCATTCGGTGCACTCAGCGCCCAGTTTACCAACGCCGGTAAAACGTTGTTCATGAACAATGATCCTGACGCAGGTGGCGGTACGTTATTGGCATTCTCGCGGGATGTTTCCAACATTGCGGTTGATATGAAAGCAGGCGGCAAGGAAGCCTTGGCCTTTGGCATATTCTCCAGCTTTGACTATGGTGATATTAAGGCAGGCTACCCGGCAAGTCAGGGGCATTACATGCGCAAACTGGCTTCCGGTGGTTCCACGCCATCAGCATTAACGCCTGTCAGTGGTCTGACAATGGCTACCCTGAGCAACAGCACAACTTTCTATCTTGGGGCAACCCAACCGGATGCGGAAACAGCCGATCAAAACTCTGTCGCAGCCGATGCCGATGGTGCGGAAGAGGATGGTGTCACTATTCCAACGCTCACCCAAGGGCAAACCGCCACCATTACCGCTACCGTGGCAGGTGCTGGCGGCTACTTGCAAGGCTGGATTGATTGGAATGGTGACGGTGACTTTGCCGATGCCGGTGAACAGGTGGCAACCAATATTCAGGACAACCTGGTGGGTGATACCAACAATACGGCTGGTACCATTGCCTTCAATGTGGCGGTTCCGGCTGGTGCAACCAGTAACCAGACGTATGCCCGTTTTCGTTGGTCGAGTACGATGAGCATGGATGCCACCACGGTGGCGGCTGATGGTGAGGTGGAAGATTACGCGCTAACAATCGTTGCCACCGCGAACATTTCCGGCACGCTGTATCGGGATGGTGATTTCGATGCTGTTTTCGATGCCGGAGAAACAACCCTGCCAACCAATATCAGTGTGTTGTTGTTCAATGATGCCAACAATGACAATGTGCCTGATTCAGGCGAAGTGGTGGCGACAGCACAGACCGACGCAGCCGGACTCTTTACTTTCAACAATCTACTTGCCGGTACTTACAAAATCCGGGTTGATACCACGGATGCGGATATTCCACCGGGGTATGTCTGGTTTTCCAAAGATAGCTATGTCAAAACCGTGACAGCAACGGCAGGGGTAACGCTTACCGATCAGAACTTCGCCTTTGTTACACCGGACAATATTGCGGCAACGGGGCGTACTTGTCAGGCAGAGGGTGGCACACTTGGAACCAACCTGTTCACGCTGGGTAATTTCGGTACGGTATCGTCCAATACGCCCGGAACGAGCCTAGGGGCTGGCATTGCACAGGTTCCGGCGGGTTTTACTTACCATGACTTCAATGGTGCTGCATGGCAACCGGACAACGGGCTTTACACCATCGTCAACAAGGCGGTACGCGAATACGGTGTCGGCGGCGGGGCTTCCGGTGTCAATGCAGTACCCGCATGGCATGGTATCGGTGACCGTTCCATGCAAAGCAATGGCGGCGTAATGATCGTCAACGCATCCATTAGCCCAGACGTGTTCTATCAGGAAACACTCGCGGTCACCCCGGATACCAACTACGGTTTCAGTTCTTGGGCAATGAACCTGATAACGCCAGCGTTTGACACCAGTGGTACAAATATAAAACCCAACATCATTTTTGAGGCAAAACGCACGGGTATAGACGCCGACTTTGTACCAATTATAGCCAGTGGGAATATCGCCCCGACAGAACGCCCGACCTGGAATGAATACGGTGGCATGATTAACTCGGGGGCGGCGACACAAATTACCTTCCGCATTCGCAACAATATCAGTGGCGGGCAAGGTAACGACTTGGCACTCGATGATTTGGTGCTTGCACCCTGTACCATCCCTAGTGGGGCAGTCACGGGTACATTGTACCGCGACATGAATGGCAATCATGCGTACAACGCCGGAACGGATATAACCCTGCCAGCGAACATTGCGGTCAATCTAACCAACAGCAGTGATGCTATTGTTGCAACGGTCTACACGGATGCCAATGGGGCATATGCTTTCAACAATATTCCGGTAGATGTGAACTATAAGATCGCAGTCGATTTGGCTGACAGTGATATTCCGGCTGGTGCAACGCCGACAGCCAATCCTTCAGGAGCCAGCACGAGTGGGCAACAAACAGGCGTGACGATCACTGCCAATACCACCTTGCAGGATCAGAACTTCGGCTTTAGCCCGCAGCCGAGGGATTATGGCGATGCCCCGGCTGGTTATGGTGCGCCATTCCATACCCTTGTTGCCGGTATTTACCTTGGTACGGTAGTGCCTGATGATGAAGTCACCCCACAATATTCTGTCAATGCGGATGGTGATGATAGCAACGGCACGGATGATGAAGACGGCGTAACGTTTCCCACGTTGGTTCAAGGGCAAAGTGCCACCATCACTGCCACCGTGGCAGGTGCTGGTGGCTACCTGCAAGGCTGGATTGACTGGAATGGTGACGGTGACTTTGATACCAATGAAAAAATTGCACCGAATCTTCAAGACAACGGGGCAAGTGATCTGGATAGCACAACAGGTGTCATTCGGTTTGCAGTCAGTGTTCCAACCTATGCTACAACCAGCCAAACCTTCGCACGCTTCCGCTGGTCAACAACATCTGATCTGGATGCAACAACAGCCGCCAACGATGGCGAGGTGGAAGACTACCCATTAACGGTAGGGAGTGCCGTTGCCTCTGGCTCTAGTGCTTGCAGGGTTTCGACACACGGTGCTGCCAATGGCGCAAATTTTGTTTGGCCAGGCGGCAGCAATAGTACCGTTTCAGTCACAACCAATAACAGTTGGAGTGCTACAGCCGTCTCTGCTTCATTTTATGATGCACAGAACCTTACCCGTTCACTGTCAGGTTCACGCCGATGGGACAAGACAGGCGATATGAATTTGACGCTGAATTTTTCAACGCCAATTCCAGCCAAAGAAATCGTCCTTTATATCACTGATATAGGTCACAATGTTTCTGTGGCTTACGATCCCAGACTAACCCTCACCCTCAATGGCGGGGCAAGCCCGGCTGATTTCGTCATGAAACCATTGACCAGTGGAGAAGCTGCGTTGGCTTACATTGCGGCTACAGGCACAGTCATGAAGCAAACCTTATGGGGCACGAACCGTGAGCATGGGGTGCTGGTCGGTCAAGGCAGCAATCTGGTTTCACAGTTAACGCTGACCTCCAGCAATATCAGATCTGACGACTTTGTCGCTTACGCTGTTGGTGCGAATGTAGGGTGTGATTTCGGTGATGCACCGGATAACGCAGGCACAGGCCCTGCTACGGGTGATTACCAAACACTTCAGGCTTCCGGTGGCCCAGTACACTATATCAGTGACAGCTCGGTGGTTTACCTAGGGGCTGGAGCAACAACGGAACAAGATGCCTTGCAGAATGTGGATGCTACTGGTGATGCAGACGATGGCATTACTTTACCCACGTTGACACAAGGTCAGGCCACCACGATTACCGCGACAGTTAATGGTGCAAGTGCTTATCTGCAAGGCTGGCTCGACTGGAATGGTGATGGCGACTTTGCCGATGCCGGTGAACAGGTTGCCACCGACCTTCTGGATAATGGCGCAAGCGATACCGATGCAGCAGCGGGTATTATTGCCTTCAATGTCAACGTTCCGTCCAATACGACAACGGCGCAAACCTACGCCCGTTTCCGCTGGTCATCAACGTCAGGCTTGGGTGCAACGACGGCAGCTTCCGACGGTGAGGTGGAAGATTACGCGCTCACCGTCATTGCCAAAGGCACGCTCAGCGGCACGGTGTTCCGCGATGATGACCAGTCCAACCTTCAAAACGGGGCAGAACCCGGCATTGGCCTGATTACCGTGTCTTTGTACCGCGATAATGGCACGCCCGCCGATGTCACGGATGACACTTTGGTGACCACTGTGGAAACGGCTGCCAACGGCACGTATACCTTCCCCGACCTTGATCCCGGCACTTACCGGGTCAATGTGGATACTACAGATTCTGACCTGCCCGTGGGTGCGTTGATCGGTACTAGCCATCCCCGTACCGGTGTCACGGTGACTGCCGGTAACACCACGACCGTGGATTTCGGTTTCGATATATTCACCTGTACACCGGGCGGTGGCGGTGCAACCGATGCTGCCATCAGCCCTTATATCAGTAAAGAGGTATCCGGTACTGGCGTAGCTTCACGCAATGAAACCGATACGTTGGATGATACCTGGCGCAGTGCTGCCGGGTTGCCGACCTCCGGCAAGATTGTGCCTTGGCTGGGAACCACTGCCCGCAGTCTGGCGGCCTCAGAACCGGCGTTATTTTCTACCTATGGGGTGGCGGTGGATGTCACCCGTGTCAATATCCAGCCAGCGTCACCCTGCCTTGGCAGTGAGCATACATCGGGGGCTTCCCTGAGCACTGCTGCCACCATGCAGGATGTTGCTCCACGCCCTGCCAGCTTGTATGACACTGTAACCCAACCCGCTTTCTGGACGGATACCGGTGGTGACAACCAGACCCCCAATGCGGTGAGATTTACCTTTGCAACGCCGGTGAAAAGTTTCGGCGCATGGTTCGGCGATCTGGAAACCCGTACCGATGGTTATGCCCGCCCTGCCTGGCTGCGCTTACTGGATAGCAGCGGCAACCGGATCGGTGGTGATATTCCGGTTACACCCACTGACCTGCATAACGGCACGACAACCACCGCCGTGAACCAGAATCTGTGCGGCAGTACCACGCCCGGTACAGATACCGCCTGTGGCAACCAATCCAGCCGTTGGGTTGGTTTTGTGGATAGTGCCACCTCAGCCCGTATCAAGCATGTGGTGGTCATCGTCGGTGATGATGATTTCGGTGATGACGCGGGTACGGAACTACTCAGTTTTATCGGGATGGACATTGTTCAGGAAGACTTTGGCGACGCTCCTGCCAGCTACGGCGATGCCAGCCATTGGTTGGCAATGACACCCAAGGCGTATTTGGGGACGACTGCCCCTGACAAGGAAAACCAGAGCCAGAACACTGCCAACGGTGGGGCGGATGGCACGGGTGATGATACTGCCGGAAGCGATGATGAAGACGGCATTGCCAATTTCCCAGTACTGGCAAACGGTGCGCAAGACTACAGCCTCAACGTTACGGTCAACAACACCAGCGGCAGCCCGGCGCGACTGGTCGGCTGGCTCGACTTCAATCGCAATGGCGTATTCGATACCAGCGAGGCCGCAACGGTCAATGTTCCCACTGGCGCAAGCAACAAGATCGTAGCGTTGACCTGGAACAACCTGCCAGCCGATACCACACCGGGCAACAGTTACCTGCGCCTGCGTCTGACCACGGATAGCAGCATTGCCACCGGCACTGCCAGCACCAGCGTGCCAACCGGTACAGCTCAGGACGGTGAGGTGGAGGATTACGCCATCACCATTGGCGATAGCGGTTTTACCCTGTCGGGCAAGGTCTATAACGATACCAATGTCAACGGCATTAACGATGCAGCGGAGAAAGGTATCAAGGATGTGACCATTGTCTTGCAGGATACCGCCGCAGGCAGTTGCCGCAGCACCAAAACCGGGGCAGATGGCAGTTACCACTTCGACAACGTACAACCCGCTGCGGCGGACAATTATGTGTTGTACGAAGCCGCCAAGGAAAACCACCAGGCACCGACCGTTTGCCCGCCAGAGGTTAATGACCCGAATGGTTATGTTTCCACCACGGATAACACCCTGACCGTAACAGTCACAAATGCGGATGTAACGGATCAGGATTTCGGGGATGCCAAACTGCCGACGTTCACGCTGGAAAATACACAGGTGATTTTGCCGTACACCACGGTGGCTTACCCGCACATTTTCCAGGCCAAAACCGACGGTAGCGTCAGCTTCAGTTTGGCGGAAACGGCTAAACCCACAGGGTTGGAATGGGGTGTTAGCTTATTGCTCGACAACAACTGTGATGCGCAACTGGATAACGCTGATACGGTGATTACTGGCAGTATCAACGTGACCGCAGGTGACAAGTTGTGTCTGTTGGCAAAAGTGCTTGCCCCGGCGAATGCCACTTCCGGCGCAAGCCACACGCTCGACATCACCAGCAGCTTTGTGTTTGGTGACGGTAGTAGCGGACTTGCTGTAGTAGAACAAACCCGCACCGATATCACCAAAACCTCCTCCGGCACATCGTCTGAGCCAGTGGGTGGTGAAGGCAAACTGTCATTGCAAAAGTCTGTCTGGAATACCACGCGCGATATCGACGGCAGTGTAGCGTTGCCGGGTGAAACCCTGCGTTACACCATTGCCTACGAAAATATCGGTAATGGCGAACTGGACGAACTGGTGGTCAACGACACTGTTCCAGCGTTCACCCAGCTTGGTGGTGCAGGGCAGGGTTGCGGCACAACCCCGCCAGAACTGACGGCTTGCACGCCGACCCAAAACGGCACAGCATTGGATTGGTCGTTCACTGGCAAGCTCAAAGCAGGTTCCAGCGGTGAAGTGTTCTACGAAGTCGTGGTGGATTAAAAAAAGGGGGCTTTAAGCCCCCTTTTTGCTAAATCACTGAACGCCGAGCAGCTCAACGTCAAATACCAGTGTGGCGTTCGGTGGAATCACGCCGCCCGCGCCACGTGCCCCGTAGCCCATTTCAGGTGGGATAATCAGGGTGCGTTGCCCGCCGATTTTCATGCCGTGTACGCCTTCATCCCAGCCTTTGATCACTTGACCACCAGCCAGTGGGAATTGGAAAGGCTGCCCACGATCACGGGAGCTGTCAAATTTCTTGCCGTGTTTGTCAGCAGCGGCTTCGTCATACAACCAGCCGGTGTAATGCACAGAAACCATCTTGCCAGCGGTAGCTTCTGCGCCGTCGCCTACTTTTACATCCGTTTTAACTAAATCGACCATTTTAATATCCGTTGCTTGTGGGGAAGAAGTGCCAGTGGTACTCGTCGTGGCAGTTTTGTCCGAACATGCTGCCATAAAAACGCTGCCGGAGAGTGCCACAGCCAGCGTTAATAATGTGGTGGTTTTCATGTTTATCAATTCCTTGGCAAGAAAAAAGGGGCATTATGCCCCCTTTTCCCTAAACGTGCGATAAACGGTTAGTTATCGCTTATTTGTCAGCAATTTCACGCAGTTTCTTGGACTGGATGATATTGCCATTCAGTGCTGCATCCAATGCGGAACGCCCGAATGCCACGTCCATCAACTGGCTGTAGTACATGACCGGCATATCGAAATTGGTCTTGTAACGCGCATTGATGTCATCTTGGTAGATTTCAACGTTGGCTTGGCACAGTGGGCAAGGGGTCACAATCATGTTCGCGCCGCTGTCGTAAGCGGATTCGATGATGTCCTTGACCAATGCCTGACCTTTTTCGGGTTCGGAGAACATCAGCGCACCGCTACAGCAAGCGACTTTTTTGTCGTACTTGGTGAGGGCTTCCGCACCGAGGGTTTCGACCATCTTGTCCAGATACATCGGGTTCTCGAACGATTCACCGGCAATCCCGAACGGACGGTTGGTTTGGCAACCGACGTAACCGGCGATTTTCAGACCTTCCAGCGGCTTTTTAACCTTGGAACCCAGCACATCGTAGCCGATGTCTTCGATCAACACTTCCACCATGTGGCGGACTTTTTTGTTGCCCTTGTATTCCAGCTTCACCGATTGCAGCGCAATATTGGTTTCGGCTTTCAGGGTCGGGTTGTGGTTCAAGCGTTCCTGCACTTCGCGGGTATTCAGCCAGCAAGCCGCGCAAGTGGCTACCACGTCCTGATCCGGGTGATGCTTTTCGGACAAGGCCAAGTTACGCGCGGAAAGCGTCATACGTGGCAATTCGCCACCGCCAGCATAACCGATGGATGCGCCGCAGCAGTTCCAATCCGGGATTGGATTCAGCTTGATGTCCAGCTCTTCGCACAGGGTTTCCACCGACTTTTCCAGGTTGGAAGACGATGCTCCCTTCTGGGAAGAACAGCCGGGGTAGTAAGAATATTCATGCTTTGCCATTGTTACCTCATCCTCCTCATTTCGCGTCAGTGTTTGCGCCGACACGTGCTGCTTCCAGCTCTTCGGCTTTTTTCAGCATGGCGTGGAAGCCAGAAAGATCGCTAACGCCATGCCCACCGAGAATTTCCATCGGTGACATACGCTTGGCTTTCATCATGTTCATACCCAGTTTTTGCTTGCCCATCGACACTTTCACGCCTTCGGCGAAACCGTCTTTGAAGTACAAGCCCAGACCCAGTTTCAGCTCGTTGACACGACCTTTCTTGATCAGGTTGTCCCAGAACATTTGCCCGAATTTTTCCGTCGGCTGGTTCTTGGGTTTCATGCCCATGCGCTTACCGTAGTGCGCCAAGCCGTGCATGATGTGCGTAATCGGCAGACCACGCGGGCAACGTGCCACGCAGTTGTAGCACGAGGTACACATCCACATCGAGGTGGACGACAGCACTTCCTCACGCTTGTTGGCGCGGATCATCATGAATAGTTCTTGCGGCGGGTGATCCCAGTGCGGCCCCAGCGGGCACGAACCGGAACATACGCCACATTGCATACACATTTTGACCCAGTTGCCTTCCTCGACGTTATCCGTCACTTCTTTGAGGAAGTTGCCTTTGTATTTTTCAACCATCGCTTGATTGACAGCAGTAGTCATTCCAGCATCCTCCTTAGAACTTGAACGGGCTGAGGCCGACACGGTTAATCACTTCAACCATCTCATCCAGCAGTTTGGGTGCGCGGTCGATGTCGGTAATGGCGACTTCATGCACCGCGACGCGATCGGCTTCGAGGTTCATGGTAGACAGGGTGTCGCCGATTTTCGCCATCCTAACATGCGCCATTTCCGAGCCTTTGACAAAATGGCACTGATAATCTGCGCCTTTTTTGCAGCCCATCATCACCACGCCGTCGTAGCCGCTACCCAGTGCATCTTTGATCCAGATGGTGTTGGTCGAACCGAGGCAACGCACTGGAATCACGCGGATAAACGCGCTGGATTCGTTGCGTTTCATCGCTGCCATGTCGAGGGCGGGGTAGGCATCGTTTTCACACGCCAGTACTAAAATACGCGGCTTTTCTTGGAACTCATCTGGCACGTCGACAGCTTTCAATTGCGCCCCGACGGTTTCGATGGAATAGTTCTTGAAGGAAATAACCTGTACCGGGCAAGCACCCATGCACGTCCCGCAACGGCGGCAACGCGCTTCGTTGTATTTCGGGTAGCCTTTTTCGTCTTCGTCAATCGCACCGAACGGGCATTCCACCGTGCAGCGTTTGCACTGGGTACAACCTTCTTTACGGAATGACGGGAAGCTCAAGTCACCGGAACGTGGGTGGGCAGCGCGACCAATCGCGGAGTTTTCAATCGCTTGAATCGCTTTCATCACCGCGCCCATCGCGTCGGTTTGCGCTTGCGCGGCATCCATTGGGCGGCGTACCGGGCCTGCACTGTAGATACCCGTGCGGCGGGTTTCATACGGGAAGCAGATGAAATGCGAATCGGTGAAACCGTTCACCAATTGCGGCATATCCGGCCCTTGGCGGTAGTTCAGGTTGAGGATGGATTCGACGGAAACTTTCACTTCGCCGTTGGCATCCTTGTCCTTCATGGTGTCGATGTCAGTACCGGAGTTGGGTAACATACCCGTCGCCAATACCACCAGATCAGCACCCATCTGCGCGTCTTCGTCAAGGATCAAATCCTTGAAATTGACTTGCAGCTCATTGCCCTTCACGTCAACCGTGGAAACTTTGCCTTTGCGGAAAGTCACAAACTTGTCTTGCGCACTGCGGTAGAAGTTTTCGCCGCCTACACCCGGTGTACGGATGTCGTCAAACAATACGGTGGTTTCAATGTCAGGGTTACTGTCTTTGAAATACATCGCCTGCTTGATGCTGGTAGCGCAGCAATGACCCGAACAGTAGGACAAATGCCCTTCCTTGGTACTGCGTTGACCCGCGCATTGCACGAATACCACGTTTTCGACCACTTTGCCGTCAGCACGTTTGATTGGGCCATCGCCTGCGGCGCGAGCCAGTGCTTCCAGTTCCAGTTGGGTCACAACGTTCGGCGATTTGCCGTAGCTGAATTCTGGCAGGTTGTTAGCATCGTAAGGGGTGAAGCCGGTGGCTTGCACAATCGCGCCAAACTCAGCGTGCGTGCCTGCGCCTACGGTAGAGGCAATATCCACCTCGAAACGACCCGGTGCACCCGCTGTTTTGGCAATGGTAGAATTCAGGTAAACCGTGATTTTGTCATCCGCTTCCACCGCTGCAATTAACGCGGCAACGCCGGTATCTTGCGGGTTTTGGAACGGGGAATGTTCCGGCTGGCGTTGCTTGAGTTGCCCCATCACGCCGCCCAAACGGTCGGATTTTTCGATAATGCTGGCGTAGTAACCGGCTTTGGAGGCTTCGAGTGCCGCCGTCATGCCGGTAATGCCGCCGCCGACCACCATAATGTGGTTGTTTTTGCCTTGCTCACCGCTGGCATCGGCTTGTTGCATCGCTTTGACTTCGGCGCAACCCATGCGGATGTAGTCGGCTGCCATTTCCTGCGTGGTTTCGTCGTGTTCGCTGCCTTCAGGACGAATCCAGATGACACCTTCACGCAAGTTGACGCGCGCGGTTGGCACTGCCCCGAAGTTGAAACTTTCGGTTTTGGCACGGCGCGAACACGCCATAATGACCGCTTTGGTTACTTTGTCGTCGCCTTCCGCTGCCATGTCGGCTTTGATCATGTCCACGCCTGCCTGACTGCACAGGAAGTCGTGGGTCTTGCAGAAGCCAATCCGACCTTCGCGCACGGCTACTGATTCGAGGGATTTAGTGTCAAGACGGTCGCCAATGCCGCAACCCGTACACAGATAACCACCAATTTTCATCTTATGCTCCTGCTACCTGATTGACGACTTGCACCGCACGCAAGGCCGCAGCCGTGGCGTGTTGAACTGCGCGGTTTACGTCCAGCGCATCGGAGGCAACCCCAGCCGCAAAAATGCCGCCGTTGCTGTCGTCATGTTCGATGAAGCCTTCATCGTTGACCAGAATCTTGATCGGGAAACCTTTGAAATCCACGCTGGGTTCCATGCCGGTTGCCAATACCACGAGATCGTGTTGGTTGGCGTAACGGTGGTAGCCTTCGGTATTCACGCCGTGCAGGACAGGGTTGCCGGTCGCTTTGTCTTCCTCAATCTTGGCGACTTTGGACTTGATGAAGCTGACGTTCGGGTTGGCTTGCACGTTTTGGTAGAAATCGTCAAACCGGTCAATCGCCCGCATGTCGATGTAGTAAATCGTGGATTTGCCGTCGTCACCAAACTTTTCTTGCACGTAGTTGGTTTGCTTGAGGGAGGCCATGCAGCAAATGCGTGAGCAATGCGCCAGATGGTTTTTATCCCGCGAACCCGCGCACTGAATGAAGGCGATGTTTTTCGCTTCTTTACCGTCGGAAGGGCGCAGCAATTTGCCGTTGGTGGGGCCATGTGGATCCATCAAGCGTTCAAATTCGACGTTGGTAATGACGTTGGCAAAACGGTCGTAGCCGTAAGGCTGAATCTTGTTCGCGTCGTAAGGCTTCCAACCTGTCGCAAACACCACCGCACCGGCTTTCAGGTCGAGGGTTTCGACTTGCTGATCCAGCTCGATTGCGCCGTATTTGCAGGCAGCTTTGGCAGCGTCGGCTTCGGCAGTGCCAATGATGCGCTGGTCAATCACGTATTGCTGCGGGAATGCCATTGCGTTAGGCAGGTAAACGCTCTTGCGCTTGCCGAGGTTGTAGTTGAATTCGTCGTCAAATTCAGTCGTGGCAGCCTTGGCGCAGTCGCCGCAAGCGGTGCAATTGCTATTGACGTAACGCGGGGTAATGGTCACGGAAACCGTGTAATCGCCCTTTTCACCGCTGATGTTGGAAACTTCCGCCTGCGTAATCACCGTGAGATTTTTGTTCATCTTAATGCGGCGTTGATTGATTTCTTGACCGCAGGTCGGGTGACACATTTTAGGGAAGTATTTGTAAAGCTGGGAAACACGTCCCCCTAAGTAAGGGCGTTTTTCTAGCAAAATGACCTGCTTACCCGTTTCGGCTGCTTCGAGTGCAGTGGTCATGCCACTGATACCGCCGCCGACGACGATAATGGTCTGGTTGGTTGCAACGACATCCGTCATTGAGGCTCCTCCGTCAAAGACATTTTGGAATCCTGTGAGATGCACCGTTGTTTAGCCCAAGGTGTACGGATTGGACGGTGGTGCACTCCTAAAGTGGCAAGCAGCATACTATATTTTATGCGCCGGATTCTAGCGTGTACCCTGATAGGGATAGGTGCTTTTATTGATTTGCAAATCAAATAAATTTATTAATTAACGAAAGCGTGATAAATATCAATTATTCGTTATATTCCAATATTCTTACATGCCGAACTGCGAGTGCGTTGGAGGTAATGCAGATGGAAGTGCCGAATCGGGTGATTTTTGCGCTGTACGTGGATAATTAAGGTACTCCCCATTGTCCAGAACAAAATCTCAAGATATTGCATCTTATACGAAAGCTAATTGCGACGATGCAACGCAAGCTTTTGATAATTTATTTTTATGCATTATCAAAATAAATTGGCTAAAATTTACAAAGCTTATCATAGAAAATATTGAATAAAATTAAACTATGCTGAATAATATAAACATAAGCTATAGCAGCAAGAGGGTGGTCTATGAGTTACTGAGCAACTAAGTATTAATGGCAAGTGTGCTGCCTATTCGTGTGTGACCGTTTTGGAGTGGTGGGGTATTTTACGTATTGTCGGTAAAGCTCTTATTGATTAGGGCTGAGCACCTTATTGTTAGCGAATTTTAATTATCTGATTATTGTTTTGTTTTGTTTTGTTTTGTTTTGTTTTGTTTTGTTTTGTTTTGTTTTGTTTT
>NZ_FNQP01000002.1:0-121290 GCF_900107695.1 Thiothrix caldifontis | reverse complement strand
TTTTGTTTTGTTTTGTTTTGTTTTGTTTTGTTTTGGTGGGTGATGATTGTCTCTTTGTTTTATACTTTCAGTTAATTGAGATTCCTCTTTTGGTTTTTTATTAAGTTTTGATGAGATTTAACTCTCACTAAGCAATCAACGATCATGTGAGTTTAAGGGGTTTGTTATGTCCAGAAGATTCTTGTGGGCTTTATGCCTATGTGTGCTTGTCAATTCTGTTTGGTCTTCAGCCGCTATGGCAAACAATAAAATGGTGGCAGCGCCGTCTCAAGACCAAAAGATTAAACAGCTCATTATTAAATTGCGCCCGAATGCATTTAGTTATCTTGGGACTGCGAGTATACCGACGGTTGTGACGCAAATTGCTCATATGGCAACGGCTCAGCAACCCACTTATAAACGTGCGATGTCGGATAATGCACATGTTTTAACATTGCCTTACGAGATGACGTTGGCAGAAGCGATAGATTATGCCCGCAAGGTTAAGGCAGATGCTAATGTGGAGTATGCTGACCCTGATATTTGGTTATACCCTAGTGCGGCGGTAATACCTAATGATACGTACTATTCGCAGCAATGGCATTACGGTTCACCGAGTGTCAATAAAGGTGCTGCTAATTTACTTCTGGCTTGGGGGGTAACTAAAGGTTCTAATAGTGTGGTCGTCGCAGTGGTGGATACGGGTTCATTGAACCATGTGGATTTAAACAGTCGGTTTATCGGGGGGAGTGCTGCTAAATCGGGTTATGATTTTATTTCTGATGTGACTAATGCTAATGATGGTAATGGGCGGGATGCAAATCCTTCTGATCCGGGTGATTGGACGACAGTAGAGAGCAGCAGTTGGCATGGCACACACGTGGCTGGAACGATTGCTGCGGAAAGTAATAATTCACAAGGTGTCACTGGGGTAGATTGGAATGCCCGTGTTTTAACTGCTAGGGTGTTAGGTAAAAATGGCGGTTCGCTATCCGATATCGCCGATGCAATACGCTGGTCAGCCGGTGAAACGGTGTTAGGGGTGGTTAATCCTAATCCGGCACGGGTGATTAATATGAGTCTTGGTGGTTCAGGGGCTTGTTTTACGGTTTTTCAGAATGCGATTAATGCAGCAGTTTCCCGGGGCGCGACTGTTGTGGTTGCAGCAGGAAATTCCAACGTTAACGCAAGCAATGCCACGCCAGCTAATTGTAAGAATGTAGTGGCAGTGGCAGCCGTAGATAAAAGTGCCCATAAGGCATCGTTTAGTAATTACGGCAGTGTAGTGGACATTGCTGCTCCGGGGGTTAGCATTCTTTCAACCTTGGACGGGGGGACAACCACCCCTAAGAACAATAATATTTATCAATTCTATCAAGGCACAAGCATGGCAGCGCCTCATGTTTCAGGGGTCGCCTCCCTGATGCTTGGTGCGAATATCAATTTGCGCAACGATACAATTCCACGTGCCAGTGTACCGGTTTTGCTAGAAGCTAAGCTACGTGCTTCCGCCCGCCCCTTTCCGAGCGGCAGTAGTTGTGTGAACCGTTGTGGGGCTGGCTTGTTAGATGCGTATCAGGCTGTGTTGGCTGTCACGACTAAACCTGTTGCGAATGCGGGGTCTGCTCGGACTGTGAGTGCTGCTACAACGGTTATTCTGAACGGTAGTGCCACAGACGATAGTTTCGGGGGGCAAATTAAAGCCTATCTGTGGACTCAGGTTTCCGGCACTCCGGTTACATTGAGTAGCAGAACCATTGCCCAACCTAGGTTTACAGCCCCGACGATGGGCGGTGTTTTACGTTTCAGTTTGGTAGCTACCGATGATACGGCTCTCGTCAGTGACCCTAAATACGTGGATATAATCGTCACGGCGAGTAGTACTAAGCATAATTTGACCGTGACTAAATCTGGAACGGGTAATGGTACGGTAGCCAGTAATCCGGCTGGTATTAACTGTGGTACTGCCTGTGTGGCGGCTTATACACCGGGGACTAATGTGACGCTGACGGCGACACCTGCGTCTGGTTCAGTGTTTATCGGCTGGAGCGGTGTCTGTACGGGGGGCGCATCGACTTGCACGGTGTCGATGTCAGCAGCAAAAACAGTGAAAGCGAATTTCCAAAAGTCTTCTGCCTGCCAGTCGACAGTTGTCGTTGGTAGTGTAGCCGATGGGGTGTGGCAAGCTGGGTGTACCTCTGTGCTTAAAGGTAGCTCACATTATGGGAGATACCATACGTTTACTTTAAGTGCAGCAAAGACAGTAACTATTGATCTGGTTTCCGCCCGCGATACTTACTTGGTATTGCGTTCTGGCGGAACGACTTCCGGTGGCGTGCTTGTTCAGGACGATGACGGCGGTAGTGGTTTTAACTCGCGTATTGTCAAAGCACTGAGTGCAGGTACTTATACTATTGAGTCCACCACAGCGATGCCCAGTGAAACGGGTGCATTCTCTTTAATCTTACGCTGACATAAAGCCTCTGCCACGTACAAATAATGACGTGGCAGAGATATTGTTCATTGTGCTTGAAATGGTTAAGAGGATAAAACACATGCTTAAGCGTTACTTAATGTATTGGATTTGTAGCCTGTTATTCTTGACACCTACTGTCATGGCACAAGCTTGGAAATCATCTACGCCGGGAGCAGGGGGATGGTATGAAGCAGTGGGAGTTGGTTCTGATGGGGTATTGTTGATTGGCAGCGATCTTAGCGGTGCTTATATCAGTAAAAATAACGGGCAAACATGGGATATTATCGGTGCTACTAAAGGGGTAAAAGCTACGCATATTTCGGCAGTCGGTTTCCATAACACTGATGCCAATATTTTGTTATTAGGGTCAGATAGCGGTATTTTTCGTAGTACGAATAAAGGCGTCAGTTTTTCTCACGTATTGCCAGCAGCATCTTATATTACAACTATCCAGTCTGCGCCTAGTTCATCGGCAATATTGTATGCGGCAGGTCACAGCACATACAATAAAGCTGATGCATATATCTATATGAGTACGAACAGTGGGGCGACGTGGATAAAGCAAGCAAGTGGATTATCAAAAATCAGAATTCAAAAGTTAGTTGTTCACCCGACTAAAGCTAATGAACTTTATGCTGTATCAGCGCCTGATCGTTTTGTACCTAAAAGTGCAGTTAACCAGAAGATTTATAAGAGCGTAAACTCAGGGAAAACATGGCAGGAGTTTGCACCTGCACTCAAAAAAACAGTTTTTGATTTTGGGCTGGTTAAAGCTAATCCTAATGAGATGTATCTATCCACTGATGTAGGCGTTCTGTACTCTGCTAATGCAGGTGTTAGCTGGAGTAATACAGGATTGCCACCTGAATATGACTATTATGGTAAAAATGTCGGTTATTCTTTATGGTTACCAACGACTGCAAATGGTCAAGTAAAAGTTATTAGTAATGCATTGACCGTATGGGGTACAAAAAATGGCGTGTGGTTGGCTAATAAATCAGGTGCTAAATTCACATGGAAGTCAACTACCCCTGTTACCAATAGCATTGGTGCTAAATCCACTTGGGAAACACCAGATTATTGGCATTATGCAGAACGCGGGGTCGCTGACTTGCTGACAGGTTTTTATCATAATGGCGAGAGCTTACGAACAATGGCTACTGACCCACGTAATGCTAACCGAATAGTTATGGTGAATGATCAATGGGCATTACAAAGTAATGATAATGGTAAAAGTTTTAATAACCTATTCACTAAACCAGTTGGAACAGCCTGGGCATCACGCGGTTTAGAGAATGTTAATGTTTATACTGTGGCGGCTAGTCGTTGGACTGCTAACAATATTCTATTCGCGGGTTATGCCGATATTGGTTGTTGGCGGAGTTTGAATAGTGGTACTAGCTGGGAAAGCTGCCAAGCACCCGAAAAGGGGTGGGATGGCGATTATGGCGGTAATACCTCGACCATCAGTATTGACCCGTCTCGCCAAGGCGTGGTTTGGGCTGCGATGGGGAAATCGGTGGAGGGTGCTATGAGCTTAATGCGCAGTAATCAATCCGGCAAGTTTGATTCATGGAGCACCAGTATGAACGGGATACCGAATGCTGATGCTACCCTTATGTTTGGCTTGTCTGTTGACCGTAATAGCCCCGTTAACCAAAGAACACTATTCGTTACCGCTAATGGCAATGTGTATCGCAGTCAAGACGATGGCAAAAATTGGAAAAAGGTATTGGATTGCCGTAGCCGTACTCAGCAGCAAAATGGGGTACAAGCTTATTGCACCTCAACTGCCGTTGATTATTTTAATCGTAATTTGGTGTATGCCGCAGGGAGTGCCGGTGTATTTACGTCACAAGACGGTGGGAATACATGGAACTTAACGAATTCAGCGCGAATGACTACCGCCGTGTCGCTTGCAGCGTTATTTAACCCGCATGGTGCTGGACGCTATTTTGTATCCAACATCGTTGCTGACCCACTGACACCAAATCAAGTTTACATTGCCGTCTTTGATCAGAAAAATGCTACGAATTTAGGCGGTATTTGGATGGGTACAAAAGGTAGTAATTGGTCTAGGCTTTATAAGAATCCTTATTTACGCCATATTGTCGCATCACCGTACAAAAAAGGCGAGTTATTAGCGCTTTCATCTCATGCTTACACGGATGGTGGTTATTCCTCCCAGTCGGCAGGTGTGTTGCAGTTTAATCCTGTGAGTAAAACGTGGGATGTTTTGAATCAAGGGCTGGCTTTTAATAATTTATCCGCTGTTGCCTATACTGCCAATGTTGGGCGCATCGTGATTGGCACAATGGGGCAGGGCTTGATGAAAAACTGGTGAATTGAGCCTTAATAAAGGTAAGCGGATGATTTTTGAAAATAGGAAAAAATTCATTTGGTGTGATTAACGTAAGGAGGGCTGTAAATGTATTCTGGTGAGGGGGAATACGACCGTATGTTATAGAACGTAACACAATAAAAATATTTACTTTCGATTCACTTAAGTCGTTTATATTTACTTGTGAGGAAATGATTATGAAACTTAGTATTTTAACTGTTTCATTGGTGCCTGTATTAGCTATTGCCAATGCTTCTTCTGTCGCTGGCAATGTAGCAAATGATAAAGATGTTATGGTAACAACAACCTATAACAGTATGCTGAACGCGAATGCGGTGAGTACACCAGTACCGTATAAAAACCCGTTGCCTGTACCAGATACGTCTGCGGTATCTCCTTTGTTTGGGGATAGCCAGTCAGGCACCCAAGGTGCTATGGGCGATAAAAAAGTGTCAGCTGTTAATAACGATATGTTAGAAGGGCAGGCATTTGGGTCATTTGGCGTGCCTTACACTTCTGCAAGGGTGTCCCATAAACACACGACAAAAGTTGCTGCCACTAATGCGGGTTATTTAAGTGCAACTTTCCCTTACAGTGCAATTGGGAAATTAACGTTTAACGTACCCGGTGGTGCCGCCACTTGTTCGGCAAGTGTTATTCGCCGTGGTGTTATTGTAACGGCGGCGCATTGTATTCAAGACGTTGGTTCAGGTAATAATACCTTTACCAATTTCCGTTTCACGCCCGCGACTTACAACGGTTCAACACCTTATGGTACATGGACTACGCTGGGTTTTGTGCGCCCTGCAAGTTGGGCAAATGGCACAGACGTTGGTAGTGGTTCTGTACGTGATAATGACTTAGCTGTTATGTTGATTGGTAAAAATACATCGAATCAATTTATTAAAGATGTAGTGGGTGGTGCACTGGGCTACGGATGGAATAACTACTCGTTTACTAGCAGTTCACGCACTGGCAATCTTACTACAGCAGCGGTATCCACATTGGGTTATCCCGGATTATTGGATGCAGGTAGAATCATGCAGCGTACTGATGGCCCTGCTTATTTAACAACGATCGCTGGTTCAGGACAAATTTACTCCGGCAGTGATTTGACCGGCGGTTCCAGCGGCGGGCCGTGGATTGTCAACTTTGGTTATCAAGATCCTGCAAGAAGTGGTGGGGCTGCAGCAGGTACTTCTGCTTTGCGAAATGTGGTCATTGGTGTTACCTCATGGGGATCCTCTAACCCAAATACCCCAAAGGATAATTATGCCTCACAGTTCCGCCAAAACTCCCGTTACCCCAACGCTTCCTACGGAACGTATGGTGCAGGCAACATCGGCTCGCTATTACAGACTTTGTGTACCGCCAAACCATCCGGCAGCACTAAAACGTATGCCCAGTTGGGTTATTGCAGTTAATCAAAGCACCCGTGAGCGGTGTCAGTGAAATTCTGCCAATTCTTTGATATGCGCTGTCACCGCCCGACCCAGCGGTGACAGTTCATAGCCGCCTTCCAAGCACGACACCACGCGACCTGCGGCAAATTCCTTAGCAATCTGGCACAACTCTTTGGTGATCCAAATGTAATCACGTTCCACCAAATTGAAGCCACCCATATCGTCTTCCAGATGCGAATCAAACCCGGCGGAAATCATCACCAATTCCGGCTTAAATTCACGCAAGGCTGGCAGCCAACTGGCTTCCACCGCTTCACGCCACGCCGCCCCACCGGTTCCGGCAGGCAGTGGTAAGTTGCGAATATTGGGAACATCAGTATCCGCGCCGCTAAACGGGTAGAACGGATGCTGGAAAGATGAAAAAAACATTACCTTGTCATTGCCACTGAAAATCTCTTCCGTGCCATCACCGTGGTGTACGTCGAAATCAATAATCGCAACACGTTCAATGCCATACACCTCAATGGCATGAGCAGCGCCAACCGCGACATTGTTGAAAATGCAAAAACCTGCCGCACGGTTACGTCCGGCATGATGACCCGGTGGGCGAATCGCGCAAAACGTGTGTTTGTGTGAGCCTGCCATTACCAAATCGACTGCCATTACCACCGCACCAGCGGCGTGTAAAGCCGCATCCAACGAATGCGGATTCATGCCGGTATCACCGTCCAGCATGGTGTGACCTTCGGTAGGCGCGGTGGCATACACCCGTTCCACGTACTCTGCATCATGCACCCGCAACAGGTGTTCGCGCTCGGCACAATGCGAATCGTAATGGCGTGAAATCCAGTCCACACCTGACATAATCATGCGGTTGTTAATGGCATCCAGACGTTCCGCACATTCGGGATGGTGAGGTGAGCCATTATCGTGCAAATGGCAATGGGAATGGGTAATTACAGCGACGGTCATATTCTTTTCACACAAATCAGAGTAAGATATGTTGCAATGCAACAAAAGCCGATTTCCGCGCTTTTGCAACTGTTTATCATAGAGGTTTTGGCCATGAGCCACCATTACTTAAATCAATTATTTGCCCCGCAAAGCGTCGCGGTATTCGGTGCGAGTGAGCGGGAAAAAGCCGTGGGAACCGTGGTGTTCCAGAATTTATTGTCCGCAGGGTTTAAAGGGGCGTTATACCCCATCAATCCCAAACACACGGAGATTCAAGGTCAAGCAGCTTATCCGACTTTAGTCGCGTTGAACAAGCCGGTTGACCTAGCAGTGGTGGCAACGCCTGCTGCGACTGTCCCTAGTATTATTCGCCAATGTGGTGAACACGGGGTCAAGGGTGTGGTGGTGCTGTCCGCTGGCTTTGCTGAAGCGGGCAATCGTGGGCAGCGTTTGCAAAAAGACATTACCGATATTGCCCGCCAATACGCGATGCATATCATTGGCCCGAATTGTTTGGGGATTATGCGCCCCTCCGTCGGTTTGAATGCCACGTTTAGCCGTAATCAGGCGCAAGCCGGTAATCTGGCGTTGGTGTCACAATCCGGGGCGATGTGTACCGCGATTTTGGACTGGGCCGCTACGCAAGGTATTGGCTTTTCGACCGTGATTACCTTGGGCGATACGGCGGATGTCGATTTCGGCGATACGTTGGATTATCTGGCGCTTGATCCCAAAACCGACAGCATTTTGCTGTATGTGGAAGGGATTCACGATGCACGCGGTTTTATGAGTGGCTTGCGCACCGCTTCGCGCATGAAGCCGGTGATTGTGTTGAAAGCGGGGCGCTATGAAGAAGGTTCGCGTGCAGTAATGTCGCACACGGGTGCAATTGTAGGCGGCGATGATGCCTTTGATGCTGCGCTGGAACGTGCCGGTGTGGTACGCGCTAATACCATTGCGCAATTGTTTTCGGCGGCACAAATCCTTTCTTCCGGCATTCGCGTGCAACAAGACCGCTTGCTGATTATCACCAATGGCGGCGGCCCTGGGGTGATGGCAACCGATCGAGCGGTGGAAATGGGCTTGCGCATGGCAGAGGTTTCGCCCACCACGTTGGCAGAGTTGAACAAGGTATTACCATTTACTTGGTCGCACGGCAATCCGGTGGATATTCTTGGTGATGCTGACCCGGAACGTTATGCTGCTGCGCTGAAAATCTGTATGCAGGATGACAATCTCGACGGTATTCTGGTGATGTTGACTCCGCAAGCCATGACAGACCCCGCCGGAGTCGCCGCCACGGTGATCAACATTTGTGACACTAGCAAAAAAGGCAAGCATTGCAAGCCGATTCTCACCTGTTGGATGGGTGAGCAACAAGTGGCAGCAGGGCGCAAGCTATTGGCAGAAGCTGGTATGCCGCATTTCCGTACCCCGGAAGCAGCGGTGGAGGCGTTTGCTTACCTAACCCAATACCGCAGTAATCAGAAATTGCTGATGCAAGTTCCCCCTTCCGTGCAGGAGCAAAAAACCGAACCGGATGTTGATGGGGCGCGGTTAATCATCGAAAGCGTGCTGGCAGAAGGGCGGCGAGCGCTGTCCACCACCGAATCCCGCGCGATTTTGTCGGCGTTTCGTATTCCCGCGTTGCCGACCATTTTGGTGCGCAGTCCGGCGGAAGCGTTGGTGGCGGCGGAATCCTTGGGGTATCCGGTGGTGCTGAAAATCAGTTCCCCCGATATTCACCACAAGTCGGATGTGGATGGCGTGCGCCTCAACGTTGCCAGCGCTCACGCGGTACGCAGTGTTTACCAAGAATTGCTGGAAACCACGCGCCGTAATTTGCCAGAAGCGCGGATTGATGGCGTGACCGTGGAAAGCATGTACCACAGCAATTCCTCGCGTGAACTGATGATCGGTGTGGTACGTGACCCGGTATTCGGCCCGGTGATCAGTTTCGGCATGGGTGGTACATCGGTGGAAATTCACCGTGATCGCGCCGTGGCATTGCCACCGTTGAACGATTACATGATTAAGAAAACCGTGTGCCGTACCCGTGTGGCGCGTTTGCTGGGTAAATTCCGCAATATGCCGCCGATCCATTTCGATTCCTTGTGGAAAGTGATGCAGCGCGTCTCGGAAATGGTGTGTGAATTACCAGAAATAGTGGAAATGGACATCAATCCACTGATGGCAGATGCTAATGGTGTGGTGGCGGTGGATGCGCGTTTCATTATCAACTACCCGCCGACCACGGCGCGGCGTTATGATCACATGGCGATTCACCCCTACCCGAATGATTTGGTGAAGCGTCTGCAATTGCCAGATGGCACGGATATTGTGATTCGCCCGATTCGCCCCGAAGACGCCGAAATGGAGCAGGAATTCGTGCGCAACCTGTCAAAAGAATCGCGATACATGCGTTTCATGCAGGCATTGCGCGAACTCACGCCCGACATGCTGGTGCGTCTTACGCAAATTGATTATGACCGTGAAATGGCGTTTCTGGCACTGACCCGCCAAGACGGGCAGGAAGTGGAAATGGGGGTGGCACGGTATGCGATTAACCCCGATAAAATGAGCTGTGAATTTGCGCTGGTGATTGCCGATGAATGGCAAAACCGGGGTTTGGGTGGTTTGATGATGCAAACCTTGATTGAGGCGGCGCGGGCAAAAGGCTTGCGCACCATTGAGGGCGAGGTATTGCCGCATAATCACGGGATGCTGAAATTGATGCAGCGTTTGGGGTTCACCCGTCATCAGGATGGGATGGACGATGGTGTCGTGATGGTGAGTAAACGTTTAGGAGATTCCTGTTGCTAACAGAGCATAGCGTTGCATTGGCAGTGCCGGTGGTAATGACCTTGGCGGGGCATGACCCCACGGGTGGGGCAGGCATTCAGGCAGACAGCGAGGCGATTGCCAGCCAAGGCTGTCATGCGGTGAGTGTGATTACCTGTTTGACGGTGCAAGACACCTGTAATGTGCAACGCATTGAGCCGCTGGCAGATTATTTGATTGAGCAGCAGGCAGAAGCGTTATTGGCGGATATGCCGATTGCGGCGTTCAAAATCGGTCTGCTGGGCAGTGTGGAAGTGGTGCACGCAGTGCATCGCATTCTGTTACAAGCACCGGATGTACCAGTGATTCTTGACCCTGTGTTAGCGGCAGGTGGTGGGAAAGACTTTGCCAATGATGCATTGTTAGGGGCAATCCGCGAATACTTATTGCCGCTGACGACCTTGCTGACGCCGAATGTGCCGGAAGCGCGGCAATTGGCAGTGATGGGGGAATCGTTGGATGAACAGGCGTTTGCGTTGCTGGATCAGGGCTGTGAATACGTGTTGCTGACCGGAACTCATGCCGCAACCGAGCGCGTGGAAAATGCGCTGTATGGCGATGGCAAGCGTTTGCGCACTTGGTTGTGGGAACGGCTACCGGAAACTTACCACGGTTCGGGGTGTACACTGGCAGCGGCTTGCGCGGCGAATCTGGCGAAGGGGATGGAGATGAGCAAAGCGGTGGCAGCGGCGCAGGCGTATACGTGGGGCAGTTTGCAGGCGGGGCGGAAGATCGGGCGCGGGCAGTGGCTGCCGGATCGGTTTTATTGGAGGCAGGCATGATGCAAGGACTCTACGTCATCACCGACGGCTCAACTGGCGAAACATTGTTCAGCAAAGTCGAACAAGCCCTAGGCGGCGGTGCAACTATTGTGCAATACCGCGACAAAACCACCGATCAAGCACGGCGCGAACAAGAAGCGGCTGCTTTGCGCTCACTCTGCCATGCCCACCACGCACTATTCATCATCAACGATGACGTGGCATTAGCGCAAGCGGTGCAAGCGGATGGTGTGCATGTGGGGCGCGACGATGCCGTCGTGAGTGCTGCACGGGAGGTTTTAGGTAACACCGCCATCATCGGCGTGTCCTGCTATAACCAGCTACAACTGGCACTGAATGCAGCAGAGCAGGGCGCGGATTACATCGCCTTCGGCAGCTTTTTCCCCTCATCCACCAAACCGAATGCACCCCACGCTACGCTAGAATTATTGTGCCAAGCGCGTCAGCAACTCGCCCTACCCATTTGCGCTATCGGTGGCATTTCGCTGGAGAATGCCCCTAACTTGCTGGTAAACGGCGCGGATATGCTGGCGGTGATTGCTGATGTGTTTAATAGCCCGGATATTGCCCATCAGGCGAGCCGCTATCAGGCACTGTTTCTTGAGAGTAGAGCGGCATTCCCGCCTCATCATTAGGGTAAGTCGGCATTGCTGGTGGTAGGGTAACACTGATGATATTTAGTGCATCTTGTAACACTGTCCGTATCTCTGGGGGCAGATTGGATTGTTTAAACTGGTTTTCCAGACGTTGACGCAAAGCGGTATGTTGTTGCAGTTTCGTGATCAGGCGTTCACCTGCTACTGATGCCCCTAAAATCATGGCGGTTTGTTCTACTACGTTATTGCTTTCGACAATGCGTTGGTAAAATTTGTCAGTAGCCTGTTCGCGGTGTTTGAGTATTTCAATGGCATAAGCTTGATTGCCGTATTCGTAGAGGCTGTAGCGGTCTTGCAGTGTGGGTGGGGGTAAATTGCTTTCCAAGTATTGCAAGAGTAATTGCCGTTGTGGGTCTGGTATTTGCGTGTTGACAAGCGTATCACCCGAATAGGCAGCATTTTCCATAAAAACGTTAGAACTCAACAGTGAGATCATGTTTTGGCGTTGTTGTGGTGTCATTGGGGTACTGTTGATGTCGCGAAGTAAGCTGGCAAGGTCAGAGTTAGGATTGGTGAGTTTTTGTTGTTGCAGGCGGTAAGCAAAGTATTGGTCAGGGGCTATTTGCGCTCGTAAGGTTTCTAGTTGCTGCCAGAAGTCAGCGTTAGAAACTAGCCGGTGCCCATCTTGAGACATGGTATGGTAAACGTCAATATAGGCGTTTAACACCTCTGAGTCTGTTTCTTGGGGGAGTTGTTCTTCCAAAAAAGCTTTGATACGACGTTGACGGGGTGTGGCCTTATGAAAGGGTTGGACAGTGTTGCCGTCATTGTAATTCGTTTCTGCGGGTAACAGGATGCTGAATGCTAAGCTGGAGCGTGCGGTACTGGTGTGTCCGCCATTGCTTAAGGCGGTGAGCATGTCTTCAAACAGTGCGTCGTCTAGTGAATAACTGATGAGACTGATCGCTTGCAAACTGGCAGGATCTTCTAACCCTAATGCGAGTGCTTGTTCCCATAAAAACCGTTGGGTTTGGGGTTTGGAAATACCTTCTGCTTTGCGCACCAGTGTTTCGAGACGCTGTGATAAGGCATCAAGGTGGGGTTGATAGGTTTGTTGTAAGGTTTCATCCACCGGTTGGTAAGGATCAAAGGGATTATAGAGCAGTCGTTGTAGTCCAGATATTTCTTGCAGGAGACTGGCAATTTCATTGAGAAGTGTCGTCAATGTTAGGGATTGTATGGAGTTAGCGTGTGATGTAGTAGCGGGGGGATTCAGAATGTCGGGTGGTAAAGCGGGTGTAGATAAGCTAGCAACGGTGGTGTTAAGGGGGGCTAGTTCGGTGGTGCTTGCTGAAGGGGTCGTGACCGGAGTATTTGACTTGCTTTGTAAGTAAGCCAAGGAAATAACAAATATTGCTAATAATCCAAAACCCAGTTTGTAACTGTTCAAGTGATCGCCTCTCGCGTAAGATTATAAGCCTTTCCTGTTAATCGTCAATTCTGCCAAGGATGCCAGCCGTGACCCGTTCTGAGACTTTATTTGAGCAAGCCAAACATTCCATTCCCGGTGGGGTCAATTCCCCGGTGCGGGCTTTTCGTAGCGTCGGTGGTTTCCCCCGCTTTATTGCCCGCGCTCAAGGTGCCTACATGTGGGATGCGGACGGCAATCGCCTGATTGATTACGTGGGTTCGTGGGGGCCAATGGTTGCCGGTCACGCACACCCCGAAGTGGTCGCTGCTGTGCAAGCGGCTGCGGTAGATGGCTTGAGCTACGGTGCACCTACTGAGTTGGAAATCACCATGGCAGAGCGTATTTGCGCCATCATGCCTTCCATTGAAATGGTGCGGATGACCAGTTCGGGCACGGAAGCCACCATGTCGGCGATTCGCTTGGCACGCGGTTTTACCGGGCGTAATTTCTTGGTCAAGTTTGAGGGGGGCTATCATGGTCATGGCGATTCGTTGCTGGTGAAAGCCGGTTCGGGTGCATTGACTTTTGGACAACCAAGTTCCCCCGGTGTTCCAGCGGAATTGGCGCAATACACCCTGACGCTTGACTATAACAATAGCACACAGGTGCGCGAAGTGTTCGCGGCGCGGGGGCATGAAATTGCCTGCATTATCGTCGAACCCGTTTCCGGCAATATGAATTGCATCCCGCCTCTTGACGGCTTCCTCGAAACCTTGCGCGAAGTGTGTGATCAGTCGGGGGCGGTGCTGATTTTCGATGAAGTCATGACCGGCTTTCGGGTGGCATTGGGTGGGGCGCAGCAGGTGTACGGCGTGAAGCCCGACATTACCACGCTGGGTAAAATCATCGGTGGTGGGATGCCGGTCGGTGCGTTTGGTGGCAGGCGTGACATTATGGAACATTTGTCGCCATTGGGTGCGGTGTATCAGGCTGGCACCTTATCCGGCAACCCGATTGCAATGACAGCGGGGTTGAAAATGCTGGACATCATTGCTCGCGACGATTTCTACGCAGAACTCACCAGTAAAACCACGTATTTGTTAGAAGGTTTACAGCAAGCCGCCGACGCTGCCGGTTTGCCGTTTATTACCCAGCAAGTGGGGGGGATGTTCGGTTTGTTCTTCACCACGGAATCGCGCATTGACACTTACGCGCAAGTGACGCAATGCAATATTCAACAATTCAACCGCTTTTTCCACGGCATGTTAGACCGGGGCGTGTATCTCGCGCCGTCGGCGTATGAAGCGGGATTTGTATCCAACGCCCATACTCAAGCCGATTTGGATGAAACCATCGCCATTGCTAAAGACGTATTTGCCAGCTTATAAGCGGTAAGGAATGCCCTAGTGTCGTTAAGACTTTTGCTTTTGTTGGCGACCTTGTGGTTAGGGGTCGCCTCGCCGTCGTGGGCGGAAAACAGTTCTTCTTCCATTTATTCCGATGTAGAAGCGTCGGTGTATCAGGTGCGGGTGATTAATCAGCAAACTGGTAAAAAAACCGCGATTGGTTCGGCGTTTGTGGTGATGCGTCCGGATATTATTGCGACCAATTATCACGTGGTCAGCACCTACATCAATAACCCGGAAGGCGATTTTGCACTGGATTATTTGTCGACTTCCGGCAATACCGGGCGCTTGGAATTGCTGGCGGTGGATGTGTTGCACGACCTTGCTGTGTTGAAAGCCGATACTCCTTTAGGTAAACCCTTACAAATTGCTAAGATTCCACCAAAGGGGGCGCGATTATATTCCTTGGGAAATCCGATGGATAAAGGCTTTTCTATTGTGGAAGGCACGAATAACGGGGTCATGAAATCCAGCGATGATAACAATATCCTGTTTTCTGGTAGCCTTAATTCTGGGATGAGCGGTGGCCCTACGTTGGATGAGAACAAAAACGTAGTGGGGGTCAATGTGGCGACTTCTGGCAATGGTTTGAGCTATCTTGTGCCTGCTGACTATTTAGCGATTATTTTGGAGCGCCTGAAATTGACTGGGTTTCAGGCGGATGAAGATATTGGGCAGCGCATTACTGAGCAATTGAAAAGCAACGCCGATAAATATGTACAAAATTTGCAGAAGCGGGAATGGACGCTTCAGCAACTGGGGCGTTTCAAAGTGCCGATGGATGTTACCGGCGTGGTGCGTTGCTGGGATAACAGTGATAAACCAATGCCGGACAATTTAATGCGCTCGTATTTTACCCAATGTAGCAATGAGAGCAGCATTTATTTGGATGATGAGCTGGAAGTGGGCACGTTAGACTATGAGTATGTGTGGTTGGATGCTGGGGAAATGATTCCGGCACGCTTTTACCGTCAATACGAGAGTGTGAATGTCAGCGTTTCGGCGAGTGGGGCTGGCAAGCAAGATGTAACCAATTTTGAGTGTTTCACCGATTTTACGCTGATTGCGGGACAGGAATTCAAAATGACCGTGTGTCGGCGTGATTACCTCAATTATATCGGGTTAAGTGATTTACTGGTGACAGCGGCCTTGGTTGGGCATAAGCGTCAAGGGATGCTGTTTAATTTGGATATGACTGGCACGACCTTTGAGAGTGGTATGGCGCTGTTGCAGCGGATGTTGGGGGATTTCAAATGGCAACCATGATTCTTGAAATCCAAACACGCGGTTTAAATCAATACTACCGTTTAGAGCAGTTCCCGGTAACGATTGGGCGGGCGTTGGATAATGATGTGATTCTCTCCGATAATTCGGTGTCGCCTTATCATTTGCGTTTGGAGCAAGATGCCGAGGGACAGGTATTCGCCCATAATTTGTCGAGTGAAAACGGTACGCGCCTGAATAAGCATCAGCTTGGGTTGCAGCCGGTGCAGGTGCCGATTCCCAGTCAGTTATTGCTGGGTAACCGTAAACTGCGCTTGGCGTCGACTGCGATGCCAGTGGAAACCACGCATGTCAGCCGTTGTGGGGGATTGTTTGCGCCTTTTTGTCAACCGTTGTGGGCAGCGTTGCTGCTGTTGTTGACGGTGGTATCGCTGTTGCTTAATGACTATTTGAATGTACCGGTGGCTAAAGAGCCGCTATTTTACATCAGTGGCGTGCTGCCGACCTTGGTGTGGATGTTGTTTGCGACCTTGGTGATTAGTGGCATTACGCGGCTGTTTACGCACCGTTGGGAGTTTGCCCCAGCCTTGAGCGTGGTGTCATTGTTTAATTTAGTGCCAATGGTATTGGAAGAAATAAGCGGCTGGCTGAGTTATTTTCTGTCATCGGATGCGCCGTTTACCTGGCTCATGACGGGTGTCAGTGGTTTCGTGCTGATACCGGCGTTGTTGTATGTCTACCTGCATTGGGTATTAAGTCAGAAACGTTTGCCCGCTTTGGGCATTGCTTTGGTATTGAGTGCGCTGCCGTTGGGGTTGCGAGCGATTAGCGTGTTGGATCAAGTGACACTGGCGAATGAGTTTTCCAGCGAGCCGTATTACCATCAGGAATTGAGTTCGTTGAATATTCATGCGAATCCGCCACTGCCATTGGAAACGTATTTGCAACGGGCAGCAGATGCCTTGCCTTCGCAATTAGCCGACGAGTAAGTTAAAGATCCCCAAAGCGGTGTTGGAGCAAGGCCAGTGCCGCGCTACTCGCTGTTTCCGCCCGCAATATTCGTGGCCCCAGCGAGACGGGCATTACCCCAGCTTGCACACAAGTTTCCACTTCTGCGCCAGTAAACCCACCTTCGGGACCAATCAACAGCGCAATCGGTGTGGGTAAATCTGCGGGCATAGCGTTAATGCGTGGGAAGTCACCGGGCGCAAGAATCATCCGCGTGCCTGACAAAGGCGTTTCTAACCAGCGCTCCAGTGTTAACGGCGCTTGCACGGTGGGCATTCGGGTTCGCCCCGATTGTTCGCAAGCCGCGACTACAATACCTTCCCAATGCAGCAATTTCTTGTCCACCTGTTCTTTGCCAATGCGGACTACGCTGCGTTGCGTGATTAGCGGCTGAATGGTATTTACCCCCAGCTCCACGGCTTTTTGCAAGGCAAAATCCATCTTGTCGGGTTTGATGACGGCTTGTACGAGGGTGAGGTGGACGGGAGATTCGGTATCAATCGCGGAAAAGCTGTCGATCAGCACCGATGCAGTACGTTTGCTGATATGGCTCATGTGTGCGACATATTCGCCACCTTCACCGTTAAACAGGATGAGTGGTTCGCCCACGCCTAAGCGCAAGACTTGCACGGCATGGCGAAAAGTCGTGTCGGGCAAGGTGACTTCCTGCCCGACCGCGAAAGGTTGCGGGACGTAAAAACGCGGGATGCGCATTAGTCCGCTAACCCGATGTTTTTCCAAATACTCATGGTCGGTTCAACCCGATTCATGGTGTAGAAATGCAGCCCCGGCGCACCCGTTTCCAGCAAGTTTTCACACAGTAAACTGATGAATTCCTCACCGAATTGGGTAATCGCCTCCACATCATCGGCATACGTTTCCAGTTGCTTGCGCAACCAGCGCGGAATTTCCGCTCCGCACATATCCGAAAAACGCGCCAGTTGTGAATAATTGGTGATCGGCATAATGCCGGGGACGATGGGGATTTCCACGCCCTTTTTCACGCATTCATCCACAAAATGCCAATACGCATCGGCATTGAAGAAGTATTGGGTAATCGCACTGTTCGCGCCTGCATTCACCTTACGCACAAAGTTGTCGATGTCGACTTTGAGGTTCGGGGCTTGCGGGTGCATTTCGGGGTAAGCTGCCACTTCGATATTGAAATGGTCGCCCGTTTCCTTGCGGATAAATTCCACCAGCTCGTTGGCATAGCGGAATTGCCCCAAATCGCGTGAACCGGACGGCAAATCGCCGCGTAAAGCAACAATGTGCTTGATGCCGTTATTGCGGTAGGTGTCCAGAATCTCGCGGATTTGTTCGGCACTCGAACCGACGCACGACAAATGTGGCGCGGCTTCAATGCCGGAATCGCGTTGGATTTCCAGCACGGTGTTCAAGGTATTTGCTTGCGTTGAGCCGCCTGCACCGTAAGTGACCGAAAAGAAGCGCGGCTTTAATGCTGCCAATTGCGTGCGTACTGCACGTAGGTTTTCCGCGCCCTTGTCTGTTTTGGGTGGGAAAAACTCGAAGCTAAAGATTAGATCATCGTGATTTACGTGATCGTGTTGATGGTCGTCAGTCATACTTACTCCGAACTTCCCCCCATCCCCAGCCCTTCCCCCGCAAGGGGTGAAGGGAGCAAGAAGGGGGGGAGTGAGTTGGGGTTTTTACACCTTAATAACGGTAATGGTCAGCCTTGTAAGGCCCTTCCACTGCGACGTTAATGTACTGCGCTTGCTTTTCGGTCAAGGTGCTGAGTTGCGCGTTGAGGGTTTTCAACTGCAACCGTGCAACTTTTTCGTCCAAATGCTTCGGAAGGGTGTAAACGCCAATCGGGTATTTGCCGGAATCGCGCTCAGTCCACAACTCGATTTGCGCAATGGTTTGGTTGGCAAATGAGGAGGACATGACGTAAGACGGATGCCCAGTCGCACAACCCAGGTTCACCAAACGGCCTTTTGCCAGCAGGGTGATACGCTTGCCGTCAGGGAAGATCACGTGGTCAACTTGTGGCTTGATTTCGTCCCACTCGTACTGTTCCAGTGAGGCTACGTCGATTTCGTTGTCGAAGTGACCGATGTTGCAAACGATGGCTTCGTTTTTCATCGCAGCCATGTGGTCATGGGTGATGACGTGGAAGTTGCCGGTTGCAGTCACGAAAATGTCAGCTTTATCCGCCGCGTATTCCATCGTTACCACGCGGTAGCCTTCCATTGCCGCTTGCAAGGCGCAAATCGGGTCGATTTCTGTAACCCAGACTTGTGCAGACAAAGCACGCAAGGCTTGCGCAGAGCCTTTGCCTACGTCGCCGTAACCGCAGACCAGTGCGACTTTGCCCGCAATCATCACGTCGGTAGCACGCTTGATGCTGTCAACCAGTGATTCGCGGCAGCCGTACAGGTTGTCGAATTTGGATTTGGTGACGGAATCGTTGACGTTAATGCCGGGGAATTTCAGCTCGCCACGCGCGTGCATCTGATACAGGCGGTGAACCCCGGTAGTGGTTTCTTCAGTAACACCACGGACTTCTGCCAAACGGCTGCTGTACCAGTTCGGGGAGGTTTCCAGACGCTTGCGGATGGCGGCGTACAGATAGGTTTCTTCTTCAGACTCAGGCTTGGCAACCAAGCTAGGGTCAACTTCAGCACGTGCGCCCAAATGCAGCAGCAGTGTTGCGTCGCCGCCGTCATCCAGAATCATGTTCGCTTGTTCGCCATTCGGCCACTCGAAGATTTTGTGGGTGTAATCCCAGTATTCTTCCAGCGATTCACCTTTGTACGCGAAGACCGGAACGCCTGCTTGCGCAATGGCGGCTGCGGCGTGGTCTTGCGTGGAGAAAATGTTGCAAGAAGCCCAGCGCACGTCTGCGCCCAGTGCGGTCAGGGTTTCGATCAACACGCCAGTTTGGATGGTCATGTGCAGTGAACCCGCGATACGCGCACCCGCCAACGGCTTGGATTCCGCAAATTCGCGGCGAATCGCCATCAAACCGGGCATTTCGTGTTCAGCAACGTTGAGTTCTTTACGACCCCAAGCAGCCAAGCCCATATCGGCGACGATATAGTCGTTAAAAGTAGTCATGTTGAAATCTCCTAATATTTTTACAGGCCAGCAGCAGCGCGTAACGCGTCAGCGCGGTCAGTGCGTTCCCAAGGCAGGTCAAGGTCATCACGACCGAAGTGACCATAAGCCGCCGTACCGCGATAAATCGGGCGCAGCAGATCCAGCATTTTGGTGATGCCATAAGGACGCAGGTCGAAGTGTTCGCGTACCAGATTTTCGATCAGGATTTCATCGACCTTGTTGGTGCCGAAGGTTTCAACCGTGATGGAAGTCGGTTGTGCGACACCGATAGCGTAGGAGACTTGAATTTCGCAACGATCCGCCAAGCCCGCCGCGACGATGTTTTTCGCCACGTAACGGCCTGCATACGCCGCAGAACGGTCAACTTTGGATGGGTCTTTGCCGGAGAATGCGCCGCCGCCGTGACGTGCCATACCGCCGTAAGTGTCAACGATGATTTTACGCCCGGTCAATCCGCAGTCGCCCACAGGGCCACCGATTACGAAGTTGCCAGTGGGGTTAATGTGGTATTTAGTGCCAGCGTGCAGCCATTCTTGTGGCAGTACCGGCTTAATGACGTGTTCCATCACACCAGCACGCAGGTCATCCAAGCTGATGTTGGGGCTGTGTTGGGTGGAAAGTACTACTGCGTCGATAGCGACGATTTTGCCGCCTTCGTAACGCACGGTGACTTGGGATTTAGCATCCGGGCGCAGCCAAGGCAGTGTGCCGTTTTTACGCATATCCGCCTGTTGTTTCACCAAACGGTGGGCGTAAGTCAGTGCGGCTGGCATTAATACGTCGGTTTCATTGCTGGCGTAACCGAACATCAAGCCTTGGTCGCCCGCGCCCTGGTCTTCTGGTTTCGCACGGTCAACGCCCATGGCGATGTCAGGGGATTGCTTGCCGAGTGCATTGATCACCGCGCAGGTGTGACCGTCAAAGCCGATTTCGGAATTGTTGTAGCCGATGTCATTGACCACGCCACGCACGATACCTTCGTAGTCGATTTCCGCCGTGGTAGTGATTTCGCCTGCCAGTACGACCATGCCGGTCTTGGTCAGGGTTTCGCACGCAACCCGTGCATACGGGTCTTTGGCAATGATCGCATCCAAAATGGCGTCAGACACTTGGTCTGCCATTTTGTCCGGGTGGCCTTCAGAAACAGATTCGGACGTGAAGAGGTAACTTCTCTCAGTCATTAATGTTCTCCTAAACTAAAAATTAAATGACTGAGCGCCGTTGTATGTTCAACACAATCCGAGCCTGGCAAAGTATCAAAACCCCTTTGTCGCAACGCTCCTCGGATGAGTGTGCGCAATAATAGCGTAAAAAAATCTGTCATGCAGCATTGTTGAGAGGTGGATTCGCTGTAATTTTCCGATCAACAAGGTTTTATCTATCCAACTAGGGGGAGTTGCCCCTGCTTGAGAAGTTAGCCACAATAGATGTGCTTTAATTTGCCTGAATAATAAATACACATAAGGCGCTGCTGTTTCGTTTTGGTCGCGCTAACGAAGTGGCAGTCAATATCAGGGCAATGCAGGAACCCCATATTGGACTGCATCCTTCGGTGGTAACAGTCAGTATCGGCATCTTGCATTCGCCATTTTTTAGCTACGCCGCTTGCGTGGCTGATCACGATATTTGAAAACTACAGGAGACCCGTCTAATGACTACACGCCGCGAGCTGGCTAACGCAATCCGCTTCTTGACTATGGATGCCGTACAAAAAGCAAATTCCGGGCATCCGGGCGCACCGATGGGAATGGCAGACATTGCCGAAGTCCTTTACAACGACTACATGTCCCACAACCCACAAAATCCAAAGTGGGTCAACCGTGACCGTTTCGTCATGTCCAACGGTCATGCGTCCATGCTGCCGTACTCCGTGCTGCACCTGACCGGCTATGACCTGTCAATGGACGACCTGAAAGCGTTCCGCCAACTGCATTCCAAAACACCAGGTCACCCTGAATACGGCTATGCACCTGGCATTGAAACGACTACCGGCCCGCTGGGTCAAGGTATCACCAATGCTGTGGGTATGGCATTGGCGGAAAAAATCCTTGCTGCACAGTTCAACAAGCCGGGTCATGACATTGTTGATCATTACACCTACGTGTTCCTAGGCGATGGCTGCTTGATGGAAGGTATCTCCCATGAAGCTTGCTCTTTCGCAGGCACAATGGGTCTGGGCAAACTGATTTGCTTCTACGACGACAACAATATTTCCATCGACGGCGAAGTGGACGGCTGGTTCACTGACAATACGCCAATGCGCTTTGAAGCCTACGGCTGGCATGTTATCAGTATTGACGGTCACGATGCTGACGCGATCAAAGCAGCAGTAGAAGCTGCACGTGCTGAAACCAGCAAGCCGTCCATGATTTGCTGCAAAACCACTATCGGCTTCGGTTCCCCGAACAAAGCCGGTTCACATGACTGCCACGGTGCTGCACTGGGTGATGCAGAAATCGCTCTGTGCCGTACTGAACTGGGCTGGTCACACGAACCGTTTGTTGTCCCTGCCAACGTTTACGCGGGTTGGGATGCAAAAGCCAAAGGTGCAGCGGCTGAAGAAGCGTGGAACGGCACGTTTGCGGCTTATGCGGCGGCTTATCCAGCAGAAGCGGCTGAATTCAAGCGTCGTATGGCGGGCGAATTGCCTGCGAACTGGGCTGAAGCGTCTGCTGCTGCTATTGCGGCGATTGATGCCAAAGCTGAATCACCTGCAACGCGCGTGGCTTCCAAAAATGCGCTGGATGCGTTCGCACCGTTGCTGCCTGAATTCCTTGGCGGCTCGGCTGACCTGACACCTTCCAACAATACCTTCAACAAGTCCAGCAAGCACATCAGTGCAGGCCACGGCAAAGCGCAAGATTTCAGCGGCAACTACCTGTCATACGGTGTGCGTGAATTCGGCATGAGCGCGATCATGAACGGTATGGCTTTGCACGGCGGTTTACTGCCTTACGGTGCGACTTTCCTGATGTTCTCTGAATACGCCCGTAACGCGCTGCGTATGGCGGCGTTGATGAAAATTCAAAGCATCTTCGTTTACACCCACGACTCCATCGGCCTGGGCGAAGACGGCCCTACCCATCAGCCAGTTGAGCAAATCCCAACGCTGCGCATGATTCCGCGTATGTCCGTCTGGCGTGCATGTGACGCAGTAGAAACTGCCGTTTCTTGGAAACATGCGATTGAATACAAAGGCCCAAGCTGCCTGATCTTCTCGCGCCAAAACTTGAAGCATCAAGTGCGTACTGCTGAACAGATTGCCAACATCGCTAAAGGCGGCTACGTGTTGAAAGACACTGACGGCACACCTGACGTGATCGTGATTGCCACGGGTTCTGAAGTGGAACTGGCTATGCAAGCAGCAGCGAAATCTGACAAGAAAGTGCGCGTGGTTTCCATGCCTTCTTGTGATGTGTTCGATGCACAAGATGCGGCGTATAAAGAATCTGTATTGCCAGCAGCCGTCACTGCCCGTGTTGCTGTTGAAGCAGCGGTTGGTGATGCATGGTACAAGTACGTTGGCCTGAACGGCAAAGTCATTTGCATGACCACTTTTGGTGAATCTGCCCCGGCTGACCTATTGTTCAAGCAATTCGGCTTCACCGCTGACAATGTTCTGAACGCTATCAATAGCGTCGCGTAAGCATTACAACACCCGGCGGCTTTTCTGAGGAGGGGAGCCGCCAACTATTTTATCTGGTTAATTTTTGAGGAGTTCTTCATGACAATTAAAGTTGGTATCAATGGTTTTGGCCGTATCGGTCGTATGGCTTTCCGCGCTATTGCAAAAGATTTCCCCGGTATCGAAGTGGTCGGTATCAATGACCTGCTGGCACCTGATTACCTCGCATACATGTTGAAATACGACTCCGTACACGGTCGTTTCAATGGTGACGTTGCGGTTGAAGGCAGCAACTTGGTCGTAAACGGCAAAACGGTACGCCTGACTGCTGAACGCGATCCTGCTAACCTGAAGTGGAGCGACATCGGCGTAGACATCGTGCTGGAATGCACTGGCTTCTTCTTGACCGAAGAAACTTGCCAAAAGCACATCGAAGCAGGCGCGAAGAAAGTAGTGATGTCTGCTCCTTCCAAAGACACTACCCCAATGTTCGTTTACGGCGTAAACCACAGCACTTACGCAGGTCAGGCAATCATTTCTGCAGCTTCTTGCACCACCAACTGCCTCGCACCTGTTGCGAAAGTATTGAACGACAAGTGGGGCATCAAGCGCGGCCTGATGACTACCGTTCACGCTGCAACCGCTACTCAGAAAACCGTTGATGGCCCTTCCATGAAAGACTGGCGCGGTGGCCGTGGTATTTTGGAAAACATCATTCCATCATCCACTGGTGCGGCTAAAGCAGTTGGCGTGGTACTGCCAGAGTTGAAAGGCAAACTGACCGGTATGGCGTTCCGCGTGCCGACTTCTGACGTTTCTGTGGTTGACCTGACGGTTGAGCTGAACAATGCAGCGACTTACGCTGAAATCTGTGCAGCGATGAAAGAAGCGTCTACCACTGGCGACATGAGCAAGACGCTGGGCTACACCGACGAGAAAGTGGTTTCCACTGACTTCCGTGGCGTTGGCTTCTCTTCCATTTTCGATGCTGAAGCTGGTATCGCGCTGGATGGCACTTTCGTGAAAGTCGTGGCTTGGTACGACAACGAATACGGCTACACCGCGAACATGCTGCGCTTTGTTGAGCACGTAGCAGCGAACTAAGAGAAGAACCCCCATCCCCAACCCTTCCCCCGCAAGGGGTGAAGGGAGCAAGAGGGGATTGTGGGAGTGCATCTTTTCCCTCCCCCCTTGCGGGGGAGGGTTAGGGTGGGGGGTAATCTTCAGATCCGTCACATAAATCATCCCGCGCTTTATTTGACTGATTTGATTTCTGCAAGGAGTTCCACCACATGGCTTTCATCAAAATGACCGATCTGGATCTGAAGGGCAAACGTGTTCTGATCCGTTCCGACCTGAATGTTCCTGTCAAAGACGGCAAAGTAACTTCCGACGCACGCATTACCGCATCAATGGCGACCATCAAGTTCGCGATGGATGCAGGTGCAAAAGTGATGGTGACTTCTCACTTGGGTCGTCCGACCGAAGGCGAGTGGTCTGAAGCTGTTTCCCTGAAGCCGGTTGCTGACAATATTGCAGCGCGTTTGGGTTCAGACGTGCGCTTGATTAAGGATTGGGTTGACGGTGGTTTTGACGTGGCTGACGGCGAACTCGTCGTGCTGGAAAACTGCCGCGTTAACAAAGGCGAAAAGAAAAACGTTGAAGAAACAGCCAAGAAATACGCTGCCCTGTGCGATGTATTCGTGATGGATGCGTTTGGTACAGCGCACCGTGCTGAAGCATCAACTTATGGCGTAGGTATGTTTGCACCAATCGCAGCCGCTGGCATGTTGCTGACTGAAGAACTGCTGGCGTTGGATAAAGCACTGGCAAACCCCGCTCGTCCAATGGTAGCTATCGTCGGCGGCTCTAAAGTTTCCACTAAACTGACCGTGTTGGAAGCCTTGTCTGAAAAATGCGAACAGTTGGTGGTTGGTGGTGGTATTGCTAATACCTTCCTGAAAGCTACTGGTCACAATGTCGGTAAGTCTTTGTGCGAAGATGATCTTGTACCTACCGCGCAAAAAATGATTGATAAGATGACCGCACGCGGCGCAATCATTCCTATCGCGGTTGATGTGGTGTGCGGCAAGAAATTTGACCCAGCCGAACCTGCGGTTCTGAAAGACGCGAAAGACGTGGCAGACGATGATATGATTTTCGACATTGGCCCCAAGTCTGCGCAAGAACTGGTCGATATTATCATGAGTGCTGGCACGGTCGTTTGGAATGGCCCGGTTGGTGTATTCGAGTTCGACCAATTTGGCGAAGGCACCAAAGCGATTTCAATGGCAATGGCGGAAACCAAAGCGTTCACATTGGCTGGCGGCGGCGACACTATCGCGGCGATCCAGAAGTACGATATTTACGACAAGATTTCTTACATCTCCACAGCGGGTGGTGCGTTTCTCGAATACCTCGAAGGCAAAACCCTGCCAGCAGTAGCGATGTTGGAAGAACGCGCTAAGGGTTAATGACCCTTCCGTAGGGGCAATTCATGAATTGCCCCTACAATCCCACACAAATGACATAAAACAAGCATAAACTACGCACTTTACAGCACACAGTTAATAGGTAATCCATTGAGAAGGACAAAAATTGTAGCGACCATGGGGCCTGCTACCGATACGCCGGAGGCGATCGAAGCCATTATCCGGGCGGGTGTGGACGTAGTGCGAATGAATTTCTCGCACGGTACCCACGCAGAACACGCGGCACGTGCTGCTTTGGTACGTGAATTAGCACAGAAAGCGGGGCGTATCGTCGGTATTCTCGGCGACCTGCAAGGGCCAAAGTTACGCATTGCACGTTTTAAAGACGGTAAAATTACCCTGAAAGCAGGCGATGCTTTTATTCTGGATGCCGATCTTGCCAGTGATGCCGGAACCCAAGAGCGCGTTGGCCTCGGTTACAAAGAACTGGTCAACGATGTGAAAGCCGGGGATGAACTCTGGTTGGATGACGGGCGCATCGTGTTGGAAATCGTCGAGGTGAAGGGGCAGGAAATCCATACCCGCGCTATCAACGGCGGTATTCTTTCCAATAACAAGGGTTTAAATCGGCGCGGCGGCGGCTTGAGTGCCGAGGCATTGACTGACAAAGACAAGGAAGACATTGCCGCTGCTGCCAGCATCGGTGTGGATTTCTTGGCAGTATCATTCCCACGTTCCGCTGACGACATTCACGAAGCTCGCCGCTTGGCACTAGAAGCAGGTTGCAAAGCTGCTATCGTTGCCAAAATGGAACGTGCGGAAACCATGCAAGAGGCGATTCGCGACGAAATCATTCTCGCATCCGACGTGATTATGATTGCTCGCGGCGATTTAGGGGTGGAAATCGGCGATGCCAAGCTGCCACAGGCGCAAAAGTGCTTAATCAGTCGGGCGCGTACCCTCAATCGTGTGGTGATTACCGCCACGCAAATGATGGAAACCATGACCGACAACCCTATCCCCACGCGGGCGGAAGTTTTCGACGTGGCAAACGCGGTCATGGATGGTACGGATGCGGTAATGTTGTCGGGCGAAACGGCGACAGGCAAACACCCGGCGCTCGTGGTGAAAACGATGGCAGCGATTTGTAAGGAAGCAGAAAATTCCAATGAAACCCGCCGTTCTGGGCATCGCATGGAAGACCGTTTCGAGCGTATCGACGAAGGTATCGCGATGGCAACCATGTACACCGCCAATCACATGGGGGTACGCGCGATTGCGGCGTTGACCGAATCGGGTGCCACCCCGTTGTGGATGTCACGGATTCGTTCTGGCATTCCGATTTACGCGCTGACATCTAGCGATGAAGCGGCGCGTCGGGTCAGCATGTATCGGGGTGTTTACCCAGTGAAATTGCATGAACCTCTGAAAGACCCGAAAATAGCCAACCGGCAAGCGGTCGAACTGATGATTGAAGAAGGCATCGTGGAAAACGGTGACTTGGTGATTATTACCAAAGGCGATCTGATGGGTACGAAGGGTGGGACTAATCAGCTCAAGATTCTGCGCGTCGGCGAACACCAGAACGGCTAAGGCACAATACGTTAATAGTTTAAACAACATTTTGAGGAGAACAACATGGCTTTGATTTCTTTGCGTCAATTATTGGATCACGCGGCTGAAAACGGCTACGGGATGCCAGCATTCAACGTCAACAACATGGAGCAAATCCACGCCATCATGCAAGCGGCTGATGCGTGCAACTCCCCGGTTATCCTGCAAGGTTCTGCCGGTGCGCGTTCTTACGCGGGCGAACCGTTCCTGCGTCACTTGGTACAAGCGGCTATCGAAATGTACCCGCACATCCCGGTGGTTATGCATCAAGACCACGGAGCTGAACCAGCGGTTTGCTTCCGTTCTATCCAGTCCGGCTTCTCATCGGTCATGATGGATGGCTCGTTGATGGCGGATGCAAAAACCCCGTCTACTTACGAATACAACGTTGAAACCACGCGTAAAGTGGTTGAGTTGGCTCACGCTTGCGGCGTTTCTGTGGAAGGCGAACTGGGTTGCTTGGGTTCACTCGAAACCGGCATGATGGGTGAAGAAGACGGTCACGGTGCAGAAGGTGTGCTGGATCATTCTCAATTGTTGACTGACCCGGAAGAAGCGGCTGACTTCGTGCGCAAAACGGGCGTTGACGCGTTGGCGATTGCGATTGGTACTTCACACGGTGCATACAAGTTCACCAAGAAGCCTACCGGCAACGTGCTGCGTATCGACCGTGTGAAAGAAATCCACGCTCGCATTCCGACTGTTCACTTGGTTATGCACGGCTCTTCTTCTGTGCCAGAAGATTGGCTCGAAATCATTAATAACTACGGCGGCGACATGGGTCAAACCTATGGCGTACCGGTTTCTGAAATCGTGGAAGGCATCAAGCACGGTGTGCGTAAAGTTAACATCGACACTGACCTGCGTATGGCTTCGACTGGTGCAATCCGTAAGCACCTGTTTGACAACAAGTCCAACTTCGACCCACGCAAATTCCTGAAAGAAGCGACTAAAGCGATGTCAGGCATCTGTAAAGACCGCTTTGAAGCGTTTGGTTGTGCCGGTCAAGCCAGCAAGATCAAACCGGTTTCACTGGAAGTCATGTTCGGTGAATACAAAGCTGGCAAGCTCGACCCGAAAGTGTCGTAAGCAAGCCAATGCAGAGACGCAAGATTTTGCGTTTCTGCGGCAAACAGCTACAGGATGTTTAGAAAAAGGGAGCTTCGGCTCCCTTTTTCTGTAATGTAGCCAGCCGAGTGGTTTCTACTATAAAGTATTGGTTAATTTTCCAAATTAAAAAACGATCAAACAAGATAAAAAGGAGGAGTAGCTAATGACAAACATAATTTTTTCTAAGACTTTTAAAGGTATCGAGGAAGTTGAAACCAAAGCAAATGGCTTGTCCCGATTGGAACGTTGGGTACTGATTTATATTGATGGTAAGCGCACGTTTGAAGAACTGCAAACCTTGCCACGTGTTGATGATTTGGGCGGTATTCTAAACTTTCTGGAAGTAGGTGGTTACATTGCCCCGATCAACCATGTCCCCAAGGGTGTTTCAACCCCATCTACGACTCAGCAAATCTCTGCGACAGAACCTTCTCTTTTTCGTGAATTACCGGCAACCTTTGATCCTGCCAAGTTCAACATGGCCAAGAACTTTATGATGAATAGCCTAAATGCTTTTAAAGGGGCTTATGGGGCAACGAATTTGGTGCGAAGCATCGACCATTGCCAGACTCATGCTGAACTGCGTGCGCTATTTGAGCAGTGGCATGAGGAGATTGCCAATACGCGGCAAGGGCAAAAACAGGGCAAAGATTTGCGGGAAAAGCTACTGGTTGTCATTTGATGCGGGGTTTGGGGCGCTTTGTGCCTGTCGTTGATGTATTGCCGAATACGCCATGTATTACGCCCCCGTCGATTTATCCGCCGTGCCAACCGGCATCCACGGCTTGCCCGAAGAACACGAGGACATTCGCGTATCGGTCATCCCGCGCCACATCGCGCTGGCATGGCTCAAAGCCGGTAAAATCCAAGCATCCCTAGCAATTATTGCCTTACAATGGCTGGTATTGGAAAAATCACCCCTAGGATGCCATTCATGACCGTCAAAGCCTTTGAAAACCACACCCCAATGCTTCACCCGACCGCCTACGTCGACCCGATGGCGTATGTCAGCGGGCAAACCACTTTGGGCGAAGGTTCATCGGTGTGGCCGATGGCGGTGGTGCGCGGTGACATCAACCACATTCGCATTGGCAACTTGACCAATGTACAAGACGGCGCGGTGCTGCATGTGACGCACGGCGGCCCGTATTCCTCACCCGACGGTCGCCCGCTGCTGATTGGCGATGAAGTCACGATCGGTCACAAAGCCGTGTTACACGCTTGCACCATTGGCAACCGCTGCTTGGTAGGCATGGGTGCTATCGTTCTGGATGGCGCAGTGGTCGAAGACGACGTAATAATCGGTGCGGGCAGTCTGGTTCCACCGGGCAAACGTTTGGCAAGCGGGTATTTGTACGTGGGCAATCCGGTCAAACAAACGCGGGCGTTGACTGAAAAAGAGCAGGCGTATTTCAGCTATTCGGCGAATTACTACGCGAAATTGGCGCTGAGAACCGCACAAACATCTGCATGAAACATTTCTTGTCTATGCTAATGGAGAGCAGTCAAGCCGATTATTCCACGCATAGGAGTGAGTTTCATGAACACAATGACCATCGACATTCCACTACGTATTACCGTCTCCATCGGCACGCCAACCACCCCCGATTCCCCTGCTGAAGTGACGGTATTACAGCCGCCGATTGAGCCACAGGCGACGGATCTGGAAGTGGGGCGCATCACCGACCGTGATTACCGCAATCGCACGGGGTATTCCCCCGATTTTCTAGAGGCAAACGTCCCCGTGCCGTTGCCGATTCTGACCGATGAGCAACGCAGCAATGCAGCTAAAAACAATCAGGCAGAACCGGAAACCGATAACACGGTACTTCCGTATCACCATTTTTCCGTGGTCATGAATCGTAGCCGCCAACTGGCTTACTACACTGTAGTGAATATTGATGGTGAACGCATCCGTGATGTGCCGCGTTCGCGTGACAAATGGGCATTTGACCCACGCATTGCCGAATCTGAGCAAATTGGCGAAGACTTGTATGCCCGTAACGCCTTGGATCGTGGGCATTTGGTACGGCGGCGTGACCCAGTATGGGGGGATGAAAGCGAGGCTCGTAACGCCAATGCTGACACCTTCCATTTCACCAATTGTTCGCCGCAACACGAACGCTTTAATCAAAACAGCCAAACCTGGTTGGGCATCGAAGATTACTTATTGAATACCGCTGTCAGCGAGCGCAAGCGCCTGAGCGTGTTTACCGGGCCGGTGTTTGATGAGGAAGATCCCTTGTACCGTGGCGTGCGTTTGCCGTTGCGCTTTTGGAAAATCGCGGTACACGTTAAAGCGGATGGGAGTCTTGCGGTATCGGCGTATTTGCTGGAACAGCAAAGCGTTCTCGGTGATTTGCAAGCGTTGGCGCGTTTCAATGCGCGGGTGTTTCAAGTCACGGTAGAAGAAATTAGCCAACGCACAGCGCTAGATTTTTCCTACCTCAGCAGCTTTCAGGTGGATTTGAATACTGGCACGGGCTTGGAACGGGCAGGTGCATTCCCACGGCGGCGCGTGGCTGAGCTTACTGACATCGTGCTGTAAAAAGGCAAAGGGGCTGAACGGAATCAGCCCCTTTACTTCAGCGTTCAAGCTTACCAGCGTTGTGACCAGAAATTCCCATTGTGGAAGTAATGCACGTAATCGCCAATCATCACGCTGCGGTCATTCTGAGGGTAGCGCCAATATTCTTCACGCCCGTGCTCGGTAATCAGCGGCGCGAACTGGCGGATTTTCTTGGCAGCTTTGTCGACTTCAAACCGATACAGCCCAGTTTGGGTGTGAGCGTAATAATCGGATGGTTGCCCCTGCATTCCCGCTTGCGGGGTGTCGTGCAATTTTATCGGCAACGCCACCCGCAAATCCGTACCTACCGGCAATACGGTGACAGCATGATGATCGTGCAGCGCGGCAGAATCGGTGCCACGTTTGCCGAGAATCAGTTTGTCGACTTCTTTCATTTCACCCGGTTTGCTGGTGTCGAACAGGGAAAGTTTCATGCCTTGATACCATGCGCCCCGAAAATCGCCGTTAGTGTCAGCAATCGCATCTTTGCCAATGCCCAGCAGCAAGTGTTTACCGATGGGGTGCAGGTAGTCGGAAAAACCCGGTATGTGCAATTCGCCCGCGATGTACGGGTCTTGTGGGTTGGTCAAATCCAGCACATACAGCGGGTCGGTGCTTTGGAACGTCACCAAATACGCCTGATCGCCCACAAAGCGGGAGGCGTAAAGCCGTTCTTCCGGTTTGCCAATGTGTTGCGGGCGCTTGCGGTTAGGCAATTGTGATACCAGTTGCAAACCGTCTGTGCCGCCTTCCTTGAGGATGCTGAGAATGCCAGGGGATTTGCCATAAGGCGCGGTAATCGCCATCGACGGGTCACTGAATTGATCATTTTCAGTGAGAACGCGCAAGTAGCCATCTTGTTCACTGAAACGGAAGGAGGATTCCTGCCCGCTTAAATGCCCCGGTACGGAGCCGCTACCACGGTAGGCAATGTCAGTGCCGGTGAAGGCGAATTTATGAATGTCGGTATGGCTGCGAGCGCCTTGTGCTTGGTTGTATTGGTAATTGGTAGTGGCAAGGTAGAGTGCTTGTGGCGAGGCGTACAAGGTTTCGGTATTGCCCACGTAGCAACGGCTTTTGAAGCGGAAATCAGTTGCATTCAAGTCGACTGCCACCACGCTGATAATATTGTTGCTGTAATAGCCGGAATCTGCATCAGCCGTTTTGGGCGGGCGGTTGACGTAGCAATCATCCGCTGTGACCAACGGTGCGGTTTTACCATCCGCCGTGCGATAGGTGGGCAGAAAATCTTGCGCGGTCAGTTTGTCCAGCCCACTGCTCATGTTGATTTGTGGGTAGCTTTGCAGCACCAAATACAGCGTATCACCTACGCGGCGGCTGGCGTTGAGGTCGCCACCCAATTGCACCTGCAAGGTGGATGCGGCTTTTTCAGGTTGGCGCACGTCGATGTAACGCAATTCGGTTTGTTGCGGGCGCGGCATGACGTAAGGTGGCGGCATCATGCGGGCTGTTCCGGCTGGCATTGGCATCGGAACAGGCATGGCTTGATACGCATTGCCCAACGTTACCAAGCGGCGCTGTTTTCCTGCGAGGTAAAGATTTTGCAGGCTACTGCCTTCGGGAAATGTCAGGCGTTTGACCTCTTGTAAGCTTTTGCCGCCATCGTTGACCTGCATAATGCGCAGGGTGTTGTCTTGATAATGTTGGTTATTGGGTGCGCCGATGGCGTAGACGTGGCGACCGTCGGTTTTTATGAGGTCAGCTTCATCGACGCCGCGTTCTTGCAAGTTGGTGGTGGAAAAGGCAGGCGTTCTGGCGGCAACGGATGCGGCAGCAGGCGCAGGCGCTGCCATCGTGACAGGCGCACCCATTGCCGGGGAGTAGCGCGGCTGTTGATACGATTTCAGCAAGTAATCGCGTAACTCGGCAGCGCTGGTTTTCTTTAGCCCGCCGGTTTCATTATCAACCGGTGCGTCTAAGGAGGCGCAGGAAACCAGCCACGGCACACACAGGACGGGTAAAAAGCGGGCGAATATTATCGTTTTCATGGAGACTCCCTTGTTTGCATTTTATCTCGCTTATGATCATATTCTAGTCCAACAGTTCCATTGTGAAGGTGATATACCGTATGAATCCCGTGTTTTGGCGTTGTCCGTTGTGTAATGAATCGCTGACCTTGGTCGAGCGCACTTGGGTGTGTGCTAACCGCCACAGTTTCGATCGTGCGAAAGAAGGTTACGTGAACCTGCTGTTGGTCAACCGCAAGCATTCGGCTGACCCTGGTGACAATAAAGCGATGTTGGATAGCCGTCGCTATTTCTTGCAACAGGGGTTTTACGCGCCGTTAGCAATGGCGTTGGGAGCGGCGATTCGTGAGCATTTCCCCGACACTGAGCAAACGTTGACGCTGTTGGATGCCGGTTGTGGCGAAGGCTATTACCTCAACCAACTGGTGCAATTCCTCGGCGCTAATGTGCAATGTTATGGCACGGATATTTCGCGGGCAGCGATGCGGCTGGCGGCGAAACAATACCCTGCGCTGTCGTTCGCGGTGGCTTCCAGCTTTGAATTGCCCGTGCCGGATGCGTCGGTGGATGTGTTGGTGCGCGTATTTGCGCCTGCCTCTGAAGCCGAGATTGTGCGCGTATTGAAACCAGGCGGGTTGTATTTGTGGGCATACCCCGCCGCCCAGCATTTGTTCGAGTTGCGTCAGTTGATTTACGACACGCCGCAACCGCATACGGTGGAGGAATTGCCGCCGCTGGACACGATGCAAGAATGCCCGCCGTTGGCTGTCAGTTACCCCATTACCTTGCCGGATCAGGCAAGTATTGCGGCATTGTTGCACATGACCCCGTATTACTGGTCAGCGAGTGCCGAAAAACAAGCCGATTGCCACCACTTGGCGTCATTGGATTTGACGGTGGATTTTGCAGTGCGGATGATGCGCAAAATGATTAATTGAAGGGATGTAGCCAATGGCAGTGATTCACGAGGTGATCGACACCGTAAAACGCCGTAATCCACACGAGCCAGAATTTCACCAAGCGGTGCATGAAGTGCTGGCATCGTTAGCGCCAGTGCTGGACAAGCGCCCGGATTTGCGCGATGCGGGAATTTTGCAGCGCATGGTCGAGCCGGAACGCCAAATCATCTTCCGCGTACCCTGGGTGGATGACGCGGGGCAGGTGCAGGTGAATCGCGGGTTTCGCATTCAATTCAATAGCGCGATTGGCCCGTACAAAGGCGGCTTGCGCTTTCATCCCAGCGTGAATGTCAGCATCCTGAAGTTTTTGGGCTTTGAGCAAGTGTTCAAAAATGCGCTGACCACCTTGCCAATGGGCGGAGGCAAAGGCGGCGCGGATTTTGACCCCAAAGGCAAGTCGGATGCGGAAGTGATGCGTTTTTGCCAGTCGTTCATGACCGAATTGCAGCGACACATTGGCGCGGAAACCGATGTGCCTGCGGGTGATATTGGCGTGGGGGCGCGTGAAATCGGCTTCATGTTTGGGCAATACCGCCGGATTCGTAATGAGTTTACCGGCGTATTAACCGGCAAAGGGGTGAACTGGGGCGGCTCGCTGATTCGCCCGGAAGCCACGGGTTACGGGGTGGTGTATTTTGCCCAAGCCATGCTGCAAACCCGTCATGAGGCGCTAGAAGGCAAGGTGTGTACCGTTTCTGGTTCTGGCAATGTGGCGCAACACGCGGTAGCAAAGCTGCATGAACAAGGCGCGAAAGTGATCAGCTTGTCGGATTCGGATGGCACGATTTATGACCCAGCGGGCATTGATGTGGAGAAACTGGCGTGGGTGATGGAACTCAAAAATGTGCGGCGCGGGCGTATTAGCGAATACGCTGAGCAGTTTTCTGCTGAGTATTTGCCCGGTCAGCGCCCGTGGGGATTGCCGTGTGATTGCGCGTTCCCGTGCGCGACCCAGAATGAAATTACCGCCGACGATGCCGATACCTTGCTGGCAAATGGCTGCACGTTGGTGTGCGAAGGTGCGAATATGCCGAGTACGTTGGAGGCGATAGCGCGTTTCCAAGCGGCGCAGATTTTGTTTGCACCCAGTAAGGCAGCGAATGCAGGCGGGGTGGCAACATCGGGCTTGGAAATGAGCCAGAATGCGCTGCGCATGAGTTGGACACGTGGTGAAGTGGATGCCAAATTGCATTCGATTATGGTGAATATCCACCATCAATGCGTGGAGACCGCAGCGGCTTACGGGCAGGCGGGTAATTACCTGGCGGGTGCCAACATCGCGGGTTTTGTGAAAGTAGCCGATGCGATGTTGGCGCAAGGCGTTATTTGATCATGCTCCAGAGTTCCATCCCGATTACCACTACCCACAACAAAATGGACACGCCGACCGCAGCGGCGGCGATGTCTTTGATCACTTTGATTTTTTCATTGTGGCGCTCTTCCACAAAGTCACAGAGTGCTTCAATCGCGCTGTTGAACAGTTCCGCCATGAGTACTAAGGTGGTGGCTACCAATACCATGAGAAAATCCACCCAGCCTCTGAAGGCGAAGGCCACGATCAATACGGTCACTGACAGCACGAGTTTGTAGGTGACACTAAAATCGTATTTGACTGCGTAACTCAGACCGGATAACACGGTGCGAAATTTTCGCAAGGGGTGATAACCCGCATCTCCGGTGCCGAGAAATTTATTCTTCATGCGTAAACCTTTGGCAAAAATACCACACGTAATATCACTGCACAGGCACCCCCTAGCAGTGCACCGACCAGCACATCACTCGGCCAATGCACTTGCAAATATAGCCTAGACATCATCACCGCGCTCACGACACCCGCTAAAACAATGCCCCCGCCGACCCGCAGCGCGGGCGGTAGCAAGAACCACAGTGCTACAAAAAACGCGGCGGCTTGTGCCGAATGTGCGCTGGGAAATGCCGAATCCACCGGCATTGCCGTCAAGGTTTCAAACAACGCCGGGCGTGGACGTTCAAACCACGCCTTGAGCGCAAAAGCCAACGCACTTGCCAGCAGCAACGCCGCAGGCAAATACGTGCTGTGTAACGATAGCACGGAGGCATATCCTAAACGCCATACCACCACAATACCTAACGCACTCAGGGGTACTAACAACCACAGCGACCCTAACCACGTAACAGATGCAAAAAAATGATCCAGATACGGGGAGCGCAAACCGTGGAAAATGCCCAAGATCTGGCTATCCAAGACGTTTAGCATGTCATTTTTCCTGCACCATGTCGCGGTAAGCGTGCCAACTCGCATGGGCAATCAAGGGCATCGCAATAATCAAACCGAGATCAAAGGTTGCAATCCCTAGGCCAATAACGACGGTGATGGTGAGTGCCCACAGCAGCATGGTCAACGGGCTTTTGAAAACGGCACGCACACTGGTGGTCGCGGCTGTCACAATATCCACCTTACGTTCCAACAACATCTGGGCTGTCACCACACCCGTCATAAACGCAAACAACGCAAACAATAGCCCTACACCGAAGAAGGCCAGAATAAACATCCAGCCCTGTTCCATGGTGATTAAGGCATTCCATAGCCCTGCGTAACCCGCCATATCGACCGACATTTGGTTAAAGAAAATACCGGTGATGACGGCTGATAAGCGCACCCAAAATACCATCATCATTCCCAATACCACGGCATATAGCCCAAGGCTAATAGCATTTTCCCGAATACCACGGAGAGATGACCAGAAGCGCGGAGCTTGCCCCTGTTCAATTTGATGACTCAAGCCATACAAGCCTAAGGCAAGGAAAGGGCCTACCAGTAAAAAGCCGGTGCTGGCTGCCACAAAAAACGCCGGATTAGCGGTTGAGACGATGCTCATGAGAATACCGACCAAGGCGAACACAATCCCGTAAGCTAAGCTGGCTGAAGGGTTGGCTTTCATATCCGCCCAGCCTTGCCGCAGCCAACGCATAATCGCGGCAGGTTCAACGTGTTGGACGGGGTAACTTTTGAATAATTGTTCGGCGTGAGGAGCACTGGAAACCCCAGCCGATTTACTTGCAATCTGTGCCATGGTAAACCTCCTGTGAGAACACTTTGTTGGTTAATACCCTAACGTTTTACTAGGGATTGGAATCAATGTAGTGTGAAAAATTCTCAACGACAACAAACCCTTATAGAAATACGGAAAATTTATGTCTAAAAAACGTGCTATTCCTGTCTTCGAGCACTCGATTATCGAAACCCATTGCCATCTGGATTATTTGGAAGGTGACGCGCTGGACGCTGCTTTGCAAGCCGCCCGCGAGGTGAATGTTGAACGTATTATTACCATTGCGGTTTCCCCCGACAATCTGGAAAAAGTGATGGCGTTGGTGCAGCACTACCCGCAAGTCTGGGGAACACAGGGCATTCACCCCCACGATGCCAACGATTACAGCGACGCGGTGGATGCGCAAATTCGCACCAATGCGTTGCACGAGAAGATACTGGCGATTGGCGAAATTGGGTTGGATTACCATTACGATTATTCGGATCGAGCCAAACAGCGCGATGCCTTCGAGCGCCAGTTGCAGATAGCGATTGATCTGGCCTTGCCGATTGTGGTGCATACCCGCGAGGCAGATGAGGATACGCAAGCCATTTTGCGTCAGTTCGTGGGACAAATGCCGAAGCGAGGGGTGATTCACAGCTTCACGTCGGGGAAGGGGTTGGCGGAATATTGCCTTGGGGAAGGCTTTTGTCTGGGCTTTAACGGTATTAGCACGTTTAAAGCGGCGGACAATGTGCGTGAAATTATTAGTATCACGCCCATCGAGCAAATTCTGTTTGAAACTGATGCGCCGTATTTGACACCGATTCCTTACCGTGGGCATAAGAATGAGCCGAAGTATTTGCCGTTTATTGCCGAGCAGGTGGCTGCGGTGAAAGGTGTGCCGTTAGAAACATTGTTGCCGCAGGTGTGGAAGAATAGCGTGGAGCTGTTCTTCTACGGTAATTAGCTTTTCATAATAAAATACGTGCCTGCGGCAGCGACGCCCATCCATAAAATGACCGCGCCGATGCCGAGCATTTCTGACAGTGTGCCCATGAAAACCAGTATCAATAAGGCTAAGGCCAGCAAGCCGTTACCCAGCCAAAAATTGGTGTTTTTCATAATAGTATCTATCCAATTCAGTAAAGTGAAATAGTGTAGTGGAGGATAGCAGTGTCGTGCTTATTCGGGCGCAAATTTTTTCATAAGCATTTCTGAAGTTTGATCACTGCCATTTATCGGTTGGCTTTAGCCGTCACTGCTGCCCGTACCCAATGAGTAGCAAGGTTTAACCTATACCACTTCCCATGCTTAACACAGTGAAGGGAAGGGATAATATGGTCAGATTGGTGTGGCGTAGGGTTGCTTTAATCGGGGCTGGCCTCTTGATGTCGTTAGTCGCAGGTTGTGGTGGCGGTAGTGGTATAGCTCCTGACCAGCTCGGCATTATTTCTCGTGAGGATACCCCTTTGGCGAATCGCTTGACTATTAGTCTTGATCGTTGGGGAGCCGATACGTTGCAACAGGCGGATGTCATCAGTACAACACTGTTGTTGGATGTGCCGCAGCAGCAGTACCGTTATGCACGGGCGCAAGGTTTGGCGAATCCGCAAACAGGTGAAACGATGAGTATGGCTTATCCTTTTCGGGTTGCCAGCATTTCCAAAGTATTCACCGCGACAGTGGTATTGCAGTTGGTGGAAGAGGGCTATTTGACGCTGGATACGCCCTTGTCACGCTTGCTGGATAATACGCTATTACCTGCTGGATATACCTTGGATGATTTGCATGTGATGGGGGGCGTGAAAGCCGGTGGGAGCATCACGGTGCGTCAGTTGCTTCAGCATACGGCAGGGTTGCGGGATTATCTCGCGGATACGCCAACCGCACAGGATGGCAATGGTTTGTTTGCACAGATGATCGGCGAGGTACTCAGTAACAATGGGCAGGGTCTGGCTTCACGTCAGTGGAATGGGCGGGCATTGCTAGGCTATTACCTCAGTTCTGGTTTGGCAGCGAATGCGTTGGCAGCTCCAGGTCGGCAGTTTGAATACAGCGATACGCATTATTTGCTCTTAGGTTTGGTGATTGAGCAGGTAACAGGGCAGTCTTTGAGCGCGAATTATCGGGGGAGAATTTTCAATCGCTTAGGCATGGTGAACACTTGGCACGAAGGTTTTGAAACCGGACGTGGACGTTTAGCGCATCATTTCTATAATCTTGTGGCACAAGGCAATAACCTCGATATTACGGCAACTTCGCTGAATACCTCGGCGGCGTGGGCAAGTGGAGCGCTGGTGTCGACCACTGAGGATTTGACGCTGTTTTTGCGAGCCTTGATGCACAGGGAATTGTTCCGTGAGCGTACAACCTTGCAGCTCATGCGACAAACCAGTGGGGTTAGCCCGAATTATGGTCTGGGTTTGCAACGTGCGGTATTTAATGGGCGCGAAATGTGGGGTCATGCCGGTTTTTGGGGAACTATGATGCTGTACGACCCTGCTAACGATACAGCGTTGGTGATGACTGTTAATCAAGCGAATCGTGATATGTTTAAGGAAGTTGCCAGCGTATTTGCAGCCACTCAAAGCGCTGGGCTTTGAGTGGCTAAACGGTTTTAGGCGAATATTGGACTACTTTTGAGCGAGTTCTTTATCCCAGGCCGCGACATCTTTGGAGCGATCTTTGTGAATGCTGTATTGCTCCATGATGTCGTCGTGCTCACTGTCAGCGAGTTTGCGGTCAATCGCGACTTCGTAGCCGGAATAGTCTTCTAAAATGATGAAGGGGGTTGTACTACTGCGTAAACGTTTGTAGAACTCTTCAAAGGTGTTGAAACGTTCACCATTGAGTTTTTTGATACTCAATGATGAGAGGTCGTGAAATCCTAAGTTGCCGGAGGCTGCCAGTACTTGGGTGATACTAATATCATCTTTTTTGTCTTTATCTTTACGCTCATCATAGTCTTCACGGGTTTGGCAGCCTTCGTAGACGTCGCTAGCCACGAAGACAAAACCACCATAAATGACGTAGCGCGGTTCTTTGTCGTAGGTGTAATCGCTTTCATCAGCTTTATCCAGCAGCAGTTTGACCTGTTGCGGTTTACCATTACGCACGATGTCCAGGGTTAGCGTGTCCCCTACTTGATGCAAGTCGAGATAATGTTGAAAGTTAATGGTTTTGCGCTGGGTTAGCAGTGCAGTGCCATCATCATCGATATTTTTGCCGTCAATGTGGGTAATGACATCATTTTCTTGTAGCGCTTTTTCAGCGGAAGTGTTGGCACAGACTTTGCTGATGAGGACACCACTTTGTTCCTCATTTAATTGATATTTTTGTTTCAACGTTGGGCTAAGCAGGTTTTGTATTTCCACCGAAAAAGAGGGGAAGCCGTCGTATTTGCCATCCGCTATGTCGGTGAGGAAGCGGTTGATCATGACGGTGGGGATGATGTAACCGATATTTTCGGCACTTTCATCAGATTTTTGCATCACCATGCCTGCCACTTTGCCATTGATAATCGCAGGGCCACCACTGTTGCCGGGATTAATCGCTGCGTCTATCTGGATGGCTTGGTAAGACAGACCGCTGTGAACATAAGGCATGTATTCAATACGTGACACAATCCCACGTGTGGTACTGAGGGTGTCACCACCAATGGGGAAGCCATGCACCATGATTTCTTGGTGAATATCAGGGAGTTCGCCCAAGGTGAGGGGTTTACCTTTGGCAAAGAACGTTTCGTCTTTAATTTTGAGGACGGCAATATCCATTTCATGCGATACATACTCGACGGTTGCTTGGTAGCGTTTGGGCGTGCCATCGCGTTGGATTTCGACAAAAATATGATCGGCAACTACGTGTGCATTGGTGAGGATACGCTTGCCTTCAATGATAAAGCCGGAGCCGCTGGAAGCGATGCTATCCGCATTCCAGGGGGAATAACTGGTTTGGGCTTTACTAGTGACATAAATTTTGACGATGGAATTTTCCAGCATGTCTTGCGATGGCGGTTCATCCGCCATAGTGGGGAAGGTGATGAATAATAATACTGCGGTTAGCAGGTATCGGCTGCTGCGGTAGAGGGTGCGAAACAGGGTAGGCATAAGTATGGCTCAAGTAGGCAAATAATGAGGGCATATTGTAGCGTAGAATCAACAGAAATGATTATTTTCCCGCCTTAAAGAACAGGCTTTAGGGTTTATCATTATACTTCTTACGGGTCATTGTGCCGGATACGGCGATTGATTACCCTTTAACCTATTACACCTATCAGGATACCAAGATGACGCCACAAACGATGAACGAAGCCGAAGAGCTGCTAGTGAAAGCCTTAGCGGGCGAATTGGAGGGCGATACTTTTATTCAACAATTGTTGGAAGTGACGCTATTCATGCCGATTTATGAAAAGCACCAGATTGGCGGTTTGCAGCCGACCACCAGTGATCAGGCAGTGCCACTGACCTTGGATGATGACGCAGGCAATAAAATCCTGATTTTATTCACCAGCCCGGATCGTGCCAAGGCGTTTGTACGCGATTTCCCAGGCTACGGCGGCGGTTTATTGGCGGAGTTTAAGTGGATTATTGAGAAAGTCGGTGTGGGTTATAGCATTTCGATCAACCCCGACCATGAGTTGGGGATTGATCTGGAAGTGGGAATGTTGCAAAACCTACACTAAATACTGCGACCAGTCGTGGTAGTCCTTGCCGAATACAAAGAAATGCGGGTTGAGCATGGAGTCTTTGGTGTTGTAGCGCATGGGTTGCATGTCGGTGCGGGTGAAATACCCACCGGCTTCTTCCACAATGATTTGTGCGGCGGCAGTATCCCATTCAGAGGTTAAACCGAGGCGTGGGTAAATGTCCGCCGAACCTTCAGCAACGCGACAGGCTTTGAGTATGCTGCCCATCACTGCGTACTCGTGTTCGCCAATGCGTTCCAAAAACTGCGGCATGATTGGGTCACGGTGCGATTTGCTGCCCATGACTTTGAGCGGCTTGCTGGTGGTGCGGGTGCTGATTGGGAGGGTTTCCCCGTTCATTTGCTTGAATGCGCCGCCGCCTTGGTGCGCAAACCAGGTTTCGTTTAATGCGGGGGCGTGAACAACGCCGAGAATGGCTTGATTGTTATGTACTAATGCAATCAGGGTGCTGAATTCACCGTTGCGTTTGACGAATTCGCGGGTTCCGTCCAGCGGGTCAACCAGCCAGTAGGTTTGCCATTGGCTGCGTTCGCTAAAGGGTAACTGTGCGGATTCTTCTGAAAGTATAGGATAGTCGGGCGTTAATGCCTTCAGTGCATCGACAATATGATGGTGTGAGGCCATATCCGCAGCCGTGAGGGGTGAATCGTCATGTTTATGCTCCACCGCGAAGTCGACCGTGTTGTATACAGCCATGATTTTATCGCCTGCTTCTTGAGCAATGCGCACGGTGGCGTGGAGGAGGTTCGGTAAATCCATGAAAGTCCTTATGTGTGTTGTTTGAGCCAATCCTGTGCCAAATACAGCGCCAGCAAGCTGCGCCCTTCGGTGAAATCATCCTGCAACAGTAAGTCTGCGGCGTCAGATAATTTCCAAGGCACGACCTCTAGCGGTTCGGGTTCGTCACCATCAACGCGATGGGGGTATAGGTCGCGGGCAAGAATCAGGTGGGTATGGTGCTGCATATAGCCGGGGGATAGGCTGACGCGCCGCAACAAGTGCAAGTCATGGGCAGCGTAACCGACTTCCTCCATGATTTCGCGATTAGCCGCTTCAAGGATGTTTTCGCCGTTCTCGACTTTGCCTTTGGGGAAGCCGAGTTCGTAGCGCCCGGTTCCCGCCGAATATTCGCGAATGAGCAGTAGTGTGTCGTCATTCAGCAGCGGCACGATCAACACTGCGCCATTGCCACGGTTAGCAAGGCGCTCGTAAATGCGGCGTTCACCGTTGCTGAATTCCAAGTGGATTTCCTCCACGTGGAATAAGCGGCTGCTAGTGACCGGGTGTATGGCATGAATGTTGGGTGGTTTTTGCATACCCAGATTCTAACCTACCAGGCTTGACTAATCACCTTGTCACCGTGCAGGTAATGTACATAAGTGTCGATCATCACCGAACGGTCATAAGGCCATTGGTAGGAATAGCCGTAAATGTCGGCGCTATTTTTAACAGTGCCGACGATGGGGGGCAGTGCCTGCATAGTACCCGTGACGGTGTTGATGTTGAGTCGGTAGAGTTCGTCTTGTGTCCAGCTATAGTGGGTACTTGGCCCAGATGGTGCGTAACTGGGGGCAGATTCATGCAAGCTAACGGGTAAGGCTAATTGCAGGTTATTACCTTGCTGCAAAGTGGTTAACGCGTGATGACTTTGGGAAACACCGGTTTCTGTACCGCGTTTGCCAATAATGATCTTTTCTTTCTCATACGGGGCGGCTGGGTTGCTGATGTCGATGAGGGAAAGTTTCACACCTTGATACCATGCGCCACGTCCCTCATCACCTCCGGCAACGGCTACTGCGTCTTTACCAATCCCCAATAAATAGTGGTTGCCAACCGGATGCAGGTAGTCGGAATAGCCATCAATTTGCAGTTCGCTGGCGATGAATGGGTCACGCGGATTAGACAAGTCCAGCAAATACAACGGGTCAGTGGTTTGGAACGTCACTAAATAGCCTTTGTCACCAAGAAACCGTGTCGCATAAATTTGTTCACCCGGTTTGCCGAGCGGTGCGGGGCGCGTGTCATTGGGCAGTTTCGCGAGAATATCCAGTGATTGGGTCGCTGTATTTTCTTGCAGCGTATACAAACTGGCGGGGGAAGCAGTGCGATTTGACCAGCTACCGGTGTAAGTGATCAAGCGCAATACACCGTTGTGCTCACTCATGCGGAAGGGCTTTAGGTCTTGTTGCCAGCCTAAGTGCCCATTGACGCGCCCTGAGCCTTGGTAGGTAATGCCGTTGGCGAGGGAGAATTTATGCAAGTCGGTGGTAATCGCGGTGTCATAGTTGGTAACAGTATTGCTGACGGTTGCGTCAGCGACTTGTGCAGTGGTGTAGTTGTAATGCGTAGTCGCTAAATAAATAGCCTCACTGGAGGCGTACAAGGTCTCAGTATCACCGGCGAAACATTTGCCTTGAGGGATGGGGTTGCTGCTAGTCAAGTCGAGGGTCAAGAGGCTGATGATGCTGGTTTGATAGTCATCTTTGCCATTGTATTGCGTCATAAAGCAATCATCGGCAGCAAATAGCTCTTGCCCTGTGCCGTCATTGACGCGGTAATCGGGTAAAAAGTCGCTGAGTGTCGCTTGGTTGATCAAGTCACGGTTGGCGGCAGCTTCGGTGTCCGTTGTCGGGTACTCGATTAAACCTTTGAGGGTGGGTGTATGGCGGGTGGCGAGGTAGAGGGTCGAACCGATGCGTCGGCTGCTGATCATCTGTCCTTCTAGGGTTAGCTTACTGGTCTGAGCCGGGGCAGCAGGATCAGCAACATTGAGTAAGTGCACCTGACTTTGTTGGTTGCGCCAATAGCTGGGCGTAAACCAACCGTCCCAAATGCCCACTTGTTGTTGGTCTTCAGCGAGAGCTACCAAGTGTGAGCCATCCAGATAAAGCCCGGTCAGCACGGTGTTGGTGTCGTTGCTCAAGGGCAGTTCGGCTACTGCTTGTGTCGTCGCCTGATTTGCTTTGAAAATGCGCACAATGGGTTTGTCGAGGGCGGCGGTGTAGAGATAATTACCATTGGTTTTTAGGCGGTCGGCTTCATCGACTGAGGTTTCTTGGGTATTGGTGCTGGAAAAACTTTGAGTCGAACCTGCGGCACTGTCGGGAGCCGAGTTGCTGCTGCCTGTCGTGTAGGCAACGGGGTAAATTTCTGGGCGCGTTGTGCCGTAGATTGCCAACATTTGCTTTTTAATTAAGGCTTCTAGCTCGGCATTAGAGGTCGCTTGTTTTAACGCGGGTTTGCTGACGGTATTCGAGGGATTATTTCCGCTGACACCACCGCCGCCACAGCCAGCGAGTAACACGGCGATGGAAAGGCTTAGTCCCAGCAAATGCAGATTTTTCATATTATCCTCCGGTATGATGCGATTTTTAGTGGTATGTGGAAGCCCATAAAATGAATTATAACGCAATAGATTTAAATTGGCATGAGATAAACACCGTGTTTCTGGACATGGATGGCACGTTGTTGGATTTGCATTTCGACAACCATTTTTGGCTAGAACATTTGCCCGTGCGCCTTGCCGCGCAGCGCGGCGCAACGCCGGATGAAGTTCGTACCTATTTGCATCAACGTTACACCGAAATGGAGGGTACGCTGGAGTGGTATTGCCTTGATTATTGGCAAAATCATTTGGGAACGGACTTGGTGGCACTCAAACACGAGGTAGCGGATCGTATCCAGATTCGGGCACATGTCGAACGCTTTTTAGAATCCCTGCATAAACGCGGCAAGCGGGTGGTGTTACTCACGAATGCACACCAAAAAAGCGTGGGGATGAAATTCGGCTATGTGGCCTTAGAGCAGTATTTTGATCACATTATCACCTCGCATTCCCTTGGCTTACCCAAAGAGCACCCTGATTTTTGGCAGAAGTTAAGCGAAGTGGAGGTCTATGATCCTGCTCATTCCTTATTCATTGATGACAATCTGCATGTGCTGCGGGCGGCGCAAGCGCATGGCGTGAAGTATCTGTTGGCGATTCACCAGCCTGACTCGCAGCAACCACCCAAAGACACGCAGGAATTCACGGCAGTGGAATGTTACACACAACTTATGTCAGGCATTGAGTAAGTGAAGTACCTGTTCTAGCTGGCTGAACGGCGTATAAAAATGCGGTGAAAAGCGAATCCCGCCACCGCGTTGCGCACAAAATACGCCATTATTTTGCAGGTGCTGGAACAGTTCGGCATTGGTGCGCGTGTGCGAACGGAAGGTAACAATACCCGAAAGCCGTTCCGCCCGCGTATCACTGAGAATTTCCATATCCGGCAAGGCTTGCAAACCGTCCAGCAAATACTGTACCCGCGCACTAAGCTGTTCCCACACCGTCGCCATGCCGGTTTCCAGCAATACCCCAAGGCTGGCGTGCAGCGCATGAATCCCCAGCATATTCGGGCTGCCACATTCAAACCGCCGTGCATCCAACGCGGGTTGGTAGTCTTCCATCGTGTAATCGGTCAAACCTTCTGCCATGTGCCAGCCGTATTGGGTTAAGCGCAAAGACTCCAACACCTCACGGCGCACGTAAAACAGTGCCAAACCTTCCGGCCCTAGCATCCATTTGTGTCCATCTGCCACTACAAAGTCAGCTTGCACTTGCTGCACATCAAACGGGATTGCACCGATTTGTTGAATCGCATCCACGCAAAGTAGAATGCCCTTGGCGCGGCAAAACGCGCCGATTTTTGCCAAATCCATGCGCAAACCGTTGGTGTATTGCACCGCACTAATGCTGAGCAAACGGGTACGGGAGTCGCATAACGCCAGCAACGCCGTTTCGGGGGCATCAGGGTATTCGCGCAAATCCAATTGGCGGAATTCCACGCCTTGGCTTGCCAGCGATTGCCAGACATAGCGGTTGGAAGGAAATTCCTGACGAATCCCCACCACATTATCGCCTGCTTGCCAGTCCAGCCCATAAGCAACGAAGGACAAACCTTCCGAGGTGTTTTTCACCAGCGCAATATCACCTGCGGCGGGCGCATTCAGCAATTCACGCGCTTGTTCGCGCAAGGCTTGTTCCACCGTCAGCCAATGCAGGTAATTGAGTGTGCCTTGCTGTGCATTTTCTGCCGCAAATGCTTGTACTGCGTCTGCGGTGATTTGCGGCCAAGGGGCAACCGCTGCATGATTTAAATACAAGCAGTTTTGCAGGGCAGGGAAGCGGTTTTCAGCGGTTGGCATGACAGGCTCACACGGTACAGTAATAGATGCCGAAGAGGTTAGCAGCATCCGTCCAATGTTGCTCACATTTGAAGCCTGCCGCCATCGCCAGCGTGATGAATTCCTCAGGGTGGTATTTGTAGGAATTTTCGGTATGGATACGTTCCCCTTGTGCAAAGTGGAAAGTTCTACCCGCCACTTGCACGCTTTGGTCTTGCAGGCTAGTGAGGTGCATCTCAATCCGCCCCATTGCCGCGTTGTAACACGCATAATGCGCAAACTGCTCAAGATCGAACGTGCCTTCCAACTCGTTATTGATACGCACCAGCAAATTCAAGTTGAAAGCAGCGGTCACACCTGCCGCATCGTTGTAGGCTGTTTCCAGCACCGCTTTGTCTTTCTTGCGATCCACACCGATCAGCAAGCCGCCGCCTTTGCCGACCAATTGTGCAATATTGAACAGGAAATGCTGCGCTTCTGGCAAATCAAAATTGCCCAAGCTAGAGCCGGGGATGAATACCACGCGCCGCCCGGCGGGTACGTTTTGCGGCAAGTGCAACTCGCGGGTGAAATCCAAACACGCCGCATGAACGTGCAACCACGGGAATGCAGCCCCCAACGTCGCCGCCGACTGGCGCAGAAAATCGCCAGAAATATCCATTGGCACATACGCCGCTGGGCGCAGTGCATCCAGCAATAACTGCACCTTTTCGCAACTGCCGCTACCGGGTTCGATCAGCACCGCATCCTTGCCGATTAACGCTGCCATGTCCGCCGCATAGTCGCGGTAGAGCTGTTTTTCGACGTGTGGCACGTAGTATTCCGGCTGTTTCAGAATCGCTTCAAACAATTGCGAACCGCGTTCATCGTAGAAAAATTTCGGCGGAATTTGTTTGTGTTCGTGCGCTAACCCGTGCAGCACGGTTTGGCGGAAATTGTCCAGCTCCGGCTGGTAATCGTGGAAGCTGACCTTGGTGGCTTTGGGGCAAATAGCGTTCATACGTCCTCCGCGAGACGAATACCGCTGAACTGCCAGCGGTCGTGGGGGTAAAAAAAGTTTCGGTAGGTGGGGCGAATATGGTCGGCTGGTGTTATACACGCCCCGCCGCGCAATACCCACTGGTTGCACATGAATTTACCGTTATATTCGCCCATGCTGCCTTCCAGCGGTTGGAAACGCGGGTAGGCGGTGTAGGGCGAGGCTGTCCATTCCCACAGCGAGCCGTAGTGTTGCCCTGTGCCTGCTTGCGGGTGGAAGGTATTGCTGTCGGTGAAATGCCCCTTAATCGGCAATTCGCGCAATTTGTGTTCGAGTTCGGCTTCTAGCGGCAAGCGTTTGCCTGACCAGCGGGCGAAGGCATCGGCTTCGTAATAACTGGTGTGGGCAACGGGCGCGGCAAGGTTGAGTGACTCGAAACCGTGCAGGGTGAATTCGTACCACTGCCCGTCACGTTGTTCCCAATACAAGGGCGCTTGCCAGCCGTGTTGCTTGCGGTGATACCAGCCATCCGCCAGCCACAGTTCGGCGCGTTGATAGCCGCCGTCTTCGATGAAGGCGAGGTATTCGGCATTAGTGGTCAAGCGCGAGGCAAGGCGATGCGGTTCGAGCCAAACCCTGTGCTGCGGGCGTTCGTTGTCGTAGGCGAAGCTGTCGCCGTCGAAGCCGCTTTCAATCAAACCCCCTTCGCGCATTTCCCATTCAAGCGGGGCGGCTTCCTGCACGGGCAAGGTTTTGGGGAGGTAAATCGGGCGCAGCGGGTTGCGCCAGAAGTTGTGTTTAATGTCCATGTACAGCAGTTCTTGGTGTTGCTGTTCGTGGTGCAAGCCGAGTGTGACCCGTGCGGCGATTGCCTGTGCTTGGCTGGGGTCAGCGTCGCTTAGCAATGCCATCATGCGCTCATCAATCGCGGCGCGGTAGGCGTAGACTTCTTCCACCGTCGGGCGTGACATTAAGCCGCGTTCGGCGCGGGGTTGCATTGAGCCAACGGTTTGGTAATACGAGTTGAACAGGTAGTTGTATTCAGCGCGAAACGGTTGGTAATTTTTCACAAACGCTTGCAGCAAAAAGGTTTCAAAAAACCAGGTCACATGCCCCAAATGCCATTTTGGGGGGCTGGTTTCGACAATGCTTTGCAGTTGGTAATCGTCACGGGCAAGCGGGGCACAAATTGCCGCGCTGGTGTGGCGGATGCGTTGGTATTCGGAGGCTAGGGTAGTGGTCATCTGACATTCCTTCGTTGTTTGGTGCTTTGTAATACGTTTTCGCGTCGAAGGCAGGTGTACGCCATGATTGTGGGGTTTTTGTTTGACGCTTCTGTGACTTGTTTATGACGCATATCAATTCTGGTGTTGGTAACTTGTGCCAGTATGAAACTGTATTTAAAGCTGTTGATAACAGGAGAAATCAAAATGTCAGAGGCTAAGAAAAAACTGTTCATCATGGTTACGAATGGTCCTGAAAATCCAGAACTGGCAACCATCCCTTTTGTAATGGCAACGTCTGCGCAAGCATCCGATGTAGAGGTGGTAATGGGATTTCAAGGCAACGGCAGTATGTTGATGATTAAAGGGATTGCAGAGCATGTGGCAGCAAAAGGTTTCCCAACATTGGTTGAGATGATTAGTTTATATGCTGACGCTGGTGGCAAAATGTATGTTTGTGGGCCGTGCGTCGGGGCGCGTCAGGTCAAAGAAGGTGAGTTGGTCGATGGTGCGGTTATCGTTGGCGGCGCAACGTTTGTGTCGGAGTGTTTGGACTCAACGCAATCCCTTATTTATTAAAATTTTATGACGAAGGAGAACGCCTGTTTTTCCTTTGTCATTGGTAGTTACGCAAGCGCATGGCAACCTGTTCTGCCGCATCGAGCGTGCCAGCATACAAAATAGCGATACGATCCCGCGTCACCGTGTCCGGCACAGCTTTCACCCCATGCGCCGCCGCAATCTCGGCATAATCCGCAGGCAGTTCACCTTCACCAAACAGCGAGTAAACATAACCTTCGCGTACAAATTCCAGCCCATGCCAGAGGTGTTTATCCACCAATTCCACCCAAGCGGGGACAAAATGTGCGCCGTAAAAATCGAAGAAGCCGTTGGAGCCGCGCAAGTGCATTTCGATAACCTTGTCACCGATCATTTCCACATTGCACAGTCCAGTATAACCGGGGAGCTGGGTTTGGATGAAAGTGGCAATTAGCGGCTCTAACGCAGGCAAACGTACCCCAATATGCCAATAAATCGGGCGTTGTTTGTCTTTGGTGATTGCGCCTTGCGTATGGGCAAACCACAACACTTTGCCCGCGAGTACCAAACAATCGGTACTGGTGTGGTCGCCGACCAAGTATTCACCCCAGAAACAGCCGGGGGCGCACTGAGTATACCCACTCGCCAAATCGCCTGCGGTGGTGGCTTGCGCATCCAGCGACATGCCCAACAAATTGGTAATCGGTTTGACGAATAGCGGGATTGCCGCGTCAATACCGACACTCAGCGGGTCAATGCCACACGGCGCAGCTTGCAAGCCTTGGGCAAGCGCTAGTGCTAATTTGTTGTAGACATGGCGATGCTCAGGATTAAGCTGCCAAGCGTAAGTATCGTTCACGCCAATGTTTTGCACGGGTTGCGGCTGGAACAGGTGTTGGCGATGGGGTAAGACACCGTGGAATGGCATAGGCAACTCCCAATGAAAAATGCTCAGTATGGGTGTGAGTTGTGGGAGTGCAAAAAACCTTACCATTACCGTCGAATCATGCTTTGACACACTCTTGTGGAGCTAGCAGAATCGAATATGGATTAAAAATTCAGGGAATAACGTTCATGTGGAAAACCTTTCTCGCCATCGCCATTGGCGCAGCACTTGGTGCATGGTTACGCTGGTTGTTAGGTTTGAAGCTCAACACGCTGTTGCCGCATCTGGCGGTGGGTACGCTCACCGCTAATTTGCTGGGTGCTTACACCATCGGCTTGGCGATTGCATTTTTCTCCAGCACCAACCTGTCTCCCGAATGGAAGCTGCTGATCATCACTGGCTTTTGCGGCAGTTTGACGACGTTTTCGACGTTTTCGGCGGAAGTCATGTTGTTGTTCCAAAACGGGCGTATGGCATGGGCGGCAGGCGTTATTAGCGTACATGTTATTGGTTCGTTGCTCATGACATTGGTGGGTATGGCAACATGGCAGTGGTTACGAACCCATTAAGGTGAAACAATAGCGCCATGCAACGTGCCTACCACATTCTCAACAACACCTACGGCTACGCCGATTTTCGCCTGAACCAGCGCGATATTATTGGATCATTGCTGCAAGATCGTGATGTCCTTGCGCTAATGCCCACGGGCGGCGGCAAATCGTTGTGTTACCAGATTCCGGCGTTGGTGCGCGATGGTGTGGGTATTATCGTGTCGCCGCTGATTGCCTTGATGCAGGATCAGGTCGATGCTTTGCTGCAACTGGGGATTCGTGCGGCGTACCTCAATTCCTCGCTGAACTACGGCGCGGTGCAGCGGGTAGAGCGCGAATTACTGGCGGGTGAAATCGACCTGCTCTACGTCGCGCCCGAACGTTTGCTCAGCGAAAAAATGCTGCCCTTGCTGGAACGTTTGCACACCACCATCGGTATCAGTCTGTTCGCCATCGACGAAGCGCATTGTGTGTCGCAATGGGGGCATGATTTCCGCCCGGAATATCAGCAATTGTCGATCCTGGCGGAACGTTTCCCCGGTGTGCCGCGCATTGCGTTGACGGCGACGGCGGATCAGCGCACGCGCCAAGAAATTATCGAGCAGTTGCGCCTGCAACGCGCTGATATTTACGTCAACAGTTTTGATCGCCCCAATATCCACTACACCATCCAGCAGGGGCAAAACGCACGGCAACAATTGTGGCAGTTTATCGACGCGCATCATTCGCAGGATGCCGGGATTGTTTACTGCTTGTCGCGCAAAAAGGTCGAAGATACCGCCGCGTGGCTGGCGCAACAGGGGCGCACCGCCTTGCCGTATCATGCGGGGATGGATGCGGATACGCGCCGTAACCATCAGCAACGTTTCCTGCGCGAAGAGGGGGTGATCATTGTTGCTACCATCGCGTTCGGCATGGGGATTGACAAGCCGGATGTGCGTTTCGTGGCGCATTTGAGCCTGCCGAAAAGCATCGAAGCTTATTATCAGGAAACCGGACGGGCGGGGCGTGACGGTTTGCCTGCGAATGCGTGGATGTCTTACGGCTTGCAGGATGTCATCACCTTGCGCCAGATGATGCAGGAATCCACCGCCAGCGAGCAGCAAAAGCGCATCGAACACCACAAGCTGCAAGCCATGTTGGGCTTGTGCGAAATGACCACCTGCCGCCGCCAAGCGTTATTGAGCTACTTTGGTGAACCGACACCGCAACCGTGCGGGAATTGCGATAACTGTCGGAATCCGCCGGAAGTGTGGGAAGCAGCGGTGGCTGCGCAAAAAGCCTTGTCGTGCGTGTACCGCACCGGGCAGCGTTTCGGGGTGAATTACATTATCGAGGTGTTGCTGGGCAAGGATGATGAGCGCATCCGCCAGTTTCGCCACGAGCAGCTTTCCACCTTTGGGATTGGTAAGGAACATTCGGATGCGGAATGGCGCAATATTTTCCGCCAACTGATTGCATTGGGGTATTTGACGGTGGATGTGGACGGGCATGGCGGCTTGCGTTTGACCGATAATGCCCGCCCGTTGTTGCGCGGGGAAATCGAACTGCATTTGCGCAAAGAGCAGAAGCGCGAACGGATGCGGCGTGATCGTGTGCGGGGTGATCCTGTGGCCAAACCTCGGTTTAACCGCGATACCATGCCCATTGAGGTGGAAGCCTTGTGGGAAGCTTTGCGTGCGCTGCGACTGCGCTTGGCACAGGAGCAGGGTGTGCCGCCGTATGTCATTTTCCACGATTCCACCTTGCTGCAAATGGCGGATGAACGCCCGCAAACGCTGGAGGCGATGCGGGGTATTGCGGGGATTGGGGAGCGTAAGTTGGCGCAGTATGGGCAGGCGTTTTTGGATGTGGTGTTGGGGGCGTGACTAACTATCTCACTCCGAACTTACCCCCCATCCCCAGCCCTTCCCCCGCAGGGGGTGAAGGGGGTAAGAGGAGAGAAGATTGTTGGTGTAGGGCTTGGCGGATTTGTTGGATGACGGTTTGCTGATGGTGCTGGATTTCGTGATTCCAGAAGCGGAGTACGCAAAAGTTTTGTTGTTGCATCCAGTCGTCGCGTTCGCGGTCGTAGTCTTGCTGGTCGTGATGGTGATTGCCATCCAGCTCAATCACCAAGCGTGCTTCCAGACAAACAAAATCAGCGATGTAACGCCCTAGCGGGGTTTGGCGGCGAAAGCGGTAGCCGTCGAGTTGGCGTTTTCTCAGGGCTTCCCATAACTGCTGTTCTGGTGTGGTCATGTTCTTGCGCAGATTGCGGGCAAGGTCACGATGAATCTTGTTGTGTTGTCTTTCCATCCCGCCAGTGTCAGTAACCTCGCCCTGCCACGCAATATTCACCGACAGACAGCACCTCTTGCTCCCTTTCTTCCCCCCATCCCCAGCCCTTCCCCCGCAAGGGGTGAAGGGAGCAAGCTGCACTATTTTCAAAGTTTGGCACTTGCCTGTCAGCCGTGTTCTTGGCCCCTGCCCCCCCTTGCGGGGGAAGGGGTTGGGGATGGGGGGTTCTTACTGCACCCCCTCCAACAACAAAACCAACTCCGCAGCTCCCTCGTAGTGCAAATCCTCATCCTCCGCCAAAGCCAAATCCCGCTCCCCAGCGATAATCGCTTGCAGCTTGTGCAGGAAGTTTTTGTCCCAATCCTCAAGTTCAAGCAATTGCCCGATCACCTGCTCAATCTCCACGGCATCCCCCTGCTGTATCGCCTGCCCCACCGCCAAAGCCAAACGCCCAAAACCAGAATGATTCTCCCCGCCATCCCGCCGATACGCCAGATAAGCCGCCAGTGCCTGTCGCCGTGCCTCGCGGGCGGCTTGTGGATTGCCGCTGGCTTGTTCCAGATCGTGCAGGATGTCCCATGTTTGCCACGGTTGAGCCGCATGACCAAATGCCTGATCGCACTCAATCGCACGTAGCAGTTCCGGGCGGGCTTCGTCATAGCGTTGGAGTTTGATCAAGGTAGCCGCGAGGTTGTTACGCACAACACCTTCATAGCGCAAATCCCCCAATGCCACATACATGCCCGCTGCCTGCCGATAAAAACTCACCACCTGTTCCGGGCGATTCCAGACATTATAAAGATTGCCCAGTTCATTCAGGCTACTCGCCATGTACGAGCGATTATTGTTTTGTGTATGAATCGCTAATGCTTGCCGATACGCCTGCTCAGCCTGTGCAAAGTCGCCTGCATTCCTGTGCGTCATCCCGATCTGATGCCAAGCCGTTGCCACTGCACCCGGTTCATCCAGTTGCTGGAACAGTGCCAGTACTTGCTGATAGCCTTGCAGGGCATCGGTATAGCGTTTTTGCAATAGACGTACCGAAGCAAGCTGGATTTTGCCTACCGCAACACCGCGTGTATCTTCCAGTTTTTCACCGCGTTTAATGCGTTCCTCATAAGCCGCTGCCGCCGCTTCCAGTTGCCCCAAGGCTTGCAGGCAATCGCCCTGTTCCGTCAAGGCGGCTGAAGCCATCCTTGCCCTGCGTTCCCCCAATGCTTCAAAACGCCGTTGCGCTTCCTGCAAATAGGGCAAGGCTTGCGCGGCTGCGCCGCCTGTTTGCAACACCCGCCCCAACAGGATGTGTGCCATCGCCAGATCATAATCTGCATCGACATACGCTTGTTCCCCAGCCTGCTGGCATTGCTGCAACAAGGTTTGGGCTGCCTGAAAAGCGGCTTGTAGATCACCCTGCTGCAACAGGCGTTCAATGTTCATGCGTTCATTTTCAAAGCGGGCACGACTCCACTCCCCTAAAGCCTGTGCAGCCTGCTTGCGCCATGCTACCACCTGCGCCAGTGCCTGCGGTTGATGCAGGTTTGCCAGCAATTGCTCGACACTGCCTGCCTTGTCAGCCACGACTTCTGCCGCCACACTTCCGGCTTGTAAATCCGCCACCAGCGTTTGCAGATAAGCCATCAGGTTGGGCAGTTCCAGTTGGGTGAGGCTGAATGCTAGTTTGATGTCTTTTCCAAGATTACCGACGAGAAAATCCACCAGTTGCCCCATCACTTCCCGCCAGCGTTGCCGATAGCCATCGCGCTGTTCCGCTGTCAGCCCCAAATCCAGCGTCGCAGGCAAAGCGGGATCAAGACGGATGTAGCCGTAGTCGCCGATGGGTTGTGCCAGACCGACTTCGATCAGTGCTTTGATGATTTCGGTGACTTGTTCGCCTGTGACACCTAATACATGGTGCATTCCTCCCATGTATCCGCCATCCTGAAACACTGCCAGCCCCGCAATCTGTTCGCGCACTTCCGGCGACAGCCGCCGCAGGGAGAGTTCGACGCTGGCGAAGAGCGACAGTTCGCGCTGCCCCGGATGGCGTTGTTCCAGTTCCTGCATGATCGCCCGCACATTCGCGGTGGTCGCCTTCACCCCGCGCTGTGCCAGTTCCCGCGCCAGCAGCACCAACGCCCGCGCATGGCAACCGACTGAACCCACCAGATCGTCCACTTCCTGCGGCGTATTGCCCTGATCATCATGGCGCAGGTGCAAACCTTCGTTGTTCATCACCTGCATCACCAACGCCTTGGCATCCGTCACGCTCAACGCCCCCAGCACAATCTCGCGGGCTTTATGGTTGAACGGCGCGGGGAGTGGTTCGCGGGTAGTAAACAGAAGGGAAAGACCCTCACCCCCCGCCCCCCTCTCCCGCGAAGCGGTAGAGGGGGAGTAAGAAGTTGTATTAGCCCCTCTACCTCTGGGAGAGGGGTTGGGGTGAGGGTTTTCCAACTGCTTCAAAATCTGCAACACCGCCCCCACATTCCCCTCATCCGCCAGCAACGCCTCCACATTATCCACCACAATCAACACCCGCTCGTTTTCCAGCACCCGCCGGATTGCCTGCAAGGCTTGGTCGGTGTCGCTGGCGTATTCCGCTGCAAAATTGTGATTCGGGTTCACCAGTTGCTGGAGTAGTTGTTCCAGCACGTAGTCGGGGTGGGTGTATTGCTCGACGCTGACGAAGGCGCACCGCTCGAAGCGGCGGCTTTGCACCAGCCACCGAGCCAGTTCCACCGCCAGCGTGGTTTTGCCCGCACCACCCTGACCGCGCAGCACCGCATAGGGTTGCTGTTCCAGCAGCCGCTCGACTTGCAGCAATTCGCGGCTACGTCCGATGAAGCTGTGTGGCGGCGGTTCGGGCAACCTGCCCAGCCGCGTCTGGCGTTGTTGCGCCGTCATCAATTGCGCGGTGGCGGATGGCAGCCGTGCGAACAACTGCGGGTCGTGCTGTTCCTGATACAAAATCGGCACAAACCAGTCCTGCAAGTGCAAATCGCCCGCGCCCGCAATCGACAGACGAAACTTGTCGCGCATCAGCTCTGTTTGCCCCGCCAGCATCGCCTTGCCAATGCGTTGCCCCTCCGCCAAGGTGCGGTAGAACTGCGTGACGAAACGCCGAGCCGTTGCCACCAACACGCTGTGCGACATCGCAACCACCGAGGCAATGCCTTCTTCCAGCAATTTGGCGGCAACCGACGCGCTGGGGTCGGTATCGGTCTGCGCGGTTTGGCAGGCTTCGAGAAACACCAGCGGAATGCGGTAATCGCGCAACAGCACCGCCAGCGTGTCAGCGTGTACCAATTGCATCCGTCGGTTTTTCAACTCATGGCTATCCTGCGGGTCTTCAAAACACAACGCACCCAGCCCATGCTGCTGGTCATAAATCCCGTGACCATCGAAGTGGACGACGTGATAGGGTTTGCCCGCTTCACTGGCGCGACGCAATTCCTTTTCCAGTGCGCCCAATGTTGGTGGAGTCAATACGCTCAGTTCTGCCAAATCACCCAATGCTTCCACCGCCGCCACCAGCGGCAAGGCACTGGCACGGTGGTCGATATAACCCACGCCAGCCTGTTCCGGGCGCGGACTCAGCAGCAAAATGCGGATCGGCAACTGGGTAATGCTGGGCGGTTTCTGATCGTAATTGGGCAAACGGCGGCGGATGCGCACCGGGTATTTGCCATCACTGACATAGCCTTTGCCATCGTGCAGCAATTCCCACGGCAGGCTTTGCAAGCGGCTGGCAGCAGTATTGGCATTGGCTTTTTCCGCATCGCTGGCATCCTCCAGCAACGCCGTTTCCACCAGCACCGAAAACAGGCGTTCGGACTCGGTGCGGGTATTGTGCCAAGCCGCTTTCACTGCCTGACATTCGGGTTTGTCCAGCACAGCGGCGGATAGCTTCGCGCCCCATTGCGGCAATTGCGCTTCGGTACGTTGCGCCCGTTCGCGGAACAAACCGACAGGCCAGTGGTAATACGCCTCCAGATACCAGCGCAGTTCGTCCTGCTCGATCTGCCCGATGGGGGCGGTGAAGCGGAACGGGCGGCTGGTGACTTCGCGTTCCTTGCTGAGGTCGGCGGGGGTGTAGGTCAGGGTTGCCCGCGCACTCAGTTGTTCGCTGCCATCGGCATTGCGCGTCAAGGTGGGTTCGGTGAGTTCCAGCAGCAATTCGGCAAGGGGTTTGTTTTCGATGGTTTGTTCGGTGGGTAAGTCATCGGGCAAGCGTTCGCCGAGGGCGGCGAGGATACGCGGCATCGCCTCCTGCAACTTGCCGACTTCCAGCTCGATCTTTTCGCCAGCGGGTTCTTCCGTGAAATAGCGTTTCAGGGCTTTGGGCGTAATGTCGGGGAGCATCAACGGAATCACGCGGTAATCGGCACCTTCCTTTTCGACCTGTTCCGCCAGTTCAATTTCGTCGAATACCCAGTCGGAATTGATGGTTTGCGGGCTGATGACAACCAACACATGGCGGGCGGTGCGGATGGCTTCGGCAACTTCCGGCCAAAGTTTGTCGCCACCGCGCAGATTACGCGAATCGACCCACACGTTAAGGTGATGAAGTTCCAGCTTTTCACGCAATTGCTTGACGAACGCATCGTCAGCGCTCGCGTGGGAAATGAAGATGTGTTGGTGTTGCCCTGACATACTGCAAGCCCTGCTTGTTGAGGTTTACAGCAGTATATCAGAATGGGGCGTATGGCATACGCGCCCTCTGGATTCACAAAATCCGTTACCGAAAGCCAGTATTTCGTGTGGGTTGCTAATTTTCGTACTGTCACCTCTGTCACTCTCTGCCGCCACCCTGTCGTTTTCTGACAGCATTGCCAAGCCAATGCCTAGCACTTTTTCCCGCCAAAAACAGTCTCAATCAATATTATCAATCACTTAATAATAATCGCCAACGTTGGCATACCCATTGCAATAGTCCTTTCAGTCAGAACAGCGAAACAACAACAAGTATTTATCAGCAAGCCCCAAGAGGCAGAGAGCAGGCTTAACCATTAATAACAATAAATTGCCTGACCATGCTTCGACTCCTCTAACCCCCGTTCCGAAAGCGGGGGTATTTATTTGGGCAACTTTTCTAGTATCCTGCACTCCTTGAAACCGTGCCACCCACGCCAGCAGGAACACCATGTATACCCACAACACTTGGAACATTGAAGCCGCCCGTCGCCTATACAGCATCCAGCATTGGGGTGATGGCTATTTCGACATTAACGCCGCAGGCAATGTTGCCATGTGCGTCCCCGGCAACCCAGCGCAGCAAGTCGATTTGCACGCCCTCGCTATGCGCGTCCACAACGAAGACGGAATGCGTTTCCCACTGTTAGTACGTTTCGTCAATGTATTGCATGATCGGGTGCAACGCTTGCAAGGCGCATTCAACCAAGCGATTGCCGATTGCGGGCAAAGCAGCCAATACACCGCGATTTACCCCATCAAAGTCAACCAGCAACGCAGCGTAGTCCAAGAAATCCTCAAAGGCGGCGGCGCACAAGTCGGTTTGGAAGCGGGCAGCAAACCCGAACTCATGGCGGTGCTCGGCTCAGCGCCTACGGGCAGCACCATCATTTGCAACGGCTACAAAGATCGCGAATACCTGCGCCTCGCCTTGATCGGGCGGCAAATGGGGCATCGCATTTTCATCGTGGTGGAAAAACCCTCGGAACTCGCCGAAACGCTAGAAGAAGCTGCCAAACTTGGCATTGAACCATTGCTCGGTATTCGCACCCGTTTGTACACCCTCGGCAAAGGCAAATGGCAAAATACCGGTGGCGAGAAGTCCAAATTCGGGCTTTCTGCTGCGCAAGCTTTGCACATGATTGAGCAATTGCAAGCCGCTGGGAAACTCGATTGCCTGCAATTGCTGCACTTTCACATGGGGTCGCAGATTGCCAATATCCAAGATATTCAACGCGGAATGCGCGAAGCCAGCCGTTATTTCGCAGAATTGCATCGCTTGGGTGCCAACATTCGCGTGGTCGATGTCGGCGGCGGGTTGGGCGTGGATTACGACGGCTCACGTTCGCGCAATGAATGCTCGATCAACTACAGCTTGCAGGAATACGCCAATACCATCGTGCGCAGCGTGCAGGACGTGTGCGAAGAATACGAACTGCCGTTCCCCGATTTCATCTCCGAATCCGGGCGCGGTTTAAGCGCCCATCACGCGGTCTTAATCACCAACGTCATTGACACTGACCCCGAACAGCCGGAAGTGCAGCCGACGCTGAGTGAGCCGGACGATGATGACCCGATGATCTTGCACAATCTGTTCCGCCTGTATCACAACCGTAAGCGCTTACCGCCTTCAGAAATCTACCACGACGCGGCGTATTGGTTGGACGAGGCGCACGGCATGTACGCGCACGGTTCGATCGACTTGAATCAACGGGCGCGGGCGGAAGAGTTTCACCGCGCGATCTGCCGCAAACTGCTCAGCCAACCGGAGCTGTTTGAGGTGTTAGAGCCGGAGATTCAAACCAGTTTGCAGGAAAAATTGGCCGATAAATATTTCTGCAATTTCTCGCTGTTCCAGTCGATGCCGGATGCCTGGGCAATCGAGCAGATTTTCCCGATCATGCCGCTACACCGCTTGCAGGAAAATCCGGATCGGCGTGTCACCATGCAGGATTTAACTTGCGATTCCGACGGCACGGTGTCGCATTATGTGGAAAGCGGGCGGTTGGCAAGCACGTTGGCGCTGCATTCGTTGCAAAAAGATCAGCCGTATTTGCTGGGGATTTTCATGGTGGGCGCGTATCAGGAAATCCTCGGCGATTTGCATAACCTGTTTGGCGACACCGATTCCATCAATGTGGAATTATTACCGGATGGCAGTTATAAGTTATCCGAGCCGGAACGCGGTGACACGATTGATGAGCTGTTGCGCTACGTGCATTTCGAGCCGAAAGACTTGCTGGCGCAATGCCGCCGCAAACTTGCCGCTGCGGTTGACGATTCTGAGCGCCAAAAAATGCTATTGCGTGAAATAGAAGCCGGTTTAATCGGTTATACTTACCTCGAAGATTAGTGGGGCAAATAGGAAAATCATGGAATACGTATTATTAGGCGTACTGTTGTTAGGTGCGGTGTTATTTTTGCTGGGTTGGTTGGTAATGGTAGTGCTGTGTTTCCAGCGACATCCGGTCACGGGGTTGGTGGCATTGATTCCGGGGGTGAATCTGCTGACCTTGCCTGCGATGTGGCATCGGGTGGGCGGTTGGGTCATTACCAGTTTTATCGGCGTGTTATTGGCAGCAGTGGCTTGGTTTGCGGGTGCTAATCAGCAAGTTTACCGTCAGGCGCAAGCAATGGGGATGAATGTGTCTGTGCCAGTGAATACCGCCTCGCAGACGGTGGCAATACCAGCGGAAGCCGCGCCGGTCACACATACCATCGATATTCCGTCCAGTGCCCGTTCTGAGCAGCCAGCGGTTGCTGCTGCCGCGACGACTCCTGCACCAGTTCCCGCTCCTGAGCCTAAACCAGCGGATGTGTTGGCAGGGGCGAAAAGTTTACCTTCCAACGCCTTATACCATGTGGTGTTCAAGCCGATTGAGCTGGGTAAATTGTCAAGCAATATCGGGCAATACGTGCGTATTACGCAGAAAGACGGGCGTAAGCGTGAAGGCAAGCTGGTGACGACCTCTGCCAATGAGATTGGTCTGGAGGAGCGTTTGAACGGTGGCACGGTGACACGCGCTTTGAAAACTGCCGACATCCGCGAAGCAGCGCTTATGACACACGAACAAGGCAAGGAGTAACGCCATGCAATGCTACGTTTACCGCAGTCGGCGCAAACAGGGTTCTTTCCTGTTCCTGCCGGAAAAGGATAATTTTGCGCGAGTCCCTGAGGTTTTATTGAAAATTTTTGGAGTGCCTGAATTCTCGTTTGAGTTTTTTCTGGATGATGAGCGCCAGTTGCAATTCAAGGTTGCTGCCAGCGAAGTGCGGCGCGTGATGCAGACGAATGGGTTTTTCCTGCAATTGCCGCCGAATGAAGAGCTGCCTTGCTGACGAGTATCAATCACTAAGTCGGTAAACGTGGCATAATCAAACCATGCTTACGGGAGGTGACAGATGGGGCAGGAAATTGCACACGACCATTTTAGTCCTGAAGACTGGCTGGAATACGCACGGCGTTTAGATGCAGAAACCCGCTTGTTGCGTGAGCAGTTAACGGCTGGGAGGTTTTCAAAGCAGCCCGCAAAGGGTGGCTTTGAGTTGGAAGGCTGGCTCACGGATGTACACTTACGCCCCTTGTCCTGCAATACCGCTTTTCTACACGCCTTAAACAGTTCGCTGGCGACCACGGAGCTGGCAAAATTTAATATTGAACTGAATACACCCCCACGCCTGCTGACGGCGCTGGCGCTGTCTGAATTTGAAACTTCCCTGCGTGAACTGCTGGAACGTGCCAATACGGCAGCGCAAACCCTCGATGCAAACTTAGTGCTGATCGGCATTTTACCCAGTGCCGCGCAAAGTGATTTTGGTTTGGCAACCATGACCGATTCCAACCGCTACCATGTGTTGAATGCTGAAATTCTCAAAGCGCGGCAGGGGCGACCGTTACGCATGGCAATTGACGGGCGCGAATCGCTGCATATTCACCACGATAGCGTGATGCTGGAGGCGGTGACGACTTCGTTTCAGGTGCATTGGCAAGTGTCGGCAGACGTTGCTCATCATTTCTATAACGCGGCGCTGATTACCTCGGCACCGATTATGGCGGTGACGGGGAATTCCCCTTTTCTGTTCGGGCGAGCCTTATGGGAGGAAACGCGGATTCCGGTGTTTGAGCAAGCGGTGGATGCTGGGCGCGAGAGTCCGGCACGGGTGAGTTTCGGTTCGGGTTTTGCGGATAACAGTATTGCGGAATGTTTCGAGGAAAACCGCGACATTTACCCCGTGTTATTGCCGGAGTTGTTGGATGAACCCGCCGAACGCTTTGCCCACTTACGCTTGCATAATGGGGTGGTCTGGCGCTGGAATCGCCCGCTGGTGGGGTTTGATCCTGATGGTACGCCGCATATTCGTCTTGAACACCGCATTTTGCCCGCAGGCCCTAGTGTGCCGGATATGCTGGCAAATGCCGCGTTATTCTACGGGTTGACTCAATATATCGGTGAGCAACTGTGCGCAGGCGAACCCTTGCCAATGGCATTTGCCACCGCCCGTGAAAACTTCTACAACGCAGCACGGGTGGGCTTGGATGCATCCTTGCGTTGGCAGCGTCAGGAATGGCAAGTGCCGCAACTGATGTTAGAGGAGTTGTTGCCGCAGGCAGCGGAAGGTTTGGCGCAATTGGGGATTGCGGAGGTGGATATTCGCCATTACCTGAGCATTATTGCGGCGCGGATTGAAACCGGACAAACCGGGTCGGTGTGGCAACAGCGCCATCTGGCACGGACTAAGGGCAGTTTTTACCGGCTATTGCTGGATTACGTGCGCTTGCAGCGTACTCACACACCTGTTCACACTTGGGCTATGGATTGAGAACAACCACACATGCTGACATTGACTGAATTAGATACGTTACCAGCGGGCTTTTTTGCGTTGCGCAGCCCGCGTGACTTACATACTTTGATGCCGAACCCAACGCTGCTGCATTTGCAGGGCAAACGTGAGCCGCGTGTGTTTATTTCGGTGCTATTGCACGGCAATGAAGACACGGGGTTTTTTGCCATTCAGCAACTGTTGCAGAAGTACCAGACACAAGCGTTACCGCGTTCGCTGTCGGTGTTTTTCGGCAATATTGAAGCGGCGACGTTCGGGAAACGCCGTTTGCAAGGTCAGCCCGACTATAACCGGGTGTGGCCGGGTAGCGAGTTAGGTGATTGCGATGAAACCTGGTTGATGGCGCAAGTGACTGACATTATGCTGGGCAAAGGTTTATTTGCCAGCATTGACGTTCACAATAATACCGGCAAAAATCCGCATTACGGCTGCATCAATGTGCTGGATAATCGCGCGCTGCAATTGGCGCGGTTGTTCGCCAATATTGCGGTGTATTTTGAAACGCCGCGTGGGGTACAGTCGATGGCGTTTGCGCCGCATTGCCCTGCGGTGACGGTGGAATGCGGTAAACCCGGTGTGGCGCACGGGGTTGAGCATGTGCTGGAGTTTTTGGATGCGGTGTTGCACTTGCAGGAATTGCCAGATCACCCGCTACCGCCGCACGACATGCAGATTTACCAAACGGTGGCACGGGTGACGCTGCCGGAACAATACAGTTTTAGTTTCATTGACCCGATGATGGATATTCAACTATTACCGGCACTCGATCGTTACAATTTCTCGGAATTACCAGCGGGGACGGCGTTTGCCACCACTGCCCATCCGCACGCTCGCTTACACGCTTGGGATGATGAAGGTGTTGAAGTCGGGGAACATTTCTTCACCCGCGAGCAAGGGCGTATCCAACTCAAGCAGCCGCTAATGCCTGCGATGTTGACGTTGGATGAAACCGTTATCCGTCAGGATTGCTTGTGTTATTTGATGAAACGTTTAGGTTGAGGTACGGTACGAAATTGAGTTGGTGGTTAGATTTTTATGCATTGAGTACTGATTATTTGAATACCACAGTTTTATTGCCATCCATAAACACGCGTCGCTCAATGTGCAGCCTCACGGCTTTGGCGAGGGCACTGTTTTCGAGGTCACGCCCCAATGCAGCGAGGGCTTCGGGTTGGTAGGTGTGGTCAACGCGCTCTACCGATTGCTCAATAATCGGGCCTTCATCCAAATCGGAAGTGACGTAATGCGCAGTAGCCCCAATCAGTTTTACCCCACGGTCATAGGCTTGGTGGTAAGGGCGTGCGCCTTTGAATCCGGGTAGGAATGAGTGGTGGATATTGATGCACATACCCGCCAATTTCCGGCAAGTGTCGTCCGAAAGGATTTGCATGTAACGCGCCAGTACCACCAATTCGGCTTGGGTATCGGCGACAATTTCCAACATCCGCGCTTCTTGTTCGGCTTTATTGGTTTTGTCGACAGGCAGGCACACAAAGCGGATGCCTTCACGTTCCACTAAAGAACGTAACTCCATGTGATTGGAAACCACGCAGACGACGTTCATATTCAAATCGCCTTTGTTCTTCCGGTACAACAAATCCACCAAACAATGATCCGCTTTGGAGACCATTAGCACCACGCGGGTGGCGCGGGTGGCATTGGTGATACCCCATTGCATCGCAAAATTTCCGGCAATCACCGCAAATTGTTGGCGCAGCGCTTCAATCGCTGGTGATAACTGGCTATCGCGGCGAAACATAATCCGGCAGAAAAATTTCTGGGTCATCTCGTCATCGTATTGTGCCATTTCGGTAATGTAGCATTGGGATTCTGCTAAAAAGCTGGTGACAGCAGCGACAATACCCGTTTTGGCGGGGCAGGTGACGGTGAGGATGTAGGCATTTGCGTGCATGATGACCTTGTGCTGGTAGCTAGTGTTTTTCACAAAGGCCGTATTTTACCCTAGTAGGCGGGAAATTAAATGCTTTACCGTACCCGTTCACCGCCGGACTGCTACTGTCCGGCGGTTTGCTGCTAGATTCATTGGCATACCAAGCTGTCACGCAAGCGTTGGATTTGACCCAACAGCATTTTTTTGGTGTTAGGGTTGGTAACGGTTTGTAAACGTTGTTCCAATGCTGCGATGGTATCCAGCGTGGCTTGGTCTTGGCTGGCATCACACGCTGGCGTAGGCGCATCACAGGTCACAGCACCACCGTAATTGCCGGTATACGCATTGCTCATTTGCCAGCCGAGGTTTAAGAAGTCGTTGCCAGGGTTAGTGCCAGCCGAGTTAGGCAGTTGGCTAAAGGCATCTTGGTTGTCAATCAGTTTGACCCCGGCTACGCAGCCTTGATTGCTGGTAAAACTCAGAATTTTCTTTTCTTGGCCTGCTACCCAACCAAAGTTCGGGACACCGGAACCGCTGAAATAATAGCCTAATGATACATAGTCGGCTTGAGCGTTTTCGCTGGGTGCATCCACCCGTGAATGATCCATCCAATTCACGCCGTTAATATGGCTGGTAATATTATCCACGGAAAAGGTGTTATTGCTTGAATGCGGTACAACGAGCGTGACTTGTGCAGATAACAGCATATCCGGGCTAGGAGTGGAGTCGGGGGTCATGTAGACCACATAACTGTTGCTGGCAGTGTCAAAACCAATGCGGTATTGAACGGCAGCACTGGCCTCCATGCTGAACAGTGTTAAAGCAGAGAAGGCAACGGCAGCCGTCATGGTACGGACTAATGTGTGGCGAATGGCTTTCATAAAAGTGCTCCTTGTTATAAGTTATTGAAACTAAACGTTTTTTGTTTGTCTTCGTGTGTGTTTAGTTTCCGTCAGAGCGCTCGTGAACGCAATTCGGATGCTGATAAAAGGTTTGGTTTTGCCTATAAATGGGATGGATTAACGGTTGTATAGAGTAAATCCCACACGCCATGACCTAAACGTAAGCCGCGTTGCTCAAATTTTGTGAGTGGGCGGCTATCCGGGCGTGGCGAATAAGAGGTGTTTTGAGCTAAATTTAGCCAATTGGAGTCGTTTTCTAGCACTTCCGCCATGTGTTCCGCGTAAGGCTGCCAATCCGTCGCTAAATGGAACACGCCGCCCATCTGTAGGCGTGTTGCAATCAGGTTGACAAACGGTGCTTGCACGATGCGCCGTTTGTGGTGCTTTTTCTTGTGCCAAGGATCAGGGAAAAACAGTTGCACCCGATCCAGCGAATGGACGGGGATGCGTTGTTGCAGGATTTCGACCGCATCGGTATTCATCACCCGCACATTCTGCAAACCCCGATCGCCGATCAGTTTGAGCAAATGCCCCACACCGGGGGTATGCACTTCAATGCCGATGAAATCACGTTCCGGCGCGGCGGCTGCCATTTGTGCGAGGGAATCACCATTGCCAAAGCCGATTTCCAGCGTTACCGGAGCCGCACGCCCGAATAGGGTGGGGAAGTCGAGCGGCGTGTCACTGGGTTCGATGCCGAAAATCGGCCATAGATTCGTTAATGCTTCTTCCTGCGCCTTGGTGACGCGACCTTGCCGCAAGACGAAACTCTTAATGGCGCGATGCGGTGCTGTTGTTGTATCCATGACCCTGCCAGTGTTTAGAAGAACGTGCCTTCCAGCGGAGAGGAGGCAGATGCGTAACGTTTACGTGGCATCCTCCCAGCAAGGAAGGCTTCACGCCCGGCTTCAATGGCTTTTTTCATGGCAGACGCCATTAGCACGGGGTTTTTTGCGCCCGCAATCGCGGTATTCATCAACACGCCGTCACAGCCCATTTCCATCGCAATCGCCGCATCTGAAGCCGTGCCAACACCGGCATCCACGATAATCGGAACGTTAGCATTTTCAATGATTTCAAGGATGTTATACGGGTTGCGAATGCCAAGCCCAGAACCAATCGGGGCAGCTAGCGGCATGACAGCCACACAGCCGATTTCTTCCAATTGACGCGCAATCAGCGGGTCATCGCTGGTGTATACCATGACATCAAAGCCATCTTTTACCAGAATTTCAGCCGCTTTCAGTGTTTGAATCGTGTCAGGGTAAAGGGTTTTGGCATCGCCCAGCACTTCCAGTTTGACCAGCTTGTGACCATCCAGCAATTCACGTGCTAAGCGGCAAGTGCGCACGGCATCCTCGACGTTGTAACAGCCTGCGGTATTCGGCAGCAGGGTGTATTTATCCAAGGAAATCACATCCAGCAAATTGGGTTCGTCTTTATTCTGACCGATGTTGGTGCGGCGAATCGCGACGGTAATAATCTGCGCACCGCTGGCTTCGGTGGCGGCTTGGGTTTCTGCTAAGTCTTTGTATTTGCCAGTGCCAACCAACAGGCGGGATGCGTATGCCTTGCCTGCAATAGTGAGGGTATTGTGTTGCATTGTAAATTCCTTGTTTTAGCCGCCACCGATAGCGTGGACGATTTCAACCGTATCATGAGGTTGCAGTACGAAGGTGTCAAATTGACTGCGCGGCACGAGCGTTTGATTGATTTCGAGCGCGAGGCGTTTGTCTTGTAAGTCCAAAATCACCAGCAATTGTGCCGCTGTGGTGTCGGTTGCGATCGTGTGCGGCGTATCATTCACGAGTATTTCCATCACGCTATCCGGTTTATTGGTAAAAGGGGTATTACATCATAAGCAGGCGTGTATGTCAGTGTATTCACAACGGCTCATGAACATTAGCGAAAAGAAGTAATTTTAATATTGACATAATTTTTTTGATCTATCCAGAAGAAGACGACAGTTCTAAGATGTATCATTCAGGTAACATAATATAAAAATGAGGGATGTGACGATGAGCGTATTTATGGCGTATGGCGCTGCTCGTTGCTTAGTACCGTTAAAAATGCGAGAAAAAGCCGTTTTCTTTGGACGATATGAAGAAATAGCTCAATTGAACGTGGCTTGTTCCGATACTGATACCCGTGTGCTGCTATTAACCGCTTCGGCAGGCACAGGCAAAACAGCATTGATGCATCATTGGTTGTGGCAATGTGAAGCTGCTGGCTGGACTAATTTTGATGCAGTATTGGGTTGGGCATTCCCTTTTGATATTGATGAGGATGATCCACAAGCGACGGTACGTGGGTTTCTGGAATATGCATTAGCTTGGTTTGGTGTGACTTTTACAGCAGAGCAGACGTGTATAGAAAAAGCAAGCTTATTGGTTAAGCAGCTTCAGGAGCAACGTGTATTGTTGATTCTTGAGCATTTGCCTGCTGCCATTTTCAAACGGGAGCTGGAGGCGAGTGGGGCAGTCAATTGCCTGTATGCGTTATTGAAACCTTTGGTGCTGCACAATCCTGGTTTGTGTCTTGTCACCTTGGAAGATATGACTGTTTTTGATCATACTGGAGAATTCGGTGGGCATTGCCTCAAGTTAGGTAATTTAGAACCTTCAGAGGGTGTATCGCTGTTGATGCGGCAGGGATTAGAGGGTAATGAAAAACTTTTGGGTAAAGTTTCTGCTTTGTTTGATCATCATCCGTTGACGCTTACCTTGCTGGGGTCTTATTTGAAGGAGGCTTGTGGGAGCGATCTAGGGAAACTCGATACTATTCCCATTTGGTTTGACTCACAGGTGAGTGGACGTAATACTCGGCGAGTACTAGCGGCTTATGAGAATTGGCTTGCCAATACACCTGAGTTGGCTCTGGTTTACGTGTTGAGTTTGTTTGACCGCCCTGTTTCTATGAGTCGTTTATTAGACTTTTGCCGTGTCGCTTTCCGCCGTCGCTTTTTTTTCATTCGTCAACGATTACCTAGCATATTGTCGCCACTAGTGCGGATCAATTACAAGAAATTGCTGTATTTGCAACAACGTTTGCATGATTTACACCTGCTGACACCGTATGCAAGCTCTGAGATGTTGGAGATGCATACCGTGACACGAGAGTTTTTTTATCGGAAGTTTCAAATCACGTTTATGGTTGAATGCGCTCACTTACAGGAGATACTAAGAGCTGGAAACGAAGTAAGTGTTGCATTATCCCCCTGTATTAAGCGTGAACCAGAACCAGTGAGCGTGATGGAGAATTTACTGCTTCATGCGGTTGAAGCTAAAAATTGGCGCCAAGCAGCAGACTTAGCTTTGCAACTGCATAAATGCTCGTTGATTCAGGGGAATATTGCTGCCAGTGTTAGTTATGCTCGTCAGAGCGTTGCCTTCGCTCATCTAGGGCGTGACACGTTAAGCTTGCAACAGAATTTGAAATTGCTTACAGCTCTTTTACAGCAAACAGAAAACTCCACTTTCGTAGCTGCGGAAACCAAAGTGGAGGAACTGCCGTGATGAGTATTAGCGTGGAAGTTCTTCCAGCAATAACGATTTGCTTTTCATGCCATCCGGTTTAGGCAACCCCATCAAATGCAACACTGTCGGCGCAAGATTGCTCAAGCCGCCTTCGGTGGATAGCCGCCAGTTGGATTTGTCCATAATCAGGCAGGGCACGGGATAAACAGTGTGTTGGGTATTCGGTTCGCCAGTCAGTGGGTCAATGTATTCGTCGCAATTGCCGTGGTCAGCAGTCAAAATCACCGAGTAACCGTGAGCCGCCGCGCTGTCTAACAAACGCCCGACTTCACGATCCAGCGCTTCCACTGCTTTAATCACCGCACTGGGAACGGCGGTGTGACCTACCATGTCACCGTTGGCGAAATTCACCACGATGAAGCAATATTTATCCTGCTCGATCGCACTGATAATGGTGTCAGCCACTTCTTTAGCGCTCATTTCCGGCTGAGCGTCATAAGTTTCCACCTTGGGCGAGGGGATGACAATACGCTCTTCGCCCGCGTAAGTGCGTTCGCGCCCGCCGTTGAAGAAGAAGGTGACGTGCGCGTATTTTTCGGTTTCCGCACAATGCAGTTGTTTCAAGCCCGCCAAGCTAATGGTTTGTGCCAAGTTGGTTGCTGGGCGTTCGGGCGAAAAAATCACGGGGGCTAACAGGCGTTTGTCGTATTCCGTCATGGTGGTGAGCGAAACGGGGATGAAATCGCCGCGATCAAAGTCAGTGAAGTTTTCATCAGCTAAGGCTTTCGCCATCTGGCGCGGACGGTCATTGCGGAAGTTGAAAAACAGCACGGTGTCATTGCTTTGGATGCGTTCAGCACCCGGCATAATACGCGGTTTGATAAATTCGTCGGTTTCACCTGCCGCGTATGCATCATCCACCGCTTGCAAGGCGCTGCTGGCGGGTGTGCCGATGCCTTGTACCATTGCATCCCACGCGAGTTTGGTGCGTTCCCAGCGGTTATCCCGATCCATTGCGTAAAAGCGGCCGGTGACGGTGGCAATTTCACCGCCGGTCATTTCCATGACGTGTTGAATTTGCTGAATGAATTGCTTGGCAATCTTCGGTGCGGTGTCGCGTCCGTCAGTAATCACGTGCAATACCGGCTTTACATCGTGTTCCATGCAAGCTTTCAGCAAAGCGATAATGTGCGTCATGTGGCTGTGTACGCCGCCGTCCGACACCAAACCGAGTAAATGTAGCGGGCGTTTGTCAGCTTTGGCGCTTTCCAACGCATTCAGCAGGGAATGGTTTTTGTAGAAACTGCCATCCTCAATCGCGTCCTCAATACGCACCAAATCTTGACGCAAAATTGTGCCACAGCCAATGGTCATGTGCCCGACTTCGGAATTGCCCATTTGCCCATCCGGTAGCCCCACAGCACGCCCTGATGCTTGCAGCGTGGTATGGGGGTAACTGCCGAAATAGCGGTCAAAATTGGGCGTATCGGCTTCGTGTACCGCGTTAAAGCGTTTGCTAGGGTTGACGCCAACACCATCCAAAATGACTAGAATGGTTTTGCGACGTGGAACGTTGGGATGTCTTGGTTTCACTGTTTGCTCTCATCATACAGTCTGTCGTGAAGTCATGCATTGTAACAGGTAATCAGTTAATTTGGCTTGTGGAATGGACTTGTAAAAAACGTGACTCTCGTCAATGAACTGTCACGTAATAGGTTAATCATAAGAATAACAATAAGTTTTACGATAAGGGGCTGCCTCATGAAAATACAGTTGGTTGGATTTCGACGCGCTTTTGTTTGGCTCGGCGCAGGTTGGTACGCTTTCAAAAGTAATCTGGGCGCTTGGTTGGTGATGGCAATGGTATTCTTGCTGGCATTGATGTTGCTGGGAATGCTGCCTTTTGTGGGCATCGCGTTGATTGCCTTATTTATCCCTCTGCTACTCACTGGGCTGCTGATAACAGCTCACAAATCCCTGACAGGGAATTTGGCACAGGTTGAGGATGTATTGCAGGGCTTCAATGATCAGCGGTTTCGCCAGCCATTATTACTACTGGGCGGAATGATGGTGGTGGGAACGTTGGTGATGTTGGCAATATTGTATCCACTGAGTGCTGAAGTGCTAACCGCGCTTTACTTGCCCAATAGTGATACCCACGTGACGATGATGCTTGAGGACATGGCAGTGTCTTCCCCAATGGGTTTGCTATTACCAGCGGGTGTTATTATTGTGGTGATGATGGCGTTTTTTTATGCTACGCCCTTGGTCGTTTTTGAAGGTCAAGCACCATTAGACGCAGTTTCCACAAGTTTGTTGGCGTGTTTGAGAAATATTGTGCCGTTAACCACGTTTGCCTTGCTGGTCATGACGTTGAGCGTATTCGCATCGTTTGCTTTTGGGCTAGGCTATTTGGTGTTGATTCCGGTAGTCACGGGAGCCAGCTATGCCAGCTTCCGCGACGTGTTTGACCCGGTTGAGCCAAGTGACGAAGACAATATGTTGAATGCCCACTCAGCTTGATTTGCCGTCTTCTTCCTGCTGACGGAAGTTTTCTTCCATGCGTTTGAATTCGGCATCCATGCGTTCTAATTCAGCTTCCATTTCTTCATCAGTCAAGGGGCGGAAAGCTTCATCATCGGTAGATTGGACTGGAGCAGTTTCCTCGAAAATGTACTGATCATTTTCCCAGGCAGTTGTCACTGCTGCACCTGTTGCCGCTGCTGTAGTCGTGGGTGCTGCTGGTGGTTTGATTTCACGTTGGTATTCGAGTTTCTCGCGGTCTTCTTTTTCCGCGTTCGCTTCGGCAATGCGTTGATCAAACAGGCGGCTGGCAAGCAAACCCACTTCAAACAGTAACCACATGGGCACAGCTAACATCACCTGTGATAGCACATCGGGTGGCGTTAAAAACATGCCGACGATAAAAGCGACGACTATTACATACGGTCTTGATTGTTTAAGGGTTTCTCGACTAGTGATGCCAGTGGTGATTAATAAAATGGTCGCTACCGGCATTTCAAAGCCAATGCCGAATGCCATGAACATCATCATGACGAAATCGAGGTATTCGGCAATATCCGGGGTAACATCGACATTAGAGGGAGCGAAGCCTGGAAGGATGCTAAACATCATCGGCAGTACTAAGAAATAGGCAAATGCCATGCCGGTATAAAATAGTGCCACGCTGGAGAGTAATAGCGGTGTGACAATTTTCTTTTCGTGCTGATACAGTCCGGGGGCAATAAATCCCCACACTTGATACAGCACGTAAGGCAATGCCAACACAAACGCCACCATCAATGCGAGTTTGTAAGGGATAAAGAAGGGTGAGGCTACACCGACAGCAATCAGTTTTTGTCCTTCTGGTAAATGCCGAACCAGCGGATCCGATAACAGGTTGTATAAATCTTGAGCAAATGGCATCAGAATCAAAAACACAATGCCAATTGCTAGCACCATGCGCAATAAACGGTCACGTAATTCCAGCAGGTGTTGCAGGAAACCGAGTTCCTCGCCTTCGGAGTGAGGCGTGTTAGGATTTTTCGTCATGTGGCTTGGTGGCGTCTTCAATACTGTGGCGAACGTCGGTGGTGTTTTGTTGCATCAGATCACGCAAAGAACGAATTTCTTCTTCCTGTTTGCTCAACATGCTGCGCATTTCTTCAGTGCGTAACTCGCGCTCAATATCGGTGCGGGTAGTGGCAATAAAGGCACGTGCTTTGCCAAGCAAACGCCCAGCTTTGCGAGCAAGACCGGGCAAACGTTCGGGGCCAATCACCAATAAGGCAATGACCCCGACAACAAGCATTTCAAAGAAGCTGGCTTCAAACATGGTATGACCCTAGCATGAGTATCGGGGTTACACCTTGTCTTTTTCTTTTGCTTCCGCATCGATTACACGTCCACCGGGGATATTGTTCGGTGGTTGTTGTGGGACTTGTTCTGAGGTTTCTTCCTGCCCGTCCTTCATGGACTTTTTGAAGTTTTTGAAGGTTTCACCAAGGTCACTCCCCATATTGCGTAAGCGTTTAGTGCCAAACAATAGAAGGATAATGACCAGAATCAGTAATAATGACCAAGGACTGATGCCACCTAAACCCATTTCGTTTCTCCTTAAGTTAATGTGTGCGGCTGGCTTTTTCGACCAGACCGGAGACGCCAAAGCGTCGGGCTAATTCTTCCAGTACCGCATCGGGGTGTAAGCCCTGCTGTGCCAGTAATACCAATGTATGAAACCACAAATCTGCAACTTCATACACAATTTTGTCTTTTTCGCCGTCTTTGGCTGCCATCACGGTTTCGGTGGCTTCTTCGCCGATCTTTTTCAGGATCGCATCCAGCCCTTTGGCGTAGAGTTTGGCAACATAAGAACTGTCTGGCTCCGCTTGTTTGCGGCTTTCCAGCACCTCGGCAAGTTGTGCAAGTACGTTATCATTCATCATGGGGCTGGAGTATACCTAATTCAATTGGTGTGCGGCGACTGATGAAGCGGTTTCGGTAATGTTTGGTAACAAAGCCGTCATTTTCCAGTCGGATTGTTGTGCCGCATCGTCCAATAACTTGCACAGCAAGTGCAATAGCTCGTTGCTCAAGTTGAGATCGACACCTTTATCATGGTTGTCTTTGAAAGCAATTTGCAACGCGCCGTTCTCTTTGTGACGAAAGCCCGCTTTCACCACCAGCAACGGGTCTTTGCCCAACGGCAGGTTGTCGGTTTCACGGAAGGGGTTATTAAACGCGGCTTTGCTTTGCGCCCGTTCGTGTTCAAACGCGACAATCGCTTGGCGGGAGCTGTAATCGCTGTGCTGTTTGACCGCAGGGGATGACATCAGCGACTCCTGCAAAACTGGCCAGAGGCGAACCAGAAATCGCCGCGTTAGCCAGAAACGAAATTCTTCATTAGCCACAGTATTCATGCGCATCAGGATGCGGTCTTCTTCCTGAATATAGCGAATTTGGATTTGCGCGGGTGCTGCTGCCATCAGATTCACAGCCTCATCTCAATGCCTTGGGCTGCCATGTAGCGTTTAGCATCACTCACGGTGTATTCACCAAAGTGGAAAATACTCGCAGCAAGCACCGCATCCGCTCCGCCTTTGAGTACGCCATCGGCTAAATGTTGCAAATTGCCAACCCCGCCGGAAGCGATCAGCGGAATGCCTACGCGATCCGTAATCGCACGGGTTAAACCGAGGTCGAAACCGACTTTCGTGCCATCGCGATCCATGCTCGTGACCAGCAATTCACCCGCGCCGTATTGCGCCATTTTTTCTGCCCATGCCACGGCATCAATGCCGGTACGGTTGCGCCCGCCGTGGGTGAAGACTTCCCAGCGATCCGGTTCGCCCGGTTCATTGACGCGCTTGGCATCAATCGCCACCACGATGCATTGCGAACCGAAATAGTCAGTGCATTCGCGTACCAAATCGGGGTTGGTAATCGCAGCGGTGTTAATGCCGACTTTATCCGCACCCGCATTCAACATGCGGCGCACGTCTTCGGGCTTGCGAATGCCGCCGCCAACGGTGAGCGGAATAAACACTTGCGAGGCAACCGCTTCGACCATGTGTACGATGGTATCGCGGTTGTCGGAACTGGCGGTAATGTCGAGGAAGGTGATTTCGTCCGCGCCTTCACGGTTGTAACGCGCGGCGATTTCCACCGGGTCGCCCGCGTCACGGATGTCGACGAAGTTCACGCCTTTGACAACACGACCGTTGTTCACATCAAGGCAGGGGATAATGCGTTTGGCTAAGCCCATGAGATTGGCCTGTCGTTAAGAATTCAAGCCCGTATCCTATGCTGATTGACCGTTGGTAGGCAATGCTTTGGCGTTTATCCTGCTTTGATTGGTTGAGCATGACGTTTCTGTGACATCTTTTGAGCCAATGGATGTGGCTAAGAAATCAAGCCTATCCAGAGGTTGATTTTTGGAACTCTGTAAAAGGACTTATATCATGACTTTTAATGTTACAAGCACAGGCTGCAACACTACAGCACCCGTTACTTCCAACCCTTCCCAAGGTTCATGCGGCAACAACACTGGCTCTATGCCAAGTTGTGGCTCTAACCCGCACGGTTCACCCTCTGCGTGGGGCAATATTGCTGAACAGCAATGTGGTAATATTGGTGGCAGCAAAGGCGGTTCTGGTAAGAAAGCTGGTTCTGGCAAGAAAGGCGGTTCTGGCAAGAAAGCTGGTTCTGGCAAAGACAACTATGGTAGCTGTGGTAACAGCGGCAATGCTGGTTCTGGCAAGAAAGCTGGCTCTGGCAAGAAAGCTGGCTCTGGCAAGAAAGCTGGCTCTGGCAAGAAAGCTGGCTCTGGCAAGAAAGCTGGCTGCAAGTAATTACTAGCTTTTCCTCTTGAGATGGGAGGGCTTCTCCTCCTCTCTCCCAAGGTTATTGATGTATGAGCGATTTCCCCACTCATTTCGGCATGTATATCGCCGGTCATGATGAAACCCCCGTACAGTATTGGTCTGATGCCACTATTCCCCTTAATGGCCGCCCCCCCACCAACCAACCCTCTTCATCCCCTGCGCGTGTCAGGTCTTGGCAGTCCCGCCCTTACTTTTGTGACACGCTGGCAAGATTATGCGAAGACAATCTCGGTGGCGTGGTCGTACAGATTGAGTTTCTCGGTGGTGAAGAGCGCAGCGCGTGCCGAGTCATCTGGGAAAGTGGGCGGGTAGCCATTGCCAGTTTCCGTACCGAGCATGGGTGTGCGCGTCTGGAAGCGCAGGTACTGCACCATTTGCACCCACAAGCTGCCCCCGTGCCGGAGTTGTTTTACTTTAACGGCATTGTGTTGGTGCAGGAGTCACTGCAAGGTGACAGCCTGTCGCACCGCTTGGCAACCGCTGACCGCCCAACCTGTGAAACCTTATTATCCGCCGCCTTAAGTAGTTTGGTGGCTATTCATCAGGCTGCCGAACGTGCTGGGTTGGATCAAGCCGTGCCATTGTTGGGGGCTGAACAATACTGGATTCAGCGCCATATCCGCCAAGTCCACAAAATGGGCGAAGCACTAAAAATCCCCGCGCCTCCCTTGTCCACGCAGGACATTCACGACATTTTACTGCCCCTCAAACCCCGTTTCGTCAAATGGGATGCCCGCCCCGGTAACGCGATGGTCAATACCGCAGGTCAAGTGTATTGGTTTGACTGGGAAAATTGTGGGGCGCGTAACCGTTTGGATGATCTGGTCTGGCTATTGTGCGATGAAAGTGTGCCGTTTTGTGCGGAGACGGAGCAGGCGTTGTTGGCGGAATACCTGCCACAGTTTGCGGATGGGGCTTCTTTGGAGGCAGCGTACCGCTATGCCTGCATTGCGGGGGTGTTGCATTGTGCTGCCCGTTTGGGTTTGATCCTCTATAAAAAAGAGGGGGATGAGTGGTGGGATATGCAGGAAATTTTAGCGCATGACTACATCGGTGTAACCCTGCCGCAAGCCCAGCGTTTGTGCTACCGAGCAGCGGATTGGGCGCAGCGTGAATCCTTGGTGGCGGCACTGACCCCGTGGTTTATGCAGGTTGCAAAACACTTGGAAACGTTATAGGCAGCGCACAACGGTAATTTTTGAAACTGCTTGACTTGAAACAGAGAGATGTTCGCACATCCCTCTGTGTTGTTTCTGGATAAATTAGGACAATTCGTTAACGTAGCGTTGGGCTTCTGCCAAATCAATCGTCCCTTCGTAGATCGACCGCCCTAAGATTGCCCCCATGATTCCCTGATCTTCTACCGCACACAACGCCTTAATATCATCCATATTGGTGACACCGCCCGAAGCGACAACAGGAATACTAATGCTAGACGCGAGTTTGGCGGTTTCATCCACGTTCACCCCCGTCATCATGCCATCGCGGGCAATGTCGGTGTAAACAATCGCGCTGACACCGGCTTGCTCAAATTGCTTGGCAAGTTCAATCGCCGAAACCGAGGACACTTCTGCCCAACCGTCGGTTGCCACCATGCCGTTTTTGGCGTCAATGCCAACAATAATGTGACCGGGGAATTGCTGGCACAAGTCGATGACGAACTGCGGCTCTTGCACCGCTTTTGTGCCGATAATGCAATAGTGCACGCCCGCTTCCAGATACGCCGCTACGGTGGCTGCATCGCGGATACCGCCGCCGATTTGTACCGGCACATTCGGGAAACGCGCTGCAATCGCACGAACCACGTCGCCATTCACCGGCTTGCCTGCAAATGCACCGTTTAAATCGACTAGGTGCAGACGGCGTGCGCCCGCATCGACCCAGCGTTGGGCGACATCGACGGGGTTGCTGGCAAACACGGTGGTGTCATCCATCCGACCTTGGCGCAGGCGCACGCATTGGCCGTCTTTCAAATCAATTGCGGGAATCAGTAGCATAGTCACATCCTTGGTTGGGTTGCTGTATCCTACCGTAAAACGGGTGTACAAGTCACAGCCTTGAAACAGGAGAAAAGGAGCGTGTTATGCAACAAGCGATGTTTGGCTTAGGGTGCTTTTGGGGCGCAGAACGCAAGTTTTGGCAAACACCGGGTGTCATCCGTACCGCTGTGGGTTATGCAGCAGGGCATACCGAAAACCCTACGTATCGCCAAGTATGCAGCGGTACGACGGGACATAATGAAGTGGTGTGGGTGGAGTTCGATCCAGAACAGATCAGTTACGACGCGCTACTGAAAGTGTTTTGGGAGGCACACAACCCCACCCAAGGGATGCGTCAAGGCAATGACGTGGGTGAACAATACCGTTCCGGCATTTACACCTATTCCCCTGAGCAACAAGCGGCGGCAGAAGCGAGTCGGGCGCGTTATCAGGTGGCATTAACGGCGGCGGGATTGGGTAAAATTACTACTGAAATTCTGGCTGCACCAACGTTTTACCCCGCTGAGGAATACCACCAGCGCTATTTGGAGAAAAATCCACGCGGCTATTGCGGCTTGGGGGGTACTGGGGTGACGTGCGGCTAAATGAAAATTGCGCAGATTCAAGCCATTGGTCAGGCACTCGGTTTCAACGCCGTCGGTGTCAGCAATATCGACTTGTCGTTTGCCGAGCAGCGTCTGCTGGATTGGTTGGCGCAAGGCTATCACGGCGACATGGCGTGGATGGCGCACCATGGCACAAAACGCAGCCGCCCCGCCGAATTAGTTTCCGGCACGTTGAGCGTGATCAGTGTGCGCATGGATTATTTACCGCCGGATAGCATGGATGCAGTATCGATCCTCAATCACCCCGAACGCGCTTATATTTCCCGCTATGCTTTAGGGCGTGATTACCACAAAGTGATCCGGCAGCGGCTGGAAAAATTTGCGCAACAATTGCAAACCGAAATCGGTGCATTCGGCTACCGCGCGTTCACCGATAGCGCTCCGGTACTGGAAAAGCCCCTTGCCGTGAAAGCAGGGCTGGGGTGGATGGGTAAGCACACCAATGTTCTCAGCCGTGACGCGGGTTCGTGGTTTTTCCTCGGTGAGATTTACACCGATTTGCCCTTGGATGAAACGGGCAGCGTGTCTGAGCATTGTGGGCAATGCACCGCGTGTATCGACGTTTGCCCCACACAAGCCATTCTCGCGCCGTATGTATTGGATGCGCGACGCTGCATTTCCTACCTCACGATTGAATACCAAGGCAGTATTCCGTTGGAATTGCGCCCGCTCATGGGCAATCGTATTTATGGCTGCGACGACTGCCAGCTTATTTGCCCGTGGAATCGCTTTGCGCAAACCTCGCCGGAAGCGGATTTTGCAGTGCGCAATGGCTTGGACAGTGCGCGATTAAGCGAGTTGTTCCAATGGAGTGAAAGCGAGTTTATGCGCAAGCTGGAAGGTTCGCCGATTCGGCGGATTGGTTACGAGCGTTGGTTGCGCAATATCGCTGTAGCATTGGGAAATGCGCCTGTGAGTGTCTCGGTCATGGCATTATTACAGCATCGCAAAATGGCGATTAGCAGTGAGTTGGTGCGGGAACATATCGACTGGGCACTTGAGCAACAAAAACAATCGGATAGCTAAGATCGTTAACACTTCATCGATTTTTTTTATCCATATGTCAATAAGTGATATGAATGCTCTCAAGTTTTTGTCATCATAAGCACATCACAAACCCGAACCCAAAAACAACGTTATGAAAATAAGAAGAAACAGTGTGTTGTGGGCACTAGTGGCTATGGTTTTATTACCGGGCTGTACAACAATGCAGGAAAACTCACTTTACAGTATGTGGCAAGAACGTGCGTATGGCGCTTATGGGATGCCAGTACCGACGGCTTCTACAAGCCCCTTTATGAGTGCTGCTATGCCTTACCGCCCTGTATTGAGTAACCCGTTGGATACAGTTTCTGGTGCGTTACTCAATGTGTCACGCACTGTTTCGGAGCAAGAAACACAATTTATCTCGCAATATTACTCACTGCAATAAAATTATATGCTATAAACCCTATTTGTTAGCCCCTGGAGTCCACCGTGGACTCCGCTTTGACGCAAAGGTCTTAGCCCTTCCTTTGTGTCTTTTTGGCCAGACCTGCTATTTTTGGGTCTGGCTTTTTTATTTTCAGGTAATATCCGCGCCAACCACACAACAATTATTGGGAGTGAGAGCATGGATCTTTCATCATTGCGCCAAGAATACACCAAAGCAGGCTTGAACCGTGAAACACTAGACCCTGACCCTTACCAACAGTTCAGTCTGTGGTTAAAGCAGGCGATAGACAGTGAGGTGGTAGAACCTACGGCGATGCAAATTGCGACGGTATCTGCGACGGGTAAACCGACCCTACGCACTGTGTTGTTGAAATCGTTTGATGCGAATGGCTTTGTGTTTTTCACCAATTACCACAGCCAAAAAGCCCAACAAATCGCAGAAAACCCGCAAGTGGCGCTCTTGTTGTTTTGGAAAGAGCTGGAACGTCAGGTGGAAATTACCGGGCGCGCTGAAAAAATTCCAACGTTGGAATCCTTACGTTATTTTGCAACCCGTCCGCGAGGTAGCCAGTTGGGGGCATGGGTATCCGCGCAGAGTTCTGTCATTACTTCGCGCACGTTGCTAGAAATCAAGCTGGATGAAATGAAGCGTAAATTCAGTGCGGGCGAAATTCCGCTGCCGGATTTTTGGGGTGGCTACCGCATCGTGCCGGATACCATCGAATTCTGGCAAGGTCGCCCCAGCCGTTTGCATGACCGTTTTGAATACCGCCGTCAGGTTGAAGGGTGGGAGATCGCGAGGTTAGCGCCATGAATACCTTGCAGTTGAAAATTCCCCCGCCGGTTTACTTGTTGACGTTTATGGGGGTGATGTGGTTCGTTAATGCGTGGTTGCCGCTGTTTCATTGGATTGCTGCGCCTTGGAACCGATTGGGGTTGTTGTTGATTGTGGTGGCGGTAGTGGTTGACTTTTGGTCGCTTGGCTTGTTTTTCCGGGCGCATACCACTTTTAACCCGATTCACCCCGAACGCACTAAAGCGTTAGTAACGACCGGCCCTTACCGTTATACCCGCAACCCAATGTATGTGGGGATGCTGGTGATTCTAACCGGTTGGGGGATTTGGCTGGGGGGGCTTAGCCCGTTTCTCGTGCTACCGTTGTTTGTGTGGGTACTGACGGTGGAGCAAATTATTCCTGAGGAAAAAATTCTGGAACAAACCTTTGGCGGCGCGTATCGTGATTATAAAGCGCATGTACGCCGTTGGTTGTGGTAAGGATTCATCAATGTTAGCAAAAGCAATGCTGTTGGCAGCAAGTCTGCTGCTGGTAACTGGCTGTAAATTGGAGCTGCCAAGTCTTGGTGGTAATAGTATCAGCGGGCCATTAAAGCTGGAAACACTCACGTTTGAGCGGGCTGGGGGGCCACAATGCCCGGATGTCGAGGGTACAACACCAGAGAATATCAGGTGCGCTAGTTTACGCCTGACGTATCCCAATATCGTGGCAGCCGGTAATCCAGCCGCAGCCACTGCCATCAATCAGTATATTCAGACACAACTGCTGGAATACAGCGACCCCGAAGGCAAGCCGCCTGCTACGTTGGAGGAGCTTGCCAGTATGTTCATCGCAGATTACAACAGCGTGCCAGAAGCGATGGGGCTGTGGGAAATGGAGCGCGATGTGGAAGTCAGTTTCGCCTCCAAACATTTAGTGACCTTAACATTCCGCGAATCGGGTTATACCGGGGGGGCGCATCCCTTCAGCGGTCAGCGCTATGTAGTGTTTGATGTGAATACTGGCAAACAATTGACGCTGAATGATTTGCTGATAGCAGGCTATGCGGAGCGTTTGAATGCAGCAGGTGAGCAAGCTTTCCGTCAGGCGCGTGGTCTTACGGCTAAAGCAAGCTTGGAAGAGGCGGGATTTTGGTTTGCTAATGATACCTTTAAGATCAACACCAATGTTGGTGTGCTGAGCAATGGTTTGGTTTTTAATTTCAACCCTTACGAAATTGCACCTTACGCCATGGGGCCGACGGAGTTTACCGTGTCGTATGACGCTATTAATGATCTGATTCCTGATACCAGTTTGTTGGCAGCGCTGGCACGCTGATGGAATACTTACGTGACCCGGAGCGTATTCGCGAACAAAACTACGCTAATTTACGTACACAAGTTGATTTGACCGCATTCTCAGCGGATCAGCAGCAAGTGGTTATTCAGATGGTGTTGGCTTATGGTGATCCTGAGCTTGCCAAGTATATTCGCTTTAGTGAGAATGCACTTGGCGTTGCCCGTAAAGCCATCAAGCAGCGCAATAACTTGTTATACGATGTGGAACTGGTCAAGTACGCGCTGAATGAGGCGCTTTTGTATCAAGAACCGCTCGGTTTTCTGGGGCGGGCATCAGTCATTTCTCAAGCTAAGAGCGTCAAACATACACGTGCGATGACGGCAGTGGATTGCTGGAAGCCGTATATGTCCGGCGGGATTGTGTTGATTGGGCAGTCCGCCACCGCATTATTACGTTTGTTAGAAATTCTCCAAGAAGGTGTGCGTCCTCCTGCCTTGGTGATTGCCGCACCCCGTGGGTTTGTGAATGCCTCACACGCGAAGCAGTTACTCTGGAAACTGCATCAGGAATTAGGCGTGGAGTGCATTGTGGTGGATGGTACACGTGGCGGTGGGGTACTTGCAGCGGCGGCATTGAATGCCCTGCTGATGATGCAACAGGGCACTTATGTGTAATGCGTTAAACGTCCTCAAATTTTTTCCAAATTGGCGTAACCCAATACCAGCCATTTGACACCGACCGCTTTGAAATTCACCTGTACCCGCGAATGTGCGCCCGCGCCTTCGGAATCGGTGATTACGCCATCGCCAAATTTGGCATGACGTACCCGTTGCCCGACACGGTAGCCGGTTTCATTGAAGTTGGTGGTGCGCGTTACGGGTTTGGGGGCATTGGCTGGGGAGCGGAATTGGTTACTGCCGCCGAAGCCGGTGGAATAGGTTTTCACTTTCGGGCGGACTTCTTCCACCAATTCCGGCGGTAATTCGCGCAGGAAACGTGACGGCGGGTTGAATTGGGTGCGCCCGTGCAACATGCGCTGTTCGGCGTAACTCATCACCAGTTCTTTTTCCGCGCGGGTAATGCCGACGTAGCAGAGGCGGCGTTCTTCTTCCAAGCGTGCTGGGTCATCGGCGGACATTTGGTGCGGGAACAAGCCTTCTTCCAAGCCGCACAAAAACACCAGCGGGAATTCCAGCCCTTTGGCGGAGTGCAGCGTCATCATTTGCACGCAATCTTCACCGGCTTCGCCCTGACCTTCGCCCGCCTCCAACGCCGCGTGCGAGAGGAAGGCGGAAAGTTCGCTCATGTCCGGGGTTTCTTCGGATTGCACGTAGGTGTAACCCTGTGCGGCGGTGACTAATTCGTTGAGGTTGTCGACGCGCCCTTGCCCTGCTTCGCCTTTTTCTTTGGCGAGAAAATGCGGCTTGAGTCCGGCAAGGTCGATGACGATTTCGACTTGTTCGCGCAAGGGCAGGCTGTGAATGTCGCTTGCCATGCGTTTGATCAGTTGCACGAAACCGAGTACGCCATTGCTGGCACGGGGGGTGAAATCGCCGATGTCAGCGGCTTGCGCGGCAGCTTCCCACAAAGACAGGTTGGTGGCGCGGGCGTGGCTGCGCAGGATGTCGACGGTACGTTCGCCAATGCCGCGTGGCGGGTGGTTGACGATGCGTTCAAACGAGGCATCGTCTTGGTGGTTAACGGTGAGGCGCAAATACGCCAGCGCGTCCTTGATTTCGGCACGTTCAAAGAAGCGTAAGCCGCCGTAGACGCGGTAAGGAATGCGGTTTTCGTTAAACGTGCTTTCAAACACCCGCGATTGCGCGTTGGAACGGTACAAAATGGCAACGTCGCGGCGCATTCCGCCTTGATCTACCCATTTTTGAATGCGTCCGGCAACAAAGCGGGCTTCGTCGATTTCGTTGAAAGCGGCGTAGAGGTGTAAGCGTTCGCCGTCTTTGCCATCCGTCCACAAGTTTTTGCCCAAACGTCCTTTGTTGTTGCTGATCAAGGTGTTGGCAGCGTTGAGGATGTTCGCAGTGGAACGGTAGTTTTGTTCCAGCCGCACGGTTTCGCAATCGGGAAAATGTTTGGTGAAATTGCGGATGTTTTCGATCTTCGCGCCGCGCCAGCCGTAAATCGACTGGTCGTCATCGCCCACCGCAAACACCGGATTCTTATCCCCCGCCAACAGGCGCAACCAAGCGTATTGCAGCGCGTTAGTGTCTTGGAATTCGTCTACCAAAATGTGGCGGAAGCGGTTGCGGTAATGTTGTTGCAGGTCGGGATTATCGCGCAGCAATTCCAACGAGCGCAGCAACAGTTCGGCGAAATCGACCACGCCGTTACGCTGACAGGTTTGTTCGTACACGCTGTAAATTTGCACCATTTGCCGTTGGTTGAAATCGCCTTTGTCTTCAATGTGGTGCGGGCGCGAACCTTCGTCCTTACGCGCATTGATGAAACCGGCGACCTGACGCGGTGGGAAGCGGGTTTCATCAAGTTCCAAAGATTTGAGGATGCGCTTGACCATACGAATCTGGTCTTCGGAATCAAGGATTTGGAAGGTTTGCGGCAATTTGGCTTGCTGCCAGTGCAGGCGGAGCAAGCGGTGTGAAATGCCGTGGAAAGTGCCAACCCACATGCCGCCGCTGGGCAGTTGCAGCAGGTCTTGGATACGCCCGCGCATTTCTGCCGCCGCTTTGTTGGTGAAGGTCACGGCGAGGATGCTTAATGGCGAGACGTTTTCGACTTCGATTAGCCACGCAATGCGGTGAACTAGCACGCGAGTTTTACCACTGCCTGCGCCTGCGAGGACGAGGACGGATTTAGGCGGCGCGGCAACGGCGAGTTGTTGCTGCGGGTTTAGGGGGGCGAGTATGGGGGATTGGGTATTATTCATCGTGTGATTGTACTGTAAAAACGCATTAAATCAGAGTTAGCCATGTGTTATTCCACCACCCCATGCAATTCTGCCTCACCCATCCAGTAGCACAATAACGGTGCAGGCAAGCGCATAATGTTGATCCCTTCTGGCGTTCCCGCCAGTAACCCAAAATCATCCAAGGCTTTAGTGACGACGTAACCACGACTGATATTTTTTTGCTGGCACAATTCCATCAAGCCCTTGAGTTCGCGCACGCCGGTGTGTTGGGTGCGGTATTTCACTTCAAACGGCACAATTTGCCCGCCGACTTCTGCGACAACATCGACTTCGCGCTCCTGTTTGCCGCGCCAATAGGTGAAACGTACTTGTTGGGCATAATAACGGGCGAATAAGTGACGAAAAACGGCTGTTTCGGTCGCTACACCCAGTGCTGTCGGGTCATCAAGAATGTTTTTGCCTTTCAATAAGACGGCAGAGGAAATCGCCGCGTCTGCCAGATACACTTTGTAACGCGCCCGCAGCACATCTTTGCCATAGCCGAACGGCGGTAAACGATAAATCAGGTGGGTAGCTTCTAGCAACTCGATAAAATGTTGTGCCGTAGGGCGTTTAACTTGCAGGTTGCTGCACAAGTCGGTCATGTCCAGCAGTCCGCCATCGTGCATACACAGGTACAAAAAGGTGTGTTCCAAATCTAAAATACGCCGCACCCCAAACAAAGCGGTCATATCGCGTTTCAGCACTTTGTCGATAATGTCTTCGCGTAGCAAGCGTTGGGCTTGTGCCACGCTCTCAATTTGTGCCGTTTGCGGAAACCCACCCCGCACCAAATATTCATGGAAATGCCCTGTATACGGTGCAGCTAACTCGGTCACGCGGTAAAAATCGGGTGCTGTCCAATCGAACAGGTGGCGCAATGAACGCAGTGGCGGTAATTCAGGCAATGCGAGTTGTTTGATGTGCAGGTATTCATAAAACGACAAGGTGGTAATACGGATAGCGTGCCAACGTCCGACCCCGGATTCCTGATCGGCTTCCAACAAGGGGGTGGCTGAACCCGTAAACACAATACGGCGATCTTTAACAAAATCAATCTGATGTTTGACCCACGTTCCCCAATCGCGAATAAATTGCGCTTCATCCAAAAACAGATATTCGATGCCTTCAGCACGCGGCTCACGTTCACGCCAAGCGGCTAACACCGCATCAATACCACCCAACTTGAGCATGGGGTGATCAAAAGTGACATACAAAATATTGGCAGCGGGCACACCTTGTTGCAGCAAATCTTCAATACACTGTAGCAACAAGGTGGTTTTGCCGACCTGCCGCGCTCCCGATAGCAACACTGCGCGGTGAACCGGCGGCTGTGTGACCCATTGATTGAGTTCATGCCAAGCGGCACGTTTCCAAGCAGGCAAACCGGCTATATGCCCACCACGCCACCACGGGTTAAACTGTGCGAGTACGCTGATGAGTTCAGATGGTGATATTTTCATGGAAATAATACTAAATGGCTTGTTTAGTTAAAGTATAGTTTAACTATTTTGAAAATTTTAGCTAATTTTAGACTTTTCAAATCACTGTGATTGAGGAAACCACCATGCAAATCTGGGTCGATGCCGATGCCTGCCCCAATGTGATCAAGGAAATCCTGTTTCGCGCGGCGGAACGCTTGCAAATCCGTACTACCTTGGTGGCGAATCAGCCGTTGCGGATTCCACCGTCGTTGTATATCAAAACCATTCAAGTACAGGCGGGGTTTGATGTGGCGGATAACCGCATTGTGCAGGATTTGGCAGCAGGTGATTTGGTGATTACCGCTGATATTCCATTGGCGGCAGAGGTCATCGAGAAAAAGGGACACGCGCTGAATCCACGTGGGCAGTTTTACACCCCGGAAAATATCCGGGAACGCTTACGGGTGCGTAACGCGATGGAGGAAATGCGTAACAGCGGGGTGATGACCGGTGGGCCTGCGACCCTGAGCTTGAGTGATCGGCAGGCGTTTGCGAATCAGCTTGACCGTTTCCTCACCCGCCATTGCCGTAGCAAACCTTAGCCAGCAACGGGTTTAACACGGCTCGCAGCTTCTGCCGCCCGCGCCCGCGCTTCATCGGTATTCTTACCCCGAGCCAGTGCTACTCCCATGCGCCGCCGCTCAAACGCTACGGGCTTGCCGAACAAGCGAATGTCGCTTTTTGGCACTTGTAGCGCATGTTCTACGCCTTCAAACGCGATGCCTTCTGCTTCCAGCCCGCCGTAAATCACTGCACTTGCGCCGGTGGAGTGCAACGCAGTATTCACTGGCAAGCCCAGAATCGCACGGGCATGTAGCTCAAATTCGTTCTGGAATTGTGTCGCCATCGTTACCATGCCGGTATCATGTGGGCGCGGACTGACTTCGGAAAACCATACGTCATCGCCACATACGAACAATTCCACCCCAAATAAGCCGCGTCCACCCAAATTGCCAGTCACTTTCGCGGCAATGTCTTGTGCTTTTCTCAATGCCGTGTCGCTCATCGGCTGTGCCTGCCAGCTTTCCACGTAATCGCCTTTGACTTGACGATGCCCAATTGGGGCGCAGAAATGCGTTTCGATTTCGCTATTTGCACCCAGCGCCCGCACGGTCAGCAAGGTGATTTCGTAATCAAAATGAATGCACTGTTCCACGATCACGCGCCCGTGATTCACCCGACCTGCCGACAGCGCGTATTCCCATGCGGTGGCTACTTCATCCGCACTGTTTAGCATGGATTGCCCCTTACCTGATGACGACATCACCGGCTTGACGAAGCAGGGGTAGCCTACGTCATCCGCTGCTGCTTGCATTTCGGCAAGACTGGAAGCGAAGTGATAGCGCGATGTCGGCACACCCAGCTCTTCCGCTGCCAAACGGCGGATACCTTCGCGGTTCATAGTCAATTGCGTAGCGCGAGCCGTGGGAATGACGGTCGCAAGTCCCGCCGCTTCGATAGCCGCGAGTTCATCGGTAGCAATCGCTTCAATTTCTGGCACGATAAAATGTGGCTGTTCGGCTTCCACCAGCGCCCGTAACGCAGCAGGGTCTGCCATATTGATGACATGGGAGCGGTTGGCAACGTGATGCCCAGGTGCATTGGCGTAACGGTCGACCGCGATGACTTCTACGCCCAGCCGTTGCAGTGCAATGATGACTTCTTTGCCGAGTTCGCCGCTACCGAGCAGCATGACGCGGGTGGCTGAGGGGGAAAGCGGGGTTCCGATGCGCATGAATATCCTCCGAGCGGGCAACATAGTGGGTGAAAAGTCTGGAGAATAGCACAAGCCGCTATAGCGCGTTAGAATCTGCGAATTCGAGGTTTTAATGGATGCAGCCATGACTTTTAAGGTAACAGTACAGCCTTCGGGGCATACGTTTTGGGCAGAGGCGAACGAGGCGATTTTAGAAGCGGGTTTACGTCAAGGTGTGGCCTTGCCTTATGGTTGTAGAGGGGGAGTCTGTGGTTCGTGTGCTGCTACCGTGCTGAGCGGGCAGGTACATTACCCCTTTGGTGAGCCGCAAGGGCTTGCGCCTTATGATGAAGAGCGTGGCAAAGCCTTTTTGTGCATGGCAGCAGCGCTGAGTGATCTGGAGGTTGATTCACCGCGAGTAGGCATGGAGCCTGACATCGAAATCAAAGCGTTACCTGTGCGGGTCGAAAAACTACGCAAGTTGGCGGCGGATGTGATGGAGTTGACGCTGAAATTGCCCGCTTCCGAACGCTTGCGGTTTCGGGCGGGGCAATACATCGACATCTTGCTGAAAGATGGCAAGCGCCGTGGTTTTTCGCTGGCGAATGCACCGTTCAACGACCAATTTCTGGAATTGCATATTCGCCATGTGCCGGGTGGTTATTTCACCAGCCATGTGTTCAACGAAATGAAAGAAAAAGCCTTGTTGCGGATTGAGGGGCCGTTGGGCAGTTTCTATATCCGCGAATCTGAGCACCCGATGATTTTGATAGGTGGTGGCACTGGTTTTGCGCCTCTGAAAGGCATGTTGGAACAGATGATGGCGCAAGGCATGGATAAGCCGGTGCATTTGTATTGGGGGGTGCGTGCCAAAGCCGATTTGTACATGGATAGTGTGGTACGTAGTTGGGAAGCTCGTCACCCGCAACTGGTTTACGTACCAGTACTTTCCGAGCCACACCTAGAAGATGCGTGGGCAGGGCGCACCGGTTGGGTTCATGAGGCTGTTGCGGCTGATTTTCCTGATTTGTCTGGGCATGATGTGTATTTGAGTGGCCCACCGCCCATGGTGAATGCAGCAAAAGCCGCATTTTGGGCGCAAGGCTTACCCGAAAACCAACTGTTTTACGATTCCTTCGAGTATAGCCCGGATACCTTAAAAGCCATGCAGGAAAGCCTATCATGAGCACGGCTGCGTTCAGCTTGCACCCTCAATTGGCGCAAGATACCTACAACGTGACCGATTTACCGCTGTGCCGCGTTTTGCTGATGAATGAAGTGCGTTATCCCTGGTGTATCTTAGTACCGCGTCGCGTGGGTATTCGTGAAATCCATGAGTTGGCTTCAGCAGAGCGCCAGCAGTTGTGGGAAGAGTCAGATGCGGTGAGTCGGGTGCTAATGGTCTTGTTTCAGCCTGATAAGCTGAATATTGCCGCTTTGGGGAATATGGTTCCGCAATTGCACTTACACCATATTGCGCGGTTCCAGACAGATGCGGCTTGGCCTGCGCCGGTTTGGGGGAAGTTTTTGCCTGAATCTTATTCAGCAGACTCAGCAGCCTCACGCTGCGAGGTATTGCGTCGGCTGTTGCAGTAAGTAGGGCGACTCAATTAGTCGCCGCTACATATGATGCGATTACGCTTTGTTTCTACTCTCAATCATGTCGTGGATGATTGGGTTAAGGATCAATTCCATTGCTAGTACCATTTTTCCACCCGGTACCACAATGCTGTTGCGACGCGACATGAAGGAGTCGTGGATCATGGACAGCAGGAACGGGAAATCCACGTTAAACCGCTTCGGATCCGCGAAACGGATAATCACGAAACTTTCATCAGCCGTCGGAATATCACGCGCAATGAATGGGTTCGAGGTATCCACTGTCGGTACACGCTGGAAGTTGATGTGGGTGCGTGAGAATTGCGGGGTGATGTGGTTAATGTAATCCGGCATCCGGCGCATGATGGTGTCGACGGTGGCTTCCGGTGAATAGCCACGTTCGGCGTGGTCACGGGAAATCTTTTGGATCCATTCCAAATTCACGCTGGGTACAACGCCAATACCGAGGTCAACGTATTTCGCAACGTCATAACCACCGTATTTTTGGTCAGGCGTAATGTCTTTTACTAGGCCATGCAGACCTTCGTAGAACAGAATATCGGTGTTCTGTTCAGTATCTTCCCATGGGGTGAATTCGCCTGAACCTGCTGCACAGGTAACGCCCATTGCCGCTAAGCGCTTCTGATGGTGAGCGGCTTCCGCATCATTGTGCAGGTAGTAACGCTTTTTACCGCTGCCGGTTTCACCATAGCTTTTGAACAGTGCTTCTAATGAATGGAAATCGTTAGCTTCAGGGCCAAAATGGCTGAAGTTGGTTTCAACCGCAGAACGCTGTTTAAATTCAGTACGGGTAACGCTGTGGAAGCTATCGCCTTCGACGACGGCTGCTGTAATCTTTTCGCGGAAGAAAATGTGCTCAAAAGCACGCTTGACGAAGGTAGTACCTGCACCAGAGGAACCTGTTACAGCGATAACTGGGTGTTTTTGGGACATTAGAGCTTCTCCTCTCAGAACTGTGAATGCGCAATCGACCAACATTCTAACTAAACGGGCAGTGTGTCTGTATATGCCTTTCGATAGGGATACGGAAAATCGGTCTGTCACATAATCTTAATATTAGCTTAATCAGGTGTTTAGGTGGGTTATCCCCATATCCTGTGGATAAGTATGTGGACGCTTTTGTGGATAGTGTCCTGCAAGGCTTGTTTTATAACGGTTCTTGCCAGATTGTTTAAAAAACAACCTATTATTTTATTTTTTAAAATCAATATGTTGTGTTTTTTGTAGTGTTCTGCTTGGTTATTGTTAATAAATATTGTAATGCGTGTTCCATCGCTTGTGCTGTGTGCATAACTCGATTGCTGTCACCAAAAAGCCTTGACACAAGATGTAGTGTTACGTGGGATTTTACTGATAGGGCAGCATAATGTGCCGGGATCAGCTATCATTACCAGCTTTCCAATCACTTACCTGTTATTTGTTATGAAGCAAGCTCAACCCCGCGTCGGTTTCGTTAGTCTCGGTTGCCCCAAGGCATTGGTCGATTCCGAGCGCATCCTTACCCAATTACGTGCCGAAGGTTACGAAATCAGTGGCAGTTACGATGACGCTGACCTGGTGGTGGTGAACACGTGTGGTTTCATTGATTCGGCGGTGGAAGAGTCCTTGGAAGCCATTGGTGAGGCATTGGATGAAAACGGCAAAGTGATTGTCACCGGCTGTTTAGGTGCAAATGCAGGCACAGTATTAGACGCTTACCCGAATGTACTTGCTGTTACCGGCCCTCATGCGTATGAGGCTGTTATGCAATCGGTGCATCAGCACTTACCGCCGTTGCATGACCCCTATACGCACTTGATTCCACCGCAAGGGATTCGCCTCACCCCCCGTCATTATGCTTACCTGAAAATTTCGGAAGGCTGTAACCACCGTTGTTCTTTCTGCATTATTCCCTCGCTACGGGGTGATTTGGTTTCGCGCCCGATTGGCGATGTGTTGCAAGAAGCCGAAAACTTGGTGAATGCAGGCGTGAAAGAATTGCTGGTGATTTCGCAAGATACCAGTGCTTATGGGATTGATGTTAAATACCGCACGGGTTTCTGGCAAGGTCGCCCGATTAAAACGCATTCGCAGCAACTGGCGGAAGCCTTAGGTGAAATGGGGGTATGGGTGCGCTTGCATTATGTTTACCCGTATCCGCATGTGGATAATCTACTGCCCCTCATGGCGGAAGGCAAAATTCTGCCGTATTTGGACATTCCTTTTCAACATGCAAGCCCTACGGTATTAAAGGCGATGCGTCGCCCCGCCCATGCTGAAAAAGTTTTGGGGCGTTTGGCTAAGTGGCGTGAAACCTGCCCGGATATTGCGGTGCGTAGTACCTTCATTGTGGGTTTCCCCGGTGAAACTGAGGATGACTTTGAAACCTTGTTGGATTTTTTGCAAGAAGCGCAACTCGACCGTGTGGGGGCGTTCACGTATTCCCCTGTTAAGGGTGCGGAAGCGAATGCGCTTGACGGTGCTGTGCCTGAAGAGGTCAAAGAGGAACGCCTCGAACGCTTCATGGAAGTACAGGCTGATATCAGTGCCGCTAAACTCAGCCGTTTAATTGGTAAAACCATGACCGTGTTAGTGGATGAAGCGGGAGAGGGTCAAAGTATTGCCCGTACTCACCGTGATGCACCTGAAATCGACGGACAGGTGATTATCGAAGGGGTGGAGTTACCGGTTGGGGAATTTGCTCAAGTACGTATTACTCATGCGGATGAACATGATCTTTGGGGGGAAATTTAATCCTTCCTTATAAAATAATTTATCTTGCTTTAGCCGCTTAGTTTACTTATGTTAATTATTAGATCTTTTTGCGAAGATTTGATTAAAAATAAAATAATTAAATGATGGCAATGAATTAATTAGTTAATTTGCATCTAATGTAAGTGTTGCTACTGTACTATGTAACCAACATCCATTAATATAAGTTATAGCTATTTAATTATAATGCCTAAATAAGGGCTGATAAAGATGATGAAATTTTTCAACCAGTTGCGTGGTTCTATCGCAACGAATCTGCACGATGCCTTGCCTATTCTGCTTATTGTTTTGTTTTATCAGATGACGATTCTTGAGATCCCGCTCTCTGAAATTGTGGGCATGTTAGGGTGGATTGTATTCGTCGCTTTTGGTTTGACCATGATTCTGTGAAACATCAAAAAACCCGCTTGAGCGGGTTTTTTGAGCGGATCAACAAGGTAAGGGGTTACTGCGCACTGGCAACATTGTTTTGTGCGCCGTAGTACACCCACTCGACAAGATCATCGTGTGATTCTTTGGCTGTCGCCCGGATGCTGGCGTCATTGTGCAAGAGCGCTACCACATAAGTTTGCCCATTGGCTGCGGTTAAATAACCCGCGAGTGCGCGTACATCACGCAACGTGCCGGTTTTAAATTTGCCACGCCCTGCAAGGTTTTTCAGGCGGCTTTTCACCGTGCCATCCACTCCTAACACAGCCATCGAACGCATCAGTTCATCACGGTAAGGGCTGTTATACGCATCGACGAGCATTTCACCCATTTCACGGGTTGAAATCCGTTCTACTCGGCTTAGACCGGAGCCATTTTCAATTTTGAGGTTAGAGAAGCGTAAGCCTCTGCTCTCCATGAATTGTCCAACAGCACCTGCCCCTTTTTGGGTTGTGCCGGGTGCGCCGAATTGTTTAGCCCCCATGGACAACAAGACTTGGCGAGCTTTGACGTTATTGCTGTCTTTATTGATTTCAACCAATACGTCGCGTAAAGGTGCTGATTGGTGAGTGCTGACTAATTGTGCACCAGCCGGGACGGCTTGTACCTGAAGCCCACCGTTGAGATGCCCGCCCATTTCGCCAACCCAGATTTTCCAGAAATCACCGAACAGATTAACGTTTAAATCATTGCCATTGCGTGGCGCAATCGGGCAGATACGCTGAATTTGCCCCGCTTTATTGCGCATTTCATAGCAACTGCCACGTTCATTATAGAGCAGGGCTTCGGGCTGGGCGTTGTAACTTGCACCCTCCTTGCCATCAATCGCTGCTTGGTAGGGAACATTGAAATAGGTTTTATCAACCACAAAGTTACCCGCGATATTGCGGATACCCCGTGCTCGCAGCGCTTGTAATAATTGACGGAAGTCAGCTTCACGGAAATCCGGGTTGCCGTAGCCTTTAATGATGACATCCCCTTGCAAAGTATCGCCTGCTACATTGCCGATGGTGTAAATTTCGGTTGGCCAACGGTAATCCGGGCCTAGTACCCCTAGCGCGGCATAACTAGTGACCAGTTTCATGGTCGATGCTGGGTTACGAGGGGTATCCGCATAAGCCACGAGTAAGGGTTGACCACCATTTACCGGACGCACATAAGCGCCAAGGTTTTGCTCTGACAGGCCACGTAAACGTAGGCTACTGGCGATGTTGTCGGGTAAACGGTTGAGTTTGCCCGCACCCCGATAAGTCTTGTCACCACCGGCTGAATTTAATGGCGTTGGTTGTAACTTGGCGACAGGCTCCGCGCTTGCTTGGTGGTTAGCGGTACGTGCTTGCCATTGGCTTTGCTGCACGGGTGTCGCCGCCTGTGGTACAGAAGTCTGAGAGGGTGTCTCCCCAAACAATTCCGCTTGCGTGTGAGTAGTACCAGCACTCGCGACAGCCGTACCCGGTTGGACATTTTGTGAACTGCACGCTACCAGCGATACAGAAAGCATCAGTAATGTGCCCAGATGCAAAATGCGCATAGATTCCCCGTTCTTCATGTTTCCGTACCCAATAATGTTAGCGCCCCGTCTGAAAACAGGTGAGATGAAAAATAAATATTGTAAGCCCTGTTGCCTGATAAGTCTTTCACGACTTGCATAAATAGAGACTTAATCCGGCTCAAAAGTTCCCGATTCTGCTTGACAGTCTCACGAAAAAGCCTACCCGGATCAATCTTGGGGTAGGCTCGATTTTGGGGATGTTGCTCAAAGACCAATCAATGCAGCGTGGTAGCCACGGTCTCGGACATTACTCAATATGTCGTAAGAATAGGCTTGTTCGGGATCATAATCCACGACCATTAAGTGACGGGTGCGTTCATTCATACACGCGGAGAGAATACCGGGGGAAAAGGATAGGTCATGTTCCAGTGTGTGGATTTCGGCATCGGAAAGTTCTTCGTCGATATGCATAACGACTGCTACATCATACTTATTCATAAACTAGCTCCTAAGCATTGCTTGTAGGTTCGTAGCCCGAATTTGGTGTAATTTTCCAGACGTTAAATCAGATTTTAGCGTCTGTCAAAAACAACTACATTTCATACTTGAATTATCACGATGTGGTGAAGAAATGTGCTATTGGTGGGCAGGGTTTGAGAATGTCCGGTAGCATGTTATGCTTTTATTCGACTCAACTTTTTAGTCGGAGGAAATTTAAAATAATGAAAATATTAAAACAATCGTTATGGACAGGATGGACGCGCCGTATCGGGGTGAGTATCACTGCCTTAGCCCTTGCCACTACGTTTAGCTTGCCTACCGCAGCCATAGCCAAAGAGAAAAAAGCTGCCAGTAAAGTGAGTGCTCAGCAGAAGTCGAGCAAGAAAGTCAGTCACAACAAGGCAAGTAAAAAGGTTCATAAAACCAAAATACGTGCCAAGCATACCAAAGCAGCAAAAAGTCGTGTGCTTAGTAAACAACGAAGTAAGTCCACGAATGAATCGCAGCAATGGGTATGGAACCCTTCTCAAGAACCAAAGCAAGCTTATTACACAATACCTACATCCGTTGCCGGTACAGCCGCAAACCCGCCGAGCCAGCCCGCCTTTTTACCCCCCGAAGCACCTATCTCCGCCAAACCAGTGGCTGAATCAGGCAAAGCCCATCAGGTAGGTACAGCCTCTTTCTACAGCGACAAATTTAATGGTCGTAAGACGGCGAGTGGGGAACGTTTCGATCAGAATGATTTGACGTGTGCTCACGGTAGTCTACCCTTTGGTTGCCGTATACGTGTGACAAACTTGCGCAATAACAAAGCGGTGGAAGTGAAAGTCAATGACCGGGGTGGTTTCCATAAGCACGGGCGTGTGATTGACTTGTCGAAAGCAGCCGCTAAAGAAATCGGTATGGTTGCTACGGGTACTGCCAAAGTTAAAGTTGAGGTATTGGAATAAAGCATTCCTCCCGTTTACCTGTCCATAACAGCACGGTTGCCGGTGGGTTAACCGTGCTGTTTGTGGCGTTAACGTTGCTTACTGTGTATTACGCAGTACGTCAAAGTGCAGAGCAGCGTTTACAGCAAGAAACCAGCGGCCTCTCACAACAATTGGTAGGGCAATTAACGGCTGAATTAGAAAAACACCGCTACTTACCGGAGCTACTGGCTCAATCCACAGAGGCTCGCTCGCTACTCAGCTCTCCTTCACCTGATCTAGCCGCCTTAGCAGCGTTTAACCAGACGCTGGAAAAAGCGAACCGCATCGCTAGTACTGCGGATATTTACCTGATGCGTCTTGATGGTTTGACCATTGCTGCCAGTAATTGGAATACCCGTGCTTCTTTTGTCGGCAAAAACTTCGCGTTTCGGCAGTATTTCCAGCAAGCGATACAAGGACAGTTAGGACGCTATTATGCTTTAGGCACGACATCAAAAAAGCGTGGTTATTACTTTGCCCATGCAGTGCATGATCGTGAGGATAAGGCCATCGGCGTGATGGTGGTGAAAGTCGATATTGATCTGCAAGAAGAACGCTGGAAACAGACAACGGCTGATTTCATGGTGGCGGATCGTGACACTGTGGTGTTCATGTCCAGCCGTGACGAATGGCGTTTACGTTCTTTGCAGGTTTTATCCGCTGCCACTCAAGCAGCATTGCACCAAAACCAGCGTTACGATCAACAAGCCATTGAACGTTTGCCTGGCAACTGGCGTATTAACCCGGCATTAGAATGGCAACGTGTCAGCACCGCTCAGCAACAGTATTTGGTACATAAACGCCCGATGGATTTCATCGACTGGGATGTGTACATCCTAACGGACTGGAGCAGTGTCACCCGTACAGTAGTCACCATGGTGCTGATGACGGCTTTTATGTTATTGCTAACGTTGTTGTTATTGTACGTATTGTGGAAAAATCAGCGCCAACGCCGTGAATACGAGCAAAAAGCCCGCGAAGATTTGGAAGCTAAAGTCGCAGAACGCACGCAAGAATTGCACCGTACCCAAGAGGAATTGGTACAGGCGGCAAAAATGGCAGCTTTGGGGCAACTTTCCGCCGGAATCAACCACGAACTCAACAACCCGCTGACGGCGATTCGTGCTTACGCTGACAATGCCGCGCAATTTCTTGAACTTGGCAAGCCCGATATTGCCCGCAACAACCTGACTGAAATCGTGGGGCTAACCGAACGCATGGCGACGATTACCCGCCAACTTAAAACGTTTTCACGCAAAAGTGCCGGGCAAATTGAAACCTGTGATTTGCATTGGGCGTTGGATTCAGCGTTAAGCATTGTCCAGCCTAAGCTGACACAAACACATATCGTATTGGAACAGCAACGGGGTGAACAGACCCGTTATGTACAAGCGGATCTGGTGTGGTTGGAACAGATTCTGGTCAACTTATTGAGCAATGCCGCCGAAGCGGTGCAAGAGCAAACCGAGCAGCGCCTATGGGTTGTGTTACAAGCACATGATGGGCAAGTGCAGGTGAGTGTACGTGACAATGGCACGGGGATCAGTGAAGCAGCGTTGCCCCATGTTTTTGAAGCCTTCTTCACCACTAAAACCGTTGGTAAAGGCTTGGGCTTGGGGTTGTCGATTTCCTATCGTTTGGCACGTGAGATGAATGGTGATTTACGTGCAGCCAATGCCCCACAAGGCGGCGCAGTGTTTACGCTCACATTGCAAGCAGCGACTCACGGAGGTTTTCCATGATTGCCCCTAATATCCTGTTGATTGATGATGAAAAGACAGTCCGGGATGCTACCGCGCAATCCCTCCTGTTAGCCGGATACACGGTGGAAACCTTTAGCCGTGCGGCTGATGCCTTGCAAAAACTAACGGCTGAATTCGAGGGCGTGATTATTTCTGACATCCGAATGCCGGAAATGGATGGTTTGGAGTTTCTTCAGCGGGTATTGCGTATTGATCGTGATCTGCCGGTCATTTTGATCAGCGGACATGCGGATGTGGCGACGGCAGTGAGCGCGATCCGCAATGGCGGTTATGACTTGCTGGAAAAACCCTTTTCCAATACACAATTGGTGGAAGTGGTGAAACGCGCCAGCGACAAACGCCGTTTGACCCTAGAAAACCGTGCCTTGAAAGAAGCACTGGCAAACCAAACGCGCCCCGGCCCCCGGATTATTGGGCAAACCCCCGCTATCATGATGTTACGTAAAATGATTACGCGCATTGCCAACGTCAATGCCGATGTGTTGGTGATGGGGGAAACCGGCACGGGCAAGGAGTTGGTCGCCCGTTCTATCCACGAACAAAGCCAGCGACGCGATCACAATTACGTGGCAATTAACTGTGCGGCGATTCCCGCCAGTTTGCTCGATAGTGAGCTATTTGGGCATGAGGCGGGGGCATTTACCGGGGCAAAAGGCAAACGCATTGGCAAGTTTGAACATGCAAACGGTGGCACGCTATTTCTGGATGAAATCGAGGGAATGCCACTGACCACGCAAGCCCCCTTATTGCGGGTACTGCAAGAGCGCAAGATTGAGCGGCTTGGGTCTAATAAGCTGATCCCTCTGGATATTCGGGTGATTGCTGCCACTAAAGTCGATTTGAAAGATGCAGCAGAACGGGCTGAGTTTCGACAGGATTTGTACTACCGCTTAAATGTGGTGACCTTGGAAATTCCCCCGTTGCGAGCGCGACGTGAGGATATACCGTTGCTGTTTCAGCATTTTGTGTTGATTGCGGCAGCCCGTTGCGAAACCGAAGTGCCACCGCTCAATAGCCAAGCCTTGCATGTGCTGATGGGGCATGACTGGCCGGGCAATATTCGTGAATTACGCAATATTGCGGAGCGTTATGTGTTGTTGGGGGAGGCATACAATTTCGATCTGGCGACCCTAATGAATGCCGGTGACAAATTGGAAGGGTTGTCACTGACTGAGCAAGTCGCGTGTTTCGAGAAAACCTTGATTGTACAGGCGTTAAATCACCACCAAGGCAATACACGAGCGGTGATGGAGGCATTGGATTTGCCCCGTAAAACCTTGACGGACAAAATGAAAAAGTACGGTTTGGACAGGGAGCAGTTTCGGGATTGATACTAAACGCCCTGACTCTGCAACCACATTTCCAACGCCGCCATGTGCCACAGCTTACTTCCCTGAATCCGCGTCAAATGCGCTTCAGGTTGAGCAATCACCTTGTCGATATAGCTACGCTGGTATAAGCCCCGTTCCCGACACGCTTGCGAATCCAGCAAATTACGCATCATTTCCAAAAACTCACCGCGCACAAACTTCAAGGCAGGCACGGGGAAATACCCCTTGGGGCGGTCAATCACGCTATCCGGCACTAGCCCCCGCGCAATTTGTTTCAGCACGTATTTACCGCCATCACGCAGTTTCAATTCGGTCGGCATTTGAGCTGCCAGTTCCACCAATTCGTGATCGAGGAACGGCACACGCGCTTCCAGCCCCCACGCCATCGTCATATTATCCACGCGCTTGACCGGATCATCGACGATGAACGTGGTCACATCAGCACGCAATACCGCATCCAGCGTTTCCTCCGCATCCGCTGATTCCAGCAATTCGCGCACCAATTCGCCGGTGTAATCGCGAGTCTGGAATGGGGTTTGCAACATTTCCGCCATTTCGCTGTGGTCGCGGTCGAAATAATACGGTGCGAGGCGTTGCAGCATGTCGGGGTTTTTGTCGGCGTGCGCTTGCGGATACCAGAAATAGCCGCCGAACACTTCATCCGCGCCTTGCCCGGATTGCACCACTTTCACATGCTTGGAGACCTGTTCGGAGAGCAGGTAAAAGCCAATCGCATCTTGCCCAAACATCGGTTCCGCCATGTTTGCCACCGCTTCGGGCAGGCGTGACAGGGTGTGTTCGTTGGGGATGTGGAACTTGTGGTGTTTGGGTTGGAAGCGTTCTACTACTGCGTCGGAATATTCGTATTCGCTGCCTTTTTCCTCCGGCTGGTCGTCGAAACCGATGGTGAAGGTGCGGATGTCCTTGATGCCGATTTCAGCCAGCAAACCGACCAACAGGCTCGAATCCAAGCCGCCGGAAAGCAGCACGCCCACGGGTACGTCGGCGATATTGTTGCGGCGGCGCACGGCGGTTTTCAGCGATGCGTGTACCGCGTCGATCCATTCCTGTTCGGTGCGTGGTTCGGCGGGGCGACGTGCCACCAAATTCCAGTAACGTTTCAGCTCTTGTCGCCCATCGGCGTGGATGGTGAGGCTGTGCGCGGGTTGCAGCTTGCGGATGCCGTTCAGCACAGTGCGCGGTGCTGGCACAACCGCGTGCAGCGAAAACAGGTTGTGGATTGCGAGCGGGTCGAGGCTGGTATCAATCCCCGGTGTGGTCAGCAAGGCTTGCGTGTTGGAGGCAAAGCGGAAACTTTTGCTATCGGCGGCGTAGTAGAGCGGCTTGATACCCATGCGGTCACGCGCCAGGAACAGCGTTTTCTTGCGCATATCCCAGATCGCGAAGGCGAACATGCCGAGCAAATGCTTGGGTACGTCTTCGCCCCATTCGGCGTAGGCTTTGAGGATGACTTCGGTATCGCCTTCGGAGAAGAAATGATGCCCACGAGCCTTCAATTCCGCCCGCAATTCGGGGTGGTTGTAGATCGTGCCGTTGAACACCAGTGCCAAGCCGGATTCGATGTCGACCATCGGCTGGCTGGATTTGTACGACAGGTCGATGATCGCCAAGCGGCGATGCCCAAACATCAAGCCACCGTCGGAAAAGCTGCCCGCGTGATCGGGGCCGCGCTTTTCCAGCTTTGCCATCATGCTGTTGAGGTATTTCAGTTCGGGGAGTTGCCCGTCGAGGCGTAGTTCACCGCAAATGCCGCACATTTTTGAATTCCAAGTTGTTGTGTATCAGATTATAGACGTCAGACTTTATCGGGCAAGGGATAAGCTTCTGACATTATTATGCTTTACTTGTTTTGATAAATCGTAACCAGTTAATTGAGCAATGATTTCCTCAGAAATGCCAAGTTTTTCAGCGATCCCGTAAATTGAAATATTCATATCTTGATTCAAAATATCTAATGCCGCTGATAATATTTCCGGGTGCTCATCGGGTATTTTTTCATCGAAATACTCAGTTTTTGTTTGTCCGCTTTTATTTAAGTAGACATTGGCGCTTCGAAATTGCTGTGCTGTTAACAATCCAAGATAGTATGCTCTATACATAATAGCCCTAACACTCATTTTCCAGCGTAGTTTTAAGGCATAGACCTTATCCCAGTTTATTCTGATTTTACCAATGCAGCCTTGAAACTCTCTCAGGAATGCGGAGCGTGGAAAAAGGAAAGCACTAGCAAAAGCATTTGCTTCAGACTCTGTTTTTGAACAGCCTGTTTCTACACCCTGATGTAGAACGATATGAGCAGTTTCATGTGCTAAATCAAAACGCATCCTGCATATGCTTTCCTTTGCATTATTACGAACAATAATAGGTCTGTTCCTATTTATGGATAATGCATCTACCTTGTCTGAAACGCCATCAAAACATGTAATTACAGCACCTGCATTTTCTAAAACTCTAATCATGTTTGAGATAGGGGCATTATTTCCTAGTCCCCAATATTTTCTACATTCCTCAGCAGAACGTTCTATATCTTCTGCAGTTAGTTCATTCGGAATATTAATATCAGGGAAATCAATATGAGGTAACTCTAGATTTTTATCCAATATAAAAACTAATTGTTCAAAAATAGTCCCTAAAGCAAGTACTCTATTTGAAAGATTTACTGGTGTGGTTTTTCTCTTTCTAAAGTGGCATTGCTCGGGTTTTACGTCATTTGCCAATGGAATGTAAAAAAATCTTGTGTTTACACGTAAAACTTCTGCAATAGCAAATAAGGTATCATCTGCTGGTTGTTTGACACCACTTTCTAGCTGATGAATGAATTGTCTGCTAACAAGAACTAAGTCACCCAGTTCTTGTTGAGTTAAGCCATTCATTAGTCTTGCTAGCCTTACTTTGTCACCAAAAAATTCTTTATTCATTTTTTACCGCATCGCTCTTGGATATTTTTGCCTTTAAACGATTAACTGCTGAGTCAAGTTCAATGCTCTCAGATAGTGTATGGTTCATATCAGCCATTAGTATGATATGGCTACGAATAGGAATTTGCCAGTTAATAGAGATTTCACCAGTCTCTGTATAGCCAACAAAATAAGCGCGTTCAACTAATTTTTTTGAGTTTGTGTCTAAAATACAGAACCAAATCAGTTCATCGCTTGAGTTTTCAGAATGAAAAAGTTCAATTTGTTTGAGTGCTTCCGGGGATCGCAATAACTTTCCCGACGGTAGTTTTTCTGGTTCTCCTTTCCAAAATCGGACAGGTGTCGAACCTATTCTGAGAGTAAATCTCCCATCCTCTGTTAGAATACCTAACCATTCAAAATCTGATTGACCTGCTTGAACTATGCTTTGGCTTCTGGAACATTCGTACACTCGAAGACCTAAAGATTTTTTTGTATCACCGAGTTCTGGATTATGTAAATCAACGACATCAGCTCTCACCTTCGCTAACATACTTGCAAGTTGGATCAGTCGTTCTTGTTGAAGGTCAGGGTTAACGTCCCATGGGTTCATCATGCTTTTTACTTTAGTTATGTTGCACATGGATTAGAGATGCCCTGATAGTATGCTTTTTTTAATTTTTGTCAACCAGTTCTATCTTTGTAAATCTTTTTTTGAAGTTGCAACTAGATTTCCGATTTGTATGCTTACGATTAGGTTATGGGTATTGTGTTGCTTGACTCTCTAGTCTATAGTTTTATGTACATAATCACGTACAGGTTTGTTAGCTATGAACGCCATTTCCTACACCGCTGTGCGAGCGGATCTCGCCAAAACGATGGATCGGGTCTGCGAAGATCACGAACCCGTCATCATTACCCGCAACCGCGAGCAAGCCGTGGTGATGATTTCGCTGGAAGATTACAAAGCGATGGAAGAAACCGCGTATTTATTGCGTAGCCCTGCCAATGCTAGCCGCTTGCTGGAGTCCATTGCGGAATTGGAGCGTGGTCAAGGGCAAGTGCGTGAGTTGATCGAATGCGAATAATCTTTTCATCCAAAGCGTGGGAGGATTACGTGCATTGGCAACAAGCCGATAAGAAAATCCTCAAACGCATCAATGACCTAATCAAAGCGATTTCGCGTGATCCGTTTGACGGTATAGGTAAGCCCGAACCGTTGCGGCACGGGCTTTCTGGTTATTGGTCACGCCGAATCAATGATGAACATCGGCTGATCTACAAAGTGGAAGGCGAGGACTTCCTGATAGCGATGTGTCGGTATCACTACCAATAAGTGCAAATCCTAGTTCGTTAAACGTTTCTGCAATTCTTCCTGCAATTTCTGCATGATCAGGTCTTCGATATTGGGCTGTTGTTGCGGTTGTTGTGCGGGGGGAATCTCAGATGGAGGCATGGCGGCTTGTGGTTGCTCGCCGTTCACGCCGCGAATGTTGAAGGTGTGCGTTAGCGTTTGCCCCGCTTGCACAGTCAGGGATTTGTAACCTTGAAACCCTTGGTATTCAAAGCTTACGACAAATTCTTGCGCAGGCAAAGTGAGTTCGGTGAGGGAAACGTTATTTGCACGTTCTACCACTGTGCCATCTAAGCGGGCGATGGTGAAATTGACCGGTAACGGGCTGCCATCATCCGCCGCGAGTGCCACGACCCTGAGTTTACCGCTAGGTGTTGCCGGTGGGGTTTGGGTAACAGGTGCGGGTACAGGTTGGCGTGGCGGCTGTGCCACTGGTGCGGGTGCAGCAGCAAGGGCAGGCAATGGAAAAATTTCATTGACCACAGCACCATCAGGCACACTGATTGTGCGTGACAGGCTGGCGTAACCTTCGGCGCGTACCGTAATTTTGTATTTACCGGGTTTGAGCGTGAAAGCGGCTTTATTGGTGTACATGGCTTTGTCCAGATTCACGCCGTTGGCTTGTTGCACGTAGACATTGGCTTTGATGGGCTTGCCGGTTTCGGTTTGCGTCACAATTTCCAGCGTGCCAGTTTTGCCGATGACGGGGGGAGCCGGTGCAGGCGCAGGTGTTGGCGTCGGGGGTGTGGGCAATGCGGTGGTGACTTCATCAGGGGGTAAGTTGTCATCTGGCGTTGTGGCAACCGGAGCGGGTGTGGTGGGTTTGGGTGGTGTGGTGGGAACTGTTTCCGTGGTGTCTTCTTTGTCTTCCGGTTCACCCACCAGTTCGATGGTGTTGTCTTCCGTTTCCACGGGTTTGTCATTCAGGGGGCGCGTGAAAATGGATTTGTCGCCAATCGCATCAGGAGAGGGCAGGTTGGCATTGGGCATGACTAGCGGCTGTTCCCAGCCGGAAGCGCTAGGTGGGGCTTCCGCCGGGTTGGGGGCAAACAGGCTCTTGATGCCAATCAGGGCGAAGATGACCAGCACCGCGCCGATGATCCATTTGGTGATTCCGCTCATGTCGAATTCTCGTTAGTCGTATGATGTGTGGAGAATAGCAGAAAGTTTCTGCTTCCCCATTCCATTGATGGGTTGAAAGGTATTTTACCGCCGCTGGGTTTCCGTGTTACACCTGCTTTTTTGACTGACGGATCGGTATTTTGTTACAAGCCAGCCACCTTCATTATGCTTACCCCGAAGCCGGTCGTGAACACACGGTGCTGCGTGATGTCAGCCTGAGCTTGCAAGCGGGCGAACACGTCGCGCTGGTGGGCAGCAGTGGTTCGGGCAAGTCTACGCTATTAAACCTGCTGGGAGGAATTGATATGCCTGCCAGCGGTGAAATTCAACTGGCGGGAAAGGTGTTGTCACGCTTGCGTGAGCCGGAATTGACGCTGTTTCGCCGCCAACACATCGGGTTTATTTACCAGCAGTTCAACCTGATTCCGACGTTAACGGTGGCAGAAAATATTTTGTTACCGCTGATGTTGCTGGGGGTTGAAGCTGCGGAACAGCAACGCCGTTTGCAACATTGGTTGGCAGCGGTGCAATTGCCGACACGTGGCGCGGCGTTTCCTGATCAATTGTCCGGCGGGGAACAGCAGCGTGTGGCGATTGCACGCGCCTTGATTCATCAACCGGCGTTGGTATTGGCGGATGAACCCACCGGCAATCTGGATGCGAAAACCGGTGCATTGGTGTTGGATTTGCTGTTTTCACTGGCGGATGCGGCGCAACAAACCTTGCTGGTGGTGACGCATAGCCGCACGGTGGCAGAACGCGCAGGGCGTATTTTGGTGATGGTGGATGGTGGCTTGCAAACTGGCGCACAAGCCTTGGCGTGGTAAGCACCACGGATAATTGATGAGGGTATTTATGGCGAAATCACTACAACATTCGATTAACTCACACCGTGCGTTGCTCACGGATTTGTTAGGTAATGCGCTCAATGAGTATGCGGGCAGAATCTTGCCGCAGATGGATGAGGTCGAGCGGCTGGATGAGTGTATGCGGCGGGTATTCAGCGCACTGGATTATTGCAAATACGTGTACGTGCTGGATGCGCACGGGGTACAAATCAGCTCCACGGTGAACCGTTACGGCGCTGACCCGGAAGCACGCGGGCGTGACCGTTCCGAGCGCCCGTACATGAAGCACATGCACGATGCCAGTATCGACTTTAACCTATCGGAAGCTTACATCAGCCGCAATAAAAAGCGCCCATCGATCACGGCGATTCAAAGTATTCGGGATGCCAATGGGCAACGCGTCGGGTTTTTGGGCGTGGATTACGACTTGCGCGAATTGCCGCATTCGGAAGTGATCTACGAAGAGCCGAGTCAGTGGCGACAAATCAAGGGTGACCCCGCGATTCGTAGTGGTTTGTTTGCGCAACAGCGGGTGGAGAGTGTGATGGATCGGCACATTGATGTGGTGCTGTCGGTGCATGAGGCGCTGATTCTTGATCAGGGCGTACACCATTTTCAGATTCACTTTTCCAGCAGCCGTACCACGATTTGGCATCGGGATGACCCGTATGTGTACCGCATCCTGACCAATGAGGAATTGATTGACCCCAGCATTTGTTTGGCTTACCCACGCCGACCTTATTTCGAGCGTGCCATTGTGCCGCCTGCCGATGTGGGCAGGGTATTGAAGCAGTTAAAAGCCTTGCGGTTTGCGGATGAAACCATTTATTTGCGTTCGGCTTCGTTGAATATTGTGAATGGCACGGTGGGGCTGAATTTCTCGTGTGACGGTTCGCATTACCTGAGTTATGAGGAGTTCTTGTCCAAAGGCTTGGATTTCTGGTTTGGTGATAACAGCAGCATTGCGTCTGAAGTGGCGTGTGCGGTGCAAACACTCGATACGCACCGGCTGGACGCAGAGGTGGATGTACTGGCGAGTCTGGGCTGTATTCAGGTAAACAAGTTGCTGTATGCAATGGAAAACGGTGATGTGCCTGAGCGGGTCGTGGCCTTCAGTGTTGACGAGCGTGACTATATCTATCAGGAACTGAAAGCGGTGATGGATGTGTACGAAGGTGGCGTGTGCGGTTTATGACATGAGCAATACTTTGCTGGCACGTGCCAGTTGGCGGTTTTTCACGCGACATCCCTGGCAGTTGTGGCTGACGCTGTTGAGCATTGCGCTGGGGACGGCGGTGATTATTGCAGTGGATTTGGCGAATCAGAGCGCGGGGCAATCGTTTCGGGCGTCGGTAAATGCGCTGTCGGGGACGATGACGCATGAAATCACTGCCGTGCGCGGCAATGTTCCTGATGATTTTTACCGGCAGTTGCGGGTGGAATGGGGGTATCGGGAATCTGCGCCAGTGGTGGAAGTGGCGATTGAGAAGGAGGGTTTGCAGGCGACGTTGCTGGGGATTGATCCGTTCGCTGCGCCGTTGCAACAGGCGGCGGGGGTAGACATTGACGCTGAGGAAGTGCGGCAGTTGCTGACTGAGCCGGGGGCGCGGGTGCGAATCAGTGACGAGTTGTGGGTGGCGGATATTGCGACGGTACAGGGTCTTGCTCCGAACTGCCCCCCCATCCCCAGCCCTTCCCCCGCAAGGGGTGAAGGGAGTAAGACAGAAGATGGGCGTACTTCTTGTCCCTTCCCCCCTTGCGGGGGAAGGTTAGGATGGGGGGAATGTTCGGCGTCCGGTCTCACCAAAATCCAGCTCAAACTTACCGACGAACAAGCGGCTGAATTGCAAGCGCGGTTGCCGCCTGCGCTCAAGCTCGAATCCTTCGCCGCCCGCCAACAAGTGTTCACCCAGATGACGCAAGCGTTTAGTACCAATTTGCTGGCGATGAGTTTGCTGGCAATGTTGGTGGGGGCGTTTCTGGTCTACAACACCATGACGTTTTCGGTGTTGCAGCGGCGGCAGGCGTTTGCGATTGGGCGCATGGTGGGGGTAACGGGTGGACAGTTGTTCCGCCATTTGTTGCTGGAAGCCTTGGTATTGGGTGTGGTCGGTAGTGTGTTGGGAGTCTTGCTGGGTGTGTTGTTGGGGCAGGGTTTGCTGGTGTTGGTGACGCAAACCATCAGCGATTTATACGTGAGTGTGCGGGCGACGGATTTGCTGTTGACGCCGGTGGTATTGCTGAAAGGCGTGGGCATTACCTTGCTGGCGGTGTTGGTGGCGACGTTAGCGCCTGCGTGGGAAGCAGCGCAGGTGTCGCCCGTGCAAGTGCAACGGCAATCGACCTTGGAACAGGGCAATCAGCGTAGGGGGACGGGCTTGGCGGTGGCTGGTGTGGTGCTGATGTTGGCGAGTGCGGGGTTGATTGGCTATTCCGGTAAGCAGTTGGTAACGGGGTTTTTCGGGCTGTTTTTGCTGATTGTGGGGTATAGCTTGTGTGTACCGTTGGTATTGCGCATGGCCTTGCACGGTTTGCAACGGCTGCGGTTGCACTTGTTGCTGCGCATGGCGATACGTGGGGTGCAGGCGAGTTTGAGCCGTACCAGTTTGGCGATTATTGCGCTGACGGTGGCGGTGTCGGCAACGGTGGGTGTGAGCATTATGATCGGCTCGTTTCGGGCGAGTGTGGCGGAATGGCTGGAAATGACGCTTGCCAGTGATGTGTATGTGTCGGCAACGTCGCAGGAAGCGTCGCGGGTGGATGGTTCATTGCATCCCGATTGGTTGGCACGGGTGCAGGCGTTAGAGGGCGTAGAAGCAGTAAGTACGGGGCGCACGACGCGGTTGACAGTGGAAGATTTTCCGATGCCTGTGTTGGTGTTGCAGCCGAGTCGTTATAGCGGGCGCGGGTTTGCGTTTTTGGAGGGTGATGCGGCGGCGATTTGGCAACGGTTTCTGGCAGGCGAAGGGCTGCTGGTGTCAGAGCCGTTTGCGTATCATCGGGGCAAGCGGCGCGGTGATACGGTGCAAGTGACGACAGAAGTGGCGGGCAAGGTGAATTTGCCGGTGTTGGGGGTGTTTCGCGATTACAGTGCAACGCAGGGCATGGTGGTATTGCCGCGTGGGTTGTACGAGCGTTATTGGGCGGATCGGGGAATTTCGTCGATTGGGATACAAGCAGCAGCGGGGGCGGATGTGGCGGCGCTGAAGCGGCAGTTACAAACCTGGGCGGGCGAATTGCAGCAGGCGGGGCAGCCGTTGGTGGTGCGTTCCAATCAGGATATTCGCGAGTTTTCCTTGCAGGTGTTTGACCGGACATTTGCGATTACCAATGTGTTGCGCTTGCTGGTAATTATTGTGGCGTTCGTGGGCGTGTTCAGTGCGTTGATGGCGTTGTTTTTGGAAAAGGGGCGTGAGTTTGCGATTTTGCGGGCGACGGGGTTTACGCCGCAGCAATTACAGCGGCTGGTGTTGGGGCAGGCGGCGTTGATTGGGTTGCTGGCTGGGTTGTTGTCGCTGCCGTTGGGGTGGTTGCTGTCGGTGGTGTTGATCGAGATTATTAACCAGCGTTCGTTTGGGTGGACGATGCAAACGCATGTGTTCGCGTTGGTGCCGTTGCAAGCGGTTGCACTGGCGTTGGTGGCGGCGTTGCTGGCAAGTATTTATCCGGTGCGGCGTATTGGGCGAGCCTCGGTGCGGGAGGGATTGGATGCGCGGTAAATGGAAATGTTGTGAAGAGGAAGAGGGCGTATGCAATACGCCCCTACAGGGGATGGTAGGGGCGTATTGCATACGCCCTCTTATCTTTCTCTTCTGTTTATTGTTGTTGGCGGGGTGTAGCAAAACTCCCGAACCTGACACCTTCGATTTAAACGCCGCTCTCGGCGGGGTGGCGGATGCGCGGTTTAGCCGTGCGCTTGCGCCCCGCGCCTTCCAGTTTCCGCAAGATCACGCGGCGCATCCCGATTTCCGTAACGAATGGTGGTATGTGACGGGCAATGTGCAAACCGATGACGGGCGGCAATTCGGCTATCAGGTGACGTGGTTTCGGATTGCATTCATGCCCGATAAGCCTGTGAGTGCTTCACCGTGGGCAAGCAATCAGGTGTGGATGGCGCATGTGGCGCTGACCGATGTGCAAGCTGGTGAGCATTTACATGATCAGCGGTTGGCGCGGGGAGCGGCAGGCTTGGCGGGGCAATCCGTGCAGCCGTTTCGGGTGTGGTTGGAAGATTGGCAGATGGTCGGCAATGGGGCGGGGGAATTTCCCTGGGCGATTGCGGTGAAGGCGCACGATTTCACCCTGAATTTGCAATTGCGCCCGCAAAAGCCGCCGGTGTTGCAGGGTGATCAGGGTTTGAGCCAGAAAAGCAGTGAGGTGGGCAATGCCTCGTATTATTACTCGCTGACGCGCTTGCAGACGCTGGGGGAAATTTACCGTGATGGGCAGCGTTTCACCGTGACGGGCGAATCTTGGCTGGATCGGGAATGGAGTACCAGTGCGCTGGGGGCGGATCAGGCGGGGTGGGATTGGTTTTCGCTGCAATTGCACGATGGGCATGAGCTGATGTTTTACCGCTTGCGCAAAAAGTCGGGGGAGGCGGATGCGCACAGTGCGGGGAAGTGGGTGTTACCGGAGGGTACGGCGCAAACGCTTGCCAGTGATGATGTAATGCTGAAACCGTTGCGTTACTGGCAGGCGGCAAGCGGGGTGCGGTATCCGGTGGCGTGGGAGATGTCTTTGCCGCAGCAAGGAAAACGCTGGCGGATTGAGGCGGTGGTGGATGATCAGTTGATGCAGACGGGGATTACGTACTGGGAAGGGGCAGTGCGCGTGGTGGATGTGGCGAATGGCGAAGTGCTGGGGCGGGGGTATTTGGAGATGTCGGGGTATGATTAATTAGCCTGTAAACCAAGGTTAATTACTATTTTTCATTGTTTTTCATAAAAAAATCTCATGATATAAGTCAATAAAATACTCAGAAAAATCAGTATTTGAGTGATCTTTAGGCTATACACTTAAGATGACTAGCCAATCACGATAGCGGGGTGAAAGTGATGAAAAAGAGTGCAATCTTGGCCTGTGCCTTTGCTGCTGTATTCCTTGCCGGTTGTTCTGTGTTTGAACAATCTGCTGAGCTACCTGATAAGGATAAAACGCCTCCGGTGGCAAACACGGGAGCGGGATCTTCTAAACCTGTACCTCCGACAATAAAACCTGACCCTAAACCCAAGCCTTCGCCCATTGTAAACGCACCCGGAACCCCGGATGAATATTTCCGCGAATGGATTAAGCAGGATGGCAATAAGGCGGTTTTACAAGCGTGGTTAAACAAGAAACCGGGCGCTCCCAAAGATATTGATAAGTTTCTGAGCGAAGCCAAGTATAAAGACTTGCGTTATGAGGCTTATGCGGACTTGAAACCTTCCAAATAAGAGGGATGAACCATGGACAAGGCAATTTTTTACAATGCAGTGCGCAATGCACCGTTTGATGGGGTGCTAGCTAAAAGCCAAGTGGAAGGGATGGAGGCGATTCTTACTGAATGGGATAAACGCAAGCTAAGCGATGCCCGTTGGTTGGCTTACATTTTGGCGACCACCTACCATGAAACCGCCCGTACCATGCAGCCGATTGAGGAGTATGGCAAGGGGGCTGGCAGAAAATATGGCAATACGCCTTATTACGGGCGCGGTTTTGTACAGCTTACGTGGGATTACAATTACAAGACCATGGGTGAACGGTTGAAGGTGGATCTGCTGAACTACCCTGATAAAGCGTTGGATATGCCTATTGCTACCCAAATCCTGTTTGAAGGCATGATCCACGGTTTGTTTACCGGTGTGGGCTTGGGCAAGTATTTTCATGAAGATAGCGACTGGTACAACGCCCGCAAGATCGTTAACGGGCTGGATCGGGCGGAACTGATTGCCCGCTACGGGCGTGCTTTCTTTTTTGCGGTGGATATTGCGCTCAAAGGTGAGCAGACCGGCAAATCCATGCAAGATCAGCTCAGTGATCTGATAAAAGAACCTGTGGAAGGTGAAATCAGGGAAATATACCGCGAATTTGGGTATGGTTCCTTGTTTATGTAAGAGGTAAACAGTAGGCAACAAAGAAGGGGGTAATAAATGGCTGTTTATGGCTTGCTGGTTGGCATTAACCATTATCAGAGTTCACAGGCTAGAACGCTGTATGGCTGTGAAAATGATGTCTACTTGTTTTCCAATACCTTGCAGAAAAAGTTTGGTATCCCCCCGGAAAATATTGACGTACTGTTGAGTGCGCAGGCAACCCGGCAAAACATTATCGGGCATTTCCAGCAGCATTTGCTGGGGCGTGACTGGCAAGCAGAGGATAGTGCCGTTTTCTACTTTTCTGGTCACGGGGCGCAGACGCTTGCACCGGAGATTTTCTGGGATATGGAACCTGACCATTTGAATGAGTCACTGGTTTGCCATGATAGCCGTACCGCCGGTATTCCCGATTTGCGCGACAAGGAATTGCGTTACCTGATTGCGCAACTGGCAGCAAACCACTGCCAACACATTGTTGTCTTGCTGGATTGTTGTCATGGCGGGCATGGCACGCGGGTATTGGGTGACAAGGAAGAGGAATGGCGGCTTGCCCCGGTTGATACGGCTGAATACCCACTCGATAGTTTCATTTTCTGGCAACAGGTGGATAAAACCCTAGATCAGGCACAACTCAAAACCCTGATCCCGGCATCGGGCAAACACATTTTGCTGTCGGGCTGTCAGGACTTTCAGGTGTCGATTGAGAAAGCACAAGGTTCGGTGTCCTCTGGATTCCAGAAACACGGTCTGTTTACGTTTGCCTTGTGCGAAACCCTGTCTGCTTTGCAATACCCGATCAGTTATCAGGAATTGCGCAACCACATCCATTTGCGCCTGCAAAGCAAAAACTTCAGTCAGGTTCCGCAAATTGAGGCGGTGGCTGGGGCGGATGTTACCCAAGTGGTGTTGGGGGCGGAACGTCTGTCGTTAAGGATTCTGGTTTCACAGGAAGCGGGGGAGTGGAAACTGGATGCGGGCATGATGCACGGTTTGCATTCAGGGGATGAGTTGGCGTTGTTTGGCAAAGACGCTGCTATTGGCAAACCGGATACTTGCCTGACGACGGCACGCATCCAGCAGGCAGGCAGTTTCAACAGCACCTTGCTGATTAAAGATGCCTCGGTGTTGAAGGTGGCTGACCAGCCCTATACCGCTATTATTACCCGCCAGCATTTTGCCAAAACAGCCATACGTTTGCAGGGTGATGCCAGCAGTCTTCAGGAGGCACGCGCCATTCTGCAAGCCGGGGAATCACCGGCTGATCCCGGTTGTTTTCTCAAGGAGGAGGAGCAACATGGTGAAGCGCATTATATTGTCCATGCGCAGGCGGGCGCGTATTACCTGACCCAAACCAGCGATACACGCCCGCTGTTTAAAAAGGCGGATGATGCCTTGAAGGTGTTGGAACAGGCGGCGGCGCTGGTGCGTTGGCAGCAGAAACGGGATTTGCACAATCCGCAAACCCGGTTGGGTGATCCGGTTGAGATGGTGGTGACTTACGACGGTCAGGAATACATAAATGAGGATGTCACCTTAAAGTATGCGTTTAACGGCTCGCAATGGGAGCAACCCCGTTTTCATCTGGAACTGCGCCTTAAGCCTAACCAGCCCCCGTTGTATTATGCCTTGCTGTATTTCGATGGCAGCACCGGGGAGGTTTCCAATGTGTTGGCGAGTGGTGGTTGGCTTAGCCATGAAGGTTCCGATCAGGAAAACCAGCTCAAAGCCCAGCCCAAGGTCAAAGCCCGCGAAGGTAAAGTCATCCCCCTCAAAATCAAGGATGAATTGCTGACACAAGGCATTACCCGTATTCAGGATTCCCTTAAACTGATTGTTTGTGAAAGCGTTTTTGATTCCAGTCTGTTAAACCAGCCGGGGTTGCAATTGTATGACGGCAAAGCGGCGGGTACACGCGCTTTGATGAACAGTTTGGAACAACTGGCGTTTGACTCCCACTTTCGTTCATTAGGTGACGAGGTTTCCGCAGCACCCACGGATTGGACGAGCAAAGTCATCAATCTGACGGTGATCCGCCCACAGGAAAGCAAGGCTGTCCCGGAACAGGATGCCGAACTGTTGCTGCAAGTTGGCAATCACGCGGTATACATTGAGCCACATCCTGCCTTTCGGGGGATGGTGCGCCTGACAACGGCACATCAGGAAAATAGCCGGGGCATGGCACAAACCGTCTACGAACCAAGCGTACTCAGCGCTGATGCCAGTGTGTTTACGTTTAGCGATGGGCGCGGCGCGGATTTGGGGCTGGATGCGCTGGATATTTATCTCACCCGTGATGCGGCGGCTGTTTCCCCAGCGAATCCACTCACACTTTCCATCAACCAGCCTCTGGCTGCGGGTGAGCAGATCATCCCCTATGTTTATGACAGTGCAAACCAGTTCTTTTTGCCACTGGGTTATGCCACAACAGGGGAGGATGGGCGTACTTTTATCCGTATCGAAAGCTTGCCAGAAGCAGCAGCAACCACCCCGGATGATGGCACCAAAAGCCTTGGCAGCGCTCTGAAAGTCTTGTTCCGCAAACTGGTTTACCGTGACTTGCTGCGGATTGATGAGGAAATTCACGTGCTGGGGACACCGCGTTTTGCCCCCAATGACCCCGCCAGACTAGAGGGCTATACCCACGATAAACCCACAGTTGTCGCCAAAGCTAAGGATGCCCAACGCATCCTATTGCTGATTCACGGCATTATCGGTCACAGCAGCGCTATGGTGGGTTGCGTCAACCTCGTCCACAGTGCGGGGCAAGCGCCGTTGGGCGCAGCGTATGACCTGATCCTGACCTTTGATTACGAAAACCTCAATACCCGTATTCAAGACGTTGCCAAAGCTTTGAAAGCCCAGTTGGAACAGGCCGGGATTACGCCAGAGGGTGGCAAACGCCTCGACATCCTCGCCCATTCGATGGGGGGGCTGGTGGCACGTTGGTTTATCGAACGTGAGGGGGGTGATCAGCTCGTCAATACGCTGGTGATGGTCGGCACGCCCAATGGTGGTTCGCCGCTGGCGTCTTTCAAAGAGCACGGTTATGCCGTCCTTAAAACTTGGGCGTACAGCAATCTGGTCGCTATCTTGAATGGCCTGACCACAGTAGCGGTGGGTGGTGTGGTGGTCGCGGCACTAATGAAATTGCTGGATGCGGTCGATAACACCCTTGATCAACTCGCGCCGGACAGTGATTTCATCCATGAACTGGCAAATGCGGCGGAACCCACCAATGTGCGTTACCGGGTGGTGGCAGGGGATACCAGTGGGCAAATGATTGCCCCCGGCAGGCATACAGCGCGGCTTAGCACATTGTTAGCCTACTTGGGGCAACGTACCAAACTCGCTGCTTACGACTTGTTAACGGAAAAGCTGTTTAAGGAAGCCAACGACATGGCGGTGGGGCATGGCAGCATGGTGCAGTTCAACCCGGTATGGCAGGCGGCAGTCACGGTTGAGCCGGTGCAGTGTGACCACCTGTCCTATTTTGCTGACCCGGCGGCGGTGCAGAAGATTGCCCAGCAATTGCGTGAGTAATGTTTTCAGGAGAATGCGGCATGAACACGACGGTTACGTTTACTGAACTGGAACACCTGATCAACAACCTTGCGGGTACGAACGGCTCGGCGCTGCGGGATTATGTGGAGCTTGACCCGACTTCACCCGTCATCAAGCTGCGCATCAAGCCGGAAGTGGCGGTGGAGGGTTTGCCACCCGGTTATGACGTTGACCAGCGCTTGAATGAAGCCTTGCAGGATTTGCTGCTGGTCAATCCGCAGGGTGACACGGCGCAGATTCCAGAGGAGGGGGATGACCCGGCTAATCTGGTGTTGTTGCCGGGCGATGCGCTGGATACGCCCAAATCACTGGATGCCATTCGGGTGTTGGTGGAGGGGGATTCGTGGTGTCGCTTACCGGAAATTCCGGGCATTTTCCTGTTGCCGCGACTGTTTCCTAAGGCGATTGGCACACAGCTCCAGCACCGCCCCGGTCTGGAGGTGAAGAATATTGCGCATTGGGGTGACACCTTGGGGCAGATTTACCAGCGCAAGGAATACCTGACGGTTATTGACAGCTTTCAGCCGCAGTATTTTTTGCTGAGTGCGGGGGGGAATGATTTGCAGGTCAATTTGCGCAATATTGTCCACCCTTACCACCCCAGTCGGGCGGTCAATGATTACCTGAACCCGGCGGGGCATAACTTGCTGGTCTGGATTCGGGATACTTATGCCGCGCTGATCCGGGAGGTTTTGGCACGCAAGCCGGATGTGAAAATTCTGGTGTATGGCTACGACTACCCTAAACCCACCGAGGAAAGCCAGTATATCGGGCAGCATTTGACCGCCAAGCATATTCCTGAGGAGAGGATGCGGGGCATTCTCAGCCCGATGATGGATTTGTTGAACCAGCGGATTCAGGAGGCTGCTGCCCAGTTTCCACAAGTGACGTTTATCAATTGCCGTGGTTTGACGCAAGATGGGTACTGGTTTGATGATATGCATCCGAATACGGCGGGGTATACGAGGATTGTGGATGCGTTTGTGGCGGGGATTCGGTGATGAGGCAAAGCGGCAATGACACCAGACCCTTAATTCTACTGGTGTTTGCCAACGATAGGATTGCATACCTTGAAAATATCCCCAAAGAACGGCAGCGCCTGAGCCATCTATTGAAGCCTGTTGCTGAACAACTGAATCTTGAGGTGAAAGAACTTGATTACAGCACGGTCGCAGGTGTGATTGATGCACTGAATATCGACCGTGAGCGGCTGGTGATTTTGCACTTTGCTGGGCATTCCGGCACAAGGCTGTTGCAACTGGATGAAGGCACTGTGTATGCCGAGGGGCTTGCCACCAAACTCAATGAATGTAGTCAATTGCAGTTGGTTTTCCTTAATGGTTGTAACAATGTCCGCTTGGTCAAGGCGTTGGTGGACGTTGGTATTCCGAATGTGATTGGTACGCGGCAATCCATCGGGGATAAAACGGCACAAGATTTCAGTGAGGGTTTTTTCAGCGCCTTGGCAGAACAAGGGTTAAGCGTGGCATGTGCTTATGAACAGGCATGTAGCGATGTACAAACCAGTTGGGGGCAGCAATACCGCTCACTGGCTATAAATCAGGATGCAGCCAGTCAGGATTGGGCGTGGATCCGGGAATTTTCGACGGGAGGTGGCTGGCGGCTGGAAGAAGCGGCAAATCCATGTAACCGGCTACCGTCCCTGCTACATGGTGGCGTACTACCAGCCAAACCCTTCAAGAATCTGTATTACTACACAGAAAGTGATGCCGAAATATTTTTCGGACGCTGCCAGGCAACTCTGGATATTCTGAATGCACTAGATAAGCCAGAACCAGTGATCTTGTTACATGGTGGGACAGGGGTTGGTAAGTCCTCTTTCCTGAAGGCAGGACTAATACCACGTCTGTTGAGTCGAGGGCAGACACTACATTATTTCCGCTACAGCGAATATGATCCAAAATACAGTTTAGGCATACAGATTTTTGGCAAGGATGAAACACTCAATGTGCGCAATGACTTGCCAGCTACAAACAGTGTTTTGGCAACAGTTTGGATCATCGACCAAATGGAGGAAATTTTTCTTCAGTACAGTGGGGACAATCCGGCTCACATTATCCCTGACCGTCTGCAAGAATTACTGACAGTTCTGCACAACTTGCTTTACCCGTTGGATGGAAAGACAAAAGCCATTCTGTGCATACGCAAGGAGTGGTATTCAGAACTCGAATATGCATGTGAACAGTATAAGCTTGATTGTTGGAAATACTTTCTGCCCCCTTTGAATAAACAGGCAATTATCGAGATAATTGAAGCACCTGCTAAAGTTCATTACTTGTATGACAAATACCGTCTGGAAATTGAAAATACAGAAGACAACAGGCTCGCTGAGCAAATCGCAGATGATTTATTAAAAGATAAAAACTCCAATATCACACCAACTTTGCAAATTATTTTGTCTAAATTATGGCAGAGGGTCGAAAAGCATGAGCATCGCATTTGGAATGAGAAGTTATATCTGGAGGAGCAAAAAACTGGTCTGCTCCTAGAAAACTATCTAGATCAACAAGTGCAAGATATTGCCGATAAGGAAGCTTGGGGGAAATCTGCCAAAAATAGTGGTCTATTACTGGATGTACTCCACAGTCATGTTACTCCTCAAAATACAGCCAAAACACTTCATTACAAAGAATATGACAACTTATATAGCCATGTCGATTATCGTTTGCCTTTGCTAATAGCCTTAAAAAACCGTTACCTGATTATTGAGCCTCAGTCGGATAAAGACAATGATACCCTTACGAAGACCCGTCTTGCCCATGATACTATTGCACAGCTCATTGCTACTCGCTTTGCTGAGTCTGAGCTTCCAGGACAAAAAGCCCGTCGATTATTAAATGAGTGGAAAAAAAACTGGTCTGATAGAGCTGTGACAGGGGAGAGGAAAGAACCTGTATTGGACAGTTTTGCTTTGAAAATGATAGAAAAAGGTCAATACGGAACTATTAACTGGCAGCAGGACAGGGTTGAATCAGCCATCATTCAGAAAAGTCGCAAACATTATCGGTATAAAAATATCTATAATTTAACTGCACTAATATCTATTTTTGTTATATCCATTCTTTTAATTTTTCTTGCAATACAGCTTCCAGATATACAAATTGAGAATAAGATTGATGATATTAATAAAAAATATAGCTTAGTATCTGGTGAATTTAAGGAAAACTCAAGAAACAAGGACATTGCAATAAAAGATAGTCTTATTATCATGGGCAAGGAATTAGAAGCAATAGAAGATGAGAAAATTAATAAAAGATATTTAATTTTTAAGTACGAAATGCTTGCCAATTTATTTTTAATGAGAGCAGTTGTAAAAATCAGAACAACTAATGAAAAAACAGCAGATAATGACCATGCTATAATATATGGAAAAGTATTGCTCGAAAAAATAAATGACTATGATGCTTATGATAATAAACTAAATAAGCAAGATATGTATTATAAAGCTATTTATTATTTAATGCACGCATACGCAATAAAACATTGCCAAGGGGATAAAACGGCAATAATCACTGTAGAGCATTTGAAAAGCCACCTTTCGAAAAAATATCTCGCAACAACACTGACTGATAATGATACCTGCCTGTATGAAATCCTGACAGAAGACAAGGAGTGACCACCATGGAAAATGACAGAATGAAGAATGTATTCATCAAAAACCCGATTCCCAATATTGACACCTCAAGGATAGAGTCGGAGAAAATAGAGCAATTAAAAGAATACTATGAAGAAGCGAAGGCAACATACCCTATTTTAGAAAGAGAGGTAGAGGAAAGTACAGACCCCATTAAGTGTATTCCCGAGGGGGTAGCCAACAGAGATGAGTTACTTATTGATATAAGGGAATTATATCAAGAAATTGATTTAATTAAGAAAACTCATGACGATTATATACAATACTTAAAAATATCCTTGATTTCCTTAACGAGACAGGAAAATTGCCAAATAACAATGGCGGATGAAAAATTGATGGGTTGGAAAGAAGATTTTCTAGAACTTATGTTGACTATTAACTGTCACTATAGAAATATGTTGTCACTTAATATTGAGAAAAAGACAGTTACCCATGCATCTCTTGCATTATTAGGGGGGCCACCCGTAACACCAGCCGACAGCAACGATCCATTAAAAGAATTATGTAAAAAAATATGCGGTAAGGTTCTTTAGGAACATTAGTATGGCTATCGGTGTTTCTCAACAATGGTATCATTGAAAAACATCGATCGGCTTTTTTATCTTAATGGTTGATCAAAGATCAATCATTTTGGCAGCTACATATTCATTGTCTTCAAAGCCAGCAAATTCTAGCAACGTTGCTGAGTGAGGAATTGAAATGGTAAGTGACTGAATGCCATCAATAACATCAATGCTATGAATGGGGCGGCCATCAATATAAATATCGAGACGTGTGAGTCCGATAGTTTCTACGTGAATAGTGGCTGTTCCTTGATTATTTCTAAATTTTACATTTAATTGATGGATTGGCATACTGGAAAGAATTTCTCCAGCTTTGTTGATAAGATCTATATTGCCGTCTAGTAAATCGTCTCTTGTCATGTGATGGCGTGAATCTGGTTTAATCCCTAAATCTTCAATGGGTGTGCCTGATTGTTTGCCAACCCTAAGTGAACGGCGGATAGCAACTCGCATATCAGCCCCCTTGGGTAAACTTTTATAGGGTGTTTCAGGATCCGATGGTTGAGGCGTCTCTAGCAACTCTTTCAAGAAGCTATGTCTCCAAACATTGGCACCGCCTGCTCCGGTATTGGCATCTACTCCAAGAATATGACCAATTTCATGATCCTGAAAGCCAGCCGCAAATATGTCTGTCGCGCTGTAGCAGCGTGCATCAGTGATTAGTACGACTGGGCCATAATATTTCTGACCAATTTGATTTGCAAAATCCACAGGAGTAATTGGGAAAGCAGATGAGTATGTGGCACCAGTTTCCACTGATTGCAAGATTGATGGAATCCATGCTCCAAGATCAATTTCACCTAGTAAGCTTGCTTGATGTCGTTTACAAATGCGCAGGTTTAAGGCTGTATTAATGAACTGCATTGGCTCTGGTGATATATCCGTTGGAGTTAGTAACTGTAGAAGACCTTCACTAGCCCAAATATGTCCTCCCCCATTGCCGCGAACATCTATAATTAACCCCTTTTGTGGTAGTGACTCAACTAAGCGAACAAACTCACTGATAAATGCATGAGGATTTTCAACATTAAAAGAAAAGATTCGGATATACCCAAATAGCCCCGATGAGGTATCGACGCTCTTTGCATGAAGAATCCCCTTCATTAACGTCGGAATAGTTTGACTGGCAGATGTGTCATGGGGCAACACTTCCCCTTTTTCTGTTGCCACTGCTGTTGGTGCAAAGAGCATCTTTTTGGCTTGGTGGGTAAGTTCGGCTTGTAAATCTTCTCCTATAGAAACTGCGCTTGTGCTCAATGAGCCAGCATCAATCCCGGCAAGATCTGGCATAAATGTCGCCACAATCCAATTATGTTTCAACTCACGTTGGATGCCATCAAGATCAGTATATTCAACAATAACCCATAAAGCATCTGGCATAGGCGCAACAATCAATGGGCGAATCGTTAACCCGTCGATACCATGAACATGACGGGCTGCTAAATTACTCCCAGTATGCATATCTGCGGATAAGGCTATGGCACGCATAATAGGAACGCCATTCCATGTCTGAATTTCGACACCTATTTTAAAATATGGATGTGAAAAACCTTGAATAATGTGAGTAACAATGTAATGGGGCTTGTTGTTTTCAAAGTATTCTTCAATTTGGAATGGTAAAAAAGCAAATTTGTCGGTGAATGGGCTAGGTAATAGATAATTAGTGTGTATATCCCTAACAGAGTTAAAAATTTTTAACATCTCATCATGAAATGACCATGAGTGATCCAATTCAGTCTCTATGGTTTGGTCAAGACGATGTTTCAGTAAGTGTAATTTTTGAACAGGATTAACGCCATGCATTGCCCTTTTAAACGGCAAGTGCACATAGTTATCATTGAACAAAATGAGAGCTTGCTCAACAATTTGTTTGCGCTCTGTAAGATTCAAAGAATCAGCCGATTTAATAAACGTTGGCAAATCAGTTGCACTAGCCAAGTGTTCCCGAATGGCAGGGTGAGTGTTAGCTAAGAACTCAAGGCCGACTCTTGCCTTGTTCTTACGATGAAGCCTGACGTCTCTTTTGGTTGATATAATTATTTTTGTCCGTTTTACATTTGCCTGATTCATGAGTCGTACCTCGCAATGTTATGTGGTTAGACAATAAGTAAATCGTGATCAACTTATTTAATTTATGTGAGTATTTTTTTATTTTAGCATAAAATTCAGGCAAGTGAGATGGTGCGGCATACAGGTGGAGTGAATACTTACGTAGGCTTGTGTCCCCGCGCATATTCACGGTGGATGCACCTACCACCGTTCTAAGGTTAGACACCATCCAACTATGCTATCCTAAGCAAGTCGTCATATCTCCTGTTCCAGACCACCCTGAAGGATACAACCATGCCAGATTCAACCGACAATCTGCTCAAGAAATCGCCCTTGGCGAAGATTCCGTGCTTGAATTGAAACGGGTTGAATTCAAGGGTGGGCAAATCAGTGCCCTATACGCATCAACTTTAACCCGCGAAAGCGGTCTCCCTCTCTGGTAGGCTATTAGTTTTGCACACCGAATAGATCGACTTCGACAAGGAGACCGCGCATTGATACTGACAAAAGTAGCCACCGCATTGCAAGCCATCTTGTATGAAAAAGCGGACGCGTTAGCAAAAAAAGCGGCTTCATTCAACGCCAGCGCAAACTCAGCGGCTCGAACTTCATCCGCAGCTTGGTGTTTGGCTGGATGGGCAATCCTGCCAGCACATTGGATGGATTAAGTCGGACAGCCGCCTTCCAACAGCTCCCCATTAGTCCACAGGGACTGGACAAACGTTTTACCC
>NZ_FNQP01000054.1 GCF_900107695.1 Thiothrix caldifontis | reverse complement strand
GCGTGCCATGCCTGTCTACTCATTCTGGTGCTTGCGATGCCTGATTATCCCACAAAATGGCGGTTCGGAGGGTTTTTCTACAGCCTCAACGTCTCACATGACGGGCGCGGCGTGGAGTAGAATGGACGAAGACGCGGGCTGTCACCGCGTCCGTCGTCGAATAACTTGTTGGCGAATTAATCTGATAATAATTAATTAACTGAATAATGATATATCCCAAAATCTCCAAGTATTTGATCCTATAGTCTCTGCCGTTTCTTTTTTTAGCATCCATAAAAAATTGCAAGGATTTTCAAAGTTACCAGTCAAACAACCTGCGCTGAATTGATGACAGTTATCTAAAATAAAGTTATAATTTCTTTTTCTCCCAACCATGCTTTCTGCAACTCTAGCTACTTCGTTTGATCCTACAGCTTTATTATCGTAACAAGATACATAAATGCCACAGCCACTTCCGCCATCTACAAATTGCTTTGGATTTACAATTTCAATTTTTCCAGAACCTGATAAATGTACTATTTTATTATTACCAACATATATTCCAGAATGCTCCATGTATCCAAAAGCAAGGTCACAATATAGAACACTCCCTATTATTGGAGAGACTCGATCTCGGCAAGTATCTATAATACCTTCTATCATATTAGAAATTGGTAAAGTTAATAGTCGCCATGCCATTTTTAACATATCCCATATAGGTGCTATATATTCTTCTTCAAAAATATGATGAGATTAAAAATTAGTAGCTCTACAACTAAAGCCATCACTACTATAGCAGCTTTTGAATTAAAAAATATCAACAAATCTATTAATGTTAATATTGTTAGTAATGATGAAAGTATTTTTGAATTTGTTATGCTTTCAAGATTTCTAAGGAAAAAAGATAAATTTTTTATTATCAAAAAAGACCAAATGACAATAAATAAATATGCGCGAGGAACGATTTTAGTCCAGCCGTCATAGCTGTTTGACTCTATTATCATAAAAATGACACCTAACAGTGGAATAATTATGAAAATCAGTACATTTTCGGCAGTGACTCTTTGATTATCTGTTGGAAATAAGATTGAGAATATAAATGAAAAAATCTTATTGAAAGGATGAAAACCATGAAAGTATATGATGGCAAAGAAAATTAAAATCATCCATATCATATTACAAACTCTTTCCCTTGGTTTTTACAGGTTATTATTTATAGCAGTGATAACACGCCAACGTCATGCATGACGGGCGCGGCGGGGAGTAGAAAGTAAGAATCGCGGGCTGTCACCGCGTCCGTCGTCGATGTACTCGTTAGAACTTTTATATTATTAATCATTATTAAAAACAATAGACGTAACAAAACTATCTTTATATAAAGGATGGTTTAATATTAGAGTTGACTTATTCTGTGCTGCTTCTGATTCCCATTGATAATTTCCAACCATCACCTTGTACCAAATTGGTTTGTTTTTATTAGCCGTATTTAGTGATGGCTTTATAAATGAATCATATCCAAATGTTTTAAATGTCTCTTGAACTTCTTTGGCGTGACTGGCATTAGAAGTTGCCATGATTTGTATGGTATAACGACGATTATTTGTGGGTGTTTGATTATCAGATTCTTCTCCTTTAATAGCATTGATTTCATCTTGTAAACATCTCAAAATATCTTTTACTCCTCCTACATTTGACACATTATCAAGACCAAAAACACAATCAGCATAAGAGTGAGTGGTTGTAAATAACAAAATAGCTGCTATTAAATATTTCATTTCTCATTCCTTAAAAAGACATTCGACAGGGGATTTATCATTTAATTCTTTAGGACAATCTATTTCATTACTTTGTTTTTGATTTTCTTTTTTCGAGTTTACATCAGTCCATATTTTTGCAGAAAAGCCTGATAATCCAAAAACAAATAGTGCTATTGACGTTATTAGAATAACCTTATTTCTTTTAGTGCTATCATTACCCAGTAATCCAATTATTTTATCTGATATATCAGAGTGACTCTTTATTAATTCTTGTGCTGTATTTTCTGGCATATTTTTTAGTTGATTTATGTCCAGATTATGCTTTTTTAAGGCGACTATTGTTTCTGGGTCGATGGTCTTTCTAAACGATAAAGTACTTGATATATGAATAAAGGCATAGATTATTAGTCCAATAATTCCTAAAAAACTACTTACGCCAGCAAATGAAGATAGAAAATCCATCATGAATAATGCCTTATTTATTTGTTGTGGGAAAAGTGAGTATTTGTAATTCTAACGTCTTAGTTCTGCATCCGTCAGGTATGCAGCAACATCTTGTTAAATGCTACTAGGGAATGTTACCAGCAAGCCCCAGATGAAGAAACCGTT
>NZ_FNQP01000041.1 GCF_900107695.1 Thiothrix caldifontis | reverse complement strand
TTTCCAGAAGTGCCAACGTATGGCGAATTTTGTGTGAAATCTACGTCAAATTACTGATTATCCTCATCCAACACTGGATCATGCTCACCGGATTGTGGGAAATACCCCAGCGCAGCCTCACCAAAGGTGTTCAAGCCATTCAGGAACAGGCTTCCCATCTTGCCGCCTGCATCGCTGAGCGACGCAGCTTGATAAAATGCCTCAAGCAACTGGCAAAACTCTTCGCTTCTTCAACCGCTTGCCGACAAAACAAACGGAGGAAAAAACCTAATAATTGGATGAGATTACAGCAAGTTAGGGAATGGAGGGCTTAAAGTTGATGCGTATAAGGCGGTGTTGAACAAAGCCACCGTGAAGAATTGGGCATCTTCCTGCGTCATGTGCCTGTCGACCAAGAGATATTGAGTAAAGAAGGTGAACGCCCAACGATTAATATCCAACAAGCACTAAAAAGCGCTGAAGAAGCGATTAACACCATGACTATTTGGTGGGATGACTTGCTGGCAACGCTCAAAATGATCAGCGCCCACCAAAACCGTGTCGCCGCTTAAAGAAAGGTTACTGACTGAATACCAATCATCGGCTAATCGGGCAGCCTATACACGGGTATGCCTCTTGATAGGCACATCCGTGTCGGTCACAGCTAAAGAGTAAAACCCCAGCAATGCAACCAGAAATTCAAAAAAATCAGCTTAACGTATCCAAGACTGTAGTAGTTGTTGGTGCCGGTGCAACCGGTATGGGGTGTGCATTAACAGTCGCCATGAGTGGCTTGAAAGTGATTTTGGTTGAAAAAACTCGGAAGCCGGGGGGGACGGTAAGACAAGCGCTGATACACACCATTGGCGGACTATTTGATGATCAAGGTGAGCTAATCAATCAGGGACTCTCAGCAGAACTGACGGAACGCTTGATCCAAACCAGCCCACAAACAAAGAAACGGCGGATTGGCAAGACTTGGGTGTTGGATGTTGACCCTGAACACTATACACAAGTCGTTACAGAGTGGCTTGCAACAACAACTGGAATTAGCGCACGTTACCAAACGGAAATCACTCACATTGCTGCCCAAAACACTTATATCAACGAAGTGACAATACATGGCAATAATGATCAAACCTTGACGCTACAGCCCCGTGCGTTGGTCGATGCAACAGGCAATGCCAACATTGTGCGCCTTATCGATGCAACCTTGGTAGATAAAGGCATGGCACTAGGGGTGCTATATTTTATCCTTGCGCAATATTGAACCGAATGTACTTCAGTTCCCCAAAGTGTTGGGGTTATTACGTGAAATTCGCAAGGCAGCAGAACAGGGACAACTTACACCAGAATGTGCCACCGTCTGGCTGGATACTGGCGTCTATCCAGATGAAATTTATGTCAAATTCAATGTAGCAGAAAACGATTACCGGCCAACGTCAATGCAAACCGCTGCAACACAGCTACTAGCGTTTTTACGCCGTTTTCCGGGATTTGCTGACGCCTGTATCCAGAACTACGGTCAACTGGGCATTCGTGATGGGGGGCGTATCCGGGGTGAATACTGCCTAACCGAAAGGGATGTCATAACAGGAAGACAGTTTACCGATACAGCCTGTCAGGCTAGCTGGCCCATTGAACACTGGCATCCCGATCAAGGCATTACGCTTCAATACCTGCCAGCAGGCCAGTCTTACGCCATTCCCCTTCGCAGTCTAAAAGTGGCAGGGTTCAGCAACCTGTGGGCTGCTGGCAAGTGCCTATCTGCCGAACCACGCGCACAGGCATCCGCCCGTGTGGTTGGTACTTGTTGGGCAATGGGCGCGGCCATTGGCAAACACATCAGTGAGAATCTGCAATGAACCAAGCAAAACTCAATCTGGCGGAGTGCTTTTTCCACAAAGCAGAACAGCAGCCCGAACACCCGCTGATATTGGGTCAGGAAACAGCTAATAGCACTAGCTATGCTGAGTTTCGCGCCGAAATTCAGGCATTGGCGCAGCAATTAAAAGCTGCTGGCATTAAACTTGGTGACAATATCGGTATTCACTACCCCAGTGGCGGGCATTATATTGCTTTCGTTTATGCCGTCTGGGTTTGCAATGCCTGCGTCACACCGTTACCGCTGGAATTGACGCCTGCTGAAAAACAACAGATTTTTGAATACGTCCATATGGATGCGGTTATTTCTCATACCCGCATGATGGCGCAAGTCTCAGCCAATACCCAAGGCGAAAGCATTCCGCTCCTGCATCAGGCGATCTTCACCAAAGCCAAATCGTTTTGTACCCCGCCTGCTGAACTGGCAAATGTAAATCCTGCCTTTATCCGGTTCACTTCGGGAACAACTGGCAATGCCAAAGGTGTGGTGTTATCACATGAAGCCATTTATGAACGCATTCATGCTGCTAACAACGTATTGAATATCAGCGAACAAGATCGGATCTTATGGCTATTGTCGATGGATTATCATTTTGCAGTTTCTATCGTTGCCTACCTGACCTTTGGTGCAAGCATTATCTTACCCAAAAACAGCTTCGGCATTACCCTGTTAAACGCCGCCAATAACCATAAAGCCACCTTCATTTATGGTTCGCCAACGCACTACATGCTCATGGTGCAGGATGATACTGGCGTCGAATTACCCAATAGTTTACGGGTTGCCATTGTGACAACAACCGCACTGAGTGCTGATGCCGCTGATGCCTTTCATCAACGTTTCAAGCGCGTACTAAATGAAACCTACGGCATCATTGAACTGGGTTTACCGGCTATCAATATCAGCCAAGCACGGGATAAACAAGGGTCTGTCGGCAAAATCACACCCGATTACGAATTACGGCTGGAAATGATTGATGGTCATGAATACGGCGAAATTACTGTCAGAAGCAAAGGAATGCTGGATGCCTACTACTCACCTTGGCGCTCGCGGGAAACTATCCTAGCGGAACAAGGTGGCTGGTTTCATACCGGCGACCTAGGCAAACTCGATGCAGATGGCTTTCTTTATATTGTTGGACGCAGCAAAGAAATGATCAGTGTTGGGGGCATGAAGTTTTTCCCCGAAGAAGTGGAAACTATACTGGAAAAACACCCGGCCATTGCTGAAGCTGCGGTATTCAGCGCCAAAGATCGCCAATGGGGTGAACCTGCCCAAGCGCATCTCGTATTAACGACAGGCGTGGAATGCCCATCTGACCATGAACTGAGAAGTTACTGTAAGCAGTATCTGGCTACCCATAAAGTGCCTAGCCGGTTTATCTGGGTTGAGCAATTAGCTTATACCGCTAGTGGCAAGAAAATCCGTAACCCCAATAAATTACACCACCTTAATTGAGAGTAGCCATGGAAATACAGGAAGCTTTACGCAACTACATCATTACGGAAGGTCTTCAGGACAATATCCCTGCTGATTTTGATGATGATTATGACCTGATTGATTCAGGTATTATTGATTCGCTATTCATGATGAATCTGGTGACGCATCTTGAACAACAGTACCGTATTGAATTTGGTATGAATGACCTAATACCGAAACATTTCAAGTCAATTAATGCTTTGGCAGCATTCGCCATCAACCAGTTACACGGGAAATAGGTTAGTTTTATGCATACGACCCAAGAAGTATTGCTGGCTACCGGAGAGTGTTTGCACATAACTAACGACACCTTTGCCGCTGCGGTGATTGAAGGATTGCAGGCCGACATGTTGGCAACGCTTGTTGATGGAAAAACCCCAGCCCTTCATATGAAGAATGCCGTTAACCGGGAATGGTGCCAGCAAGTGGCAGATCGGTTTATTCAGCACCCCGCAACAAAAAAAGAAGAGGTCATACCACCCATTTATTCATTGGGTTCTCATCTGTATTCTTGCCCTGAAGGAGAAGAATTCTCTTGTTACTTTCGGGAAATCGAACACATGAATTCGGCTATTGCGAATGTGCTGCCTAATGGTCACGATCCGATTGTCGCTTTCTTGCAAAAGGCTTGTGCATTGAATAACGCCCAATTTGAGTATTTGTCTTATAACGGTGCCAGCGTCCGTCACGGCTCATTGCGGCTTTGGGGAGAGGGTTCTCAGACTTCCAGTGATAACCAATGTTACTTCGCCGCTCCACATGAGGATTACGTCGAAACCAATGCTAATCATCCGTCGCTTTATCAGATCCACGATTCAAACAATGTTTACAGCATCATTCTGTGTATTGATGCCGTTGATGATAAAGAACCGGAAACGCTCGTATGGAATCGGCGCATGACCTTAGAGGAGATTTGTGACCCTCATAACAAACATGCTTGGTCTTCTTACGGATACAAAGAATCCATCATCGAAGGCGTTGAGGCAATGTCAATTCGGTTAAAAAAAGGCGACGCTGCCATTATTCCGGCACACAATGTACATGCGGTAATAGGCTATCCCGGCTTCCGGCGCTGCACTTATATGGCGTTTTTCCATATTATAAAAACGCCAGCCACTGGGTTTTCCAAAATGGTCTTTCGAACCTGATACGCCTGTGTTGTAAAATAGTAACCCCGCAACTTTTATCTAAAGCCAATCTTACTATGACGAATACAAACTTAAAGTACTTGAACGACACGTATGCTACTACCGATAACGGCATCATACTGCGCACTGGACGGGACGATCGCGGTTCATACCTCGTCTTGGATCAGACGATATTTTACCCTCAAGGCGGCGGGCAACCCACTGACACAGGATTCATTCAATCAGGGGCGACCGTCATGAACATTGCGTTCGTAGGTTTCAGCGATGGTGAAGTACTCCACTATATCACTGAAGAACCGTCTCACTTCGATGCACTAGTTGGACAGTCTTGTGAACTGCACGTGGATAAACTGCGGCGCTTGCACCACGCGAAACTGCACACCGCAGGCCATGTCATTGCCGGAATTATTGATGCACGGAGAGGCTCAATGCGGGCAGTAAAAGGTTTTCATTTTGATGATGGCCCTTATGTAGAATTCGAGGGCAAACAGGAAGGCGAAGCCGAGTCCTTTCTCGCAACGCTACAGACAGAGATTGATGCACTCATTAATCAAAACCCAACGGTAACGGCTGCACTACTGACTTATGACGAACTAAAACAACGTTGCTGGAATATCCCACCCAATATACCCGAAGACAAGCCCTTGCGAACCGTTACGATAGGACAGTTAGATGCTTCGCCTTGTGGAGGGACGCATGTTGCCAGTCTCGCTGAAATCGAAGCCATATCCCTGCTAAAAATCAAAAGCAAAAAGGGAAACACCAAAATTAGTTATCGGATAGGCAATAGTGGCTAAACGAACTGTAACCAATCCACGTGATTATTTAAGAAACCTAGGGAAACCAGAGATGTTAGACAAAATCCTTGCCGTGTGGGGAACCCCACGAACCCGGTCTACGACGTTTTTGTGGATGATGAAACAGCGCGGCGACTTCCATACGTTCCATGAACCTTTTGGACAGTCTTTTTATCTCAGTGAAGACCGCAGAAGCAACCGGGCAAGCGACCAGCCACCCCGTGCCGATATGAACTACCAAGCGATATTGGATATGCTCGAATCCCATAAAGGGCAGGAAGGGCGTTCGGTTTTCATTAAGGACTTAACGTATCATGTCGCGGGTATGTGTGACGCAGATTTTATGTCTCACTTTCACAATGTGTTTCTGATCCGCGATCCGGCAAAAACACTGCCATCTCTTTACTCTTTGTTACCCGATTTCGCCGATGATGAAGTGGGATACGACACCCAATATCAAATGTATGAAATTGCACTGGCATCCAGCAACGGTGCACCGCCGGTCATTATTGATGCCGATGAGTTGGCAGATAACCCAGAGGCAATGATACGCGGCTTTTGCGAGCGACTTGGTATCCCCTTTATTCCAGAGTCGTTACAGTGGGATAACATTCCGCCCTCAACCAAACTGACCTGGTGGATTGGTGGCGATGATCACCACGGAAATTTGAAAACCAGCACAGGTTTCCGCACCAACCGCTTCAAGGATTATGTTGATGTGTCCGACGTTCCCAAGCTGGCTAAAGCCTATGAAGAGTGCCTGCCTTACTATCAGAAGCTCTATGCCAACCGCCTGAACACATCATCTTGATCCCTGAGACATTTGAGGAAACACCATGAACCGCTTTGAAGTAGAATCCACTTTAGATCACCTATGCAAACCGTCGTTGGTTCAAATCCAACCTAACCTTTATGCGGCGAAGTTCGACCTGATGAAGATCGTTCCGGCACGTTATATTGTGGAACAAGCCTTGAAAAGCGGTGCATTAAAACCCGGCGGTTTAGTGGTAGAAAGCAGTTCCGGCACATTTGCACTGGGTTTGGCGCAAACCTGTGTGACGTTGGGGCTTAAACTCGCACTCAAAACAGGGCCAGTAGAACCCATTGTGGCGTGGCGTTTACGTCACTTGGGTGCGCAAATTGATACCGTTGAAAGCACTGCGGGTAATCTTCGGGAGATTCAAGAGCAACGCTTCAATTTGGTGCGGCAAACACTCGCCGATGTTCCCGGCTCGTTTTGGCCACGGCAACACGATAACCCACAACACCCTGAGGCTTATCACGCTATTGCGCAGTCTATCGGCGAGACTTTAGGTAAAGTCGATGTGGTTATCGCCACGATCGGCAGTGGCGGCTCTTTGTTTGGATTTGCCAGACCACTGCGTGCAGCTAACCCTAACCTGAAAGTGATCGCGGTAGACCACAACCTTTCCGTTATTTTTGGCCCCACATCAGAAAAGGTTTACCCGCTGTGTGACGAAAATTATGTGCCATTACTGGGAATGGGATCAGATATTGTGTTCCCGAATGTGGCTCATGCCGAGTGTGATGAGGTGCATTGGGTTCCTATTGCCCAGATGATCAATGCCGTGCATGAACTACACCGGACAACCGGCTTGCTTGTTGGACCCACCTCCGGTGCCGCTTTATCCGTGGCGAACTGGGTTGCGCGTAATAACCCGGAACTCAGGGTGCTAACCGTGTTCCCCGATCATGGCATCCGTTACATGAACACGGTTTACAATCCGCAGTGGTTAAGTGAACGCGCAGACGAATTACAACGTAGCTGGTCTGAGCCGGAACTCTGTCGCTCACCCACCGAAGTTGCTGGCGAATGGACTTACTTCCCTTGGGAACGCCGCAGCTATGAAGAGGTATTGGGACATCCGCCGGTTTCCCGTGAGTCTCGTGTGAGTGAGGCTGACTGAAGATGAGCCAATACCCAACGGCATCCAAGATGCGAGTTCCCCGTGAATTAGAGATCGTATTGAATGGACCAATAGGCCCACAACGCTTACGTGACGATACCATCGTCATTGAAAAGGATGGTTGGTATCGCACTCTCACGCCTTCGGCGACTTTCTCCGCTGCCAACGAGATACTGTTTTGTAATCTTGATAAGCGAGACCCGGATAGTCATATTGACGCTATCATTGCCGAGTACCAAAACCGTAGGCTTCCTCTCAGTTGGTGTGTTTATCCTTGGACGCAACCCGCAGACTTAGGTAAACGGCTGTTAGCACGTGGTGCAACGGGTTCAAACGTCCGGGCGTATCTGACGGACACCGCCCTACCCCTCAAAGTTGTTGAGGGTGTAGACGTTGAACATGTCGCCCCTGCATCAACCGAAGGGCTTGAAACATACATCAGTACATTATCTGCTGGGTACGCTCTTCCTGCTGATGAAGAAGCTTTCCGGCGTAGCCGTTACCGTCAATTAATGGCAGAACCTAACCCTGTGATGCACCTTTTCATTGCACGTTGTGATGGTGTTGTCACAGGTTGCTCAGCCATGATCGTCAAACAAGGTTCTGCGCATTTGACCAGTAGCAGTGTGCTCCCGGCATTCCAGGGGCGCGGCGTTTTTCAATCACTGATCGCCACCTCCCTAGCAACATTGCGTGAGATGGGCATTCCGTTTGCGAGTGGGCATTCCAATGATAAGTCAGCATTTTGGGTTGAGCGTTTCGGTTTCAAGTTCATCTACGCCTACACCATTTATGAACTAGAAAATTCATCACCCCTTGGCTGAGGTAAACATGTCTTTCATACCTTTTGAAATTGAAGTCATCCAGTCAAAGTGGGAAAAGCAGATTGAATTCAATCTGGTTGAGAGTGGGGTTCACCCACTGCGACTGGCGGAATTGTTGGCATTGCCGGGCGGCGAGTTAAGCATAGCGGATCTGTTAGACACCGAACTCAATTATCCGCATGTTAATGGCATCCCCGAATTACGCGAAAATATTGCTCGCCTTTATTCGCTTAATGCCCATACAACAGCACAAGCAGAGAATATTTTGGTAACGGTCGGTGCATCGGAAGCTAACAACATTGTGATGCAGACACTGATGCAACCCGGTGATGAGCTATTGACCCAAACCCCTACTTATATGCAAGTCTGGGGTATGGCACTGAATGCGGGTTACCCGGTAAAAACGTTTGGTATGTTACCCGACGCTGGGTGGGCGCTGGATATTGACGCGCTGTATCGGCAGCTTTCTCGGCGCACTAAAATCATTGCGGTTTGCAACCCGAATAATCCAACGGGCTACATTATGACAGAGGCAGAAATGGATGCCATTGTCGATGCAGCAGACCGAGTAGGAGCCTGGATTCTTGCGGATGAAGTCTACCGGGGTGCGGAACGCCTTCAGGAAAATGAAACCCCATCGTTTTTCGGTCGCTATGACAAAGTGCTGTGTTTGGGCAGTTTAAGCAAGGCGTATGGTTTACCGGGGTTGCGGATTGGTTGGGTGGCAGGCCCAGCTCCCATGATTGAGGATTTGTGGCGCAGACACGAATACACCACGGTTTCCGCGACCATGCTGAGTAACAAACTGGCTGCACATGCCCTTTCGCCAGCCATACGCCCGCAACTCATCCAGCGCACTCGGCAATACGTCAAAAACGGTTTTCCGTTGCTGGAAACCTGGATGCAAGAACAACAAGGCTTGTTTAGTTATGTGCCCCCTCAAGCCTCGGCAATTACCTTTATTCGCTATCATCTGGATATTAACTCCACACAATTGATGGAAACACTTTGCCGTGAAGCCAGCGTGTTCGTTGGGGCTGGGGATGCCTTTGGCATGGATCACCACCTGAGGATTGCATTTGGGCAGGATAAAGCGGTGCTGGATGAAGCATTTACACGCATTAGCCGGGTATTGAAAACGTACTCGACCCGCACAATCTAGAGGCGAACTTCCATGTATATCACCACTCCCCTGTTGCAAACCCAACATTTAAAGTCCTGGGATCTGACCCCGCGCCAGTTTTGCGATCTGGAAATGTTGTTAAGTGGAGCATTCGCCCCCTTACAAGGCTTCATGAATGCAGCAGAATATCATCAGGTACGAAACCATCAACACTTAAACAGTGGGAAATATTGGTTAACCCCGGTATTGCTGGATGTGACACCTAGCTTTGCGAACAGCCTAAGCATCGGCGAAACCATCGCCTTGCGGGATGCAGAAGGGATGTTACTGGCAGTTTTTACAGTTGAAGGGCAATTTCGTGCAGCCCCTCCAGACAGCGACGCCATCGACGCGGTATGTTTAGAGGGGCAGTTGCAAGGAATTGCCCTGCCCAAACACTATCATGCCGCACAAGAACACCAGACACCGGCACAAGTGCAAACGTATTTCCGCGAGAAAGGTTGTCAAAACGTCATTGCAGTATTGCCGCAGCAAGCTATTCACCGGCTGCAATGGGAAAGCGCGTGTTCTTATGCACAAAACCTGCAAGCGGGCATATTGGTTCAAGCGGCTATCGGCCTTGCTCACCCCGAAGATCCCGCCCACTTTACCCGCTTACGCTGTTATCGGCAGGTATTGCAACGCTGTTCCACACCAGTGCAACTGAATTTGCTGAACCATGCATCCAGAGGAGAGCCTTTACAGGAAATGTTGTTACGGGTACTGGTGTTACACAACTTCGGCGTGACCCACCTACTCGTGACACCAGCACAAGCTGACACCCTCACTCCCCATATTGCCACTTTAGGGCTTAAGCTGCTGATCGAACCCGCTCCCCCAGTGGAAGAAATCCCGCTACGCGCCTATCGGGATGTAGAACTAAGCCATCATCTGCACCAAGGCTTGTCTGTACCCGCTGAGTTTTCTTACCCCGAAGTGTTGTCAGAATTGCAACGCTCTTACCCGCCGCGTCATCGTCAGGGCTTTGTGGTATTTTTCACAGGCTTATCCGGTTCGGGCAAATCGACACTCGCCAATGCCTTGCTCATGCGTTTGATGGAGATAGGAGGACGTTCCGTTACCTTGTTGGACGGCGATGTGGTACGCAAACACCTTTCCAGTGAATTGAACTTCTCCAAAGAACACCGCGACATCAATGTGCGCCGTATTGGTTTCGTTGCCAGTGAAATTGCCAAAAGTGGCGGCATTGCCATTTGTGCGCCGATTGCGCCTTACACCCAAATACGCCGCGAAGTACGTCAACTGGTCAGCGACAAAGGTGGGTTCATGGAAATACATGTTGCCACCCCGCTCAGTGAGTGCGAAAAACGTGATACCAAAGGGCTGTATGCCAAAGCGCGTGCAGGCATTCTCAAAGGTTTCACCGGGATAGATGACCCCTACGAAATTCCAGAAAACCCTGAGGTATGCCTTGATACCAGCCACCGCAGCCCAGCTGAATGCGTCAATCAAATTCTGCAATGTTTAATCAATATGGGCTACTTACCCTCAACAATAGCGTGCTCGGCATGATGAATTCAATAGAACAAACCCTTTATGAAACCCTACATGGTTGGTACGAAGCTATTCATCTACATGACCTACAAACCGCCGCTGACATGCTTACACCTGACTTCAGGATCGTGGAACATACCGAGATACTCGACAAAGCCGAGTTGCTGGCACGGCTGGAAGATGGCATGGCTTACGGCACACAAACCTCTGAACTGGTGGATTTCAACGCACAAAGCCAAGGTGACTTTGCATGGGCTACCTTGCGAAACTGCGAAGTGTGGACACCCAACGACGCTGAACCACCGATGGATTTAGAATTTGTCGAAACGGTTATTTTCCAATACCTTGATGGACGTTGGCTGATTGCCCATTACCATGCTACCAATACCAATCCATTGCCACCGCCAGATACAGAAGCATGATCACAAAGCGTAAGCGCATCCAATTTGGCGAAGACAGTTTCATCGAACAAATCCTTACCGGGCGTAAGACTGTCACGCTCTGCCCTGCGGAAGATTATGACCAACCGTGGGGCGAGTACAGTGATGGTGGCTGGCAAGTGGGTGATGAGGTCGACGTGTACGATACCACTGGCTGTTTGCGCGGGTCGATCGTAGTAACGCAGGTTCAGCCCATTACCTTCGGGGAAGCAGCCACAACGTTATGGCATGAAGATGGTTACAACAATCATGAGGCATTTCTTGAAGATTATCAACAAGCATGGTTGGACGCACAGAGCAATACAGCACTGATTTCCCTACACTTTTACCTATTGAGTTAAGGAGTGTTTTTCAATCCGCCCTTCATCCATCTTCCACACCCGATCCGCCACATGGAAATAATGGTCGTCATGTGTGACGGCAATAATAGTTTTACCCATACTTTTCACCTCACCCAATAAGGTTTCGTAAAAATACTGGCGAAATTGCGGGTCTTGATCTGCCGCGAACTCATCCATGACTAAAATGGGGCGGTCTTCCAGCATCGCCGCAATGAATGCCAAACGCTTACGCTGCCCGGTTGACAGGTTCGTTGAGGTAAAGCCGCCATTTTTATATTCGACTTTATGCTGCATCTGCATTTTTTCCAGCCATTCATTCACCTTCTGCACATCCACATCCGGCACGCCATAGAATTTATCAAATAGATGGAAATCGGTGAAAATAATCGAAAACAAACGGCGGTAAGCCGCATAAGTACCAACATCAATCGGCGTATCATCTACTGACAACCCGCCTGTTTGCGGATAATATAAACCCGTTAGCAATTTCAAAAAAGTAGATTTGCCACTACCATTACCGCCAATAATAAACAGTAACTCACCCCGTTGGATTTTTTCATTAAACGGCCCAACACCAAATGCTGCGCCAGTCGTGGATGGGTAGCTAAACTGCATACAATCAATACTCAGTGTATTAAAATCCTGAAAGTTGACAGTATTGGCTGCAATAACCTGCGAATGGGCAATGGCATTATCCATAGTGGTTTCCAATGCAAACACATCCTCAACTGCCAGATTAACGCGGTTCAGTATCGGAATAATATTAACCAATGCAGTCACAGAACCGGTTAAAAACAACAAAGTAGCCACAATCTTAAAAATATCTTGCGTCTGCTCATGCAGCAAGTTAGGCAGAATAAACACCATAATGGGTAACAGCGCATAAATAAACAAACGCCCAAAACCCCAGATTGTGGCTTCCAGTTTACCTACTTCATATTTAATCAATTGGGCATCATGAGAGGCTGAGGTAATCCCTTTTAGCAAATCCTTCGCTTTTTGCTCATTCACTTTAATTTCTTTAAAACCATTCACCAAATGCGAAATGGAAGCGAAGTAAGACTCTTCCTTTTGCTTCACGGTATGCAATGCCGCACGAATCGCTTGCGATTGCATCAGGAAATACACCACCCCTAACCCAATCGCCAACAAGGTAATCACAAAACTGGCAACCGATACATACCCCAAATACAGCAATGAAAACACCATCAGCGCGAACATCTGAAATGCGCCAATAATTTGCGGAATCGACTGCGAGATCAGCGTATCACTTTGCGTCAAACGACTATACAGTTCATTGCTGCCTTGCGTTTCGATGAATGCCAGCTCAACCTGCTGAACCTTGCGCGTCAAACGGCTGCGGGTATTGAAGATGGCCTCTTCAACCATCTGGATAGCTTGCCCAAAGGCATACCACTGCCCATACAGAAACAGTACAAAAGCCGTGATATACAGCAAAAAATACTGAGTCAGATCTGCGTTTTGGGTAACAGCTTCCGCTGCATGGTTAATAATCCCCAGCAATAAACTGTTGGCGATACCGGAGACCGTCGCAATCAGTAAGACCTGCCAGTAAGAACTGCGGTTTTCCCGTTCGATAAATCGCATGAGTGGCATGTTAATCGTTGGCATTTATCACCTAAACTGTTTCCCGAATTCGCCGCAAAATATCTTTTACCTGCGACACCGATTGCATCAAAATGGGTAAACGATCAAGGCTACCCTGAAAGTTCCAAAAATACGTAACAATGGAAAAGATTGTACCTGCCTCAATCCCCGGTGTCTGTGCGGTATAAACAAAAACATAAATTGTAGCCATCACCACGAATAACTCAATCACCCCCCAAGTTCGCGCTTCCAAATCTGACGTTTTAACCCGCAAAAAACGCATCAAATGAAAGTGTTGCTGCAAACGTAATAAAGACCCCTGATGAATCAAAGTAGCCCGACGTTCCAGATTATTATTAATGCTGCGGTTTAGACGATTAATCGGTTTCCACAACAGTCCGTTTAATAACAAAACCGGAATCAACATTAAGACTGCTGCTGCGACAATATGCCAGTCAAACAACATCAGCATGACCAAGGAACCGACGAAGGTAATCAACATTGCCACAATATCGGGAATATCACGTTCTAGAAAATCCACTGCCTCGCGAATCAAGGTGGAACGTGCCACCAATTTGCTCGTACTCGTCCCAAGCGTGCGCTGCTGTTCAATCACTCGGACGGCTAATTCCGCATAAAGACTCATGAATACGCGCGTATCATACATCTTGCGCCCTACCGTCAAGGCTGCCAGCACCAACCACAATCCGATGAACAAGCCCAACGGTAAAAAATCATTCCCCAACAAACCATTGATAGCATTACCAATAGCCAAAGGTAGTAACAGACCCAGCACCTGTTCGGTTATGCTCAAACCGTAAGTCAGGCTTAATCTGCCGCGATACTGCGCCAACAATTGAGTGACTACATTGGTTTTTTTGAGGGCTGACATTTACTGGGCATTCCCATCTTGCTGTTTACCCAGTGTAGTGAGCAAATTAGGCTTTAGTGAAGCTGAGGCATTTTCCTGCGCCAATAACGGCTTGCTGGCAATGCCCACACCCGCCAAAATTTGCAATGCCGCCAACACTTCGACCAGCAAGAAACCACCGTGGAAGAACAACACTCCCGCGACACTCGCCAAACTCATGCCCGCAGCCGTGTTGAAATTCTTATTGATGTTGTCATCCAGCGCGTGTGACAAATCCATCAGGGTAATGAATTGCTGAAGGTCAGCATCCATCAGTACCACTTGTGCGGTATCGGTGGCAGCGGTGGTTGCACCACTTAAAGACACCGACACATCCGCCTGTTTCAGCGCGATCGCGTCATTAATCCCATCGCCGATGAAACACACATTGCGCCCTTCAGCCTGCAACTGCTTGACCAAATCGGCTTTGCGTTCCGGCAAGGTATTGGCAAAGTAACCGTCAATCCCCAGCTCATTCGCCAGCGCTTTGGTGGGCAATTCGCTATCGCCGGAAATAATGTAAAGCTGCAAACCGCGCTCATGCAGGTTGCGCACAATTTCAGCCGCTTCCGGTCGAGTCGTGGCTTTCAGTTCCAGAATCCCGGCTAATTCGCCATCCGCCGCAAGGTATACCAGTGAATGTCCGTTGGCACTGCACGCGGTTTCCAACGTTTGCATATCCGCCGGAATCGCGATGTTTTCCGCATCCATAAACCGGCGGCTACCAACCGCAATCCACTGCCCTTGCAACTTGACCTTGATCCCAAACCCAACTTCGTATTGCGCATCATCAATGCTGGGCAATGCCAACTGCTGTTCAGCAGCAGCGGCGATAATCGCTTGAGCAACCGGATGAGACTGACGGTGTTCCGCCGCTGCCGCCAAAGTCAGCACTTCTGTAGAGGTGCGTTCCCCAACCGGATGCACCGCAATCACATGCGGTTGTTCAATAGTCAAGGTGCCGGTTTTGTCGAACACCACCGTGTCGATTTGCTTCAGGCGTTCAAGGGAGTCACCGTTCTTGACCAGAATCCGGTGTTTGGAAGCCACATTCAGGAAATTGAGCATGGTCAACAAGCGCAACCACACCATGTTCAAGGTGAAGTTAGAACCCAGTACTGCTGTTGCTCCCGCTGTCCCCACCAGCGGCAAACTGATTGCCCCCAAGCCCATCATTGGCCACAAGGTGCGATCCGCAATCTTCATGGCACGCGCTTCCATCGACAATTGGAATTCAGTGCTGCGGTTGAGTATTTCACCAATCTGCGCGGCACTGGTTTCTTCGCCAGTCTTTTCCACCTGCACGAAAATACGCCCGCCCAATACAATGGTAGCGGCAAGTACAGAATCTCCCACGCTTTTGTCCACCGGTTGCGATTCGCCCGTGAGCATGTGTTGATCAATCGAAGCAATACCTTCCACGATCACGCCATCCACGGGGATGGTATGCCCCACATCCAACACCAGCACATCCCCCGCTTTTAGTTGCGCAAACGGGATTTCCATTTCCGTGCCATCGACCACTACCCACACCGAGCGCGGTTGCTGCTGGAAAATATTCACCAACTCGTAACGTGATACGTCTTCACACACCATCATTACTTTCTGGGCAACACTGCCGATGATTGCGCCCAACATCCCCACCACGTAAAAGCCACCCAGCCACATGCCGGAAAAATACACCGCCATCAGGTGTGCGGTACTCAAACGGCGTTCCTTGACGGCAATTTCATAGGCTACCCGATAAATCGGCAAGGTAAGGTATAACCCTGCGGCAATCACCACGGGTACAATCCACCCCAATCCGGCAAGCGCACCAACACCCAGCAAACCCAATGCCCCTGCACCCAACGCCATCTGGCGGTTGATCGCCTTTTCCTCTGGTGACAGGCACAACTCACGCCCTGCCGACAACTCCTGCAAATATTGCTCGCGAGCGCTGCCCGCTAAACGCGGGTCAAGATGGCGCTTAATCCACAGTTGGTAATGGTTATCCAGTTTTTCCAGCGACAGACCCGCCGCCACCAGCCGTTGCGCCAAGCTTGGCGATTGTTGCGCAACTAGGGCAATGAAACGTTGCGTGAGAGTAGTGCTATCCTCTTCCAGTGGTTTACCCGCCAAAGCTTCGACCAAGCGACGCTTCTTGAAACGTTTGCGGTTAGCAAAAGTGGTATTAACGCCGATCAGGGCAGCTCCACCGGCAAATACGCCAACGGCGATAGGAATCATGGGGTTATCCTTGTAACTGAAGTATTGATCATTTTGGGTTTATTAGCAGCGGTCAGGGCAGCGTAACGGCGGCGCAATTGCGGCCAAAAGACATTCAACAGCCCTACCCCCATCGCGGAATAGAAAATGCCAATGGAAGTGGCATACCCCACCACATTCAGGAACGTGCCACCGATACTGGCAGCATTAGGCGCAGTCGTGAGCCACAAACTGCGCTGCATACTCGCTTCAAACCGCTGCGACAGGCTAAACAGGTTGTGTAAATGTTGCGGGTTTTGATCCAGCAAAATCACCCGTGCGGTATCTTGTGTCAGGGTGCTAACCCCATTGAGCGAAATCGCCACTTGTGCCAACTTCATCGGCACGGCATCACGAATACCGTCACCGACATACGCCACAAAGCCGTTTTCCGCCAAACGTTGCACCAAGGCGGTTTTATCGTTCGGCATGGCATTGCTGACGACATGGGTAATCCCCAAATGCGTTGCCCACTGTTCAGCCACTTCCACCGTTTCAGCCGCCACTAGCCACAAGGTCAATCCTTGAGTACGCAAGGCATTGACACCTTCCAGCGTACCTGCCCGCAGCGTTACCTCACCAGACTCATCCAGCACTAGCAACGAAGCCAAATCGAGGATCACGGTATCAATCTTATCGACCTGCTCCAGCACCCGCCCATCCTTAATCAGAATGCCTTCCTGCGCGGCAGCTTGCAGGAACTCCATTACCGTCAGCAACCCAAACAGGCGCATATTGTAGCAAGGGCTCATCATCATCACTGCCAGCACTGCATTCAAGCCGCCCACCGGGTATGCCAGCACACTCAATGCCACGCCGGGCAAGGCAAAACGGTCAGCCAAGGCTTTGCCACGCAATTCCACATCAGCCGCATACAGCGCACTGTTATCAAACACATGGCGCAGTTCTGCCAATGCAGTGGCACTCCCCATCTTTTCAACCTGCAACTGCAAACGCCCGGCGTGCAGCACACTACCGGCGAAAACGGTGTCACCGACGTGTTTAGTGACAGGCTCTGTCTCGCCTGTCAGCAGACTTTGCACCACCAATACTTCAGTCGCGCAAACCACGCCATCCACCGGTACTGTCTGCCCCGCCTCCAGCACCAGCACATCACCAACCTTGAGCTCGGCAAAAGCAATGGCTATTTCCACACCATCCTGCAACACCCATATTTGCTCAGGCTCAACAACTGCCAAATGCGCCAGTTGGTTCTTGGCATTGCTTTTACTGGTGGCAATCACTTTGAGGAAGAACGAATACAACCAATTGCTGAATGTGGTCAACGCCAATACTTGCGGGTTGATGACGCTGTACATCAGGGTTAATGCCGAAAGAATCACGTCCACCCCCACCACCGTCAGGCGGTGTTCCTCACGTAAATCGCGCCAAGCATCGCGCAACAGGGGGTAAGTGGTATAGGCAATACCGGGAATCAGCAGATACAGGGAAGCAGGGAACACCACCATGCTGACCACCGCACTACCCATCATCACTGAGGTTTGCAGGAAATATTGACGGGCTTCGCGTTCTTCCTCGCTCATGATTTCCGTCTGTTTTTTCAGCGTCGCCCAATCGCGCCGATGGTTGGGTACGAGCCTGTCAATCAAACGCGGGCGACGCACCCGTCTGACCACATAACTTGCGCCACCCACCGCTGCCAGTTCCAGAATCATGCTTCACCTCTTATGTGCCGTTTGCCAACCAAGGGCTGCCGTAACCCCGTCTGTGGCAAGGGTAAATGCCCCTGTTGCGCCAGCCATGCAAAATAATCTGCAAAAGCCTGCTGATCCACCACCGGACAATCAATCCCAGAACCCGCTAATCCCGCCTGTGTATTGCGCTCATCAAACAGAATATGTTCCGGCTCACGCGAAAAATCATAATGGGTGAACAGTGATAACAGCGGGTGTAAGCCAATTTCAGGGTCATCTTTGGCACGGCGCAACAATTCTGCCTGCCATTGCTGCGGCGCTAACAAGCGAATGCTATAACCCAAACTGAGCAAGGCTTGGTAAGCCAAATTAGCACGGGTATTCTGCGGATTACCCTATACGCATCAACTTTAACCCGCGAAAGCGGTCTCCCTCTCTGGTAGGCTATTAGTTTTGCACACCGAATAGATCGACTTCGACAAGGAGACCGCGCATTGATACTGACAAAAGTAGCCACCGCATTGCAAGCCATCTTGTATGAAAAAGCGGACGCGTTAGCAAAAAAAGCGGCTTCATTCAACGCCAGCGCAAACTCAGCGGCTCGAACTTCATCCGCAGCTTGGTGTTTGGCTGGATGGGCAATCCTGCCAGCACATTGGATGGATTAAGTCGGACAGCCGCCTTCCAACAGCTCCCCATT
>NZ_FNQP01000026.1:9320-43721 GCF_900107695.1 Thiothrix caldifontis | reverse complement strand
GACCGTATCGACACTAGGCTGTTTTTGCACCGACAGGATGACCGCCGGTTTGCCCATGAAACTGGCTTCCCCGCGCTTTACCCCTGCGGCAAATTCCACCTTCGCAACTTGTTGCAGCAGAATAGGCACGTTGTCACGGTGTGCTACCACCAGTTGCTGCATGTCTTCCAGCTTGGTGGTGCGCCCAATGTTGCGGATCAGGTATTCCTGCGACTGTGCTTCCAGAAAGCCGCCGCTGGTATTGCTGGCAAAGCCGTGCAGCGCGGTTTGCAACTGGCTGATGCTGATGTTGAGGCGTTCCATGTTGGCCACATCGGGGGTAATGCGGTACTGGCGTACTTCGCCACCCATCGGGATCACTTGTGATACCCCCGGAATCCCCAGCAAGCGCGGGCGCACCACCCACTCCGCCAAATCCCGCACCTCCATCGGTGTTGCTGTCTTACCCCCTTCACCCCTTGCGGGGGAAGGGGTGGGGATGGGGGGGGCTTCCGCCGTCATTGCCACCAGCAAAATCTCACCCATGATCGAACTGATCGGCGACATTTGCGGCACAACGCCCGCTGGTAACTGGTTGGTAACGGCTCCGAGTCGCTCGGAAACTTGCTGGCGGTTACGGTAAATGTCCGTCCCCCAGCCAAACTCCACGTACACAATCGACAAGCCCACCCCGGAGACGGAACGTACCCGTGTCACGCCTTCCAGCCCGTTCATCGCCGTTTCCAGCGGGAAGGTGACTAGTTGTTCGACCTCTTCCGGGGCGATGCCTTCGGCTTCGGTCATCAGGGTGACGGTGGGTTTATTGAGGTCGGGGAATACGTCCACGGGCAATTGCCGCAGGGTAAACAGCCCGTACAACATCAGCAGCAATGCCCCCATCAACACGAACAAGCGTTGTTTCAGGCTGGTCTGGATAATCGCGTTAAACATGGCAGCCCCCTAGCGCACTTGCGACAGCAAGACCGCGCTGCTGGTGACGGCGCGGATACTGCTGTTCGGCAAGCCTTCGGTAATGATTACGGTATCGGCATCCAGCGTTTGCAGCTTGACGGTGTGGGGGGTGAAGCGTTCGGCGGCGGTTTTTACCCACACGGTTGGCTGTTGCTGGTTATTGTTGACCACGCTGCTGGCGGGTAAGGGTGTGCCTTGAATGCTGGTGCGGGTTTGCACGGCAAGTTTGAGCGGTTGCCCGACGGTGAGAATAGAAGCCCCCCCCATCCCCAGCCCTTCCCCCGCAAGGGGTGAAGGGGGTAAGACCGTGAAGCGGAGTGGTAGGGCTTGGTTGCGCAGTTGTTGGCTGCTGCCGATGAAGTCCAGTGTCAGGGTTTGACCGTTGAGGGTGGTGGTTGCACCGGTGATTTGTGCCGCTACCGTTGCGTCGTAGGCGAGGGCTTCGACTTGTAGCTGTGCCGGGTCGATGATTTCAAACAGGACATCGCCTGCGTTGGCTTGTTGCCCTAACGCCACCTTGGCACTGCTGATGATACCAGACAGTGGGGCAAGCAGCGGTTGTGGCTGTTGCGCAAGGTGGCTTTGCAGGGCTTTAAGGCGGGCTTTGAGGGTATCGGCGGTGTTGCGGGCAGCATCGACTTCCATTTGTGGAATAACGCCTGCAATGCTAGTCAGGCGTGCGGCGTTTTTCTCTGCCAATGCCAGTTCGGAGCGTACTTCAGCGATTTTGTCTTGCTGGTCGCCCTTGTCGGTATTGCTGGCGGCGGGTTCGAGGATGGCGAGGGTTTGACCTTTTTTGACCGTGCTGCCAATGCTGGGGAAGCCGTTTTCCGGTGCAAGCAAGCGTCCGCTCAGCTGCGGTTGGATCACGGCGCTGGCGTTCGGGTCGGTTACGACTACGCCGTTTAGGGTGACACGTTGGGCGACGGTTTGCGGTTTGCTGGTCGTGGTGTGTAAGCCAAGTATTTGTTGGGACGCTTGCGGCATGAACACGCTGCCATCGGTCAAGCGGGTGGCTTGTGCTGTGCCATTGCTAAACGCCAGTTTGCCCACCAGCAAATCGTTGACGCCCTTGGCTTGCACGGTTGCCAGCAATTCGCGTTTGTCCGCTTGTTGCAACCATGCTGCCTCTGTTTCACCTATGCCGTTGGCATCGGTTTGTAGCAGCAGCTTTTGCCCCTTGCTTTCCAGTTCGATGTTGGCATTGGGAATCGGGGTGTTGTCGCGGAAATGGCTGGCATACAGGGTCAGTTTGCCGTCATGGAGTGCGCCGAGCAGTTCCACGTCGGGCGATTGTAATTCCCAGCGTATGCCGCTGTTATTGGGGGCAATAATGGGCGCAGGGGGCGCGTCATCGTGGCTGTGGTCTTCGCCACCGTGGGCAAATACAGCCAAGGGGAGGCTTGCCATACCCATGAGCAAGCAGCCGCTTAATACGGCACTTTTTAATCGTTTCATTATTGTTTACCTGAATTTTGAACACGTATTCTCCCCTCTCCGCTCCCTGAGCGTAGCCGAAGGGAGGGAGAGGGACGGGGTGAGGGGTTCTTCAGGCAATCGGTGGGCGGTAGGGTACGTCAGCAGCTTCTGGCAATACCTGTGGGGAGAAGACTTGCGGGATGAAACTGTCTGGCGGTACAGCGGCAGGCAGCATTGGCAAGCTCAGGACAAATTGTGCGTGCTGGAGTTGGTCGCAATGGCAAGTATCAGCGGAAACTTGTGCCGACTGCTGTTTTTGCATCTCAAGACAGCAGTGATGGTTAGTGGCTTGTGATTCCATCATCATCGTCTGCGGCATGGTTTGTACGTGATGGCACACCCTCGACGCTGACCAGACTGGCAGGGCAGCCATCAGCAAAATGAGGAATGTGACTATGTGTTTGCGCATACGATTAGTAAATACCTGTATGATTTCGGTTCAAACATAGCAAAAGTCTCAAGTATAGGCAAATGCCCGGCTGTGGCGGCAACTCTGCCAGAATTTCCGTAACGTGATTTGTCCGAGGAGGAGAATAGCTCTATGAGCCGAAGAAAATTTTTACACCTGATAGCTGGTTTATTAGCAAGCAGCACCATTGCGCCCCTGTCCGCCGCTTCCGCCAAACGCATTGTGGTAGTCGGTGCAGGCATCGCCGGTCTAACTGCCGCACAAACCCTGCGCCAGCAAGGGCATTCCGTGACCGTTGTGGAAGCGCGTGACCGGCTGGGTGGGCGTTTGTGGACAAGCAAACGCTGGCAAAACATGCCCGTAGACCTCGGCGCAAGCTGGGTTCATGGCGCAAAAGACAACCCTTTATCTGCCTTGGCTGACCGCATCGGCGCAAAGCGTTTGATCACCCGTTACGCAGACACCACCACCTATAACACCGCTGGCAACCCCTTAAGCAACAGCGAAAGCCGCCAGTTGGAACAATGGCAAGCGCGTATTGACAACGCCTTGGACGCCGCACAAGCCGCCGACACCGATCAATCCATACAAGCCGCTGTCGAAAAAGTGCTGGGCTGGAATAGCCTGAAGGCAAGCGAACGCCAACTCGTGCAATTCATCCTCAATAGTACGTTGGAGCAAGAATACGCAGGCGGCATCCATGAGCTTTCCGCTCACTGGCATGATGCAGCGGCGGCATTCAAGGGCGATGATGCACTGTTCCCGGATGGCTATCAGGTCATCGTCGATCATCTGGCAAACGGGCTGGATATTCAGTTGCAACACGTCGTGCAAACGGTCACATGGTCAGACCAACAGGTGACGGTGCAAACCAACCAGGGCGCATTCCAAGCTGATCATGCCATCATCACCTTGCCGCTGGGCGTGTTGAAAAGTGGGCAGGTTGCCTTTTCACCGCCATTGCCTGCCCGTAAACAACAAGCTATTAATGCACTGGGAATGGGTACGTTAAACAAGTGCTATCTGCAATTCTCCAACGTTTTCTGGCCGGATGATCAGGACTGGCTGGAATACATGCCCACCGAAGCAGGCGCATGGACGGAATGGGTCAGCCTAACACGGGTAGCAGGTTGGCCAGTTTTGTTAGGCTTCAATGCGGCAGAACGCGGCAAGCGCATCGAACAATGGACAGACACGAAAATCGTCACTGATGCCATGCAAACCTTGCGCAAACTGTTCGGGGCTAACATCCCTGAACCGATTGATTACCAGATTACCCGCTGGAATGCTGACCCGTATGCAAGGGGCGCGTATTCCTTTAACAGCGTGGGTTCAACGCCAGCGATGCGTGACCATTTGGCAGAGCGTCTAGGCAATGCGGTATTTTTTGCGGGTGAAGCCACCGAACGCAAGCATTTCAGCAGCGTCCACGGTGCGTACCTGTCCGGTTTGCGGGCAGCTCAGCAAATTCTTGAACAAGTTCGGGATAAACCGTCAGTCAATTTAGATAATCACCAAGCCATTCAATACTACGCTTAATCCCCTGATCCTAGATACGGTGATTTAGCCAAATCAATGGGTTAGTGGTTTGGTTGTGTGTAGAGAAGTGCGTTACAATGCAGACTATTCTATACGCGGATTTAATTGCATCATTCATGTCAGTCTCAGCCGAACCTATTGCTTGCCAAGAGTGCGGTCAATTGCACCGTTATAGCCCACTTGCGCTGGGTAAAACTGCCAATTGTCGTCGTTGTGGGGCTTTATTATACCGCAATCGTCCGGATATGCTGGATTCAGTGTTGGCACTGACCTTAGCTGGGCTGACATTGTTTGTGTTGACCAATGTGTTTCCGCTGCTGGGCTTACGCGCCCAAGGGGCAGAGCAGGAATTGCATTTGCTGGGGGCAAGCTTGGCATTTTGGGATCAGGGCTACCCTCTTTTGGCAGGATTGATCATTCTTAATATTATTATTTTTCCTTTATTTGAATTGCTGACGCTATTGGTTGTGGTTTTGACTATTCGCTACCACTGGCGGTCGAGTACGGCGATTTTTTTGTTTCGCTGGATGCGTGAGTTCAAACCGTGGGGAATGCTGGAAGTCTTTATGTTAGGGGTATTGGTTGCAGTGGTAAAATTGGGCGATCTGGCCACTCTGATTGTAGGAGCTGCTTTTTGGTCATTCGCAGGTTTAGTGCTGACGATGGCAGCCGCCACCACATTATTAGATCCATTTAGCGTATGGCGGGCGTTGGGGAAAAACAATGGCTGAGAATGAGGCATTACTGCAATGCCGTGTGTGTGGTTGTTTGAGTCATGCGCCCACGCAATTAAAGCGCTTTGAGGTCATGCATTGCCCGCGTTGTGGTGCGCGGCTCAAATTAGCGCAGCAATCTACTAGTGTGGAAGAGACATGGGCGCTATTGATTGCTGCCGCGATTCTGTATATTCCAGCAAATTTTTTACCGATCATGAGTGTGTACATGCTGGGGGCCGGACAACCCGACACTATTATTACCGGGGTGTATCATTTGCTGGAAGCGGGGCAATGGCCGCTGGCATTGATTGTTTTTGTGGCGAGTATTGTGGTGCCGTTATTGAAATTGTTTACCTTGAGTTTTTTGTTGATTAGCATTCAACGGCGTTCACGCTGGCGTCAACATGACCGGATGCGTTTATATCGCATCACCGAATACGTGGGGCGTTGGTCAATGGTTGATGTGTTTGTGATTGCGATTCTGACCGGGCTGGTGCAATTTGGAAATCTGGCGCGGGTTGATGCAAATCTGGGCAGCTTGTCATTTGCAGCGGTGGTGGTGTTAACCATGTTTGCTGCTCGCACATTAGATGAGCACTTGATCTGGGATGTTGCCCAGCAAGAGGAAGAGCTGACATGAATGATAATAAAGGGCTTGATGATAATTTGCCAGAAGTGGAAGTACGTGAGCAACGCTGGCCTTCGCCCGTATGGTTAATTCCACTGGCGGCATTATTGATTGGTTTCTGGTTATTGTTTCAAGCTTGGTATCAGCGTGGGCCGATTGTGACAGTGCAGTTTTCCAGTGCAGAAGGGATTGAACCGGGCAAAACCGAAGTACGTTATAAAGCGGTAACGGTCGGTAAAGTCAAAAAACTTAAATTGGATAATGAGTTGAAATACATTGAGGCCATCATTGAGTTGAATAAGGAAATCGGGCGACATTTGGGCAGCGATGCCAGTTTTTGGGTAGTACGCCCGCGTGTGAACCGTTCCGGGGTATCGGGTTTGGGGACATTATTTTCTGGTTCTTATATTGGAATGGATCCGGGAACCGATAACGATGATCAAAGTTTTTATAAAGGGGCTGAACGCCCACCAGTTATTGCACCCGCAGAAGATGGCAAGCGTTTTTTCTTAATATCGGATTCGTTAGGTTCAATGGACGTGGGAGCGCCAGTATTTTACAAACAGTTACAGGTCGGTGAAGTGATTGACTATGAACTATTAGATAATCAAGATCGTGTGCAATTGGAGTTGTTTATTCGAGCCCCTTATTTTCAGTATGTGCATAAAAATACCCGTTTTTGGAATGCTAGCGGGGTAGAACTCAATATGAATTCGACCGGGGCTGAGTTTCGTATGGAATCGCTGATTTCGGTATTGATTGGAGGGGTTGCGTTTGAAACGCCTGCCGGGGTTGCCGGGGGAGAAGTGAGTAAACAAGGGGATACCTTTGTATTACACCGCAATTATGCCAGTTCGCAGGAAAAGCAATACGCGACGAGATTGTATTACGTCATGTACTTTGATGGTTCTGTACGTGGTATGGGGGTGGGTTCAGCCGTAGAGTTTCAGGGCATTCCCATTGGTAAAGTCGAAAAGATTGATCTAAAAATGGATAAAGATTCGCTATCGGTGCGAGTTCCCGTGTTAGTCTCGATTCAACCCCAATATTTTGATGAATCCCTTACGAAAGAAACAGGGGAGATCGCTATGAGTAAATTGGTGGAAAAAGGGATGCGTGCCAAATTAGATACAGTGAGTTTTCTAACCGGACAAAAAGTAATTACGCTGAGTATGGAAACTGATCCGCCACCGGCTACTATTAAAGCGACACAGTTCTACAGTGAGTTTCCGACCACTGGAACGGCGTTTGAAGAGTTACCGTTTATAGCCACCGACATTATGATAAGCCTCGATGAAACCTTGGCAGGCATTAATAAGCTGGTGAATAGCGGTAAATTGGATAAAACCGTGGATAACCTCAATAAGGTATTAGCAGAAGCAGAACAGGCGGTTAAAGCGGCTAAAGAAACGCTTAAAACCGTGGATAAAGATACCCTGCCTAGCGTGACCAATGATGTTAATAAAATCAGTCAGGATTTGAGCAATACCATGCAAAAAATTCAAGGTTCGATGGGGCAGCTTGATCGATTGACTGCACAAAATTCTCCGACGCAACATCAGTTGCAAGAAATGCTGGAAGAAGTGACCGCTGCTTCCCGTGCTTTGCGCAGTTTGACCGAAACGTTGCAACGCCAACCCAGTGCATTGCTGCGCGGCAAGTAAGGAAAATGAGAATGAAACGATGGTTTGTTTGCGGGATATTGGTGATGTTGAGCGCTTGTTCAAGCACCCCGACGCAATATCACACGTTATCAACGGATATGGGTAGTGCAGCCGTGCCGGTGGTGACGGCATCTATTAAGAGCGTGGGTGTAGGCCCGATTACCTTGCCAACTTTACTGGATCGCGAGGGAATGGTGATTCGCAAAGACGCGACGACTTTGGAGGTATCCGACACGCACTTATGGGGCGGGCAGTTGGAAGATGAATTCCTGCGCACCTTAGCCCAACACTTGCAAATCCGTTTGCCTGCGACACGGGTGCAAACCGTGCCTTGGGAACTCAGCCAAACACCACAATATCAAGTGGTGGTGAAACTGGATCAGTTTGATGGCACACCGGGGGGCAAAGCGTGGTTACGTGGGGTGTGGCAACTTCAGGCGGGTAATGACGGAAAAATTCTCGCTACGGAGCCGGTGATGCTGACCCGCCAAACCCCGGAGGCGGGAGTGACGGGGCTGGTCAAAGCGCAAAGCGGTTTGCTGGCGGATTTGGCTAATCAGATCACGCGGAGTTTGGCAGTCCGTTAGCCCTCAGCCTGTTTCACAAAACTCAGGAAAAAAGTGACCGGCACGGCATTGCTGATGCTGGGCAATTCCGCAATTTCCCGCAGGGCAGTGACACCAGCAGCTAGGTCAAAATCCGCCGCATTCAACACAATCGGGGCAACAGTGGTCACTTGCACGGTGTTGCCGACTTCGGTGATGGCAACGGTGGCGGGAATTTCTTTTTTCACGCCGTGCAAATCCAAGGTGACGTTAACGGTTTGGATGCCCGGTTTTACGCCGGTTTTGCTCAAGTCCACACTGACGCTTGCCGTCGCAAACTTTTGGGTATCAAACAATTGTTCGCGCATCCGTTGATCGCGGATGTCGATATTGGTGCTGACGCTTGCCAAATCAATGTTCAATGAACCTTGACCGGCTTTGGTAATCGCACCAGAGAGCGTTTTGAAGGTATGGGTTTCGGCAATGTGGTCTTTTTTGATGGAGACAAAATACAGCGCAGATTGGGTATTATCGAGCACCCAATCCGCCATGGCGGTACCGGAGAGTAGGGCGAAGCTCACAGCAGTTTTGCAAATCAATGGTAAGGCACGTTGCATCATTTATTATTCCCTATCATGGTTAAAGTCAATTTCATGGCAGCTTAACTGAACTGTACCGCTGGTCGGATATACTGCGGTAATAGCATGGATATTTGCCCTAGGGTGAACCCTATTTGACTTAAGTCAACTATTAACAACGGTTATATGATACTCTACCAAAAGAGATAGAATGATCGAAAATTTTAACGAAATATTTACACCACATAAGGAGATACCATATGGCGATCAGCAAAGCCGTGCAGCGCGGTACATTAATTTACATTTATGACCAAAATGGTGAAGCAGTGACCTCCATTTCAGCTCCCAGCCGTTTACCCACTGACGGTCTAAAGGCTTACAACGCGCAGAGCATTAGCGTGCAAAAAGGTGCGTTGTTGTACAACTATGACAAGCAAGGGCGGCAGACCGGCATTACGCCGATGGGGCAGCAACATTGAGTTGCTACACGGCTTGACCTCTCACACCCCGCCGCTATGCACCGTCGCGTAGTACAGCTTCTCTAGCTCATTTTTATGCTTGGTTTTCTCATTCGCAAGGTACAGGAACAGGTCGTGAATCGGCTCCGCTTCCGTGCCTTGCGCCAACGCATGGTATTGTTCCTCTGCTGCGCATTAAAGTCGCCGTTATACCCCGGCATTTCTGGGAATCAACGTCAACCCGCTTAATGAATTTGTCACGGTAGTGTTCTAAATTTGTCATGTTTGTCCCCTAAAATCGGCAGCACACAACCACTGCGGAGACGACCATGAACGCTCCCACTCAACTGCCAGACATCAGCGAGCAGGAACTGTACCGGATTGATGCTTACTGGCGAGCTTGCAACTATCTGGCGGCAGGTATGATCTACCTCCGCGACAACCCCCTTCTACGCGAGCCGCTGCAAATCGAACATATCAAGAACCGCCTACTCGGACACTGGGGCGCTAGCCCCGGCTTGGCTTTCGGCTACGTGCACATGAACCGCCTGATCAAAAAATATGACTTTAACGCCATTTTCATGGCGGGGCCAGGTCATGGTGCTCCTGGTGTGCTTGGCCCAATCTATTTGGAAGGAACCTACTCCGAAATTTACCCCAACAAGGGCGAGGATGAGGATGGCATCAAGCTGTTCTTCAAGGAGTTTTCCTTCCCCGGCGGTATCGGCAGCCACTGTACGCCGGAAACGCCAGGCTCCATCCACGAAGGCGGCGAGCTGGGTTACTCTATTTCGCACGCCTTCGGTGCTGCCTATGACAACCCAGACCTGATCGTCACCGTAATGGTCGGCGATGGTGAATCCGAGACCGCACCGTTGGCTACGTCATGGCATTCCAACAAGTTCCTCAATCCAGTCCGTGACGGCGCAGTGTTGCCGATCCTGCACCTCAACGGTTACAAGATCAACAACCCGACCATCTTGTCGCGCATCAGCCATGAGGAACTGGACAACCTGTTCAGAGGCTACGGCTGGACACCGCATTTTGTCGAGGGCAGTGACCCGCTGGCCATGCACGCCCGCATGGCTGAGGTGCTGGAGCAGTGTGTGCTGGAAATCCGTCGTATCCAGGCCGAAGCACGCACCAGCAACCATCCGGTTCGCCCGCGCTGGCCGATGATCGTGCTGCGTTCACCCAAGGGCTGGACTGGGCCGAAAGAAGTCAACGGCCACAAGGTGGAAGGCTTCTGGCGTGCCCATCAGGTTCCCATTGGCGACGTGCGCAGCAACCCGGAAAACCTGCACAAGTTGGAAGCCTGGCTGCGCAGCTACAAGCCGGAGGAACTGTTTGACCAGAATGGCTGCCTGATGCCTGAGTTGAAGGCTTTGGCCCCTAGGTACACCCGCCGCATGAGCGCCAATCCGCACGCCAATGGCGGTCTGTTGCGCAAGGCGTTGCGGATGCCGGATTTCCGCGATTATGCCGCCGATGTATCCGGCCCCGGCAAGACCAGCGCCGAGAATACCCGCCCGCTGGGTAAGCTGCTGCGTGACATTATGGCGCAGAACATGAATAACTTCCGTGTCTTCGGCCCGGACGAGAATAGTTCCAACAAGCTCGATAACGTCTACGAAGTGTCCAAAAAGACCTGGCTGGCCGACTTCCTGCCCGAGGACGCCGATGGCAGCGAACTGTCCCCGGATGGCCGGGTGATGGAGATGTTGTCCGAGCATACTCTGGAAGGCTGGCTGGAAGGCTACCTGCTGACCGGGCGGCATGGCTTCTTCTCCACCTACGAAGCCTTTGTCCACGTCATCGACTCCATGTTCAACCAGCACGCCAAATGGCTGGCCATGTCGAACGAAATTCCCTGGCGTGCGCCGGTGTCGTCGCTCAACCTGCTGATCACCTCGACCGTCTGGCGTCAGGATCACAATGGCTTCACCCACCAAGATCCGGGCTTCCTCGACGTGGTGGTGAACAAGTCGCCCAAGGTCACCCGTATATACCTGCCGCCTGATGTCAACACGCTGCTGTGCGTGGCTAACGACTGCCTGCAAAGCACTGATTTCATCAATGTCATTGTCTGCGACAAGCAGAAGCATTTGCAGTACCTGACGATGGAGCAGGCCATTAAACACTGCACCAAAGGTATTGGCATCTGGGACTGGGCCAGCAACGATGAGGGTTCGGAACCCGATATGGTGATGGTAGGCTGCGGCGATATTCCGACCAAGGAAGCGTTGGCTGCTACCGTACTGCTGCGTGAAAGCTTCCCGGACATCAAGATACGTTTCATCAACGTGGTTGACCTGTATAAGTTGACCCCAAGCAGCGAACACCCGCACGGTCTGTCGGACAAGGATTTTGACAGCCTGTTCACGATCGACCGGCCCATCATCTTCAACTTCCACGGCTATCCCTGGCTGATTCACCGTTTGGCTTACCGGCGCACCAACCACAAGAATTTGCACGTGCGTGGCTACAAGGAAAAGGGCAGCATCAACACGCCGCTGGAACTGGCAATCCAGAATGAGATTGACCGCTTTTCACTCGCCATTGATGTGATAGACCGTATCCCTAGGCTGCGGGTGGCTGGAGCCCATGTCAAGGAACGGCTGCGTGACAAGCAAATCGAATGCCGCCACTACGCCTATGAACACGGCGTCGATCTGCCCGAAGCCGACGGCTGGACTTGGCCGTACTGATTGTTGTTGCAATACCTTGCAGGGAGGGTGAGATGAACGCATCTGCCGAAAACAGCACCGAACACACGCGCACTGGCGGTTCTGTGGACTCACTGAAACGCGCCTTCACCGATAACCTGTTCTATGTCACTGGCCGAACGTTCAGGAAGGCGACGCCGATCGACCACTATACGGCGCTCGCCTACACGGTACGAGACCGTTTGCTCGAACGCTTTATCCACACCGCGCAGGACTATCGCCACCAGCGTGCCAAAACGGTTGCCTACCTGTCTGCCGAGTTCCTCACCGGCCCGCATCTTGGTAACAACATCCTCAACCTCGGCCTCTGGCCTAACCTTTCCCAAGCATTGACCGAGCTTGGCCTCGATCTTGACACCGTGCTTGACACCGAACAGGAGCCAGGGCTTGGCAATGGCGGCCTTGGACGGTTGGCAGCCTGTTTCATGGACTCGCTGGCGACGCTGGAGATTCCGGCGATCGGTTATGGCATCCGCTATGAATACGGTATCTTCGACCAGGAAATCCACGATGGCTGGCAGGTTGAGATCACCGATGCTTGGCTGCGCAATGGCAATCCATGGGAAATTCCCAACCTGCAACGTCGCTTTCCGGTACATTTCGGCGGTCATACCGAGCAATACGTCGATAAGCAGGGGCATCAGCGCACCCGCTGGCTACCTGAAACCACCATCCTCGGACTGGCTTACGACACGCCCATCCTCGGCTATGGCGTGCAGAATGTGAACCTGCTGCGGCTATGGAAGTCGGAGGCCCGCGAATCGTTCGACTTGCAGGCATTCAACCACGGCGACTATTACGGAGCCGTCAATGATATGGTGGTGGCGCAAAACCTCAGCAAGGTGTTGTACCCGAATGACGAGCCGGAAGTCGGCAAGGTGCTACGCCTGCGCCAGCAGTATTTCTTCGTGTCGTGTTCGTTACAGGACATGTTGCGCATTACGCTGCGTGACACCGACGGCCTTGACCATTTCCCGGACAAGTTTGCCGTCCAGCTCAACGATACCCATCCGGCGATTGCGATTGCCGAATTCATGCGCCTGCTGCTCGACGAATACCATGCTGACTGGAATCGTGCCTGGGCACTGACGCAGCGGAGCTTTGCTTACACCAACCATACGTTGCTACCGGAAGCACTCGAAACCTGGTCGCTGGATCTGTTCCGTCGCACCCTGCCACGCCATCTCGAAATCATCTACGAGATCAACAGCAGGTTCATGGACGAGGTGCGTATGACTTTCCTCGGCGACCAAGGACGCCTTGCGCGGATGTCCCTGATTGATGAGCGTGGCGACAAGGCTGTGCGTATGGCTAACCTGGCCTGTGTCGGTGCGATGGCCATCAACGGTGTTGCAGCGTTGCACACTGAGCTGCTAAAGACCACGGTGCTGAAGGATTTCCATGATATGTGGCCGGAAAAGTTCAGCAACAAGACCAATGGGGTCACACCGCGCCGCTTCCTGGCTCTGGCTAACCGGCCACTTGCTGCGCTGATTGAGGAAACGATCGACCATGGCTGGTTGCGTGACCTCAACGAGTTTAGCCGTCTCGAACCCTACATCGACGACGCAGCCTTCCGGCAGCGCTGGCGCGAGGTAAAACGCATCGCCAAGGTTAGCTTCGCTGCTTACCTGCGTGAGGTCACCGGTGTAACCGTTGACCCGGACAGCATGTTCGACGTGCAGGCCAAACGCATCCATGAATACAAACGCCAGCACCTGAATTTACTGCATGTCGTCAGCCACTACCTGCGTCTCAAGCAACAGCCTGATCTCGACACGCCGCCGCGCACCTTTATTTTCAGTGGCAAGGCTGCGCCGGGCTACCGTATGGCGAAGCTGGTCATCAAGCTGACTAACGCCATCGCCGATGTTGTCAACCGTGACCGCAAGGTCAACGATCGTCTGCGCGTAGTGTTTGTGCCCGATTTTAGTGTCAAGGTCGGCCAACGCCTGTACCCGGCTGCTGACCTGTCCGAACAGATTTCCACCGCTGGCAAGGAAGCTTCGGGTACGGGTAATATGAAGTTCTCGATGAATGGTGCATTGACCATTGGCACGCTGGATGGTGCCAACGTCGAAATCCGCAACGCGGTCGGCGAGGAAAATTTTTACCTGTTCGGGCTCAATGTCGACGAGGTTCAGCAGCGTTTTGCCGACGGTTACCACCCGCGCGATGTCATCCTGCAAACGCCGGAACTGCACGAGGCGCTGGACTTGATCGGTTCCGGTCTGTTCGCGCACGGTGACAAACAACTGTTTGCGCCCTTGCTCGACAACCTGTGGAACCATGACCCCTATTTGGTGTGTGCTGACTTCCATGCTTATCGGGAGTGTCAGGGGCGTGTTGCGAACGATTTCCGCGACGCCGAACTGTGGAGCCGGATGTCGATCCTTAATGTCGCACGCATTGGCTATTTTTCATCCGACCGTGCCATTCGGGAATACTGTCGCGACATCTGGAAGGTGCAACCGGTGTCAATCACCGTAAGTTGAGAGCATCTCAGGGTCGCTATTCACACCCCGCCACTATGCACCGTCGCGTAGTACAGCTTCTCCAGCTCATTTTTATGCTTGGTTTCTTCATTCGCAAGGTACAGGAACAGGTCGTGAATCGGCCCCGCTTCCGTGCCTTGTGCCAAGGCATGGTATTGCTCCATCGCCGCATGTTCGCGCCGTAAAGCATACTGTAACACCGCCTGATCATCCGGCTGTTCGCCAAGGTCGGGCAGGTGGATGCAGTCGGAAAACTTGTGGTCACTGGCAGGTCGTTCCACTTCGGCTTTGAGTTGCTGCTCCAGATCGTCACGCGCTGCCATTTGGGTAAACAGGTCGTAATGGCCTTGTTCCTCCGCCGCCAGTTCTTCCACCAGATAGCGGATACTTTTGTGTACCTTGGGGGTCAGGTCGGTGTAGAAATCGCGGGCAGTGCGTTCAAACTCGGTCGCCACTTCCAGGATTTCCTTGAGGGTGGTTTTGCTTTGCAGCCGTTGGATGCTGGCTTCGCTCATGCGGTTGCCTCCTGTGGGGTAAGGGCGCGGTGGATGCTGGTGGCGACGCGGTGTCCGTCGGCAACGGCGTTGATGACATCGGGGCCTTTGACGCAATCGCCTGCTGACCACAACCAGTTTTCCGAGGTGCGTCCGTTCGGGTCAATCTGGATGCGTCCACGGTTCCATTCCAGTTTTTCGGTGAGTGCCTCGCCGAGTAGGCTGACATCGGCCATTTGTCCGATGGCTTCGACGATCATTTCGCCTTCGTGGAGTTGCTCGTCTGTCGGGTCGTATTTTGGGGCGAAGCGGCGTTCCGCGTCGAATATCGACAAGACTTTCCAGGTTTTTAGGCCAAGCAGCTTGCCATTGTCGTCAATTACGCAGGCTTGGGGGCCACGGCTGTCGAGGATGTTGATTTGCTCTTCCAGCGATTCCTTGATTTCCACCGGATCGGCGAGGAAATGCGCCTTGTCTTCCAGTGCGGTCAGGGTCACGCGGATTTCACCGTAGTGCTGCATTTGCAGGCGTGCCATGCTGCGGGCAATGTCCATCGCCACGTTGCCGCCGCCGATCACGACCATGGATTTAGGTACGTCAATGGTTTCGCCAGCGGTAATCTGACGCAACAGGTCAACCGCTTTGCGCACTTGCGGATGGTCGGAGCCGGGGATGCGGGTGGAACGCCCTTGATGCAAGCCGATTGCCAGCACTACTGCGTCATAATCGGCTTCCAGTTGCTGCATGGCAATGTCCGTGCCTACCCGGTGGTTGTACTTAATCTCCACACCCATTGCGGTGATGACAGCAATATCTTTGTCCAGCGCGTCGTAAGGCAGGCGGTATTCGGGGATGCCGTAGCGCGTCATGCCGCCACCCGCTGCTTGTGCTTCATAGACCGTCACCGCGTGACCCAAACGGGCAAGGTCAAATGCCGCCGTCAGACCCGCAGGTCCCGCCCCAATAATAGCAACTTTCTTGCCTGTCGGTGCTGCCGGTTTGCCAATCAATTCAATGACTTTTTCCTGTGGTACTTGGTCAATGATGTGGCGTTTGAGCCAGCGGATGGCAATCGGATCGCCTTCGTGACGTGCGGCGCAGGAATCTTCGCAACGGTGAGTACACACCCGCCCGCACACTTGCGAAAACGGGTTGGTTGCGTACAGCAATTGCACGCCGCGTTCGTAATCGCCGTCCCGCACCGCCTTGATGTAGTCGGGAATCGCCATGTGTGCGGGGCAGGTGGCAATGCACAGCCCGCAAGACACGCAACGGTCAGCTTCCAGTTTGGCCTGTGCGATGCTGTAACCGTGGACGATTTCGACAAACGAATCCAGCCGCGCTTCCGGGTGTAGTTCCGGCATTTCCTCGCGTGCCACGGGCATCAGATGCTTTTCATCATGACGCTGGTAGCCGAGCTCGGCATTGTCCCAATATTTTTTGTCTACGCCGGGGGTAAAGCGGAACAGGTCGGGGTCGCTTTCCACCCATTTGTATTCATTGGACATGGTAAGCGAGCCGGTCATGCACACGTCCACACACAGCGCACACCAGCAGCAACGCCCGTAGTCGATACGCGGACGCAAGCCGGAATCGCCTTGCACTGCCGGAATTCCATCCACCGGCAGCATGTCAATCGCACCGTTTTGGCAAATAGTTTCGCAGGTTCCGCAACCGATGCACTTGTCCATGTCATTCTTGTGGAAGCCGCGATAACGCGCCGCACCGGGGCGTTCGTTGAGCGGGTCTTTGATCGTTACCGGGTCGCGGAACAGGTTTTTCCAAGCGGTAAACGGGGACAGTACGTCACTGATACTCATCGTTCGATCTCCGGCGGGTAGGTGTGCAGCGACACCAGCAAAGCGGCAACATCAGAAATATTGGCGTTGATGACCATGCGTTCAAACAGCGCAATCGAATGCGTGTAAGACGGCCCGCGCACATTCACCCTGCGCGGGTAGCCGCTGCCATCGGTAACGAGGTAATAACCGTATTCGCCGCGTGAACATTCGCCACGCACATAGGTTTCACCGCGCGGGATTTTCCAGTGCAACACATTGGGCAACTTGGTCATGACCGCACCCGTTTTGGGCATTTTCGCCAAGATCTGCCGAATCAGATCCAGCGACAGCAGCAAGTCACGGCGGCGTACATCCGCACGGGTGTAAATATCGGAATCCTTACCTGTTACTGCTTCAAAGTCGAGTTCGGGGTAGACCAGATAAGGCTGGTCTTTGCGCACGTCTTTGGCGACTCCGGCAGCGCGGGCATTCGGGCCGGTAATGCCGTAACTGTCCAGCCATGCGGTATCAATCACGCCTACGCCGACCGCGCGTTTCTTGAACACGGCATTGTGGAACATGACCCGATCGACATCCGCCAGCACACTTTCGATTTCGCGCAAGGTTTCTTCCATGCGCCCCGCAAACCCGTCTGGCAGGTTATCGCGCACCCCGCCGGGGATAATGAACATGTGGTAAATGCGTGCGCCGGTCAGTTCCTCGAAACGGTCGAGCATCAGGTCACGCACATACGTTGTCCATTGCCCGATCACGCCTTGCCCGAAGGCACCAGCTTGCCCGCCGAGGTACATCAGGTAGCTGTTGACGCGCCCCATTTCCAGAATCAGGGTACGGATCCAGTGCGCCAGTTCGGGGATTTCCAGCCCGGCGAGTTCTTCCACGGCGGCAGCGTAACAGTATTCGTTGAAATCGGGTTCAGGGACGCAAATACGGCACACAATCGGAAAGCACTGCATGAAGGTGCGGCGTTCCATCAGCTTTTCAAAGCCGCGATGCAAATAGCCGACGTGGGTGGTTGCGTCCACCACTTCGTCGCCGCACACGGTCAGTTCAATCGCCATATTGCCGGTAATGCCGGGGTGTTGCGGGCCTTGCCAAAGCTTCAGGTATTTGCCGGAAGTGAGGTCAATGTCCAGTGTGCCGTCGGCTTTTTTCTGCGGGTACTGGCTGCGGTCTAATTCAAACATCGCCTTTGTCCCCGTACAATTGTTGTTTCATGTGCGCTGCCGGGTCACGGGTTTCGCGCCCTGGGCGTTCGCGGTAAGTGGCGCGTGCGTATTCGAGGGTATCGAAATCACGGCGGTAGGGCGGGGCGGCGTTCCAGCCTTCCAGAATGAAATCGTCCATCAGGCGTGGGCTACCGGGGAAGTCGATGCCGAACATTTCGCGCAATTCGCGTTGGTAGGTTGCTGCCGCTGCCCACAGGTCGTGGATGCTTTCCATGCTGGCGTTATCGCGGGCAATCATCACCCGCAAGCCCAAATCCTGACACTTGGCTCGGTTGTTGAGCAGGTAAGTGAGCTGAAACTGCCCGTCTTCCAGCCAATCCACCGCCGTTAACAGCACCAGATGGGTGAAACCTTCCTGATCACGCAAATGCCGTAACAGGGCGTGCAGGCGTACCGCTCCCACGGTGATAAAGGCGAGGTCGGCGCGTTGCCGGGTGAATTCGCCCAGTGAGAAGCGTTGTGAGAGGGTGTCGTAAAGTTGCTGCATAATGCTCACCAGTTATAGTCCGGCATGTCCCAGTCGTGGATGACGCTTTTCTGGTTGGCTTTGTACCAGTCAAAGTTGGCGGCGTATTGGTTCGCGCCTTCGGCTTTGCCAGCGCGGATGATTTTTTTCAACTCTTCAAACCCTGCCAGCAAGGCTTCCGGGCGCGGCATACAGCCCGCGATATACACATCCACCGGCAAATAATCATCCAGCCGCTTGATGGTATTGTAGGAATCCCAGTACATGCCGCCGTTAATGGTGCAAGACCCCAGCCCCACCACGTATTTCGGCCCTTGCATCTGCTCGTAGGAGCGGATCACGCGCTTGAGGGTTTTCACCGATAAGTAGCCAGAAATCACAAACAGGTTGGACTGGCGCGGTGTAGGCCGCCACTGAATGCCATAACGGTAAGCGTCGAAACGCGGTGTCATTAGCGGGCGCATTTCGATGGCTCCGCAACCCGTGCCAAAGCCCAGAATCCACAGCGATTCGGAACGCGCCCAGTTGAACAGCTTTTCAATAATCGCGGTGTACGCAGGCGGTTGCACCGTGGGACCTGCTTCGCAGTAATAATCGCGCAGCGGGTCAATTTCGATTTCCTGACCATCCGGCGTTTTAACGATGCGTTTGAGTAATTCTTCTTTCATGTCATTACACCAGTACCACGGCGAGGATGCCCAATGGCACTGCCCAGATTAAAAACCAGCGGATCGACTGTTCCACCCGGAAACGCGGGAACACCACGCCGACAAACGCCGACACCATGTAAATCAGGAATACCTTGAGGAAAAATTCCGGCCAGCTTCCCGCCCCGCCAAAGAACAGGTTCATGTATACCACGATCTTGGCGACCGGGAACAATGCCCGGTTGGTCTGCATCATCGCCAGAAACGAGGAATGGTATTCGGTCGGCGGGCCAATGGGGATTTCCTGCGGCGCAAGTACCACATCAAACGGTGGGCGCATCATCGAACCAAGGAACGACATCATTGCTGCCGCGACTGCTAATGGATTGGTAAATAATGTCCAGTGCAACACCCCACCTTGTTGTGCCGCTACAATCTCGGTCACAGAAAGCGTTTGGTATTGCAAGGCCACCGCAAACACCGCCAGCGCAAACGGCAATTCCGCCGCTGTCATCTGCGACAAGCCACGGGTAATGCCTATAGCGGAATAAGGATGCCCGCTTTCCGCCGCGCCCAATGCCATGCCCAGCGTGCCAAAGAACACAAAATACAGTGCGAGAATCAAATCGCCTGCAAACGAAAAGTTGGCAAACATCTCCGACCCGTAAATGCTCGGTACAAACAGCAACAAGCCCACCCCGCCGGACAGCCGGAACACCGGCCCCAGATAGAACATCACCCCGTGAGTAATGGAGGTACGCAGCGCATAGTTCTTCAGCATATCAATGTAATTCTGCCAAATGGGGATGCCATGCCGCCGCCCCACCCGTGCGCCGATTTTTTGCACCAAAGCCGTCATTAGCAAGCCGTAGTTGATGACAATAAACAATGTCAGCAACGCCCACGGGATTCTCATCCATTCAAATTCCATCACAAGCCCCCCATCCACAACAGGTAGACGATAATCACAAAGGCGAGCAGGTGAATGGCGTAAGTCTGCCCATTCCCGGTATACATCCGCCGTAAAATATCTGCCGCCGAATGCAGCAATTCCGTGAGGGTTTCCCAAAAAATTGTTACCAGCGGCTGGGTCAAAAAGCCCAATGCCTTGCGGTACGGCGCGAAGAAGTTCCAGGCAAAATGGGTGGTTTCCGGGCGGAACGGGCGTTCACCGGCAAACACGATATTGAACTGCTTCACCGGCTGCGCCCTGCGGTTGACGAACAGCAACCAGGCAAACAGCGTGGCAAAAATCACCCCGATCACCAGCATGATCGACACCGGACTCCAGTAACCGAATTCGCTGGTAATGGTCAACCCTGCCCAATCCAGCCCGCTTTGCCCGCCAAAGAACGGCGCAAGGTAAGCATCCACATGCCGCAACGCCATGCCCGGAACCAGCGCGAACACCAACAAGGCAACCACAAAAATCATCTGCGGCAACACAATCCAGAACGGTGCTTCTTTCACGGTGCGCAATTCATCCTTCAACTGCCCCAGGAAAATGGTGTGAATCAATCGGAACAGGTACAGGAACGCAATTGGCCCCGCGAGGAAAATAATCACCATCGGCAAACGGTATTCCGCCGTCATAATCGCATTGTAGAAAATCCAGCGTCCGCCAAACCCGGAAAGCGGCGGCACACCCGACACCGCAATAATCCCGATCATAGTGGCAATGAACGACAGTGGCATCAGCGTAATCAAGCCGCCCATGCGGTACATATCACGTGTGCCGGTACGTTTAGCAACCCCGCCCACTGACAGGAACAGCATCGACTTGTAAATGTAATGGTTAATGACAAACATCAACGCCATCAGCCAGCCGAGATGGTTCATCATTGCCAGCCCAAACAGCGCGTAACCCATCTGCCCGATGGAAGAATAAGCCAGCAAGCGTTTCGCATCTTCTTGGAAAATTGCTAGCAAGTTCCCAATCAGTGCCGAAATTGCCCCAATCCACAGCATTACGTGGGTGAGTTCCACCCCGTACAATTGCTGCTTGCCCATCGTCATTAGCAACACGAACAGCCCGAACAGCCCCGCTTTCAGCAAGATACCAGACACCAGCGGCGACACATCGGTTTCTGCCTCGGCATGTGCGCCGGGCAACCAGATATGCACACCCACCGCCGCCGTTTTGGTCATGAAACCAATCGCCAGCAGCGCAAATACCCACGGTGCAAACGGTTCTGCCACCTGTGCCAACGCCGCGATTTTAAAGTCCGGCACACCTTGAGCTGCCAGTGCAAACCCCGCCAGCATAAGGAATGCCCCGCCCAGCGAGAACACAATGTACGACAGCGCGTGTGGTTCAGAATGCTTGCCGCGCAGGATCAGGAAATACGAACCCACCGTCAGCAATTCCCACGCCGCAAAAAACGCAAACGAGGTTTTGGCTTCAATCAACATCGCCAAGCCTGCAAACATCAGCATTGCCGCCGGATAAAATCCCACCCGCCGTTGCTGCGTCTGGAAACTTGCCAGCAAAATAATCGCGCCACCCGGCAACATCACCGCCGCAAAAATCAATTGCAGCGCATCGTAACTGGGGTAATGCAGGTAAAACCAACCGACCAGCCCAGCAACCGCCAACCCGTTTTTGAGCTTGGCTGGCAACCAGTCCAGCGGCAAAAACAGCAGCGCAAACAGCAAGGGGATGGCTTGCAACAGATTGCCTTGCCCGGAAAGTTCGCCCCACAGATAAGCTAATAACCACGCAACTACCACTGCACTCAAGGCAACATCTTCCTTGATGGCTTGCAGCAATAAACCCGTTTGTGGCTGTTCACGTTTAAGCACGTAACCAAACCAGCGGAACAAATACGCCGCTTCCAGCAATGCCCCGAATAGGATCAGCCCCAACAACCACAATTGCCCGTTTGCGGCCAGTGCGTGCGCCAGCTCCCACTTGGCATAAAAGCCGGGGAAGGGCGGCAAACCCACCAACAAGGCAATAAAGGTGACAAATGCAAACACCAGCACCGGATGCCCGCGCAACGCTGCCCAGTCCCCCAAGCCCCGCGCTGCCACCAACCCGGAAAGCCAGAATAAGCCCGCTTTGGCAACCGCATGAGCCAGCAAGATACCGCCTGCTACAAAATAATACTGTTCCCCCAGCAAATCGCGCTGCCCAATCACGGTCAGGATCAGCCCCACCTGTGCTATCGAGGAATAGCCCAGCAACCGCCGGTCATTGTCTTGCACCAAGGCAAAAATATTGGCAACCACAAAGGTTACAATCCCGATGGCACTTGCCAGTGGCAACCATTGCGCCCCGCCAATCAGCAACAGCTTATCCGCCGCGTATACGGTTGCTGCCCCGGTTGCTGCCGAAAACAGTGCCGCAAACGCAGGGTGTGCCGATTCATAAATGTCCAGCCCCCAACCGTTGGCAGGGAAGGGTTTCAACTCTGCCAGCACCGCCATCAACATCAGGAAAAACGCCAACGCCCCGCCTTTGAACAGGTCGACTTGCGCCGCTGCCATGCCGTCGATATTGAGTGTGCCGGTGGCGTGGTAGGCAAACACCATCCCCACCAGCATCAGGATGGAGACCAGTTGCGACACGATCAGGTATTTTAAACCAGCTCCCAATGCCCGCCGATCTGCTGACAGCAGCACCAGCCCACCGGTAGAAATCACTACCAGTTCCATGAATACAAACAGGTTGAACAGGTCACGGGTGAAAATTACCCCGCAGGTGGCCATCACGAAAATCAGCAACACCGCCATTGCCCGCCGTCCCTGCTTGAACAGGGTATCGCGCATGTACAGCGCGGCGTGCAAACCCGTCAACGCCATCAGTAAGGCCAGTGACGCTTCCGCCAGCCCGACCCGGAAATTGATCGCAAACGGTGGTTGGGTTCCTGCGGTGAAGATTTCAACCGGCGCAGCCCCTTGCAGCGCAAACGCCCACAGCCAGCTTCCGGCAATCCAGCCCATGAGCGCGAGTGCGAGGAGGGTTACGCCATAGGCTGCCCGCTGCCATTTTTCCGGCAACAGGCCGAGCAGGAACGCTGCCCCCAGCCCGACGGCAATGATGTAGAGTGGGCTTACCATTTCAAATCCCTGCATTTGGAAATATCGAGCGTGCCTTTTTCTTCGTACAACTTGTAGGCATACGTCAGCATCAAGGCTGTTACCCCCAGCCCAATCACGATGGCGGTCAGCACCAACGCTTGCGGCAAGGGGTCAATAATGCGGGTGACGGCATCCGCCATCGGTACGGCTTCATCCAGAATCGGCGCAGTGCGCCCGCGCATATACCCCACCGCTACCAGCACCAGATTCACGCCGGTATTGGCGACGCTGAACGAGACAATGATCCGCAGGATATTGCGGTTGGTGAGTGCGCCATACAGCCCCATCAGGATGAGGATGAAGCCTGTTGCCATTGCGATCCAGTCCATTACGATTGCTCCGTTTCTGCCAGATGGGTCAGCATGGAAGTGAATTCAGCCCCGACCTTGAGGCCGATAAAGCTGTAAATGATGGGCATGACACCCGCTGAAAACAGTGTGCCGAACGCGCCGTTGGGCAGCACCCGGCTATCGAGGAAACCGCCTGCATACACCAGCCCCAGCACCCCCAGCCCGATAAAAAACAACCCGGATACTGATTCCATGACCGCGATCAGGCGGTGACTAAAGCGTTTCAGCGGATCTGTCAGTAACAACAGCAACGCCGCCGATGCCACAATTGCCCCGCCCTGAAAACCGCCGCCGGGGGTCAGATGCCCGTTGACGAACACATACACGCCCAGCAATAAAATCAGCGGCACTAACAAGCGACTACCCGTGGTCAGCAGTTCCCCCGCCGCTGGTAACTGGCGTTGCAATGCGCGGTGTTTACGTCCACGCGCCAACACCATCCCAATAATGGTGGCGGTCAAAAACAGCACCGTGACTTCCCCCAGCGTATCCAGTCCCCGGTAAGTGACCACAATCGCGGTGACGATATTGGCAGCACCCAAATCCTGCGCGGTGTGTTCCGCGTAGTAACGCGCTGTCAGGTTGAGTTCCTCGCTTGGCGTATAGCCCAGCAACAGGTCAGCAAAAATTGCCCCCAAGCCCAGCAACAGCAGGAAAACCGCAAAACGTCGGATCATGATTGACCTCCGCGCACGCGCCCTAGCACAAAGAAAAACAGGAAGGTGGTCAAGCCGCTGCCAATCGCCGCTTCCGTCATTGCCACATCAGGGGCAGCGAGAAACAGGAACAGCACCGAGGCAAACAGGCTCACCAGCCCTGCCGCCAACATCGCGGTGGCAATCCGGGTGGCGCGAATCGTTAGCCATGCCACGCCAATCATGGCAACCGCCAGCAATACGCCGATGCTCAGTAATACGGTATTCATGCTTTACCCTCCCGGTCTTCTGCCAGCCGGTCAATCTTGGTCAATGGGGTTTTTTGCGCTCCGCGTCGGTGGGCAGTGTTCGCCAACACCTGAGCAGAAACCGGATTGGTGAAGATCAGGAATACCCCAATCAGCAATAGTTTCCAGCCCCATGCGGGTTGCAAACAAGCAGCCCCGGCAAGGGTTAACAAGGTTCCTAACGTGGTGGTTTTTGTGCCTGCCTGAATGCGGTTGAAAACGTCCGGCATCCGCAGCAGCCCAAGGCTGCCGAACAGCAGAAAGGCCGCGCCGCCGACCAGCAGCAAGCCCCCGATAATGTCGATTAGCAGTCCCATCAGAACCTGCCCTCCAGATAGCGGGCAATGGCGATTACCCCCAAGAATGACAACAGCGCGTAGACCAACGCTGCATCCAGATAAACGCCCCGGTTTTCCACCAACGCCACCAGCACGATGAAGGTAATCGCAATCACCGTCAGCACATCAAACGCAACCACCCGGTCTACCCGCGATGGCCCGCGCACAAACCGCGCCAGTGCCAGCAGGAATGCCAGCCCGGCAAGCGTTCCGGCAATGGCAATCAACACCTCAACCATACATCACCTCAAGGTAAGACTCGAACCCGCTGACAATTTCCGCCGTGGCTGCCTCAATATCCGTTGCACCCACGGTGACGCAGTGTATGTACAGCCATTCACCCGCCATCTCGACGGTCAGCGTTCCCGGTGTCAGCGTAATGGAATTCGCCAGCATCAGCCGCCCCATGCGACTTTTCAGCCGGGTGCGCACTTTAACGATACCCGGCGTAATCGGGAGTGAGGGCGACAACACAATGGCAGCCATTTTCAGATTGGACTTGAACAGTTCCCGCAAGAAGTAGCCGTAGTAACGGAAGCCCGCCACGAACGCTTGCGGGGTGAAACGGAATTCGGTGAAGAACGACAGGCCATCGCGGTAGAGCAGGGCGATGATCAATGATGCGACTGCGCCGACGATGAGGACATCAGTGTCCAGCTTGCCGCTTAGCATTAGCCAGAATAACATCAGGGTCGCAAACAGGATGACGGTATCGCGCACCGTGGATTTGCCCTTGCTCATGATGGCTCATTCTCCCTACAACTGTGGTTCAGTGTCTAAGTATCTTTATTAGGGTTTGATTATGTTCTTACTGCGCTCAGGTATAAATGGGGGCGTTGGGGTTTATGCGAGTCTCCTGACATAAAGCAAGGTTTACCCTAAGTCTGCTTGGGGTGTTGCACTGCATCAGATACAATCGGCAACACCCTTTTCACCAGGCAGGCGTAAATGGTGCTTTAGTTGCTGCACTGCATCCGCTACAATCGCCCGCATTCAGTAAACACTGGCAGGAGAGTGTTGCACACCGCAAGGTTGCCGCAACCGCCGAAGGCGCAATTCCGCCCGGAAACGCTCAGGCAAAAGGACTGGCAGTACTAGATCTGACTCTGGAGAGCAGTGCGGACGCACTCACCGAAGGGTAGTAACTTGATTGCCTCTTCCTCCCTGCCCCCCTTGCGGGGGAAGGGTCGGGGAAGGGGGGTAAATTGAGGAATCTCTCAGGTAAACGGACAGAGGGGCGGCAAGCTTAGCGGCTTGCCGCCCTTTTTTTGTGCCTGTTAAACTGGAAGAATCCTAATGCAACGTACTGCACTTTACGCCAAGCACCTTGAATCCGGTGCGAAAATGGTCGATTTCGCGGGCTGGGAAATGCCCATTCACTACGGCTCACAACTGCAAGAACACCACCAAGTCCGCAACGACGCGGGCATGTTTGACGTGTCGCACATGGTCATCCTCGACCTCGTGGGGGCGCAATCCAAAGCCTTTTTGCACTACCTGCTCGCCAATAACGTTGATAAGCTGAAAGAGTCCGGCAAAGCCTTGTATAGCTGCATGTTGACCCCCGAAGGCACGGTGATTGACGATTTGATCGTGTATTTCATCACCGACACCCAATGGCGCATCGTCGTTAACGCAGGCACACGCGACAAAGATATTGCGTGGATGCAACAACAAATCGCCACTTTCGATGCAACTCTGACCGAACGTGACGACCTTTCCATGATCGCAGCACAAGGTCCCAATGCACGTGCCAAAGTGCTGGGCATTATGCCAGCGGACGAAGTTGCCATCGTTGAACCGCTGAAAGCTTTCTACGGTGCATTCGTCAACGACTGGTTCATTGCCCGTACTGGCTACACCGGCGAAGACGGCTTTGAAATGATGTTCCCCAACGAACAAGCCCACAAAGTGTGGGATGCGCTGTTAGTCGCTGGTATCAAACCCATCGGCTTGGGCGCACGCGATACCTTGCGTTTGGAAGCAGGCATGAACCTTTACGGCACGGACATGGACGAAACTACTTCCCCATTAGTGTCAGGTTTGGGCTGGACAATCGGCTGGCAGCCAGCAGACCGTAACTTTATTGGGCGCAGCGCGTTGGAAGCACAGAAAGCCGCAGGAATCCCGCAAAAATTCGTCGGTCTGGTGCTGGAAGGCAAGGGCGTATTGCGCAGCCACATGAAAGTTATTTGTGAAGGCGGTGATGGCGAAACCACTAGTGGTACTTTTTCGCCTACACTCGGCGTAGCAATTGCGTTGGCGCGGGTTCCAGCAAGCTGTGGCGACACCTGTGAGGTGGATATTCGCGGCAAATTGCACCCGGCAAAAGTGGTGAAGCCGGTGTTCGCACGCAATGGCAAATCTGTTTTAAATTAAGTTTTTAGGAGTTATTTTATGAGCAATGTTCCATCCGATTTGAAATACACCAAATCCCACGAGTGGGTACGTGACAACGGCGACGGCACAGTGACTGTTGGCATTACTGACCATGCGCAAGAGTTGCTGGGTGACTTGGTACACGTTGATTTACCTGAAGTTGGCACAGAATTTGGTGCAGAAGACGGTTGTGCGGTAGCGGAATCGGTCAAGGCAGCATCTGACATTTACGCGCCAGTTCCCGGTGTGATTATCGAGAGCAATGAAGCGGTGCAAGATTCACCGGAACTGATCAATTCTGACCCTTACGGCGACGGTTGGCTGTTCGTCATGCGCGTGGATGACGAAGACGCGCTGGGCGAACTGCTGGATGCTGAAAGCTACAAAGCGGAATGTGACGAGTAATTTTTAAGAACCCCCCATCCTAACCTTCCCCCGCAAGGGGGGAAGGAACAAGAAGCACTCCCTTCTTCCATCTTGCTCCCTTCACCCCTTGCGGGGGAAGGGTTGGGGATGGGGGGTAAGAACACAGCAGGTAACAATTAAATGACAACCTTGTACGAACTTGAACAACACGATGATTTTATTGCCCGCCACATTGGCCCCAACGCGGCGGATACAGCGGCGATGCTGCAAACCGTGGGCGCGGAATCGCTGGATGCGCTGATTGATAGCACTGTGCCTGCGAGCATCCGTCTGCCAGCACCGTTGGCGATGGATGCCAGCCGTTCCGAAGCCGAAACGCTGGCTTACCTGAAAACACTGGCGGCACAAAACACGGTTGCTAAGTCGTACATCGGCATGGGGTATTACGACACCATCGTACCCCCCGTCATTTTGCGCAATGTGCTGGAAAACCCCGGTTGGTACACCGCGTATACGCCGTATCAGCCGGAAATTTCCCAAGGGCGGCTGGAAGGCTTGCTCAATTACCAGCAAATGGTCACGGATTTGACGGGCATGGACATTGCCAATGCCTCGTTGTTGGATGAAGCGACGGCGGCGGCAGAAGCAATGACGTTGTGCAAGCGTTCCAACAAGCTCAAATCGGACAAATTCTTTGTGGGTGATGATGTGCATCCGCAAACCATCGACGTGCTGAAAACCCGTGCGGAATTCTTCGGCTTTGAACTGGTGATCGGCAACCCGTATAGCGAGTTGGCACAGCACGAAGTCTTCGGGGCAATGTTGCAGTACCCCGGTACTACCGGCGAAGTCGGCGATCTGGAAGCTTTGATCAAACAGGCGCACGCGCAAAAAGCCTTGGTGTGTGTGGCTTCCGATCTGATGGCGTTGGTGATGTTGAAAGCACCGGGCGAAATAATGGGCGCGGATGTTGTGGTTGGTAACTCACAGCGTTTTGGCGTACCGATGGGTTTCGGTGGCCCTCATGCGGCGTTTTTTGCGGTGAAGGATGCGTTTAAGCGCACCATGCCGGGGCGGGTGATCGGGGTTTCCATCGACAGTCACGGCAAGCAGGCGTTGCGCATGGCGATGCAAACCCGTGAACAGCATATCCGTCGTGAGAAGGCGACTTCCAATATTTGTACGGCGCAGGCGTTGCTGGCGAATATGGCAGGGTTTTATGCGGTGTATCACGGCGCGGCTGGGCTGAAGACGATTGCAGGGCGGATTCATCGTCTCACCAGCATTCTGGCGAAGGGTTTACAGCAGAAGGGTGTCCAACTGCTGAATGATACGTGGTTTGATACGCTGACGGTCGTCAAATCTTCCTCTCTTGCTCCCTTCACCCCTTGCGGGGGAAGGGCTGGGGATGGGGGGGATTCTTCATCCTGCATCAATTTCCGCCATTTCCCTGATGGCAATATCGGTATCAGCATTGACGAGCGCAAAACCCGTGCGGACATTGCTGAGCTGTTCGATGTGCTGCTGGGTGCTGGGCATGGTTTGGATGTGGAGGCACTGGATGCTGCGGTTGTCGCGGAAGGTTTCAGCGGGATTCCGTCCGGCTACCAGCGTACCAGCGAGTTCCTGACGCATCCGGTGTTTAATTCGCATCATTCGGAATCGGAGATGTTGCGGTATTTGAAGCGGTTGGAGAATAAGGATTTCTCGTTGGCGCATGGGATGATTCCGCTGGGGTCTTGCACCATGAAGTTGAATGCGACTACGGAAATGCTGCCGGTTACTTGGTCAGAATTTGCGGATATTCACCCGTTTGCGCCGCAGGAGCAGACCGTGGGTTATCGCGCCATGATCAAGGAGTTGGAGGATTGGTTGGTGGAAATCACTGGCTATGATGCAATTTCGATGCAGCCGAATTCGGGGGCGCAGGGCGAATACGCGGGTCTGGTGGCGATCCGTCGTTATCAGGCGAGTATTGGGCAGGGGCATCGGGATGTGTGTTTGATTCCGAGTTCGGCGCATGGCACGAATCCGGCTTCGGCGGCGATGGTGAGCCTGAAGGTGGTGGTGGTCGAGTGCGACGCGAACGGTAACGTGGATGTGGCGGATTTGCGTGCCAAGGCGGAAAAACACGCCGACGACCTGTCATGCTTGATGGTGACTTATCCGTCTACGCACGGGGTGTTTGAGCAGGACATCGTGGAAATTTGCGACATTGTGCATCAGTTCGGTGGGCAGGTGTACATGGATGGCGCGAACATGAACGCGCAAGTGGGCTTGTCGAAACCGGGCAAGATGGGGTCGGATGTGTCGCATTTGAACTTGCACAAGACCTTTGCGATTCCGCACGGCGGCGGTGGCCCTGGCATGGGGCCGATTGGGGTGAAGGCGCACCTTGCTCCGTTCTTGTCCAGCCATGCGGTGACTCCGCCGGATGGGATTGCGCTGGGGAATAGTGCGGTGTCGGCTGCGCCGTATGGGAGTGGGGCGATCCTGCCGATTTCGTGGGCGTACATCAAATTGATGGGCGCGGCGGGTTTGCAGCGGGCGACCGAGATGGCGATTTTGAACGCCAATTACATCATGCAACGCTTGGCTGAGCATTATCCGGTGCTGTTCCGGGGGGCGAATGGGCGGGTGGCGCATGAATGTATCATCGACATTCGTCCGTTGAAGGCGGCTTCGGGGATTGATGAGTCCGACATCGCTAAACGCTTGATGGATTACGGTTTCCACGCGCCTACCATGTCGTTTCCGGTAGCGGGTACGCTGATGATCGAGCCGACTGAATCCGAGCCGAAAGAGGAGCTTGACCGTTTTTGCGATGCGATGATTGCGATTCGGGAAGAGATTCGCAAGGTGCAGGAGGGCGTGTGGCCTGCGGACAATAATCCGCTGGTGAATGCGCCGCATACGCTGGATGATTTGGTGAATGCTTGGGAACGCCCTTACAGCCAGACCGAGGCGGTGTTCCCGCAGGGTGTCAGCCCGACGGCGAAGTATTGGCCTACCGTGAACCGGATTGATAATGTGTATGGGGATCGGAATTTGGTGTGTTCTTGTCCGAGTGTGGATAGTTATCGGTAGATTCTTGTTCAATAGGCCGTTGATCCTGTTGGGTTTGCGGCCTTGCTCTTAAATTCTTGTCTCTTGATTTTCAAAGGGTTGCATACTTTTTGAAAGTGTCCTGTGCCGCAAAAGTGCTAACTTGATGCACTGTCCTTTTTTACTTGACCGTTGAATTAGTTCATTCTATGCTGAAATCATCATCACCGATGACGTTAAGTATAATTTATCTACCAAACGATTTAGGAAAAAGCTGAAAAATCATGAATTTATCTGAAGATACACGACGCACTGAACTATGGGGGCAATTATCACGGGTAGTTGATCTTAGATCCAGCCAAGATCAAGTTTTATGGAGTATTTTTGGGTTTTTTGGTGCTACAAATGCCGTTCTTTTATCTGCCATGTTTGCCAGTGGTGACTTTCCAAAAAATTTATGGATACAGATTGTCCTAGTTGTGGCTGGCTGTGGTGTCTCCATAGTTTGGCACTTTATCCAATTGCGTGCTCTTGGTCATATTAAACGACATGAAGCTCTTATGGCATCAATTGAACTTGCTTTGCAAGTACAACCAGACTTAGCAATAAGTGGACAAATCAACCAATCATTAGTACGTGAACATGTTGGGAAAGGAATTCCTGCCCGTGTTTTAATAGCTGGCTTCGGCTGGGGTGCTCTAGCACTTTGGTTGTCAGTAGGAGCAGTATGCATTGCTCATAATTTGGGATATATATAGTTATATTCAAATGCTTAATGGATGCCTAGCGACGGATACGTCTTTAAAATTATTAGGAGCGTGTCCCGATTTTTTTCGTTTCTGTTGCATGTAGGTTGATCAGGCGTTGCTTGCCGAAATATGGTAAAACTATTGCTATTCTGTTGCTTAACGCCTTGTCAGGCTATGCGGAGGTTTTATCATGGAACGTGCTTACGAAGAAGTCATTGATTTCATTGCTGGTGGCACGACACCCGGCAAAATTATTGCATTCCGCCCGTCCGAAGCATCCAAGGCACGGGTGAGTGAACTAATCTACAAATCCAAAAATGCTAGTATTTCTTCCGAAGAAAAGGATGAACTTAGCCACTACATGCAATTGGAACACCTGATGCGCTTGGCAAAAGCCCGCGCTCAGCGTTATGTCGTGCAATGAGTTCGACTTACATCAGTGCAGACTTGCGCCGCTTGGTCACAGCGCGGGCAGGTAATACCTGTGAATATTGCCGGATTCATGAGGACGATACGTTTTTTGGTTGTCACATTGACCATGTAATCAGCGAAAAGCACGGCGGCTTGACGACTGAAGGGAATTTAGCCGTTGCTTGTTCTCCCTGTAATTTGTACAAGGGCAGTGACGTTGGTTCTGTGACAACAGCCGGTGTGTTCACACGCTTTTTTCATCCGCGTACCGATGATTGGCATGAGCATTTCGTATTGGTGGGGGCGGTGCTGGAAGCCCGTACAGCAATTGGCGAAGTCACCGCCCGCATCCTTCAATTCAATACGCCTGAGCGCACCTTGGAACGGCAAGCACTGCTTGAAGTTGGGCGATACTCTGTTGATGTTAAACGGTGAATGTGTATTTTAGATGACCACGGTATTCCTGTCAGGCTCAATCACCATTACCCGTTTGAACAACGTCATACTGGCACGCTTGCAAAATATCATTGATAAACAGTTTGCTATTGTGGTGGGCGATGCCAACGGCGCAGACAAGGCATTGCAAAAACACCTGACGACCTTGCAATACCCACACGTCACGGTATTTTGTGCCGGAAATGTTTGCCGCAATAATCTGGGTAACTGGCCTGTGAAACATATCAGTGTGGATGCCAATATAACCGGACGCGCCTTTTACACCCAAAAAGATAAAGCAATGGCGCAGCTTGCCGATTACGGTTTTGTGCTATGGGATGGCAAAAGCCCCGGTTCATTCAATAATGTGCTGGCGTTTTTGAAACAGCGCAAAAAAGCCTTGGTCTATTTCGCACCCGATAGCGCATTTTATCCCGTTTCCAGCGTAGACGATGCCCGCACCTTATTGGACAAATGCGACCCCGCAGCCGTAGCGGAAATAGACAAAAAGATCAAACTGACAGCCACCTTGCAAACATTGGATGGTATGGCACAAAACACCCTCAGCTTTGCCGCACCATCGCCGGATGAGCGCAAACAGCGTTATTATCAGGCAACCCGCAACCACAATTACCGCGCCAGTTTACGGCTGGAAGGGCTATCCTTACCGGATGACATTGCCGCTTTGCCCTTGCCAACAACGGCGCAAGGCATGGCAACCCTGATCCAGCAAACCAAAGATCGCTATGCACAGCAAGCATGAGATAGCCGAAGACCCCGCCTGTTACAGCGGCACAAGCACGCTGGTCAACAAGCTGGGCTTGCAGGACAGCCGCACCTTGGCAGAGGCGGAAGCGGTGTTGAGCTACCTACGCGCTGAATCCTTCGATACGCGCTTACAGGTATTTGATTTGCCAGCCTTGCAAGCCATTCACCACCACCTGTTTCAAGACCTGTACCTGTGGGCAGGCGAGTTGCGTTCCACTGACCTCAGCAAGGGCAATACCCGCTTTTGTGCCGCCGCTTACATTGCAACCGAAGCCAACAAACTGCTGGGCAAACTGGCAGAGGAAAACTGGCTGGTCGGTGTGCCACTATCCGCCTTTGTGGAACGGCTGGCACATTACTACTGCGAACTGAACGTGATTCACCCCTTCCGCGAAGGTAACGGACGGACGCAACGCCTGTTTTTTGATTTGCTGGCAATCAACGCCGGATTCGGGCTGGATTGGGCAAAGGTCGAGTGTAGCGAGTGGGTAGAGGCGAATATTGCGGGGTATGCGGGTGACTTGCCGCCGTTACAAGCCTTGTTTGAACGAATTGTGGTGTCTGTGTAAACTGTTGAATGTTACGCATGAAAAAAGGTACTTAGCATGATTTCTAATGAATTGGGAAAGGTACTACACGACAAAGCCACTCGCGGTATGACCCTATCCGCTGAGGAGCAGGTACAGTTGCAAACTTGGTACGACGAACAGGACGCAGAGGAAGCTGCGATGTATGCCGCCGTTCCAGAAGTAACAGGTGTTGCCAGACTTCAGGCGCAGATTGATGCCACGTTGACGCAACTGATGAGCATGACTCGCCGTATTCAAGAGGTAATGCTCGAAAACAAGGCATTGCGTCAAGAAATTGAAGGCTTGCGCAGCCAACTGATCGCTTCTATTCCGCTGCAAAAAGCCGTATGACCATAACGGCAGATATTCGTCAGCAAGTACACCAACGGGCAGGCTGTGCTTGTGAATTTTGTGGTGTTACGGAAGAGAGTGCCGCCAGCGAGTTGACGATTGATCACTACCAGCCACAGGCGAAAGGTGGCAACGACAACCTTGAGAATTTGGTCTATAGCTGTCCGAAATGTAACAATTTCAAATCAGATTATTGGCCTGTCGATGACCAGCCTGCTTTGTGGAATCCCCGTGTTGATCCGGCAACATTGCACTTCATTGAAGCAGAGGATGGCTTGTTGTATCCCCTTACTGCTACGGGTCGGTTGACGGTTGACGGTTGAACGTTTACGCCTAAACAGACCGCAGTTGGTGAATAACCGTCGGCAACGTGCCGAACGTGCTAAGGAACTGATGTTATTGCAACGTGCCAATGAGATGGTTTTGTTGCTTGAAAACACGAATAGAGAAATGTCGTTACTGATGGATGAGCAGCGTACCTTATTGAAAGAACAGCGGGATTTGCTGCGTCTGTTATTGCGCAGAAGATAGGCGGTTATGGGCGGGTGGCACACGAATGTATCATTGACATTCGTCCTTTGAAGGCGGCTTCGGGGATTGATGAGTCGGACATCGCTAAACGCTTGATGGATTACGGTTTCCACGCGCCTACCATGTCGTTTCCGGTGGCGGGTACGCTGATGATCGAGCCGACCGAATCCGAGCCAAAAGAGGAGCTTGACCGTTTCTGCGATGCGATGATTGCGATTCGGGAAGAGATTCGTAAGGTGCAGGAGGGCGTGTGGCCT
>NZ_FNQP01000026.1:0-8170 GCF_900107695.1 Thiothrix caldifontis | reverse complement strand
GCCTTCGCCGTATTTGTCGCCGATTTCCTGTGTAATGGCGAGCGACTTTTTGAGGAAGTCGAGAGCGGTGTCGTATTGACCAATATGGAGGTATTGCTTGCCGATCTGTCCGAGTGCTTCCCCTTTGATCTGCTGGTTGTCAGCCTCGGCGAGCGGGGGCAGCCAGTCGTCCAGCAGGGTGCGGTACATACCCGCACGGTTGAGCGGCTCGATGATCCAGTCCAGTACCAACCGCTGCCCCTGTTCGGTGAGGTTGGCAGCCAGCAGCGCGGCATGGGTCGCCAATATGTGTTCCCATGTGGTGTTTTGTCGTTCCTCTAATTCCCACAACAGGAAATTAGCCGCTTTTTGCAATAGCGGTTGATCCGGTTCGGGTGCACCGTTTGCCAGCAACCAACTACGCACCAACGGCGCAAGCTGGTATTTGGTTTGCTGCGTGTGCGGGTTAGCGTATTGCTCCACCAGCGACACCGCCAACAACCGCTGCAACACAGTATCCATCGTTTCGCTCTTGCTCCCCTCGCCCCTTGAGGGAGAGGGGCAGGGGGTGAGGGGTTCTCCCACAATCTCCACCCCCAACAACGGCACGGTCGTCTGATACGCCAATAAACGATGCAGCAGCGCGATTTCCTCGCTACTGCGTAGCTCTACTACCTTTGCCAATGCCATATCGGTTTGGCTTTCAGCCGCCGCTTTGCCCAAACTGGCGGTAAATTCATGCTCCTCTTGTGCGCTCATGCCTTGTGTTGCCTTGGCGAAAAATTCCAAAGCGCGGAAGTTGCCACCCAAGGTTTCATAAGCGGTTTGCAGGCGTTTACCCTGCAATGGCAAACCTTGCAGCCGCACCATTGCCACATAATCGCCATACACGGGTTTGCCCAGCGGGTAGTGTTCCGCATCCGCCCAACCCGGCAACCGCCAGCGTGAGGTGAGAATCAGCTTCAAGCCTTGCCGGGTCAGTGACTGTGCCGCTTGCAGCCAGTGTTGCAGCGTGGGGTCGGTGATGGCATGAGGGTATTGCCCATCTTGTACGGATTCGAGGTTGTCGAAGAATAACGCCAGCTTGCCGTCATAAAGTGTCAGCAGGAACTTGAGGAAATACTCGGCTTGTTTTGCTTCATCCAGCCCTTTGCTTTGCAGAATTTGGTACTTTTTATAGGCTTTCTCATCTTCGGAAAGCTCCAGTTCCATATCCAGCAGGATGCTTTGCCAGTCATGCTCCGGGCGCAGCGAAAAGCTGAACGTCTGGTAGCCATCTTTGTGCAAGCCTTGCAGCAGTTTGTAGGCCAGTGAGGTTTTGCCCATGCCGCCAACACCCGTAATCAGCAGGCTATTGGCGGTTTTGTCACGCAAACGGTTTTGCCATTGGCGCAACTCACGACGACGACCCCGGAATTTTTCCGGCACGGACACTTGCCCCATCAAGGTCTTCAATTCGTTTTGTGATTTGGGCTGTGGCGTAAACCCCCAATCGACCAAGCCTTGTTGCAAGTCATGGCTCAACAATTGCGGCAAACACCATTGACCATACGAGGCTTCGGTGCGTAGCGGGTTGTTGCTGTCGCGGTAGCCACCCGCTTCCTTGAAGGGTTGGGTAATCGCGGCGCGGGCGTGTTGTAATGCCACATCCACCGTGCTGTGCTTACCCAATTTGAGCAGCAAGGCTTTGGCAAACTGGATGCCCGCCTTGTCAAACACCGATTCACGCATCCCGATAACGTGCGGAATCCCCACCCGATACAACGCTGCACTCAAACCGTTGTGCGGGTAGTCGGGGTGTTGTTTGGCACTCAAACAGGCGGACATCACCAACAGTTGTACCCGCGTGTTCTGGAAACAGGCGACCAATTCATTTTCAGCAACCAATTGCCCGCGCCCCAATGCATCTTCAAACAAAAAGCTGCCATACGCCCGCTGGTTATGATGTTCGTGGGTAAAGTTGCCATGCCCGCTGAGGTAAACCAGATGCGGCTGGAACTGTTGCAAGGTATCGCGCAAAGTGTCCAGCCGTCCGTCATCCGGCATTTCCAGCACGATTTCACCGAGACGTTCCTGTTCCATCAAGGCTTCCTGCACGGCGGCTTGTTCGGCTTCCACATCCAACCGTTCCAGTTCGCTCAAATTATCGGGCAGGGAAGTGAACAGTAATACGCGCAAGGGTTCACGTTGCAACGCAGGCAACGCCGCGCTGACCGTTAGGTTGCGCCGTGACAAACTGAAACCCGCTTCCCGCCCCAGAAAACCATAAGTGGGGTGGTACAACGTTTCCCACGGCAAGGTGAGGATGGCGGCATCAGCCGATGCAATAATGATCGGCAATACCTGTTGCCCGCTGGCTTGCTTGGCAAGCTCAAGGCTATCGCCGAGCATCAGCGCATCCCACAGGGCTTGCCCCATTGCCTGCAAGTGTTTTTCTTCCACCAGCAAATGTTTTTCGTAGGCGGTACTGATGCGATCTGCCATACCCTTGATGTGTGGGTGAGTGCGCAGCAGGTCAGTCGGTGGAGTAATGGTGAAGGACGGGGCGGTCGTCATCGTTTACTCCTCTACTTTGCCGACAGGACGTTCTGGCAGGGTTAATTCCATGATTTCCTGCTGTGTGCCATCTTTCAATACTTCTACCTTGCGCACACTTTGCAGCGGCACGCTCAGGCGGGTTTGGCAAAACGGGCAGGGCAAATCATAGCTGGTCATCCCCGCTGGAACACGTTCCAGATCGTAAGTGTAAGGAAATGATTTACCACAGTTGCCGCACTGTGTAACACGTTTGATTTTTTGCCCCATGTTGTATTCCCCTGTTAAACAAATAAGCTGAAAACTGCAAAACAAATCCCGAAAAAGCTCAATAAACTTGCCGCTGCCAGCAATTTGCGTTTGTGCTGGGCACTGCGGTAAAAGAAGGTTTCGATCTCGCTGAGGCTATCCGGGTCTACCTGATGGCGTTGCGGGAACAAACTGGCGAGCGCGAATCCCAATGCCAACAACCACGCGGCAAAGGTGATGAGTAGCAACACGGGGTCATTGACCACCGCCTTGTCACCACTGATGAATTTGAGGACAGTGGCATACAAGCCCGGAATGGCAATATTCAGCGTGATTAACTGTTTGGCGAGGTCATCCAGCCGGGTGGCTTGCGCGGCAACATCTTTGGCAAACAGATCGAGCAACGACTCGTCGTATTTGTTCAAGGCGGATGTGGTGACTTCAAACGGCGGTGGTGAAGGTTCGGTCATGGGCTGCCCTATCCTGACGTGTGGATCGTGAGCTGGATTTTACCAGAGTTGCGGCTGAAAAAAGTGATGAGCATAATTTTTTGAAGAATGACAGGCATACATCCATTTTTCAGGATGATGTAGACTTGTTGGTGTCGGAAATGTTTATCGCAATCTTATCCCGAACTCAGGTTTTACTAGCATTTAGCATCCCAAATGGTATGCTAAAACCAAGATAAATACAGGATGCTGATCATGACGAGCAAAACACAAACCAGCCTTCGCCTAGACACTGATAAACTAATAGAGGCCAAAGCCATCTTAGAACGCCTCGGCTTAAACTTCAGCGAAGCCGTGAATATTTTCACCAGTATGATTGTTGCAACCAAAGGCTTGCCGTTTGATGTGCGCCTGCCCAACGATGAAACAATCGCCGTCATGCGCGATGTCAGGGCACGTAAAAATCTTACGCCCGTTACCCTGACAGATTTGCAACGTGAATTGCAGAACCCATGAGACAACTCATACGCCACAAAGCGTTCATCAAAGACATGCGTAACGTTCGCCTGACTGATACCCAAGCCACCAAATTATTTCTGTATGTTGCCAAACTGCTGGATGACCAACCCCTTCCGCCAGAATCCCGCGATCATGCACTGCAAGGCGAATGGGCTGATTTTCGGGAGTTCCATTTAGGTGGGGATACCTTGCTGATCTACCAAACCGATGAGCAATATGTCTACCTGACACGGCTTGGAAGCCATGCACAGTTATTCAAAACGATGTGAATAGCTACGCAGCTCACAACCGATAATCCTCCAACACATCCCGCTCCTGCTGCGAACACCCCCAAAATCTACCCGCTTCCGGCTTTTTCAGCACCGATTCCAGCACATCCAACACCTCTTCCCCAGCATCCAGCCGCTTTTCTTCCTCACGCACGAAGAGTGCCGCAAATTTACCAGACATATCCTCACCCGCCCGCAACCGCCGCGCATGGTCAATCACCGACAAGCTGCGATTAATGCAACCGCGCAAGCGGGCTTTTTCATCCTGAGCGTTACGCAAAAATTCAATCCAGCGCAGCGTGATGCGGGCAGTATCGCTCCACAAGTCTTTCAACTCGCAGATGCGGCGTTCGATGGCTTCACGTTCCCATGCGCCATCCATGACCTCGTATTCGGTGAAAATGCCATGCACCAGCACCACAAACACCGTGTAACGGGCAGCAATCTTGTCATCCTCATAGGCATGTCTGCCGTCGGCATCCAGTTCTACCGCGTCGAAATAAATACCAATGCCGCCCGGCGCACCGCAAACAGCATCACCGGGGTGATAACGCCCCAACATGTTTTCAAAGCGTTTGGTTTGCAACTCAATATCGCGGTCGTTGATCTTGACCATCAGTGAGTCGAACATGCCCATGTGTCAATCCTTCTGGCAGTGTGGATACGGCAAGCATAGGGCATCTACGCAGGCGATGAATGGGCTAATTCTCGTCAGGTAGCTCATTCATCAGAAATAATTGACCCGCCTGAGATTCTCTACAACCTTGTTGTTAGTGATTGGCGAGAAGCAAAAACAGCTACCGATCCCGTTGATCAAACAGCTTTTGGCGCACGCCGATCAAGTGGGTTTGATTGAGGCGAATTGTGTGGGGAAAAATGCGCTGGATTTCGTGCTTTCCTTCCACATTGGGCAATGGGCGAAGCAAGATCCAACGGGTTATTTTCACATTGTTTCTAAAGACAAAGGCTTCGACCCGCTGATTACGCATTTGAAGCAACTGAAAGTATCAGCGGCACGGCATGACGAATTTGCCCAGATTCCGGTGTTTGTTGATCTGCCAGCGTTGCCTGTTGCTGACAAAATAACACTGCTGACTGAGCGTCTGACTAAGCATGTTGCGCCAACCGTCCAGCAACACGTAATAGCTTGATGTCGCACATTCATTCTATGTTTGCCAAAAAGCTAACTGACAATGAGGTGATTGCTTTAGTGGAACAATTGGAGCAGCTCAAGCTCATTTAGCTATTGGTTGCTGCCAAGCAAGGGGTTAATTTGGGGAAACGGAACTGTTCTTGTGTTTACCAATAAATAGGATCATTGAATTCCTTAACGCATGTGGGACGGTCATTGATTGTTGGAATTGGCTTTTCCGTTAAGGACTGGCCTAGCCAACCCTCTGGCATTGAAAGCTTCACCGGAGCCTTGATGGTATTTTCTGAGAGAGGTTGAAACCCTACCTTGGAGTAGAAGGATGGATCGCCGTATGTGATGGCTACAGCCACAGATCGACTTTTCATCTCACTCAGCCCATACTTGATTAGTGCCTGCCCGACGCCTTTTCCCTGTTGCTTGGTTCTAACTGCAACGGGAGCAAGCATGTAAACCGTGATTGACTCATTAAATCTAAGACGGGTGAAAAAAATTGCCCCAACAAGTAACCTTTTTTCATAAGCGCCAATACAAATTATTTCTTGATTGTCGGCTCTTGACGATAGTTCCGATGCAAGGTTTCCTATCAGCTCACCTTCTTTCTCCCCCTCGGATAAGGAGAATACAGCCGTGAAAAGGCTTACCACTTCTTGTTTGCTGTTTTTATCGAGGATTTTGTAATTCATACATTTCTCAGTCGATTGGTCACTGTCGGTTCATCATCAAGATAATCAGCCGCATCAAATGATGTAAACTTTGTCATGGTGTCGAGTGATCTAGCCCAGCAAACCCAGACACCTCAACTTGTTTGGTGCTGTTAGCTTCTGTGTAACCGATTCGATCGGCTAGTTTCAGGGCTTCCTCCTTCTTGGGGGGCGGGTTTGCTGGGCTAGATCATGAAGTTGCTACTACTGAGCGGTCTTTCTCCAACAACGGCTTGCTGGCAATCCCCACCCCGGTTAACAACTGGCTGGCAGCCAACACTTCCACCGCTATGTATTTCAGGTGCAGGAATACAATCCCGCTGCCACTGAGCAAGCTGAAGCCTGCGGCGACTTTGGTATTGGTGGCGATATTGGTTTCCAGCTCTTTGGCAAGTTGCAGGAGTGTCTGAAGTTGCTGCAAATCGGTATTCATCAACACCACTTGCGCCGCATCGGTGGCAATGGTGGTTGCCCCGCGCAGGGATACCGAAACATCCGCTTGCCGCAAGGCAATCGCATCGTTGATACCGTCACCGATAAAACAGACCTTGTTGCCATCCTGTTGTAATTGTTGCACCAGTCCGGCTTTTTGTTCGGGTAGCACTCCGGCAAAGTAGTGGGGAATGCCTAATTCAGCCGCTAATTGTCGGGTGGGTTCAAGCTGGTCGCCCGACATGATGTACAGCTTCATGCCTTGCGCCTGTAATTGCTGAACCACTTCGCGGGCTTCGGGGCGGATGCTGGCTTTGAGTTCAATTGCACCGACCACTACATTGTCAACCGCTACAAATACCAGTGAATGCCCGCTGGCTTGCACCTGCGTCTGCAAGGTTTCTACCTCGGTGGGCACATCCAGATGTTCCGATTGCAGGAAGCGCAAACTACCGACCCGGATGAGTTGCCCCGCAATTTGTACCTGCAAGCCATAACCGACGGCATAAACCGCATGGTCAGTGGTGGGTAAGCTTAATTGCTGTGCGCTGGCGGCGGCTAAAATGGCTTGGGCAATCGGGTGGGTTTGCCGGTGTTCCGCTGCGGCTGCCAGTGTTAACACCGTGTTGGTGCTGTAACCGGCAAACGCATGGATGTCTGCCACTTGCGGTATGTCCAGCGTCAGTGTGCCGGTTTTGTCGAACACGATGGTATTGATGTGGGGCAAGGTTTCCAGCGCCGAAGCATCTTTGACCAAAATCCCGTGTTTGGAGGCGGTATTGAAGAAATTGAGTACCGTCAAGGGGCGCAAGGCAACCATGTTCATGGTGAAGTTACTGCCCAAAATCGCCAAGGCACTGCTCACCCCAAGCACGGGCAAAGCAACTGCACCTGCTGCCAACATGGGGATTAACGACTTTTCGGCAATGGCAATGGCTTTTTGTTCGACGCTTTGACGGTATTCATCATTGCGGTTGATAACTTCGCCCAGTTTGGCGGCGGCGGTTTCACTGCCGGTTTTTTCTACCTTTACCTGAATGCGGCCTGCCAACACCACCGTGGCAGCCAGCACATTGTCACCCACGCCTTTCTCAACGGGTTGCGCTTCGCCAGTGAGCATGTGTTGGTCAATGGATGCCATGCCTTGCACAATCACGCCATCAATGGGGATCATTTGCCCCACATCCAGCACCATCACATCGCCGACTTGCAATTGGGCAAAGTCGATTTCGGTTTCTACCCCATCTGCCAGTACCCATACCTTGAGGGGTTGTTGCCCCAGTACCGATACCAAGCTGTCGTGCATTTCCTGTTCGCACAGTACCATGACCTTTTGCGCACCGCCCAACAGGATCATGCCAAGCGCACCGATAGTGTAATAACCACCCAGCCACATGCCGCAGAAATACAATGCTAATAAGTGTGCAACACTGAGGCGGCGCTCTTTGGTGGCTATCTGCCAGCAAATCTTGAACAGCGGGATCGTCAGGTAAAAACCGGTGGCAATTACCAGTGGGATCAAAGGTAGGGCTGTAAGGTGTGCAACCCTATACGCATCAACTTTAACCCGCGAAAGCGGTCTCCCTCTCTGGTAGGCTATTAGTTTTGCACACCGAATAGATCGACTTCGACAAGGAGACCGCGCATTGATACTGACAAAAGTAGCCACCGCATTGCAAGCCATCTTGTATGAAAAAGCGGACGCGTTAGCAAAAAAAGCGGCTTCATTCAACGCCAGCGCAAACTCAGCGGCTCGAACTTCATCCGCAGCTTGGTGTTTGGCTGGATGGGCAATCCTGCCAGCACATTGGATGGATTAAGTCGGACAGCCGCCTTCCAACAGCTCCCCATTAGTCCACAGGGACTGGACAAACGTTTTACCCA
>NZ_FNQP01000025.1 GCF_900107695.1 Thiothrix caldifontis | reverse complement strand
TGGGTAAAACGTTTGTCCAGTCCCTGTGGACTAATGGGGAGCTGTTGGAAGGCGGCTGTCCGACTTAATCCATCCAATGTGCTGGCAGGATTGCCCATCCAGCCAAACACCAAGCTGCGGATGAAGTTCGAGCCGCTGAGTTTGCGCTGGCGTTGAATGAAGCCGCTTTTTTTGCTAACGCGTCCGCTTTTTCATACAAGATGGCTTGCAATGCGGTGGCTACTTTTGTCAGTATCAATGCGCGGTCTCCTTGTCGAAGTCGATCTATTCGGTGTGCAAAACTAATAGCCTACCAGAGAGGGAGACCGCTTTCGCGGGTTAAAGTTGATGCGTATAGTGATCGCCTAAGAAGACCCTCACCCCCTAGCCCCCTCTCCCTCCCTTCGGCTACGCTCAGGGAACGGTAGAGGGGGGATTACTCCCCAAACACATACCCAAAATCCAACACCTGCCCCGCAAACGGCGGTATCACCAACTGACTGCAAGCCGCTGCATCATGGCATTCCACCGAAAACGCCACGCGGTAATGCCCGTTATCCAGCTCATACGCAATCAGGGTTTTGTCTTCCGGCGAAATCAGCCAGTAATGCGGCACTTGGTATGCCTGTAAACGCAGCAATTGGGTAAAAGTATCTTTGCGTTCATGCCCCGGCGAGGTGATTTCGCAAACCCAGTCGGGCAAAATGTCCATCACGCCCGTCGGTCGATTGGGAACACGTTCCTTACGCCACCCCGCCAGATCGTGCGTCGGGCAATGGTGTTCTGCATAACGCACGCTGATTTCACTCATGATCCACCAGCCGCCATCCCTGCCCTTACGCGACAACGGTAAGAACTGCCCCGACAACCCCGCTTGCGCCAAGGCATGTTCGGAACGCGCCATCGGGCGCTTGACGATTTCGCCGTTAATTAACTCGATGCGCTGATCTTGCTGATTTGCCAGCAATAAATCATCGACGGTTTTGAGTTTGAGAGCTTCCATGATGCGGTACTCGTGGATAGTGTGTTAAGGCGAGTGTAGCACAGCACTTTCAGGAAGAACCTCACGCAAGAAATCAGCCGTGCTGGATAAGCAAGGATAACCGAGATTAAGAATACCCGGCACATTCTGCTAATCCTTAAAACCTATCAACTTGGACATGACATGCTTCAGTTACGGTTGTGAAAAACTTCTACCCGTCGGCTCTCACCTTGGGGCTGCGGGTATTCAGACCCCAAGCCCGCAATATACTGAACCTTTAACTGGTATTTGTCTTCCAGTAAGCGCTGCACCCATTCAGCTCGCGCAATCGACAAACCCCGGTTATACAAGGGATTACCCGCACTATCACTGTGACCAAACACCACTACCGGTTGGCTGCGCTCTGCCGCTGACAAATGCTGCACCCAAGCATCCAAGGCGTTTATCTGATCGTTATCAGGCGCATCGCCACCTGATGCAAACGCGATGCTATGAGCCGGTGGTTTCGCCTGATATTCCTGATAGGTGGGTACATTCCCTTTAAAATCTCGCTCAATCACCCGCCCACACGCCCCAGCAGTCGGGCAATTATCCGAGGTAGCCAAAAAACCGGTTGCCGTCACAAAATCCTGCCATTCGCTGGATTCGATACTGTCCAACAGGAAATTCGCAATGCGGGTATTCAACGCAACATCAGCCCCCACGGTGCGCGAACCGTATAAGTAAATGGAGCGCACCGTTTCAGGGTCAGTTAGCCCCTGCCGAATGCTATCACGCGACGGGGCGGGGTAAGACTGCCCCGCACGCTCAATGCCAAGCGCCTTGACATTCGGGTTACGGCTTAAAAACGAAACACTGGCATACCCAATCGCTTGTGCATTGCGGGCAACAGCATTAATCATTTCCACATTAGAAGCCACTTTACTGCCCTGAATTCCCCCCGGTAATTGCAAATAATCACTTAAATCTTGAGTTGTTCCCGATTTTTCACGGGTAAACACCTGCCATTGTGACATTGCCTGCCCGCTGAAAATCTTCTGCAAATCGTTGTAAGGCAAGCTATTAACTGGATTATTACGGTTCACAATAATGGTGACGGCATCCCGCCCGATTTTAGCCACACGCGGTGGATTCACTTGCCCATTCAAACCCTGCAAGTCATGGCTACCGGAAATCATTGCAATATCCGCATACCCCGTTTCCCACGCCTCGCGTCCTTTACCTGAGCCAACTGCATCCACAATAAAGCGCACCGCATCCAACTCTTTGAATACCGGATCAGGGCGGCTGTCTAAGGGAACTCCGGTAAAATCGGCATCAATCTGAATACTTTCCCCACCAGTCGCACCAATAGCCGTCACTGACGTGGTAACGCGCACCGGGTTATTTCGCGCTAATAACGCCTGTAAATATTGCGGGATCAGGTATTCGCCCAAGGTAGTCGACCCCACCAAGCGCACCGTGGTGCGGGGTTCAAACGCATTCGGGAAACGCAGAGGCATCAGCACCAGATATAACAACCACGCCATCCCCAACACCAAGCCTGCCAATGCCAACCAGTGCCGTAACCGAGCACGCTTAAGCGGGTCTTCTTCACGCGACTGGGCATAAAACCAGAACAGCCCGGTGGTAAACAACAGCACCGCAATACCTAACGCAGCATCCACCGGGTTATACAGAAACCAATCCCAATGCAGATACCCAGTCAGCGCCGCTAAAATTGACACCCCACCGCCTTGTAAGGGGAGAAACAGCCTATCTTTTAGAGTCGCCATACCAAGTTCCAATGGATGAGGTTTATAGTCCCTGTATTTTATATCCCTCAACCCCTCCTGTGATCTATTTCATCAAAGTATCATCAAATTTAGTCATCGGCTTAACCCGTATGGATGAATATTGACGTACCTCCACAGTATCAAAAACTCAATTATTGTAAGGAGAGCGGCGCGTATGTCTGCAATGGAAAAACAACTGAACTTTACGTTCACAGGCTCAAACAGCGAATATTTTAAAATTTGGCTAGTCAACACACTGCTTACTGTATTAACACTGGGAATTTACTCGGCATGGGCAACGGTACGTACCAAACGCTACTTTTACGGGAATACTTGGCTGGATGGAGCCAATTTCGAATATCATGCCACCCCACTGCAAATTCTGCCGGGGCGCATCCTCGTTCTCCTAATGCTTGGCATTTATTTACTGTCAGCGCAATTTTTCCCACCGGGAACTTATATCATGCTAATAATCATAGCGGTGGTATTACCCTGGGCAATCTGGCGTGGTTTGCAATTTAACGCCAATGTCAGCAGCTACCGGAATATACGCTTCAGGTTTAATGGCACGCCCAGCCATGCGTATTGGCTGCTGTTACTGTTGCCGATGCTGCTCTTGGGCATTGTTACCCTAGGATTTATGCTCAGTGGTAATTTGCCAAACTGGGACAGTTACATAGCATTTCAAACCACGCCTGATGAAGCCAGCGCAGCCGGGGCATTACAGGAAGCCATGCTACCACTCTTCGTATTGGGCAGCAGTGCATACGTGATTGCAGCACTATTTTTTCCGTATTGGCAAACATTGTATAACCGTTACTGACTAGACCAACACAGTTACGGTCAGGCAAAATTTCAATCCTTCCTCGCAGCAGGGGATTTCTACGTAATTTACTTGAAATGGTGTAACAGTTCAGCCCTCAAAACTCAATCAGACTTAATTTCGTTTAAGAGCATCTATAAAATGTAATCCTTTATAATCCAAGCTACCATCATAATCGCTTAATTGAGTTTCTTTGTCGAAAACCAAACTCTTCAAAGAATCAAGAAAATCCCCAATACTGCTAGAAAATACATACTTAACATCCTCATCTCTCCCAAAATTTATAATTTGTCCACTGATTCCTTTTGGACCAGGATCAAAATCAAGACCAATAAAATTCCCTCCAGCATCATCCATTAAGGGTAGCCATTTTTTATTAGCATAAATATCTTGAATATGACCAAGCGGTTTAGATTCACAAAAATCAGTTAGATCGTTATAGCCTAGATTCACAGTTTCTTCCCAACGATCTAACTCACTAATAACGGATTCTAGGGTTAAAAAATGCAATCCAAAAAAGAATCCAGGTGATTCCCAAACTTCGCCATCATTTTGAAGATAAATTTCTTTATACTCCATTGGCAATGCAACACCCAATCTACTTTCAAGCTCAACCAGTTTCTCTGGATCAACACCGCTGTTTAGATACTGACCAAGTTCTGGACTTTTTTGAATGATTGCTTGCTTTAGCTCTTTCCACTTCGTCATAAGTCACCTGATTTCACATTAACAGTTCAACATACTGCACATAAACGTTTAGTCCGCAGCTAAAATCAAGAGCTCTGTCACTTACAGCAGTCACGCTGATCCATCAGGCGGCTGGCAAACGCAAGGCACGCGGGAATATCTTCGGCTTCCAAGGATGGGTGTTGGCGCAAAATCTCGCTGACGCTTTCCCCTGCACTCAAGTAATCTAATATCGTATGTACCGTAATCCGTTTACCACGGATGGTTGGTTTGCCATTACACACATCAGGGTCAATGCTTACCCTGACGTAAAGGTAGCTCACCTTTTCCAATGTCATGTTTCGCACTCCTGCTATCTGATACCAAAATTGTAACACAACCGAAGTGAGGGAATCGCTTGCGGGGCAAGCTCCTACGCCGGAGTTTGGTTCAGGTTACTTATTTCTCCAGATACGGGGTTAAGGTTGAGAACTCGGCTTTTTTGCTGATCACATCGGCGAAGGCTTTGAGCAGAGCCACATCGGGATGACCGGCTTTTTCGGCTTGGGCGATATTGCTGGAAAAACCCCAGCCATCACTACGCGCACCTTTTTCCAATAAAGCGATCAGCTTATCTTTGGCGTAGGGGTATTTGTCGGGGAAATGGGCGAGGCGGTAGAACCACAACTCCAGCAGCAGGGCTACCTCAAATCTCTCGGCATGATAGGCAAAAGACTGGTTGATCAGGTTGTGACCTTCTTCCAGTTTGCCTTGAGCCAGCATGACTTGGGCAAAATTACCCAGAATAGGAGGATAATCAGGCACTACTTTTGCTAGTTGTCGGTGATACTTCTCTGCTTTCACATAGTCTTTTTTGATTTTTTGCAAGAGAACGGTATAACGCCACAATGCATCAAAGTGTTTAGGGTCAAGTTTCAAAGCCTGCTCCAGTCTTTTCTCTGCCGCAACATAGTTTTCCCGATCATATTCAAACGCCGCAAAAGCAGCAAACGCATCGGCACTTTGCGGATTTTTCTTGATGGCTTCCTGATGACGTTGCTCTTCTTGCAACAGGCTGGCGGCATCCGGGGCGACGGGTGCTGTGGGTGGCGGTGGCTCGGCATTGGCTGGCTCCTCCGCCGAATAATCCTTGATCTTCCCCAAATTATACAACGCCAGCTTCCCCGACGTGAGCGGCACGGCAATCCAGCAACCCGTCGGCGTACAACGGAAATCGAAGTCCCAAGCGGGAACAGGAGGCATTGCCTGACTCGGCAAACGCAAACGGAACAGTTCGCTTTGCGTGTCCAAATCCCACAGCCGCACGGTTGCATCAGCTCCCATCGTTGCCAGTTGGCGGCTGTCCGGGCTGAAAATGGCTTTGTACACCGTACTTTCATGCCCGTTCAGGGGCAGGGGTGTGCCAGTGCCGCTGGTGGGGTAGACGCTGACAGTGTATTCGCGCCCCACACTGGCGAATTGCTGACCATCCGGGCTGATGCTTGCCCACATCAATACATCTGATGCCTGAAATTCAGTTTCATTTCTTTCCAGCGATTGTCCATTGACGCTCCAAAACTTGAGTTTCCCATCGACACCAGAACTAATCAGCAATTTACCCGTAGAATCGAATCCAACAGCACTAACTTGGGAATCATGCGCTTCCAACAACTGCGGCGTCCCCTCACCCACCAGATCAAACAAGCCGATACGCCCGTCATAGCTGGCAGTGGCGAGTTGGGAATCGTCAGGGGAGAAGGCGACAGCATGGACAACATCCTTATGCTCACTCAAGGTCTTTTCCAGTCGCAGGGAAAAACCGTCACCCTCATGGACTGACCAGATTTTCACAACACCATCTATCCCGGCTGACGCAAGACGCGAACCGTCACTATTGAAAGTCAGTCTCATCACCCTTTTATGTTCACCTGACAACTCATGTAAAAGCTGATAATTTTCTGAATCAAAAAGATTTATTTTTCCGTCTGCATAACCAACAACAAAGATTCTATCATCTGGAGAAATAGCAGCAGAAGCAGGTTCATCAGGCAACCCCACCAACCATTGCCCCGGCAACTCCCCGCCCCAGCGTTTCACCGTGCCATCATTGCTGGCACTGTACAGCAACACGCTTGCTTGCTCCTGCCACAATGCCAAACCCGTCACTGCCGCCGTATGCCCTTGCAGGATGCGCCGGGTAATGCCGGTTGCCACATCCCACAGGCGGATGGTGTTGTCGCTACTGGCAGAAGCCAGCAGCCCGTCAGGCAGGAATTGCAAGCCAAACACCATGTTCTGGTGGCCTTTGAGCCGCCGCAATGCTTGCCCGCTGGCAGCATCCCACAGGATGATGCTCTGGTCAGCACTGGAACTTGCCAAGGTTTGCCCATCCGCACTGAATGCCACCCCTTGCGCAAAACCATTATGCCCCGCCAACACCTGCAAACTGCTGCCTTTGCCCCAATCCCACAAACGCACGGTATTGTCATAAGACGCACTGGCAAGCCGCTCCCCATCCGGGCTGAAAGCCAAACCCCAACCAGTAGCAATCATTCGGCTATGCCCTTCCAACACCCGCAACAACTTCGGCGAAGTGTCTTTCTCTTTCTCCTCCCCGCTATCCCACAACCGAATCTTGCCATCATCATGCCCACTCGCCAGCACCTTGCCATCCGGGGTCAACGCCAGTGCATTCACAGCACCACCGTCAACCTGCCACTGCTGCAACACCTTGGCGGCTTGCCCCGCCTGCGGCAATGCCCAGCGGATAATCTGCCCATCCTCACCGCCGGAAAACAGCCAAGGTTGGGTAGGGTGGAAAACAATATCGAATACCACACCCGCTTGCCCCTGAGAACCATCATGCCCCTCCAGCTTCTGCACCAGCTTGCCGCTGGCACGTTCAAACAATGCCACCGTGCCGCGCTCGCCGGAAGCTGCCAGCCAATGCCCGTCCGGGCTGATGGCAATATCGCCAACCAATACAGGCAAACGCTTGTCGCCATCCTGCAAGGTGTCTTGCTCCTCCCCGCCCATAATGGCGGTATAGCCCGCCAGCAGGTCGCGGGCATGGCGGCGCGGCGCGGGGATGTCCGCATCCAGCGAGCGGGTGCTGTCCAGCTTGGTGGCAGTCGCCGCGAAATCTTCCACCTTGGTCAGCAGTGAGGCGTGGGTCAGGGTGGAGTCAAACAGGCTTTCGGTACGTGCCTGCTCAGTCTTGCGCACCTGCTCCGTCTGTTGCTCGGCACGGTTACGCTCAACCGCCCCCCACACCGCCAAGCCTGCCGCAATCAGCAACCCCACCAACGACAACCCAAACCGTCGCCGCGCCTGCGTCAGTTCCGCCTTGCGCCGCGCTTCCTCTGCCTCGCGGACACGCTGTTCCTCGGCTTCACTCTCACTGAGGAACTGCATTGCTAGGGTGAAATTGTGGTGCTCCGAACCATTCCCCCCCATCCCCAGCCCTTCCCCCGCAAGGGGGGCAGGGAGCGAAGAGGAAGACGCAGCAGTGGTAGAAGGGAGTGCCTCTTGTTCCTTCCCCCCTTGCGGGGGAAGGTTAGGATGGGGGGAAGAGGCGGCATTCACCGCAGGCGCATACCTCCCCGCCCAAGCCCCATTCGGCTGCGTCTTCTCCCGCCATTCCCGCGCCACCGCCAAATCCGTCCCACGCCACAACTCGCCACGCCCACCCGCATGACGCTGCGCCCCCTCCAGCAGCCGCAAATACATCGCTGCCTTGTCGCCTTCCGCCGCCACCCAGCCTTGCAGCCGCTGCCACTGGCGGATCAGGCTCTCATGGCTAATATCCAGCACCGTATCCGCCGTCAATGCCACTTGCGGTGGCGGCATCAGGAAATTGCGCCCCGGCTGGCGGAAGGTATCGACAATGCGCGTCAAGGTCGGCAACTCTGCCCCGGTCATATCCAGCAACGCCTGCACCTTGAGCGGACGGCGGATGTCCTGCCCATCCTTGCTGCGTTCGGTGAGGGCGCGGAACATGGTTTCAGCAACCGCTTGCCCGTCAGCATCCAGTTCCTGCCAAGCCTGTTCCGCGTGGTCATTCAATGCCCCGCGCAAGCCCCTCAAGCCCCGGTATTCGTCGAGCGTGAGGATTTTATCCGCATCGTTTTCCCACAGCCGCATCAGCGCGTGCTGCAACAGCGGCAACTGGTCGGGGTCATTGCCCGCCTCATTCAACAGATGGTTTGCCAGCGCGTCTTCCACCGACCCGCCAAACAATTGCGCAGGCAAGCTAATCGCATCGCGCAACTGTTCCCGCGACAAACGCGGCGTGAGGTACAGCCCGGCGTTGATCGCCTCCGGCAAGCCGTGGAATTCCGCCGCCGCCCCCAAAAAGTCGGAACGCATGGTGATAACCACGTACACATCCGGGTGGGTGCAAGCCTCCAGCAACAGCGCGACGAATGCCGCCGCCTGATTCTCCTCCTGCTCACGGAAGCGGAACATTTCCTCAAACTGGTCAACCATCAGCAACAAACGTGTGCCTGTGGGTAGCGGCGCGTGGGTGAGGATTTCGTGCAGGCTGCGGGAGCCACGGCGTAACTCTGCCGCTAAGGCTGCTGGCGCAGCCTTCCCCCCCTTCCCCAACCCTTCCCCCGCAAGGGGGGCAGGGAGCGAAGAGGAAGACACCGCGTCGGTAGAAGGGAGCACCTCTTGTTCCTTCCCCCCTTGCGGGGGAAGGTTAGGATGGGGGGGGATTCTCCCAGTTTCCCGCAAACACCTTATCCGCCAACAACCCTTCCGCCAGCCGCACAAACGGCTGATCACCGGGGCGCATTTCGGCAATCGCCCAGCGCGAACCGACTTCGCCCATGTAGCCTTTTTCCAGCCCCGGCAATAACCCGGCTTTCACCAGCGACGATTTGCCGCTGCCGGATGCGCCCAGCACCGCAAGGAAATGGTGTTGTTTGAGCCGTGCCAGCAAATCATCAACCTGTTGCTGCCGCCCAAAGAAAATGCGCGATTCATAGCGTTCAAACGCCCGCAAACCGGGGTATGGCTGGAGTTTAGGGCGGCTCATGCTTCCACCTCCGCCAGAAACTGCTCAAGACAGTGTTGGTCGAAATCACCCTGGCACACCAACGGTTTCACACCAGGCGGGATGAAATACAACTCTTCCGCATCATCACCCTGACACAGCAGGATCGGCGGTTTGGTGTCACGCTGCAAGGTCTGCACCTTGGCTTCCGACAAGTAATCTTCCACCAGTTCGGCGGGGGCTTTTTGGTACACCAGCAGCAATACATCACAGCACTGGTAGCCGCGTTGAATGCTTTTACGGATGCGCTCCGGCTCGCCCTGATAGCGTGGCAAAGCAATACCGTAACCACGTCTCTGCAAGTTTTTCGCCACCCCCCTTGCCCGTTCAAAGTCATCCTGACTGGCGTGGACAAACACCATCTGCTCCCCGTTCACTTTGGGCGTTTCGTCATCGGGTGGTTTAGGCTTCGGCAAAACCGCTTCGCGCACCATGCGGATAAAATCGGATAAGGGCGCGGCAATCACAGTCTTGCCCTCCAGCAACTGCCGCTGTTCTTCCGGCACATGCCCGCCAGAATAATCCAACTTAGGGTCACGCCATTGCAGGATGGGCTTTTTCGCCGCATCGGCAATGAAATGCTGATCACAAGGAACGCCCATCGTGTAGTTTGCATCCAGCAATTGCACAAAATGCGAACATTGCGCTAACAGTGCTTCCATTTCGGCAACTTTATGCGAATTAGCACGGGGCAGCGCTTCAATACCGAACTGGCGCAATTCACTGATCACACTTTGACGCTGGCTGTAGAGCGAATCATTGACCGGCGCGACATACACCGTGGCTTTGGGCGCGTCGACGGGTTCGGCTGTACTGGCTTGCAGCAATTTGATCGCATTGGCAAGATCGTGCGACAAATCCACCAGCCGTTCGTAATAAGCACTGTCCGTAGCTTGCGGCACGGGGTAGCCCAATTGCCGCACCCGGTCTTTGTCCGTCACGCGCCAAAACGGGTAATTGAGCAAATCCTGAATAATCGGCGGCTTGTGATCCTGCTGAAAACGTTCCAGCTCGACCACGAAAATGCGCCCGTTGACATCCGGGTGGCTTTGCAAGAACAGTTCCAATTCCTTTTGACACCAAGGCGAAGCCAACCAGCCGGTGGAAAACAAGATCAGCAAGGTGCGGGCGTGCCTCACCTGCTGCTCAATTTCCGGAGTGACTGCTGTATTGCCCTGCAAGCGGAAATCCTTCCAGAAATGGTAATTGTCCTTGCGACCCATACGGCGGTTTAACTCGCCGCGCAAATCGTTGGTGAAATGCGTAATCCAACCCTGTTGCTGATTGGCAACCGGCTGATCATCCACATGCGCGAAGCTGACGAAAATATCTGGCGGCACAGTCGGGATTCCTGTTGCGAGGTTATGAAACACACCCACAGGGAATATAACGTAAATGCAGTGGGTTGTTAATCAGCAGGAACAGACCCTTAATTCCCCCTACTCCCCAAACACATACCCCAGCTTCAATGCGCTGCGCTATCAGCACAATCTGGAGTAAACTTTGCATTAGCCTACGCAATACAGGAACAAAACATGACATGCTGCAATACCCAATACCTCCTCACCGTGGGATTACTTGCTATCAGCCTAAGCGGATGTGCCACACATAATCCTGCGTTGCCAGCAGCCGGACACGATCACGGATGAAAACTGCTACGAAGCCAATATCTTTGACCAACGCCCTGACCCGACTTATGGCACTGGCGCAATCGTCAAAGTTGCCAAAGCCCCCAACCCGATGCCCAAAGCCGGGGGCAAATGGAACACCTACGACATCACCGCCAAAGGTTCCCGCCTGACGCTGGTGTTGAACGGCGTAAAAACGGTGGAAGTGGATGATGCCCGCCTCCAGAGTGGCCGGATTGCCCTCCAGTGGGCGAGTGGTGTCATCAAATTCAGAAAAGTCGAGATTCGCCCGCTGTAAGCTACCACGCCACACACAAAACTTGATTAGCTTTTAGCTGCGGATCGTCAGCCGCAAGCCCTGAAACACGCCGCGCTTGCCGCAGCCATTGGTGCTTTTCCTCGTATCCGGCATAGCGGGTAGCTATCGCCCACTGTGTTTCACCCGGCCCGACGACATGCCATTGTTGACAACTTACAGAAGCGTTGACTGGAGCACTCGACTGCTGCTTATAAGGGACTCCTCCCAACGTCACCCCAACGCTGATGACTGGCACGGTTTCGCAAACGCCTATAAACCACAACATCAACACAGCACCTGCAAGCAGCATAAATGTCTTGGTCATGCATCATCCCGAAGGTCGGCTGGAATTTTGGGTCTTAAACCTTTCTCCAAACGTTGACGCGCTTCATTGACATACCTATCAGCTTCATATTTTGCAGGGAAATCGGCTGCATCATAAGCCTTGATATGAATATGATGCATAATACCGTTGATGAAGCCTTCTCGCTGACCAGCAATATGCCCAGATAGGTACACCATAATCACTAGCCCGAAACCAATCACTAGCAACAACAGCACATCAATATTATCAATCAACCAAGTTAATAGATCACAACACATACCAATAGCCCCGTCGTCCTGAACAAGCTATGACAGACCCCGCTACCGTACTGACCAAACCCTTATTATTTGCCTAACGTTAATTATAATTATGAATAGAAAATGAATCTGTGCAAACATTTTATACCCATAAACTTGATCTTACAGGGATGTAACGGCTTAAAATCAATTCAAGGATGCCTCACCGGTTCATCTTACGTTGTCTTAATACTATTATTCTGATGCGACGGCACAACAATCAACCACTCATAAACCAAACAGGGCTACAACATGAAACGTATTATTTTTCAAACACTCACGGCTGCTTTATTAACCGTAACCAGTGCTGCTGACGCCAGCACCGATCCCGATTTCAAACGCCTCGACACCAACGGTGATGGGTTAATCGCATGGGCTGAATACGCCGCTAAAAAACCCAAATCCGGTAAAATCGACCCGCGCCGCATTTTTGATAACGTGGACACCAATCGCGATGGCTATATTGATCCGGTCGAATTTGAAGCCATGAAACAACGCCGCAAACACTGAAACACGCCTATTCCTCATGGAATCTGACGTTTATTTATTTCAGCCAACAGGTAGAATGTAATCATCATCTATCAATAACGAGGATTACCTGAATGAGCGCACTAGACCGTATCGACCAAGCCGTTAAAAGCAACCCTGTCATTATTTTCATGAAAGGCACGCCGCAAATGCCGCAATGTGGTTTTTCCAGCCGCGCATCCCAAGCCTTGATGGCCTGTGGCGAAGAATTTGCTTACGTGAATGTATTGGGCGACCCTGAAATTTTCCAAGACTTGCCACAATACGCTAACTGGCCGACGTTCCCACAGGTTTACATCAACGGTGAACTGATTGGTGGTTGCGACATTACGCTGGAAATGTACCAAAACGGTGAATTGCAGAAAATGGTCAAAGAAGCAGTAAAACCAGACGCTGCAACTGAAGGCGATGCAGCGTAAGCAAAGTCATGAGGGCGGGCTTGATGCTTCAAGCCCTGCCCTAGCGTAGCGTTCAAGCAGCCGCTGCTTTTTTCTTCTCTTCAGCAGCGGCATGTAAAGCGTCATTGATTGCATAGCCGTAAGCACAATCGACTTCAATACGGACTTTCATCAAGCCATCCACCCCTTCTGTCAACATCACCGCTAACGGATCACGACGCTGGAAACGGCGGTGTGGCTTGCTTAACCACATGACACGCATTTGACTGCTGAACGGGAAGGTTGTGCGTAACGCATCGGCAATGCCAACGATGTGATCAATACGATCCATCATGTCGGGCGTTTGCGGAAAAGTCTTATCACCTTGGCGGTACTGTTGCAAATGACGTGGACGGACTTCTTCATCCAAACCCAAAATCATCAACATCTGTTCCGCGCTGATCTTCCACTCATCCATGTGGTTGATCACGGCTCGCGTCAACGCACCCATTTCTTCGGCTGAAAAGGTTTGCATGGTTAATCCCTCTTTTTCAGGCCAGCAATCGATACCACTTTGGGGGTACTGACTTCATCAATAAAATGGGGGCGCTCTTCGCTCACCCCAGCAGCTTGTGCCAATTCACGCTCACGTGCCGCAATCAGATCGAAGCATTTTTTCACGTCTTCCACCGTCGCATCAGACAATGGATAACGAGTCGCAGCATCGGAAGGTGTTAAATCACGGATAATGCCGCCGAGGGTTTTACGCATCGCCATCAAGATGCGTCTTTCTGTGGAGAACTGTTCTTCTGACATGATTAATATGGCCTGCCTTTAAAGCTGCAAAATAACAACATTATATTAACACTTACGCCAATACCATACCACTAAGGTGGGGATTAGTCGCCTCAAGCGGCCACTGCCGCCACAAACAAGCCAATAGCTTCCAATAACACAATACTCGCACCAATCGACTCCCAAGTGAGCCCACCACACGTCTGTTTCATACGCAATCGAATCAGCAATAGCAATACAAACAACGCTAACAAGGGCATACCTGCCACCAACGCAACTGGCAAAGCCAACAATAACCAAAGGAAAAGCGCTACATACGGAAATTCGACTCGAAACTCATGTGCAAGAGACTCCCCAGGGGCACTTGGCGTAAAACCAATCAGAGCAGCTACTAACAGCCGTGCTGCAATCGGTGCCAACATGATATACGGCCACAACTTGTATTCAATCAACACCGAAAGCGCAGAAAACTTAACCATCATAATCAGTGCCATCACCCCCATAACACCGAAATGTGGCGCGGGCAAAAACTTGCCACCTTGTTCATCCTCTTCTGTTGTACCGCACCCGCCAAACAGCCATACATTAATGCTGCGAGCCAATGCATCCAGATGATGTAATTCGCTGATAAATAACCAAGCCGTTAGCAAAATGACCGAAGCCAACATAGGTTCAATACTTTCCAACTTCCAAGCGGTGAGAGCAAGAATCCCCCCCATTAATGCCCCAACCACCGGAAACCAAATCAAACCCCGTCCTTTTTCTTCAGCAGAAAAATCCGTAATTGGTGGGGCTGGTAATAACGTCAATACGCGCACTGCCACCTGCAAAGAACGGAAAACTGCGGTGATCATCCGCAACCGTGCGCCAATAAACTAACCCATTCACCACTGCGATCACGCAGCACCCGTAAGCGCGTCAATGCACCGTATTCGATATTGAGCGCCAACAAACGCTCATCCGACATCTGCAACACATGTGCCAGAATCACGCGAATCACCCCAGCGTGCGTAACAACCAACACCCGCTCACCCCGGTAGGCACGCCCCAGATCCATCCATGCATCCAAGACACGTGCACGAAACTCACCAAATCCTTCCCCTCCCGGCGGCGATGCCTGTGCAGGATTCACCCACCATTCTGCCAACTGCTCAGGATGAGTGGTCATCACCTCTTGTGGAGTACAGCCTTCCCACTCACCAAAATGAATTTCCCGCAAGCGTTCATCCCGTACCAATGGTAAATCATACTTTTGGGAAAACCATTCCGCAAAGGCAGCACACTGCATCCGGGGTGAAGTAATTACAGCATCCCAATCAGCCCCCGACCGTCCGAAGGCTTGCTTAAGCTGCTTCCAACCCAACTTGCTAAGCGGAGTTTCAAGTTCGCCACAGAACACATCTCCGGCTTCTACCGCACCGTGTTGCAACAAACCGATATGAGTAAAATTATTAGCCACTACTGATAAGTAACTGCAACAATTTCATATTCACGCACGCCGCCCGGCGCTTGCACCACCGCAACATCGCCCTCTTCCTTGCCAATCATGGCGCGAGCAATCGGTGAGGATACTGCAACACGGTTATGCTTAATGTCAGCTTCGATGTCACCTACAATTTGATACGTAATGGTTTCGCCACTTTCAACTTCTTCAAGCTCCACAGTTGCCCCGAAAACCACTTTACCGGGGTTCATTGCACCCACGGCTACCACATCAATCACTTGCGCCATCGACAAGGTACTTTCCAGTTCCTTAATACGCCCTTCGCAGAAACTTTGCTGCTCACGTGCTGCATGGTATTCGGCATTTTCTTTCAAATCGCCGTGTTCCCGCGCTGTCGCAATCGCCTGAATAATTTGCGGACGTTCTTCGGTTTTCAAACGCTGCAATTCAGCCTTCAAACGCTCCGAACCCTTCAATGTTAGCGGTGGTCTAGTACTCATCGCTTCAAACCCCTTGTTCTGTTATTTCCTGATGTAAATCTTGCAAGCAATAAACCTGCTCACTGTCAGTGTAGGCCATCGCTTTGCACAATGCCCGCGCACCCTCAATCGTGGTGGTGTAGGTGATTTTGTGCTGCAAGGCTTCGCGGCGAATCTCGAAAGAGTCGCGGGTGGACTGTTCACCTTCGGTCGTGTTTACGATCAGGTCGATTTCCTCATTCTTAATCATATCGACGATATTAGGGCGGCCTTCGCGCATCTTGTTGACGATTTCACAAGTTACACCGACGTTCTGCAATTCACGTGCCGTACCACGGGTAGCCACGATCCTGAAACCCTGCCCTACCAACATTTCGCCCACTTCTTTCAAATGGCGGCGGTCTGCTTCGCGCACACTGATGAACGCCACGCCAGACGTTGGGTAAACTTCACCCGCTGCGTATTGCGCTTTCCCGAAGGCTTCGGCAAACGTCCTGCCCACACCCATGACCTCGCCCGTCGATTTCATTTCCGGGCTGAGGATAGGGTCAACGCCGGGGAATTTGATGAACGGAAATACCGCTTCTTTCACCGCGTAGTAGGACGGGATGATTTCGTTCAACGCATTTTGCGACGCTAAACTTTGGCCAGCCATGCAACGTGCCGCGACTTTTGCCAGCGGACGACCAATCGCTTTGGACACGAATGGCACGGTACGTGAAGCACGCGGGTTCACTTCCAGCACGTATACGTCGTCACCTTTGATCGCAAATTGCGCGTTCATCAAGCCGATAACGTTGAGTGCTTTGCCCATGCGCACCATTTGCTCGCGCAATTGATCCTGGATGTCAGCACGCAACGAGTATGGTGGCAAGGAACACGCCGAGTCACCGGAGTGGATACCCGCCTGTTCAATGTGCTGCATAATCCCGCCAATCAGCACAGTTTCACCGTCGCAAATCGCGTCCACGTCCACTTCAATCGCATCATCCAGATAACGGTCGAGCAATACCGGCGAATCGTTGGACACGGATACTGCCGTAGTCATGTAACGGCGCAATTCGTTTTCGTGATAAACGATTTCCATTGCCCGCCCACCCAATACGTAAGACGGACGCACCACCAATGGGTAGCCGATTTCGTCCGCCAAGCGTACCGCTTCGTCAATGCTTCTGGCGGTGCGGTTCGGCGGCTGCTTCAAGCCGAGTTTGTGGATCAATTGTTGGAAACGTTCGCGGTCTTCCGCCAGGTCGATGGAATCGGGCGAGGTGCCGATAATCGGTGCGCCCAGGGCTTCCAGATCACGTGCCAGTTTCAGCGGGGTTTGCCCACCGTATTGCACGATCACGCCGTAAGGTTTTTCCAGATCGACGATTTCCATCACGTCTTCGAGCGTCAGCGGCTCGAAATACAGACGGTCGGAGGTGTCGTAGTCGGTGGAAACCGTTTCCGGGTTGCAGTTGACCATGATGGTTTCAAAGCCATCATCGCGCAACGCCAATGCGGCATGGACGCAGCAGTAGTCGAACTCGATGCCTTGCCCGATACGGTTGGGGCCGCCGCCTAATACCATGATTTTCTTACGGTCGGTGGGGTTGGATTCGCACTCTTCTTCGTAAGTGGAATACATGTACGCGGTGTTGGTGGCAAATTCCGCCGCGCAGGTATCCACACGCTTATACACGGGGCGCACATTGAGTTTGTGACGTGCGGCACGTACCGTTTTCTCGGTTTCATGCAATAAAGTAGCCAAGCGCTTATCAGAGAAACCTTTGCGCTTGAGTACCCGCATTTCATCAGCCGTGATGCTGTTGAGCAAACGCTCTTTCAAGCTGTTTTCAATGTCAACCAGCTCTTTCAATTGCACCAAGAACCAAGGGTCAATGCTGGTTTGCGCGAACAATTCTTCGATGCTCAGACCCAAGCGGAAGGCATCCGCCACGTACAAAATCCGTTCGGAACTGGCTTCGGTCAGTTGACGGCGCAAGGTGTCTTTCGCATCCGGGTCTTGTGGATCAATACGTTCACTCAAACCGTCGATACCGGTTTCCAAACCGCGCAGGGCTTTCTGGAACGACTCTTGGAAGGTGCGTCCCATTGCCATGACTTCGCCCACAGACTTCATTTGCGTGGTCAAACGCGAGTCAGCTTGCGGGAATTTCTCGAAGGTGAAACGTGGAATTTTGGTCACTACGTAGTCGATGGATGGCTCGAACGACGCTGGGGTTGCCCCGCCGGTAATCTCGTTGCGCAATTCATCCAGGGTGTAGCCGACCGCCAGTTTCGCCGCAACTTTGGCAATCGGGAAGCCGGTCGCTTTGGATGCCAAGGCTGAAGAGCGTGATACACGCGGGTTCATTTCGATCACGATAATGCGCCCGTTGTTCGGGTTGACCGAGAACTGGACGTTGGAACCGCCGGTGTCGACGCCGATCTTGCGCAATACGGCAATCGAAGCATTCCGCAGTAACTGGTATTCCTTGTCAGTCAGGGTTTGCGCCGGGGCTACCGTGATCGAGTCGCCCGTGTGGATCCCCATCGGGTCAAGGTTTTCAATGGAACAGATAATGATGCAGTTGTCGTTGCGGTCACGCACGACTTCCATTTCATATTCTTTCCAGCCGAGCAGGGATTCTTCCAGCAACACTTCAGTGGTCGGCGACATATCCAAGCCACGCGCCACGATGGTTTCAAATTCCTGCTTGTTGTAAGCGATACCGCCGCCGCTGCCACCCATCGTGAAGGAGGGGCGAATCACGATTGGGAAACCCAATTCAGCCTGTACCGCGCGGGCATCTTCCATGCTGTGGGCAATGCCGGAACGCGCCGATTCCAAACCGATTTCATCCATCGCCACGCGGAATTTCTGGCGGTCTTCTGCCATGTCGATGGAGACTTCGTTCGCGCCAATCATGTCCACGCCGAACTTGTCCAGTACACCCTGACGGGAAAGGTCGAGCGCACAGTTGAGCGCAGTTTGCCCCCCCATGGTTGGCAATAGCGCATCAGGGCGTTCTTTTTCAATAATCTTGGCAACCGTTTCCCAGCGGATCGGCTCGATGTAAATCGCATCCGCCATGTTCGGGTCGGTCATAATGGTCGCGGGGTTGGAGTTGACCAGAATGACGCGGTAGCCTTCCTCACGCAACGCCTTACACGCTTGCGCCCCGGAATAGTCAAATTCGCACGCCTGACCGATAATGATCGGGCCTGCACCAATAATCAGAATGCTTTTAATGTCAGTGCGTTTAGGCATGTGCAGCTCTCATCATCTCAATGAAACGGTCGAATACAGGGGCTACGTCGTGCGGGCCGGGGCTGGCTTCGGGGTGTCCCTGGAAACTCAGTGCGGGGCAGTCGGTGCGTTCGATGCCTTGCAGCGTGCCATCAAACAGTGAGCGGTGCGTGGCACGCACGTTGGCGGGCAGCGTGGTTTCATCCACCGCGAAACCGTGGTTTTGGCTGCTGATCATCACGCGCTTGTTGTCCAAATCTTGCACCGGATGGTTTGCGCCGTGATGCCCGAATTTCATTTTGACGGTTTTCGCGCCGCTGGCAAGACCGAGCAATTGATGACCGAGGCAGATACCGAAGGTAGGCACTTTTTGCTCCAATACTTCGCGGATGGCGGTAATCGCGTAATCGCACGGTTCTGGGTCGCCGGGGCCGTTGGAGAGGAATACGCCATCGGGTTTCATTGCCAATACGTCTGCCGCAGGGGTTTGCGCAGGCACGACAGTAACGCGACAACCACGATCCACCAACATGCGCAGGATATTGGTTTTGATGCCGTAATCGTAAGCGACGATATTGAATTCAGCCGTTGTTGCAGTGGAAGGGCGTGGGGTGGCGGGGTTTAATTGCCAACTGCCTTCTGTCCACACATAGCTGGACTTGACGGTGACTTCTTTCGCCAAATCCATACCTTTCAAGCCGGGGAAGGAACGTGCTGCGTCCAGTGCTACGTCTACAGAAAGGTTTTCACCTGCCATGACGCAGCCACGCTGTGCGCCTTTTTCACGCAAAATGCGCGTCAAACGGCGCGTGTCGATGTCGGCAATCGCGACAACGTTATTGCGGGCTAAATAGTCTGGCAGGGATTCTTCCGCACGCCAGCTACTGTAAACCGCAGGCACATCGCGCACGATCAAGCCAGCCGCGTGGACTTGGGTAGATTCGCAATCTTCCTGATTGACACCGACATTACCAATGTGGGGATAAGTCAGCGTGACGATTTGGCGTGAATACGACGGGTCAGTCAGGATTTCCTGATAACCTGTCAGTGCAGTATTAAAGACCACTTCACCCGTGGTTTGGCCATCACAGCCGATGGAACGCCCGTGGAAAACACTCCCGTCTTCCAGCACCAGCAGTGCTTGCTTGTTCAAAAGAACCTCCGAAGTCTACATACGAAACGGGATGAGGCGTGGCTCATCCCGTGAAATTAGTAGGATGGCATTTTACTCTCTGCCCGACAGAGTGTCCATGTGCGGTTTCACTGAAACTTAATGGTCGTGGACTGATCTATTGTATAAAGCACGATGAATTACGTTTATTTATGCAGATTCTCAAACATGCAAATCATATTTTTTTATGTATAATAAAACAATCCAAGGGCTAAAATAGGAAATCAGGGGACAATGAACACGCCAAACGTATTGCCCAAACGGCAGACTACATTCTCAGCAGAAGGGGGATTTGTGCAAGTACCGACATTTCATACCGGAGGTACTTCGTTAGGGGACGAGCTGCACAAATTACGTATTATTGCTAAGCGCCGCGAAAAAACATTATTGAGCGTTTATCTTGGTGTGTTCCTCTTTGCGCTTTTCATCAGCGAAGCCTTACAACCTAATCTAGTCCGCAATTTCATTCTAAGTTTTATTTTAGGTTTGTGTGCTGGCATCATTGCCGCCTTTATCCGCGAAGGAACGGATGCCGTTATCAAAACATCTGAAACACTCTCAAGAGTGCTACCGCTTCCCTTGCTAGGCATTGCACCCGCCATCCGTAAAAAAGCGGGGAGTTATGCTTTTCAAAGCGCCAACCACCCAGATTCACATGTAGCGGCAGCATTTCGTTCTCTACGCAACAACTTTTTAGTCATTACTCACCAGAAACGCCCTAAAATTATTAATATCACCAGTACTGATGCCAGTGAAGGCAAAAGCAGCACCAGTATTAATCTAGCCACAACGTTTGCCCAATCAGGCGCAAATGTCTTATTGATTGATGCTGACCTACGCCGTCCTACGTTACACAAACATTTCGGCGTGGATAATATCAAAGGATTAGGTAATTATTTGGCAGGTCTGGCTGAACTGGAAGGTTTGATTCGCCCCACGTTTATTCCTGAATTGCATATTATTTCTTCTGGCCCTATTACCCCGCACTCAGTTGAACTGCTATCCAGTGAACGCATGACACAACTTATTAATTATGCGGAACAAAACAACTCCCGCTTTGACGTGATCATTATTGACTCGCCCCCCGTGATGGGAATGGCGGATGCATTACTCATCAGTAATCGCGTCCATGCAACGTTGTTGGTCGTGGCGTGCAATCAAACCCGTCGCCGCCCATTACATGCGGCATTTGAACGCTTGAAGCAGGCACGAACCAATATGGTCGGCGTCATACTAACCAAAGCACGTTAACAACCTGAGTTAAAACACTAAACTCACGTTTTCTCTACCCAACACCTGCCGCAGATCACGCAACCCAGCGTCATCTAGCTGCACTGTCCACTGCCCTGCCAAGCGCATTTCCGCTTGTGCTTGGGTATTGCGGTATTCAACCGCAATTGGGAACGTGCCAGCAACCTCAGCAGGCTTCAAATATTGCCGTAACACCGGTAAAATTCCTTGTTGTATCTGTTGCTCCTCTAGCCGCAACACCAGCTTGCGTAAGAAATTCTCCCGTATCGAACGCATATCATGGACTTTTTCCACCCTCAAACGTGTTTTACCGGTGCGTTGATCGGTATCGAGCGAGCCTTCCAATACAATACAAGCTTCTTTTTCCAGTAAATGTCCATATTGGGTAAATGTGTCAGTAAAAATCATCACCTCATAATAAGCAGTATTATCGTCAAGCTGCACAAAAGCGCGTTTACCATTGTCAGTATATTGAGTACGCACGCTGGCCACCAAACCAGCTAACATCACCGGCTCACGACGGTACTTAGTGCTGTCGTCTTCGGCAATATCGACCAGTTTTTTGCGACTGCCTAAACCGGCAATTTCTGACTGGTATTCATCGAGTGGATGCCCCGTCAGGTATAAACCCAGCGTTTCTTTTTCCAAACGCAAACGTTCTTTTTCAGGAAACTCCTCACGGCCGGGCATGGTCGCCTCTGGTGTCGATTCCGCCACGCCACCTCCAAACAGCCCCCCGAATAAATCGGTTTGACCCGTACCTTGATTGCGGTTGTATTGTTCTGCCATGCGCATGGCTTCGGGCAAGTATTCAAGCATGGCGCGGCGCGTCCCGCCCAAGCTGTCGAAAGCGCCTGATTTGATCAGGGTTTCCAGCACACGACGATTGACCTTTTGTGTGCCAGCACGTTTGCAGAGATCCGCCAGTGATTGGAACGCCCCGTTTTTATTGCGCTGTTCCACCAACACACTCAAGGCGGCTTCACCCGCGCCTTTCACTGCCCCCAATCCATAAATAATACGGTTTTGATCATCCACCGTGAATTGGTATTCGGAGCGGTTAATGTCCGGCGGCAATACCTGCAACCCAAGCTGGCGGCAATCATCCAGCAACGTCACCACTTTTTCGGTGTTATCCATATCCGCCGACATAACCGCAGCCATGAATGCGGCGGGGTGATGGGCTTTTAGCCATGCGGTTTGGAAGGCGACGAGGGCGTAGGCGGCTGAATGGGACTTGTTGAAACCATATTCCGCGAATTTCTCCATTAAATCAAATATATAGCCAGCTTGATTTTCATCGACGTTATTGTTACGCGCCCCCTCCATGAAAATGGAACGTTGTTTTGCCATCTCCTCCGGTTTCTTTTTACCCATTGCACGGCGCAACATATCCGCTCCACCCAGCGTGTACTGAGCAAGCACTTGCGCAATCTGCATAACCTGTTCTTGATAAACGATAACGCCGTAGGTCGGCTTGAGAATTTGCTCTAGGCTCGGATGCGGGTATTCGACCTTAGCAATGCCTTTTTTGCGATTGATGAAATCATCCACCATCCCCGATTGCAGCGGGCCGGGGCGGAACAATGCCACCAATGCCACCACATCCTCAAACACATCCGGTTGCAAGCGGCGGATCAGGTCTTTCATGCCGCGTGATTCAAGCTGGAATACAGCGGTGGTTTTTTGCGCCTTGAGCAAATCAAACGAGGCTTTGTCATCCAGCGGAATGCGGTTAATGTCAACCGGCGGCAAGCCTTTCGCCGCTTGCTGGCGGTTAATGGTCTGCAACGCCCAGTCGATAATGGTGAGGTTGCGCAAGCCCAAAAAGTCGAACTTGACCAGCCCGATGTCTTCCACGTCGTTTTTATCGAATTGTGACACCACGCCTTCGCCGTTTTCTTCGCAGCAAATCGCAGTAAAATCGGTCAAATCGGTCGGGGAAATCAACACACCACCCGCGTGTTTACCGGTGTTACGCGACAAGCCCTCTAAAGAAATCGCCAAATCCAGCAACGACTTAACTTCTTCATCCTTGTTATACAAGTCGATCAGATCGGGGGATACCAATTCGGAATCTTTTTCGGACTTGGGGGTACGCCCCAGCGCGTCTTCCAAGGTGATACCGATGGTGAACGGAATCAGTTTGGCAATCCGATCCACAAACCCGTAAGGATGCCCCAGCACCCGCCCCACATCGCGCACCACCGCTTTCGCTGCCATTGATCCGTAAGTGATGATTTGCGAAACCTGATTACGCCCGTAAGTTCTGGCAACATAATCAATCACTTTGTCGCGGTTATCCATGCAAAAGTCGATGTCGAAGTCAGGCATGGACACGCGCTCAGGGTTGAGAAAGCGTTCAAACAGCAAGTCGTAAGCCAGCGGGTCAAGGTCGGTGATTTTCAACGCATACGCCACCAATGAACCCGCACCGGAACCCCGCCCCGGGCCGACCGGAATACCGTTATCCTTTGCCCACTGGATGAAATCCGCAACGATCAAGAAGTAGCCGGGGAACCCCATTTTATTGATTACGCCGAGTTCAATTTTCAAACGTTCGTCGTAAACCTTGCGCTTTTCTGCAAATTCTGGCGTACCACGCGGGTATTTGTCGCCGAACAGGAAATCGAGGCGTTCTTCCAACCCCTTCTCACTGACTTTGCAAAAATACTCCGCTTCGGTCATGCCCTCAGGAATCGGGAATTGTGGCAGGTAATTTTTGCCCAAGGTCAGCGACACATTGCAGCGTTTGGCGATTTCGACGGTGTTACTGATCGCGCTGGGAATGTCGGCGAACAGTTCCGCCATTTCGTCGCCCGTGCGCAAATATTGCTGCGGGCTGTAACGTTTGGGGCGTTTGGGGTCAGCCAACACGTAGCCGTCACGGATGCAGACCCGCGCTTCATGGGAAGCAAAATCGGATTCGGCAATGAAACGCACGTCGTTGGTGGCGACCACGGGGATGTCGTGCGCCAGAGCAAGGTCGATGGCGGCGTGGATGTAGTCTTCTTCGCCATCGCGTCCGGTGCGTTGCAGCTCTAAATAATAGCGGTCGGGAAAAGTTTCCAGCCATTCTTGCAGGCGTTTCTCAGCAAGTTCTTGATTGCCGGAGAGCATCGCTTGCCCGACATCGCCGTCGCGTCCGCCGGAGAGCATGATTACGCCTTCGCTGAATTCTTTGATCCACTCGCGTTGCACACGCGGCACGCCCAGTACCTGCCCTTGTTGGTAAGCGCGGGATACGAGTTTGGTGAGGTTGCGGTAGCCGGTATTGTTTTGACACAGCAAAATCGTGTGGAATAAGGTATCCGTGCCCTGTTCATCTGCCAGCAACAGGTCGAGGCCGAAGATGGGTTTGATGCCTGCGCCCATTGCGGCTTTGTAGAATTTTACCAAGCCGAAAAAGTTGTTTTGGTCGGTAATGGCGAGGGCGGGCAAGTCTTTACCAGCCGCGACTTTCATCAGTGGTTTGATGCGGATGGTGCTATCAACCAACGAATATTCGGTGTGGAGGCGTAGGTGGACAAATGGGGTCATGCTTCGTCTCCTGCCCGCAATTCGGTATATTTCTTCGCCGACCCTTTCGCCAATTCCACTGGATATTTACGCCGATTTTGCACCATCTTCTCCCGCACCGCCGCTTCCAAATCAATCCCCAAATCCGCACACAAATACGTCAGGTAGGTTGCCACATCCGCCACTTCATCACGCAACTGCGGCATGACTTTATCCAACGCAGCACCCCGGCGATCTTCCCACTGAAACAGTTCCAGCACTTCGCCCGCCTCTAGGGAAAGCGAAATCGCAAGGTTGCGCGGGGTGTGGAACTGCGCCCAATCACGCTCGGCGCGGAAGTGCATGAGTTCATCCACAAGGTCTTTCGGCAGCATGGTAATGTCCTGTTGAATCCAATAAGCATTATAATCCCCGAATTAGAACCTGACAGAAGAAAAGGACACTCACAGTGCTGAAATTTCTACCCGGCATTTTATTGCTACAAGTCATAACCGTGGTATTGGTATTGATTGCGCCCACCGAATTGAGCGGCTGGGGCTGGTTGCGACTGGTGATTCCTGTTGGCATTGTGGGTGTACTCACCGCCGCGTGGTTCAGTTCAATGGCGGCACACCACAACAAAGATGAAATCAGCCGCTTGCAAGAATGCCACGCCAAAGAACGTGAAGCGCTGCGCGTCAATGCCGAACGCGCCAAGCATCGCGTGATCAAACAAGCGCATCAGGAAACCATTCAGGAAGTACGCCGCACCTCGACCCAAGCCAATATCAAAGTGGGCATGGCGTTTGCGGGAGCTGCCGGTATTGGTGGCTTGTTGTTGCTCACGCAATTCATCACGCTAGGTTTGCTGATGTTGACCACGGCTGGGGGCGCACTGGGCGGCTATGTGTTACGTATTCGCCAGGAAAAAGCCAAAATGGAACTGTTACCCAAAACGAAAACCAAACCACGCTTGATCAATGCCTCACCGACCACTAAATAGCACCACACCCCACTGGCGCGGGTCGGTTAGGGCTTGTTTGTCTTGTGCCATCCACGCGATTTTGCCATCGCGTGTGCCGCCATCGTCATCATCGTTCACTTCCACATTGACGCTGACGCGATCTTTGATCGCGGGGTTCATGCCCAAGGCTTGCCAAGGAATCCATGCCTCCAGTACATAACCATCGTAAAACTCACGCATATCAAAGCGGATACTACGCAACGCCCCCGCAGACAACGGCGCAGAATCTTTCCCCAACACGACTTGCTCACGATCACAAGCAAAGATCAGGTGGAAATCGTGCTTGCCGTCCAGCTTGGCATCTCGGCTGTTATCCGTGTCAATCAAGAACCCCACGGAATCATCATCCGCCGGGTGTGCCGAATCAAACACCCGCTTGCTGTCGTATACGCGCACGGTCAGGAACAGGAAATCATCATCCCACCGTCCTTGCCATTTTCCAAACAGATTGCGTTTATCCCACACTGTACCTTCAAGCAATAAGTCCAAGGTAATCGGATTTTCGATGAAAAATACCCGCTCTGGGTCAACGGCTGGTCGCCACACAATCAAAGGATCATTCGGATTACGCGGTGCAATTGCCAATGGATTGTGAGCAGGCTTCGGTGGTGCGGGTACAGGATGAGGCGGGTGTGTCGCGATGAAAGCCAACACAGCAGCATATTTCGGCGCTTGTTCACGCGGTTGGCGAATGTGTTCCTTTAGCCCCCAACAACCGTACCATTGGCAAATACGGGGTGCGGAAAACAGCATCATCAACTGCCCACCCGCTTGTTGCCACCCTTCCAGAAACTCAGTGTAAAGTTTCCCCATGCGCGGATCACGGTTGGCGGCGAAAAACAACGGATTAGGGTGCTGATCCGGCTTGCGGGTAGCCCAATCAACCAAACCCTGCCCGCCCTCATAACCTAGCAATGTCACCCCAAACTGCTGAGCCAGTTGCGCATGACGTTGCACTTTTTCCAACACTTCCGGCAACGAACGGTAGGAATCGGGTGCGGTAGTCAGATGAAAAATATCTTCCACGGTTTCCGCCTCGCGATAGCCTTTGATATTACCGCCAAAATACGGCGCAATCGCCAACGCATCCACCGCTTGATACGTATCGTTGTAACTCAGCACTTTTTCGGCAAAATCGGGGCGCGTATCCCAACCACCCAGCACACGTACGAAGCGTTCCCGACCACCGAATACCTGTTCCCACATGGTAAAAATCTCGCGAGCGCGGATGGTGTAATACTCATAGCCCACGTCGGCAGCATTCAGCCCCAACGCCATTTCAATGCCTTTTTTCTGGGTATATTCGCCGTGGTTAAAGTTGGTATTCCAAATTTCATTGGAATATTCGAGGTAGATTTTCAGTTCAGGGTTAAGATGGTCGCGCACATAGGTAGCATACTCGCGCACATAGTCGTCGTCAGCCGCGTGCGGCAGGTTGAACCAAGCATCCTTTTGCAAACGGTTGGCAAGTTCCACCATAATTTCCAGCGGTGCGCCGCGAGCACCATACGTACCGCCCCAAGTGGCTTCAGCCATGCTGGGGCGATCTTGCCAATGCGCCTCAGGGTTGCGGGTAATGCCTGACATTGGCATGAAGCGGATTGCCTGAAAATCTTTCATAAAATCCAGATAGTCAGGGTTGAAGACAATCTCGGCGTAGTGATCCGCGAACGACAAATACATACCCGCATCCCCCGCACAAGCCGATGCATCCATCACCCGCTTAAGCGGATTATGTTGGCAGATACCACCGGGCGGTAAGATACGGATATTGCGCACATAATCCTCTGGGTTGCTGTCAGCGATCACGAGACTGGCATCCAAACGCGCATTCACACCCGCCTCCAGTGTAATGGTGTCGCGCCCCGGTGAATGCGTAATCAGCTTGGCATCATTACCGTAACGGATTTCCCCCTCGCCGTCATACAGCACCGTGTATTCACCAGCAGGCAGTGCATCGGCGGGCAATTCACCGAGAAAGCGCGTACCTGCCTCACCGCCGTTGAGATTATTCGGCCAACCATTGGCATCGTAGGTGACAGACTCAGCCTTTAAGCGCAGCACATTTTCCTGAAACGGATTCGCGGAACGAAACAAATCAACAAACGGCAGACTGGCATCGTTGTAACTGATTTCGTTGGTATTGATTCCCAACAAAGATACTTGCGAGGCCATTTTCCCCATTGAAAACGTCGATACCGGTGGTGTAAGCGGCACTTCCAACTTATCCTGCCAAGTACGATATAAGTGCAAACCGATTTGCACCAAAAACAGCAATAAGGCCAGAATAAGCACAATTTTCAGAAGTTTTCGTAACATCCTAACAAGTTTAGGTCGTTTTTTCACGACTGCCAGTGCATTCCTGACCAAACGAAACTTTCCCCAGATTTCCTGCTGGAACAAAGCGTCATCTGATGCCACACTACCGCTAAAATCAGTGTCAGGAACCCCCCATGTCCAGCAAAAAAGTTGTCCACATCCACACTGCTCCCGCACAAACGGTACTGTCACCCGCACAAAAGAAGTTCAACAGCCTCATCAAAAAAATCGACGCGCAAAAACAACTCTTGGCAGAGTGGCAGGAAACGTTCGAGCGTTGCCGCACCGATGCCGTTGACAAACTAGAACCGTTAAAACAAAGCATGAAGGAACAGCAAACGGCAATGGCGCACCTGCTGGATCAGCAATTCACCGCCAATAAATTCACCAAAACCCAACAAGAAAAACTCACGCACCTCATCGTGGAACTCTGCGAAGAATTGCTACGCAGCGGTGACGACGACGAGTTGAAAGCCATGTATAACAAATACACCGCCAGCGACTACGATACCGAAGCGGAAGAAGAACAAATGATGGCAAACGAGTTTATGAAATCCATGCTTGAAAAAGAATTCGGGATAAGCCTAGACGATGATGAATTCGACTTGCAAAACCCGCAGGCAACCGCCGAACGCCTCACCGAAAAGGTCAAACAACGCGAAGCCGAGGCAGAAGCCGCTGCTGCTGCCCGCCCCCAACGCAAAAAATCCGCCAAACAACTGGCAAAAGAAGCCAAGGCTGCGGAAGAAGCCGCCAATGTCAGCAAATCCATCCAAGCCGTTTACCGCCAACTCACCAGTGCCTTGCACCCCGACCGCGAGCAAGACCCGGTAGAACGCGAACGCAAAACCGAACTCATGCAACAAGTGACCGTCGCTTACGCCAGTAAAGATTTGCTGAAACTGCTGGAATTACAACTCGCGGTTGAGCAAATCGACCAAAGTAAACTCAGCAGCCTGAGTGCCGAACGCCTCAAGCATTACAACAAAGTTCTCAGTGACCAACTGGCTGAATTACAAGAAGAAGTGATGCTCAAGGAAGACCAAATCCGCATGATGGTACAAATTCCACCGTTTGAACCACTTTCCCCCAAACGCCTTGCGATGTTACTCAAGCAAGACATTCAAACGATGCAGGCAGAAATCAAACGTATCCAGCAAGATCTGCGGCTGTTTAAGGATGTGAAATACCTTAAGGCGTGGTTGAAAAACGTGCGCTTACCTGAACCAGACTTTGGGTTTGACCCGTTTTTTGATGGATTTCCGTCGTTTCGTTAATCATGAGTCACCCACAATGATCCGCGCTCTCTTCATCTAAAGCCCTGATCGAACGGGAGAGTGCCAACCACCTCGCTTTATCAGGCGGCTCAGAACCACAACTCGAAACGCCACCGCGCCACATCACAACAGATACCCATTAACCACTAACCTTTATGACTGATTATGATAGCCATGCAGACAAATCTTGAGTTTCATATGCGGTAGTTTCATCAGGTCGGGCAATTTCAATGCCAAGACTCCCCAAATGCGTGATGAAAGCGCTCATGCTTAATCCGCTAAATTGGGTTGCTTTGCCTAATGACATCAAACCATCACGAAACAAGCTGCTGGGCACGAACCTAGCGTAGTGTCATTGAAGGTTTTATCCATAAGATACCATCGCCTCAATCTCCGCCAACGCCGCCACACCCTTAGCCTGAAACACCGCCAACGCCTCGCGCCCAACCGTTGCCCAATGCTCGCGCCCCCACTCCGCATACGCCGCAATCTGCGCCGCATCGCCCGTCTCATACCAATGCTGGTATGCCGCCACCAACTGCGGCGCGAGTTTCTTGCGCATCGCTGATAAATTGCCGAAATAGAAATGGATGGAAGCCGCATTCCCCCGGGCCAGCAATTCCGGCAAGGTATGTAAACAATCCGCCAGTAAATCACGCACCGCCCGCAACATAATGTCAGCGTGCGATGGCGGCAGCGCAAACAACATCGTTTGCCATGCCGCATCACCCAACACCTGTCCCGCTTTCACCTCACCGATTTCGTGGGCAATGACGGTTTGGATTTCAGCGGCAGCCATCGCATCTAACGCCGCTTCGACATCTGCATCAACATCGTAGTATGCCAACGCTCGTCCCATCGGATTATCCAGTCCGCTCCATCGCCATTCATCGACTTTTTCCCATAACATGCGGCGCAAGGATTCGCGGCGAATGAAAACGTGTTTGCCTTGATTCATCGCAGGTGGCGCTTCCACATCCCGTGCCAATTCACGCCCAGCCACCAACAGGGTGTAATCGTCTTGCTCAATCACTTGTTCCAATTCCGCCAAGAAAAACAGTGGACGGCAACGCCGACCATAGCCAGCGCTGTAGACCAAGCCCACCGCATTCAAAGCCGCATTGATGGCTTCATTTGCAAATGGATCGTGTTCAGCACGACCATTGAGTGGTAAGGGTGCGTAATCCTGATCGTCCAACGAGTCCCACACGGCTTCGCGTTGAGTGAGCCACTCACCCACATCATCGCTGGTCACAACTTCACTGAGACGAATACCTTGTTCCCAGCGGTAAAATTCGCGCATTTTCAATAAATAAACACATAAAGTGTAATCACCCGCGTGGCGGGCATCAGCAATGTGGCAATTGCGTTGGATTGTTTGAATCAAGTCTTGGTGCTGTGTATGCATAAACCTACCTCGTTGGTTTTGCCTGATAATACCAAGGTTCACCCCACAATTCGCATTCCCGCACCCCCTGCCACTATAATGCTGCACTGTTTTAGTTTTGAGAGAGGAAATCCCGTGCGTATACGCCTGAAAACCAAGTGGAATAAGCAGGAACGTGAAGTTTCGCTGGAAGATACCGTCAGTGTGCTAGCGTTTAATACCTGGAAAATCGGGATGCAAACCCTGCTGGAAATCGAAAACGAAAATTTCCAGACAGACACCCAAATGCAACGCGTGATGGTGATGGAAGAAATCATGGCATTCATGATTCACGTCCTCGACCGTATTTCTCATGACGTATTAAATGACGATGATCGGGCTGCACTTGTCACTACTTTCGCTTTGAAAATCGCCGACCACGTGCAAGACAATGCCCGCGATTTCGGGGGGCCAGGCGATTACCGTAACCCCTTCATCAATAAGCTCAACCAGCGTATGGAAGATTATGCGGAAACCACTTGGGGCAGAGTCGGGCAAGAACCCGGCTTTTCAATGGGGCTGGCGTTCGGCAACTTTATTGCCGAAGCCTTAGGCCCGCGTGACCGCAAATGGGTGTTGGACTATATCCAAAGGGTGCTGATGCCCGAAATGCTCAGCACTTACAAAAAAGTCCTCACCCGCTTAGGAATGCTGGAAAGTCACCAATAATCACTTCCAATCCACAAACGTTGCTACTTTGTCTGCCAACTCATCGGCATTCAAATCCATGAAGAAATGATCGGCTCCGTCGATCGTTTCTGTTTTCAGGTTATCCTGTTTGATGCCTTCGAGCTTGGCAGGCAAATCATCGACCACTTCATCTGCCGACCCCATCACAATCAGCGTCGGCTTTGTGATCTTGGGTAATAGGCTAGGTGTATTCTTGCGCTCGTCATCCTTGTAATAAGACACTACGCTATCCGCTGCGGCTTTAGCGTTTTCGCAATACACGAAACCGGGTAATGTCATTATCTCCGCCCCCTTACCTTCGCTCGCCAGCTTGGTAGCTTCCGCCATGATGTCTGCCAAAGGCTTTTTGTAACGTTCCTCGTATTCTTTACTGCTTTTATCCGCATCAGCCGTTGCCGGGGCAATCGCTATAACTTTTTCCAGCAATTCAGAATCTTTTTCTGCGGCATACCACGTCACCTGATTACCGCCACGTGAATGCCCCAAGATCGCCACTTTGCCAGCCCCTTGCTCTTTCAACCAATTCATCCATGTATCGAGTTCCGCCACTGCATCTTCATGCTTATGCTTGTGCTCAATAGTGCAATCCAACATCTCGGAAGGGCGCTGGTCGACGGCATAGCTCAGGTTAACATTGAGCGTGTTATAACCCTTTTCCTTCAGCAACTCGCTCAAGGATTGCATGATTTCCATCTTGTTGTGTGCCAACGTGCCATGCTGCATCAGGATAACGCCATCTTTAGCCGTTTTTCCATCTGCCAACGTCAATTCACCACGCAAGGTAATGTCGCCTTGCTTAATCGTCACTTCTTCCGCTTGCAATGTGCTAAAGGCTGCTACCAACGAAAATGCTACCGCACCTGTAAAACGTTTTACCAAACTCATCTCATCCTCCTACTCTTATTCAAATGCCCATCGCTCGTTTCGCGATTTCGTATTTTAGAAAGCTCATTTGATTGACGATAGATAACCCCGAATTGCGCAGGATTTTCCAGGGTGTCAAGGTATTACCAAATAACAAACGGAAACCTTCCATCGCCTTTTGTGTCAGCACATTATCGCCGCGCCGCGCCCGTTCGTAAGCACGTAACACTTTCACGCTGCCCACATCGCCCTGCGCTTGGCAGATTTGCTGGGCTAATTCCACCGCATCTTTAATGCCCAGATTCACACCCTGCCCTGCCAAGGGGTGAATGGTGTGTGCCGCATCGCCCGCCAACGCTACACGTTCCTGAATATAAGGCTCAGCATGACGACCACGCAGTGAAAACGCCGCCCGTTCCCCCACAGCAGTAACGTCGCCTAAACGAAAATCCAAGGCTTGCGCCAGTTCGCGGCAGAAATCGCCATCCGACAAACGCAACATGGCATCTGCACGATCAGCAGGCAATGTCCAAACAATCGAACAGAAGCCATCGGCGAGTGGTAAAAAGGCTAACGGGCCACCCGGCATAAAGCGCTGCCAAGCCGTGAACTGGTGCGCTAATTCTGTTTGCACCACGCAAACCAGCCCTTTTTGCCCGTAATCTTGTGTTTCCATCCCAATACCCGCCAGTTGGCGGACTTTGGATTGTGCTCCATCCGCCCCTACCAACAGTTTGGCTTGCAAAACCTCCCCGCTGTGCAAAGTAGCGGTGACTTGCTGCGCATCAACCAGCACCTCGGCGAGTTTATCGGGGCAAAACACATCAACACCATCCAGAGCTTGCAAGGTATCCAGCAGCGCCAGTTGTATCACCCGGTTTTCAACAATATGTCCAAGGTCTGGCTCACCCAAATCCGCCGCATCAAAACGAATTTCACCCGTACCGGTGGCATCCCACACCTGCATGGCCTCGTAAGGAAACGCACGACGCGCCACAATCCCTTCCCATGCACCCGCTGCAAGCAACGCCCGCTGCGACGCACGGCTGATAGCCGACACGCGCAAATCATAGGGATCATCAGGGGAAAATAGTGCGGGTTGATGCGCTTCGAGCACCGCAACGCGCTTACCCGATTGGCCTAACAAACAAGCCAGCGTCGCACCGACCATGCCGCCGCCTGCAATAATGACATCGTATTGCACTTGCATTGCCTTTATCCTTTTTCAGGTTCATCCAGCCAATAAGACTACAGCAAAGCAGACACGGGAAATACCGCTTAGCATCAAATTGACGGGTTATTGCACCAACCAAGGCCACAACAATAACTTACCGGGGGTTGCTCCCAATAAACTCCAGAACCCGATGAAATACACTAGCGGTATAGCTACAAACACACCATGCAAAGTGCTATTTTCGTAAGAAGCGTGATAAAGCAGCCATGTTTGTCCAAATACAAACGACAACACTAACATCAATAGTAAGCTGATCATCAGTAAATCAAAGGCAAACGCCAATAGGCGCATCCCTAAGTTTCGATGGCTTGGCTGGCACACATGCGACATAAAATACCCTTTAGCGGGCGGAGTCAGTTGATGATTAATTTTCATGAATGACACTCCTTGTCACCTCGCAACACTCAAGCTGTTAAGTATAGCCTGCTCCCGGCAAAACTGCTGATAAAAGTATCTGTTAATTAGCCAAAATGTTCAGAAGATAAAATGAGGTAGCGTGTATTCTGCTGATAAACCAAAGTGTTCTGGATAATCAACGTGCACAAAATACAAACCAGATGCAGGAGCCGTCATGCCTGCTTGTGTACGATCACGCTGTTCCAATAAGTCGCCTATCCAATCTACCGGGCGTTCACCGGCTCCCACCATCAACAACGAACCGGTGATATTGCGCACCATGTGATGCAAGAAAGCATTAGCCACCAAATCCAAATAAATGAACTCACCTTCACGGCTTACTGTCACTTCCAGCATCTCACGTACTGCATGACGTGCTTGACAACCCGCTGCCCGAAAACTGGAAAAATCCTGCTCACCAAGCAAGACTTGCGCTGCTTCATGCATTGCTGCCGCATCTAACACCCCGTGTTGCCAACAAACCCGTCGTTGCAACAATGCCGGACGTGCTTGACGATTGAGGATAATGTAACGGTAACGCCGCGCCCGTGCCGAAAATCGCGCATGAAAGTCATCTACGACCGGCTGAATCCAACGCATTGCCACCCCATCCGGCAAATGTGCATTCGAGCCAAACAACCAACCACGTAATGGGCGCTGTGCATGGGTTTCAAAGTGAATGACTTGCCCAATACCGTGTACCCCTGAATCGGTGCGCCCGGCACAAACCACCGCAATCGGTTCAGCCGCTACGGTAGACAGCGCCTGTTCGACATAACCCTGCACCGTTGGCCCGTGACTCAAGCGCTGCCAACCGAAAAAAGGGCTTCCGTCGTATTCGATACACGCTGCAAATTTCATGACACTTATCTCAGGGGCAGTAAAAACACAAAAGGCCGGGTTAACCGGCCTTTATAGCGTGAAAATGAGGATTCCTCAACCTGTCTGGTGGAGCAGCATTTCTGCTTCGCAACGTTGATCGTCGTTGCCCTCGACCATGACCTCTTCTAAGGTACTGCGAGCACCTTCGATGTCGCCCATATCCAGATAAGCCCGCGCCAAATCCAATTTAGTGCTGATATGCGCTTCGTGCAAATCAATTTCCTCATCGGGGAAGTCGAGGAATGACAAGGCATCATCAATATCACCTAACCAATCCTTATCTTCATCACTGATCGGCGCGTAGAAGGTATCCTTGGGCAAAATGCGCTTGATTCCGGTTTCATTATCCAGATGCAAGTTCAAATGTGTCGCACTGGAAGCCACAGTCATTTCAGGCTCAACCGCCGCAACAGGCGGATTCGCTACAACCGTTGCATTGTCACCCAAATCTGTGAGATCAAAGTCCAATAGATCATCAGTGTCAACTGCATCGTACTGGTCATGGGAAACGGCTACAATGTCTGGTTGCGACTGTGGCTGCGGTTTGGTCGCCCCCTCCAAATCTTCCAGATCGAAATCCAAATCTAGGTCATCATCCAACTCACCTAACTCAAATGCTTCATCCCCTGTCAGCGTTTCATCTTTTGCTTTATCCGCAACCATTACTGTCAGATCAGGTAAATCAGGCATTTGTGCTGCGGGCAGCGGCTGATGCGGTTCTATGTCGGCAACATCTTCTTCCTGCAATAGCTTATCAAGATCAATGTCATCGAAATCCAAATCTCCCAGATCCAGATCATTAAAATCTTCTGGTTCAGTATTAGGCGTAGCTGAAGCAGCAGAAGCCACTGGAATAGCATCATCTGAATCGCGGGATGAAGCCAGAGCCGCACCAGCCGTTGCAGCAGCAACGCCACCCAAAGCTGCGGCTACGGTAGCCGCAACAGAAGGTGTCGCAGCAGTTTGACTCATATCACCTTGATAGAGACGGTTATCTGGGCTAATTTTGCGTCCCCATTCCACAACAGACTGCCATAAAGCCTCTTTACCTTTAACGGGCATCGCAGCGAATTGTTGCGCCTGGCTGTCAAATGCATCGCGGTTATTAGCAACGAAGTAACACTCCATTAACTTGTGACGATACTCTGGCTTATCAGGATAACGCTCAATGCATTTTTTCAGCTCGGTTTCTGCCTGTTGATACAGGCCATAAGCGATATACACATTGGCTTCTGTTAAACAATCATCTTCATTAGCTTCAGAGGATGGCTCAGCCCCTATTCCACCAATCCCAAAAGGATCTTCCTCGGCCTTTGCAGATGCCGTTAGTACCCCGTAGGTGTTGCCTTTGTCGGCTTTTTCCAACTCCCGTTCCAAGGCATTCATATCAAATGGTTCATCGACCACTGGAACATCCAGATCATCATCCAAATTAGCCACCCGGCTTTGCGCTTGACCGGATGCCGTACCATCTGGTTTGCGGCGGCGTCCCAATAACCACAGCAATAAGAGCAATGCCAGAGAACCCGCCCCAATTTTCAATGCTAACGGTGACGTTAATAACCCCAACAGATCGTCACTACCACCTGTTTGGTCGGCAAAGACCGGGCTTGGCTTAACTGCTTTTTGTGCATCTGCTGCCGGTGTAACAGGTACAATTGCAGGCTTTAACGGCACTGCACTGGTATTACTTGTTGCCGTATCTGCTGGCGTGGCTACCGCACTCGTATTCTGGCCTAAAGCGGTATTAGTCTTAGTTACTGTCTCAGTAGGCAACACAGGTGCTGGTTGTGTCGGCTGCTCTGTCCGCAAAATGGTATTGTTATCTTGACCGTTGACATTTGCCATTTGCATTTGAATGTCTTTACCCTGCTCTGGCGTCACTGCGACAGGCTGCGTGCCTGCGCCCTGAGCATCGGCTGTATCAGCCGTAGACGGAACTTTAATACCATTAGCAGCCAGTTGTTTTTGCAAATCGGCAAGCTGGCTATCACGCAACTCCAGCAAACGATTTTTCTTGTTCAGCATCGACTCAAGATCGGTTACACGTGACTTTAGTTCATTGTTTTCATTTTGCCGCGCCGCCAAGGATTCATTTGCTAACGCCAGTTGCTTCTCGATTTCTGCTAATTTGGCAGTACCCGCAGCGACTGCGGCATTAGTAGCAGTGCCTTCACCTGTTTTAGCACCTAATACCTCAAGACGTGCTTTGTCTGTCGCATTGTTAGCTGCTTTCGCTGGTGTTGCGTTTGCTTGAGTTACTTGCTTCGTCTTCGCTTGATTGGTGCTTTGACCTTGTTGAGGTACGGTATTACCTGCTAGGGATTTTCTTAGTTCGCGCCACTCAGCATTTTGCTGACGAATTTGGCGACGTGCCTCTGCTTGCGGCACTGCACTGATTTCGCTACCACTTGGCGCTTTCATCAGCGCACCAGCACGGAGGTTGTTGATGTTTTTATCAATGAAAGCCCCCGGATTTGCCCGGAATAAAGCCATCATCATTTGGTCATTACTGACACCTGAACGCTGAAGACGCGAAGCCACACGGAACAGCGTATCACCTGATTTGACGCGATAAGTACGGTTCCGAGAAGCCGCAGCAGGTTGTTGTGCTGCTGACGTAGCAGATGGCTCACGTGCTGGGCGACGTACATTACCAGTAGCTTTAGGCTCCGCTCGTACTGCGGCTTCCCCTGCAACCGTATTACCCGGCTGCATCAGTACAGGCGGATCCAGCATCACAGTATATTCTTTTAGCAATTGTCCCTGAGGCCAGCTCACTTCAAGCAGGAAATTAACAAATGGTTCTTGAATCGGCGTATCGGATGACACCAAAATCACAGGTTTGCCACCTTGAACCGTTGGCGTAAAGCGCAAATTACCGAGAAACTCAGGACGTGCTACCCCGACTCGGTTGAATACCTCTGGCGGCGCTAAACGTACCTGAATCTGGCTGGCATCTGCCGGGGCAGCAGACAGCAAGTCAATTTTTGCACGCAATGGCTGGTTTAAGTGAGAGTTGGACTCAATATCCCCAAGCCCCAAGGCACTAGAGGCCGCAGGATAAGCTCCGGCGATGAATATAGCTAAGCTCAAGGCTTGTTTATTCACTGCAATTCCCCTTCAATTGATTCTTTATCTGTGTAAGATTGTGGCATCCCTGATTCATCACCTTCATAACCTTTATTAGCCCTTATTATTTTGATGAATAGCGATTCTGGTTGTTGTTTCTTAACGCTGGAACTTTATATTAGTACATTATGCTCAGCAATGTTGCCCCGATACAAGCCTTTAGGAAGATGCTAACACCAACCGTATCTGTAAGCCATTGTGGGCAATAGTGAATTAATTCCCGCTTAACCACACCTACAGATAATCACGCACTAATATCTCCGCAATCTGCACGCTGTTTAGTGCAGCACCTTTACGGACATTATCAGCAACCACCCATAAATCTAAACCAGATGCACAAGAAATATCTTCACGGATACGGCTAACATAAACCGTATCGCTATTAACTGCCTCGGTCACAGGGGTTGGATATCCACCGTCTTCACGCTCATCTAAGACTTCCACACCTGCCGATTTGCGTAAACATTCGGTCGCTTCAGTCGCCGTCAGCTTGCGCTGTGTCTCAATATGTAAAGCTGCCGCATGACCAAAAAATACGGGCACACGTACTGCGGTTGGATTCACCCCAAGTTCAGGTAAATCCATGATTTTACGGGTTTCTTTTACCATTTTCATTTCTTCCCAGGTATAGCCGTTATCCTGAAACGCGCCAATATGTGGGAAAAGATTGAAAGCAATTTGTTTAGCATACAGTTCTGGTTCGACAGGTCGTGCATTGAGCAATTGCGCCGTTTGATGCGCCAACTCATTGATACCCGCACGCCCCGTGCCGGAAACAGCCTGATACGTCGCCACATTAATGCGTGTAATTTCAGCAGCATCATGCAAAGGTTTTAACGCCACTAACATTTGGCTTACCATACTGCCAGGATTCGCAATAATCCCGCGTTGTTTATACCCCGTAATCGCGGCTGGATTCACCTCTGGTACGACTAACGGTACATCCGTATCAAAGCGAAAACAGGCGCTGTCATCAATAACAAGGCAACCAGCGGCAACTGCTTTTGGCACATAATCCGCCGCTACCGTTTCAGTGCTGGCAAATAAAGCTAATTGCACGCTGGAAAAGTCGAAATCTTCGACCGATTCAATATCCAACGTTTTATTGCCGAAATCGACGTATTGTTCGCCATCGGTTGCAAATTCCAGCGCGTATATTTTGCCAATTGGAAATTTACGCTTTGCCAGCAAGTCCAGTATGGCTTCGCCTACCAGACTGCCTGCACCAACGACCACTACATTATAAGTTTTAGCCATGATTACCCTTGTAAAGCCGCCACAACCGCATCGCCCATTTCTGCCGTACCCACCTTGCGGTCGCCGTCGGTATAAATGTCGCCAGTGCGCACGCCTGATGCCAGCACTGTTTTTACTGCACGCTCAATGCGCTCAGCCAGTTCTGGACGATTGAGGCTGTAACGCAGCAACATTGCCACGGACAGAATGGTTGCCAACGGATTGGCAATGCCTTTGCCTGCGATGTCAGGCGCAGAACCGTGGATCGGTTCGTACAAGCCGCACGCAGAAGAATTCAAAGAGGCAGACGGCAACATGCCGATAGAGCCGGTCAGCATGGCTGCCGCATCCGACAGCACGTCGCCGAACAGGTTGCTGGTTACAATCACGTCAAACTGCTTGGGCGCACGTACCAATTGCATCGCCGCGTTATCGACGTACATGTGGCTGAGTTCAACTTCAGGATATTCCTTGCCAACCTTTTCGACGATTTCGCGCCACAATTCGCACACTTCCAGCACGTTGGCTTTGTCGACGGAACACAGGCGTTTGTTGCGCTTCATCGCAGTTTCAAAGCCGACGCGGGCAATGCGTTCGATTTCGGATTCGGTGTAAGTGGCAGAGTTAAAGCCTTGGCGTTCACCGTTTTCCAGCACACGGATACCACGCGGTTGACCGAAGTAGATACCGCCGGTCAATTCGCGCACAATCATAATGTCCAGCCCTGCCACCACTTCGGGTTTCAGGGTGGACGCGGACGCGAGTTCTTCGTACAGAATTGCAGGGCGCAGGTTGGCAAACAAACCTAAGTCAGCACGAATTGCCAGCAAACCACGTTCTGGGCGCAACGGGCGATCCAGCGCATCGTATTGGGGGCCACCGACTGCACCGAGCAAAATCGCATCGGCTTTTTGCGCCAAGGCACGGGTGGAGTCGGGATACGGTTGCCCTTCTTTATCATAAGCGATGCCGCCGATATTGGCGTATTCCAGCTCTACCGACAGATTGCCTTCAGCGGTAAAAACGTTGAGGACTTTAACCGCTTCTGCCACGATTTCCGGGCCAATTCCATCACCGGGCAATACTAAAATTTTGTGTGTCATAACCATCTAACCCAAATCAAATCTTAAAATAACCAAGGTGCTGTTTGCTTACGCTTCGCTTCATACGCCCGAATATCATCGGCATGTTGTAAGGTCAGCCCAATATCATCCAACCCGTTCAGCAGGCAATATTTGCGGAACTCGTCAATGCTAAACGCAAACGCTGCACCGCTTGGCGTGACCACTTGCTGCGCTTCCAGGTTCACAGTGAGCTGATAGCCTTCGGTGGCTTGCGCCTCAACGAATAACTGATCAATCACTTCAGCAGGCAAGGTCAACGGCAACAAGCCATTCTTGAAGCTGTTGTTGAAGAAAATATCCGCGTAACTCGGCGCAATCACCGCCCGAATGCCGTAATCGGTCAACGCCCATACCGCGTGTTCCCGCGACGAACCACAGCCGAAGTTTTCACGCGCCAACAGCACGGAAGCACCCGCATAACGCGGCGCATTCAGCACAAAATCGGGATTTGGGGTGCGTTTGCTGTGATCCATGCCCGGTTCGCCCGGCTCAAGGTAACGCCAGTCGTCAAACAGCGTGGGGCCAAAGCCAGTGCGCTGGATGGATTTCAAATATTGCTTGGGAATAATCGCATCGGTATCGACGTTGGAACGATCCAACGGGATAACCAAGCCAGTGTGTACAGTAAATTTTTCCATTAGAGCGTCCTCACATCCGCGAAATGACCTGTCACTGCCGCCGCCGCTGCCATTGCGGGGCTGACCAGATGGGTACGTCCGCCCTGCCCTTGCCGCCCTTCAAAATTGCGGTTGGAGGTGGAAGCGCAGCGTTCGCCCGGTTCGAGGCGATCGGCATTCATCGCAAGGCACATGGAACAGCCCGGCGCACGCCATTCAAAACCGGCTTCGATGAAAATTTTGTCCAAGCCTTCGCTTTCCGCCTGCTGTTTGACCAAGCCAGAGCCGGGAACAACCATTGCCAGCTTTACATTCGCGGCGACTTTGCGGCCTTTAGCGACTTCAGCGGCGGCACGTAAATCTTCAATGCGCGAATTGGTGCATGAGCCAATGAATACTTTGTCGATTTGCACGTCAGTAATCGGCATATTCGCTTCCAAGCCCATGTATTTGAGTGCGGCGCGGATACCGCTGGCTTTGACCGGATCAGTTTCGTTCGCAGGGTCTGGCGTTTTGCCATCGACAGGCAGCACCATCTCGGGGGATGTTCCCCACGTCACTTGCGGTTGGATGCTGGCAGCATCCAGATGAATCACGCGATCAAATACTGCGTCCGCATCAGAATGTAGATCTTGCCATGCTGCAACGGCTGCTTCCCAATCTTCCGCTTTAGGTGCGTAAGGGCGGCCTTTGACGTAGTTGATAGTGGTGTCATCGACAGCAATCATGCCAGCTCGTGCGCCACCTTCGATTGCCATATTGCACACCGTCATGCGTCCTTCCATCGACAACTCGCGAATCGCTTCGCCGCCGAATTCGATGGCGTAACCTGTGCCACCCGCTGTACCAATTTCACCGATGATGGTCAGCACGATGTCTTTGGCCGTCACGCCCGCACCGACTTTGCCATCCACGCTGATCAGCATATTTTTCATTTTTTTCTGGATCAGGCATTGGGTTGCCATGACGTGTTCGACTTCCGATGTGCCGATGCCGTGCGCGAGTGCGCCGAATGCGCCGTGGGTGGAAGTGTGCGAATCGCCGCAAACTACAGTCATGCCGGGCAAGGTTGCGCCTTGCTCAGGACCAATGACGTGGACGATACCCTGGCGGATGTCGCCAATGTTGAATTCAGTAATACCAAACGTGCGGCAATTCGCATCCAACGTTTCGACTTGCAGACGCGCTACTGGGTCAGTAATACCGTGTTCCAGCCCAATGGTGGGAACGTTATGATCGGGTACTGCCACCATTGAATTGATGCGCCAAGGTTGGCGCTTAGCCAGACGCAGCCCTTCAAAAGCTTGCGGTGAAGTGACTTCGTGAACCAAGTGCCGGTCGATGTAAAGTAAGGCCGTGCCGTCGGCTTCTTGCCGCACCACATGCGCATCCCAGACCTTATCGTAGAGCGTTTTGCCTGCCATAAATCCCCAAAACTGCCGTTGGAAAAGGGGGACATACTACACTTTTTTGCTATGCATCATCCACAAAAAAAGGCCAACACGCAGCTGGCCTTCATATTTGCCACAGATTAACTGCTATTTATTTGCGCTCAACACCCAAAGGATTGGATACATCTTTAATACCTTCTGGATGCTTGCTTACGTCAACACCGGTAGCCTTGGAAATTGGATCCCAAAGCAGCGGGTGAATAATTGCGTCATCAATCGGTGCAAATGCCCCACCTAAACCCGTGGCAGAAATTGCTTTTTCAGCAAATTGGTGAACGCCAGAAGCCAGACCACCCACAGCAGAACCCAAACCATTGGAAGATGAAGAACCGGCACTACCACCATAGCCGCCACAGGAAGAGCCACCTTGACCACCATAGTTACCGCAATTGGAACTACCCTGCCCCACCCCAGTAGAGCCACCACCAATACCACCGAGCAAGTTGTTAATCAGATTGGATTTAGCACCTAATAGGCCACCCTTTAAGTCTAACAAACCACCACCAAATGACTTGCTGCCACCCGAACTCCCGCCTGTATTACCAGAACAACCGCAACCTGAATTAGCAGAAGGTGTTTTATAAGCACTACCAAATAAATTACTTAACAATCCGATTGTCATAACATGATCTCCTATCTGTATAGTTTAATACTTGGCAAAATGTGCACCAAGTAACGAACACTTTACTGATTAACAAAAAAAACACCTGACTTTGCAAGATAAACGGCAACAAATAACAGACCAAGAAAAGCCAGCACTGGGCTGGCTTTTCTTAAGTCCGTTGAGTGAGCGAAGTTAAAACCCGTTCAGAGAAAGCCCTGATGCTTAGTCTTCCCGACGGCGGCGGAAGAATGCAGCTGTTGCCAGCAACATGCTCATAATAGCCATACCCCACTGACTCAACGTCGGTACATGCAGATTAGCTACTAAACCGAAACCAACCGTGGTGTTAGTTGCACCACCATCTTCTGGCTCATCACCCCATTTGAGGTTGATTGGCTTGCTGATGATGCTGCCATCCGCGTTCAGCACACCGTTGCTATCGGTTGCGTCATCGTCGTTCGGGTCTTCACCACCGACCGTTGGCAAGTAGCCAGCAGGCGGAACAACCTTCACCACGTAATCACCTTCGCGCAAGTTGCCAAAGAAGTACTTACCGTCGCTATCGGTTGTCTGCGGTTTCAGTACATCACCGAAAATATCGGTAACAGGTTTCCCATCCACTGTCAGCAAGGTGACAGTTGCGCCCGGAATACCCGGTTCACCACCATCCTGCTTACCATCGCCATCCAAATCCAGCCACAAGCGGCTACCGAGATTCACAGGGCGCAACATGCCGCAGTCAACTGTCAAATCACTGAAACCGTTGTCATTGGGTTCTTTACCCGGTGTCAACGTCACTGCTGGTGTCTGGAACTGACCTGCGGCAACTTTACAGTTACTATCCGTATTGGATGGATCCGTATCGGGGTCAGCACCACCTTTGGTGAGGCTGTAGCCAGAATCCGTACCCGGATTCACGACAACGATGTAATTACCCGGTTTTAGGTTAGGGAACAGGTAGTTACCATTTTCATCAGTCATCACAGCCGCCACTGGCTTACCACTGATATCAGTTGCTGGCGTAATGCCATCTTCTTCCATCAAGCTGACGCTTACGCCATTGATACCCGTCTCAGCATTATCTTGCTGACCATTGGCATTGCCATCTAACCATACCCTGTCACCCAAAGACACTGAACCGTAGAACCCACAGTCAACAGTCATATTGCCATTGGTATCGTCACCGTCCGCATCCGGTTCTGAGCCTGCTGCCAATGTGAATGGATGGGTTTCGACTGTATTATTGATCGGGTTGACACGACAGTTGCTGTCAATGTCACTGGCATCATCATCCACATCAATCCCGCCAATGGTTGGGAAGAACCCTTCTGGCGGTTCGACCGTCACGATATACTCACCTTCCGGCAAGTTCTCGAACAGGTAGAGACCATCAGCACCCGTAGTATGCGGCGCAACGCTATTGCCATCCAAATCCATCACCGAACGACCGGAAGCGTCAGTAAGTGTCACCACTGCATTTTCTAGGAAGCTCTCACCCTCTTCACGCTGACCATTGGCATTGCTGTCAATCCAGATTTGGTTGCCCACAGAGACAGGTGTACCCGGATCGACTGGCTCAACCGGTACGACCGCAAAGTCAACCGTGAGGTTGGAACGGTTATCTTCCGTCCCCATGCCGTCATCACCGGCAATACCACTAGCCGTTGGCTGCTCGCCGGTTGGCTCCTCGCCATCCAATACAATCAGGTTAGAACACAAGCCATCCGAAGCGGTGCTATCGCCATTGTCGTTACTATCACCATTCAAGTTAGCGTTAAGTTCTTTCCCTGTGATGCTGGCGGTGTAACCCTCCAGTGCGGCACCTGCATTGAAGTTGCTGCCAGCCACACAGACTTTGTACTCACCAGCAGCCAAGCCACTGAACAAGTAATAACCGCCTGCTGTTTGTGTGGTATTGACCAATGCATCCGTGCTGTCACGCAGTTCCATCACCACGTTGCCCGGTAAGGTTTCGCCCGTATCAAAGAGACCGTTATTGGCATTATCGCCCTCACCATTGTCGATCCACACCATGTTACCCAGGCTATGAGTCGGTGCTTTCGGCTGGTAGAAACCACAATCAACGGCTGTGGTGTCAGCGGTGAGACTGAAGAGGCTGGTTTGCAGCTTGCCATCCATCACTTGGCAGTTACTGTCGGTGTTGGAGGCCAGTGCATCCGTTACACCTTGCGTTGGCAGATAACCTTCGGGTGTTTCCACACGAATCTGGTACTCACCTTCTGGCAAGTTGATGAAGGTATATTTACCATCCACTCCCGTAGTCACCGGTGCTACGGCAACGCCGTCGATGTTGCTAACAGGGTTGCCGGACTTATCTAACAAGGTGACGGTTGCACCTGCCAGCCCAGTTTCACCTTCATCCTGCTGCCCGTTTTCGTTGGCATCAATCCAGATAAAGTCACCGACAGAGACCGTTTTCGGTGGTTCAACTTCTGGTGGAACCACACCGAAGTCAACCGCAAGGTTGGAACGGTTATCATCGGTTCCCATACCATCATCACCGGTTGTACCACTAGCGGTTGGGGCTTCATCCGTTGGCTGTTTATCATCTAACACAATAACGTTGGAGCACAGGCCATCTTGGGTGTCACTGTCACCACTGTTCCGGTTGTCACCCGCAGCCTCCATCACTGGGCTACCGGTATAGCCTTTCAACAGACCTTCGTCGAAGTTGCCGTGTGCGACACAGACACTATATTCGCCAGCCGCTAAACCGCTGAACAGGTAGTAGCCGTCTTTGGTTTCGGTGTAGGCCATAACAGTGCCGGACTTATCCAGCAATTCCATCACCACGCCATCAACCACTTTTGACTCTTCTGCATCCAACAAGCCGTTATTATTGGCATCAACCCACACAGTATTGCCGATACTGTGTGTGGGGGCTTTCGGCAGGTAGAAACCGCAATCGACTGTGAGGTTGTCGGTCGTGAGGTTGAAGGCACTGGTTTGTGTCTTGCCATCGACCACTTGGCAGTTGCTGTCGGTATTGGACGTATCGTCATCGACCGCAGCGCCACCTTGGGTCGCTACATAGCCTTCGGGTGCATCGACGCGGATCAGGTATTCGCCTGCGGGCAAGTTTTCAAACAGGTACAGGCCGTCTGCCGCTGTGGTCACGGCGGCTACCGGTTTGCCGTCAAGGTCATTGACGGGGTTGCCCGATTTATCCAGTAAAGTAACGGTAGCGCCACTGAAGCCGGTTTCGCCAGCATCCTGTTGACCGTTTTCGTTGGTGTCAATCCAAAGGGTATCACCCACAGAAACAACCTTGGGTGGCTCAACAACCGGGGGAACCACACCGAAGTCAAC
>NZ_FNQP01000024.1 GCF_900107695.1 Thiothrix caldifontis | reverse complement strand
CCTGTACACAGCGTCCCCAATGCCTGAAAGACCCGGCAAAAACCCGCGCCCGGCAAGTGACGTTCCTGCAAGGCAAACGCGATGACACCCCCAGCCACACCGATTTGATGAAGCCAAAAATCGACTCTGACCTCGGCAAACGCATGATCACCCAACGCTTCGCCACCGTCGAACCGGTGTTTGGGAACTTGCGCGGCAACAAACGCCTGCACCGCTTCACCTTGCGCAGCAAAGCCAAAGTGGACGGGCAATGGAAGCTGTTTTGCCTGATGCACAACCTCGAAAAGCTGGCTCATTACGGGTATGCCGCATGAAGGGGGAAATGATGCAGCCAAACACGCAAAAATGCACCGTATTGCCCGTCTCAGACGGTATTCAGGGCGTTACGGGGAAGCCGGAGTCCGGCAATGGTGAGAGTGCCTCCCAGCCGTTCGGGGTGTTCAAAAAAATGACTGACCGGTCTGGATGGGATGATCAGATTCGGGTTTTTCTACACCCTCGTTATAAATAAAAACCAGGAAAATATAATGACTCCAGAAGAAAAAGCTCGAATAGAGGCAGAAACTGAGAAACTTATAGCTGAAACCTCCTCAATTAAAAAAGGAGGTTGGGGAAAACCATCAGCATGGATTCCCATGTTAGCAGCAATTACTGCCATAGCCACATCTATCGGTCAGTTTCAATATTCTTCATTAAAGGAAAGAGAAGATGCTTTGGAAGCACGAGAGAAAGTTTTTGAAGCCAAAGTTGAAGAGGGTCGTTTAATTGAAAAAAATAATAAATTAGAAGTAAAATCTCAAGAACTTATTCAAGATATTCAAAAATCAACATCTGAAATACTCTTGTTAAAAGAAGAAATAACGAAAGCAAATGAACAACTCTTAAAAATAGCAAAAGAAAAGGATACTGATGGAACTCTTGTGGCAAGTGTAGAAAAAGAAATATCAAAGCGCACAGAGCAAGTAACAAATATTGTTACATCGGCAGAAAGCCGCAATTTAGAAGTACAAATTCAAAATTTAGTTTGGAAAATGAATAGTGATGTTAAAGAAAAAAGATTGGCTGCTGTTGCTGAATTAATTGAGGATCATAAAGAAAATCAGATAGCTATATCCTCTGCAATAAGTTTGATTACAATGCCTCAACTTGAAACCCTTTCTTCAAGTGGACGTATAAATGTTTTTGTTTATTTAAGAAATACAGAACAATCATCTTGGAATGAAGATTTAAGAAAAAGAGCACAAGATGCCATTCATACAATTAAAAAAATGACGAATGAAAGAAAATTAAATATTGGCCCTCAAATGGAGGGGGAAATACATAAATTAGAAGAAATATTGAAGAAAAACTCATAGGTATTAATTGATTTTGTTATAACGATAATATCGACGACGGACGCGGTGACAATGCCCATTCGACTCCCCGCCGCGCCCGTCATGTTGGACGTTAAGGCTGTAGAAAAACCTCCAAACCACTTTTTCGATTTTTAAAAAATTGAACAAAAAACAAACAAATGTGCAATTTTACGTAAATCTTTGAGGAGTTTTTAGTGAAAAATGTTCAAATATTTACGTACATCACGCCACTTTTGAGATTTTGTGAGAGAGACTTAGGTTTTCCTACAGCCTCGTTAGATCTTATACTCAAATGGATTCAACAACTTCACATCAAAAGATTCAAAATCAGTGACATTCCTAGTGACGACAATCAGCTTATTTACTTGAGCGATGGCGGCGATCATTCCGTCTTCGTATAAGGTGTCAGATTTTTTATGCATTAGCTTTGCCCAAGCACGAAAAGCATTACTGTCCAAATCCAATATGTTATAGGTGGCTGCTACTTCATCAAGCCATGCTTCCAGTTCGGCTACACGTTCGGTATCTTGATCCCGTGTTATTTCTATACCAGCTTGAATTTCAGCTAATGTTACCGAAGAAAGATATAAATCCTTGTCATCGACTGACTGAACCCATGCGACAACCGCTCCATGAGGTTTCTTCCGTCTCAATTCAGAGACGACATTAGTATCCAATAAATACATGATTTATATAACCTCTTGTACACGCCTTCTCCGGGCTTGCCCACGCTCCGGCAACACAAGATCACCACGTCCAGAATCAGACAACAATAAATCTTTCAGGGATGGTTTTGCCGCTGCTTGGAGCCTCTTCCAAACATCAACAGGAACCAGCACTGCTGCTTCAGCACCACGCCGGGTGACTACTTGCGGCCCGTTTGCCAGACAAGCATCCAAAAATTCACTAAACCGAGACTTAGCGTCTTGAACAGCCCAGGTTTGCATAAAAACACTTCCTACATGACTAGTTAGATAACCAGTCTATTGCTTCTGTTTTCAAAGAACAAGAAAAATAAAATAGCAGTGCGTCAAAGGCTAATGCCCTCCGAAAACATAGCGCAACGCCCCCGCCTACGCCATAATTCCCGCTTGATTCCCAGCAAGCCCGCGCTATCCCATGAACGAAACCCTGTTTTACGTCGCCGCAGCCCCCTTTGAAGCCGCCTGCCGCGTCGAAAATGCCCTAGGGCAATCACCACTTTCCGCCGCACACCCCGCCCGTCGCCTGCACGGACACAGCTTCCTCGCCAAAGTCCGCGCCATCGGTGCAAGCTCCGTCGAAGCCCTGCGCCAACAACTCGCCCACAGCGTTGCGCCGCTAGACTACAACGACCTCAACCAATTCCTGCCGATGCCCACGGATGAAAACCTCGCCCGTTGGATACGCGCCCGCCTCGCCCTGCCCAGCGTCGCCTCGGTCGGCGTACAAAGCACCCAGCACCAGGGCGCAGACCTCGACCTTGCCGACAACGCCCACATCTGGCGACGTTTCCGCTTTGAAGCCGCGCACCGCCTGCCCAACGTCGCCCCCGGACACCAATGCGGACGGATGCACGGCCACGGTTTCGAGGTCATCCTACACGCCAACCAAAACCTGCAAGCGCAAGACATGGGCGTAGACTTCGACCGCCTCGCCGCCGTCTGGCAACCGCTGCACGACCAATTACACCACCACTGCCTTAACGACATCCAAGGCTTAGACAACCCCACCAGCGAAACCCTCGCCGCATGGCTGTGGGAACGCCTCAAGCCCGAACTCGACGCGCTCTCATGGGTCAGCGTCTACGAAACCGTCACCGCAGGCTGCCACTACGACGGGCAACATTACCGCATCTGGAAAGACCAACGCTTTGAAAGCGCCCTAACCCTCAGCCGTGCCGACCCCGCCGACAGCGTGCGCCGCCTGCACGGACACAGCTACTTGCTACGCCTGCACCTCACCGCCCCGCTCGATACCGTAATGGGCTGGACAGTCGATTACGGCGACGTAAAAGCCCAATTCAAACCGATCTACCAACAGCTCGACCACCACAACCTCAACGACTTAACCGGGCTAGACGAACCCGACCCCGCCAGCGTGGCGCGTTGGATACGCACCCAAGCCACCGCAGGCTTGCCACAACTCGACCGCATCGACCTCTACGAAACACCGGGCTGCGGCGTAGTACTCTCATGGGGTGAACACGAACCGGGGTTACCTGTATGACCTATTCCGTCAAAGAAATTTTCTACACCCTGCAAGGCGAAGGCTTCCACGCCGGACGCCCCGCGATCTTTTGCCGCTTTGCTGGCTGCAATCTGTGGTCAGGGCTAGAAGCCGACCGCGCCCAAGCCGTCTGCAACTTCTGCGACACCGACTTTGTAGGCGTGGATGGGGTCAACGGCGGCAAATTCCGCGATGCCAAGGCACTGGTCGCGGCGATCATTCAAGAATGGTGGATCGGCGTAAAACAAGACATGAACCGCTTCATCGTCTTCACCGGCGGCGAACCGCTGTTGCAATTGGATAAAGCCCTCATCGACGCTTTACACCGAGAAAACTTCGAGATTGCCGTAGAAACCAACGGCACAAAGCCCGCCCCCGCAGGTATCGACTGGCTCTGCGTCAGCCCCAAAGCCGACAGCAAGATTGTGCTAACGGCGGGTAATGAATTGAAATTGGTGTACCCGCAACCGCTTGCCATGCCGGAACGCTTTGCAGGGCTGGACTTCCAACATTTCTACCTGCAAGCAATGGATGGGGCGGCACAAGCGCAAAACACCAAAGCGGCGATTGCGTATTGTATGCAACACCCGCAGTGGAAACTGAGTGTGCAAACGCATAAGTTGTTGGGAATTCCGTAAGACCCTCACCCCAACCCCTCTCCCAGAGGTAGAGGGGCTAAGAGAAGAGCACCATTTTTATCTTGTCTTGCTCCCCCTCTACCTCTGGGAGAGGGGGCTGGGGGGGTGAGGGTCTTTCTACCCTAACGCCCTAGCGTGCCAAGCCATATGCTCACCAATAAACGTAGCAATGAAATGGTAGCTATGGTCATACCCCTCCTGCATCCGCAATGACAACGGCTGCTCAGCCTGCAAACAAGCCGCTTGGAACACCTCCGGCAGCAATTGTCCCTCGCTAAGAAACTCATCCGCCGTGCCTTGATCAATCAAGATCTCCGGCACACGCGCCCCCGCCTGCACTAAACACGTCGCATCATACGCTTCCCACAACGTGGTATTCTCACCCAAATACGCCGCGAAACAGCCCTTGCCCCACGCCCCATTCACCGGATGGCAAATCGGCGCAAAGGCAGACACCGAACGGTAAACACCCGGATTTTTCAGCGCGGCAATCAATGCTCCATGCCCACCCATTGAATGCCCGCTGATGGATTTCACCCCCGCAATCAGCGGCAAATTTGCCTCCACCAAATGCGGCAATTCCTCCACCACATAATCATACATGCGGAAATGCTTATCCCACGGCGGCTGAACCGCGTTAACGTAGAATCCCGCACCCTGCCCCAAATCATAACGTTCCGGCACATCCGGCACGTCATCACCACGCGGACTGGTGTCGGGAATGATCAACGCAATGCCCTGCTCGGCAGCGTAACGTTGCGCACCCGCCTTCACCCGAAAATTATCATCGGTACAGGTCAACCCCGACAGCCAATACAGCGCAGGCACATTGCCGTGCGCAGCCTGTGGCGGTAAGTACACCGAAAACGTCATTTCACAATGGCACGCCACCGAATAATGGGTGTAACGGTTGAGGTATCCGCCAAATTCTTTAACACTTTCAATCAGCTTCATAGGCATTCCTTAGAAAATAATCACGGAACGGATGCTTTCGCCGCTGTGCATCAAATCAAACGCACGGTTGATGTCGTCCAGCGGCATGGTGTGCGTGACCATGCTATCCAGCACGATTTCGCCGCTCAGGTAACGCTCCACGTAACCCGGCAATTCAGTGCGCCCTTTCACGCCACCAAAGGCTGAGCCTTTCCAAGTACGCCCGACCACGAGGTTGAACGGACGGGTGGAAATCTCCTGCCCAGCCCCCGCCACCCCGATCACCGTAGAAACGCCCCAACCCATGTGGGTGCATTCCAACGCATCGCGCATCACGTGGACATTGCCAATGCACTCGAAGGAATAATCCACGCCACCGTTGGTGATTTCCTTGATGTATTCGCTGATCGAACCGTTCACGTCTTTGGGGTTAACAAAATCGGTAGCACCCAGTGCTTGCGCCATTGCCCACTTGCCGGAGTTAATGTCGATGGCAATAATGCGCCCCGCTTTCGCCATCACCGCACCTTGAATACACGACAAACCAATCCCACCCAAGCCAAACACCGCCACGGTAGAACCCGGCTCAACTTTCGCCGTATTCAGCACCGCACCAATCCCCGTGGTCACGCCACAGCCCAGCAAGCACACTTTATCCAATGGTGCGGCAGGGTTGATTTTCGCCAACGCAATTTCCGGCACAACGGTATATTCCGAGAACGTGGAACAGCCCATGTAGTGATAAATAGGCTGCCCTTTGCAGGTAAAGCGGCGCGTATGGTCTGGCATATAGCCCGTCCACACCGTCGAAGCGATGGATTGGCACAAGTTGGATTTGGTGGAATGGCAATATTCGCATTCACCGCATTCAGGGATGTACAGCGGGATAACATGATCGCCCGGTTTGAGGTTTTTCACGCTGGGGCCACATTCCTCCACAATACAGCCACCTTCGTGACCGAGGATACATGGAAACGCGCCTTCGGGGTCATCACCCGACAACGTGAACGCATCCGTATGGCACACGCCCGAAGCCACCACCCGTAACAGGACTTCGCCTTCACGTGGCTTTTCAACTTCAATCTCTTCAATCACCAGTGGTTTTTTTGGCTCCCACGCGACGGCTGCACGGCATTTCATACGCTCTACTCCTCATTATTTTGCTTAGAGTCACTCGAAAGTAGAGGGTATTGGTATAGGTGTCAATTGCCATTTCTCAATGTATTGACTAGGCTTGATGATCAGTCACGATTGTGCAGGCATCCTCCATGACGGAACAAACCTTTCAACTCCATACCAGCTACCAACCCGCTGGCGACCAGCCGGAAGCGATTCGCTCGCTGGTCAACGGCTTAAACGACGGCTTGCTGCACCAAACCTTGCTGGGTGTGACGGGTTCGGGCAAAACCTTCACGATGGCGAACATCATCCAGCAAACCCAGCGCCCCGCCATTATTCTGGTACACAATAAAACGCTGGCGGCCCAACTGTACGGCGAAATGAAGGAATTCTTCCCCAACAATGCGGTGGAATATTTCGTTTCGTACTTCGACTATTACCAGCCAGAAGCCTATGTGCCGTCCAAAGATGTGTACATAGAGAAAGATTCCGCCATCAATGACCACATCGAACAAATGCGCCTCTCCGCCACCCGCAACCTGTTCGAGCGCAAAGATGTCATTATTATCGCCACCGTTTCGTCGATTTACGGCTTGGGCGACCCCGAATCGTATTTGAAAATGCTGCTGATTTTGGTACGCGGCGACCGCATCGACCAACGTACTATCCTGCGTCGCCTTGCGGAAATGCAATACACCCGCAACGATCTCGACCTGCAACGCGGCACGTTTCGGGTACGCGGCGAAGTCATCGACGTGCACCCTGCCGAATCCGACAAAGAAGCGATTCGCATCGAACTCTTCGACGATGAAATCGAGAATTTAAGCTATTTCGACCCGCTGACTGGCGAAGTGCTACGCCGTGTGCCACGCCTCACGGTTTACCCGAAAACGCACTACGTCACCCCACGCGAAGTGTTGCTGGCAGCCATCGACTACATCAAAGCCGAACTCAAAGAGCGCCTCAAAGTCTTGCGCGAAAACGACCGCTTAGTCGAAGCGCAACGCCTCGAACAACGCACCCAATACGACATCGAAATGATCGTCGAAACCGGCTACTGCTCCGGCATCGAAAACTATTCGCGCTACCTCTCGAAACGCCCTGCGGGTGAGCCGCCGCCGTGCCTATTCGATTACTTGCCACGCAATGCCATCGTATTCATCGACGAAGCCCACGTCACCATCCCGCAATTCGGCGGCATGTACAAAGGTGATTATTCGCGCAAAAGCACACTGGTCGATTACGGCTTTCGCCTGCCCTCGGCACTCGACAACCGCCCACTGCGCTTTGATGAATTCGAGAAACTGATTCCGCAAGCCATCCACGTTTCCGCCACCCCCGGCACGTATGAGCTGGAACATTCCGACAATATAGCCGAACAAGTGGTACGCCCCACCGGACTCGTCGATCCCGAAGTGGAAGTTCGCCCGATCCTCTCGCAAGTCGATAACGTCATGTCCGAAATCAGCGAACACGCCCTCCGCAACGAGCGCGTACTGGTCACGACCCTGACCAAGCGCATGGCGGAAGACTTCACCGATTACCTGATGGAACACAATATCAAGGTGCGTTACCTGCACTCCGACATCGACACAGTGGAGCGCGTCGAAATCATCCGCGACTTGCGCAAGGGCGAATTCGATGCATTAGTGGGGATTAACTTGCTGCGGGAAGGTTTGGATATACCGGAAGTATCACTGGTGGCGATTTTGGATGCGGATAAGGAGGGCTTCCTGCGTTCCGAACGCTCTCTCATTCAAACCATCGGACGCGCCGCTCGCAATGCCGAAGGCAAAGCCATTCTCTACGCCGACAAAATCACCGATTCGATGCGCAAAGCGATGGACGAAACCAGCCGCCGCCGCGCCAAACAACTCGCCCACAATGAAAAACTTGGTATTACCCCACAAACCATCCGCAAGCGCATTGCGGATGTGATGGAAGGCGCTTACGCCAATGCCACCAAGGGCAAAGGCAAAACACGCGGAGAAAAGAAAGTCGCCGAAGACATGGCTGAATACCGTAGCCTAACGCCTGATCAGGCACTCAAGCAGATCAAAAAGCTGGAAGAAAAAATGTTTCAGCACGCCAAGAATCTGGAATTCGAGCAAGCTGCCTCAGTCCGCGATCAGATTGGACATATCAGAGCGCGAGTGTTCGGGCTGGAGTAGGTCGGACAGCTCAAACCCGACCTATGCATTTTGATCGAATTCAGTTTTCAACGTGATGTAATGTTGTTCAAACATCACTTCCAATTCGTCAATAACGACCGTCGCTGATTTGCCGTGGATAACATGTGCGGTCATAAGGCTGGAGGTTTCATTCAATAAACGCTCACGCGGAACCATCGGGTAAGTAGCCGTCAGGCGCTTAATTGCCTTGACCACGCTTTCTTGTTCGGGGCGTGGAATGTTTTCGGGGGTAGGGAATTCGGTCATGGGTTCAGCGTCAGGCGCAGGTGAACCTGCAAGAAACTCGGCAAACCGCAGCAGGGTTGCCTGATCTTGTGAACTCATGTCACGGTACAGCTTGCGAAGACGCTTTTCTTCGGCAGAGCCGGTTGATTGTGGCATACCGGGTAACATGGGATTTCCTGTGTAATGCTGAGAATCCGGGGTACAGCGTATCTTGCTGTACCCACCACGGATTTTATTTCTGCTTTTTGAGGTTTTCGCAATAACCGCGTGCAAATTCCAGCAACTCTTCCATTGCACGGACTTTGAACTTTTGACGCTGGCGTACAAACGAGAAGTCACGAGTCAATGGCGGATCAAGCGGAATAGCAACCAGTGAACCAAGGCGCAATTCTTTACCGATGCTAGCACTAGAGACGATGGAAACACCCATACCGGCTTCCACTGCACCTTTCACGGCTTCTGGGCTACCCAGTTCCAAACAAGCGTTCATTGCGTGTTTATCCATGCCTAGCGCATACAGGTAGTCGAGCACCACTTCACGTGTGCCTGAGCCTTCTTCACGGCAAATAAACGGGTATTCCAGCACATCTTTCAGTTTCACGGCAGTTTTGCTCGCCAAGGCGTGAGTCGGCGGAACGATCAATACCAAATCATCTTGACGGCAGACTTCTACCAGCAAGTTTTTGTTATTGACCACACCTTCCACAACACCGAGATCAATCACATTGTTTTCCACCATTGACACAATGCCTTCGGTGTTAGAAACACGCAAACGCAATCTGACATCAGGATTCTTAGAATTGAACTCACCCAATAACGATGGCAACATATATTCAGAAATGGTGGTGCTCGCCCCAATGGTCAACGAACCACTAATGTCATTCGTCATTTCACGAATAGCATTTTCCATCTCGCTGTATTGCTCGAAAATACGCTCAGAGTACTCAAACACTATCTTGCCAGCTTCTGTGAGGGATACACGGTTATGTGTTCGGTCAAACAGACGGGTATCAAACTGATCTTCCAACTGACGAATCTGAAACGTTACCGCCGGTTGGGTCATGTGCAACACTTCTGCTGCCTTAGTAAAACTCAACAACCGCGCTACTGCATGAAAGACCTGTAATCTTCTATCAGCCATATGATTACCTATTCTCCTATTACCAGTCCTAGCAAACCCCTCAGGGAATTCATCCTTACTATCCCTGTCCGGTCTTCCTTTTCCGGATATTTACTACTGATCACTGTTTAAAAAAATCTATCGAAAAAACCTGCCAGTTGCTACCAGAGGATTTTGTTATAGATAGCATAGAACAATTTTCGCATTATGGTTAATGATATGTTCAGCTTTATGAATAAAATGATGTAGAGGTGATAAGTGGCGACAAGCGGCGCACCTATATTTCTTGTACTCAAAAGCCCTAAGGATTTTTTTCCTTGATCTTATCGTCAGCCTTCACTGGGGTAGCAGACTGATTACCCGGAATCCGGGGGTCATCATCATCCATTAAAATACGATGCGCAGGCCCTTCAAGATCGTCATACTGCCCACTTTTAACGGTGTAAATGAAGGCGACAACGACTACAACCATTACGCCGAGTGCAATCGGAATCAGTAGGTATAAAGCTTCCATCGTATTGCATCCTAACCAAACATGACATTATAGACTGAAATTACTCATTTTTCAGGCGTAATGAATTAAGCACCACCACTAAAGAACTCGCTGACATGCCAATTGCTGCCATCCATGGCGCGATCATACCGGTCGCCGCCAAGGGAATCGCCACCAGATTATAGGCAATCGTCCATAAAAAGTTCTGTTTTATGATGGTTTGCATCCGCCGCGCAGTACGCACCGCAAACGGTAGCTGCCGCAAATTTTCTGACAATAACACCATATCCGCACTGGCTTGCGCCAATTGTGAGCCGCTACCCATCGCAATCGACACGGGTGCACCCGCCAACACAGGGGCATCATTCACCCCATCGCCGACCATTGCCACTACCGCGCCTTGAGCTTGCAAATCACGCAAATACGCTAACTTGGCATCTGGCAATTGACCACCGTGTGCATGAGCAATACCCAATTGCTGCGCAACCGCTGCCACAACGTTCGGCGAATCACCACTGAGTAAGGTCACTGTGACCCCCATGGCTTGCAACTCTGCCACCATTTGTGCCGCTTCAGCGCGTAACTGATCCGCAAGGCTAAACACCGCTAACCAGCCATCCGCTGAGCCGAGGAAAACTTGTGAGCGCTCACCAACGGCTGACACCTTCTCAGGCAACTCACAGCCCGTCAATTCTTCGACAAATGCGTGCGTACCAATGCGGTAATGCTTGCCTGCATACACGCCTTTCACGCCTCGTCCAGATTCTGCTGTCAGATCAACGACAGTGGCGGGGCTATCACTCAGGCGTACAATCGCGTGAGCAACCGGGTGTTCCGAAGCCATTTCTAGCCCCGCAGCAATTTGCTGACAAACCGATGCAGAATCAGTACCCAAGGTTTGCACTTCAACCACTTCCAAATGCCCGTGGGAAAGCGTGCCGGTTTTATCAAAAATAATGTGATTGATCCGCGCTAAGGTTTCCAAAGCATGACCACGGGTCGTCAACACCCCCTTAGAAGTGAGCAAACCCGTGGCAGCGGTCAATGCTGCTGGAGTCGCCAACGAGAAAGCACACGGGCAAGTAATCACCAAAACGGACAGCGCAATCCAGAACGCCTCCGAAGGCTGGTGTTGATACCACCAAGCAAACACTGCCACCGCCGTCACTAAAATCAGCGGCACAAAACGTGATGCCACTTTTTCTGCTAAACGTGCCAATTCCGGTTTTTCGGCTTGCGCCCGCTCCAGTAAACGGATGATAGCCGCCAGCACGGTGCTGTCACCGACTTTATCGACGCGCATTGTCAATGGACTTTCCATATTCACCGTGCCGCCGACCAACGCATCGCCACATTGTTTGTGGCAAGGCAAACTTTCACCCGTCAGTAACGATTCATTGGTGCTACTCGTACCATCGGTAACGACACCATCCGCTGGTACGACCTCGCCCGGTTTGATCAACACCTGATCACCCAGTTCAAGCTGACTGACCGGAATCACTTCCTGTTCGCCATCGCGCAAACGCGTTGCCGTGGCAGGCATTAAGCGTACCAATTCCTCCGCCACCTGACCGGATTTATGCCGTGCCGCCATTTCCAAATAGCGACCGGTTAGCAGAAAAAACGTGAACATCGTCACCGAGTCAAAATAGACCTCGCCGCCCCCCGTGAATGTTGCCCAAACACTGGCAGTAAACGCAATCGCGATTGCCAATGATACTGGCACATCCATGCCAAAACGCCCGCGCCGCAAATCACGCCAAGCCGAGCTGAAAAACACTCTCGCAGAATAAAACACCACAGGTGTGGTCATCACCAAACTAATCCAGCGCAAAAAATCGCGCATTCCAGTATCCATATCCGATACCGCACCGATATACATGGCCACCGCAATCATCATCACCTGCATCATGCCCAAACCCGCAATCGCAATGCGGCGCAACGCAGCGGATTTTTCCTTTTTTTGCAGGGATTCAAGCCGACCGGGATCAAAGGGGTGTGCGTGATAACCGATTTCAGAAATAGCTTGCAACACTTGGCTCAAATGCAAGCGTTCATTATCCCATTTCAAGGTAGCGCGGTGGGTGGAATAATTGATGCGGAAATCCAGCACCCCATCGAGTTGCTTGACGTGATGCTCATTGAGCCAAACACAAGCAGCACAGACAATGCCTTCCAGAATTAGCGAGGCTTCGCGGATATTTGTACCCGTCTCACGCACAAAGGATTTCTGCAATTCAGGGGCATCGTACACTTGTAACTGACGCAGCGCTTCTGGCACTAAATCATCAGGTCTATCGCTGATTTCGGTACGAAAACGGTAATAATCAGTGAGGTTATTTTCGACAATTGCCGTCGCCACCGCCTGACAGCCTGTGCAGCACATCTCGTGCGGCTGGTTATCAATGCGGACAAAATAATGCGATCCGGGGGGAATCGGCTGCCCACAATGGAAACAATCACCAGGTGCGACCTGCAAGGCTGTTTCAGTCATACAGACTCACGGTTGGTCGCCGACCCACGTTTCACCTTTAACCTCATGGACTTCATCGCCACGTCTGATGGTCATGACCATATTCCAAGCCCCCGGTGCAGGCAAAGCAATGGGTTGACCATAGAAACCGGGAGCTGCTTCCGGCAAGTCCAACGTTATATCCATCGCTTTATTGGAAGGTCGTAGAAATGACACTTGTACATTTCCACTGGTAACCGCTTGCCCTGCCTTATCGGTCACATGGATGCGGAACATGCTGACCTTGTTCGGTTGCGGCTTTTCCAACCAACCATCAGCAACCTGCCAACCGCGTTCCTGCTGCGTTTTCAACTGACCAATGTAGTTGTTATACAAGTCATATTTTTTCTGGTAGTCGTTGGATACAGTACCAGGAAAAGCAGAAGTGACGTTTTGTGCACTTTTCCTGCGTGGTTCTGGCAAAAACTTGCGGATAAAGTCAGCACTCGCACCGCTATTTGCTAGGGTAATAATCGTCGAATCCACAATCACGAGGATCATGAAAAAGCCAATGATGATCCCCGGCCCCCAATGCAACCTGCCACCATCGGTATCTGAGCCACGCCGATTACCAACAATAATACCCGGCAATACCGCTGCCATGGTGAAAAAGGCAAAGTGAATGGCGAACACATCCAAGCTTGCCCAATACAACACTGCCAATGGTACGTAAACCGCCAATACCACCAAAAAGGTCAGTAACGAAGCCAGCTTACCGGGGCGTTTCAAGACTTTATAAAACAACACAAATAGGGCAAGCGAAGCCAGTACGCCTACCCCTAATGTGAATGCTATGTTTTGATTTTCCATGCAACCTTACGGAGTCATAAAGTGTGAAGGGATGATGACCGGCTCTACCACCTTACCTTCCAAAGGCGTGAGCCTGAACTGGAAGTCGTGATTTTTGCCTGCCTCACCGGGCTGCATAGTATAGCGGACTTTTGCCAAGACGCGCAGCGTTGAATCCGGTTTCACGCTCAAATCATTGATCTGTAATTCCATTTCAGCATTAGGCAGCCCCTCGATTGCCAAGGTATAACGTGCCGCCTCCATGGTTTTGTTATTGATTTTGACTTCGTAGCTGTTTTGAATACGCCCATCAGATAGTGTAACGTACAAGGGGCTACGAATCTGTACAGCGGTCACTTCCAGTTGTTTGCTGCTGGCAATGCTCCACACCAGATAAATCGTTGCCAGCAACGTCGCCAAACCGTAACCCACTGTGCGTAACTTGAGAATTTTAGTCTTTTTGCCTTCCAAACCGTGTTCAGAGGTGTAACGGATCAAGCCTCGCTTCCAACCCTGCTTATCCATAATGCCATCACAAGCATCAATACACAGCGCACAGTGAATACAACCGATTTGCAAACCGTTACGAATGTCGATACCTGTAGGGCAAACTTGCACACACAAGCCACAATCCACGCAATCGCCGTGACCTTTCTCCTGACGGAATGCCTGGTCACGCAACTCTTTCACCGGCTTAGCACGCCCAGTAGTACCTTCACCCCGATTCATATCATACGACACAATCATGGTATCTTGGTCAAACATAACACTTTGGAAACGTGAGTAAGGGCACATGTGCAAGCACACGTATTCCTTCGCCCAACCCGCCGTCAAGTAAGTTGTCGTCATTAGGATCATGACCGTACCGTATAAAGCTGTTGGAGCAGTACCCGTAAAAAATCCTGCCGTCAATTCAAACGCATCTCCCCAGTACAGGCCAAAACTCAACCCTGTCCACATCGCCAACAACAGCCACAAGGCATGGGTCAGACCGACCTTGCGAATCTTTTCCGCATTCCACGGCTGCTTATCCAAACGCAACCGTGCTACACGATCGCCTTGCACCCAACGCTCAATCCAACGGAAAGCATCCGTCCACAAGGTTTGGAAACAGAAATAGCCGCAGAACACCCGCCCAAACAACGTGGTGACAAAGAACAACAATACCGCTGCAAGGAATAACAAGGCGGTGAGCCAAAAAATATCCTGCGCGTGCATTACCAAGTCGAACATGTAATAACGCCGCCCCGGAATATCAAACAAAATTGCCTGATCCGGGCCTACCGCGCGTTCCCAGCGGATCCACGGCAGTAAGAAAAACACCGCATAGCCCAGCAACAAAATGCCGGTTTTAATGTTACGAAAACGCCCTTCTACCGAACGCGGTTGAAGAGAGGCTTTAGGCTGGATGGCTTGTTCAATACTCATGTTGCAATATCCAATCGTTGGCTTTGCCGGACGGGGTGAAAAGCCTGCATCATACCCGACCCTGCGCGGTTTACATTGCGCAGAATCAAGTTAGCACACTATTTCACTGATTTATCAGAGGTACTCAGCGTTACCCATGTAAGGACGTAGGACGGCAGGGATACGGATACTGCCATCGGCTTGCTGATAATTCTCCAACACAGCAACCAAGGTGCGCCCTACGGCAAGCCCTGAACCGTTCAACGTATGCAGCAATTCAGGTTTGCCGGTTTCAGGGTTACGGTAACGCGCCATCATACGCCGCGCTTGAAAATCCCCAAAGGTGGAACACGATGAAATCTCACGGTATTTTTGTTGCCCCGGCAACCACACTTCAAGATCATAGGTTTTCATTGAGGAAAAGCCGGTATCACCTGCACACAATACAATCACTCGGTAAGGCAGTCCCAACTTTTGCAGAATCGCCTCAGCATTACCCGTCAGGCTTTCCAAAGCTTGCATGGAATCTTCTGGGCGCACCAATTGCACCATTTCCACTTTCTCAAACTGATGCTGGCGAATCAAACCACGGGTATCCTTGCCATAAGACCCCGCCTCAGAACGGAAGCACGGCGTATGGCAAGCGTATTTCACCGGCAATTCAGACGCATCAATAATGGTATCCCGTGCCAGATTGGTTACAGGCACTTCAGCCGTCGGAATTAGGTAATAACCTTGGTCACCCTCCAACTTGAATAAGTCTTCAGCAAATTTAGGTAGCTGCCCCGTGCCGTACAAACTGTCAGCATTCACCATATACGGCACATACGCCTCGGTGTAACCGTGCTCTTGGGTATGCGTATCCAGCATGAATTGGATCAATGCCCGATGCATTCGCGCCATTGCACCACGCATCACCACAAAGCGGGAGCCGGTGAGTTTTGCACCTGCGTCAAAATCCATCCAACCATTGGGCAGACCGAGATCAACGTGATCTTTAGGTTCAAAATCAAAAGCCGTCGGCTCACCCCAGCGACGGATTTCAACGTTAGCATTTTCATCCTTACCATCTGGCACAGACGCATCCAACACATTGGGAATGCCAGTCACGATTGCATCCAATTCGGTTTGCAAACAGGCGAGCTGCTGCTCTTTTTCTTTCAGGGTATCCCCCATATCCGCCACTTCTGCCAACAACGGCTGAATGTCTTCGCCCTTGGCTTTGGCCTGACCGATGGCTTTAGAACGAGAATTGCGTGCATTTTGTAAGTTTTGGGTTTCGACCTGTAAGGCTTTACGACGCTCCTCAACAGCACGGATCGTATCAACATCCAGCTTGAAACCGCGCCGTGCTAATTGTGCGGCGATGTCATCCAGTTCGGTTCTTAAACGTTTTGGGTCCAGCATAACTCTTGTTCCATGAGGGCATTACATAAAGGCACTATCTTACCACTGGTTATTGCTGCTAACACAAGGGGCAACCCTACGTTCGTCTATTTTCACCTTAAAGAGCACACTGGTATGATAAACTTTCAAAGCTAAGCCGCAGCGCAATAAATAATATAAAAACATTACCACTAGGAAGAGGAAACAGACATGAGTATCGGATATGCCGTGCAAAAAGGCACCTTGATCTACATTTATGACCATAATGGCAAACAAATTACTTCCGTTTCAGCACCGGGACGTTGGCCTGAAGATGGCCTCAAAGGCTTCAGCCCCAACGCCATCAATGTCCAAAAAGGCACTCTCATTTACCATTATGATGAAACAGGCCACATGATTGGCAGACCACTCCCTGCGCAACAACCGACTCATGCCAATCATCAAACGAAGCACTTGCTATCTGCCTGAAAATATTGAGCTGAATCAAGCGTTGCTGCCATGATTTATCGGGGGAAAATCCCCCGACTTCTGGTTGTTTACGATTAACGACGTGGCACTTTCCATAATAACCAAGCCCCCAGACCAAACAACAGCAACACCGCAAGTAAGCCTGAACGGGGTGAGTTCGTCAAAGCGCCGACCCATGCGACCAATAATGGCCCTATAATGGCCGCAAATTTCCCCAGCATATTATAAAAACCAAAAAACTCTGCTGCTTGTTCAACAGGAATCAAACTCGCATACAACGAGCGACTCAATGCCTGCACTCCACCTTGTACCAAGCCCACTGCGCCTGCCAGCCAATAAAACTCATGGGCATTCGTCATTTGTGATGCCATCACGGTAATCACCACATAGCCTGCTAGCCCCAACAAAATCCCACGCTTAGCACCTATTCTGTTGCCCACCCAACCAAAGGCTAAGGCCGCAGGAAACGCGATAAATTGCGTAATCAACAAAGCCGTAATCAAACCATCATCTGCAAAACCAATCGCTTTGCCATAATCCACCGACATCAGAATCACGGTATCCACGCCGTCGATGTAAAACCAATACGCCAACAAAAATAGCCAAACCACACGCAACTGACGAATATGCCGAAAGGTTGCCACTAACTGTCGCACCGATTGACGCAACAAGGTTAACAAGTGCGGACGCACAGCTTGCACAGGCACACGTTCCCGTACCCACCACCAGAGAGGAACCGAAAATACTGCCCACCACAATGCCGTCACCCCAAAGGCCCAACGCACAGCAGCTACTTTATCTTCCAACCCGAACCACTCCGGCTTTAAGGTCAGCAAAACACATAAAGCAAACAACAACCCTCCGCCCAAATACCCCAAACCGTAACCCAGTGCAGATACCCGGTTAAAATCCTTTTCCTCAGCCACGTCCACGAGCAATGAATCGTAAAAAATATTCGCCCCTAAAAATCCCACCACGGCTAATACAAAGGCAAACATCGCCCATTGCCACTGGCTTTCACCTACCAGCGTCAACCCCAACGTCGCGCATACCCCCAAGGTAACGAACCCTGCCATCATGGGCTTTTTGATCCCCCCCTGATCCGCAACTGTCCCCAGAAATGGCGCCAGCAACATAATGGAAAGACTAGCCATGGCGTTCGCCGTGCCTAAATGCAAGGTAATATCTTCTGACGGTAGCCCCTTCGCCCAATACTGACGAAAGAAAATCGGGAAGAACGCCACCATTACCGTGGTAATAAAAGCCGAGTTAGCCCAATCATAAAATGCCCAAGCCCAACGTTGGCGAGTGGTTACGCTCAAATTCATGGTTCCCTGTTTCCCTTTATCGGTATAAATCAACTAAAATAGTTTTAAACGAATAATACCCAAATCGCTAGGAGAACATCATGAAAAAGGAACAACGGTTCAAAACCGTCGTGCGTGTTTGTAGTTATTTACTGACAACCACAATACTCAGCAGTACCGCTTTTGCCGAAGAAACAGCGGCCTATGACGGTGAATGGAGCACCCTATCGCCGAATCTCTCCCTGAAAATCACCCCACAAGCCGCCAGTTTCACCCTTGAAGGCAAAACATACACGGCAACCAGCCCAAGCTATCTCAACGGGCAACTTAATACGTCCCCCTTTCTGTACTTAGCGGATGCGCAACAACAACACCGCTTCTACCTCATGATCAGTGAAGCGGGGGGCAATACAGCAAAACTTAACGGCTATTATGACAATGCGGAACAATCCTTGCCGATCCAATTAACCAAAATGGACGCCGCACCGCAAGTCAGTGCCACCACGCCCTAACCCACTAGGGTAACTGTTGCCCCAGCACCTGACTTCTCAATCTCAATGCGCAGTTCGCAATATTCGGGCTGCTCACACAAAGGGCTGGGGTCATCCGCACAACAACTGCCGACAATCACTCCGGCATAAAAAATACCAGTGCGAACTTGAAGCTGTGTGGGTGTTTCTGTCGCATCCAATACCATGATGGTTATTTTATCACCAACAACTTGACTGCTATGCGCTAATCCGGCTTGCAAGGGTAAGGCTTCCGCCCCCAATGCTTGCACTTCCGCTTTAAAAACCGCCTGAAACGCAGGTGTTCCCCACGCCGCCAAGGCTTTATTCAAAACCATCACTGCCTTACCTCATCCACCCTAACAACCACGGCAAAATGACTGACGCCAGCAATGCGGACAATGCCATTGCCAACCCCGCAAAAGCGCCCATTTCCGTACTCACTTGAAACGCACGTGCCGTACCAATACCGTGTGCCGCTACGCCCATCGCAATCCCACGCGCACTGCAATCCCGAATACGTAACACATCGAACAATTTCGTCCCCAACACCGCGCCAATAACCCCCGTCATCACAACCAACACCGCAGTGAGTGACGGAATACCGCCGATGCGCTCCGCAATCCCCATAGCCACAGGCGCAGTGACTGACTTAGGAGCAAGCGATAGTAAAATTGGCGTATCTGCCCCTAATAACCATGCGATCCCCACAGCACTAACACCGCCCACCGTCACCCCAACCAACAAAGCCACTAACACCGGCAACCACAGCATTTTCAACTTACCCAATTGCCGATACAGCGGAATAGCCAATGCCACTGTCGCAGGCCCTAGTAAAAAATGCACAAATTGCCCGCCTTCGAAATAATCCTGATACGGCGTATCCGTCAGTACTAACAAGGCAATGAGTAAAATCACCGCCGTTACCACCGGATTCAGCAAGGGATTCGCTTTACTCCATACATACACCCGGTAAGCAATGCCGTAGGCAATTAAGGTCATGGTCAAACCAAATAACGGCGAGGCAGACAGGTAAACCCAAACTTGTTCCAGATTTGAATCAGGCAGCATGTGTAGACCTCCTCCCCAACAAGCGTTGCATTCCCACCATCACCCAAGCCGTCACTGCCATTGTGATGAGTGTACCGAAAATCAATGCCATACTGATCGGCAACCATGCCGAGCCGATACGCCCAACATGCACCATCACCCCTACACCAGCAGGCACAAACAGCAACGACAAATGGCTCAGCAAGGCACTGGAGGCAGGCTCCACTACAGACTCCAAGCCATCGCTCAGCAATAAAGTGATGAATAATAACAGCATACCCAATACTGGCCCTGGTACAGGCCAATTCAGCAAGCGCGTGCTGACTTCGCCCACTAATTGATAAACCAACAACAACGTGATGCCGTTAAGAAAATTCGGGGACATAAGAAAACCTCTGTAGCCATAATGAATAACCACAGAGTATACGCGGCTTAAAGTTGGCTACGCACCCAGCGCACAATATCCGCAGCTCCCAATGCACCGGACTGACGCGCAATTTCCTGCCCGCCTCGGAACAACACCATCGTGGGAATGCTACGAATATTGTAGTGCGCTCCCACCATCTGATGATCTTCGGTATTCAATTTGGTGAAACGCACTTGAGGCTCTAGTTGCCCAGCCGCTTGTTCAAAAGCTGGAGCCATCATCCGGCATGGCCCACACCAGGGTGCCCAAAAGTCTACCAACACCGGAACATCATTACGGCTGATGTGCTTGGCGAAATTGGCGGCGGTTAGCTCAGTCGGGTGTCCGTTAAACAAAGCGCTGCCACACTTACCACATTTAGCGTGTTCGCCAAGGCGCTCTGCTGGAATGCGATTGGTGACACTGCACGCAGGGCATACTAAATTCAATAGGTTACTCATGTTTTATCCTCAAACGCAATGATTTCAATAGAGCCAATATGGGTTGCATTCCCCCACTTTAAAGCATCACCACTGAACATTGTTTGTAACAACTATCTGTTACTATTGCCTCACTAATTGAGCTGTTAGTATACACACACTCTCTAAATTTCAAGTCTTTGTCCTTAAGTTTAAATTAAGTGGCTATCCAGAAAACATTGCTGGATGGCTTTTTTTTTGAAAAAGATGAATACAGAGTTAAGAAAAAAATAATCATACTGATGAGTAAATTTACCCACCATGACAGGAACTAACCTCTCCACCTGCCCTAAATGTGGCTCACCTGCCCGCCGCATACGCCCCAACTGGTGGCAACGCCTGTTTTCCCAAAAAATCCGGTATCGCTGCCAGTGCTGCGGTAAACGTTTCTGGAGAGGCGGTTGATATGCCAGTAGAATGGCTCTCATGCAGAGAGATAACACCGCCATCCGTGCTGAATTAGGGCGCATACTTGAGAGTCGCGGCTTCCGTTCGTATAGGATGCTGCAAAAATTCTTGTCGTATATCGTTGAAAGAGCGTTAGGGGAAAGCCAAGCCAACATTGATCAATATGCTATTGCGGTAGAGGGTTTGGGTAAACCCGCCGATTTTGATGCTGGCATTGATCCATTGATACGAATGCAGGCAGGACGCTTACGTAAACAATTAGAAAACTATTACGCCACTGAAGGCCGTTTTAATCCGTTGCGTATTGTCTTACCTACCGGCACTTACCAGCCAATATTTACTCAACACGCCAGCCCCACCGCCACGAACACCGTCATTGCAGAAGAATCACCGTCAAATCAATCCCAAGGCCCCGGCATTGTTTGTATCCCGCGTCATTTTTTAATGGATACCGGTAAGGGATGGTCTTTTATTGCTCGCTTGACTCAGGATTATGTCAAAGCTGCTTCCGCGTTCAACTTTTGTCAGATCATGCTTGCCGATGAGACACCAGAGCAAAATACACACTGGCCGGAAGCCGCATGGCATAAATACGGCGCAGATTTCGCGTTATTTTTTGACCTATACCCTGAACCACAAGGGTATAGCCTGAAAAGTAGCTTAGTACACAGCCTGACCCGACAGATAGTGTGGGCGCAAACATTTCCGCTGAGCGACAGCTACCCTGCTCCAGCCATGCTTACCCCCATATTCCGGCGCATTACCAATGACACTCTCAACTACGAACGTGGCTTGGCACAGGATTTCTGGGCACGTCAACTATTAGCCAGTGGTAAACCGATCCCTTCCCATTATCAGGTCGTATTAGCGCTGCGTCAGCATCAGTGGGTGCTGGCAGCGCCGCAATTCTGCCAAGTTCTACGCACCTGCGAGCAACGGTTGGAAGCGTTTCCCGACGATGTGCAAGCCATGCTGGTTTATGCCGACATGTACCGCAACGAATACTTGCAAAAATTTAATGAAATGTCGCTCCCCATTAGTTTTCTAGCTGAGTTTATTCAGACACTGATGCAATTGGCTCCCGACAATGCTTACTCCCATATGTTTCTAGCGACTTTTTACCTGTTAGTCGGCGAACGTGATTTATGCTTACAAGCCATTGCCAAAGCTCAAGCCATCAACCCGCTAGACACCCACCTAAATGTTACAACGGGTTTAATTTACATGGGGTTAGGTGATTGGCAAACAGGCGCAAACTGTATTCAGGATTGCATTGATCTAAGCCCGATTTATGCCGACTGGTATCACATCCCACTGTGCGTACACCATTATCGGGCCGGTCATTATGCCGCTGCGCTGAAAGAAGCCCGTAAAATTCGCTTGAAAAATATCTGGGGGCCACTCTTGCGTAGCGCACTCTACCAACGTAATCAGCAATGGGGCAAAGCCGAGAAAGAGCTGGTGACACTGGCACAAGATTACCCTGATCTGATCCAGCAAGGTCAACAGTTATCCTATGGTTTCACCCAAACGACTAACCTTGTCGTCAAACAGCTTGTGCAAGAAGTTGTTGCCCCCACGCCCAATCAAAAACCGCAATAAACAAAGCGTGTCGGTGACGCCATGATTGGCCTAAGCTTTAGTAACAATTTGCGGTTACTTATATAGCCCCATCTGTTTTGTAACTATTACCGCATTGGCGCTTGGCTGTTTCTATACCAAGATAAATTAAAAACAGTATTAATCATGACGCATCATTGGGTGTGTCAGCGTTTAATTTAATTAAAAGTCTTGAAACTTAAATGAGTATTAATAAAGCATTAGTGTTATCAGAATTAGACAGCATTTTAAAAAGCCGTCATTTTCGCTCGCGGCGCGTATTACGATTTTTTCTACACTATGTCGTCACCCAAACACTCGCCGATAATGCCGCAAAAATCACTCAATACACCATTGCTGTAGAAGGTTTGGGGAAATCGGCTGATTTTAATAGTGCGGCTGATCCTCTAATTCGCATACAAGCGGGGCGCTTACGTAAGCTACTGGAGGAATATTATACGACTGAAGGGCGTTTTAATCCCATCCGTATTGAGCTGGCAACAAGGGGCTACCATGCCACCTTTACCCACCAAACGACTCAGGCAGTGTATCAGCCGATAACACTAGAAGATATCCCGTCTAGCTTATCTCAAGGCCCCAGCATCGTTTGTATTCCGCGTACTTTTGTAATGGATGACGCCAGTAGCTGGCCATTTATCACACGATTAACCCGCGATTATGTGAATATCCTCACGCACTTCAATGGTTGCCAAGTGGTATTTGCGGACGAAATGCGTTGGCAGGCGAATACAACGGTACAGCAATACAACACGGATTTTGCTTTATTTTTGGATTTACACGCCGCACCAGCAAAACACTACAGCCTAAAATGTAGCTTAATACACACCCCGACTGAACAGGTGGTATGGGCGCAGAGTTTCTCTCTGAATCAGCATGACACCTCTCAAGCATCACTTCAGCCTATTTTCAAACGTATCGCTCACGATACCTTAGGCTATGAGCAAGGCGTGGCACATCATGTTTGGGCGCGTCATCTTTTGGATTCAGGTAAACCGATAGCAGCACAACATCAAGTGATGCTGTCCTTACGCCAACAATTATGGGAACGATCACCACAAGCGTTCCTCACCAGTTTGCAAATCTGCGAAAAACGTTTGGCACAAGCACCCAATGACGTACAGGCAATGATTGTGTATGCCGACTACTGCCGTACCGACTACTTATTGAAATACCAGCAAATTGAAACTCTGGAAGAACGTCTTGCCTATGTAACGGATGCATTGCTACAACTGGCACCGGGCAATGCCTACTCGCATTTATACTATGCGCTGTCTTGCCTGTTGTTAGAAGAACACGATATGTGTCTGGAAGCAGTGCAGCAAGCACAAGCCATTAACCCTTTGGATGTACACCTTAATGTACTGGCGGGCATCATCCACTTAGGCTTAGGCCAAGAACAAATAGGGCTACCACTTATTCAACAAAGCATAGCAATCAGCCCTTTTTACCCGGACTGGTATCATATTCCGTTGAGCCAGCTTCACTATCGTCAAGGCCGTTATCTGGAAGCACGACAAGAAGCCCAGAAAATCAAGCTCAAACACGTGTGGGATACCGCCTTGCACAACATGTTGTTATCCCCTGCCAAACAAACACTTTAGATGGTCGTTGTTAGTAACAAATAATCGTTACTTATTTATAAAACTAATTCACTGATAAGATTAAAGGCATAGGTGATTCAGCATCACGGACGTTAAAAAACCTAAAAATACTGATAACCCTTAATATAAAAATACTGGGGACATAACAACATGAGACACTCGCGTGATTATTCGGCGGCGGCTTCGCCTTTGTCTGGGTGGCAACGCTATCTGCTTACACTCACCCTCCTCTTCTTCTGCTTGCCGCTAATGGCATTGGCAGAAGCGCCTAACCTGCTAATCGCGCCTGATCCGGTCAATTTTGGTTCTATACCCAAGGGTGGCAACAGCACGTCATCAACGTTAGTGCTCAACTACAATCCGCCACCCGCCATGATTACCACTGCTTACAGCCACTCCTGCGCTGTCACCAGCACCGGGGGCGTGAAATGCTGGGGCTTCGATGACCAAGGGCAGTTGGGGAATGGTGCGACTACTGGCTACCAATATACCCCCACCGATGTGGTTGGCATCACCAATGCCGTTGCCGTTTCAGCCTCTTATTACCACACTTGCGCCCTGCTCAGTACAGGTAGCGTCAAATGCTGGGGGATGGATAACGTCGGGCAACTGGGGAATGGCGCTACCGCTGGAACACAAGATGCCCCCACGGATGTCGTCGGTCTGACCGATGCCGTCGCCATTACTGCTGCCCATGGTCATAGCTGCGCTGTCACCCGTAGTGGCAGCGTCAAATGCTGGGGGTATGATGCAGAAGGACAACTGGGGAACGGTTCTGAAACCACTACCTTTCAGGAATCACCTGTCAGCGTCACTGGTATTACCGATGCGGTTGACATTGCGGCGGCTCAATACCAAACCTGCGCAGTCACCCGTAGCGGCAAAGTCAAATGCTGGGGCGGCGATAGCCAAGGGCAATTAGGGAATGGCAACACCACCACGACCACCCAATATTCACCCGTCGAAGTGACTGGTGTAACGGACGCCATTGCAGTCACGGCAGGCTTTTACAATACCTGTATTATTACCCGGACGGGCGGCGTTAAATGCTGGGGGCTGGATGATCAGGGACAAATCGGCAATGGCGCTACCACTACAGGCTATCAATATGCACCCGTTGATGTTCCGGGCGTCACCGATGTGGTGGACATTACTTCCGCCCTATACCATACCTGTGCGATCACCCGTAGCGGCGCTACCAAATGCTGGGGGTTGGATGACCAAGGGCAATTAGGCAACGGCTCGACTACCACGGCCTATCAGTTTTCCCCTGTCGATGTCCCCGGTGCTTCGGATGCGGTTGCCATCAGTGCAGCCCAATACAACACCTGTGTCGTTACCAACAGCGGCGGCGTCAAATGCTGGGGATTGGATAACGTCGGGCAACTGGGTAACGGCACAACCACCGCTGATACCCGCTATGACCCTGTGGCTACCACCATCAGCAGTGTGGTGCAACCATCTGTGGTAGACCCGCTGATCCTTGACAGTTCCCCCCTCTCCATCACGGGAACCAATGCTGCTTCCTTCAGTATCACCAACACCACCTGTACCAACGCGCTCACCCTGAATGCCAATGAGTTCTGTACGGTAGACATGAAATTCACTGACACGGTATTCGGTGTCCGTTCTGCCAATCTGGAAGTTACCAGCAATGACCCTGACAACAACCCCGCCAGCGCAGCACTGATCGGCGAAGTCAGCACCGCACCGGGGCGTGTCACCACCGGCCTTAATCTGTGGTTGAAAGCTGATGCAGGCACCAGCTCCACCACTGATGGTGAAAAACTAACCGAGTGGAAGGACACTTCCAGCAACCACCGCGACCATACCCAAACCAATACGACTTACCAGCCTGTTTTCAAAGCGGACGGCGGTTTCAACTACAACCCGGCTGTCACTTTTGACGGGGCTGACGTGATGATCACCGATGCGTTTGCCTCCGGCAAAGAAGCGGTGCATGTGTTCACCATGTCCAAGGCTGCTGATAACGGCTGGCGTTCCATTTATGGTTTTGGTCGTGATGCAACCCACGTGCAATGGCTCAACAACCTGCCATCTGCCTACCTGTGGGGTAACAGGGACTATAACGGCATCGCCCAGACACCGGGGCAAGGGATTATTTCCTTCCTGTTGCCCAGAGATGCTTCCCAGCAAGCCTTTATCTGGAACGGCATCAGCTCCAATACCACGGCTCCGGCTGGCACAAAAAACTATCCCTACAACGCAGGCAAAATGGGGGTGGGTTCTGACGTATCCACCGACGGCTTGTCCTTGAGCGAGAACTACTTCGGCGACATCCAAGAAGTGATTGTTTACAAAACCGGCACGCCTACCACTGACGGTGGCACAATGGCGGCAAGCGATGTACAGCAAATCGAGAGCTACCTCGCCATCAAATACGGCGTCACCCTAGCACACAACTATCTGGATGGCACGGGTTCAACCGTCTATGACATTGCCACCTATCCCAACAATATCGCCGGTATTGCGCGTGACGATGCCCAAGGCTTGAACCAGAAGCAGTCCAAATCCGCCAGTAGTGGCTTCCAGCCTGCCATCGGTCTGGGTGAAATCGCCGCCAGCAACGCCGCCAACACCAACACCTTCGCCAATGACGAAAGCTACCTGATCTGGGGCAGTGACAATGGCTCAACGGGTTACGGCACAGAATACACGCCCAACAGCTACACCCCGACCACCGGCTATTACCGCATGAACCGCGTGTGGAAAGTTCAAGAAACCGGCGTGCTTGGGGAAGTCAAAGTGCTGGCAACGGGCGCACAACACCTGCTGGTCAGCAACGACCCGACATTTGTGACTGGCGTGACTGAAATTGCCACCAGCAACGGTGTTGCCACAGTAGACTTTACTGACGGTCAATATTTCACGTTTGGTAGCGAACTGACCGCACCGGGCGGCGTTGCTGACGGCCTGGGCCTGTGGCTGAAAGCCGATGCAGGCACATCCACCACTACCGATAATGCCGATGTCAGTAGCTGGGCAGACAGCAGCCCGGTCAAGAACGACGTGGGCCAAGCAACCGTTACCCGCCAGCCAAACTACATTGCTAACAGCACGAACTTCAACCCCGCAATAGACTTTGCCGGGGCGCAAGTATTGTTCAACAACAGCGGTAACAACAGCATCCCCAACCAGACTGATCCGGTCACGATGCTGTCAGTTGCCACCAATAAAAACAGTGGCGACTGGCGCACCCTGATTACCTTCGGTTCTGGAGGACTCGACTACCCGTTCATGGGGTGGTTTTACAACCAGCCGAACCTGTACGTCGACGGTACTGGCGCTGTGCATAACCTGTTCGGTACGGATGTGGATGCAACCACCATCCCGATTGCCATGCACGCCCGTACCAATAATGCCAACCCACAAAACACCCGCTTGGGCTATAACGGCTTGGCTAACCAAAAGAGCTTCACCAGCGCAGATGGCCAGTTCCCTGCCGCCAGTGGCAACCAGTTAGCCATCGGTGCAGAAACCGACGCTGCCAACTACCCACTGAATGGCCTGATGAGCGAAAGCATCGTCTATAACCGCGATCTGAGCGACACGGAAATGATGCAGGTAAACACTTACCTGGCCATCAAATACGGCATCACCATGAGTGAAGACTACCTCGCCGCCGACGGCACGACCAAGGTGTGGGACAAGACCGCCAGTGCTGCCTACCACAACAACGTGGCGGGTATTGCCCGCGATGACGCTTCCGCCCTCAACCAGAAGCAGTCCAAATCTGTCAATGCTGGCAGGCAGTTGACCGTTGGCCTGGGCAGCATTGCCGCCACCAACGCTGACAATGCCAACAGCTTCGCCAACAACGCCAGTTATCTGGTGTGGGGCGACAACGGCCTCGATGACAGCGTGCTGGTGGACATGAACGTTGCCCAGTGTGCGCCTCCCGGTGTCACCGAGAAACGTGTCCAGCGCATCTGGAAAGTGCAGGAAACCCGCGATGTTGGCAGCGTCCAACTGCAACTGGATTCCCTGCCATTCAACACCAGCGCCCAGATTTTCATGCTGGTGTCTGACGACGCCGACTTCACCACTTACGAATCCGTGCCGGTCACGGCGACCGTGGATGGCAAGTTCCTGACCAGCTACAACTTCCCGGCCAACAGCGCGAAGTACATCACCTTTGCGGGCAATACTTCCCTGCCTGCCAATATCTGTACCGGCGGCAACAAGAGCATCGACTGGTTTACGGAAGGCTGGGACTGGGGTACGAACAGCAAGACCATCACCAAAGGCGACCAGACCTTTACCTTTACCATTGATGCAGCAGGCAATGACATCTGGTACGGCAAGGCGGGCAACCTCGGCCTGCAACAGGTGGACTACTACCCTGTCCAATACTGGAAGAGCATCTGGATTCCACGCTGGTCAACGTCTGCGCAAGGTGCACAACCCATCACTTTCAAGATGGCGATGGACAAGCCAGCGATGGGTGTCAGCATGGAAGTGTGCGACGTGGACTACTACGTCAATCAAGACCACCTGAAAATCACCGGCAAGCTGGGCGGCACTACCGTCACACCAAAACTGTCACTGGCGAAAACCCCCTACTACACCCAGTGGGCGGCAACCTTGCCAGCCATTGACGAAGCCAAAGGTGGCACACTGCACTGGGATTGCCTGAATCCTGGGCGCGTGTTCATCAACTTTGACCGCCCGGTAGACACCGTGCAGATCGACTACACCCTCATCAACACCTACAACATTTCCCACATGTTCAACGACATTCAGGTGAAAGGTATTGATGTGCAATGTCAGACCGCACCACCGCCGCCAACCCCGGACAATGTTTACATCCGTAAACTGGTATCCGGCGGCAGCAACTTCGTGGGCGATGATGTCACCTTCAAGTTTGAGCTGGAAAACCTGAGTTGCGGCGCAAAAACCGTCAACTTCAGCGACACCCTGCCCGCAGGCTTGAAATGGGCGGATGATTCACTGGCGACTGCCTTGACCCTTGCGGATACCAACGAGTACAAGGACAGCCAGAACTTCAGCACCACGGTAACATTGCCACCCGGCAAGTCCTACCTGATGCTGGATGCCACCGCCGCAGCGGAAGGCACCTTCCAGAATCAGGCGGGCTTCACGGTCAATGGCAACAACTACCTGTCCGATGACCCGGCGCAAGCAGGCGCGGCTGACCCGACCCCAGTGGTGATCAGTCCACAACCTTACCCGACTGCCAACGTCGCCGTCTCCATGACAGCGGACAAGGCCAGCGTGCCACAAAACGGCATCTTCACTTACACCGTCACTTTCAACAATACTGAAAGCAACCCGGTCAAGGTGAACTTCCGTACTGCACCGTGGGCAGGCTCCAGCTTCGTTGCCAACACCCTGACCAACAGCAATGGCGGTACTGTGGTGGGCGATTACGCAGCCGAAAGCAACCTGCAAATCATCGGCATGACCGTGCCAGTGGGGACATCCACCCTGACCATCCAGGCCAACAGCAACACCCTTGCTACTGGCACGCAGATGGTGACAGCAGCGGAAATTACCCCGGAAGACAGTCCGGCGGCCTTCATGCCAAAACCCATGAAGTCCAACACCACGCAGGTGACAGTCGCAGCAGTAGTCGATGGCGACACCGACTCTGACGGTCTGACCGACTCGCAGGAAGCCACCCTCGGCACTGACCCCAACAATGCGGACAGTGACGGTGACGGCGAAAACGACGCGACTGAAATCGGCGATGTCGCCTCACCCACCGATACTGACGGTGATGGTAAAAACGACGCCAAGGAATCCAGCACCGCTGACGCTGACAACGACGGGGTGAAGGACGAATTCGATGCCGATGATGCTTCTGCTGACAACGATTCCGACAACGACGGCCTCACCAACGCACAGGAAAAAACCCTCGGCACTGACCCACTGAAGGATGACACTGACAACGACGGTGAAAAAGACGGTGTGGAAATCGGCACGGATGTGAATGCCCCGCAAAACACTGACGGCACGGGTGGCAATGATGCCCTCGAATCCGACGACCTCGACAGCGACCTGGACGGCGTGGTGGATGAACTGGATGCAGACGATACTTCTGCTGACAACGACTCTGACAACGACGGCCTCACCAATGCCCAGGAAAAAATCCTCGGCACTGACCCGCTGCAAGATGACACCGACAACGACGGTGAAAAAGACGGTGTGGAAGTGGGCGCAACCCCAGCCAACCCGCTCAACACCGATGGCACGGGTGGCATTGACGCACTCGAATCCAGCATCCTCGACGCTGACAGCGATGGGGTAGCGGACGAATTCGACGCCGATGATGCTTCGGCTGACAACGACTCCGACAACGACGGCCTCACCAATGCTCAGGAAAAAATCCTTGGCACTGACCCGTTGCAAGACGATACCGACAACGACGGTGAAAACGACATGGCAGAGATCAGCAACGTCGCTTCCCCGCTCGACAATGACGCTGACAGCAAGAAGGATGCGGTTGAATCCAGCATTCTGGACGCTGACAGCGACGGTGTAGCCGACGAGTTCGATGCTGACGACACCAACCCCAACAACGACACCGACGGTGACGGCTTGACCAATGCACAGGAAAAAAGCCTAGGCACTGACCCACGCAAAACCGACACTGACGCTGACGGCGAAGCGGACATGGCAGAAATTGAAAACCTGGCAACCCCTCTCGACAACGACAATGACGGCAAAAACGATGCAGTCGAATCCAGCATCCTTGACGCTGACAGCGACGGGGTAGCCGACGAGTCCGACGCTGACGATGTTGACCCCAACAACGACTCTGACGGGGACGGTAGTGGCAACGCTGCGGAAAAACTGGCAGGCACTGACCCGCTTGACCCCAACAGCAAACCGCCTGCCACCGATACCGACAGTGACGGCCTGACCGACGCAGAAGAAGCCTCCCTTGGCACTGACCCGGCTCTGGCAGACAGCGACGGCGATGGTGAAAACGACAAGGCCGAAGTGGGCACAAACGTCAGCACTCCGCTGGATACGGACAAGGACGGCAAAATCGACGCGAAAGAATCCAGCATCCTCGACGCTGACAATGACGGGGTAGCGGACGAGTTCGACGCTGATGATGCCAGCCCTGACAACGACTCCGACACCGACGGTCTCACCAACGCACAGGAAAAAACCCTCGGCACTGACCCGCTGAAGGTCGACACCGACAACGATGGTGAAAACGACGGTGCAGAAGTTGGCGCAAACGTTGCCAGCCCGCTCAACAACGACGGTACAGGAGCCATCGACGCACTCGAATCCAGCAAAACCGACGCTGACAACGACGGCGTAGCCGATGAATTCGATGCCGATGACACCACCGGCGCGAATGACTCCGACAACGACGGCCTGACCAATGCCGAGGAACAAACCCTTGGCACTGACCCGCTGAAAACCGACACCGACAATGACGGTGAAAACGACAAAGCGGAAATCGGCACCGATGTCAACAACCCGACCAACACCGACGGCACTGGCGGCAATGACGCGCTCGAATCCGACGACACCGACGCTGACAGCGACGGCGTGAAAGACGAATTCGACGCTGATGACACCACTGGCAGCAACGACTCCGACAACGACGGCCTCACCAACGCCCAGGAAAAACTGCTCGGCACCAACCCGCTGAGTGATGACACCGACGGCGACGGCAAGCTGGACGCGGCAGAAGTCGGGGCTGACCTTGCTCACCCGACCGACACCGACCACGACGGCAAGATCGACGCGGTAGAATCCGCCACCCTCGACACCGACAGTGATGGTGTGAAGGACGAACTCGACGCTGACATCCCCGACACCGACGGCGACGGTCTGGATGATGCTGAAGAAGCCGCCCTCGGCACTGACCCGACCAAAGCTGACACCGACAACGACGGTGAAAACGACAAGGCTGAAGTCGGCGCAAACCTCAATGCCCCGACCAACACCGACGGCGACGCGATCATTGACGCACTCGAATCCATCCTCACCGACACCGACAGCGATGGCGAGGTTGATGAACTGGACGAAGACAACGCCAATGACAACGACAACGACGGTGACGGCATCAACAACAGCGTGGAAACCGCCGCAGGCAGCAACCCGCTCGACCCGACCAGCAAGCCGGTGGACACCGACGCTGACGGCACACCTGACGTGACCGACACCGACGACGACAACGACGGCCTGCCCGACAGCGACGAAGCCACTGCGGGAACCAACCCGCTACTGGCTGACACCGACGGCGACGGCAAGGACGACAAAACCGAAGTTGGCGCAGATGTGAACGCCCCAGTGGACTCCGACGGTGACGGCAAAGCCGACGCCATCGAATCCAGCAAGGCAGACAGCGACAACGACGGCGTGGTGGACGAGCAGGACAAGGACAACCTCGACCCCACCAACGACAACGACGGTGACGGCCTCGGCAACATCAGTGAAAAGACCCTCGGCACTGACCCGCTGCTGGCTGACACTGATGCTGACGGCAAGGACGACAAGGCTGAAATCGGTGCCAATCTGAACACTCCGGTCGATACCGACAGCGACAACAAGATTGACGCTATCGAATCTGCCTTGGTAGACAGCGACGACGACGGCGTGGTCGATGAACTGGATGCTGAAGACAGCAACCCGGACAACGACTCCGACGGTGACGGTTACGGCAACCTTGCGGAAAAAACCGCTGGCACTGACCCGCTGGATCCTGCCAGCAAACCGAACGTTGCCCCGCAGATCACCTCCGGCAACAGCGTGCTCTTTTCTGAAAACGGTACTGGCACTGTCATTGACGTAGAAGCCACTGACGATGATCCGCTGACTTACACATTGGATGACAGCGCGGTGACAGACAATGCCCTGTTCAACCTTGACCCAGCGACCGGGGTACTGACCTTCAAGGCAGCACCGGACTACGAGTCACCCAAGGACACCAACAAGGACAACGCTTACATCGTGATGCTAAAAGTATGCGACAGCAGCAATGTTTGCACCCCGCACGTGCTGGTCATTGCCGTTAGCAGTACCGCTGAGCCTGTGCTGGAATACAGCGTGCGCCGTGATGCCGGTTCCAACCGCTACCGTGTGTATATGCGCCCGCAGGCAACACCGACCAACAACGTGAGCATGACCGGGCAAATCACCCTGAAAGTGCCACACGGTATCGGTACAAGCCAGTTCATTGCCAACAACCTGAAGAGCACCATCACAGGTGTAACCTGGATGCAGGATTCACGCAGCAATGCACCAACTGAAACCACAGACTCTGATTACCTGTCCTTCACCTTCTCACCCACGGGCAGCAGTGCCTTCGGTTGGCAGGCAGGCAAGGAAATCGAAGTTTTCAACTTCAGCAACGACAACGACTGCGAAGGTAACGTTAGCGTGATGGAGAATACGGATGCGTTCAATACGTTGCCAAACTCCGCCAGTAGCAACCCCGGCAACCAGTTCAACAACCTCGGTTGGGGAACGGCGGGTGAAAACCACTACCTAGGCAACTACGGTACGCCGCAGGATTGCACCACCAGCAATAGTGTGAAACTGCAAGTCCGCACCTTCCTGCAAGGAGCCTATAGCAGCACCGATGGTATGATGCATGACAAGCTGCGCAGCAAAGGGCTGATCCCTGACAGCCAGCCGTATGCTGCGGCACCTTGGAATTATGCTGGCACTGAAGAGCTTGGAACCGCCGTCAAGGCCATGACCGGCAATGACGCCATGACCGACTGGGTACTGGTGGAACTGCGTGACCCGCTGCTGGCAACCAAGGTGATCGCTGCACAGGCGGCCGTGCTGCAACGTGACGGTGATGTGGTAGCAGCCGATACTGGCTCCAGCACCCTAGGCTTCAGTGGTATCAAGGCAGGTCTCTACCATGTCACGGTACGCCACCGTAACCACTTGGGAGTCAACACCAAGTTGCCACAGGTATTATCCAGTGATACGGCGAAGCTAGTAGACTTCACCTTACCAGCAACCACCACGTTTGGCCTTCATGACCGCATGGATGGCAAAACAGTGGCACTGATGTGGGCAGGTGATGCCAATACCAGCAGCAGCGTCATTGCTAACGGCATTGGCAATGACAGCAACCTGATCTTGGGGACTATCCTGACCCAGATAGGCAATGCAGACGCCAACGTCAACTACAGCTTGCAAGGGTACTATAATACCGACGTGAACTTGGACGGCCTGACCTTATACGCAGGCCCCAATAATGACATTAACCCACTGTTGGGCAACGTCTTATTACACCCTGGCAATGCCACTTTTGCTGCCAACTATGTCATTAATGGAGGGCTTCCCAAATAGTGGCAACTGAACAGTAATTACTAGGGGAGAATAGATCTCCCCTAGTCGTGAACATTTTGGGTAACATGTTTTGGTTACTATTGTTCACGGTTACACGATGTTACTGTTCACCTGTTGTTAAGATTTACACACTAACACTCTATTAGTAATTAATTTTAAAAAACACACTATCCCTCGCAAGCCCTGAAGGCTATCAGCCCCGACTGATAGCCTTTTTTTCGTCAATGCAATTTTTCCTGAATTTCAAGTCATTTTCCTAATAGTGTTATACTTATCGCCATGATTTATAGAGTAAGTAGTGCTGATGTTACCCCTACACACCATGAAGCCGGATCATAGCGCTGTACAATCAGAGTTAGAGCGCATCCTCACTAGCCGCTGTTTTCGCTCCAGCAAAGCCTTGCAAAAGTTTCTGCATTATATTGTGACGGAAACCCTTGCGGGTCACACCGATCATCTCACTCAGCATTTCATCGCCATCCAAGGGCTGGGTAAACCAGCGGATTTTGACGACATCGACAATCCGCTGGTACGCATACAAGCAGGTCGCTTACGCAAACAATTAGCAGACTATTACGCAACAGAGGGGCGTTTTAATGCAGTACGTATCACGCTTCCCACTGGCAGTTACCAGCCTGTTTTCACGCAACATTTACAGCAGCATAAGGTTATACGCGCCCCGATTGACGTTGACGATAGCACGACACAAGGCCCCAAGATTGTCTGCATCCCCCGCAGCTTCATGACAGAGGCAAGCAGTGAACCGTTCATCGTCCGTCTGGCTCATGATTATGTAGCAGCCTTGGAAAAATTCAGTTTTTGTCAGGTAACACTGGCAAACACATCGTGGCAGTCTGATGTCTGGCAACAATCCGGCGCAGATTTCATTCTATTTTTTGACATTTACCCCACTGAATCGGGCTATAGCCTCAAATGCAGCTTGGTGCAGCGCTTGAACCAGCAAATTATCTGGGGACACCATTTTCCATTGGAGAAAAGCTACCCAACACCGGCAATCATTAACCCGATATTCAAGCGAATCGCTCACGATACCATCAACTACGAAACAGGTGTGGCGCATCACTATTGGGTGCGCCAGCAGCTAGATTCAGGTAAACCCATCGCTGCCCAGCATCAGGTATTGGTTGCAGTACGCCAATACATATGGAATCCATCCCCCTCAACCTTCCGTCCCAGTTGGCAAGCCTGCACACAACGGCTTGAGCAAACCCCCAATGACATATCAGCCTTATTTATCTATATCAATCATTGCCTCACAGAATATGGCTTGAAATACCACATCATTGAATCCATTGAAACCAAAGTGGCTCATGCTGTGAATACCTTGCTGCAACTGGCTCCCGCTAATGCTTATTCACACGCATACCATGCAGCAGCCCACTTGTTTAACGGAGACCACGAACGCTGCCAGATAGCCGCAGAACAAGCACAGACGCTCAACACATTAGACAGTTACCTGCATATCCACCTTGGTTTAATTTACATCGGGTTAGGTAAATGGCAAATCGGGGCGCAGCTTATACAAGACAGCATTAACACCAGCCCAACCTACGCTAACTGGTATCACCTTCCCCTGTCCATTTGCCATTATCGGGAAGGACGTTATTTAAAAGCCATGCAGGAAATTAAGAAGGTCAGACTCAACCACCTTTGGACACCGCTACTACGCTCTGCACTTTATCAATGTAACCAACGGCTGGAAGAAGGGTTGAAGGAATACCAGCAGTTGCAGAATAAACACCCTAATTTTGCGCAGGCCAGCCGTAAACTGACACACGATTTCCCGCAACAAACGAACCGCATTATCCAGCAAATCTGGTCACACCTACCCCAGAACTTACGGTAACAGCCAGCCGTTACTTACGGGCGCTACACTATGCTGCTAGAATTTAAACCAGAGTCGTGCAGGACTCTGGTTTAAATTCGTCATAAAAACACAAAAATCCCTCGCAAGTTACAGCTACCGGTTCCCCTGTGTAGCTTTTTTTTTAGCTCAAAAGATCAGCCTGTTGCCACACCATGCTCGCGGGTGGAATGGAATTTGATGTCCGGCCATTTTTCCTGAGCCATTTGCAAGTTCACGCGGGTCGGTGCGATATACACCAATTCGCCCGCATGATCGTAAGCCAAATTCTGCGCCGCCTTGGCTTTGAATTCCTCAAACTTTTTCTCGTTGGTGGATGTCACCCAACGTGCCGTTTGCACGTTCACGCCTTCAAACATCGCATCGACTTTGTATTCGTCTTTGAGGCGTTGCGCCACCACATCGAACTGCAATACACCGACCGCGCCGAGGATCAGATCGTTGTTGTTGATCGGCTTAAAAAGCTGGGTTGCGCCCTCTTCGCACAACTGCTCCAAACCTTTCTGCAACTGCTTCATTTTCAGCGGATCGCGGAGTTGCGCACGGCGAAACAGTTCTGGCGCGAAGTTGGGGATGCCAGTGAATTGCAGGTTTTCGCCCATCGTGAAGGTATCACCAATGCGGATGCTGCCGTGGTTGTGCAAGCCGATAATGTCGCCGGGGTAAGCATCTTCGACGTGTTCGCGGTCGGATGCCATAAAGGTGAGCGCGTCGGGGATTTTTACATCCTTGCCGATACGCACGTGTTTGACCTTCATGCCCTTTTCAAACTTGCCGGAACAGATGCGCATGAATGCCATACGGTCGCGGTGTTGCGGATCCATATTCGCTTGGATTTTGAAGACGAAACCGGTGAATGGTTCTTCGGCTGCTTCGACTTTGCGGGTGGTGGTCGGGCGAGCTTGCGGCGCAGGGGCATTTTCCACGAAACCATCCAGCAGTTCGCGGATGCCAAAGCTGTTTAAGGCTGTACCGAAATACACTGGGGTCAACTTACCTTCAAGGTAGGCTTGCAGGTCAAATTCGTGGCTTGCGCCTTTTACCAGCTCGATTTCTTCGCGTAATTCGTCGGCTTGCGTGCCGAGCAGTTTGTCGAGTTCGGGGTTGTCTAGCCCTTGGATTTCGTCGTAATCCTGACGGCGTTCGGTACTGGGTTTGTAGAGGATTACTTTGTCTTCGTAGAGGTGGTAAATCCCTTTGAGGCGCTTGCCCATGCCAATAGGCCAAGTAATCGGGGCGCATTGGATATTGAGGACGGTTTCAACTTCATCCAGCAATTCAATCGGTTCTTTACCTTCGCGGTCGAGCTTGTTGATGAATGTCATGATCGGCGTGTCACGCAGGCGGCAGACTTCCATGAGTTTGATGGTGCGTTCTTCGACACCCTTAGCTACGTCGATGACCATGAGGGCGGAATCGACGGCGGTTAACACGCGGTAGGTGTCTTCCGAGAAGTCTTCATGCCCCGGTGTGTCGAGCAGGTTGACGATACGCCCGTTGTAGGGAAACTGCATCACGGATGAGGTGACGGAAATGCCGCGTTCTTTTTCCATCGTCATCCAGTCGGAGGTGGCGTGGCGACCGGCTTTGCGCCCTTTGATCGTGCCCGCAAGCTGAATTGCACCCCCGAAGAGCAGCACCTTTTCGGTCATGGTGGTTTTCCCAGCATCCGGGTGGGAAATAATGGCGAAGGTGCGGCGGCGGGCGGTTTCTTGAAGGCGATCGGTCATGGTGTCCACGGGGTTGGGCTGTTGGAAAGGGGGTGATTATAGCGGAAATTCCCTGCGTGCTACAGTGTTCAAAAATGCTGGCATCACCCCCACGGATTCACCAACACCAACCCCGGCAAAAAATCAAAATCGGTCACATTGCGCGTCGCTAGCATCGCATTATTCGCCTGTGCCACCGCTGCAATCAGCATATCCTCAATACTCATCGGGCGACCCACTTGCTTTGAATGCAGCGCAACTGCCACGTAAAACGGCGAAACATGGCAAGTATAATCCAGACAACGCCCCTCAAACATCGCAAACACTTCGACAGCCGCATCCGCCAAGTGCTGCTTGCGTTTGCCGTCTGCCAGCAATGCGATACCCCATTCCACCTCACCCTTGCTAATGGCGGAAAAATACAAATCCGTATCCAGTTGCTGATCTGCCCATGCCAAGACATTGGGTTCAGGCTTTGCCTTCATCAACTCGGAAATGACATTGGTATCCAGTAAGATCATGCCTGATCACCAGAAAAATCAGGGGCAGCACGTGGGCTAGAACGCACCGGCAACACTAAATCAACACCCCCCGTCAATGCCATCACACGCTGGTGTACACGTGTTCCAAAACCTTTTTGCGGAGTCTGTGGCGACAAAATTTGTTGCAGGATGCGGCGTACTTCCTCCTCCATAGACAAGCCATGTTGCGCGGCACGGATGCGCAATTGCGCCTTAAGATCATCATCCAAATTACGGATCGTTAGCATTGCCATAACAAATACCTCATACAGTGAGCGTGTTAAGCATTGTAGGCATCGCATTCATTGTATGCAATTTTTCCCGAAAATATTCCGCTGGAAAATCATCCACCCGCACCGCATTCGCCGTCGCCCGCCGCGCTGCCAGCAATTTTTCCACACTAAACTTATCCAGCAACCCTTTGCTCCCCGCCTCGACAATTGCCTCCGTCACGGTATGCGCCACTAACTGCCCCGATTTCATCAGCTTGCGTAACTGCTTTTCCAGCTCGGCGACTGCCAGTGTTTTATGCAAAGCATCCTCAATCCGCCCCATCCGATCTACCGGGTCGTTGGTAATGTAAATCCCCGCCGTCAAACGGTCGCGGGTTGCAGAAGGCTCCAGCGCTAACCGCGCCACTTGGTGAATCAAGGTATCATTCGGTGGGCTAAACGGCTTGCCATACGGGAACATCAAGGTACGCAACGTTTTCGCCAGCCAAGGATGCGGTAAATTATGAAAAGCCGCTAACATCGCCTGTTGCGCCCGGTGAATCGTCAGCTTGCAAGCGTATTCCATCAATGGCACATCGGCTTCCGGCTCCCCCTGCTCCTCAAAATGCTTGAGTACCGCCGAACACAGGTAGAGATTGGCAAGAATATCCGCCATACGCCCCGACACACGTTCGCGCCGTTTCAAATTCCCGCCCAATGATAGCGCTGCGTAATCGGCTAACAGCGCAAACTGGCTGCTCAAGCGGCTCAAATGCCGGTAATAATGGCGTGTCAGTGGCGAACCCGACACCACAAAACGCGCATTGCTCAACCCATACCACACACTACGCCCCAGATTACTGGCGAGGTGCTTGACATGCCCCATGAAAGCGCTATCAAACGCCGCCAAATCATCCGCCTTGGCTGCCTGTATTTCTTTCAGCAACCAAGGGTGGCAACGCATCGCCCCTTGCCCAAACACGATCAACGAACGGGTGAGGATATTCGCGCCTTCCACCGTAATCCCAATCGGAATCGACTGATACGCCCGCGCAAGGTAGTTGGAAGGTCCCATGCAAATCCCCGCCCCGCCAGAAATATCCATTGCATCATTGACCAGCCGCCGCATCCGTTCCGTCAACTGGTATTTCAACAGCGCGGTAATCACTGCCGGGCGTTGCCCTTGATCAATCGCCGTGGCAGTGAGAATGCGCCCCGCATCCATAATGTAAGTATTGCCGAGAATTCGCGCCAAGGGTTCTTCCACACCTTCAAAATAGCCAATCGGCATTCCGAATTGCTGGCGCACCCGTGCATACGCGCCGGTATAACGCGCCGCCACTTTCGCCGCCCCCGTCGACAACGCAGGCAGGGAAATACCGCGCCCTTCGCCCAAACATTCCACCAACATCCGCCAACCTTTGCCAGCCTGTGCTTGCCCACCAATCAGCCAGTCGATGGGAATGAACACATCGCGCCCGTAATTCGGGCCATTTTGGAACGGAATATTCAGCGGAAAATGCCGTGTACCGATTTCCACACCGGGGTGATTCGTCGGAATCAGCGCCACACTAATGCCCAGCTCCTCCTTATCCCCCAGCAAATGTTCCGGGTCATAAAGCTGGAACGCCAGCCCTAGCAAGGTTGCAATCGGCGCTAAGGTGATGTAACGCTTTTCCCAATTCAGGCGAATCCCCAACACTGCCGTTTCCCCGTTGAAATCCTGACGGCATACCACGCCGCTATCGGGAATCGAACTCGCATCGCTGCCCGCTTCGGGGCCGGTCAGGGCAAAGCACGGAATCTCGCGCCCATCCACCAAGCGTGGCAGGTAATAATCCTTTTGCGCGGTTGTGCCGTATTTCAGCAACAATTCGCCGGGCCCAAGCGAATTCGGTACCATGACTGTAACCGCTGCTGTCACGCTGCGGCTGGAAATTTTCATCACCACTTGCGAATGCGCCAAGGCAGAAAACCCTAAACCGCCGTATTCCTTGGGGATAATCATGCCGAAAAAGCGTTGTTGTTTGAGAAAATCCCAGATGTCAGGCGGCAGGTCGTGGAGTTCGTGGGTAATCTGCCAATCATCCAAGCGGCGGCAGAGTGCATCCACCGGACCATCGAGAAACGCCCGCTCTTCCGCCGTCAGCTTGCTAATGGAGAGATCGTGCAAACGACACCAATCCGGCTTGCCGGAAAAGAGTTCGGAGTCCCACCAGACGTTGCCGCTGTCCAGTGCGTCCTGTTCCGTCTGCGAGATGGGCGGTAATTGCTGTTTCATCAGGCGCATAACCGGACGGCTCAGGTATTGCTGCCGGTATTTTGTTAACCAACTCATGGAAATCCTCCTTATCTTGGTGCCACGGCAAAGTACGGTACGCGGGTTCGCGTCCGGTATTCCATGCCGGGTATTTAATGACCGAAAAGTAGGGTGAGTAGTCAAAATCGCTGGGGGTAATCAGGCGAAAATTTCGCTCGTAAAAGCGCACCTCATCCTGTTGCGCGTTGTGGACAATCGGCAAAATAGGGTAATGCACTTGCTGAAAACACCGTGCAATCATGCTGGAACACACGATATGGGTCGGTTGCCCCGCATTGTGTTGAAACAAGCTTGAACGCCAGCAACGCGGCAAAATCGCATAGGGGAAAATAAAGCGTGCCAAATCCAATAATTGGCGCACGTCATACCCCATGCCGAGGTGTTCGATCCCGAAATTCACCACCTTATCAGCATCCTGCCATGTCAAACTCGCGGGGCGGCAAATGCGTAAATGCTCGTTGCGATAATGACGTAACGGCGTAACCACTGTGCCTTTACCAAGCAGCGATTCGATCACCAAGGGTTCACTCGCATCACCGTCGTAATAAGCAGCAAGACGCGAACGCGCTTTTGGATCACGAATGTCATTCAGTCGCCCGATGTATAAAGCCGCGTGAGTCCAAGGCGATAACACCACCGTTTGGATAACTTTGCTGACGCGCGATTGTCCCGCAAACAACAGTACATCAGCCGGGCGGATTTCACGCTCCAAGAATTCAAAATTACACAGGGCGCTAAAATCTTCGGGGCGGGGGGTGGTGTTGAGCCAGTCAATACCCTGTTGCCATAACCAGTCAGTGAAACGCATATCTCACTCCTACGGTGTTCCGCAGGCACAGGCTGTACAGTCGCGCCTGCTGGAATACTCTGTTATTGATGTATCCTACAATTCCATGATTCTAAATACTATTGACCCATCAATTCGTGATTTAATTCCGTTGCCGATGCATTCAAACACCAGAAGGCGGCAAGGGTGGCAAACCGTATTTGGCACGGGCACGATCACACACCGGATTATGCTCGCCGTGCTCCCAAGAAGCGGTGAATTCGCGGCAAGTGGAAGAACGTAGTGCGTAAATAGTACAACTCACTGGTTGTCCCACCGTCCCCTGTAAGGCGATGCAATGCGGTTGTGCTTGGTCAGTTCCCAGCATTGCAACATGGTGAGGCGCGATAGGTTGGGTCAGGCGTGCGGGTACAAGGCCACCGGGAGCAGCATCCGTTTCCCCCCAGTAAAATGAGACACGGAAACTGGCGCAACACGCGCCGCACTCGATACAAGGATTAGGCTTCATGTATATATTTTAGCACAGCAGCGCATGTAACGCGAAACACTCGACAACTGACTGTTGGTCATTTAAGATTCGCCCTAATCAATTGACCGGCAGTCATTAACATGAACAACACTTCTGTGCTAACACCCCGTTTATTCCTCATGCTGTTGTTAGCCACCAGCCTCTCAGGTTTACCCTTGCTCACGGCACAGGCAGAAGACGCAGCCCCCGCTCCCGCAGCGAACCCGGCTCTTGCAGTCAGCGTTGCCCTCCCAACAATGCAAGACTGGAACACCACCATCACTGCCAGCGGCGCACTCATCCCTTGGCAGGAAGCCATTATCGCCTCCGAGATCAGTGGCCTGAAAATCACCGACGTGCTGGTGGATGTCGGCGATGACATCCGCAAGGGTCAGGAACTCGCCAAACTGTCGCAAGCTGCCGTCAAAGCCGATGTAGCGCAAGCCCAAGCCAAACTGGAAGAAGCCCGTGCCAACGCCAACCGCGCCCGCAGCCTCAAATCCAGCGGCGCATTACCTACCCAACAAATCGACCAGTACTTAACAGCGGAAGCCGTTGCCAAAGCCGCGCTTGAAGCCCAGCAAATCCGCCTTGCCCAAACCCGTATCCTCGCCCCCGATGACGGCGTAATCGCCACCCGCACTGCCACTCTCGGTGCTGTCGTGCAAACCGGCACGGAGCTATTCCGCATGGTGCGTCAGCACAAGCTCGAATGGCGGGCAGAAGTTTCCGGGCGTGACACCTCCCGCATCCAGCCGGGGCAACAGGCACACCTAACCCTACCCGGTGGTGAAAGTGTCACTGGCGAAATACGCATGGTTTCCCCCACGCTCGACCCCAACACCCGCAATGCACTGGTCTACATCAGCCTACCCAGCGACAGCCCTGCCAAAGCAGGCATGTTTGCGGAAGGCGAAATTCTCACCGGCTCGGCACCAGCCATGGCGTTGCCACAATCCGCTGTGATCCTGCGCGATGGCAATTACTACGTGTTTGAGGTAGGTGCAGAAAACAAAGTCACCCAGCGCCCGGTCAAAGTCGGCAGAACCACACAAGGTCAAACCGAAATCATCGACGGCGTTACGGCGACTGCCCGCGTGGTCGTGACGGGTGGTGGTTTTCTCAACGATGGTGATACTGTACAAATTACCCCCCTCCCTAACCCTCCCCCGCAAGGGGTGAGGGAACAAGAAGGGTCGAGAATGGGGGGCAGCAAACCATGAACGTTTCCGCTTGGTCGATCCGCAACCCGGTTCCGGCGATTCTGCTATTCGCGCTACTCAGCTTTCTGGGCGTCAAAGGTTTCAAGGCACTCGGCATCCAGAACTTTCCCGACATTGACCTGCCTACCATCATCGTCAATGCTTCGCTGGAAGGCGCTGACCCGGAACAGTTGGAAAGCGAAGTTGCCCGCAAGATCGAAAACCAGCTTGCCACCATCACTGGCGTCAAGCACATCCGCACCACGCTGACCGACAGTTCGGCAAGCATTGCCACCGAATTTGACATCGCCAAAGATACCGAAGTTGCCCTCAACGAAGTGCGCAACGCGGTGGACACCATTCGCGCCAATCTGCCCCAGCAGATGAACGACCCGATTGTATCGAAAGTCACCACGGCAGGTAGCCCGTTGATCACGTTCACGGTCGCTTCCGCCAATATGGACGAAGAAGCCCTGTCATGGTTCGTGGACAACGACATTACCCGTACCTTGATGTCCGTCAAAGGTGTAGGCAACGTCGCACGGGTGGGCGGCGTCAACCGCGAAGTCCGCATTGATCTTGACCCGGCACTCATGGCAGGGCTAGGTGTTACTGCCGCCGACGTATCCAACCGTTTGGGGCAAATGCAGCAAGATGCACCGGGTGGGCGCGGCGACATTGGCGGCGGCATTCAGTCCGTGCGCACGTTAGGCCGCGTCGGCACCGCCGCAGAACTTGGCGCTATTGACATTCCCCTCAGCAACGGACGTCATGTCAGACTTGATCAAATAGCCACCATCCGCGACACCATCGCTGAACGTGCCACCCATGCCCTGCTGGATGGCAAATCCGTGGTCGGCTTTCAGATCACGCGGGTACGCGGTGCCAGTGAAATTGATGTGGTGGAAGGTGTGCGGGCGGCACTTGCCACCTTCTCCACTGCCCATCCACAGGTTCAGATTGCGGAAGCCTACGACACCATCGAACGCATCCAAGCCAACTACGAAGGCTCCATGCACTTGTTGTACGAAGGTGCTGCGCTGGCAATTCTGGTGGTATTCCTATTCTTAGGCAACTGGCGGGCAACACTGGTATCGGCGGCGGCCTTACCCTTGGCGATTATCCCCACCTTCATGGCGATGCAATATTTCGGCTTCTCGCTGAATATTCTCACCCTACTGGCACTGGCGTTAGTCGTGGGGGTCTTGGTCGATGATGCCATCGTGGAAGTTGAAAATATCGAACGCCACTTGCGCATGGGCAAAACCCCCAAACAAGCCGCTATCGAAGCTGCTGATGAAATCGGTCTGGCGGTGATTGCCACCACGTTCACCCTAGTTGCTGTCTTTTTGCCAACGGCGTTCATGGGCGGCGTACCGGGTAAATTCTTTAAATCGTTTGGGATTACCGCCGCCGTTGCCGTGTTTTTCTCGCTCGCCGTCGCCCGCTTACTCACGCCAATGATGGCGGCTTATCTGCTTAAACCTCACCCAGAGAAGCCGCTCAAAGACGGCTGGTTCATGCGTACTTACATGCAAGCAGCGGGATGGTGTTTAAAACACCGCATCATCACCTTGGTAGCAGCTATTGTGATTTTTGTGGCCTCGCTGCAAATTGTACCGTTATTGCCAAAAGGGTTTGTACCACCGGCGGATACCGCGCTCACCTCAGTTGCACTGGAATTGCAACCGGGTAGTACACTGGCAGAAACCTATGCGACTGCTGAACAAGCCCGCCACTTGCTAGAACCACTTGCCGATGTCAAGCAAGTCTTTACCTTGGTGGGTGCATCCAGTGGTGTTAGTAGCGGCCCGATTAGTGAAGGCGGTGGTGCAGACGTGCGCAAAGCGACCTTAACACTCACCCTAACCACGCGCGAAGAACGTTCACGCAAACAAACAGAAGTGGAAGCTGAGATCCGCCAAGCCCTGAAACCGTTACCAGGAGTACGTTTCACCGTCGGTTCGGGTGGCGCTGGTGATAAGATGCAAGTGGTACTCGCCAGCGACGATGGCAACACACTGCTTACCGCCGCACGAGCTGCCGAGCGCGATTTACGCACCTTACAGGGCATCGGCAACGTCGTATCAGGAGCCAGCCTGCAACGCCCAGAAATCCACATCAAGCCCGATTACGCCCGTGCTGCCGAATTGGGAGTCAGCACGGAAGCCTTGGGCAGTGTGGTACGGGTGGCAACCAGCGGCGACTTTTCGACCCGTTTGCCAAAACTGAACTTGCCACAGCGCCAAATTCCGATCCGGGTGCAATTTGACAAAACAGTACGTGCAGATCTCGACACCATCCGCCAGTTGCGGATTCCGGGGCGCAACGGTTCCGTGCCGTTGGCAGCCGTCGCCGATATAAAGCTAGGCAGTGGCCCGGCACGGCTTGACCGCTTCGACAGGATGCGCAATGTGAGTATTGATGTGGAACTGAACGGCTTGCCAGTCGGACAAGTTACCGCAATGGTCGATAAACTGCCCAGTCTGCAAACCTTGCCCCCCGGCGTGCACCGCCAGAGTTCCGGAGATGCCGAACGGATGGCGGAACTGTTCGGCGGTTTCGGTGGGGCAATGCTGATCGGGGTCATGCTGATTTACATCGTGCTGGTGCTGTTGTTCCACGACTTTTTGCAGCCGATCACGATTCTGGCGGCATTGCCTTTGTCGGTGGGTGGGGCATTCGTGGCGTTGCTGATAACAGGCATGAGTTTCTCGATGCCTGCGGTCATTGGCTTGCTGATGTTGATGGGAATCGTGACCAAGAACTCGATCTTGTTGGTGGATTATGCCGTCATGGCGCGGGAACGTGACCAAAAAGGGCGTGTCGATGCGCTACTGGATGCTTGCCACAAGCGGGCAAGGCCGATTGTGATGACCACGATTGCGATGGGTGCGGGGATGATGCCGACGGCGCTAGGGTTGGCGGCAGACCCTAGCTTCCGCCAACCGATGGCCATTGTGGTGATTGGCGGATTACTGGCATCCACCTTCCTCAGTTTGCTGGTGATTCCGGTGGTGTTTACGTTTATTGATGACATTTTGGTGGGTTTCCGCAAAGTACTAGGCAAACTACACCATGTGCACCAAACCACGTGAACGATAGGGTGGGTATCGCGTTCCGCTCCACCTATACGCATCAACTTTAACCCGCGAAAGCGGTCTCCCTCTCTGGTAGGCTATTAGTTTTGCACACCGAATAGATCGACTTCGACAAGGAGACCGCGCATTGATACTGACAAAAGTAGCCACCGCATTGCAAGCCATCTTGTATGAAAAAGCGGACGCGTTAGCAAAAAAAGCGGCTTCATTCAACGCCAGCGCAAACTCAGCGGCTCGAACTTCATCCGCAGCTTGGTGTTTGGCTGGATGGGCAATCCTGCCAGCACATTGGATGGATTAAGTCGGACAGCCGCCTTCCAACAGCTCCCCATTAGTCCACAGGGACTGGACAAACGTTTTACCCAAACAGCGAGTGAGTT
>NZ_FNQP01000018.1 GCF_900107695.1 Thiothrix caldifontis | reverse complement strand
TCACTCGCTGTTTGGGTAAAACGTTTGTCCAGTCCCTGTGGACTAATGGGGAGCTGTTGGAAGGCGGCTGTCCGACTTAATCCATCCAATGTGCTGGCAGGATTGCCCATCCAGCCAAACACCAAGCTGCGGATGAAGTTCGAGCCGCTGAGTTTGCGCTGGCGTTGAATGAAGCCGCTTTTTTTGCTAACGCGTCCGCTTTTTCATACAAGATGGCTTGCAATGCGGTGGCTACTTTTGTCAGTATCAATGCGCGGTCTCCTTGTCGAAGTCGATCTATTCGGTGTGCAAAACTAATAGCCTACCAGAGAGGGAGACCGCTTTCGCGGGTTAAAGTTGATGCGTATAGGTGCTGAAAGTTGTGCCCCATCGACGCATAGATGACGAGCAAATCACAATCGGTGGCGTGCCCTTCACCGAAGGCTGCCTCCATGCATTCCGTGATAGCGCGTTTGGAATTCACCATGCGGGTGCTGGCAGAGTGGAAACTTAACATTAATGACCCTCCTTATTATTGTTGGCATTCAACCCAGATAGATAATCTTTCCTGGCTGAGAATAGAGCGTCAGTTTACGGTGAAATAGCCAGTGATTTTGCTTCTGCCGACAAGTGGTTATCCAGGTTCCAGATATGTGAATAAATTTAGCCACTTCAATGTGTTGCGCTTCACTATACTCAAGGGAATGGTGCATTTTAACGGAGGTTTCAATGTCAACAGTTGCGCGTGGCTTGGTTCGGTGGTTGTTGCCGGTAGTGCTGGTGTCATTGCTGGCTTTCTCTGCTTCATTGGCAGCTAAACCGCTCATGGCGACCAAGCTGGTTGAGGGGCTGGAGCATCCGTGGAGCATGGTGTTTCTGCCCGATGGTGAGATGTTGGTCAGTGAACGGGCGGGCAGATTACGGCGCATTCAGGGCAACACCTTATTGCCCGAGCCGGTGAGCGGCTTGCCTGCGATTGCTGAGCAAGGGCAAGGTGGCTTGTTGGGCTTGGCATTGCACCCGCAGTTTGCGCAAAACCGTTGGTTATATCTGGCGTATGCGGCAGAGGGTGACGACGGTTACAGCACGCAGTTGGCGCGTGGGCGCTATCAGGATGGCGCATTGACACAGCTTGATGTGTTGTTTGCCGCCACGCCGCAATCGTTTAGTGGGCAACATTTTGGTGGGCGGATAGCGTTTGACCGTACGGGTTACGTTTACCTGACGCTGGGGGATCGGGGTGAGCGTGACAATTCACAGATGTTGGAAAATCATGCGGGCAGCGTGATTCGCTTGCACGATGATGGGCGGATTCCGGCGGATAATCCGTTCGTCAACACCGCCGGGGCACAGCCGGAAATTTATACCTATGGGCATCGAAATGTGCAGGGCATTGCGCTACACCCCACCACCGGGCAGGTGTGGACGGGCGAACACGGCCCGCAAGGTGGCGATGAAATCAATATTTTGCGAGCGGGCGCGAACTACGGCTGGCCGGTGATCACTTACGGCGAAGAATACGGTGGCGGCAAAGTTGGGGCGGGTTTGAAGGAAAAAGCGGGCATGGAACAGCCTGTTTTGTATTGGACACCTTCGATTGCGCCCGCAGGCATGACGTTTTACACCGGGGACAAATACCCTGGCTGGCAGGGTAATTTGTTGGTCAGCGCCCTCAAGTTTGCATTGATTTCGCGCCTTACGCTGGATGGGAACCGCTATGTGGATGAGGAACGCTTGCTGGAAGACGAAATCGGGCGGATTCGGGATATTCAGCAAGCACCGGATGGGTATTTGTATGTGCTGACGGATGAGAGCGATGGGGCGTTGTATCGGTTGGAGCCTTCACCCTAATCACGAAATCTTCGTCCCGCTGGTGTCACTCAAATCATGGCGTTTCAGCCCTAGCTCTTCCGAGGGCGATACCTTGCTTTCGCTGTAGCGCAGGATAAATGCCGCCACCGCCAGCAGCAAAATTGCTGAGACAATGGTGATGATTTTCATATTGTCGAAGTCTTTCAGGTCAATCGCCAGATAGCGGGTCAGCGCGGTCATGGAGATGAACAGCAGAAAAATGACGGGCAACCGATGGGTGCGGAAGAAGATGCCGACCATTGCCCCCAATTCCAGATAGATGAACAGCAGCAGAATGTCATCTAGACTGGCGTAGGGCTTCTGCATAATATCCACCAAGTAAGCGTGCGCCGCCGACCACACAATCGTGCCGCCGATCACGAACAAACCCAGAACGTGGAATGCTTCCACCGCTAAATCCCCCACTTTTTCTAAAAAATGGCCTGCGTTACGTATTCTCTGCATGGTGCTACCTCCTCTGTGATAGTTAAGATTAAAGCACAACTATCCCTTGTGGGTTGCTCTATCTTGCAATAGAAAAATTCTATTGATATAGATAATTTTTATTATTGATTCCTTGACCTATCTCAAGCACTATCACTTTAATGCTGTATTTCAGTAATTCCTTATTTAGTTACCTACTGATATGACTACCCAAATTAATCAAGCAACCGAAATCAAAAGCACCACTTGCTACATGTGTGCGTGCCGCTGTGGCATCAATGTCCACCTCAAAAACGGTGAGGTGAAATACATTGAGGGCAACCCTGACCATCCGCTCAACAAGGGCGTGATCTGTGCCAAGGGTTCATCCGGCATTATGAAGCAGTATTCGCCTGCCCGCCTGACCACGCCGTTGCGCCGCAAAGCCAACGCGACCCGTGGCGAAGGGCAATTTGAAGCGATTACGTGGGAAGAAGCCTTCGATACCCTCGAAACCCGCCTACGCCACATCCGCGCCACTGACCCGAAAAAGTTCGGGCTATTCACCGGACGTGACCAGATGCAAGCCCTCACCGGCTTGTTCGCCAAGCAATTCGGCACGCCGAACTACGCGGCACATGGTGGGTTCTGCTCCGTCAATATGGCGGCAGGCATGATCTACACCATCGGCGGTTCGTTCTGGGAATTCGGCGGCCCCGATTTGCACCACGCCAAATTATTCGTGATGATCGGCACGGCGGAAGACCACCATTCCAACCCGCTAAAAATCGAGCTGTCACAGTTCAAGCGCAATGGCGGGCGCATGATTGCGATCAACCCAGTACGCACGGGTTACGCAGCGGTGGCGGATGAGTGGATTCCGATTCGCCCCGGCACGGACGGCGCATTGCTGCTGGCGATTACCCGCGAAATTATCGAGCAAGGTTTGTATGACCGCGACTTCGTGGTGAATTACACCAATGGCCCGGAACTGGTCAACCTTGACCCGAAGAACAGCGAATACGGCATGTTCCTGCGCTTTGAAGTGCCGCCCGAAGAAGGCTGCTTTGACCCGCAAAATAAGTTGTGGTGGGATCGTGAGCTGAACAAGCCGATTTCGACGCATACCCCCGGTGCTGACCCGTTTTTGACTGGCGAATTCAAGTTGAAAGATGGCACGCCCGTCAAACCCGCGTTCCAATTGCTGCGCGAGCGTGTCGAAAGTTATACCGCTGAATGGGCGGAAGACATTACCGGCATTCCCGCCGCTACCATCAAGCGCTTGGCGCACGAAATGGGGATTACGGCGCGTGACCAGAAAATCGAATTGCCGATTTCGTGGACAGACGTGTGGGGCAATGAGCACGATCATGTGACCGGTAATCCGGTCGCGTTCCATGCGATGCGTGGTTTGGCGGCGCATTCCAACGGTTTCCAAAGCATTCGCGCCCTCAGCATTCTAATGTCGTTGTTGGGGACGATTGACCGCCCCGGTGGTTTCCGTCACAAAGCACCGTATCCGCGCCCGATTCCGCCTTGCCCCAAAACACCGACTTCCCCGAACGATGTGAAACCGAACACCCCGCTGGAGGGGATGCCGCTCGGTTGGCCTGCTGACCCGGATGATTTGTTCGTGGATGATGCTGGCGAGCCGGTGCGGATCGACAAGGGTTTCTCGTGGGAATACCCGCTCTCCGTTCACGGTTTGATGCACAACGTCATTACCAACGCCTGGCGCGGCGACCCGTATAAGCTCGACACCTTGCTGATTTTCATGGCGAATATGGCGTGGAACTCGTCGATGAATACCACCGAAGTCCGCGACATGCTCAAGGACAAGGATGAGAACGGTGAGTACAAAATTCCGTTCCTCGTGGTGTGCGATGCGTTCCACTCGGAAATGACGGCGTTTGCGGATTTGATCCTGCCGGATACCACGTATTTGGAGCGTTACGACGTGATGTCGATGTTGGATCGCCCGATTTCCGAATACGACGGCCCTGTCGATTCGGTGCGGATTCCGATTTTGCCACCGACTGAGCAATGCAAGCCGTTCCAAGAAGTGTTGATTGAGTTGGGTTCACGCCTTGGCTTCCCCGCGTTCACCGATGCGAAGGGCAAGCGTAAGTTCAAAGACTACCCTGATTTCATTATCAATTTTGAAACCGCACCGGGGTCTGGCATTGGTTTTTTGAGCGGCTGGCGTGGGCAGAATGGGCAAAAGACCATGCGCGGCGAACCGAACCCGAATCAGTGGGAACAGTACGCCAAGAACAATTGTATGCACCACCATGTGATGCCGAAATCTTACCAGTACATGCGTAACTGGAACGAAGGCTATCTGCAATGGGCGAAGGCTAACGGGATGACCCGTCACGCCGAGCCTATCAATATCCACTTGTATTCCGAGGTGTTGCATAAATTCCGCCGTGCCGCGCAAGGCATTTCGCACGGCAAGCAGCCGCCGGAACGCTTGCGTAAACGGGTGGAACGTTTCTTCGATGCGCTGCCGTTCTACCACGAGCCGCTCGAAAACGAGATGATTAATAAGCAGGACTTCCCGCTGAGTGCCTTAACCCAGCGTCCGATGGCGATGTATCACTCGTGGGATTCGCAGAATGCGTGGTTGCGCCAGATTCACGCGCACAACTATTTGCACATGCACCCCAGTGTCGGCGAAAAGTACGGCTTTGAAGACGGCGATTGGATTTGGGTGGAATCAGTCCACGGTCGCGTGCGTTGCGAAGCCCGTTACTCGCAATCGGTCGAGCCAAACACGGTGTGGACCTGGAACGCGATTGGTAAAGCCTCCGGCGCGTGGGGTCTGGAAAAAGATGCCAACGAATGCACTCGTGGTTTCTTGCTGAATCACATTATCGGCGAAGAGCTACCCAATCAGGCGGAAGGCGAACATATCTCCAATTCCGACCCGATCACCGGGCAGGCGGCGTGGTTCGATGTGCGCGTCAAAGTCTACAAAGCGGATAAGAAAGACCAAGGTTCAACCTTCCCACAATTCCCGACCCAGCCGCGTTACCCCGGCATGGCGAAGCCTGTGGGCAAATGGCAGACCTTTATCGGTGGTTCTGGTCTGTTCAAGAATCGGTTTAAGGGGAAGTAAACATGACCCAGTTAGCGTTAGTCATTGACTTAAATGTGTGCGTGGGTTGTAGCGCCTGCGTCACCAGTTGCAAAGAATGGAACACCTCCAGCGAAGGCGGCGGTGGCATGGTGGACAAAAACCCGTATGGCAAAGACCCGACGGGGACGTTTTTCAACCGCGTGCAAACCTTTGAAGTGGGCGAATACCCCAACGTGGAAACGGTGCATTTCCCGAAAAGCTGTTTGCATTGCGAAGACCCGCCGTGCGTACCCGTTTGCCCGACAGGAGCCAGCTACAAGCGCAAGGAAGACGGCATTGTGCTGGTCGATTACGACAAGTGCATTGGCTGCAAGTATTGCTCGTGGGCGTGCCCTTACGGTGCGCGGGAAATCGACGAAAAGCAGAAGGTGATGAAGAAGTGCACCTTGTGCGTCGACCGTATTTACGACACCACCTTGCCGGAAGCCCGCCGTAAACCGGCGTGTGTGTTGGCTTGTCCCACCAGTGCACGGCTGTTTGGGGATGTGCATGACCCGATGTCGGAAGTGTCGGTAGCGATTAATGAACGTGGCGGTTATCAGTTGATGCCGGAATGGGGGACGCGCCCGTCTAACCATTACCTGCCTCGGCGCAAGATGAAGGCTCAGGTGACTGAGGAATCGTTGAACCGTATTGATAACCCGTTGAAGAAAGAAGAACAGCGTGCGCCAGTCAGCTCTGACTTGCCATCGTTGGACGACTTCCTGTTCTAAGGAGATTGGATTTATGCATCCTGCTTTTTCGGTCATTTTTTTGACCACATTGATTGGTGCGGGTCAGGGCTTGTTTCTGGCGCTGTACACGGGTCAGGTTTACAACACGTTTGGGGTGGTGGGTGATGCCATGCCGCAGCAGGCGTTGTACATTGCTGGCACGGTTATCGTGACGGTATTAATGGCGTTGGGGTTGTTTGCCTCGTTTTTCCATTTGGGCAGACCGGAACGGGCATGGCGAGCGGCGACCATGTGGCGGACTTCGTGGTTGGCGCGTGAAGTGATTGTGTTGCCTGCGTTTGCGGGCACGGCGTTCATCTGGGGCGCGTTGCATTATTTGGGGATTGATCCGGTGATCTTTACCACAGGGACGGTAGAGGTCAAATTGACCTTGTTGGTGGGTCTGGTGGCGGGTGTGCTGGCGTTCTTGCTGTATGTTTGCACGGGGATGATTTACGCGGCAGTCAAATTCATTCAGGAATGGGCGACACCGTTGACGATTGTTAACTACACGCTGTTGGGTTTGGCATCGGGTTTCTCGTTGGCGGCGGCGTTGAGTGCGCATTACTGTAGCACCTTGGTGGATGCGTATGCGTTGTGGGCGTTGGTGTTTACCTTGGTGGGCTTTGTGAGCCGCATGTTTGCGTTGCGTCGTAATGGGCGTTTGAAGCGTAAGAGCACGGCTTGCACCGCCATTGGGGTACGTCACCCGAAGATTACCCAGATTTCACAAGGGGCAATGGGTGGCTCGTTTAATACCCGTGAGTTTTTCCATCATAAAAGCCCGCAGTTTTTGCAAACTGTGAAAGTATTTTTCCTGATTGCGGTGTTTATTGTGCCGGTGACGCTGGTGGTGATTGGTTGGTCGAATCAGTTTGCGGTGGTGTTGCTGGCGGCGGCGTTGATTCAGTACGTGGGCTTGCTGGCGGAACGCTGGTTCTTCTTCGCACAGGCGAATCATCCGCAGAATCTTTACTATCAGGCGACGTAAGTGGCTTGGTGGTGAGTGATGGTGAAAACGCCCGCTGATGCGGGCGTTTTTGTATGCGCATAGTTGCCGTTAGTCATTTCTTTAAGACTGCTCACAACTTTTATGTTGGCGACTTCAGGCAGAATTTTACTGTGATTGGTACACTAAAAGTCACAATTTTTCAGTAAAAAGGAGTTTATTATCATGTTCATGATTAATAATCAAAGCGCTTACTCACAGAGCAGGGCTAATGACATTCTTGACAAAAAACAATTCAAAGAAATCAATGCTAAGTCAGGTAAGAGCCGTTCTGCTGCAATGCAGGGTGATTCCGCTAATAGGAGTCAACTTATGCGGATGATTTCCAATATTATCAGCCAATTGATGGGGCAACTGGGAACAGAAAATACCCATAATGCTAAACCGTCCGGTTGCCATTGCAAGCCTGATCAGCCTGCTACCAATGAACCGCCTACCGTAAATACCATTAATGGTAGCAATGCGCTTAAAAGCTATCTCTCCAGTTTTTATGCCAGTGCTGCCACTATTCAGGATGTGAACGGCGATGGCAAGATCAGCGCGGGGGATAGGCTGGATTACGGGGCAGGTGAAGAAGCCTTGCGCTACGTCACCATTGACCAGCCACGAGCGGATGCGCTTAATGAACTCAATGCTTTAACTGATCCTGGTGCTTATGTTATTCCCGGTGTTCAAGGTACGATTACCCCTAATGCAGCACAGCGCAGCTACTTGGATACTCATTACTCAAGTAACGCTGAACTGTATGAAAGAAACGGTGATGGCAAGATCAGTGCCGGAGATAGCCTAGGTTATCAGGATGCCCAAGGTACTAGACAAACTATCATCATTAGCCAAGCATTGGCTGAGAAGTTGAATGATCCAAATCTTGACCCTGGTGGTCTTTCCAGCCCACCGGGCGAGGTTGGTCATCAGGCATTGGATTTAGACACTAAAGTAAGGGCATTTTTGGATGCAAACTATTTCAATGCCAACATCATTGATAATGATGATGATGGCAAGATCAGTATAGGGGATTCTCTGACCTACAAAGATATTAGCGGTAATTTCCAGACACAATCTATCGATCAGGCATTGGCTGAGAAGTTGAACGATTTAAACACCTTGAGTTAGCTCGGTTTTTGTTAGTATGCGGCTGCATCTTCCCGCAACCCAACAGACAAGGTTAACTGTGGCAATCAAACCAACCATTTACAAAGCCAGAATTTCGTTATCGGATATGGAACGCAATTACTACGATTCCCTGAATCTGAGCATTGCGCAGCATCCTTCCGAAACGCTGGAGCGCATGATGGTGCGGATTTTGGCGTATTGCCTCAATGCTCAGGAGGGGATTGAGTTGACCAAAGGGCTGGAAGACGTGGAAGAACCCGCCATCTGGGTACGCACGATGGATGAGCAAATCGCGCTGTGGATTGATTTGGGTGAACCCACCCCAGAACGGATCAAAAAGGCGACGCATCGGGCGCGAGCGGTGCGTGTTTACAGCTTTAACAGCAAGTCGGATGTCTGGTGGTCACAAAATGTGAAAAAGTTTAGCCAGTTGGATACGGCGTTTTTCCGCTTCCCCGCAGAAGAAATTGAAGCACTGGTGGCGTTGGTGAGCCGCACGATGGATTTGTCGATCACGATTACCGGCGATTCTGCTTATGTCGCGGGTGATAAGGGTGAAGTTGAGGTTCATTGGGAGGTGTTGCAGGCGCGTTAATGATATTGATAGCGGGATCATAGGAAATGGTTCCGCTTGCCATTGCTTTTTGAAATAGAGAAAGCTGAGCCATCAAAACCATCACAGTGGCATGTCGCAAGTTTTTTTCATCTCCTCTTCAATAGCTTGATCGTTCCATTTGAAAAAATGCTTCAAATAATATTTTTTATCTTCGTATGCAGTATCTGAAAATAACTCAGAAAAAACCATGTCTGTAGTAGGAAGATTGTCATACTCGTGAGCAGCAGCTTGTTTTAGAAAAGCTTCGGCGTGATTGTCCAGCTCCTCATATTGATTTGCAATATCTGGAAGTACCATTTCATATATCTCTAATATATCGGTATTATGATCATACCAATTTATCACGAACTTTATATATTGATCTTTGCTAGGATAACTACCAACAGGCCAACACATAGGAAATGGTGGAGGAATTATCGCTTGCTTTTTTTTGACATTGCTGGTCGTATTAGTAAAGCCACTGATATGGCTATTATTTGTTAAAATACTAGCTGATTTACTTTTTGAGAGTTTCATGATAATGGCTCCATATATAACATTAATAAAAAATCTAACTCAAAAAAATAGTTGAATAGTGATAATCAAGAAATTCACGCATAGGTGTAAATTTTCTTGGCAATAATATACTCATTCCATCCAAACCTAAGAGATAACTATTTGAAAATGCAGTTTCTTCTATTTCCTTGAGTTGATCCGAAACCTGAATGATATAATCTGGTGTTACTGTTAGCAGACCACGATCATAAGCCTTGTCGTGAAGCGCAGATAAACACAAACCATTCTTTGGATTCAGTCGCGTGTGTGGGTTTTCACTCCACGGCACTATGTGACTTGCAATTAGTAATCTAGGTTCAGAAAGCCCTGTCATACAACAACGGTTCTCATAACTACTTAAAACAGCCTTGCGAAAGAATGATTGTTTTACACGTACTTTTGCATTAGCAACTTTGTTTTCTGAGAAATAGCTTGGCAATAATGCATCAGGAATTGCACTGCTCGATAGATCACTCAGGTTTTCATCTTCTTGAGCGAGTAAATCAACAATTTGCTGGCTTTCATAGCCAATTGTTTCTGGATTTCCTTGAAATTCTGCCCAAACATCTTTGTCGAGTTTGGAACAAGCTGATAAACCTTTTCTGCCTGTTTCTGTAATTTGTGGATCAAGACTGGCAAGATTGGTGAGTTTCATTGCTAATGCATCGGGTGTGCGCCCAATTAATTGAGCTGTTTTTATAATAAGTGGGTTGCCTTTATGCATTTTCCCAAAAGGCAATTGAGTATAGAGATTCAGGGCAACCATCACCTGCTCACGTGTCCAGTTTTTGTTTTTCATCGCTTGTTCTCCTTTAGGGAAAGTAACTGAAAAATCACTTACTCTACCCAAAGGCTTGATGTATTGCAGCATTAGTTTACCTACTGCTTCCATCATCGGGGGAACGGCTGCTGCCGCAAACAATTGGTACGCCCGTGTATCCGACACCGGAATACGGAAAGTGTCTGGGTAGCCCATCAGCCGCGCACATTCTCGCGGAGTGAGGCGGCGCGGGTTTTTGTTTTCGCCTTGCCAGACCAGTATTTCCGAGCCGTCTTTGTAATAACGGGCGGAAAGGGTACGGGTCACGCTATTGGCATACGCCAGCCCAAAACCAAAGCCGTTACCCTTAGCCTTGTGTTTGTCAGAGTAATCTTGCAGGTATTTCCAGAGATTGTTGGTTAGGGTGTATTTGTCATGAATCTTGTGGTTGGCATGATCGAAATAGCGGCCTTCGTCGTGTTCCAGTACAGGTTCGCTACCATCGGTCTTGTGTAGGATGTTGCCTAGCGTGATGCGCCCTTTGCCCGGCAGTTGCATTGCATCCCAGCTAAACTTGAGTTTCATCCTCAAAACCGTGCGCCCGTCCAAGCGCATTTTTCTTCGAGACGCCCGCAATCTAAAACGGCTGGCAGGGAAAACCGGCTAATAGTACGTCATGTGCCGGAATGTTCGCTTCGGGTATCGCGGTAATATCCCCGGCAATGGGTTGCCCATCGGCAAAGTTGGCGTGGTAGGTACGTTGGGCGTAAGCATCCCATTCACTGGTAAAGACGCAGCGCCCCCCGTTCAATTCAAATGCCTTGCGGATACCACCTATCCCTGCAAACAGGTCGATGAACGTGAAATCGGCACTGTCCGCCGGTTTGCCAAACGGCATTAACATCTGTTGCAGGCCGTACAGAATGCCATGTTTCGGCTCAGTTTCACGTTTTAGCCAGCGTCCGACAGTGCTGGGGTTAACTCCCAGCTTTTCAGCAATTTCGGAATGGTTGTAGTAGTGCGCAGCCTCTTCAAGACACTGCAACACCGTTGACGCTCTGACTTCGTACATGATTGGCTCCACGGGAAACTTTTTTGCATTTTAAGCCTATGATTTCCCTTTAGCAATCAATGGTTCGTTTTTGGTTCGTTATTTGAGTTCAATAGCCACAAGGTTTTACGATAATCGAATAATCGCGTGGTATGCGGGTCGGCTTAGTCTGCTTCGCGTTTAAACAACGCCCACACGGCAACGCCCAACGCCGACGCAAAAGAAACCAACGCCCAATTGGCGAGAGAAAGCCCCATAATCACCAATTCCTCGTCTTCACACAAACCGCTGACTTCAAACAAGCTGGGCACGTTGTCGCTCAGGAAATAAACAAATTGCTCAATCAAGCCGGGTTGACTGCCTGCACAAGAAGCACTGCCGGGCGGCTGTAATTGCAACCAAGTTTGATAACTCGCCGTAGCCGTTCCCGTGCCTGCCAGCAACAGCACCAGACTACCCCACACTTTTTCACCAAACCCAGTTGCTGCCAGCAAACCAAATACGGCAATCAGCATGAATAACAGCCGTTGGAAAATGCACAAATAGCAAGGGTGAAGATCCAGCCATGCTGTCAGCACAAAACTGCTTGCTGCGAGGCTCAAAGCAATCAAGCCGATCGCCAGCCAGAGGGTTTTACGGGTTAGGGGGAGCATTTTTCTGGGTATCCTTTGTCTGTCTGCCACCAGTGTAGCTTGCATTATTTTTCCAATTGGGTTACGTCACGTACCGCACCACGTGATGCGGAAGTCGTCATTGCCGCATACGCTTTCAACGCCGCACTCACGTAACGTTCACGGTTAACCGGCCTCCAGCCTGTTTTGCCGAGCGCATCCATTGCAGCACGACGTGTTGCCAGCACGTCATCACTCAAACGCACATTGATTGTTCGGTTGGGGATGTCGATGTCGATGATGTCCCCCTCTTCCACTAAACCAATCGCGCCGCCTTCCGCCGCTTCGGGGGAAACATGCCCGATAGACAATCCCGATGTACCGCCGGAAAACCGCCCGTCAGTGATTAACGCACACGCCTTACCCAAGCCTTTGGACTTGATATACGACGTGGGGTAGAGCATTTCCTGCATCCCAGGGCCGCCGCGTGGGCCTTCGTAGCGAATCAATACGATGTCGCCCGCGACGATTTGATCACCTAAAATGCCTGCAACGGCAGCATCCTGCGATTCAAAAATACGCGCAGGGCCGGAGAACTTGAGGATGCTGTCATCCACCCCGGCGGTTTTGACCACGCAACCATCCAGCGCGATATTGCCGAATAATACTGCCAGCCCGCCTTCGGTGCTGTAAGCGTGGGCTTTGTCACGGATACAGCCGTGTTCGCGGTCAAGGTCAAGCGACTCCCAACGTTTGCTTTGGCTGAAGGCCACTTGTGTCGGCACATTGCCGGGGCCTGCACGGAAAAATTCGTGGCGTTTGGCATCGTCGGTCAGGCGCACATCCCACAACGACAAGGCTTCTGCCATGTTGGTGGCGTGAACTGTGCCGACTTCGCGGTTCAATAATCCGGCGCGGTCGAGTTCGCCCAGAATCGCAAATACACCGCCTGCACGGTGTACGTCTTCCATGTGGTAAAGCTGGGTGGACGGCGCAACTTTGCACAATTGTGGCACTTTGCGGCTCAAGCGGTCGATGTCATTCATGGTGAAATTCACCCCGCCTTCTTGTGCGGCTGCCAGCAAGTGCAGGATGGTATTGGTCGAGCCACCCATGGCAATATCCAAACACATCGCGTTTTCAAACGCTTCCATCGTCGCAATCGAACGCGGTAACACGGACGCATCGTCCTGTTCGTAGTAACGTTTTGCCAAGCCGACAATGATACGTCCCGCTTCGAGGAACAGCCGTTTGCGATCGGAATGCGTTGCCAAGGTTGAGCCATTCCCCGGCAAGCTTAAACCCAGTGCTTCGGTCAGGCAGTTCATGGAGTTGGCAGTAAACATCCCGGAACACGAGCCGCACGTAGGGCAGGCGGAACGTTCCATCGTTTCCACATTTGCGTCACTTTCGGCACTGTTGGCGGCGGAAACCATTGCATCCACCAAATCCAGCTTCACCAGCTTGCCACCGATGACCGCTTTGCCGGATTCCATTGGCCCGCCGGAAACAAAAATGGTGGGAATATTCAGGCGTAGTGCCGCATTCAGCATCCCCGGCGTAATTTTGTCGCAGTTGGAAATGCACACCAGCGCGTCGGCGCAATGCGCATTCACCATGTATTCCACCGCATCGGCGATCAGCTCGCGGGAAGGCAGCGAATACAGCATCCCACCATGCCCCATCGCAATGCCGTCATCCACCGCGATGGTGTTGAATTCTTTCGCGACACCACCAGCGGCTTCGATTTCCCGCGCCACCAATTGCCCCATGTCTTTGAGGTGGACATGCCCCGGCACAAATTGGGTGAAGGAATTCGCAATCGCGATAATGGGTTTCTGGAAATCCGCATCGGTCATGCCGGTCGCACGCCACAAAGCGCGTGCGCCAGCCATATTGCGACCGCCGGTGGAAGTGCGGGAACGGTAAACGGGCATGGTGTACTCCTAAACGAAACTCGGTATAAAACGGTATTCTAGCGCCGATAGGTAAGGGAGTCATATTACCATGTCACTTTACCCGCGCTGCATTTTCGCAAAATCCAACATTCGCTGGGTGGAGCGCAGTGCTTTTACCCGCACCTCCTCATCGACCACAATTTCGTTATTGCCGGTTTCCAGCACTTGCAACAGGTTGTGTAAGCCATTCATCGCCATCCATGGGCAGTGGGCGCAACTGCGGCAAGTGGCACCTTCACCCATGGTTGGGGCAGCAATGAATTCCTTACCCGGCGCGGCTTGTTGCATCTTGTAAAAAATACCGCTGTCAGTTGCCACAATGAAACGCTGATGCGGCAGGGTTTGCGCGGCTTTGATGAGTTGCGAGGTGGAACCCACGGCATCGGCTAGTTTGATGATCTCTTCGGGCGATTCCGGGTGTACCAAAATGCCCGCATCGGGGTATTGCTCAATCATCTCACCCAGTGCGCGGAATTTGAACTCGTCATGCACCACACAGGCCGCTTGCCACAACAGCATATCCGCCCCGGTCAAGCGCTGGATATAACGCCCCAAATGCTTATCCGGTGCCCACAGGATTTTCTTGCCTTGTTCATCCAACCAAGTGATTAAATCCACCGCAATGCTGGATGTAACCACGTAATCTGCACGCGCTTTCACCTCTGCACTGGTATTGGAATACACCACCACCGTGCGCTCAGGGTGCTGGTCACAAAACGGGATGAATTCAGACGCAGGGCATTCTAAATCCAGCGAACATTCTGCTTCCAAGGTTGGCATTAATACGCGCTTTTCGGGGTTGAGGATTTTGGCGGTTTCACCCATGAAACGCACGCCCGCCACGATCAATGTGGTAGCTGGGTGTTCATTACCAAAGCGTGCCATATCCAGCGAATCAGACACATAACCACCGGTTTCTTCGGCTAATTCCTGCAAATCACGCTCAACGTAGTAATGGGCGACCAATACCGCATCTTGTTCTTTGAGCTTTTGTTTAATCTTGTCTTTGACCAGTGCTTTTTGTTCGGGGGGGTAATGCGGATTCAGGGACTCGATATACGCAGTACGCGGCGCTTTAATAATGGGGATAACAGGTGTTTTGGCAGTCATATCGGTGAACCCTTGTTTTGTCTGGTGAAACAAGGATGGGGGATAACGCGGGAAGATTCAAGAGGAGGCTTCTGAGTGTGCATCTATCTCTTTTGGTTAATTTAACCTATCCCTTCGCGTTGTGCGGCGCAATATAAAACATTGATATAGGTCATTATTGCGATGCACAATTTTGGGTAATTTAAATGTCATATTTCCCCATGATAGGACATTGTACCGTGATTGATGCCAGCATTCTCTCCGCAGACACCGTAGTTGCCCTAGGTTACATGCTGGCCTTGGGAGTTTCTCTCGCCGTTATCTTGGCTATCGCCAACCGTTTCCTGTTTGTGTACGAAGATCCGCGCATCGACGAAGTGGATTCCGCCCTGCCGCACGCCAATTGTGGTGCATGTGGGCAAGCGGGTTGCCGTGTATTTGCCGAAAAGCTGATTGCGGGTGAAGCACAGCCGGGGCAATGCACCGTTAATGCGCCTGCCAATAATGTTGCCATTGCCGAATTCCTCGGCGTGGATCTGGGTAATCAGGAAAAGCGCGTGGCTCGCCTAGCGTGCGCAGGTGGCAATCACGTTGCCTACAACCGCGCCAAATACGCAGGGCTGCATTCCTGCCGGGGCGCGGCAATGGTGGGCGGCGGTGGCAAAACCTGCACATGGGGCTGCCTGGGCATGGCGGATTGCGCCGATGTCTGCGAATTCGGCGCAATCTCAATGGACAAAAACGGTCTGCCCGTGGTGAACGCCGACAAATGCACCGCCTGCGGCGATTGCGTCGATGTTTGCCCCAAGCAACTGTTTGAACTGCACCCGGTCAGCCACCAGTTGTGGGTGGCCTGCAAAAATCTCCATCACGGCGCAGAGGCGGAAGCCGAATGCGAAGTGGCTTGCAATGCCTGCGAGCGTTGCGTGAACGATTCCCCAGAGGGATTAATAACGATCAGGGATAACCTGGCAACCATTGATTACAGCAAGAATTCCCTGGCTTCCCGCGTCAGCATCCAGCGTTGCCCCACCGGGGCGATCGTGTGGCTGAACCGCAAAGGGGAGACCGAAAAAGGGTCAAAAGCCAAGCCTGTCATTAGAAAGAAGGCACTCCCAGTTAGCCACGCATAATCCTTTGAATCTCACTCGTAGAGGCAGTCAAACCATGTTCGGAATCAAGAAACCTGTTACCCCTACCGTCAAGTACCCCGGTACGCGCATGGCAATGGACGGCAATGCCGCTGTCATTATGTGTGAACGCGAGGCATCGGATGCGGCGGGTGCGTACCCGATTACCCCTTCCACACAAATGGGCGAATACTGGGCAGAAGAAGTCGCCAAAGGTCATGTCAATAACGCGGGGCAACCGCTGATTTTCGTTGAACCGGAATCCGAACATGCTGCCGCCGCCGTGACTGCCGGGATGTCGATGACGGGCTTGCGTGCCACCAACTTCTCCTCCGCACAAGGCGTGGCATTCATGCACGAATCCTTGTACGCCGCTGTGGGTAAACGCCTGCCTTACGTGCTGAACATCGGTTGCCGCGCCATTACCAAGGCCAGCCTCAACGTGCATTGCGGGCATGATGACTACCACTGTATCGACGACACCGGTTTCTTCCAAATTTTCGCCAAGAATGCGCAGGAAGCGGCTGACCTCAACCTGATCGGGCGCAAAATTGCCGAACTCTCGCTGACCCCTGCGGCAGTGGCGCAAGACGGCTTCCTCACCACCCATTTGATCGAACCGCTGCAAGTGCCGGAACGTGAACTGATTGCGGAATTCCTCGGCAACCCCGCCGATATGATCGACTGCCCCACCCCGGCGCAAGAAATGATTTACGGCCCGAAACGCCGCCGCGTCCCCGAAGTGTGGAGTGTGGATAACCCGATGGTGGCAGGCACGGTGCAAAATCAGGATGCCTATATGCAGGCTACCGCCGCGCAACGCCCGTATTTCTTTGACCACATCCGCACCCTGTCCGAAACCGTGATGGCGGAATACGCCAGCCTCACCGGGCGTTACTACGGGCGCATTGCCGAATACCGTTGCGATGACGCCGACTACGTGATCCTTGGGCAAGGCAGCATGATCGTGCAGGCGGAAGCGGTTGCTGATTACTTGCGTGATACCCGCAAGTTGAAAGTGGGCGTGATTAACCTCACCATGTACCGCCCGTTCCCCGGCGATTTGATTAGCAAGGCACTCAAGGGCAAGAAAGGCTGCGTGGTGCTGGAGCGTACCGACCAGCCGCTGGCGGAAGATTTACCCGTGATGCGTGAAGTCCGTGCCTCCCTCACCAAGAGCATGGAAAACGGTTTCGCTACCCGTGGTGAACTGCCTTACCCGCTGTATGCCAGCTACAAAAGCGGTGAAGCCCCTGCCCTGTACTCCGGCTGCTACGGCTTGGGTAGCCGCGACCTGCAACCGGAAGGCATTATCGGTGCTATCGAAAACATGCTGCCGAATGGCAAAAACCAGCGTTTCTTCTATCTGGGCATCGACTTCTACCGCAACGCTGCCTCCCCGCGTCAGGAAGTTTATTTCAACGACCTGTTGACCCGTTACCCACAAATCAAGAATTTGTCGGTGTATGGCAGCGAAAATCCCAACCTGATGCCGAAAGGTTCCATCACCGTGCGGATGCACTCGGTCGGCGGCTGGGGCGCGATCACCACCGGCAAAAACCTGGCGATGACGCTGTACGACCTGCTCGGTTTCGACATCAAAGCCAACCCCAAATACGGTTCGGAAAAGAAAGGTCAGCCGACCACCTACTACCTGTCCGCTGCGCCTGAACCGATCCGTTTATCGTGCGAATACCATTTCGTCGACGTGGTGCTCTCACCCGACCCGAATGTATTCCTGCACTCCAACCCACTGCACGGGCTGGACAAGGATGGTGTGTTCATTATCCAAAGCAGCCTTGGCACTGCGGCAGAAGTGTGGGCGCAAATCCCGCGTCAGGCACAGAAATACATCGTTGACCACGGCATCCGCATTTACTACATCGACGGTTTCAAGATTGCCCGCGAAGAAGCTTCCAACGCTGAACTGCAATTCCGTATGCAGGGTAACGCTTTCCAAGGCGCGTTCTTCGCCGCATCCCCGTTGATGGCGCGGAACAATATGACCCGCGACACCCTGTTTGATGCCATTGAAAAACAATTGCGCGACAAGTTCGGCAGCAAAGGCGCACGGGTGGTCGAAGACAACCTCAAAGTGGTACGCCGTGGTTTCGATGAAATCATTGAAATCACAGAAAAAACCGTCGGATTGACCCCGGAAGCGGTACGCAAGCAAGCCAGTTCCTTGCCGATCATGCTCAAGCAATTGCCGGAAGGCGACGGACGTTTATCCGACATCCACCGTTTCTGGGAACAGACCGGCAGCTTCTACCTTGAAGGCAAAGGCAGCGGCAACCTTGCCGACCCGTACATGGCAACCGGCTTAATGCCAGTGGCAACGGGCTTCTACCGCGACATGACCCAGATCCGCTTTGAATACCCCGAATTCAAGCCAGAAAACTGTACCGCTTGCGGCAACTGCTACAGCGTTTGCCCGGATAGCGCGATTCCCGGTCTGGTCAATTCCATCAGCGACGTATTCAACTCCGCGATCATGACGATTGAACGCGGCGGCAACCCGACCCGTTTCCTGCGCCGTGAAGTACGTACTGTTGAGAAAAAGCTGCGCGGCCTGATCGAGCAAAACGGTGAAGCCGCCAACGTCAACCAGCTCATCGACCATGCGGTGCTGGAAACACTGGCAGAATCCCCGCTGGAAGGTGCGGAAAAGCAGAGTCTGGAACGCGAATTCAGCCGCCTGCTCGCCACCATCGGCGACTTCCGTTTTGCCATTACCAAGCCTTACTACTCTACCCGCGAGAAAAAGCAGGCGGGCAGCGGTGGCTTGTTCTCCATCACCATTAACCCTTACACCTGTAAAGGCTGCATGGAATGCATCAAGGTCTGTGGCGACCAAGCCTTGGTTGCCGCCCCGCAAACTGAATCAGCGGTCGAACGGATGCGCAAGGAATGGAAATTCTGGCTCGAACTGCCCACCACCGCCCCCGAATTCAGCCGCATTGACGATCTGGATGAAAAGGTTGGTGCACTCGAAACCCTGCTGCTCGATAAGCACAACTACCATTCCATGATGTCCGGCGACGGCGCGTGTCTGGGTTGCGGCGAAAAGACCAGTATCCACCTGTTCACCGCCACCGTAACCGCCTTGTTGCAACCGCGCGTGAAGTCTCATCTGGAAAAAATCGACAACCTGATCAACCAGCTTGAAACCAAGGTGCGCATGACCTTGGCGAACAATATCAACCTTGGTGACACGGCTGCCTTCCGCGCTGCTATCGACGGCAACAAGGAACACGACCTGACGCTGGGCATCCTCTCGCATTCACTGGAAGCCGACGGCCCGACCCAGCCGCTCAACCAGCAATGGCTGAAAGACATTACCAAGCTGCTGGATGCGTTGCGCAACCTGAAATGGCGTTACACCGAAGGCCAAACCAAGCAAGGTCGTGCCGAAATGGGCATTATCAACGCCACGGGCTGTACCTCGGTGTGGGCATCCACCTTCCCGTTCAACCCGTATCCGTTCCCTTGGGCAAACCACTTGTTCCAGGACGCGCCGTCGATGGCGATGGGTATCTTTGAAGGTCACATGGCGAAAATGGCGGACGGTTTCAAAGCCATCCGCAAAGCCGAGCTGATCATTGCCGACAAATACGATCCGGCGGAACACGATTCCATCCTGACCTACTTCAACTGGAAAGCTTTCAGTGATGAAGAATGGCGTTTATGCCCGCCAGTCGTAGCAGTCGGTGGTGATGGCGCAATGTACGACATCGGCTTCCAGAACCTGTCGCGTGCGCTGATGTCGGGAATGCCGATCAAGGTGCTGGTGCTGGATACGCAAGTGTATTCCAACACGGGCGGTCAGGCGTGTACCTCCGGCTTTATCGGGCAGGTGTCCGACATGGCTCCGTATGGCAAGGCGTGGAAGGGTAAGACCGAAATCCGCAAGGAAATGAGCCTGATCGGGATGGCGCACCGCACCTCGTTCGTGCTGCAAAGCTCCATTTCCAACATGACCCACATGATCGAAGGTTTCATCGACGGTTTGAACAGCCGCCGTCCAGCCCTGTTCAACATCTATGCCGTGTGCCAACCCGAACACGGTGTGGCCGATGACGCTGCCGAACAGCAAAGCAAGCTGGCAGTCGAATCACGTGCATACCCCTTGTTCCGCTTCGACCCGGATGCAGGCGAAACCCTGAAAGACTGTTCCAGCATCGAAGGCAACCCGTCCATCGACACCGACTGGCCGACTTACACGCTGGAATACACCGACGAAAAAGGCAAAACCGCCAGCATGAAAGTGCCAATGACCTTTGCCGACTTCGCCCTCACCGAAGGCCGTTTCCGCAAGAGCTTCCGCAAAGCCCCGCCGGAAACGTGGAACGACAATATGGTGCAGTTGCACGACTTCATCGAACTGGATGAAGACGAGCGCGACGGCAAGTTCCCCTACATCTGGGCAGTGGACGGCAAAAACCGCCTGATGCGGGTGTTGGTAGCACAGGAACTGGTGGCTTCCACCGAAGAACGCCGTGGTTTCTGGCATCAACTCAAGTCGCTGACCGGGGTTGATCAAGTGGTGGATCTGGATGCGATCAAGCTGCAAGCCAAAGCCGAAGTCGCGCAACAACTCACCGCTACCCTGATGGGCATGGCTGCGGGCAGCGTACCAGCGGGATTGCTGGCAAGCGGTGGTAACGGCGCATTGTCTCCGGCGGGTGCTGCACCTGCTGCGAACGCGGGCAGTTTCGAGCCAGTGTGGGTGGAAACGCCGGAATGTACCGCCTGTGACGAGTGCATCAATATCAACCCGGCTATCTTTGCTTACAACGACCAGAAAAAGGCGATTGTGATTAACCCACAAGGTGGCCCCTTCAAGGACATCGTGAAAGCGGCAGAGAAATGCACGGCAGGTTGCCTGCACCCTGGAACTCCGCCCAACCCGAACGAAGCTGGCTTGGATAAGCTGGTGGCGCGGGCGGCGAAATACCAATAGGGGGAGTACCCGCGTATTCCCCCCATCCCCAGCCCTTCCCCCGCAAGGGGGGAAGGGAGCAAGAGAGGAAGAAAAGAATTTCCCTCTTGTCCCCTCCACCCCTTGCGGGGGGAGGGTTAGGGAGGGGGGGTAACACGGGGTATTTTGGCGCAGCCAACCGTAACGTAACAGGTAACTCAAATGCTTGCTCTGTTTGAAAAATTCCGCAAAGGCCGCTTCTCGCACGGCATTCACCCGCGTTACCACAAGGACGCAACGCGGGGGAAGGCGATCCAGCGGCTGGCGTTCCCGCCGCGCCTGATTGTGCCGGTGGCACAACACATCGGCGCACCTGCCAAGCCCGTGGTCAACGTGGGGCAGGAAGTGCTGCGCGGGCAAATCATCGCCGAGGCGGATGGTTTCATGTCCGTCCCCGTGCACGCGCCTGCCACGGGCGTGGTCAGCAGCATTGGGCTGATGCCGAGTGCGGCTGGCCCCAAAGTGCTGTCGATTGTCATTGATGTGTACAAAGCCTCTTCCCAGTACGTGCTGTACGGCAACCCGGTCGAGCCGGAAACGCTGGATCACGACGAACTGATCCAGCGGGTGCAAGCCACCGGCATGGCAGGTCTGGGCGGGGCTGCGTTTCCGTCGCACGTCAAATTGCGTATTCCGCACGGCAAGACTGCGCACACGCTGGTGGTGAACGGCTGCGAATGCGAACCCTACCTCACCTGTGACCATCGGGTGATGCTGGAACAGCCACAGGATTTGCTGCAAGGCATCCGCTACGCCCTGCACATTACCGGGGCCAAACGCGCCATTGTCGGCATTGAAGACAACAAAGCCGATGCAGCCACCGCGATAAAAGCCGCCTTGAAACCCGACGACCCGATTACCGTGAAACTGGTGGAAACCAAGTACCCACAGGGCGCGGAAAAAATGCTGCTGAAATCGCTGCTGGGTGTGGAAGTCCCCGCTGGCGGCTTGCCCATCGACATCGGCATTGTCGTCAACAACGTCGGCACACTGGCGCAACTCGGCAAACTGTTACCCAAGGGCGAAGGGCTGATTGAGCGCGTCGTCACCGTGACCGGTACAAATGTCGCCAAAGCAGGCAATTACCTGATGCCGATTGGCACACCGGTACGCTTCATCCTTGAACAACTGGGCATTACTGCCGACCACGAAAAAGTGATCCTCGGTGGCCCGATGATGGGAATGTCGCTGCCTTCGCTGGATGTGCCAATTACCAAAGGCACGTCGGGTTTGCTGGTGTTTCAGGAACGCACTTTCATCGGCGAACAGGGCGAAACCGTATTCCCCTGCATCAAGTGTTCGCGCTGTGTGGATGCCTGCCCGATGCACCTCAACCCGGCGCAAATGGGCTGGCTGGCGGGCAAACGCCACTACGCCGAGATGGAAAGCGATTTCCACCTCAACAGTTGCTTTGAATGCGGCTGTTGCAGCTTTGTGTGCCCGTCGAATATCCCGCTGGTGCAATATTTCCGCATTGCCAAAGCCGTCAACCGTGAACAAAAGGGGAAAGCATGAGCAAGAAACACATTGTTCTGCACACAGCACCGCACGTCAAAAAGCCGCAGGATGTGCCGACCATCATGCGCAACGTGGTGTACGCGCTGCTGCCGATTGTGGCATTCGCGGTGTACCAGTTCGGCATTAGCGTGCTGGCACTGGTCATCGTCACCACGCTGGCTTGCCTTGGTACGGAACGCTTTTTCAACTGGATGGGTAATAAACCCAGCAGCTTGAGCGACTGGTCGTCCACCATCAGCGGTATTTTGTTGGCGTTGACCTTGCCACCCGGTTTCCCGCTATGGATGGCTGCGGTGGCGGGTATTGCCGGGATTGCGATTGGCAAGGCGGTGTTTGGCGGGATTGGTTACAACGTGTTCAACCCGGCATTGGTCGGGCGGGCGTTTGTGCAAGCGGCGTTTCCGGTAGCGATTACCACTTGGACACCTGCATTTTTCACGGGGCGTTTCAGCGAGTTTGTACCTTCCAGCCTGACTGCGCCGTTCATGATGCCGCCAGAAACCGCCGAGTGGGTGAAACAGGTGGCGGTGGATGGTTTTACCGGGGCTACACCATTAAGTTTGCATAAATTCCAGCACATCAGCACTGCACCGTTTGACCTGTATACCGGCATGGTAGCGGGTTCGGCGGGGGAAACGTCTGCGCTGCTGATTCTGGTGTGCGGGCTGTATCTGGTAATCCGCAAGATGATGAACTGGCAGATTCCGGCGTGGATTTTCGTCGGGGTGGTTGCCACCTCCGGGGTGTTATACCTGATTAACCCGGAGAAATTTGCTGACCCGGTATTCATGCTGTTTTCGGGTGGGCTGATGTTGGGGGCGATGTTCATGGCTTCCGACATGGTGGGTTCGCCGCTGACACCCAAGGGCGTGATGATTTACGGCTTGCTGATTGGCTTCCTCACGGTGTTGATCCGCCAGTTCGGGAGTTTGTCAGAAGGCATTATGTACGCCATTTTGCTGGGCAATGCTATGACCCCGCTGATTGATACCTGGACACAACCACGGCTGTTTGGCGCACGGAGGAAATCCGCATGAGTGGCAGAAATAGCACGGCGATGATCGCCACGCTGGGGTTTGTAACCGCGCTGTCGGGTTTCCTGATTGTGACGGTGTTCCAAGCCACCAAACCGGCGATTGAGGAAAACAAACGTTTGGCTATCCAGAAAACGGTGCTGGAAGTGATCAAGGGGGCAACCGCTGACAAGCATTTCATCATCAATGAAAAAGGTGAATTGCTGGAAGCTGTCCCCGGCATGAAAGGCATCAATGTGTACGCGGGTTACGATGCCCAAGGCAAACTGGTGGGCGTGGCGGCGGAAGGCAGTGCGCAGGGCTATTCCGGCTCGGTGGATACGATTTACGCCTACACCCCGGCTTGCGAGTGCATTACCGGCATCAAGGTCATCAAGCAAACCGAAACGCCGGGGCTGGGTGACAAGGTGATTACTGACAAACACTTCGTTGCCAATTTCGACAAGCTGGAAGCCAAGGTGAATGCGGCGGGCGATGCGCTGGCGAACGCGATTGTGGCGGTCAAGCATGGCGCGAAACAGAACCCGTGGGAAATCGACGCGATTAGTGGCGCGACCATTTCCTCCAAAGCCATTGCCAAGGGTTTGAACAACAGTGCGCAAGACGTGCTGCCCAAGGTCGTACCGCTATTGCCGCAAATCGAAGGAGCGCAACCATGAGCCTGATCAAACAGGATGACCGGATTACGGTCGATACTTTCCTCGAAGGCATCTGGCGCGAAAACCCGGTATTCGTGATGATGCTGGGGATGTGTCCGGTGCTGGCTGTCACCAACTCGGCAATCAATGCGCTGGCAATGGGCTTGGCAACCGCGTTCGTGCTGGTGGCATCGAGTTTGCTGGTGTCATTGTTCCGCAACCTGATCCCGTCGGAAGTGCGCATCGCCACTTACATTGTGATCATTTCGACCTTTGTGACCATCGTGGATTACACCATGCAGGCGTTGAGTCAGGAGGTTTACAACGCGCTGGGGGCGTTCATCCAGTTGATTGTGGTGAACTGCATTATTCTGGGGCGGGCGGAAGCCTGTGCGTCACGCAACAAACCGCTGAAGTCGATGGTGAACGCGGCGGGCATGGGGTTGGGTTTCACGCTGGCTTTGCTGTGCTTGGGCGTAGTGCGCGAAATCCTGGGCAGTGGTTCGCTGTTCGGTTTGCCGCTGTTTAGTGAACAGTTCCAGCCGTGGGTGGTGATGGTATTGCCACCGGGCGGCTTTTTGGTGCTGGGCGGCTGGTTGCTGTTCTTTGAATGGCTGAAAACACGCAAACAATATGCGTAAAAAACGTGAAGAGGGCGACCGCCGGTCGCCCCTACCAAGATTACCCGTAGGGGCGACCGGCGGTCGCCCTGTTCTGGCAGGAGACGCTATTAATGGCAACTGATTCTCTGACATTTATCTTTTTCAACGCTTTTTTGGCGAACAACTTTGTGCTGGCGATGTTTTTGGGGCTTTGCCCGTTTCTGGGTGTGTCCGGCAAGCTGAATACGGCAGTGCCGATGGGCTTGGCGACTTCGTTCGTGATGCTGGTGAGTTCGGTGTGTGCGTATTTCCTCAATGAAGTGCTGGTGGCGTTCAATATCGAATATTTGCGCCTGATCAGCTACATCGTGGTGATTGCATCCGCCGTGCAACTGGTGGAAATGACCTTGAAAAAACTCAGCCCGGCACTGTTTCGCTCGCTGGGGATTTATTTGCCGCTGATTACCACCAACTGCGCAATTCTGGGGCTGGCGTTGTTCCAGACATTTAAGGAATACAACTTCATGCAGTCGCTGGCGTATGCGCTGGGTGCGGGCGCGGGGTTCATTCTGGCCTTGCTGCTGATGGCGGGGCTGCGTGAGCGGCTGGATTTGGCGAAGTTGCCGAGCGTGACCCAAGGGGCGGCGTTGAGCCTGATTCTGGGTGGCTTGTTGTCGCTGGCGTTTATGGGATTTGCAGGACTGGGAGCGGAATGATGCGGGATTATCTGATTGCAATGCTGGTGATTCCGGTGTTGTTCGGCGCGTGGATTGTGGTGCAACGCATTGTGAAGGAATTTGCCTTGCGCCACCCGGAATTTGGCCCGCCACGCGAGGAGGGCGGCGGCTGCGGGTCGTCGTGCGGGTGCAGTGGCAAGAAGGCGTGCAAGAACCGCGACAAACACGAACATTGAAGAGAGAGGATTTTATGACTGATACCAACGAACAGACTTACGGCAATACCTGCGACGCGATCGTGCGCTCCAGCAAGCGCATTACCGATACCAAAACGGATGAGGTGCGTGAGATGGTGTTGACCGTCCATGATCCGGCGTTCCGGGCGATGCCGGGGCAGAATATTGGCGTGCTGGTGGAGGGCAAACATCCGTTCGGCAACCGCTTCCATCACCGCTATTACAGCGTGTTAGCGGCACAGCCGCATGGCGAAGGCTCGGACATCGAGATTCTGGTGCGGCGTTGTTCTTATATCGACGAGGTGTCGGGTGAAGAATACCCCGGCATTGCTTCGCACTACCTGTGTGATGCCGCACCGGGCAAGCAGATTACCCTGACCGGGCCTTACAAGGCAGCGTTCAAAGTGCCTGCGGATAACACCAGCAACTTGTTGATGATTGGGACGGGGACTGGGATTGCGCCTTTCCGTACTTTGATCAAGTCAGTATACGCGCAGGAACAGGGCTGGCGTGGGCAAGTGCGCTTGTTCTACGGCGCGAAAAGCGGGCTGGATGCGTTGTACATGAACGACCAGAACAATGACATTACCAACTATTACGATCAGGCTACCTTTGAAGCGTATCAGGCGATTGACCCACAATCCTGGCGCGATGCGTCCGGTAATCTGGGCAAGAGTCTGGCGGAAAACGGCGCGAAAACCTGGGTGCTGATGCAGATGCCGAACACTTACGTTTACCTCGCCGGGTTGAAGAAACAGGTGGCTGTACTGGATAAGGTGATGGGTGAACTGGCGGGTTCGGCGGCGAACTGGCAGGCGTTGAAGAACCGGCTGGTGGCGGATGGGCGTTGGGCGGAGTTGGTGTATTAAACACTAACCCACGAATCTTTGCTCCCTTCACCCCTTGCGGGGGAAGGGCTGGGGATGGGGGGTTAGGTTCGGAGTGATAACCCCTGCAATTCCTCCAACTCTTTATCACGGCGGTGATAACCCGTTTCCTCGATGAGTTTGGCGGCGGCGGCAATGTGGTACGCAGGGTCAGCCGCTGCGCGGCTATTCCCCCCTTCCCCAACCCTTCCCCCGCAAGGGGGGCAGGGAGCAAGAGACTCCGCCACCAACAACCGCGCCATCTCCAAATGATAATCCGTCAAATGCAGCCGCATCCCGCTGCCGTCGGCAATGTCGAACACTTCCTGCAAATCCTGCCGGGCGCGGGCGAAGTCGCGGGTGTGGCGGTGCAGGGCGGCGCGTGCAAGCAGACCGAGTGGTAAATAATATCCAAACTTTGCTTTTCGTAAGTCATGGACAGCATTCTCTAGCCACTCATTTGCTTGCTCGATATTTTTTTCTTGAAAAGATGCAATTCCTATGGATAGTTTATCAAGAGCAATATCCAATAAACCATATATATCGGAGCTTGCATATTTTAGGGTTTCTATGGCTCGCGCCAGAGCTAACTTCGGCAGTTCTTGACTTAATAGAAAGTCGCAATATCTAAAGCCTCGGAGAGAATATAGTTTGGGATGGCCTAACTCTGAATTAATTTTCTCAGCTTCTTGAAGTAAATCAAAAGACTCTACGTAAACACCGGATTTTAATAATGCATCTGCCAGTGTAGTGCGAAATGCCATCATATAATATTTTTTATTTGATCTATCACCGTATTCTACACTTTCTCGCCCATGGTGAATTCCACGCAATATATTTCCTGACGCAATATGCAATTCACTGAGGTTGCTAGAATTGAGGGCAGCCCCACCCCAATTTTGCAAATAACCATTCATTTCTATATTAGCTGTTATTGGCTCAATAGCCTCATGTAATCGGCCTAATGATCTCAGGCTAAAACCAGCGCAACTTAATATGTCTGCTTGCCAATATTCACTAAGATTTTTAGTCGGTTTCTTCCATAATTTAGTAAAAAAATGAGCAATACACGCCAGGTCATCGCTAAAAGCACCTAATTTTTTATATATGAAATATACATCCTCTCGTTGAATACGAGGCCAGTAAACCTCATCCAACGCTTGTTGATGCAACCCCGCCGCACACCCATGCGCCACCGCACTGAACAACGGCTGCATTTCTTCCAGTGTATCGGGCAATGGGTTCTTGGGCAGGGCTTTGTAGTATTCGTACAACTGTTCATGCGCCTGCTGCCACGCTTGCGGCTGCTGGGTTTGCAGTTGCCCGCCGAAGTATTCGCGGATCAGCGGGTGGCAATCGAGGTCGCCGCCGCTGTCATGCTGCGACAAAAGGTGGTGTTCTTCGCGTAAACTGGCGATGGCTTCCAGCCATTCATCTTCATCAATGCCTGCGGTCAGGTGCGGAATCTGCGCATCCCACAGCATTTGCAGCACGTCTTGCCCGATGGGGTGGTCGAACAGCCCCAACAAGTGCAGCAATGCCAGTTCCGGCTCACCCGCAAACCATTCCGCGTAAGCCTGCATCACCTTGAAGGCGTGGCGGCTGTCGCGATTGCCCGTCGCTTTGACCAGTGCCGTGAGCGTATCGCGCTTGCGCACATCGCCCTGATGCCGCAGCCGCAATACATTCCCCAGCAAACTCAAGGCCAGCGCATGACCGCCGTATTCACCCACCGCCTTGCCCAGTTCCGCCGCACTGCCCGTTACCCCCAGCGATTGCAGCAACTGGATGCCATCCGCCGCCGTCAGGTTTTGCAAATCGTGGCGGATGACGGTGGGCGCGTCCCGGTCACTGAGTTCATGCAGCGCAATCCGCGTGGTGATAATGCACAAGCCGCACGGATGGCGGGCAAGCTGGCGTAGCAACTGGCGAATGGCTTTGTCCTTGAGTTCGCCGCGCATCGCCGCGCCGCCGTGTTGCAACGGCTCCAGACCATCCAGCACCAGCACGTAGCGTTTGCCGTGCAGCAACTCGGCGAGATGGTCGCCCTTGTCCTCCTCCGACGCAAACCGCTCGCGGGTCGAACCCAGCTTGGCAAACGCATGGCTGAAAAACGGCGTGGCGGAAGTCTGCTTGTCCTCAGATGAGCCTTGCGAATAGAACGACCATGCAATCAGCACCGGAATGTCGGTGGTGTGGTCAAGCCAGTGGCGCAGGAGTTTGGTTTTGCCTGTGCCGCCGGGGGCGATGAACTGGATGATGCGGGTGGTGGTGTTTGCCCAAGCGTTGGTGAGAAGTTGCAGTTCGGTGGAACGTCCGAAGAAGCCGCCTTTGACGGTGGGGAGGCGGTCGGAGTGGATGGTGGTGACTTGTGTTTTCTGCGGTACTTCAGATTTCTTGCCCGTAATACCCCAGTACAGTTTGTCGATCAACACTGAGGTAATGCCTGAACGCATGTCAATGAAGGTGCGATTTCCCAAAAACAGCGGCAATTCAGGCGGATCATATTCGCCGGGCAACAAAACCGGAATCACCGGAATTTTGTTGCGGACAGCCTTGGTCAGCAAAGCCTGTATTTCTTCATCTTCCCACGGCCCGATACCATTACTACTGACAAATGCACCTGCACTTTGGCAAGTGGCGATAGCTTTTTCGAGCAAGGGCATCCAGTTCATGCCCGGTTGCAATTCATCCTCATCCAGCCAGCACGACAATTCCCGCTCCCGCAGCAATTGCTTGATTTCCCGAATGACGGTTTTATCTTTACTGTTGTGCGAGAGGAAAATGTCGAATTGCTGGTTCATGGTGTGAGCAAGCCCTGTTCACTTTACAATGGGCTTGATAATACCGTTTATCGGCGATTGAGGCACAAGCAAATTCAGCCAGCATCCCCGTAGTGGTTTTGCAGTTTTTTCAGCAATTCCAGCCCGCGTTGTTTGTTGCCCCGGCTGGCAAGTGCCTTGAAGCGGTTTTCAGCATCAAACTGGGTGAGCGCCATGATGGTGAATTCTTCGTACAGCTTGTTGATGCTGATATTGCGGGATGTCGCCAGCGTTTTGACCCGTTGGTGGGTGTCTTCTGGCAATCTGACGATGATTACGCCCATAACGCCTCCTTGAAGTGACCTGTTTACAAGATTAGTACATATTAGTTTGTGAGTAATGCTTGTAGCTCGGCGAGTTCTGCATCACGGCGGTGGTAGCCGGTTGTGGTGATGAGCTTGGCGGCGGCTTCGATGTGCGCTTGAAGAGAAATCCCCCCTAGCCCCCCTTTTTCAAAGGGGGGAACAGCAGACCCCGTATCCTCTTGGCTTCCCCCTTTGCAAAAGGGGGATTGAGGGGGATTTTCTTCCTCCGCCACCAACAACCGCGCCATCTCCAAATGATAATTCGTCAAATGTAGCCGCATCCCGTTAAGCTCAACAATTTCCCACATCGCCTGTAAATCCGCACGGGCGCACCTGAAATCACCGATGATACGGTAAAAGACTGCCCGTGCAAGATAGCCTCGTGGCAAGTGATCCTGATTGCCTGCTTCTTGAAGGGCATTCAATGCACTATCCAACCAAGCCTTGGCTTCATGGGCATTACCCTGTTGCAAATAGACACGCCCTATCAAAAGTTGAGACAGACCAATGTAAAGTGGGTGAGCATTTTTCTGTGCAATGGCTAAAGCATATTGGGCTCGCTCTTCAACCTCCGCCAACTTCCCCTGCTCCAGTAGCAGTTCACACAAACGGAAGTTGGACAAAGAGTGTAACCGTGGATGTTCCGGGTCATGGCTCTGTTGGAGGTGTTCGGCATCCATGAAATGCGCGTATGCTTTCTGGGTTTCCCCGGCTTGATGCAGGGCACGGGCAAGAATGGAAACATTTTCCAGCCGTCGGATAAACTTGGGGTCTTCTGGGTAGACGCCGTTCCATGCACTTTTTAGTGCCCCTCCCACGTCCCCTAATGTCAGCTTGGGTTCAATGAGATTGCTGGAGGTAATGGCTATTTCTTTACGGTCGCCCAATTGCTCATACAGGTGCAACGCTGTGGAAAAAGGCTCGATAGATTCATCCAAACGGCCTAATGCACGTAAGTTATGTCCAGCAGTACGCAAGAGCAGGGCTTGGGTTTGCCTATTGAGGTTAGGACTGGGGATTACCCAGGGTTTGTCAAAAAAATGGATCAATGCTGCCAGATTATCCCCTGCTGCCCCTATTTTGTTGAGGTAATACCCTTTTTCACGGCTGACCCGATGCCAATAAATAGTGTCAAATACTTGTTGGTGCAATCCTGCTTGGCAACCATGCCCAATGGCATGAAACAGGGGCTGCATTTGTTCCAATGTGTCAGGCTGTGTTTTTTCCGGGAGTGCCTGGTAATGGTTATAAAGCGAGGCATGGGCTTGCTGCCAGGCATGGGGATAAGTTTCCCGTAGTTGCCGACCGAAATATTCACGGATGAGTGGGTGACAGTCCAGCAAGTCAGTCGTGAGGTCATGAGCAAATAACAATTTATGCTTGTCACGCAAGTCACGAATCGCCACTTTCCAGGCTGTTTCAGCGATACCCAAGGTCAGGTCAGGGATTTGTTGCCGCCACAAGACCTGTAATACGCCTGTTTCTATGGGGTGGTCAAACAGCCCCAGTAAATGCAACAACTTGAGTTCCGGGGTATCAGCCAGCCATTTGCTGTAAGCCTGCATTACCTTGAAGGCGTGCCGCTCAGTGTGGTCATCATTGCCAATGAGTCCGGGCAAGGTATCACGCTTGCGTATATCGCCATCCAGATAGGTGTGTAGGGCATTGCCTAGCAAGTGCAGCGTCAGTGCATGGCAACCGTATTCGCGGACGGCTTTGCCCAAGCTTTGGTAATGCCCTTTTACCCCCAACGATCTGAGTAAAGCCACTCCATCTAATTGCGTCAGGTTATGCAGGTCATGAGTAACTACATGATCGCGGTCACTGAGTTCAAATACCGCGATTTGACTGGTGATGATGCACAAACTGGTATGTTCACTAGCAAGGCTTTTCAATAATTGACGAATGGCACGCTCTTTGAGTTCACCGCGCATTCCTCGACCAGCATGTTGCAAAGGTTCAAGACCGTCTAGCACCAACAGACAGTGATGACGAATCAATAGCTCTGCCAGATAGCTACCCTTTTCTTCTTCTGAATTAAAGCTGATTTTCTCAGCCTTTAGGACTTTGAAGGCTTGGAGGAAAAATGATGTGGCTGATACCTGTTTATCTTCGTATGCCCCATGTGAATAGAATGACCATGCTATGAGATTAGGAATGTCATTAGTGTGTTGGTTCAGCCAGTGACGCAATAGCTTGGTCTTACCCGTGCCGCCAGCAGCGATGAACTGGATGATGCGGGTTCCATTGCCGAAAAGGGCATCATCCAGCAATTGCAGTTCGGCTTCGCGTCCGAAGAACCCGCCTTTGACTGTAGGCAAGCGATCTGAAAATATCTTCAGAATTTTAGGCTCAATTGATTTTAGCCTCGTATTTGCTTCTGTAATCTGCTTTTCGATGAGCTTGCGTTCTTGATGCTGACTAATTGAATTAAGCAATCCATTTAAGTATTTCATCTTTCTATTTATGAAGTATGCAAAACCCTTGAGTATTTCTTGATTGTTTGGCTCAAGCTGAATAGCTCGAATCCATAAGGCATCTGCATCATCAAGATTTTCTTCTGAGCTTTGCAAAGTTTCCGCATAAGCAGCAATAGCTGACGCTGATCGTGATTCTAAAAGTCTACGAGCTAAAGGATCCGTAACCTCAATATCATTGTTATTTTCTTTATAATTTGCTAAACGCTTAATAAACTCATCTCTGCTGCGAGTGAATTCATCAGTTCTTTCAATTCCTTCGGCAAGTAATGCAGCTAAACTTTGAAACGAATAACTGATTTGCTCAGAGTCGCTCCCTCGCTCGCGAAGAACAGCCAAGGTTTCACCAAAGCTCCAGCGCGTTATATAGGGTACTTTAGTAAATTCTTGAATTCTCTGAACCGGAATATTTTTGTTAAGCCAAGAATCATACAAAGGAGCCAGAGTCTTATTAATCCGAGCAAGCCATGATTCTGCGATAGTGGTTTCATCTCGTTGATCTAATCTTGAAACTATCGGAATAGTTAAGAGTTTTTCATCTGAGAGAGGAAAGCTGGCATGACTTTTGACAGCCCGCTTGGCAACTTGAAGGATACCATCCATACTTTGCTTATTGGGTGTGAGGACGAGAGCCAGAATATCTGGTAATTGCACGGTACAAATACCACTTACATCCGAGATACCCGTTCTGCTATCAAGGAAGACAATATCGTATTCTTCTTTCCAAGACTTTTTTAAATCATCTAGCTTATAAGCAAAGTTGTGTTGGACATACAGCATATCCCAATCTAGTTTGTGAACATTTTCAATGTATTCGGAACTGGGTGAGTTTCGACCGGCACTAATTATATGCAAAGAGCTTTCTATACCTTGTATAGTTCGATGTGTTAGTGGAATTTCGATTACAGTGCGTTTCCAATCAGGCATTGTTATGTCGCCATCTTGATACTCCAACATCAATTCAACTATACCATCCGTATCACGGAATATATCGCTATCTAATTCTTCGAGAAAATAATCAGTCAAACCGGGAGCTTCTAAATCCCAGTCCACACACAATACCCGAAATCCCCAAAGTGCTAGTTGGCTAGCAACATTTGCTAGAATGAACGAGCGACCAACTCCTCCTTTGTAAGAGTAGAACGTGATAACTTTTCCAAATGCTTTAGGGTTGCGTTTATTAGGAAGCATATTTTATAGCCTCGGTCGATGCTTGAGCGGTTTCAATGGTTTTAAGGTTAATTCTTCTGGCTCTGCTACCGTCCAGCCATCTTCCCAATCGGGAACACCTTGTAACCTTTGTACAATGTCACGAGCCACATCAGCTACACGTTCCTCAAATTCCATATACTTGGGGGTATCTACAAATGCACGAGCCGTTATTGCAAATTTGTGAAATTTTGCACATTGCCTAGCCCCCGCTTCATCAGGGAAAAAATCCCCATCGCTGAACACCACTGAATATAGAAATCCTGGCTCGTGGGACTGAACACCTACGTGTTCTTCACGAAGTAACATTGTTTGCCACTCCGCCTGACACCACTTCGAGTTAAAATAGGGAGGATTCCATATACATAATAACAACTTGGAGTGAATAAGTGCCCGTTTGAGTCGATCTCTCCAGTAAACCCCGTTGGGCATTTCGTGATCTATAAATATTCTCGGTACACAAGGCAGCTCTTGTGTAAGCTTTTTTTCAAGCATAGGGACAAAATGAGTCTGAACCCATACTTTAACACTAGTATCATGACAGTAACTCACAAAAACGTCGTATTCATAATCCATAGTTCTGATCAATAGTTAGTTTATGGTTTAAGCTGCGAAATATAGCAGTACACTGCCCCTAACGCAGGTGTTGTTGTAAGCCGGACAACTCAATATCACGGCGGTGGTAGCCGGTTTCGTTGATCAGCTTGGCGGCGGCTTCGATGTGCGCTTGAAGAGAAATCCCCCCTAGCCCCCCTTTTTCAAAGGGGGGAACAGCAGACCCCGTATCCTCTTGGCTTCCCCCTTTGCAAAAGGGGGATTGAGGGGGATTTTCTTCCTCTGCCACCAACAACCGCGCCATCTCCAAATGATAATCCGTCAAATGCAGCCGCATCCCGTTAAGCTCAACAATTTCCCACATCGCCTGTAAATCCGCACGGGCGCACCTGAAATCACCGATGGTACGGTAAAAGACTGCCCGTGCAAGATAGCCTCGTGGCAAGTGATCCTGATTGCCTGCTTCCTGAAGGGCATTCAATGCACTATCCAACCAAGCCTTGGCTTCATGGGCATTACCCTGCTGCAAATAGACACGCCCTATCAAAAGTTGAGACAGACCAATGTAAAGTGGGTGAGCATTTTTCTGTGCAATGGCTAAAGCATATTGGGTACGCTCTGCAACCTCCGCCAACTTCCCCTGCTCCAGTAGCAGTTCACACAAACGGAAGTTGGACAAAGAGTGTAACCGTGGATGTTCCGGGTCATGGCTCTGTTGGAGGTGTTCGGCATCCATGAAATGCGCGTATGCTTTCTGGGTTTCCCCTGCTTGATGCAGGGCACGGGCAAGAATGGAAACATTTTCCAGCCGTCGGGTAAACTTGGGGTCTTCTGGGTAGACGCCGTTCCATGCAATTTTTACTGCCCCTCCCACGTCATTTTGTGTTCTCATACAGGTGCAACGCTGTGGAAAAAGGCTCGATAGATTCATCCAAACGGCCTAATGCACGTAAGTTATATCCAGCAATACGCAATAGTTGGGCTTGGGTTTGCATATCGAGGTTAGGGCTGGGAATTACCCAAGGTTTGTCAAAGAAATGGATCAATGCTGCCAGATTATCCCCTGCTGCCCCTATTTTGTTGAGGTAATACCCTTTTTCACGGCTGACCCGATGCCAATATAACTTATCGAACACATGCTGATGTAATCCAGCAGCGCACCCATGCCCAATGGCATGAAACAGGGGCTGCATTTGTTCCAGTGTGTCGGGTTGTGTTTTTTCCGGGAGTGCCTGGTAATGGTTATAAAGAGAGGCGTGGGCTTGCTGCCAGGCATGGGGATAAGTTTCCCGTAGTTGCCGACCAAAATATTCACGGATGAGTGGGTGACAGTCCAGCAAGTCAGCTTTTGGGTTATGGGCAAATAATAATTTATGCTTGTCACGCAAGTCACGAATCGCCACTTTCCAGGCTGTTTCGGCGATACCCTGGGTCAGGTCAGGGATTTGTTGCCGCCACAAGACCTGTAACACGTCTGTTTCTATGGGGTGGTCGAACAACCCCAGCAAATGTAACAACTTGAGTTCCGGGGTATCAGCCAGCCATTTGCTGTAAGCCAGCATGACTTTGAAAGCGTGACGCTCAAGGTGATCATCATCACCAATGAGCTTAAGAATGGTGTCACGCTTGCGCACGTCACCATCCAGATAGGTATGCAGGGCATTGCCTAGCAAATGCAGTGTCAGGGCGTGGCAACCGTATTCGCGGACGGCTTTGCCCAAGCTTTGGTGATGCCCTTTGACTTTTAGCGATCTGAGTAAAGCCACGCCATCTGATTGGGTCAGGTTATGCAGGTCATGAGTCACCACATGATCGCGGTCACTGAGTTCAAATACCGCGATTTGGCTGGTGATAATGCACAAACTGGTGTGCTTACTGGCAAGGTTTTTTAGCAGTTGGCGAATGGCACGGTCTTTGAGTTCACCGCGCATTCCCCGACCAGCATGTTGCAATGGCTCTAATCCATCCAGCACCAGTAAGCACTGGTGGCTGATCAGCAGTTCCGCGAGGTAGTCACCCTTTTCCTCCTCCGAATTGAAACTGGATTTCTCTGCCTTCAGGGCTTTGAAGGCATCAAGGAAAAACGGGCTGGCGGATACCTGCTTGTCTTCGGCAGCCCCTTGCGAATAAAACGACCAAACAAGACGGTTAGGGATGTCAGTGTCGTGCTGGTTCAACCAATGGCGTAACAATTTGGTCTTGCCCGTGCCGCCAGCAGCGATGAACTGGATGATGCGGGTTCCATTGCCGGAAAGGGCATCATCCAGCAATTGCAGTTCGGCTTCGCGTCCGAAGAAGGCACCAGAAACAGTAGGGAGACGGTCGATATGGATGGTACTCGACATCGTTATACCAAGGTTAATTGGCGGTAGATGTGGTGTTTGTCTAGGAGTTGGTTTGACTGCTCTGGGTTGTTCGGTCAAAACGCGTAACAGCTTTTCGTAAGTCTCTGCTCTGCTCAGGTCGTAAGATGAAACCGACCTCAACGGTTTAGGGATAAATTTGATGTTGGTGCTAGCGAAAATGATCGGAATGAATTTCTTGTTCAGGCTATCGTTGTCATAGATGTCTTGATACGTTAGCAGGGATTCCCATTTCACGCCCTTGCCTGTCCCAGGTTTTTCTTTGCGTTGTACGCGGTTCAAATAGGTTTCGGTGCAGATGATGAGTACATGAGAGGCTTCAGTTAACATCTGTTCCATCCACAGCGCCCAACCTTCTTCCGGCGAACCATTGATGTATTGATCAATATCACAATCAACACCACTGTTGTTCAACCAGTTGGAAAGGGCTAATACATTTGCACTGTGTTCAGGAGAATCATGGCTGTAACTGATAAAAACCTTGGGCATGGATATTTTTCACGCTGCGGTTGGGATGACTGAATCATACCGTTTATCGGGTATTTTGTCTGTTTACATCAAGGCAGGGCGTGATGTTGAGTTGTAGTCTTTAAGCTGCTAATGATTGTTCTCGCTGCACATAGCGGCTGAATAACTCGTCTGCACTGGCTTGCGGGTCATCACCCAAAATCACCCCCGTGTGGGCATAACGGATAATGTCTTCGCGGGGGCGGATGAGTTCTTCATGCAAAGCGGCGGGGTTTGCCACGCTGGGTAACAGCTTTTGCACTCGCTGCAATTCGGTTTGTACCACGGCTAATGCTCCCTGAAACACTTTCATATCCAATGGGCTGAAAAAGCTGGTGATGCGTTGGTGTTGCCAGGGCGCAAGCAAGCGGAAGGCGAGTGCGCGGGTTTCTGGGGCGTACACGACCACGCCGATATTGGCGAATTCGCCAGTTTCCACGTCGGGTTGGAAGCGGATCAGGTTGTAGTGGAAGGCTTGTTTCATGGGGCATTATCCCTTGGTAATCGCTTGTTGTAATTCTAGCAGTTCCTTGTCGCGGCGGTGGTAGCCGGTTTCGTTGATGAATTTGGCGGCGGCTTCGATGTGCGCTTGAAGAGAAATCCCCCCTAGCCCCCCTTTTTCAAAGGGGGGAACCGCAGACCCCGCAGCCTTTTGGCTTCCCCCTTTGCAAAAGGGGGATTGAGGGGGATTTTCTTCCTCCGCAATGAGGAGACGCGCCATCTCCAAATGATAATCCGTCAAATGCAGCCGCATCCCGCTGCCGTCGGCGATATCAAACACTTCCTGCAAATCCTGCTGGGCACGGGCAAAGTCGCGAGTGTGGCGGTGCAGCGCGGCGCGGGCGAGGAGGCCCAAAGGTAAAAAAACACTTTGATTCGTAAGTCGTAAACTGCTTACCGATTTGTGAATCCATATGGCTGCTTGTTTAAACTGCTTTTCTTGTAACCAAGCTTTTCCTAAACTTAATAAGTCCAACGACTTTGATAAGTTATGATAGAATCCCTCACCAAGTTTACTCGTCTTCATTGCTCGTTGCTTTACTAACCTCGTGTTTCCAAACGTTAATAACAATTCGCAATAATAAAATCCTTGAATTGAGTATAAATAAATTACGCCTTGATTTTCAAACTGAATACTTTCTGCTTTCTCAAAATAATCAAGTGCAGCTAGGTTGTTTGACGTCTGGTGTAAAACATTAGCAATTGATACATATGAGGCTACTTTTACAAACCATTCAGTACTATTTTCAGAATACGCGATGCACTTAAATCCATTTTTTATGGCTGATGAACATTGTCCAAGGTTGAGAAGTGTATCAGTAAGAGCATACGCACTAACTACCACCTCGCCCCAATAAGATTGTTTTAGTGATTGAGTTATCGCTAACTGTATTACATCCTTAGCTTCACTTAATCTACCTAGCGATACTAAACAAGTACCTGCTCTATTTAATCGTATCGTAGAAATCCACGTTCTGTGAACGTGGTCAGAGTGCAAAGGCTTTGCCGTGAGCACGACCCAATGGTATTCCTCGAAAGAGCTGTCCCCACAGCCTCAACCCGAGGAAAAACCAATGAGTCGTTTTCGCAAACTATCACATACAATTTGGCATTGTCATTACCACATCGTCTGGACTCCGAAGTATCGTTACCGAATCCTGACGGGCGAGATCAAGCAGGAGGTGGAGCAGTGTATTCGCGCTTTCACCGAGTACCTGAAATGTGAACTGGTGGAGCTGAATATCCAAGCAGATCATGTCCATGTGTTGGTGCTGATCCCACCAAAATTGTCGATTTCCCAGTATGTCGGAACCGTAAAAGGTCGCACCGCGATTCGGGTACTGAACCGGTTTCGGCAGTTACGACGTAAGCCCTATTGGGGAAACCATTTCTGGGCACCTAGCTATTGCGTCGACACGGTGGGTTTGGACACCGAGAAGATCCGGGCTTACGTCAAGTATCAGGAACGCCAAGATCGCAGAATGGAACAACAGCAACTGTTTTGATTGAAGTTTAAACGGCTGCAGGGACAGCCTGCCTTGCCCCCTTTGGGGGCACAAGGCAAATTGATCCCCTTTTAGGGGTTATCTCAATCCCACCCTCTCTGAGGGTGGATTTTTTAGAATAGCTCCAACATTATCTTCTGATAGATTAGAAGATATAGTGTTCCATCCCCCAAGAAAAAATGATGACAAAATAGCTAGTTCATCACCTGTAGCTCCCAGTTCATCATGAACATAACTATAACTGAGGTAACTCTTTAATGATCGCTCAATACGTAACCAATACACTTCTTGCCACACTGTATTATGCAAATCCGCAGAGCATCCATGCACTACCGCACTGAATAGCGGCTGCATTTCTTCCAGCGTATCGGGCAACTCCTTCTCCGGTAGGGCTTTGTAATATTCGTACAGCCGTTCATGCGCCTGCTGCCATATCTCTGGCTGGTTATCTTTCAGTTGTTTGCCGAAGTATTCGCGGATCAGTGGGTGACAATCGAGTAGCTTAGGATTATTAGAATTATCGGTAAGCAAATACCATTCATTGCGTATCGCATCAATTGCATCCAGCCAATCGTCTTCACTAATTGCTGCGGTCAAGTCGGGAATTTGTGCCTGCCAGAGCACCCGTAATACCGCCAAATCAATCGAGTGGTCGAATAATCCCAGCAAGTTCAACAGCTTCAATTCTGGTGTACCTGCCAATACCTCCGCGTAAGTCTGCATCACTTTGAACGCATGGCGGCTTTCCCTATCCCCTGTCGGATTCACTAATGCTTTCAGTTGGATATGCTGATTCACATCGCCCTGATAGCGTTTGGACAACAATGCCCCTAACAGATTGAGTGCAAGGGCATGACAACCATAAGCTTTTACTGCCGTTGCCAAATCATCGGGCTTGCCGCGAACCTTCAGTGATTTCAGCAACTCTACCCCATCATCGACGTGCAGGTTCTCCAATGTATAGCGGATAACCAGCGGCTCATCGCGGTCACTGATTTCATAGAGCGGAATCCGCGTCGTAATAATGCACAACCCATCATTCTGCCCCATAAGGCTTTTCACCAATGCTTTTAGCGCCCGGTCTTTCAACTCGCCGCGATTGCCCTTATCGGCATGTTGCAATGGCTCTAAACCATCCAACACCAGCACACAACGTTGAGCATGAACCAATGCCGCAATGTGTCGCCCCAATGCTTCCGGTTGTTGATCAAAATAGCTCAAGGAATGCGGCGACTGTAAAGCTTCCAGCACATACAAGAAAAACGGCGTGGCAGAGGTCTGTTTATCCTCAGTTGAGCCTTGTGCATAAAACGACCATGCGAGATAAGTAATATCGCTGGTGTTGTCCAACCAGTGACGCAACAACTTGGTTTTACCCGTGCCACCTGCTGCGGTGAATTGAATAATACGAGTAACATTTTCTGTCCACACTGCATCCAATAAAGCCAGCTCGGCTTTTCGCCCAAAAAATCGGCCTTTGACGATAGTGAGTTCATCGGAATTAACGCAAGTGACCTTTAGTGTTGCATTGGTAGGCGGCAAATGGGGTGTTTGCCCCGGTTTTGGTTTGATTGCCAACGGTTGCCCGGTCAGGAAACGCAGCAGTTTTTCATAAGTGTCGTCACGGCTGAGGTCGTAATGTGAAACCGCCTTGAGTGGTTTGGGAATGAACGCTGCATTGTCGGCGGTAAACACAACCGGGATGAATTTCCGGTTCAAGCTATCGTTGTCGTAAATGTCCTGATAGGTCAGCAGGGATTCCCACTTTACGCCTTTGCCAGTTCCGGGTTTTTCTTTGCGCTGTACCCTGTTCAGATAGGTTTCGGTACAGATGATGAGCACATGAGAGGCTTCATCCAGCATTCGTTCCATCCATAAAGGCCAGCCTTCTTCCGGTGAACCATTAATGTATTGGTCAATGTCACAGTCAAGGTCGCTTTTATTCAGGCGGTCTGAAAGTGCTAAAACTTGCTGGCTATGCTGAGCATTGTCTGGTTCATGGCTGTAACTGATGAAAACCTTGGTCATGTGAGCAAGCCTTGTTTACCTAGTGGCGGGTTACTCATGCTGTCTGTCATGACACTCTCACGCATAAACATCATCATAGCTATCCCGCAATGAATCCCGATGCCCATAGCCTTCAGTGGCATTCCTGACGATGCTATACGCCCGATCCCGGAAATCCTCCAGCAGCTTGTGTGTCTGGATGAGCTGCAAGGCTTGAGTAAACATGTTTTCCGGGCGGGTATAATATTCCTCGCCATCTGGGCCATATTCCGAACAGAACCCTGACGTGCTTTCCACATACGTCAACATCATGTCAGCAATCAGCGCGGGTTCATTGGTTAGCTTTTTGAAGTCATTAAAGGCATTACGGGCAACCGAAAACCGAGCTTTGGGAAATCCGCGCCCAGTACCACCAAATTCCTTGATGATTATGTCCTTGTATTTTTTGGCTATTTCGCTGATGTCCGCATGTTGCGCCTGATAGAACTCCTTAACTGGCGAAAAGGTTTTGTACAGTTCGGCGATGTCAGCAATGAGTTGTTCTTTGCTTTTCTGGGCAAGATGCTTTTTTAAATCGGTCAGTGTGAAGGTTTGCTTGGTCATGTTTTCCTCGGCGATAGCTCAGTTCAGACCGTCATTCCGGCTTGTTGCTTGAGTTCGGTCAGTATTGACAATAATATTCCTAAGCTCAAGACTTTAGCGAGGTACAAACGGGAGAGGCAAGCCATGACAACATTGAATATCTCTTTACCCGAAGACATGAAAACGTGGATCAACCAACGGATTGTGAGTGGCGATTACAGCAACGCGAGTGAATACATCCAAAGCCTCATCAGCCGGGATTACCTGCAACAGCGTTTGGCAGAACCGCCCCCCGATGAATTTGCAAACATGAGCGAAGCAGAAGTCATGCAAATGGTGCGTGAAGAAATTCAAGCCTATCGCACAGGCAAAGCCTGAATACTGTGACAAGAAACCTATAAGTGATAATTTTTACCTAATGTTCTAAACTACACTTTAGACAAAAACTACTTTTCACTTAAATAGATTTCACAGACGATGATTTCACCCATCCTCCGTCAGACATCCGCCTTGATCCTCGCCCGACGGCAACCCGAATACCGCCGTTTCCTGCACACTCGCATCGACTTCGGCGAACAACTGATCGGCATCAAGGGCGCACGCGGTTGTGGCAAGACCACCGTGCTGCTGCAACACGCGCAAAGCTGCGGCTTGGAAGCCTCCCGCATCCTGTACATTGCCTGCGACCACCCGGCGATGGTGGATGTGGATCTGTATGCCTTGGCGCAAACCTTTTACCAGGAAGGCGGGCAACTGCTGCTGATCGACGAAATCCACAAGAGCAAGGGCTTTGCCGTTCACCTCAAGGCGATCCGCGACACCTTTGATTTGCAGGTGATCTTTTCCGGCTCGTCGGCGTTACGGCTGGAACACGAACTGGCGGATTTGTCGCGGCGTGCGGTGGTGCATGAATTGCCGGTACTGTCATTGCGTGAATTCATGGAAATCGAAACCGGGCAAAGCTTCACGGCTTATGCCCTGCCCGACATCCTCGCCAATCACGCCAACCTTGCGGCAAATGTCATGCAAACCGTGCGCCCGATTGAACAGTTCAAGAAATACCTGCGTTACGGTGCTTACCCGTTCTACCGTGAATCGCTGGATAATTACACCAGCAAGCTGCTGGAAGTGATCAACCTGACGATTGATTCTGACCTTGCCAGCCTCTACAGCATCGCCCCCGACAAACGGGATAAGCTGAAAAAGCTGCTGTACATGCTGTGCAGCACTGATCCGGTAGAGCTGAACATTTCCAAACTGAGCGCGGGGGTCGGAACATCATGGCCGACGCTTTCGCGCTATCTCGACAGCATGAGCGCGGGCAGTCTGGTGCATAGCGTGCGCGGCGGCAGCGGAATGCGCACCGTCAACAAGCCGGACAAGCTGCTGCTGGATAACACCAACCTGTTTTACGCGCTGTGTGCCAGCCCCAATGTCGGCTCGCTGCGCGAAAGTTTTTTTGTTTCACAACTGGGTTATCAGCATCAGGTGCATTACCACGACAAGGGCGATTTTCTCGTGGATGACCGCTGGGTATTTGAAATCGGGGGCGCGGGCAAAACACTCAAACAGCTTGCCAATCACCCGGAAGGCTATGCCGTGGTCGATGATGTGGTCATTGGGGATGGCAGGCGGATTCCGTTGTGGTTGTTTGGGATGTTGTATTGAGTGCGTCAAGCAAACGGATTCACAATCCGCACATTACCGATCACCCGCCCATCCTGCATGTCTTCCGACAACAGCACGGTACAAGCACTTTTCTGCGCCATGCGTACAATCAGTGAATCCCAAAATGAAAAGTTGTGTAGGCGATGCAAATCAATCGCTTGCACAATATCGTCAGGTGCAATACTAAACACATCCGCACGCGCACTGAGCAATTCGATCTTGCGACGGGCGGTTTCTACAGGTACTGACAGTTTGCGTGTGGCAGCGGCAAAATATTCCTGCAACACCTGCGTGGAAATAACCGCATTGCCGGTTTGCCAGCCGGATTTCAACAGGGCGAGGGCTTGCGCCTGCTTCTCCGGCTCTTTGCTGTCATCGGTGTAGAGCAGGATATTGGTATCGAGAAAGCTACGTTCTTTCATGCAATTCATCCCGATTGAATCTCCAGCCGTGCGAGTTACCCTGCCCACACAACGCGGCGAATTCATCGAAATCAGCCTCGGTTTTTTGCTGGCGGGTTAAGTGTTCCAGATATTCGCGGATAATCTGATTCAGGCTTTTGCCCATCGTCGTAGCAACCCGACGAGCTTCTGTCACAAGCGTGTCGTCAACAGACAGAGTGATATTCATGGCACAGTCTCCGTGTACACGTAATATGTGTATATTGGAATGGGTTTGCTTGACTTGCAAGTGTGTGACTATAAAACGTTCAACCGCTTGTGATTGGGAAAAGATCGGCTAATACACCGTCTTTGCCCCGCTTCCGCGCTTGTGCCGCATTGTCATACACCATTAACAGCGCATCCTGCCCATCCGCCTGCTGCCACAAACACATGCCTTCGGCATGGTCATCGCCGTGACCGTGGGGGATTTCAGTCACAATCTGTAAGGCTTCTGTTGTGACTAGGCTGTCAGCATTCGGGTTTGCCCCACCTAACCAACGGTAGACTCGCACCGGCCCGTCAATACTCATGGTTGGCCCTGCCAGAATCAGCAAATCATTGCCCTGTACGCACAAATCCCGCACCCCTAAACCATTGAGTGGCAGAAAATGCTTGCGGTAAGGGCGCTTGCCTTTACCTATCTTGACTAGCTGCAAGGTAGAGGGTGCGTCATTAGCGGCTTCCACCGCCAATTCCAGAATTACCGCCCAACCACGCAACACTGGGCCGCGCAAACCGAGAAACACGCGCTGACCCACCACGGCCAGCCCTTCGATGTCGAAACCGTTATCCTTACCGGGAATACGCAGGAATGCGCCGAGGTGCGGGTCATCGTGCAACGCATCCAGCAGCGCATTACCGTCTTTGTGGATCGGTAATTGTGCAGCAGGTGCTTGCAAGGTGGTGTTCCCATGTTCTTGCACCCATGGGATACGCGCTAACAAGTAACGGTTAGCGTCAGTAGTCAGCGTTGCCAGCCGTTCAATACCTTTGCTGGCATTACCGGATTTGGGCTGTTTACGCTTGAGGCTATGCGAACCAACGAGCCACAAATAACCATCGGCACAGGCCAAGCCTTCCACATCGACTTCGTTGTCAGCGGCAGCGGCTGCAACGGGCAGTTTCAGGTAGTCATGCAGGTTAATACGGGTGTGGGCGGCATAATGCGGGTTGCCATCCGGTGTTTCACCTTGGTAGGTGAGGCGTTCCAGATGGGTGGTTTCATCGTTAGCAACCCACAAACTATCCCCGATTGGCACGACGGCGGAAAGTGCATCGCGGCACGCCAACGCCGGTGGTGCGAAGGTCAGTTGCACAGGTGTTATGGTGTGTTTCCGCTGCATCACAGGTTCAAATTCACCAATAGCCGCCCCTGAATGCGCCCTGCCAAAATGTCTTTGGCGGCTTGCGGCACTTCTTCCAAGGCAATCGCGCAACCCAATTCGGCATAGGCACTCGGTGGCATGGCAGCAGCAAGGCGTTCCCATGCACGCAGCCGCCGTGCTGGCGGGCAACTCACTGAATCCACCCCGCGCAGGCTGACATTGCGTAAAATGAACGGCATGACTGTGGTGTTCAGCTCGAAACCTCCGGCTAAACCGCAAGCCGCCACCGTGCCGCCGTATTGCATTTCAGCCAAAACCCGTGCCAAGGTGTTGCCACCGACCACATCCACCGCACCGGCCCAGTTTTGGCTTTCTAAGGGATGTGCCGGTCGGCTCATTTCTTCGCGTGAAATAAAGGCTTTTGCGCCCAAACCCGTCAGGAAATCTTGCGTTTCCGGGCGACCGGATACCGCCGTGACCGCGTAGCCGAGTTGTGACAGCAGCAATACCGACACGCTGCCCACACCGCCTGCTGCACCCGTGACTACCAGGTTGCCGGAATCGGGGGTAACCCCCGATTCTTCCAGCGCCATCACACACAACATGGCGGTAAAGCCTGCGGTGCCGATGATCATTGCTTGTTTGGCATCCAAGCCCGCTGGCATGGGGACTAACCAATCAGCTTTGACCCGCGCTTTCTGGGCAAAACCACCCCAGTGGCGTTCGCCGACCCCCCAGCCGGTGAGGATCACCTGATCACCCGGTTTGAAGCGGTCGGATGCGGATTCGGCGACTGTCCCCGCAAAATCAATCCCCGGAACCATTGGGAAGTTGCGGATAATTTTGCCAGTACCCGTGACCGCAAGGCCATCTTTGTAATTGAGCGATGAATAGGCAATGTCGACTAAGACTTCGCCTTCAGGCAAATTGTCAACATTAAGGCGGCGGATTTCTGCGTGGGTTTTGCCTTCCACCTGACTCAGGATAAGTGCTTTAAACATGAGATCCTCCTTGGAGTTTTGTTATGCTTGCTTCGGTTTCGGCAATAATACGTTCCATGCGTATTCTTTCCTCTACATGCGTTTCAACATCGTATTGCTCATACAGGCGGTTTAATTTATCCACCAAAGCGGCACAACGCTTTTCCCGTATTTTACTCAGCATGGGTTCTATGACTTTATTTTCCATACTATCACTAAGCCCTGACAATAGGGCAATCGCGGCGAATCCACTACCGCCCAGCAACGCAATCGCAAAACTGCCCTGATAGGTTTTTAACCATGCTGGAATCGAAATTTCCATTGGAACCAGACCTAACAGCAGGAAATAAATACTCGCCCCCACGATTGCGCCCACGAAAACAGGCATGAGCTTTAGCGTCGGCGGCACATGGTGCTGCTTTTGCCGCCAATAATACCTAACAGACAGTATAACACCGCCCATCATTCCGCCCACCACCGCCAATAGCAGATGGAATACCGGCCATATCACCTGAATGCGGGTCTGCGCCCCACTCAAGCGGGCAGCACTGGCGTCAATGTCAATCTCCCCGGCAGCCAATGGAATTAAACGGGCGTCGATATGCGATTTTCCTTCAGGAAAACAAACGGTTCTCGTAGCATTGTCGTTGCTGGTGGCTTTGTCTTCGCAGTAATTTTCCGACTCTAGCCGGGCATTGCCTGAAACTCTAAGCTCAACCGGGTATTCAGTGCTGGGTACTGGTCGACCTTCATCATCCACCAGCCCGATGGCGACAGCAGCCTTTTCCAGCAATTGCAGGTTGTCCGGTGCTTTCAGTTTGATCCCCTTGACCGGCGGAATGAACTTGACTTCAACCTTGCCATCGTCAATTGGTTGCATATTAGCACCGACAGATTTCTTGAAATTCACTGTCACCAGCCCCGGTTTATTAGATGTTAGTTGGACTTTGCCATTGTATTTACAACGTGGGATGGTAATGGAGGGGGTGGATAACGTTCCACCCAGTGCTTCCAGAATGATTCCCACATCATGATCAATGTAATTCTGATTACTGCTGATCATGGCTTCGATCGTTACTGAATCTTTGCCATTAGCAGGAACACCTTCCTCTGAATTTGCCACTAAAGTAATCTCCCAAGGTGTCATTCGATCCAGCATTTCCAAAGGAGGGCATTCCTCATCAGCACTGGAACCGCCGCGCACAATCTCTGTTTTGTCCTTATCCGTCAGTGTTTTAGGGTCTTTGCTGATCAGGTGTAACACGGCTGAATACAGCCTGTCGTTTTTGGCGGCAAAGCGGTACAAACCCAGCGAGTCCAGTTTGACCGGAACCTTTAGGGTTGATGTCCCTTGCGGCAAGGTCAGCACTTTCTCGGTAATTTGCTTTGCCGGATTGGTGATTGCCAGCCGGACTGTCTGCGCTTGGCAGGGAACAACCCGTTGTCCGTTGTCATCCAGCAGTTGCAGGGTCAGATTGGCTTCATCGCCCTGGAAATAGAGATCCTGTTCTTGTTGCAAAGCCAACCGGAAAGGGATGCCGCAATCACCTGCCCAAAGTTGGCTGGACATCAGCAGGGTGATAACAAAAGTAATCTGTTTTGCCCAGTGTATTAACATCAATGCCAAACCTTATTGAGGAACACCAAAATAGACGAAGCCTGCCCAGTAAAAGGGGTGACTGGGAATACCACCACCTTTAATCATTTCCAATTGTGCATCCCGAAAAGCATCATAGGGTACTTTCATTTTTCCCTGTTTCCCTATGAATTTGTACATGTCGCCCATCAAAACTGACGTTGATGCGTCATTGACCTCCCACAATGAACCGATTTTGGATGGCACACCTGTGGAGGCAAACTGATGCACCATACCTGCTAATCCAAGCTTAGCAACTGATTCACCCATGGGAGCGTTGGTCACGTTTGAATCTACCGCAGTTTCACAAGCAGACAAAACCACTAATTGAACCTTTCCAGAACTCTCTATGGAATCATCACCTAAATCAGGCATATCATCTTGCGTCAGTTTCCCATCTTCATTTTGGGAATTACCTTTTGCCAAATATAAAACTGATTCCTCCGGTGAGGCTTTCCCGTGCGCTGCCACATGTATAATTTCGTGTTTACCCCATTCTTCCTTGAAAGCTTGTTCTGTCGCTTGCTCACCTTTTAGAACCTTAACCAAACTTTGGGGGAGATTTTCTTTAATTTTGTCCGCCTCTTTTTCTGCGTTAGCGAGTTCTTTTAGCCCTGCGGGTAGCGGTTGCGGGTTAGCAAAAACAGCTACTGATTGCAAATTTATACCAGATCGATTTTTATCAAAAGCATCGTATAAGTCGTTTATCGAATGTGCATACGTCACACGTTTGCTTTCAACCAAGTATTTCTGGTCTGGCGAAATCAAAGCTTCAAAAGGTATGTATGTAAGATAATCATGTGGATAAATTATGAGTGTTTGGTTGTCTTGGATCATCTCCTCTATAGGTGAAATAAAAATGGTATACAGTGAAGCCAGAATCTCCTTACCTGAAGTATTTTCTTTATGCTGTAGATAGCTTCGAGCGGAAAGAACGTAGTCATGCAACTTTGCTTGATCCAAATTGGCTAGAGTATAAGCAACAGGCTTACGCCCGCCACGCGATACAAAAGCATAAGTTGCTTTGATGGCTGGAAAATAGGTAATGACAGCCGTATCTGGTGGTAAGTTACTAGCTTTGTTGACTGAAGTTGTCGCGAACTCTAGTGTAACTTTTTGGGTAATGTCTTTCTGCCTATCCTGAAACTCTTTTGCTGCGGTATCCATTAATGTTTTTACGCCTTTACCACCCTCTAACAAAGATTTGGCGGCTTGTTCACGGAGTTCTTTTATTTTTTCCCTCGTTAATGCGTCTTTAGTATTTGTATCACTCTCTGCTGAGTTGGAATCAGAGTCCCCCCCTCTGCTACTCAGCATATATTCATCCAGCGCCCGCAAGCGACTACGCTCAATGTATTCCAGCGCCCCCGCAATATCCCCTTTCTCCATTAGCAGCGATACCAAGCGTTCATACACATTGCTATTGACTTCGGTGAACAGCTCCTGCGCCACCTGATCCCCATGCACATCGCCACGGATCGACTCCAGATTATCCACGGAGGCTTTATAATCCCGTTCCGCCAGATCAATCTTGCCCAGCCGTTCATAGGCAAGCGCACGTTCATATAACCCCACGCGCAGCCACTCACGATCCCTTAAACGGGTATAGATTTCATTGGCTTTATCCAGTGCCTGAAGCGCTTTTGGGTATTGGCCACCGGCATTATGCGCCCGTCCGATATTGAGGTGGCTACGCCCCACACCGTCTGGATAGTCCAATGCTTGGTAGTTTTGCAAACCTTGTTCAAAGTAACGGATAGCGGTTGGAACATCATGCCTTTCCAAGGAGATTTCACCCAGATGATTGAGCGCCAAACCCATTTCGATGGGATTTTCACGGTGCAAAACCAAAGCCTCTTGCAGGTATTGTTCGGCAAGCGCCAGATTTTTAGTGTGATCATTCTCAGGCGAGTAGATCAGTAACTCGGCGATAACCCGTTTGCTCGTGCCAATTTCATGCTGTAACTCCGCAGGAAAACGCTTGCTTATCGTTAAGGCACGTTCGTATTCCTGCAAAGCTTTGACGAAATCGCCTTGCTGACGTAACACCGCGCCTTTGGTAGCGGCGGCGTAAAGCTGCAAACGGGTGTGTTGTGCTTTGATGGCGTGCGCTTCCGCCTGCTCCAGTACAATCATGGCCTTGGCGTAACGGCGCAGGTTATAAAATAAACCACCTTGGTTATTCAGGGTTTGGGCAATATGGGCGTGGTCGTTCTGGGCAATCGCATCCGCCAGTGCCTGATCCAAGGCTTGTTCCGCTTTATCAAACTGACCAAGGTTGCTGAGCGTATTCCCTAGATTATTCCTATTGCGGATCGCGAATAAGGGTTGGTCAGTTTGTTTCAGTAAGGGTTGCGCTTGTTCCATGTACGACTTGGCTTTGTCATAGTCGCCAAGCCGGTAGGCTAATTCACCCAATAGCATGAGGTAGGAGGCGGTCAAACGCTGGTCATTCACGGCACGCGCCAACGCCAGCCCAGTGTCCAGATAATCCCGTGCGACCAGCAGTTTTCCTTTGGTGATGAGGGTTTCCACATGGGGTTGCAGCTTGTTAGCAACTTGGACTTTTGTTGCTGGGGTAGCAGCAATACGTTGGTAATCCTGTAATGCCCCTGCATAGTCAGTTGCTATAAACCGGCATTCAGCCGCAACCCATACATCCTTGGTTTGATTGCTGCAATCCAGCTTGGCTACCCCCATGGAGGAACAGCCAGCCAGACCAGCCATAAATACCACTATCGCCAGTAATAACCTTGCCCCCATGGTGATTGTCCTATCAAGGGTTTACTGCCAAAGCAGGTTGGATCACTTGATCAGTTAATGCGTCAATGACTGTCACCGTGCCGTCTATAGAGTTGGCGACATACACCTTACCCTGATCTGCTGTTACCTTGACAGGCCCGTTGCCGACGGGAATGGTTCTTTCCACGGTTTCTGAAGCAAGGTTAATGACCGCCACATGATTGGAGAAATAAGCGGGGACATAAGCTTTACCATTTGCCTGCACAATATCCATGGGCTTATCACCAATACGCTCAATGATTTTATTGACGGTTCCTGTTGTCATATCCACAACCGTTACACTATTGCCTGTACCACAGGATTTAACTTTCTTGTCTGTGTCTGTGCATCTACTAAACTGCTTGTCACCGCTATTCACTACGAAAGCGCGAAGATTCGTTCCCTTCGCATCATCAGCAGCAAGTAGCATGGACGATGCCGCGTGATTGCCAACAAGTACAGGGTTGGGCTTACCGCCGACGAAAGCGGCAAGTTCAACTTTTGTTATTTTGCCATCAGTTCCCAATGTCACATCAAATACAGAAACTGAAGCTCCAGAATAAATGTCGTCGGGATAAGTTCCTGTAGGTTTTCCTAGATAATCCAATACAGCCACTTTACCTTTAGCTGCCTCGGTGGGAGTCGCCTCTATGGGGAAATACTCAATATCAATAGGTAAAGGCTGCTTCTCGTTTAAATCTGTTGAACCAAACAGGCTAACAGAGGTGGGGGCAGTCTCATTTATATTTGAATACAACATCTCATTTCGAGAAGAATTATTTATTGCCCCGTATGAAGTAGCAAAAATAAAATTATTACTAGGCGCAATAATGCGTGTAGATTCTTCATAACCAAAATTAGGTGGGGGGATTCTTAATCCAGTCGAAGATGTAGCGCCAAAAAGGCTAATACCACTTTGAGGAGTAAATGGAAGATAATCAGTAAATCCCCCTGCATATCCTGCAATCAAACTGGTTCCATTTGGTGTTACTGCGAGAGAAAATGGTGCTGTTAATGATGCCGTGGTCAACTCCCTCTCCTGTACCCCTGTTCTTAAGCCAATAACGGAGATGGATTTTCCGGGCGTTTGAAAAGTTCCGGTATTAGCCACATATGCCTGACCATTACTAGCAGCAACCACTGAAGCAGGTGCTAACAAGCTCCGTATAGTCGTCAGAGGAGTCCAGGTGCTTGTATCCACAAAAGAAGCACTGTTAGCACCTGTATTGGTAGTTACTAACACATCATTGGCAACATCAAGATCGAATGGGCCAGATCCTCTTGCGGCAATCGAGGCTGATTTTTGTCGGGAGTTCGCATCAATCACTGTGATAGCATCTGCATGAACCACATAAACCTCTGAACCGTCAGGTTTAACCGCAATGGCAAAAGCTGATTTCTTACTTGGAATTTCAATCGGCGTGACTGCTTGCCCCGGATTACTTGCTAACAGTGTTATATCAATTTCTGACATCCTATTAATTGAATTATCATCACGCAAATCGCCATTCGGGCAGGTCGCAGCAAGATAAGCTTTCTGTATGTCAAACTCATTCTTGCTCTTATCGTTTTGATGACCGTAAATAGCCATCCCTGCTATTTCAGCATCAACCGTCAAGGGGCTTCCTGCTAACACTTGTTGGGTTTTAAGATCAATAACACTAACGGAACGTGATAGCCCAGCATTTGCACATTCTCTTTGTGTTGAATCACTGATAGAGCCATCACTCTTACCGATATTTGCAACGAAAGCCCATTTTCCATCCGGGCTGATTGCGATAAAGCCGGGTTTTTCCTTGGTCGGGCTGATTCCTGTATCACTCAGTAGTTTACGCCCTAAACTCTGACTATTAATCACGGAAACAGTGCCATCACCACTGTTACTTACTAAAATCAAACCCACTTCACTAGGCGTCACGGCAACGTGGCTCGGTTGAGACTCATCACTAATTTTTCTACCTTGACCATTGGCAAGATTAATTCTGAATAACGCATTATTACCTTTATCGGTGACATAAAGATATTTGCCATCCGGTGACGGTGCTAAAGACGACGGGTGTTTAAAGGTAATGGCTGGTTCACTCGTGACTTCATTGACCAGTGTTGACAGGTTGGTTAGCTGCCATGTATTGGAATCAACAATGACAACGTTGCCATTTTTTTCAGGAATGGTGCTAGGACTGCCGCCAGTATCCACACCAGGAATGAATCCTTCGCTCGCTATGTATATCTGGTTATTACTGGCGGATACGCTGATAGAAACTGGGTTAACGCCAATATCTGGCACTGTTTTAACAATGCTTAATGTCGCCGTATCAATGACAACCAGTTGTTGCACACCGGGACAGGTAATATAGAGCTTTGTACCATCTGAACTTATTGCTAAATTGGCAACAATGAGCCTGTTGGCAAACTGATTTCCCCAACGATTATCAACGATTTCAGGAATATCAATAACCTTTATTAGTTTGCGTGACGCTGTATCGTAAACATTCAGTGTATTATGCAAGCGATCAACCGCATAGAGTCGCGATCCATCAGGGGCTATAACTGCACGGTTAAGTTCGGAGGTAAATGGCAGTATCGCAGCGGGCAATACTTTCAATTGATTAGTCGCAAGTACAGCCCCAGCACCCGTGACAACACCCGACGAACTAGCCACTACGCCAACAAGAGCCGCTGCACAGCCAATCAATACTAATCCCATGACAGAAAATACAATATATCTATTGACTTCTCGAATAGTTTTTAAAAAATAAAACATGACTCACTCCTTACCACTAACAAGGTGCTATTTATCGTGTTTCCCCCTCATTTTTATTGTGTGTAACTACCAATGAGGTAGTTGATAAGGCTTGCATTATTTTATTTACTGTATAGTGGCCATGCTTTTGGTTTTTTTATAAGTATTTTATAAGTACTAGATGAGATGCAAAATTTGAAGAAGGTAATCATACGAGTGTAGTTGCTTTGATCAGAAAGAAATGATTGAATTTTAATCATTTTCTTCAATAATATTGCACTCTGAATGTTACACCAAAGAAATCCACTATTCGCTGTACTAAAATAGTGGGCAATACGCGTGCATCACCAGACAAAGGGCAAGCCAATGACCATCCTCCTCCTCGGTGCTAAAAGTAAACGCCACCCGCTGGAATCTGTCCCCGCCGAACTCAGCCGCCTCAAGCAGCTTTTCAGCAACGCCCCCCAGTTGCAAACCACCGTAGCCTACGAACCCTACCTCACCCGTAGCATCCTCACGGAAGAATTGCGCCGCCTCACCGATCAGGTCAGCCTGTTGCATTTCGCCGGACACAGCAGTGCTGAGCAACTGCAAGCCGACGACGAACTCGTCTACGCCCGCCACATCGCCGACATCCTCCACACCTGGCAGCACAAACCCGAGCTGCTATTCCTCAACGGCTGCAACAGTGCCGAACAAGCCAAGCTGTTCCTAGAAGCGGGCATCCCCTGCGTCATTGCCACCCACAACTACATCAATGACCACCTAGCCGCCCTGTTTGCCTACGAATTCTACGCAAACCTGCTCACCAAACCGGACAAGGTAACGCTTGCCGAAGCCTTCGCCCGTGCCGGTTCGATGACCCTGGTCAGTGAAAACCGCGCTCCCCGCTCACTGGACATCGACACCATCCCACAAGCCAGTACCGGCTCTTGGGACTGGGGGCTTTTCACCCGTGACCCCGCTCTCCCAACCCAGTGGACACTTGCCACCCTCCTGCAAAATACGCCTGCTGCCCCCGTCGCAGCATTGGACTTCATCACCCAAGCCAAACTGGACGGCCTGAAAACTCGTTGGCAACGTATTTACGCGATTCACCAAGCGGTGCTGGAACAATACGATCACGAAACCCATATCGAAGAAAAAATACACATGGCCTACGTCATGAAAAAAAAGCGGGAAGATCTGGAAGCCATCGAAAAGGAGCTTGCCGCCCTCAACCATTAACCTCATCTTCATCTGGAAATAGTCGCCCTTTGCCCCTCGCAGGACTACACTGATACCGCATACCAACAACAAATCCACCGCATCTGCAAGGAGCTATTCATGACTGAATTTGCCATCGCCATCCTAGTCTTCATCGCCGCGCTCATTTTCATGGGCGTTAAAATGGTACCACAAGGCTACAATTACACCGTCGAGCGCTTTGGGCGTTACGTTACTACCCTGCAACCCGGTTTAGGTTTGATTATTCCGGTGATTTACCGCGTCGGGCGCAAAGTGAATATGATGGAACAAGTGCTCGACATCCTTCCCCAACAAGTCATTACCGCCGATAACGCCAACGTCAATATCGACGGTGTGGTGTTCTACCAAGTGTTTGACCCCGCCAAAGCCTCGTATGAGGTAGCTAACCTGCAACACGCGATTCTCAACCTGATCATGACCAATTTGCGTTCGGTGTGCGGCGGCTTGGAACTTGACCACCTGTTAAGCAAGCGCGATGAAATCGGCGCACGGGTACTCGCCATTGTGGATGAAGCCACCAACGCATGGGGTGTCAAAGTGCTGCGTGTCGAAATCAAAGACATCGAACCGCCCGCCGAACTGGTACGCGCCATGAACCTGCAAATGACCGCCGAACGCCAAAAACGCGCCCAAATCACCGAGTCCGAAGGCAAAAAGCAAGCGCAAATTCTTGAAGCCGAAGGCATGAAAACCGCCGCCTTCCTGCGTGCCGAAGCCCGCGAACGCGAAGCCCTTGCCGAAGCCAAAGCCACCCAAATGGTTTCCAAAGCCGTGGCAGAAGGCGATGTGCAAGCCCTCAACTACTTTGTGGCGCAAAAATACGTCGAAGCACTGGGCAAATTTGCCGATTCCGACCAGCAAAAAACCATTTTCATGCCGCTGGATACCAGTGGTCTGATGGGTTCCATCGGCAGCATCAATGAACTCTGGAAAGCGATGAAGGATAAAACCTGATGGACATGCAACAGCTTGAATTCTGGCATTGGCTGATTTTCGGTGTGTTGCTAATGGCGCTGGAAGTCTTCATTCCTGCCATGTTAGTCATGTGGTTTGGGTTTGGTGCTATCGTGACCGGTATCGCCTTGTGGCTTTTCCCGTCATTGCCGCTGAGCGGGCAAATCCTGATTTTCGCGTTGGTGTCGCTGGTGAGCGTCTTTGGCTGGCGCAAATCGCGCTTCAGTGAGGCGAATATTCATTCAGATACGCCCGATCTCAACAACCGTTTGCACAGTCACCTCGGCAAGGAATACACCCTGACCGAGGCGATTATCAACGGGCGCGGCACCATGCGCGTCGGCGACACAGCTTGGCGAGTACGCGGTGACGATCTGCCATCCGGCACACGGGTACGTGTTACCGGCGTAGACGGGGTGATTTTTATCGTGGAAAAAGCCTAACCTTCGCCCGACAACACCCGTTCCATTTCTGCCATCCCCGCTGGCAAATCCAGTTCTGCCCCTGCTGCCCGCATACTCGAACCGAGTGCGTGCAAGGTGCGGAACAGGTTGTAAGCGCGGCTTTGTTCGCCCATTTGCCCGATACGCAAGATATTCAGCCCAAACGCGCCGGAAATTTCCACCTTATGCACTTTCGACATGTGCGCACGGACGACATCGGCAGACACATGATCGGGCACGACAATCCCCACCACCGAATTCAAGCGATGCTGCTTTTCGATCAATAGCTGCAAACCCATGGTTTCGATCCCCGCTTGCAGTGCTTCGGAACAGCGTAAATGGCGCTCAAAGCGTTGCGGTAAGGTTTCCTCACACACCAAGCGCAACGCTTCGTGCAAGGCGAGGATGCCAGAAACCGGCGCGGTGTAATGGTAAGATTTTTGGTTCCAGAATTTATCCGCCAATTGCGCATCCAAACACCAGTGGAATGGCAGCTCTTTGCGCGGCGCAATCTTTTTCGCCCAAGCCGATTCAGAAAATGCCAGCAAAGACACCCCCGGAATGGATGACAAACCTTTTTGCCCGCCGGTAATAATCGCATCCACCTGCCAGCTATCCATTGCCAATGGCATGGTGCTTAGGGTGCACACCGCATCAACAATCACCAGACAGCCGTAGCGTTTGGCAAGCTTGGCGATTTGGTTGAGGTTTTTGTTGCACACGGTGTTAGAAGTTTCGCCTTGCACTAGGGTGACTACATCAAATTGCCCTTGCTGCAAAGCGCGTTCGACCAAGGCAACATCCGCGCCTTCGTTGTGATGAGCTTCCAAAATGGTCGGCTCTCCCCGTACCCGCCGCACCATTTCTGCCATGCGTTGGCTGAAATAACCATTGGTAATGCACAGCACCCGTGAACCGGGTGTCACCAGATTGGCAACCGCCATTTCCATTGCGGCGGAACCGGGGCCACTTACCGCCATGACGTGGCTGGATTCGGTTTGAAACACATAGCGCCCCATATCCTTGACCTGTTCAATCACCCGGCTCATGGTTTCGCCCAAGTGATTAATAACGATCGAGTTTGCTGCCGCGACTTTTTGCGGAATTGGCACAGGCCCTGCGCCCATCATTAGTAACGGCTCATCAGGCAGGATGTGATCCAGTGGCACAATACTGGGCGGAGGGAGTAATTCAATCATGGCAATACAGTCCTTCAAAATACGTGAAGCGATTTTACGCGGATTAGCCTGAACTGTAACGGTATTGTCACGTAATAACTTGTACTTCTTTATCCAATTGCTTGATGTGTCTTTGGTATTTTTTAGTGCGTATTTGCAAGGTGTGTAATGTGTTCTGGTAACGTGTTAATTGCGTCATTAGCTCAAGCATGTTGTTAAGATCTGTACGGTCGAAGATCGGTTTATTATCACTTGGTGCTAGTGTAATCGGTGGCGCTGCGGGGGGGGCGGGTATAGCAGGTTGTTGAACGTTAGTGTCAGTACTGACCGGCTCAACGGCGGTTATTTCTGCTGTGATTAAGGGTAATGCGTGTGTTTCTGGTGGTGCTGGCAACCATTTGTTAAACGGTTCTGCCACTTTGACAGATTTATGTGTCAGTATCAGTGGTGTGATGCTGCTTAAGTCATCAGTCATTGAGGTTTTAGGAAGTGCCTTAAAGAAACTCATCAAACGTTGGTTGGTTTCTTTCCATGTTACCGGTAAATCAAAGCGAAGTTGACGCTGATAAGCTTCCCGCACCCATTGTGGTAACGCTAAGCAGTGTTCTGACTGTTCCAGCAAACCTAGGGTTTGCAATTGTTGCAGTGTTTCTTGGCGTTTACGCTGACCCAAGTGCTGGAATTTGCCTATTACGTGTGCGTAATGGTCTTGCTGAAACTTGCCAAACCATCCAAAGGGTAGCCTGAGCCGGACACGTGGGTTGCCTAACAGGGTTTCTAAGGTATCCTGATGAATGGGGCGATACAGTAAGCTGAGTAAGTACAGGATGGACTCACCAGGTTTGCCATGAAGTTTACTCGCATTGGCGACAAGAATGCGCCGCGCTTGGCGTCCATCGGCATGTTGATCCATCAGGACGGGAATTTTTTCCATTTGTAGCCAGTTGCCTGAATGCCAAACACTCAGATACCCACCCAACAAATTCAGGGTTAGAGGATTTTGACCGTAATCCACCGCGATTTGCCGCAGTTTATCCGTATCACCTTGCACGCCTTTGTAACTGAGGTATGCAGCGGCGGCATCCACGGGTAGCTTCTCCAGCTCATGGCGTTGTATGCCTTCTGCCTCAACGTTAAGTTGTAACGGTGCACGGCTGACGACAACGCATAAGCCGTGATTGTGTTCAGCTAAGCGCTCCAGCAATCTGTTCAGGCGTGGATCACCGACTTGGTTAACGGCACTGCCAGTTTTGAATTGCAGGGTTTCCAGCCCATCCAAAATTAGCAAGGTATGATGTGCTTGTATCAGCGTTGCCAAATGTTCGCCTTGTAGCAAGTTAGGAACATTGGCTGATTCTTCACCGCCAAACCAATACAGCGCATGGCGAAAGAATTCTTCTACGGGATCCTGTAAGGGTTGTGTCAGATCCGGTGGGTAAAATGACCAGAAAAACACAGCTTCGGCATCGTGCCAGTGCTTTTTTTGTAAAGTATGTAACCAGTGACGCAATAAAGCGGTTTTACCGATACCCGTTGCCCCTGAGAGCAAAAATAAACGCAATTTAGCATTGATCCATGCATGATTGAGTAAACCTGTCTCATGGGTGCGCCCGAACAGTACTGTCGCTTCAAATTGCTCGACATACTCTTCTGCCACAATATCGTGTTGTCCGCAGTGGTAACCGTCCCGGATGAATACCCTCGTCATCTGTTTTCCCCCAATGCCCGTAAAATATTTTTATAGAGATGCAAAGTAACAAACTGCCAGACGTTGTCAATCTGCTACAAGCTGATCGGTCGATTTTCTCGACAAAATCACGGTTAGAACCACGTGCGTCTATTGATATAAGTCCATCCGCTATACAGAAAGTTCCGTGTCTGCTAGGAAGTACATTATGCGTTTAACCGTTTAGTGGCAGTCCCTAAACCACAGGTTTCACGGGTACGTTGTAGCAAAAATGTCGCTTCACGTGTATTGCCCGTCAGACGTAATAAGCGCGTTAGGAGTTTCGTATTTTGCAGCAAACTGGGCTTATCATGGCTGAGTTCAGCATAGGCGACACCGCGACGCGCACAATACATCGCAGCCGACAGGTTACCCAATACCAGATGATTTTCACACAGATGGTTGGCAATGATGGCAGCACGATACCAATGCTTTTGTAACGCTGACTTTTCTAGTTTTACCCCCAATGCCCGTGTTGCATTGATTGCGGTTTGCATATCGCTATACCCAAGCCAACAGTATCTAGCCTGACGCTCATTACCGAGCGCAGGCGCTTCTGGCGGGAGAATGGTTACTAGGGTTTGGGTGCATTTTTCCAATAAGCCTTGCAGACGTGCGGGGATGCCGGGGAAACGTGTGCGAACCCGCTCGCGGAAGTAAGTGCGTAAGAGGCTGTGCACATCCAATGCACCGGTATCAGGTGCTGAGGTAATCAGGTGTAATTGGTATAAGCGTCGTTGTACTTTGGAAAATTCACGCATACTGAGTTTACTCAGGGGGAGCAGGGCTTGCAGGGTCTCATTGGGTTTTAACCAACGTTGAAACCAAGCTTGGCGTTGGCTATGCAATAGCAAAAATAATTCTTTTTGGGTGACTGGGCGATCCAATAAGGTGATTAAGTAGAGCAATAATAACTCGGGGGTTTTCCAGAGCCATTGTTCTATCAACCCTAAAACGGCTCGTGTTTGCAGGTTACCGCGATCCTTGTTACGCCAAGCGAGAATGGCGTGTATGTCTTCCATGTTCCCACCATTGGTAAGGTAGGAACTTAATAAATCTAGCGTCAAAGCATGACCACTAAAGTCATGCGCAAACTTACGTAAGGTGGTCGGCATTAACATTACCCCACGTTGGCGCAGTAATTCCTCCCCTTCGTCTGGATTCAAACTGGGCAGGGTGTACTGGGCAATATTTTGCTGAAACAATTCACAAGCAGGTATCGCTTGTCGGGTCGCAAGAACACACAATCCACGGTTATAGGCAGCCAAGCTATTGATCAAGAAGGCGAGAGATGGAGTCGGGGAAGCGAGTGTCTCTTCATCCACATCAAAAGAGAGTGTAGGGAAGTTATCCAATACCAGTAACGTGCGTTGGCGTTGGATCAGTTTGGCAAGCAGCGTGATGCGCTCCAGCGGGGCTTTTGGTAATTGGAGATTTCTAGCAAACCACGGTAAGGCATGTTCGACAAATTCCTCAGCCAGCGTCGGTAAATCCATGTCATCGGTGGTGTCAGGAAAAGACCAAGCATACACGTTGTCAGCACTGACCCAATTAGCAGCCTCTAATTGGCTCAGCCAAGTTTGCAGGAGTGAGGTTTTACCCGTTCCATCAGGAGCATCTAGGAGGAAGACACCTTTAGATTCATCCTCCCAAGCTTGGCTCAATAAATACACTTCATAGGTTCGCCCCACAAATCCCTTTGTATCATTTTGCAAGCAAATATCCCGTTTATTTGCTTGCTTATGCCGCGAAAAGGTAATAAATTCCCCAATCATACCGTCCCTGCCCGATAAGTTTATCGAATATCACTATTTATTGATTAATCGGGCTATCAAGTAAAATAGATTATTTTAATTAATTGTTATTTATAATCTATAAGTGAATTATTTTGCAGCATTTAGTTGTTCAGCCGTTGGATCAGGGGTTTCCACTAACTCGTTCTGTACTAACTTTTCAGGCGTGCTGCTGACGGATGCGGCAGGGGCGGTTGCTGGATCCTCCGTCACTTCCTCGGTGGATAATGGCAATTCTTCCTGTATGCTCTCACTTAAGTCGGTCATATTGTTCAAACATTCTTGGATATATGCTGCTTTTTTGCCAGTAGTAATGCCATCTTCTTCAGCGTAGGTGTTACATAATTCAGTGAGGGCTGAATGATTGTTTTCAGTGACGCTTTCTTCCGCAGCAATGACTGGGCTTACATAAAGACCAGTCAAGCTGAGAAGAGTAAGTAAATATTTCATGGGTTAACCTTTTGTCGGCATATCAATACGCCCAATCGCACAACTGACGACTGAGCGTGCTTTTTCTTTCAGAGAGGCCAAACCTTCCACTGAGCCGCGTTCTGGATAGCCAAGGCTAAACAGCGTTTGTACAGCGGCAGCACGTACTTCCTCCGTACTGTGCAGGGTGACGACTTGGTTCTCTATATCGACATCAACGGCGTGGATTCGTTCATTTTCCATTAACTTTTTGGAAATAGTATTGGCGCAGCCACCACAGCGGATGTTTTCAACTTCGATACGGGTTTCCATAATGTTTATTACCTCATTGACTGTCATCAATCATTGTTAATATGAAGTCAATGCGTCTGAAACACAAGTATTAGCCTATTTTCAGACCGACAAAAAAGCCCGCCACGGCACTAACACCCTTGCTGGTAATGTGGGATAGCCGTTCTACCAGAAAGCCCCCTGACTCTTTTACAACACCGGTAGCGGCATTGGCAGCGCTTTGCAGCTTCTCGTCCGTCATTTCAGTAATCCCGTAATACTCGGTGACGAATAGCAGCACAATCGCAGCTCCCCCCAAAAACAAAGCGAGACGCAACATTTTTTTAGCGAAATAGCCGACCGCAAGGCCGATGATAAAAGGTGCTCCTACATTGCCCAGCAAAAAAGCGGAGGAGAGAATGTCTGTGGTGGGAGCTGCATGGAGAGAATAGTCGTTCATTATTTGCCCTTTAAGACCGTTTAGATCATTGGAGTTTTATTTGCGAATAGAGTTCTGATAAATTTATCACTAATCATAAAAAATAACATGGATAGCCCTCTAGAATGAAGCATTCCGTCCATTTGGCAATCGCTATTGTGTGTCTAGCGATGCCGGTTCATGCGGCACAAATTATTACACCTGTTGAAACCAGTGTCTCGGTAAATCGTGGCGGTGTTGTGGCGTTTAAGCCGGTCTATGCCCTTTCTTCCCCTGAAACAGGGGCGGAAACAGGTTTGGGTATGCGTGTTCATTTCGATGCCAGAGCCTTGCTGTTTAAAGAGGTAAAAAATGCCTTTGCTTATGGTTTTCAACCGGTGGGTGAAGTTGTCGTTGATAGCCTAGATCTGGACGCTGACCCCAACACTGACCACTATCTTACTCTAGCTTGGGTGGATGTAGCTGCACAATGGCCGGGGAATGATAAACCACCCTTAACGTTGGGTGAGGTATGGTTTGAGGCGCAAAGTGCGTTTACCGGCACAACACATATCCGCACGACAGCCAGTGATACGGCTGATGGTACGGCTTTCCAAAGCACTCCCATGACCTTAGCCGTTAGTGCAGCAGATACCGTGATGCTCAATATGCGCGGCTTTCTGCAAGGTGCTTACGTTACCAGCAGTGGGCAAATGCGTGATAATTTGCGTACTAGCAAGCTGATCCCACTGACTCAGCCTTATGCAGAATGGGGGCATAACGGCACTGAAATGACCACGACGGCCTTGCTGGATACGGCGGGAAATGATGCACCTGTTGACTGGGTATTGGTGGAGTTAAGGGATCAAAACCAGCCACAAACCCGTATTGCCAGCCAAGCTGCCTTGTTACAACGGGATGGTGATGTGGTGGATGCGGCAACGGGTAGCAATACGTTAGTCTTTAATGTGGTGCCGGGAGATTATTACCTAGCACTACGTCACCGCAATCATCTGGGAATGCTGAGCGCAGCACCCGTCACACTCTCGGCTAATGCTAATTTGTTGGACTTCAGCCAGATGACGACGCCTGTTTACGGTAAGGATGTGCGTATCCAGCAAGGTTTAGCACTGCTATTGCCTACCGGGGATGCCAATTTGGATAACAAGTTGATCGCAGATGGCCCCAATAACGATAAAAATACGGTGTTAGGGGAGGTACTTGCCAGCCCTGAGAATACGGGTACACATACCAATTTTCAGTTACCGGGCTATCGGGTAACGGATCTGAATTTGGATGGTAAAACCCTGTATGTTGGGCCTGATAATGATGTGAATGCGTTGTTAGGCAATATCCTGCTATCCCCCGCTAATAGCACTGCCAGTACAAATTACATTTTACCCGGCAGTCTGCCGCGCTAAGGTTATCCCTTATGAAAATTATAACACTTGCAGGGTTACTGCTACTGTTGATGAATAATGTTCAGGCGAATGGTCAGCAGCAGGCGGTGAATACGCTACGTGCTGCGCCGGAAGTTTTTCAGGGGGGGGCGCATGATCCTGCGATGGCTGCTTTGCGCTTACCCATGCACCGCACTGTTGCTGCCAGGAGTGCGACTACTCAGGCCGCGAACGTCCTGACTGCCGTAACGCTGCCTGCTTTGGATGATGCCGACATTCAATTGTTACAAAATAAGCCCGGAATGAAAGCTTATCGGGTGGGGGTGGGGCGTGATTTGCCCACTAGCATCAGCCAGCCGATTGCACTTGACACCTGGCAATGGACGGGGGTTGGTGCTGGTAAAGTAGCACATTTCCACTTAACCTCCAGCGGTGCATTACGGGTCAGAGCACAGTTGCAGCGGGGTAAGATTCCTGAGGGTGTGGAGCTACGCTTTTTCTCGCCCACGCATCCAGACAAGGTATTTGAGTCGAAGGCGGAGGCAAATAGTCTAACTTGGTCGCCTACGGTAGCAGGTGATACCTTGGGATTGGAGTTGTTTCTACCAAACGGTGTGGAACCCCAGCAGGTTGAGCTGGCTATTCCACAGCTTTCACATTTAGTCGTTGACCCTGCTAGCAGTCAACTAAAAAGCAGTCTTTTCAAAGCAGACTACACCAGTTGCCAACAGGATATTGCCTGCGCCAGCCCTGCATGGCAGGAAACGGGGAAAGCGGTGGCACGTTACGTTTTCACGGATACCGACGGCTTGAGCTATTTGTGTTCGGGAACGGTGTTGACCGATAACGATGTCTATACCCAAATTCCGTATTTTTTTACGGCGGCACATTGCATTGATAATCAGCAAGCTGCCAGCAGCATGGATATGTTTTGGTTATACGCAAATGCTACCTGCGGTGGTAATGATAGCAGCGTTACGCAAACCAGTGGGGGGGCACAGTTATTGGTTAGCAAAACCACGCTGGATACCAGTTTCTTACACCTGAATAACAATCCACCTTCTGGCGTGCTGATGTCAGGTTGGACAACTGAATCATTAACGAGTAATCAAGCCGTCACGGGTATTCACCATGCGCTAGGTAGCCCGAAAAAATATGCGATGGGTAACTTCCAAGGACATGCCCGCATTGAGACTGGTAGTGGTGGCTACTCCGTAACACCGGATGCTAATGGGGATTTTTCCAATATCGTCTGGCATACCGGTATTACCGCTCCTGGCAGCAGCGGTTCGGGTGTCTGGGTTGAAGCGGATGGGGTGCATTACCTCAACGGTTCCCTGCTGGGAGGTTCATCGGATTGTGCTACCCCCGATGCACCGGATGAATACAGCCGCTTTGAACGTACCTGGCCTTTCATTAGCGCTTGGTTGGGGGCAGAAGGTGTGCCTCCATCGTTGCGCTTACGCCATGCCAATACTCCACCGACGGGATTGGTGGAGGGGGTTATCGTTGCCCGCTATCTGCAAGGTTTGCGGGGTACGGCATTGGTGACAGGTGTTACCCGCCATGCGTTTGATCTTGCTACGTTAGAAACGGCTCTGGCTTCGGTGCAGCAGGTGATGGATATTGATAATGACGGTAGCAAACAGGCGGACAAAGATGCTGTATTGCTCGTGCGTTACCTGATGGGATTACGCAATGCTGCGTTAATACAGGGGGTAGATTTGAGTGTTTCCGGGCGAAAAACTGCAAGCAGTATTGAAACTTACCTTGATTTCATTCTGAATCCAGTCGACTGAGCAAAAAAAAAGCCCGACCAATGTGATCGGGCTGACCGCTCAGACCATACACAACCTAGCAATACTGCGTATGGCAACTACCCTCACTAGCGGTTTTGAAACTTTTGTATAGAATAGATTTGATATTTCTCAATGTGCAAAAAAATAAGGGAAATGTCAACAAATAGTTGATATTGCAAATATTCTTAAACACTAACGTTGCAACGCACAAACAGAATAAGAATGTTGATAGCAATGGATTAATTTCTGGTTTACCGTACAATCTTTGACGTTCTAGTTAAGTGCACCACCCTCATGTTTGATTATATTGATAACACCGAAAAACTCAGCGATTTACTCACCCGCTTGGATAAAGCCGAATGGATCACACTCGATACCGAATTTATTCGTGAAAAAACCTATTACCCGCGTTTGTGTTTGATTCAAATTGCCAGTGCTGACACGTTGGCTTGTATTGATCCGCTTGCCATCAGTGACTTGCAACCCTTTCTCGATTGGTTGAACCAACCCCAACGCCTGAAAGTATTGCACGCAGCCTGGCAGGATATGGAAATCTTCCACCATTTGGGGGGAGGTAATGTTCCTACACCGTTGTTTGACACGCAAGTGGCGGCGGCGGTCTTGGGTATGGGCGACCAATTAGGGTATGCACGCTTAGTCGAGGCATTACTGGGGGTGTCGTTGGATAAATCCCAGTCACGTACCGATTGGTCTCGCCGCCCGTTGACAACAGCACAATTGGAATACGCCATTGATGATGTGCGTCACTTACGGGATGTTTACCTATTATTGCGTGAACAATTGGATAAACTAGGGCGCATGAAATGGCTGGAAAAGCCCTTTCAAAAACTGTCTGACCCCGCCACCTACACGGTTGATCCGCAAACGGTATGGGAGCGGGTGAAAGGCTTGCAGATTCTCAAACCGCAACAGCTTGCCATTTTGCGCGAATTAGCGGCATGGCGGGAACAACGAGCCTTGCAAAAGGATATTCCACGCCGTTGGATTTTGTCCGATGAGATTTTGTTGGATATGGCACGGATGCAACCTGACAGTCCCGCTGGTTTGCGCCAAATTCGCGGATTGAGTGATGAGCAAATTGAACGCGGGGCGGGTGAATGGTTAGCCTGTATTGCTCGTGGGCAAGCTGTTCCCAAAAGTGAATGCCCGTCTTTGCCTCGCCGCCGTAAATTGGATGCCAATATGACTGTGGTGGCGGATTTGCTGACGGCATTGCTCAATCAAGTTGCCAATGACCATGGAATTTCCGCACAGATGATTGCGACTCGCCAGCAGCTTGAGAAAATGTTGGAAGAAGGGCGCACTACCCTCTCGGATGACTGGCGTGGCGTGCTCGTGAATGATTTGTTTACTGAGGTACTCTCAGGTAAAACCCGTATTCGGGTGCGTAATCAACAGGTCATCGTCGAAAGCTGATATGGTAATATCCCTGTAGATCAACCAACACAGGTTTAGTTATGACCGAACGTACTGCCAGCGTGGAACGCAACACGCTTGAAACCCAAATTCGTATCACCATCAACCTTGATGGTACAGGTAAAGCCCGTTTTGCCACCGGGATGCCTTTCCTCGACCATATGCTCGACCAAGTTGCCCGTCACGGTATGATCGACCTCGACATCGAATGCAAAGGCGATCACCACATCGACGACCACCACAGTGTGGAAGATATTGGTATCACGTTAGGGCAAGCGTTTGCCAAAGCTATCGGTGATAAAAAAGGCATTCGTCGCTATGGACACGCCTATGTACCCTTGGATGAGGCACTTTCCCGTGTAGTCATCGACTTTTCCGGTAGACCGGGCTTGGAACATCAGGTGGAATACCCACGTGCTAGTATCGGTGCCTTTGAGACTGACCTGTTTTACGAATTCTTCCAGGGTTTTGTGAATCATGCACTGGTGACGCTGCACATCGACAATTTGAAAGGGCGTAATTCGCACCACATTGCCGAAACCGTTTTCAAAGCCTTCGGACGGGCGTTGCGCATGGCATTGGAGTTTGATCCGCGCATGGCGGGCATCATGCCTTCCACTAAAGGGAGCTTGTAATGCAAAAAATCGCCATCATCGACTACAACATGGGCAACCTGCACTCGGTGGAACGTGCGGTTTCTCACGCTGCTGCTGGCAATGCCACAGTAGCGATCACGTCTGACCCGGACATGATTCTCAAGGCTGACCGCGTGGTTTTTCCGGGGCAAGGAGCGGCACGTGATTGTATGCGTGAACTCGAAACCCGTGGTATGGCCGAAGTGGTACGCGAAGTCATCCAGACCAAACCCTTCCTCGGCATTTGCATGGGGATGCAGGTATTGATGCAACATTCCGAAGAAAACGGCGGTATTGAATGCCTAGGTTTGTATGAAGGCAATGTGCGCTATTTTGGCACTGTGCATCAGGATATTGGTGTTCGCTTAAAAATACCACAGATGGGTTGGAATCAGGTGTGGCAGCAGATGGAACACCCGCTATGGAAAGGCATTCCCGATGGCGCACGTTTCTATTTCGTCCACAGCTATTATGTGGAGCCACAAACGCCTGACTTGATTGCCGGTTCGACTGAATACGGCATTAGCTATGCCTCGGCGATTGCTAGGGACAATGTGTTTGCCATTCAGGCACACCCCGAAAAATCTGCGGATGATGGCTTAAAACTGTTGGGAAATTTTGTGGCTTGGCAACCGTAAACTGGCATTAAGAGGCGGGTAGCCTTTGCAAGGCGTCCCCGCTTGCCAGCAGCGGCTAGAATATCAATTCCATCTTTACTGCCTTTAAAAACACCTGTTCACGCTCCAAATCCGCTAGCAATAACGGCTTTTTCATCCGGATGTCATCCGCAAAGCGTAATTCAATGCGGTTTTTAGCCACCCGAATCCGCTCAATACGTGGAGCGATTTCCTTATGTGAACGGTGCAACAACACCGCCAAACGCAGCAATACACACAGATACAGCGCATTCTGGTAATCTTCCACATCCAGCAAGCCAAACAATTTACTGGAAATTTTTTGTCGGTGGGTACGTACCAACACACTCAACCAGCGTTGTTCTTCGGTAGAAAATCCCGGCAAATCCGCGTATTCCAGCAAATAGCCACCGTGTTTATGGTAACTGGAATGCGACACCGCGAGTCCCAATTCGTGTAAATCAGCCGCCCAGCCCAGCAATTCCGCCAAATGGCTTGGCAGTTTCCAATCATCACGGCAACGGTTGAACAATTTAAGCGCAGTCAAATGCACCGCCGCCGCATAGCTTTGATCGACTTGAAAACGCTGTTGCCAAGCCCGCACCGCCTTATCGCGAATATCATCGTGCTGGTAACGTTCCAGCCGGTCATACACCAAACCTTCGCGCAAGGCTCCATCAGACACCAACATGCGGTCGATTTTCAGCGCCTCAAACACCGCAATCAGCACCGCCAAACCACCGGCAAACACCGGCTTGCGCTCATCACTCAACCCCGGCAATTTCAGTCTGTCGATATGCCCTGCCTCGATCATCATGTCACGCACGCGGTACATGTGTTCCAAGGTAATGCCGTAAGGCGCAAGCCCGGTTTGCTGAATGACTTTTTTTACCGCACGAATAGTGCCGGATGCGCCAGTTGCCGATTCCCAGCCAATCGCCCGGTAAGCGGCTTTGATCGGGCGCAACTCCAGCAAAGCTGCCGTAATCGCCTTATCCCAACACGCTTTCACCAGCTTGCCATCGGGGAAAAATGCCAAGGTGCTGCTGACACAGCCCATGCGCAAACTTTCCAAATGTAGCGGCTCGAACCCTTGCCCAATGATTAGCTCAGTGCTACCACCACCAATATCCATCACAAAGCGCTTGCCCTGCTGATCTTTGGCGAGGGAATGCGCCACACCGAGGTAAATCAAACGTGCCTCTTCACGCCCACTGATTACCGCAATCGGATGCCCCAGTGCCGCTTCTGCCCGGTGCAAAAACTCACGGGAGTTTTTGGTCAGGCGCAAGGTATTGGTGCCAACGGCTGCCACATTGTCTGAGGGGAAATCCCGAATGCGTTCGCCGAAACGCCGCAGGCAATCGACCGCACGCTGTTGCGCTTCCAGACTCAGGTTGCCTTTCGCATCCAAGCCGCCGCCCAAACGCACAGGCTCACGCAAGCGATCGAGGATCGTGACCTGCCCAAACGCATCAATCTGTACCACGATCATGTGGAAACTGTTCGACCCCAAGTCAATGGTTGCCAGCTTGTACGGCATTTGCCCATTAGTCATGGGTTAACCCAACACCATAATGGCATCGACTTCCACATCTGCACCGCGTGGCAATGCGGCGACCCCAATCGCGGCACGAGCGGGGTAAGGTTCCACAAAATACTCAGCCATCACCTGATTCACCACCGGGAAATTCACCAAATCGGTGAGGAAGACATGCACTTTCACGCAATCATTCAGCGAACCACCGGCGGCTTTAGCCACAGCGGATAAATTTTCAAACACCTGACGCACTTGTGCGGCAATATCGCCCTCCACCATTTGCATCGTAGTGGGGACTAAGGGAATTTGCCCAGACAAGTAAACGGTATCGCCCGCCCGTACTGCTTGCGAATACGTACCAATGGCTTGTGGCGCGTCAGGTGTAGAAATGATGCTCTTGTTCATGAAGTTCCTTATTTCGTCAATTTGCTTACATCCAATACATTCGGTATATGTTTTAGCTGACGAATGACTTCTTGTAAATGCCCTTGATCATCGACTTGGATTGTAAAAGCATCTTGCTTGATACGCCCTTCGCCACTGATCTTCAGATCAACGATATTCACATCCAAACCATCCAAGCATTTGGTGATTTGGCGTAACATGCCTTTCACATCGCGAACTTCCATCACAATACCGGCTAACAGCTTTTGCCCTACACCATTTTCGCCCCATTCGGGCAACGCATTGTGCTGACGCAACCAACTGCGAATCGCGTACAATGCTTTGCTCGTCTTGACAAAATTCAGCCAGCCAACATCTGGACTAGGCTCATCACCGCAGATAATCTCAATCGTAGCCATATTATTTGGCACTCGGCTACGTAAAGCCCTTTCCACACCATCCACCTTAGCTTTTTGGCAACGATGCCCTAATTCGGTATGCACCGCGTAAGCAAAATCTACCAAAGTTGCCCCGCGTGGCAGTTCTTTCACATCACCTTCCGGGGTATAGGCGTAAATTTCGGTCTGGAACATATCGCCTTGCATCGCTGCATAAAACTCATCCGGGTTTTGTGCCTGACTATCGAACTCCTTGACCTGCTCAATCCAGCTATCGAATACCCCTTGGGTGTAAGTACGTGTCCCTGATGCATGATTCCAGCGAGCCGCAACCCCCAATTGTGCCACTTGATACATTTCGCGTGTCTGGATTTGGAAACGCACCACCTGCCCATTGGATGCCGTCACCGTGGTCTGCAATGACTGAAAGCCATACGCTCTGGGTGCAGCAATGAAATCCCGAACCATCCCCATGCGTGGCTTGAATAAACTGTGAATAATGCCTAAAGCACGGTAGCATTCTTCCACTTCAGCGACTTGAACGCTGATTTCCAGCAAATCACATTGCTGACGGAAACCGACCTTTTTGCGGCGACATTGCTCGTACACGCGGAACAAGTTTTTTTCCCACACCAACACACTGCTGCTTGGAATGCTAATCTCCAGTGCATCCGTAATGCTTTTGAAGATTTGCTCGTGCTTTTCTTCATTCGCTTGCAGATAGGTCTCCAGCGCCCGTTCCATAATGCTGCTACGCCAGGGGTACAAACCCTGAAACGATAGCCACTGCAATTCGCGCCGGATAATATTCATCCCCATGCGTCGCGCTAACGTCACATAGGTCGTGGAGGTTTCCCGCGCTACCCGCCGCCGCTTGTCTGGTTCAACATTTCCCAAGGTTTTCATATTGTGCAAACGATCAGCCAATTTGACCAACACGACTCTGAAATCTTGGGTCATCGCCTGCATCATTTTGCGGTAACTGGCAATCGTCACCGCCTGTTTGGTCGGCAATGCATCGTTACGCTTTAACTTGGTAACACCGCCAACCAAATGCCCGACCGTAGCACCAAATTTCGCCACGATTTCTTCATTGGTGCAATCAGTATCTTCGGGGACATCGTGCAGCAGAGCGGCACAAACAGTATCCACATCCAAATACCACAACGCCAGCGTGCGAGCGACTTCCAAGGGGTGGGTAATATAAGGGGTGACTTTATCTGCCCGCATCTGGCCTTCGTGCTTTTCAGCAGCCAACAGAAAAGCATCGTAGACTTTGCGCGAATCGGCTGGCGACATATATCGCTCAACCAACTGCATCAGATTATTGGCGCGAAAGATATTATGCGAAATAGTCGGTTTAGGGGCAGGTTCAGGTAGTTCAGGCGGTGGTTCAGCATTTTCCATCAGTGGTTCTGACGGATCAGCAGAAGATTCAGGGGGCACTACCGGCTCAGGTGCTGCAGAACTTGGCTCACTAAACTCATGAAAGCCATCCCCCATGTTGCTGGATTCATCCCCGCGCTCATTGTTGGGCGCAGGTTCACGGTATGCATTGTCATCTGACATAAAACATCCTCACCGAGCGTATCAGGTCAGGTCATATTATCAACCTTAAAAAAATACCCACTATTATATTGAGTGGGTATTCTTTATCAGTCTTAATCGTCGATTGCGGTAGTGGAAGTCACCACTGGCTTTTTGATCAGCAAGCCTTCCGCAATTTCGCGCAGGGCAATGACGGTAGGCTTATCGCCTTCCTCAGCTACTAACGGCTGTGCGCCGTGAGAAATGTCACGGGCGCGTTTTGCCGCCTTCAATACCAGTGCAAAATTGTTATCAACATGCTGTAGGCAATCTTCAACCGTAATACGTGCCATCTTGGTTTCGCTCTAAAATTTAATTAATCAGATAAGCTAAGCTGAATCCAAGCCAAGGTCAACCCTAATATTTCAACCGCGCATAATACGTTTTCTGAGCTGCCTCCCGCGCCTGCCCCAGCGTATGAATCCCCATTTCCGCCAACAATGGAATCAAGCGCATAAACACTTCCGCCGTCGCCATCGCATCCCCCAGCGCCGTATGCCGCCCCAAAATATTGATATTAAAGCGCTCAGTAATCGCCTCCAGCCGATGCGATTCCTGATTCGGATGCACCACCGCCGACAGCAACAAGGTATCCATCACCGGATGATCAAAAACCATCCCCGTCACTTTTTCCTTCACCTGCAAGCAACGCATATCAAACGCCGCATTGTGCGCCACTAATACCGTATCTTGCGCAAACTGATGAAACGCCGGTAACACCTTGTCAATCGTTGGCTGCCCGCGCACCATTTCCGGCGTAATCCCATGAATCGGAATCGTAATCGCCGGAATATTGCGTTTCGGATCCACCAACTGGTCAAAGTTTTCGTGGCGCAACAGCTTGCCATTCACAATGCGCACTGCCGCAATCTGAATGATTTCATCGCCATTCGCCGGATCAAGCCCCGTGGTTTCGGTATCAAACACCGTGAACGACAATTCGCTCAATTTGCTGTCTTCCAAGGAACGCGATTGCGCCGAGGCTTGGAACAAATCGAAATCGTAATATTCCGGGCGGCTTTCATTGCGCACCACGCTGCTGGTTTCCAACTGTTCCTGCGGCGCTGCCAACGGCAATAAGAAGCGGAAAAACACCGTCCCCGTCTCCGCTTCCCGTTCAAACCAGAACGCCCCTCCGTGGCGTTCCACCACATCCTGAATCGTCAGCGAGGTATCTTCCCCCCCCGAACGCATCGGGTCATGTTCCCAACCCGGCACGACTTTATCGGTCAACTTCGCGGCACTCGGTGTCCAACACAAATCCAATTGCGCCCGACCAGTCCCCATGCTCAAGCGCAATTGCACCGTATTAATCACGCATTCTTGGCGCAAACGTTCCGCCAAATACGACAAGGCTTGCAACAACGAAAAACTTTCCACTTTCAGCCACAAGGAATCATCGACCTCGGTTGCCACCACCGCCAACCCACCCAAGGCTTCGATACGCCGAATCGCGGCTGCCACCAAATCCGCGCCCAGCATGTCTTCCAGCGGCCAACGCAACACCGTGCTATCCAACGCCGACGATTTCAGTTCCCGCAAGCGCGTTCCCAAGCCTTCGGTTTCCTCGCGCAATACCGTCAGCAAGCGCTCGCGCATGTCTGGCTCTACATCGGGGTATTCCAGAATATCCAGCGCCGCCTGCATATTACCCAGTGCGGCACGGCTACGTTCCGTCAATGTATGCAAAATATGATCTTGGCGGGATTGCGCCTCAAATTCACGGGTAATATTATCGAGCATCAGCACAAAGCCCGTCATTTGCACCGGCTCACCCGCCGTTGTTTGCACCGAACGTACCGGAGCCATTTGCGCCCGTAATAATTGCCCCGTTTGCGTCGTAGTAATGAATTGCGCGGAAGGCGCAGAGGCACCGCGTTGCAAACGGTGCTGGATATTTTCCAGCGCGTGCATCACCAATTTGCGATCAAACACGCCGTAAACCGAACGTCCCAAGCCAATCAATTCGCCGCCACCCGCCACACCGGGCGCTTGCGACAACGCCCGAAACTGCATCCGCGCCCGATTGTTGTACAGTAAAATCCGCCCATCCAGATTGCACACCACCACGCTTTTAGTCAGCTCCGACATCAATGCTGCCAGACGGTTTTTTTCCTGTTCGGTATTGCGTGCCGCTTCCTGCACCCGCGTATCCATTTCATCGCGCAAGGCTTCGCGCTGTTGCACCAATTGGTTAAACAAATCCGCCAAGCGCCGGTTTTCAATACTGCCTGTCGGCACAAGCTGGCGCTTCACATCGGTTCCCAGCAATACCTGCGCCTCTTCCGCCAAGCGTGCCGGAGCTGTCATAAAATACGACACCAAGAAACGTAATGCCGAACCCACCGCAATCAACGACACTGCCCACATCAACAGCAGCAGCATAATGCGCTCGCCCAGCGTATTTTTGAGAATGGCACGCCCCGCGTCATCCAAGGTTGACCAGATCAAGCCACCCGTTGCCCCCAACCACACCAACCCAATCAAACCAATCAACGCCACACCCAACGCAACCCGTTTATCAAAACGCCTCATGCTTGCGCCCCCAACAAGTCACGCACTTTTTGCGCCAATTCCTTGGTGGAAAACGGTTTGGTCATGTAATCATTCGCCCCCATCGCCAGACCTTTAGCGACATCGGTATCACGCCCTTTTGCGGTCAGCAACACAATCGGCAGCGCCTTAAACGTCTCATTGGCACGGATTTCATGGCAAACATCAAAGCCGGTTTTTTTCGGCATCATCACATCCAGCAACACCAGATCGGGGTGTTCGCGCTCAATCAACTCACACGCCTCCTGCCCATCGTGCGCCACCACCACCCGATAGCCTTCGCGCTTCATCAGATATTCGAGCGAAATCAAAATATTCGGCTCATCGTCCGCAATCAGTACGGTTTTTGTCATGTTATGTTCCTCTCTCTCCAATCTTTATCTCGGCAAGAAAAAGCCGAAACACGCGCCTTTGTCCTTCTCCGACTCCAGCCACATGCGCCCCCCAAAGTGCTCCACGATTTGGCGGCTAATCGGCAACCCCAGCCCCGTGCCTTGCACCGAACCCGCTGCATTATCCACTTGCCTAAATTTTTCAAACACCAGTGCGTGTTTATCCGGGGCAATGCCAACCCCATTATCCGCCACCGTCACCGTGACACCCGCTGGCGTATCCTGCAAGCGCACCACAATTTCACCCTGCGACACCGGCACAAATTTCAGCGCATTCGATAGCAAATTCAGTACCACCTGCATCAAACGATCCGCGTCTGCCCGCAATGGCGCAACGCTTGAGGGCAACTCAGTATGCAAGGCAATCTGACGTTCGCGGCACGTTCCCGCCACGCTATTCACCGCTTGTTGCACCACGTCACGCATGTCCACGTCGCTGTTGTGCCATTCGGCGTGACCGGCTTCGATCTTCGCCATATCCAGCACTTGATTCACCAAGCGGCTGAGGCGTTCGGTTTCCGGCACCACAATCCCAAGGAATTGCTGGCGTTGCTCCACTTCCATTTCCGGGTCATCCTGCATCATCTCAGAAAGTGCACGAATCGAGGTCAGCGGGGTACGCAACTCATGAGTAACGGATGACATAAAATCATCCTTCAAATGATCCAGACTTTTGAGCTTTTCCAGCGCAATCCGCAACTCGGAAGCCTCTTCCAAAATCCGCATCACATCATCCAACTCTAGCGCCTCTTCCTCCACCACCGAAGCCACCATCACCCGTGCCGACGCGCTGCCAATCGCACCGGTTAATTGCGTCTCCACGAAGTGTACCAGCTTCGCATCGGCGGGTATTTGCCCTATGTCATGCACACCCACTTGTTGCGCGTACTGGGCGAACAATTGTTCAGCACGGGTTTCGCCCAAAAAACGCCCCATCAAATGCAATAAATCGGTGACTTTCGCCTGCCCCTGCCAAAATACCGGATGGGTGGTGCTAGTGCGTTGAAACACATCCACAAATAGCAAGGCTTGGCTGGCTTCACGCGCTGCGGGGCGTTGCCACAACGACACCCACACATACGCCGTCACATTCGCAAACAAACTCCAAAACAGCGAATGAGTCAGGTAATCCAAGCCACTCAGCCCCAAAAACGCTTCCGGTTTCAGCCACGCAATGCCCCACGGCCCTTGCTGCAAAAAGTCCGTCGAGACCCAACCGGATTTGGCGAGGGAGGGCAACATCAAGGTATACGCCCACAACACAAAGCCCAATAGCAAACCTGCTAATGCGCCATTGCGCGTACCGCCTTTCCAATACATCCCGCCCAATACTGCCGGGGCAAACTGCGCCACTGCCGCAAAGCTAATCAGCCCGATGCTCACCAGCGCGTAGGCTTCGCCCGCCAGATGGAAATACAAATACCCCAGCAACAAAATCAGAATAATCGCCACACGGCGGATGCCCAAAATCAACCCCGTCAAATCCCCGCCGGAACGTTCCCCAAAGCGCCGCGTGCGCAACAACAACGGCATTACCAAGTCATTGCACACCATCGTCGATACCGCAATAGATTCCACAATCACCATACCCGTTGCCGCCGACACGCCCCCCACAAACGCCACCAATGCCAGCCAACCAACCCCCTGTGACAACGGCAAGGAAAGCACAAACGTTTCCGGGTTCACCGTCCCCACCCCGAAATACAGCAAACCACCCAACGCAATCGGCAACACAAACAGATTGATCAACAATAAATACAGCGGAAACACCCACACCGCACGGCGCAAATGGCGTTCATCCACATTTTCCACCACCATCACCTGAAATTGGCGCGGCAAAAACACCACCGACAACATCGCCAATAACGTCAACGCAAACCACTGCGAATACGCAAACGGCTTACCCTGATCCAACGCCAACAACGGCTTGAGGTCAGCGTTTGCCAAGGTTTGGCTGAAAATATCGCCCATACCATTAAACATGCCGTAAGTGACAAATAGCCCCACCAGCAAAAATGCCAGTAATTTCACCACCGACTCAAACGCAATCGCCGCCACCATGCCCTCGTGACGTTCACTGCTATCCAGATGGCGCGTCCCGAACACGATAATGAAACCCGCCAACGCCAAGGCAAGGTACAAGGTACTGTCTTCCCACCACTGCGCCGGAGCGTGCAACGTTTCCCCCAATGGCAAGGTCAGCACCGCGTAGCCGCTGGCAATCGCCTTCAATTGCAGCGCAATGTACGGCACGATGCCCACCACCGTAATCAACGTCACCAAGCCCGCCAGCAACGGGCTTTTGCCGTAACGACTCGCCACAAAGTCCGCAATCGAGGTAATCCGGTAGGTTTTCGCGATGCGAATCATTTTACGCACCACCACCCACGCCAAAATCATCGCCAACATCGGCCCCAAATAAATCGGCAGAAACCACACCCCCGCACTCGCGGCTCGCCCCACACTGCCAAAATACGTCCAAGCCGTGCAATACACCGCCATCGACAACGCATACACCCACGGGCTGGCAATGATCGAACGCCCCGCTTCGGCGCGTTTATCGCCGATGTAGGCTACGGCGAAGAGGGTCAGTAAATAGGCGAATGTGACACCGATGACTAAGATGGGGGTTAGCATGGGTTAGTCCTCACCCGTTTCCATAATCCATGCGAGGGCGGCGATTAGGATCAGCCATACGCTGAATAATCCTAGTGGGAAAAGGGGGATACCCCAGACTTGCACGTCGTGATCCCATAACGCTAGTAGCGGAAAATTGAATAGGGCAACGCCTGCCATGAAGAGGGCGAGTAGACGTTGGGGTTTGATGCCTTTTAGCATTAGGTTTCCTCCTCGTTCTGTTGATGCGTTAGGTTAAGTGTAGCGAATTAGCAGCGCTTCTCTGGATTTCCTAGCGTGGCACGTCTATAAACTGTTCATCCTGTTTCATTATGCACACGCAGGGCTTAGCTGTGGCAAAAATCTTCATCAGCCATTCCACCCACGACAAGGCAGAAGCACTCCAGCTCATGCAATGGCTGGAAAGCCAAGGTTTTGAATCGCTATTCCTCGACTCCGACGCTCGGCATGGCATTGCGGCGGGGAGCGAGTGGGAAAAAGTGCTGTACCGCGAAATCCAGCGTAGCCACGCGCTGATTTGCCTACTCAGTGATCATTGGCTGGCTTCGCAATGGTGCGGGTTTGAATTCATGCAGGCGCGGGCATTGGGCAAAACCATTTTCCCGCTGCGTATCCAGCCCGGCTTGCAAACCACAGTGGCAGCCGACATCCAGCACCTTGACCTGACAAAAGATCGGGACGATGCGCTGCAACGCCTGCACGCCCAGCTTACCGAACTGACCCTCACTCTCCAGCAACGCTTTGACTGGGACAAAACCCGCCCGCCGTACCCCGGTATGCTGGCATTTGAGGCAGAAGATGCGCCAGTATTTTTCGGGCGCGACCACGAAACCAACCAATTGCGTGAGCGCCTCAACCAGCACCGCACCCTCGGCAATGCCAGTGTGCTGCTAATGCTGGCGGCTTCCGGTGCGGGCAAATCCTCATTGCTGAAAGCCGGGTTATTGCCACGTTTACGCCGCGATACCCGCCACTGGATTGTGCTGGAAGCCTTGCGCCCAGAACGCGAACCGCTGCGCAAACTGGCACAAGTGCTGGCGACTGCCAACGGCACACCGCAACACGCCGCTGACCTCTACGCCCAATTGCAGGGTGAACAGGCATTGCCCGCCCTGCGCGATTACCTTGAGCAATTGCGCACCCCGAATGCGCAATGGGATGCCACGCTGCTGCTGAGCATTGACCAAGCCGAAGAACTGTTCACCACCGCAGAACCGCCACAAACCCAAGCTCTGTTTCAGCTTTTGCTGGCGGCGCAACAGGCAAAACTGCCGCTGCTGACCCTGATGGCAATGCGCAGCGACTATCTGGCAGCCTTGCAAGCCCAAGTGAGTGAAACTGGCGCACTGGAAACCAGCCTGTTCGCGCTCGACCCCTTGCCGCTGGAGCGGGTTAGCGACCTGATCCGTGGCCCGGCGGGGGTGGTGGGGCTGACGGTTGAAAACGGTTTGGTGACTGCCGTCACCCGCGATGCGGCTACCGCAGACGCATTGCCGCTGCTGGCGTTTGCCTTACGCGAACTGTACGAACGTTTTGGCGCGGATGGCGACCTGACGCTGGACGAATACCACCGCCTCGGTTCTGAGCATCTCAACCCGCTGGAAAATGCCGTGCAGCACAAAGCCAGCGAAGCCATCCAGCCCGACCGCTTGGGAAAGGCAGCACAGCAAGCCTTGCGTGATGCTTTCATCCCGCATCTGGTACGGGTCAATGACGCGGGCGACTACGTGCGCCAAGCGGCGGATTGGGAAGCTCTGCCTGCCGCCGCCCACCCGCTGCTGGACAAACTCACCAACGCCCGCCTGCTGGTGCAACGCAGTGCCAACGGTATCAAGCGGGTGGAAGTGGCGCACGAAGCCCTGTTACGCCACTGGCAATTGCTCAACGGCTGGCTGCGCGAAGAACACGACTTCCTGCTCGGCAAGCAACAACTCGAACACAGCCTGCGCGAGTGGCAACACCTGCCCGACGCGCACAAAGACAAGGGGCTATTGCAGGGCATTGCGCTGGAACGGGCGCGGGAATGGCTGTTTGCCAACCGCTCCGGCTTGAGCGCGGACGAACGCGCCTACATCCAGCACAGCCACCAAGCCGAAGAGCGGCGGCAACAACGTTTGGAGGCGATGTTGCGGGAAGCCAACACCCTGATCAACTTCATCAACTTCGACCTGCGCGACAAGCTCGAACCCATAGGGCGGCTCGACATCATGCAGGACATCCAGTCACGGGTGACGGCTTATTACAACAACCTCGGCGATAGCGTCAAAGGCGATGAGCTACTTTGGCAAAAAGCAGTGGGACTGTCCCAACAAGCCGATACGCTAGTAGGTCAGGGTAATCAAGAACAAGCCGAAAAGTTATACCGCGAAGCCAACCAGTTCAATCAGCAACGCGCCGACAACGACCCCAGCAATACCGACTGGCAACGCGCCCTCTCCATCAGCCTTCACAAGATCGGCGACATCCTCACAGCGCAGGGCAAGCTCGACGACGCCAAAGCCGTGTTTGAGAAAAGCATGAACATTAGCCAAACGCTCGTGGACAACGACCCCAGCAATGCCCGTTGGCAATACGATTTGGGCATTAGCCATGAAGGAATTGGCATGGTTGAACAGGCACAGGGAAATCTGGACGCAGCGTTAAGGCATTACAAAATTCGTAATCAATTGGTACAAACGCTGGCAGACAACGACCCCAGCAATGCCGAATGGCAACGCGACCTCGCCGTCAGCCTAGGAAATATCGGC
>NZ_FNQP01000023.1 GCF_900107695.1 Thiothrix caldifontis | reverse complement strand
AAACGTTTGTCCAGTCCCTGTGGACTAATGGGGAGCTGTTGGAAGGCGGCTGTCCGACTTAATCCATCCAATGTGCTGGCAGGATTGCCCATCCAGCCAAACACCAAGCTGCGGATGAAGTTCGAGCCGCTGAGTTTGCGCTGGCGTTGAATGAAGCCGCTTTTTTTGCTAACGCGTCCGCTTTTTCATACAAGATGGCTTGCAATGCGGTGGCTACTTTTGTCAGTATCAATGCGCGGTCTCCTTGTCGAAGTCGATCTATTCGGTGTGCAAAACTAATAGCCTACCAGAGAGGGAGACCGCTTTCGCGGGTTAAAGTTGATGCGTATAGGGGTGGATGATCCGCGCACCTCGCTGTTCTATACCTCGATTGTCGGCGCAGTGGTGCTGAGCTGCCTTATTCCGTTGTGGTGGAAAACGCCCGATGCGTTGCAATGGCTGCTGCTGATCAGCATGGGCGCGTTCGGGGCGATTGGGCATTTCCTGCTGATCAAAGCGTATACGCTGATCACCGCGTCGGAGCTGTCGCCTTGGCTGAATGCACAGGTGGTGGCAGCGACGTTATATAGCGTGTTTCTGTTTCAGGATGTGCTGGGGTGGAATTTCTTTGTGGGAAGCGGGCTGATCGTGGGCGCGGGGCTGCTGTTGTGGCTGCATAACCGGCGGGCAGCCTGAGAGCAAAAAGCACCCTTGTGTTTTATCCAAATACAGCCCAAAACTACCTTGTGTTTTATACTTTGCCGCCGGGTGGCTGTAGCGTATGCTGAAACAGCAATTCACATAAGGTCTGTGTGAATTTGGTAAACCAATCTCGAAGCCCTGAACAATTTCCTGTTGCCGTTCCGTATTGTGGATTACGATGAGTCCGCCTCCTTCCTGTATGGCGAACTGTGTGCTGATCTGGAAAAACGCGGTCAGCCGATTGGGTCACTGGATATGATGATTGCCGCCCATGCGCTGAGTCTGGATGTGCCGCTGGTGACGAATAACACCAAAGAGTTTGAGAGGGTTAAGGGGTTGAAGCTGGAAAATTGGGTGAACCAATGCCTACTTTAAATAGCAAATTATAGGGCTGTATCGCAGCTTAGACTACAATCACTTCATTTTCTTCAAACCAGCCCTTAGCTATTATCCTTGTTCTCAACAATTGAGGATTTTGAGAATATGCCACTAAAGCGAGGCTTTTTTCTGCACGTGTACAAGTTATATAGAAAAGTCTTTTCGTTTTATCTATTCCTGTCTCCTCCCCTTTAGTTAATTTTTCAATATCAGCTTTCGTTAGGGGTTTAACCTCAAACATTTTTTCATAGGAGAAAAGGAATCCCCCTGCTTCGTCATCATCCATCACTACCAAAACACGCTCAAACTCACGTCCTTTTACTCCTTGGTGAGTATCAAATGCTCCTGTTCCAGATACGTAAGTCTTATAAGCTTCAATTTGTTTAAAAGGAGTCTGCAAGAAGTTTTGAATTGCTTCCAGATTTGATATTTGCTCTTCCTCTTCGTTAAGATTGGTTTCAGGCTCATCTTCCTTTTGAAGGCTTTCTACTTTTTCTGCGAATGGCACGAGGCTCTGAGGAATAGGAAACAAATTATATTTAACAACGCATTGTAGAACATCGAAAAAACTAACATCTGGTCTTACGTCAATTACATCGATCATTTCTCTAATCGAATTTTTTAATATAGCAAGAGGATTTTCTTGTGTTGCTACAGCCTTCAAAAAGTCAGGGAGAAGTAGAGGAGATTTCATGCGACGGAGATGTGTCATGACAGCATGACCTGCACCTGCTTTTTCAAGTTGGTAGAGTGGAAGTACATATTCTGAGAATAATCGTACTGCTGGTAAGTCTCCACCACGTAGTGCAGTACTCAGACGAGAAGAAGCAGATAGAGCACCAAACATTGGTGCAAAGCCCATTCTCACCGCTGCCATCATATGTTCAAGCATAAGGTGTTTTACTTCTTCGGGATTGCTCCAAAGAGTGTCACCGGTTAACTTGGCCATATTTTCTCTTACAGCACATTCAAATTCAGGTTTGTTTGGTTTATTTGCGGATGCAATAAAAAAGCGAACATGTCCATCTGGCTTTCCATCAATAACTTTTTGTTCTTGATGGTCGTACCGAATGTCATTTGCTAATGCCACGATGCGACTTGGACTTCTACGATTCATCTTTTTGACTGGTGTAGCCCAATGTTTTGGGATATTTTGTCCTAGATCACTTTTGCCATCGCCATAAATCCGTTGCATCATATCGCCGATGAGACCTAATCCAAAATGACCTTGATGCTGCTTTTCAAGTGCAAATAAAGCATCAATAAGATATTTATTTGTGTCTTGGCTTTCGTCAATTAGAATGAATGGATAGCGATTAATAATAATCTGCTGAAAAGATGGTTTTGAAATTAAAAAATCAGCACAAATTTTAACAACTTCAGAATGTGACAAAGATGATTTGCCAATATTGTTACCATTAGGGTTATATGTAAACTCTTGCCGAGTGGAAAGCCAGTTTAGAAGATCAAGTTTATTGGCAATGCTTTTTTTCCGAGTGATGGATGCCATGCCAGAACGTCCTTTTGCTTCTTTTTGTTCAAGCTCAGCTATTTCGAGAGGTAACATTTCTCGTAACCAGTATCTAATATCATCATGAAAAGTTTTGATTTGAAGCCAACAAAAACTATGAATAGTGCTGATATGAAAAAGCGGATCACCTTTCACACGCTCAATAATTTCATCACAAGCGGCATTAGTGTAGGTGATTACCGCAACTTTTCTACCAGTTCTGCGAAATTTTGTTCCGTAAGTCTTCTCAAAGGTTTCGAGTCCTTTCACTAGTGAATACGTTTTTCCAGAACCTGCACCTGCATATAAAAAGAAGGATTTTGGAAGTTCTGGATTGAGGCATTCTTCAATTATATTATCTACTGCATCATCAGTATCTGGGTTTCCCGTCTCAACGATACTAACCATTTCCTTCTGCTCCACTATTCATTGCCAATAAAGTAGTTTCTTCTAATTTTTCTTCAAGCCATTTTAATCCGGCTTCAATATATGGTGGCGGAGATAGAGTGGAGCCATCTTTAATCTCGACTAGGCAATCAATTGCAAAGGCTGCTTTTTCAGCCTTATCAATGATTTCAAACAATTCAGCCTCAAGCTCATCACCTAACAATTTATCTCTAACTAAAGCAGAAATTTTGTTTGTAGTCGATGAGCCAGAAATATCTTTGAGAGCATCAAAGTTTGCATAAATCAAAGCATCTTCAAATGTTCTTGGTATTAATTTTATATTACTATCTTTATTTGTTGGGTCAGTGACAGGCTTTTGGTAAGCTATGTATAGATCATATTCATTTTCCGTGTGCATCTGATGCTCAGATTCTTTCAGGGAAAGTAAAGCATCAATATCTGTTAATGCTGGATGCCACTTTGTTAATGTGGGATTGGTTGTTACTTGTCCGCAACCGACCTTAGGTTTTGCCTTTCTAGTAACCACTCTGGTTTCTCCATCTTTCTTTTGTGTTTTCATGCCAGCATCTAAATCAGTAATTACGAGTGAAGTTAATCCTAATGCTTTTATTAAAGGCTTGAAGCGTGGGGCATTATTCCCCCCAAGATCAATCAAGCTGATATAACGTCGCCAGAGGTTTGGAAAATGATGGCGAATGAAATGTGGAACTAAAATTCGTTCCGCCTGCCCCTCTACAAATATAGCACCATCAGCAAAGAAAAGATCACAATCTGTAGCCTTTATATATCTTTTCACAAAACGCATGGTTTCTAAATCCTTGCCAAATACATTAGATAAGTTAATGATTGTTGACGTAGGTGAGTGGCATTGAGCTTCTGATGGAATACGTCGAAAATAACGGAGATTTGCGAAATCAACCTCATGCGCAACATGGCTTGAATGGGTACTAACTAATAATTGAGTTGAGTATGTGCTTGACTCGCCGAGATCAGGATGTTTGCGAAGAATGTCATAGGCTTTTTTGATAAAAACCTGTTGTACTTGTGCATGTAAATGAGCTTCAGGTTCTTCAATCATAACAAGTTGCAATGGGGCAATCTTAATATCTACTTCACTGCCTCCTTTGGGTTCAATCCAATCTTGCCTGAAACGCATCAGAAGAAAAGCCATTGCGATTAAATTTTGATACCCTAGACCAGCACAAGATTCAGGCAAATATCGCTCTTCTTGGCCGTCTTCCGGTTCATAAACCCTGTATTGAACAGCGGAACCATGATTCAGACCGTCCAAAGATTTAAACTTTGTATTTATTACTATGTTGGGATTGTTTATTCCGGGTATTCCAAGATCAGTTAATTCTTCAAATACAGAAGAAAATCCTGTTTTTAGGCGTCGATCAAATGCTTTTTCAGCAAGCTGTAATGCACTAAAAGCACGGATATCATCACCATTTATCTCATCTGTTGGCTCGACATGTTTGTCATAATAACTGCGAACATGATCTGAAAGCGTTCTAATTAATCGGTCAGGCTTTACATCGTCACTATCTAATGATGCGGAACTTCCTGATGAAAAATCACGCATGGCAGGTATTTCACGAATATTTATCAAACTCTTAAAAGGACTTCCTTCAATCTCCAATGCATCTTCCGACAAAGACTGTACGCAAGCTCTCCCTTTATTATCAGGAGTTACCAACTGTGTAGGGTCTAATGAATATGCTTTTAGTGTCAAATATTTTGATAAAGAGTTCTCTAGGAATTCGACTAAATTCTTAGGTTCAATAGATGGTTTTTGTTCATCTGGCGCTTCATCCTCAATTTTCTTTGCTGCTAATCGTTTTTTAAGATAGTCTGCTTTTAGCAGATCAATATCGCTAACTTCAAACTGCAACCGTACTCCAATTGCACCACCTGACCAATCAATGCTGGGTATAATATGAACGACATGATGAATTTTGACAAGTGGAACATCGAGCCAAACATCTAATAGAGGAAGAAAGTCATTTAAGTTATGTTGAGGGTTATCCCTTTTTTCCCAATCAGCTCCAATCCGATCAATTCCAGACCAGTTTTGAATAGAAATATCTCTAATATCAATACTTTTCGGAGAAAGAAAAAACTTCCTCAAAGCAATCATTGCAGATGTTTTTCCGCTGTTATTGGCTCCAACTAGTAGTGTTTTCTCTCTATCAAAGTCAATACGGCAGCTTTGCAACTTTCGAAAATTTTTAATTTCTATAAAATCGATTTTCATCGCTTTATGCTTGGCAACTATTTGATTTTGCATGGAAAGCCCACTTACATCGTTTGACACTGTGGACGCCAATTTACCATCAAGCCAGAAAATTAGCCAGCATCATGCGGACTACATTTTTCTTATCGAAAAAGTAGTGAATGGTGCGGGAAGATCAGCAATGCCTCTTTCGAGTACCAATCAAGACTTCAAACTTTGATCCCCATCCAGCACCCAACAACGCGGCATCTGCGTATACCCAATCCGCCCGTAATACGCATTCGCCGCCGGAGCCGCAATCAGTATCAGCTTGCAATGCCTGCCCAATTGCTGCTGGGTGAGGATTTGCAATTGTTTGCCGATGCCCTGCCGCTGGTAGTCTTGGTCAACCGCCAGATCAGACAGGTAACAGGCGTAATGGAAGTCGGTCATAGAACGCGCCACGCCCACCAGTTTATCGCCATCCCACGCTGTCACCAGCAGGTTGCTGTTGTTCACCATGCCTTCCATGCACTCGCGGTCGTCGATGGGGCGGCGTTCGCCCAAGGTGGAACGCCGCAACACGTCGATGAACTGCTCTACCGCAACAGGCGCGTTGACCTTGTAGCGGATCATGCCCGCCTCAACCACGCTGATGCTTCTCACCAATCAGCTCAATCTGATAACCATCCGGGTCTTCGAGGAAGGCGATGATGGTCGTACCCGCATTCATCGGCCCGGCTTCGCGGATGATCTTGCCGCCCGCTGCCCGCATTTTCTCGCAGGCGGCGTACACATCCGGCACTTCCAGCGCGATATGCCCAAACGCCGTACCCAGTTCGTACTGATCCACGCCCCAGTTGTAGGTCAGTTCCAGCACGGTCTGGTCGGTTTCGTCGCCATAACCGATGAAGGCAAGAGTGAATTCGCCCGCCGGGTAGTCCTTGCGGCGCAGCAGTTGCATACCGAGGACGTTGGTGTAAAACGCAATCGAGCGTTCCAGATCGCCGACGCGCAGCATGGTGTGAAGGATTCGCATGGTGAAACTCCTGAAAATACGATCTGCCCATTCTGCCCCGATCAAGCGGTGGCAGCAAATCTACCTTGCCTATGTCGGGGCAACGTCACAGCAATTTCAGCGCCAGTGCACTGGCCTTGCGTTGCACGGATTCCGGCAGGTTGACGTGCGGTTCCTGACTGACCAGCCCGGTAAACAGCTTGCCGACGGGGGCAGCGCCGATAACTTGTGCGGTTTGTTTCAGTTGCGGCAACGTGCCAAATACCCAGCGCCCCAGCAGGCCGGGTGCGGCAGAAGAAGCCACCAGCACAGCTTTTTTCTTGGGCAACCCGGCTTTGCGGTTTTTGGGGGCGTGCGCACCCCAAGGCCAGTAGGCGTACATCACCAGCCGTTCCATGAAACGCTTGAACAGCGCCGTCACGCCACCGAAATTGGTGGGGGAGGCGAGGATGTAGGCATCGGCAGCTTCAATCTTGTCCACCAGCGCCTGCATCCCGTCGTGCTGGACGCACTTGCCCGGCGCTGTTCCCGGCTGTTGGGTGCATTCGCGGCAGTTCAGGCAGAACTCAATCGGGTAATCACGCAAGCTGATGGTTTCGCAGCAGGCGTCGTGGGCGTGCAGGGTGTCTGCCATCAGCGCGAGCGTCTGGTCAGTTACACCGTTGGGGCGGTAGGAGCCGTTGATGATGAGGATTTTTCGGGGCATAGCACATCCCTCCTGTGTGGATATTGCCAGTGTAAGCCAGTACGCATGACAGCGGGGTGACAAAAGGCATCAACTCAGTTGCTTAATGTTGCGTGGTGTCATCGGGCGCTTATGAGAATTATGTTGTCGCAAAATGGCGTAATTTTTGCATTGGTCTTATATTAGCCGTTGCTTATAACAAGGTTCACATGCACAAACTGATGTTGGTCGATCAAGACCCCGACCGTTCCGCGAGTCTCGAAGTCGCGCTCCTTGCCGCTGGTTACGCCCACATAATCCGCGTCGGACAGGGTGAAAACTTGCTCGCCGCCGTGCGTACCCACCAGCCCGATATTATCCTCATCGACATGCAAAGCCCCGACCGCGATACGCTGGAATCGCTGCGCAATGTCAGCCGCGAAATGCCTAAACCCATCGTATTTTTTGCCGAACAAAGCGACCTTGACACCACTCGCGCCGCCATTAGTGCCGGAGTTAGTGCCTACATCGTTGATGATTTGCCCGGAAAACGCCTGAAATCGGTGTTGGAAGTGGCGATTGCCCGCTTTCAAGAACACCAAAAGCTCAAAGATGAGCTGGAAGACTACAAATCGCGTCTGCAAGACCGCAAAGATGTGGATAAAGCCAAGGGCATCCTCATGCAGCACCGCAACCTGACGGAAGAAGAGGCATACCAACTCCTGCGCAAAATGGCGATGGATCGCAATATGAAAATCGGCGAAGCTGCCCGCAATTTCGTCGCAGCCATGGCCTTGCTGGGGGGGAAATTCTGATGAAACAAGAGTTACGCATCGGCTTTTTGCCCCTCACCGACTGCGCCGTGCTGGTAGCGGCATTGGAGCGCGGTTTCTTTGAAAAATACGGCCTGCACGTCACCTTGCAGCGGGAAGTGTCTTGGGCAAATATTCGTGACAGGGTGGCGTTCGGCGAGCTGGATGCGGCACACATGCTTGCCCCCATGCCTTTGGCGGCAACGTTGGGCATCGACGGCTTGGGCATTCCCATGCAAGCAGCCTTCAGCCTTGGTTTGAATGGCAGCGCGATTACCGTCGCCAGCCCGTTGATGGAAGCCATTCGGCAACATTACCCGCAAGCATTATGCACCTCTCCGGTGCGTTCACACGGTCTCAAGCATCTTTTAAGTGCGCAAACGCCGCGTAAACTGGTGTTCGGCTGCGTTTATCCTTTTTCGCAGCACCATTACCTGTTGCAGGCATGGTTGCAGGATGGCGGTCTGGTGTTGGGGCAGGATGTGGAAATTCGCGTGATTCCCCCGCAGCAAATGGTCGAATCCTTGGCGCAAGGTCAGATTGACGGCTACTGCGCGGGCGAACCGTGGAATCAGCAAGCCGTCAGCCGGGGTATTGGACAGGTTGCCGTTACCAGTTACGATTTGTGGAACAATGGCCCCGAAAAAGTGCTGGGTGTCACCCAAGCATGGGCAGAAGCCAACCCCGAAACGCATCAAGCCTTGCTGTGTGCCTTGCTCGAAGCCGCGCACTGGTTGGAAGAGCCGCATAATCGCGTGCGGATTGCTGAATTACTAACCCGACCGGAATATTTGGATGTGCCGCTTGCCTTGATTCAGCCGCCGTTGCTGGGGCGTTACCGTTACGCGCCGGATGAGCCGGAACGTTTGCTGCCCGATTTCAACGTGTTTGCGCGTTATGCCGCCAATTTCCCCTGGCATTCGCACGGCGCGTACTTTTTGGCGCAAATGCACGCCACGGGTCAGTTGGCAACCTTGCCCGCCGATCCTGTGGCACTGTTGGCGAAGGTGTATTGCACACCGTTGTACCGTTTGGCGGCTGAAACTCTGAGCTTACCGTATCCGACGGTGGATTATTTGTCGTCAGTGCATTGCCTCGCGCCGTGGGTGTTGCGCGATGCCAGCCAGCCGATAGCGATGGGGAATAGTTACGTGGCGTTGGAACGGTTACGCTTGGGGTAGAATTTTCTGTGATGAATGGTTGAGTGGTCATGGTATTTGGTAAAGTCATGCTTCCTCGACTGACGGATTCATCATCATGGCACAACGCTTCGACACCCTGAACGAACGGCAGACCCGTTTCATCTGCGAACAGAAAATCTTCTTTGTTAGCACTGCACCCGAAGCGGGGCATGTTAACCTTTCGCCCAAAGGCATGGATTCGTTGCGGGTGTTGGACGACTCCACCGTTGCATGGCTGAACGTGACGGGCAGCGGCAATGAAACGGCGGCGCATGTACAGGAAAATGGGCGCATGACGCTGATGTTTTGCGCGTTTGAAGGCAATCCGCTGATCCTGCGCTTGTACGGCACTGCCACGGTTTACCATCAGCATGATGCAGAATGGGCGCAATGGTACGGTAAATTTGAGCCGATTCCGGGGGCGCGGCAGGTATTCGTGTTGAATGTCGAGATCGTGCAAACCTCCTGCGGCATGGCTGTTCCCTTGTTTGACTATCAGGGCGAGCGTGATTTGTTGCGTGATTGGGCGGCGAAGAAAGGTGAGGAGGGTATCCGGGCGTATTGGGCGGAGAAAAATCAGGTGACGTTGGATGGTAAGCCGACGGGGGTTTTATGCAAGCATTCTTAACCAGCAGCCACTACATCGACTGGCAACACCCGCAAGTGTTGGCACAAGCCCAAGCGTTAGCGGCAGGTTGCACCACACCCGAAGCCATTGCCAAAGCGTGTTTCGAGTTTGTTCGCGACCACATTAAGCACAGTTGGGATTACCGCCTGAATCCGGTGACGTGCAAAGCGTCGGAGGTATTGCAACATGGCACGGGCTATTGCTACGCCAAAAGCCACTTGCTGGCAGCGTTATTGCGGGCGAATAGCATTCCAGCGGGCTTGTGTTACCAGCGTTTGACCATTACCGACCAACCACCGTTTTGCCTGCACGGGCTGAATGCGCTCTACTTGCCAGAATACGGCTGGTATCGGGTCGATGCGCGGGGCAATAAACCGGGCGTGGCTGCTGAATTTTTCCCGCCTATCGAACAACTGGCATTTCCGCTGTTGAATCCGCATGAGCAGGATTTGCCGGGGATTTTTGCCGAGCCGCTACCAACGGTTGTGCGGGTGCTGGCAAACAGCGAAACTATCGAACAGGTTTATGAAAATCTGCCAGATGCTGAATCGATTTGAAACAAGGAAATTAAAGAGAAAATGAATACCGTAACTGTTCGTCAGGCCACTTTATCTGATCTTGATGCGCTCGTACCGTTGTTTGATGGCTACCGTCAGTTTTACGGTCGGGCAAGTGATGCCCAAGCGGTGTGGGCGTTTCTGTTGGATCGTTTTAATCATGGCGATTCAGCCCTGTTCCTTGCTGTTGAGGGGCAAACACCTATTGGGTTCACCCAGCTTTACCCAAGTTTTTCTTCGGTATCGCTTGCTCGCACGTTCATACTGAATGATCTTTTTGTACAGGAACAGTCGCGCCGTAAAGGGGTTGCCTCAAAACTGCTGTCTGCTGCCATTGCATTTGCAAACACGCTAGGTGCTGTCCGCGTTTCGCTATCAACGGCAATAACCAACGAAACAGCCCAAGCCCTTTATCAATCCGCTGGTTGGAAGCGTGATGAACAATTTTTTGTTTTCCATTTCCCCCTTCCGGTATGAGAGCGACGACCTCAACATATCTTGCAAACGTTTGAACGTACCCTCGCATTTTATGAGCGCGAAGGCTTCGCCATCACTGGCGGGCGCAAGCTGAAAACGTTGCTTTAGCCGTATCGGAGTTCTCATGTACATCCCCCAACACTTTGCCGAACACGACCGAGCCGAAATCTTGCGCTTCATCCAAGCCAATGCATTTGGTACGCTGGTCACAGTGGAGGCAGGCGTTCCCTTCGCCAGCCACATCCCGTTTCTGCTGGAGCAGGGCGGCACACTCACGCTGTCCGGTCATCTTGCCAAAGCCAACCCACAATGGCAGCACTTGGCAGCAAACCCGCAGGTGTTGGCAATCTTCCAAGGCGCACACGCCTACATTTCACCCACATGGTACGAAGGCGCAGGCGTACCCACTTGGAATTACACTGCTGTGCATGTTTATGGCACTGTCCGCGTCATCCACGATACCGCATGGCTGCAAACACAAGTGGAACGCCTCAGCCATCACTACGAAGGCGATACCCCAAACGCTTGGATTCCCAGCTACCCCGCCAAACTGCTGGAAGCTATCGTTGGTTTTGAAATCACCATCGAATCGCTGCAAGCCAAATACAAACTCAGCCAGAACCGCAGTGCAGCAGATCAGCACAATGTCATGCAAGCCCTTGAGGCCAGTAGCGGGGAAAACGAGCGCGAGGTGGCAGATTTAATGGCAAAACATTTAGCTAAGCATTAGCCTCCAACGCCAGCAAATATGCCTTTGCCGCCAATCCACCCGCGTAGCCAGCAAGCTTGCCGGATTTGGCAATCACTCGATGGCAAGGCACGATAATGCTGATCGGATTCAACCCGTTGGTATGCCCAATCGCCCGCACCGCTTGTGGTTGTCCAATCATTTGCGCTTGTTCGGAATAACTGCGGGTTTCGCCATAGGGAATCTCACGCAAGGCTTGCCAAGTGCGCAGTTGAAAATTGGTGCCATGCAGTTCCAGCGGTAACGCGAAGCAGTGGCGTGTTCCGGCAAAATAGGCTTGCAATTGACGAATGGTTGTTTGGGTTAGGGTATTGCTTTGTGTTTGCACGTTACCCAAGGTGGTGCGGATGCGTTGCCACAGACTATCGAAAGCCACGGCACACAATGCATAGTCGGTTGCGGCGATATGCAACGTGCCGATGGGCGATTCCCATGTTTCAACACAAGTATTCATTGGCTGCCTCCGGTGGTTTTTACGAGGGTTGGGTGGCTTGCATCGCAGGACGTTCGCGGAATGGCGCATACCATGCCAACATTTGCGGGTAAGCAGCGGCTTGCAACAGGTGCGGCAAACGGAATTCCAGATACCCGAGGGCAGCACCCAACGCCAAATGTGCCAAGGTGAGGCGTTCGCCCAAAGTGTCGAGGCGGGCTTCGACATGCTGTAGGGTGCGGGTAATTTCAGTTTCCCAGCGAGCCATGGCAGCGGGGGAACGCTCGTGTTCCGGGCGGCTGCGTTCTTCCATCACCCGGTTGTAGGCGGCATCCATTAAGCCGTCGGCGAGGGCTTCCCAACGCAAGATTTCCCAGTGTTGCCAGCCGGATAATGGAAGTAGGGTGTTTCCACTGAGGCTGTCGAGATAACGGCAAATCACCGGGCTATCGAACAAGGCTTCGCCATTTGCCAGCACTAACGCGGGGACTTTGCCGAGTGGGTTGGCGGCGAAGAGTTCGGGTTGTTCCTGCGCGACGTTAACCGATATAACGTCAATTTGTGCCGCTAAGCCGGTTTCAATCGCAACCATGCGCACTTTGCGGGCGTAGGGGGAAGTGGGGGAGTAGAACAGTTTCATCGTATGTTTATGCTCTCGTTATTATCTGAAGCGATTGTAGAAGGATGCTGCCGCGACTGCACCAATCTTGCCCAAACTAAGCCAAAAAAGCACAACATAAGTGCAGCCTAATGAATCGTAGGGTGGGTAGAGTACCCGCGAAACCCACCAAATTCGCCACCAATCCGTTATTTTTACATTTGGCACACCCCTTGCATTATAACCCTCATGCAGTCAACGGCGACTGCGTAATCATGAAGTGACTCCTCCTCCTAACCGTGCGATGTAGCGCGGGTATTTGGGTAAAGCTGCCCTGACGACTGTTGGTTCCTCCTCCGCCAACAGATTGTCAGGGCTTTTTTTTTGGCTACGAAAAAGGTTTTTACGATGAGCAACACACACGCAACCGAACGCCGTGCCTTCCTCAAAAAAGCGACACTGGCGTTGGCCTTAACTTTGAGCATGGGTACAGGGCTGCTTAGCACCAACGCACACGCCGAGATTGGTAAGCCGGAAAAGGCTGACCTGAAATTGGGTTTCATTAAACTGACCGACATGGCTCCGCTGGCGATTGCCTATGAAAAAGGCTTCTTTGAAGACGAAGGGCTATTCGTCAAGCTCGAAGCGCAAGCCAACTGGAAAGTGTTACTGGATGGTGTAGTCGATGGGCAACTCGATGGCGCACACATGCTGGCAGGGCAACCACTCGCCGCTACCATCGGTTTCGGCACCAAGGTGGACATTATTACCCCGTTTTCGATGGACTTGAACGGCAACGGCATCACGGTTTCCAACGCCGTTTGGGAAAAAATGAAGCCGCATCTGGAAATGAAAGACGGCAAGCCCGTTCACCCCATTAAAGCGGACGCACTCAAAGCGGTGGTTGAGGAATACAAGAAGGAAGGCAAGCCGTTCAACATGGGCATGGTGTTTCCGGTTTCCACCCACAACTACGAGTTGCGTTACTGGTTGGCAGCGGGTGGCCTCAACCCTGGCACTTACGCGCCGGGTAAGGATGACATCAAGGGGCAGATTGGTGCGGATGTAATGCTTTCCGTTACTCCGCCACCGCAAATGCCCGCCACGATGGAAGCAGGCACGATTGATGGCTATTGCGTCGGCGAACCGTGGAACCAGCAAGCGGTCGCCAAAGGTATTGGTGTGCCGGTCATTACCGACTACGAAATCTGGAAAAACAACCCGGAAAAAGTCTTCGGCATCACCAAGGCATTTGCTGAAAAGAACCCGAATACCACTGCACGTTTGGTGAAAGCCCTGATCCGCGCTGCTTACTGGTTGGATGAAAACAATAATGCCAATCGCAAAGAAGCCGTGGAAATCCTTTCCAAGCCGGAATACGTCGGCGCTGACAAAGCAGTATTGGAAAACTCCATGATCGGCACGTTTGAGTATGAAAAAGGTGACAAGCGCGAGGTACCGGATTTCAACGTGTTTTTCCGCTACAACGCCACTTACCCGTACTACTCTGATGCGGTGTGGTATCTGACGCAAATGCGCCGCTGGGGTCAAATCGGCGAACCTAAGGATGACAAGTGGTTTGACGAAACTGCCAAGAAGGTTTACCGCCCTGACATCTTCAAAATCGCCGCAGAAGCCCTGATTGCAGACGGCAAAATGAAGAAGGAAGATTTCCCGGATTTTGGAGCAGAAAGCGGTTATAAGCCTGCGACCAGCGACTTCATCGACGGTACGAGTTACGACGGCAAAAAGCCGAACGAGTACATCGAGCAGTTCAAGATCGGGTTGAAGAAGGATGATAAGGTTTAAGGGGAGGGTATTCCTATGAACACCAAGCAACTATTCCAGACCCTCGTCGCGCCGTTTCTCGGTATCCTGCTGTTTCTGGCGATTTGGCAGATTGGTGCGCCCAAGATTGTAACGTCGTTGGGGGCAGTGCCGGGGCCGGTGCAGGTTTTCGAGCAATTTACTGGCCTGATTGATGAGCATCAGGCAGCACGCCAGAAAGAGGTGGAGTTTTACCAGCGGCAAGAGGAACGCAATGCTACCGCGTTGGCGGAAGACCCGAATGCTGAGGTCAGTATCCGCCCTTACACCGGTAAAGCGACATTTTTTGATCAAATTGTGACAAGCATTGTCACCGTGATGACGGGCTTTGTGTTGGCGGGATTTATTGCGATTCCGCTGGGGATTGTGGCGGGGTTGAGCCAGACGGTGTACGCCGCGCTTAACCCGTTGATTCAGCTTTTCAAGCCGGTATCACCGCTGGCGTGGTTGCCGATTGTGACCATGATCGTGAGTGCGGTGTATGTGTCGGATGACCCGACGTTTGATAAATCGTTCATCAACTCGGCGTTGACGGTGCTGCTGTGCTGTTTGTGGCCGACCATTATCAATACCACGGTCGGTGTCGCCAATATCAGCAAGGATTTGCAGAACGTCAGCAAGGTACTGCGCCTGAGCTGGTGGACGCATGTGCGTAAAATCGTGCTGCCTTCTGCGATTCCGATGATTTTTACCGGCTTGCGTTTATCCTTGGGGATTGCGTGGATGGTGCTGATTGCGGCGGAAATGCTGGCGCAAAACCCCGGTTTGGGCAAATTCGTGTGGGATGAGTTCCAAAACGGCAGTTCCAATTCGCTGGGGCGGATTATGGTGGCGGTGATTGTGATTGGTTTAATCGGTTTCGCGCTGGATCGCGGCATGTTGCTGCTGCAACGTCAGGTGTCGTGGGATAAGAGCGCGGCATTGCGTTAAGCGCATAAGGAGAAGAGTGATGACAACAAAACACACGGATCACCTGCTGATTTCACAGGTATCCATCGACTTTCCCACCCCGCAAGGGCCGTTTCGTGCGCTCGACAAAGTGGATTTACGCATTGAAAAGGGGGAATTTGTGTCGATTATTGGGCATTCCGGCTGCGGCAAATCCACCGTGCTGAACATCGTCGCAGGCTTGTATCAAGCCACCGAAGGCGGGGTGATTCTGGATGGGCGCGAAGTCAATGAGCCGGGGCCGGAACGGGCGGTGGTATTTCAGAACCATTCCTTATTGCCTTGGCTGACGGCGTATGAAAACGTCGAATTGGCAGTGAAACAGGTCTTCAAGGGCAAAAAGTCCAAAGCCGAAATGCGCGAATGGATTGAGCACAATCTGACGCTGGTACACATGGATCATGCCATGCACAAACGCCCCGATGAAATTTCCGGCGGGATGAAGCAGCGGGTCGGGATTGCGCGTGCCTTGGCGATGCAGCCGCAGGTGCTGTTGCTGGATGAGCCTTTTGGCGCACTGGATGCCTTGACCCGGGCGCATTTGCAGGATTCCATGATGGAAATTCAGGCGACACTGGGCAATACCGTGATCATGATTACCCACGATGTTGACGAGGCGGTGTTGCTGTCAGACCGGATTGTGATGATGTCGAATGGCCCGGCGGCAAGTGTGGGGGATATTGTGCAGGTGAATTTGCCGCGCCCGCGTAATCGGGTGGCGATGGCGGAATCAGTGGAATACATGCGTTGCCGCAAGGCAGTGTTGAGCTTTTTGTACGAGCGGCACGGGCGTAAAACAGTATCTGTGTCAGTGGAAGATGAGGAAGTGCAGCCCGCAAGGGATAATATTGTGACATTGAAACCCAGTACTGCTAAAGCTGCCTAAAAAAGTCCGGTAAGGGGCTTGACGTAAGAGTGTGTGCTACGTATAGTTCGCGCTCTTGATTGAGGAACGGAATCAACGTATTCTTTACCTCTCAACGTCGGAGTATAGCGCAGCCTGGTAGCGCACCTGTTTTGGGTACAGGTGGTCGGGGGTTCAAATCCCTCTACTCCGACCAACTTTTCAACTCTTACTTGCGCCCGTAGCTCAATGGATAGAGCAACGGCCTTCTAAGCCGTAGGTTGCAGGTTCGAGCCCTGCCGGGCGCGCCATTAATGCCCCCAGCAGATAATGTTTTCAGTGGTGACTGTAGCTCAGTTGGTAGAGCACTGGATTGTGATTCCGGTGGTCGTGGGTTCGAGCCCCATCAGCCACCCCACTTTTTTCCCGCTTCAAATATTATGCAAAAGCTAACAGGCTGTGTATAATCGCCTCCTTCGTGATTCTCGGTAGGGTTTGCTGACCGGAATCCGCAATTGATATATGCGAAAATGGCGGAATTGGTAGACGCACTGGTTTTAGGTACCAGCGCCGCAAGGCGTGAGAGTTCGAGTCTCTCTTTTCGCACCACTTTAACTCCTTGATTTTAATGATGATCTGCCCTGCATCGGTGGATGTCAGGCTCGTAACGAGGTTTTTACATGCAATTTTCTGTCGAAACAACCGGTAACATCGACCGCAAAATGACAGTGGCAGTTCCTGCCCAAAAAATCGACCAAGAAGTAGAAAAACGCCTGAAAGGCATGGTGGGTCGCGTCAAAATCGACGGTTTCCGCCCCGGCAAAGTGCCGTTTAGCGTGGTCAAAAAACGCTATGAAGAGGGTGTGCGTTACGAGGTAGTGGAAAAGTTGCTGGGTTCTGCTTTCCAAGACGCAGCTAATCAAGAAAAATTGCGTGTCGCAGGTTTGCCAGAAATCGACCTGAAAACGATGGAAGCCGGTAAAGACCTCGAATTCGTGGCGAGTTTCCAAGTTTACCCAGAGGTGGTGATTGCAGGCGTTGAAACCCTGACGATTACTCGCCCGGTTGCAGACATTGCTGACGCTGATCTCGACAAGATGATTGATGTCATCCGCAAGCAAAATCAAGAATGGAATGAAGTTGACCGCGCTGCTGCGGTAGGCGACACGGTAAAAGTCGATTTCGACGGTTCTGTCGATGGCGAAGCCTTTGAAGGCGGTGCGGCGGAAGATTATTCGGTCGAACTCGGCGCGGGTCGCATGTTAAAAGACTTTGAAGACGGTCTGATTGGCATGAAAGCTGGTGAAGTGAAAACCATTGATGTGGCGTTCCCTGATACTTACCACGCTGAAAACCTGAAAGGTAAAACGGCACAATTCAAGCTGACCATGAAGCAAGTGCGTGCTTCCGTCTTGCCAGAAGTCGGCACCGATTTCATCACTAAATTCGGCGTAGAAAGCGGTTCTGTCGATGATTTCCGTGCTGAAATCAAAAAGAATATGCAGCGCGAACTCGATACTGCCATTAAAACTCAGCTCAAGCAGCAGGTCATGGACGGTTTGGCGGAACTGCACAGCATTGATATTCCTAAGTCGCTGGTGACGGAAGAAATCCGCTACGTTCGTGATGAGTTCTCGCAAAACACTGGCTCTCCGGCGGATAATATCCCCGACGAGTTGTTTGCGCCGCAAGCAGAGCGCCGCGTGAAGTTGGGTTTGATTGTGGGTGAAGTGATTCGCCAACACAGCCTGCAACGCGACCCGGCACGGGTTGAGGCAATGTTGGAAACCGTGGCTGCCAGCTACGAAGATCCGCAAGCGCTGAAAGACTACTACCGGAGCAACCGTCAAGCCATGCAGACCATCGAAGCAGCGGTAATGGAAGAAATGATCGTTGAATGGGTTATGGAAAAGGCCACCGTCAACGACGAAACCCGCGACTTCGATAGCGTCATGAACCCTAAGAAGCCGGAACAGGCACAAGCCTGAGTCCTGTAAACAGATAAAGGTAGGTTGTAATGTTTGGAATAAACCCGATTGAACCACGCGCTGTTGGCGTTCCAATGGTTATCGAGCAATCTGCTCGTGGCGAACGCGCCTTTGACATCTACTCGCGCTTGCTGCGGGAACGGGTCATTTTCTGTGTGGGTGAAGTCGAAGATTACATGGCTAACCTGATTGTGGCGCAGTTGCTGTTCCTCGAATCCGAAAACCCTGAGAAAGATATTCACTTGTATATCAACTCACCAGGTGGTGTGATTACCGCAGGCATGGCGATTTACGACACCATGAAGTTTATCAAGCCACAAGTCAGTACCTTGTGTATTGGTCAGGCAGCCAGCATGGGCGCGGTGTTATTGGCAGCGGGTGAAAAGGGCAAGCGTTTCGCACTGCCACATTCGCGCGTCATGATTCACCAGCCGTCGGGTGGCTCGCGTGGACAAGCTTCTGATATTGAAATCCAAGCGCGTGAAATTCTCAAAATGCGTGAGATTTTAAATAAAGTATTGGCGGGTCATACCGGGCAAACGGTCGAGCGTATTGAGCAAGACACGGATCGGGATAACTTTATGGATGCGGTGCAGGCGCGTGAATACGGCTTGATTGATGAGGTCTTGACAGTTCGCACGTAATGGATTGTCGGACTAAAGTCCAACCTACATAGCCATTTGTCAGAAAACAGCCTGTCTTTACAGGCTGTTTTCGTGTCTGGACAGGTATTTTTCAGCAAAAGAAGCATAAAATACTTGTAAAAGGCGAGTATTCTTGTAACAAGACAAGTTTATTAGAATAATATAGCTTGAAAGCAGTCATACGGACACAACATAGTCCGTTGGTTTACATCGTTGATGTGTCGTGAAGCGGCACAGGATAGAGGTTCTGATGAGTAAAGATAGAAGAGGCGATCACGATAGCGGCAAGCTGCTGTATTGCTCTTTCTGCGGAAAAAGCCAGCACGAAGTACGCAAGCTGATCGCTGGCCCTTCGGTGTTCATTTGTGATGAATGTGTGGATTTGTGTAATGACATCATTCAAGAGGAAATGCATACCGCGCAAGGGTCTGATGAACAATCTTCCCTGCCGACGCCGCGTGAGATCAAAGGCAACCTTGATGAATACGTGATTGGTCAGGAATTAGCAAAGCGCGTGCTTTCAGTAGCGGTTTACAATCACTACAAGCGCTTGTACAAAAAAGGTAGCGGCAAAGATGAGGTCGAGTTGGCAAAAAGCAATATCTTGCTGATTGGCCCGACGGGTAGTGGTAAAACTTTGCTGGCGGAAACCTTGGCACGCTTGCTGAATGTACCGTTTACCATTGCTGATGCCACGACCCTGACCGAAGCTGGTTATGTAGGCGAGGATGTGGAAAACATTATCCAAAAGCTGTTGCAAAAATGCGATTACGATGTCGAAAAAGCTCAGACAGGTATTGTCTACATCGACGAAATCGACAAGATTTCCCGCAAAGCCGATAATCCCTCTATTACCCGTGATGTGTCTGGCGAAGGTGTGCAGCAAGCCCTGCTGAAACTGATCGAAGGCACTGTAGCCTCCGTACCGCCGCAAGGTGGGCGTAAACACCCGCAACAAGAATTCTTGCAAGTCGATACCCGCAATATCTTATTCATTGTGGGTGGTGCATTTTCCGGTATGGATAAAGTCATCCGCCGCCGTACCGAGAAAGGCAGCATTGGCTTTTCCGCCAAAGTGAAATCACCGGAAGAAAGCCGCAGTTTCGGTGAAGTTATCAAAGACATCGAAGCCGAAGACTTGGTGCATTACGGTTTGATTCCAGAATTTGTGGGGCGTTTGCCTGTCATCGCCACCTTGGAAGAGCTGGATGAGACGGCATTGGTACAAATTCTCACCGAACCGCGCAATGCGCTGACTAAGCAATACGCCAAGCTGTTTGAGATGGAAGGTGCCGAATTGGTCTTCCGTGAGGACGCGCTGCATTCGATTGCCCGCAAAGCGATGGAGCGCAAAACCGGGGCGCGTGGTTTGCGTTCCATTATGGAAAAAATCTTGCTGGATACCATGTACGACCTGCCATCTGAGCAGAACGTCAGCAAGGTGGTGGTGGATGATTCCGTCGTCAAAGGCGAATCCCAACCGTATCTGATCTATGAAAATGTCGAGCCGCAGCAGCAATTAGCCGCAGGCGAATAACATTTGTTGGCGTGCTGATGTTTTTCAGCACGCCACCCTCCTATCCGCCACAGTGAGTACTTATTATGGCTGAATCAATCATCGTTCCCGTTTTACCGTTGCGTGATGTTGTGGTGTACCCACACATGGTGATCCCCTTGTTTGTCGGGCGTAACAAGTCCATCCAAGCATTGGATATGGCGATGGATAGCAACAAGCAAATCCTGCTGGTTGCCCAAAAAAGTGCCGAAGTGGACGCTCCTGAATTAGATGATGTGCATACGATGGGTACGCTTGCCACCATTCTGCAACTGCTGAAGCTGCCGGATGGTACGCTGAAAGTACTGGTGGAGGGGCTGGAGCGTGCAGAAATTATCGCAATTGATAATGACGGTGATTTTTCCGCAGCACGGGTCAAAGTAGCCGCTTCGGTTTCTACTGACAGCCGCAAGATTGATGTGCTGAGCCGCTCTTTGGTGAGCTTGTTTGAACAATACGTCAAACTGAATAAAAAAGTTCCACCGGAAATTCTCTCCTCCTTATCCAGTATTGATGATCCGGTACGCTTAGCCGATACCATTGCGGCACATCTGGGTTTGAAGATTGCGGAAAAACAGAAAGTACTGGAAATGCTCGATGTTGAAGAGCGCATTCAGTACCTGATGGAATTAGTGGAAGGTGAAATCGACTTGCTGCAAGTCGAAAAAAAGATTCGGGGGCGCGTTAAGCAACAGATGGAACGCAGCCAGCGTGAGTATTACCTCAACGAGCAAATCAAAGCCATCCAGAAAGAACTGGGTGAGATGGACGATGCTGCGCCGAATGAAATGGAAGAGTTGCTGCGTAAAGTTGAAGCAGCCGGTATGCCCAAGGAAGCCAAAGACAAAGCTGACGCAGAGTTGAAAAAACTTAAAATGATGTCGCCGATGTCAGCGGAAGCAACGGTGGTACGCAATTATATCGACGCGCTGGTGAATTTGCCTTGGAAGAAAAAATCCAAAGTTAATAATAACTTGCCGGATGCCGAAAAGGTGCTTAACGAAGACCATTACGGCTTGGAAGAAGTCAAAGAACGTATCCTCGAATTCCTTGCCGTACAGCAGCGCGTCAAAAAGATCAAAGGCCCGATTCTGTGCTTGGTAGGGCCGCCGGGGGTGGGTAAAACCTCCTTAGGGCAATCCATTGCGCGTGCCACTGGGCGTAAATTTACGCGGATGGCATTGGGCGGGGTACGCGATGAGGCTGAAATTCGTGGGCATCGGCGGACGTATATCGGTTCATTACCGGGTAAAATTCTTCAGAATTTGACCAAAGTAGGCACACGCAATCCACTGTTCTTGCTGGATGAAATCGACAAAATGGCCACCGATTTTCGCGGTGATCCGTCGTCGGCATTGCTAGAAGTATTAGACCCGGAACAAAACCACACCTTCGCTGACCATTACATGGAAGTGGATTTCGACTTGTCGGATGTGATGTTCGTGGCGACTTCTAACAGTATGCGAATTCCGGGACCATTGCTGGATCGCATGGAGGTTATCCGCATTCCGGGTTACACCGAAGACGAAAAGCTCAGCATTGCGAAGAATTACTTGGTTCCTAAGCAAATCAAAGCCAATGGGTTGAAGAAAGGGGAATTAACCATTAGCGATAGCGCGGTGATGGATATTATTCGCCATTACACCCGTGAAGCCGGGGTGCGTAATTTGGATCGTGAAATCTCTAAGTTATGCCGCAAAGCCGTTAAAGAGCATTTGTTGAGCGACAAGAAGAAGAGTTCCGTTACCCCGCGTAACATTGAGAAATACCTTGGTGTGAAACGTTTCGATTACGGGCGTGCGGATAAAAGTAACCAGATTGGTCAGGTCACGGGTTTGGCATGGACGTCGGTTGGTGGTGACTTGCTCACCATTGAAAGCGCTTTATTGCCGGGCAATGGCATGATCAAAAGTACCGGACGTTTGGGCGAAGTGATGAAAGAGTCTATCCATGCTGCCGAGACAGTGGTTAAAAGCCGCGCACGGAGCTTGGGGATTACCCGTAAATCACTGCGCAAGAATAATGTACACATCCATGTGCCTGAAGGTGCAACGCCTAAAGATGGCCCCAGTGCAGGTGTCGGTATGGTCACCGCGATGGTATCCGCGATGACGCGTATCCCTGTGCGTGCTGATGTGGCGATGACGGGGGAAATTACTTTGCGCGGAGAGGTATTGCCCATCGGTGGCTTGAAGGAGAAACTACTGGCAGCGCACCGTGGTGGTATCAAGCTGGTATTGATCCCCAAGGAAAATGAAAAAGATTTAGCAGAAGTACCGGATAACGTCAAAAAAGGTTTGGAAATACGCCCAGTGAAGTGGATTGATGAGGTATTAGCCTTGGCGTTAGAACATGCGCCAGTGCCTTTGGCTGATGATGAGGACTTGGATGATGATGCGGAAGCACCATCTTCCGCCCCAGTGGTGGTGGCTGACGAAGAGGAAATCAGCCCAGCCAGACCACATTAATGTCCTAAACGGGATGCTGAAATGCTTCTGTGCGTTTGAAGTCCGTCATTTTGTTGACATATTTTAGATGTCGCTGGTATAACTAGCGGGCGTATCCGCATGGGTGGCTCTGCTGACTGTTGTGGCAGGAGTGTTTCGGTTTCCCCTATAATGAATTCATAAGGAAAATTTCTATGAATAAATCAGAATTGATTGATGCAGTAGCAGAGAAGTCCGGTTTGACTAAAACCGATACCGATAAAGCGTTCAAGGCGTTTGTCGAAGTCATCAGTGAGTCGATGGCAAAAGGCGACCAAGTGGCTCTGGTTGGCTTTGGCACTTTCCTTGTGCGTGAGCGTCAGGCACGTTCTGGACGTAATCCGCGCACGGGAGACACAATTTCTATCGCTGCTGCAAAAATTCCTTCATTTAAGGCTGGTAAAGCGCTAAAAGATGCTGTACAGTAGCGACCTCTGATGAACGACGGGTAGTTAGCTCAGTTGGTAGAGCGTCGCCCTTACAAGGCGAATGTCGGGGGTTCGAGCCCCTCACTACCCACCATCTTCATTCAGTTTTTATCGCGGAGCGGTAGTTCAGTTGGTTAGAATACCGGCCTGTCACGCCGGGGGTCGCGGGTTCGAGTCCCGTCCGCTCCGCCAACTATTCAAAAAAGGATGCTCTTGTGGCATCCTTTTTGTTTATTTTAAGTTGTTTAATACAACATCGCGGAGCGGTAGTTCAGTTGGTTAGAATACCGGCCTGTCACGCCGGGGGTCGCGGGTTCGAGTCCCGTCCGCTCCGCCAACTTTTTCCATTTCATCCCCACTTTTCTTCCTGTATGATGGCATTCTTGCGTGCGTGGGGCGTGCGCATTAATTGTTCATCAATCAACATTACACACAAAAACGTAAAAGACCATGCTGCAATCAATTCATGACAAAGCCAAAGGCTGGGTTGCCTACGCGATCGTAGGGATTATCATTGTACCCTTCGCTCTAACTGGGATTTATGACTATTTTCAAGGTGGCGATAAACGTGTCGCTGCTGTCGTTAATGGCGAAGATATTTCGGTGCAAGCTGTACAAAATACGCTGTTACAACTTAAGCAGCAGTTAGGTGGTCAACTGCCAGAAGGTATGGATGAGGCGCTAAAAGGTAATGCCCTAGAATCCGTGATTAATCAAACCTTGATGCAGCAAAAAATTCGTGATGATGGCTATCTTGCAAGCAATCAAGAAGTGGCAGATGCTATTGCTGCGCTCGACGTTTTTCAAAAAGAGGGTAAATTTGATAAACAAACGTATGAAAGCTTTTTGAAAATGCAGCGTCGTGACCCTGCTGAGTTTGAAGCACAAGTACGCGCTGATCTTTCGCAACAACAGTTGCGGAATGCTGTGGCAAGTACTGCGTTTTTGCCCAAAGCAGAGGCAGAGCAGTATCAGGCACTACGTAATCAGCAACGCGAGCTGGAAGTCTTTACGCTAAAACTTGCTGATTTCCAGGCGCAAGTGCAAGTAACAGATGAGCAAATTGCCCAGTATTACGAGCAAAACAAAGCATCCTATATGACTGATGAGCGTGTACAACTGGCGTATGTGGAACTTAAGCGTGCTGATTTGATGGCTAATATCACCGTGGATGAGGCGGCGTTGAAAACGTGGTTTGATAATAATGCGGATACTTATGCGCAGCCAGAGCAACGTATGGTGAGTCATATCTTAATCAGTGTGGATGACCCTGCAAAAGATGCACAGGCTAAGCAGCGTATTGATGCGTTATATGCAGAAATACAGGCAGGCACTCGTACTTTTGAGGCGATTGCTCGCGCGGATTCCGATGATAAGATTGCTGCCGAAAAAGATGGGCAGATGGGTTCGGTTGTGGCAGGCGACTGGGGTGCTGAATTTGAGAAAGCAGTCTTTGCGCTAAAAGTAGCTGAAACATCGGCACCAGTGAAAACGGAAGCGGGTTACGAAATTATTCGTGTTACGGAAATCAAGCCAGCTAAGCCGAAAACATTTGAAGAGGCACGTGCAGATGTGGAAACCGATTACCGTAAAGATCAAGCAGAACAAGCCTTCCTCGATAAAGGCGAAGTGCTAGGTCGGGTTGCGTATGAGCAGGATGGTGATCTTGCACCGGCTGCTAAAGAAGTGGGTTTGAGTGTGCAGCAAACAGACTGGCTTACGCCAGTACAAGGCCAGGGCATTGCTGCTAATGACAAAGTACGTGCTGCCGCATTTAGCGAAGAGGTTTTGAAGTCTGGTAAAAACTCTGACTTGTTAGAACTGGAAGATGGTAATGCGGTGGTTATTCGTGTCGTGAATCATGAACCAGCCGCGCAGAAACCGTTAGAAACGGTTCGTGAAGATATTCGCACTGCTTTGCTTGCGCAAGAGGCTCGCAAATTGACGGCTCAAAAAGGTGAAGATCTCCTGAAAAAGCTGATGGCAGCACAGTCTTGGACTGTATTGGCAGAGTCTGGTTTAGGCTCGGAGACTGCTGTTGAAAAGCTCGGTTTGCTTGGGCGCACTGATACTAAACTGTCACCAGAGGTGTTGGAGCAGGCATTTGCACTGAGTCATCCGCTAGAAGGTAAATCGACGTGGGGTAGCGTTGCCTTGGCTAATGGGGATTATGCGATCGTTGCGTTGAAGTCGATCAAAGCGGGGGACGCTACGTTGGGTACTGATGCTGAAGCGATTTATAGTCAAAGCATTGGCTCGCGTGAGTTAGACGCTTTTTTGAAAGCGCTACGTGATTCCGCCACAGTCGAAACACATGCTGAGAATTTGTAAGCAGGTACATGAAAGTCCATCTGAAAGCGTTAGGATGCCGCCTAAATGAGGCGGAGTTGGAACAGTGGTCTCAGCAATTTCGTGCAGGCGGGCATGAAATTGTGCCCAATGCACCGGATGCCGATGTATTGGTACTGAATACCTGTGCGGTTACTAATGAAGCGTCAGGTAAGTCTCGACGCCTCATGCATCGCCTTTACCGTGAAAACCCTGCTGCCAAGCTGGTGGTGAGTGGTTGTTATGCCAGCCTGCAAACGGATGAAGTTGCGCAAACGCTCGGTGTGGATTTGGTTGTGCCAAATACCGAGAAAGATCAACTTCCCCAAACCGTGATGCAACATTTTACCTTGCCGGTGATGCCCGCGATGGCTAGTGAACCGGGTGAATCGCCATTATTCTTGCGTGGTCGGCATCGGGCGTTCATCAAGATTCAGGACGGTTGCCGTTACCGCTGTACGTTTTGCATTGTCACGGTGGCACGGGGTGAGGAACGCAGTCGCACTGAAGCTGAGATTATTGCTGAAATCAATGAGCTGTATCGGCAAGGCATTCAGGAGATTGTATTAGCTGGGGTGCATGTCGGCGGTTATGGCAGTGACACGGGAAGCTCTTTGTATGCCTTGGTGCAAGCCATTTTGCGGGAAACCGATATGCCGCGTATCCGGTTTGCTTCGGTAGAACCGTGGGATTTGCCGGATGATTTCTTTGCTCTGTTTGCTGACCCGCGTTTAATGCCACACATGCACTTGCCTTTACAAAGTGGAGCCGATTCGGTGTTGCGACGTATGGCGCGGCGGTGTAAGACGACTGAATTTGTGCGGCTAGTGACTGAGGCACGGCGTAGTGTGCCGGGTTTCAATGTGACAACGGATATTATTGTCGGGTTTCCGGGGGAAACCGATGAGGAGTGGGAACAAACCTTGGCTTATGTAGAGTCGGTTGGTTTCGGTCACATGCATATATTCACTTATTCGATTCGTACCGGAACGAAAGCCGCTACGTTGCCTAATCAGGTTGCAGAATCCGTTAAAAAATCACGCAGTCAAACCTTACATGCAGTGGGTGAGCGCCTGAAACGCGAGTGGTTAGCACGGCAAGTTGGTAGCACTGTGCCGGTCTTATGGGAGTACGGACGTGCTGGCGACGCTGGGCAGCACATTTACACCGGCTACACCCCGAACTACTGTAAAGTCATGGTTTCTGTAGCGGATAATGAGCCGCTTGAAAATACAGTTAAGCACACCATACTAACAGGTGTGAATGACGAGGCTGTTCTTGAAGGGAAAGTGAACCATGAACGCTAAGCGCTACTTATTTGGTTTTTATTTACTCGTGCTGAGTGTGTTGCTGCACGGGTGTATTTTTTCCTCGGAATCGCAGCAAGCTCGTGAGGTTGCTGATAAGTTTTGGCAGGCCGTGTTAAATGAGGACATGGATACTGCCAAAAATCTGACAACGTGGGAGAGTGCGCAATACCTGCAATTTTTGAGTAGCAAGAGTGTTGCTGCTAAGCGTTTTGAAACCGGCGAAATCAAAGTAGATGGTGTGACAGCCGAAGTGGCTACGCTACTATACAGTGGTGAAAAAGGCGACATGGCGATTCCTTTGCGTACAGTGTTGATTCGTAATAAAGATGTGTGGCAAGTGGATGTCCAAAAAACCATGGGTTCGATGGTCAGTGGTGCGATGGGGGCAGTGGTTGATCAGTTGAATATTTTTATGGAAAATGGATTAAAAGATTTGGATAAGGCATTAACTGATAGTGTGCAGGAATTAAACCAAAACCTAAAACAAGGTGTGGATCAATTAAAGAAAGAATTAGATACCCCGCCAGCAGCGCCTACTTCTTCTCCGCCACCTTCCGGCGCTCAAGCGATATAAATCCTTTCAGAAGATTATATTTTAATCAAAAAGCCGACTTCTTTGTCGGCTTTGCTTATTTCTATTGCATTCACGTCGTATTCAGGTTTATATAGGGCGATGTCCGTATACAGGTAAAAACCCCCGTTTTGTCAGTCAGTGACTGGTATAAAAATAAAGAGCTGTTATGTTGGCATCACGCTGTTGTGAATGGTCAGATCAACGAAGTGGAATTCCCCATGCCAAAATTAGTTATCAAGCAAGATTTGCCTGAAGTTTCCATACAAGAAAAATTGGAAAGTTTGTTACGGGTAGCTCTGCCCGTGTTGTTAGCTGTGATTGCTGTTGCGGCATCATTATCACTTTATATAACCCGCGATTCTGCGACACCGGGAGCCGCTATAGGAAATTCCGGGCAGCAAATTGATTTGCCTGCGATGTACACTGAACAAGAAGAGCAGATGAATAAGCTTGGACGTGAGTTTGAGGCTCAGGAAAAAACGGAATTAGAAAGTTACAATAAACACTCTACGTTGGTTGTAAAAGCTAATGAATTGTTGACAAAGATTGCTGAGCTAGATAGCAAGGTAGCAAGTTTAGATGTTTCCACTGAAACCAAGCAAGCTCTTTTGAGTCGCCATCAATATCAAAAGGACTATTGGGAAGCCAAGCGTGTCTTTCATCATTTACGTTTATCCCATTTTGCGAAGCCCGTTGATACGTCTGCATTGGCGTCAACGGTGACAGTGCCAAATATACCTGAAGAGACCATACCGTCGAAAACGGAGGTAAAAAAGGATGGTGAGACACTGAGTGCTGTGGAAGCAGCACCCAAGCCAGCGTTACCTGATGATTTCTGCCCACTATTTGGTCCAGGGGCTAAGGCTTGCCGACCAGGAGCAGACGATAAAACACCGTAACGGTTTGGCGAAGATTATTCCAGAACAAGGATGGTCTGCCATTCTTCGGCACTCACGGGCATCACAGAGAGGCGGCAGCCTTTTTGTACTAGTGGCATATTTTGCAACGCCGTTTGTTCGCGCAGTTCACGCAAACTGATGGTGCGCTTTAATTTACGCACGAATTGCACGTCAACCCGATACCAACTTGGATTCTGTGGGTCACTTTTGGGGTCGAAATACTTTGCTTCTGGGTTAAATGCGGTATCGTCGGGGTAGCCTTGGGTTGCAATGCTGGCGATACCGACAATACCGGGAATGTCGCAGTTTGAATGGTAGAAAAATACCTGATCACCTACCTGCATTTGGTCGCGCATCATATTGCGGGCTTGGTAATTACGTACTCCATCCCATGGTTCCACGGCTACTTTTTGTAAGTCATCAATGCCGAACACATCAGGTTCTGATTTCATCAGCCAATATTGCATGAGCGTATCCTTAAGGGGGTCAGGTGGTTTTTTCTGGGGTAATGTATGTGACTGTAAAGTGACCAGTGGAGTTAGCCATTTGCTGATTGATCCATGGTAAGGCTGACTGCATTTGCCCAGCTAGTAACCACGGCGGGTTGATAACGAACAAACCACTGCCCGTCATGCCAATTCCCGCATTGTCGGCTAATGGGCAATATTCGATTTGCAAAATGCCTGCAATCTTACTTTGCAGCAAGGCGTGAATCATTTGCTTGATCCGCTGACGTTCAATGACAGGATACCACAGCATATACGTACCTGTGGCAAAACGCTGGTGAGCTTTGATGAGTGTGCTGATGACATCAGCGTAGTCTGTTTTTAATTCGTAAGATGGGTCGATTAAGGTAACGGCTCGGCGGGTAATAGGGGGTAATAATCCCAACAAGCCTTTCAAACCATCTTGTTTGCTGATCTGAATACGTTTGTCGTATCCCAAATTATTTTCCAGTGCAGTGAAATCAGTGGGATGTAATTCAAACAAGCGTAATTGATCGGTTTTGCGTAATACGTTTGCCGCAATCCAAGGGGAGCCGGGGTAATGTTCTAAGGTCGGTTGGGCGTTGAGTTGTCTAATCAGGTTGAGATAGAGGTGTAGTGCATCGGGTGTATTGCTGGCACTCCACAAGTTTTGGATACCATGAGTAAATTCACGGGTTTTCAGCGCTTCTGAACTGTTCAGGTGGTATAGACCGACACCGGCATGGGTATCAATGTACCAAAATGGCTTATCTTTGCGCTGGTAGTATTCCAGTGTTAACACTAGCACTATATGTTTGAGGACATCAGCATGATTACCAGCATGAAAAGCGTGTCGGTAACTTAACAAGTCAAATTCCTTCCTTGGAAAATGCAGGGCGCGAGTTGATACTTCGCGCCCTGTAGTCTCTCACTGTACTTTACTGTGTTATAGGTGATGCTGGAGCAGGTGTTGTGCTTGGCGTTGTTGCTGGAGCTTCTTGATTGGTTGCTGTTGCTTCAGGAGCCGCCGTTGTTGCCTCAGGTACAGATGCAGGTGTGACTGGAGTCGTATTTTCATTCACCGGAGAGGGCGTAGTTGCTGATGGCATGGCTGTTGTCGGAGTAGGTGCGACTGGCGGTGGTGGTGGAATCATGAAAGGTGGCAAGCCATTATTCATGCCCATACCATTTGCATTGGGTTGCATCCCCATAGGCACTACAGGGCGTGGGTAACGGCGCATAGTGTTATTGCCCCAACCCGTGCCGGGGAAGTTTGAGCTGTTAAAGGAGGGACCATTGTTCCAGTTAAACGGCATACTAGGGCCATTATTCCAGAACGGCATGTTGGGGCCGTTGTTCCAACCATTGTTCCATGGCATGTTGTTGCCACCCCAAGTTGGGCCGCCATTGCCCCAGCCCATGTTTGGAGAACCACCCCAAGCTGGGCCACCATTGCCCCAGCCCATGTTTGGACCGCCGCCCCAAGCTGGGCCACCATTGCCCATGTTAAAGCCATTGCCTGGCCCATTCCCCCAAGATTGGTTGTTGCCCCAGTTCATATTGGGATTCATATCGAAGTTGTCGAAGCCCCAGCCGCCTGCATTGGCCATGCTTGTGAAACCTGCCAAGAGGATGCTTGCAATCATTTTTTTCATGGGTTTGCTCCCTGTGTATTTTGGTCATGCTAATACGAAAACAGGCCGGATAAACCGACCTGTTAAGTATAACTGCTTTAGCTAAAATTAGTTAGCAGCAGGACCAGGTGCTGCACCCGGAGCTGGCATCGCAGGAGGAGCCATCATTGGAGCGCCCATCGGAGGAGCCATCATTGGAGCACCCATAGGGGGAGCCATCATTGGAGCGCCCATAGGGGGAGCCATCATTGGAGCGCCCATAGGTGCAGCGCCGTAAGGCATCATTGGGTAGTTATTGCCACCCATGAATGGCATGTTGTTATTGCCCATGAACGGCATTCCACCCATAAAGCCATTGTCACCGTAGCTGTCTTCGTCATCAAAACTGTTCATCATTTCGTCCATCCAGTACATAGGAGTCCATTCTGGCCAGTCGCTTTCTTCATAGTAAGGACCGTAAGGCCCCATTTTCCATTCACCATCGTTGCCACCGAAAAAGTCGTTTGCACTTGCGGTAGCAGACAGAGCCAATAGGCTCAAGCCAATCAATAATTTTTTCATTTCAATATCTCCTATGCGGTTATGTCGTATCAGGCTAACCCTGACTATGTTAAGACTATATCAGTATATTCTAATATATGCCAGTGTTGAATCGAAAAAAACTGCTATCGGAAGTGACGAGATCCAAGGGAACATCCCATGGTTGGCGGGTTAAAGATTCGGCTTGTTGAAAGTGGTAAGCCAGCCCGCACAGATAAGGGCGCAAGCTTGCCATGGTGCATCGTTTGAATGCAAAGGTGCGATCATAAAAGCCTCCTCCCATCCCCATGCGCGTGCCAGTATGATCGAATGCGACCAACGGGGCGATCACCAGATCAAGCCAGCGAGCTGGGCGATGCTGACGATAATGGGGATAAGGTTCAGGGATACGGAAGCGGTTCAAGCGAAAGCGAGTGCTTTTATCCCAACGCACAAACCATAGGCGTCCGTCTCTAAATGGCGATAGAACCGGCAGATAAAAATGTTGGCGCGGTAGTGCGCGATGACGCACGCTGCGCGGGTCAGCTTCGCCCCTCACCGGTAGGTACAGTGCAATGTGCCGTGCATTACGAAATAACCGTTGAGCGGTCAAGCGAGCGACCGCTTGCTGTGATAGTTGAATTTGTTCGGGTTGGCTAAGCGCCGAACGTTGGCGTTGGATAGTACGGCGTAGTGGAGGTTTAGGTAGAGACGGTATTAATGTCGGCATCTTGCTCCTTCAGACAGAATTGAAAGGTGGTTTCTTCCACCTTGAGGGTGTCTCCAGCGACCAAGGTACGGGTACGATGGTTATTCATTGTACCCGTCGCGCTCATAATATATTGCCCTTGAGTGGAACACTCAATCAAAACTTGTCCAGTTGTTTGATTCCCTAGCACTAAGCGTTCGGCTTTTAAGGGAATAATGTACCCTGATTTGCTGCCATCCATCACTTGTAGCCAAGCATTGTAGCTTGCATCCATCAATTTAGGGTGAATACTTAAGCGTTTGATTTGTATTGCAATACCTTGAACAGAGCGAAAAACCACTTGGTATTTTCCGAGTGCTATGATGTCTCCATCCATGAGTAAGTGGCGGTCAATCTGCTGCTGATTGACGTAAGTACCATTGGTGCTTTGCAAGTCTTCCAAAAAGCAGTCGTCTCTAACCACGGTGATGCGGGCGTGATTATTGCTAATGGTGCGATCGGGAAGAGCGATGTCGCACTTGCTATGGCGTCCAAACACAATGCTGGTTTTTTTTACAGCAATGCGTTTGAGGATTTGTTTGTCAAGCATGACAATCAGTTCGCTCATGACTGGACATTAACTCCTGATACACTGGCAATCACGTCTAAACGCTCACCGACTTTTAACTTGGATGTGCGTTTGCTGTTGTGTTTCATCAAGGTCTTTACTGTAGTTCCATGACGTAGGGCGATGGATTGCAAGGTATCGCCTCTACGTACCGTATGTACTTTGACGCTACTTTTGGTTTTAGCTTTCGCGAGCTGGCTAGATTTCTTCTTACCCATACGAGTCGTTGCCAGCTTATTGTAACCAGAGGATGATTTACTGGCATAAATCCGGTTATTGGCTGCCGGAGGCAAGGCTTCAATGGCTTGTACGAGTTGCTTGGCGTATTGACGTGGCAGCACAATGCGATTGGAGTATTGTGGTGTGGTGATGCCCGTGCGGAAACAGGGGTTCAAGTTTAGCAAGGTATCCGCTGCTAAGCCTGCCTGTAGTGCAGCCTGCCGTAAGTCGACGGGTTTGTCGATGCGCAGTTGTGCCAAACGTGCGCTGTTGGGGGTTTCCGGCAGCGTAATGCCATAGCGTGGTGCATTACCAATCAGTTCTTTGAACGCCAGTAAGCGTGGTACATATTCGCGGGTTTCTTTAGGCAAGGAGAGATGCCAAAATGTTGTGGGCAGCCCTTTAGCACGGTTACGGTCTATTTCACGTTGCACCCGATTTTCACCACAGTTATACGCAGCGAGTGCGAGTAGCCAGTCACCATTGAAATCGTTGTTGAGTTTTTGCAAGTAAGTCAATGCTGCGCCTGTGGCAGCAAACGGATCCATACGGGCATCGTAAGATCTGGCTTGTTGCAAGCCATAGCGTCGCCCGGTATCAGGAATAAATTGCCACAGACCCGCAGCGCCTGCGTGGGAGAAAACATCCGCATCAAATGCACTTTCTACGAAAGGTAACAAGGCAAGTTCGTTGGGCATGTCCCGGCGTTCAACTTCGTGCACAATCATGTGGAGGAATACACTAGCACGTTCCGATAGCAAGCTTAATTGGGCAGGATTGCGTCCGTAATACTGGACAAACCGTTGTACTTGTGGGTGTTGGCTGTATTGGTTATTGAGCTTGAAGCCTCGAAATACCCGCTCCCACGTATCAAAATCGTTATCTAATACAGGTTTTTGCTGCGCTTGCTGTTGGGTACTCGTTTGAGCGTCATTGGCAAGACTCGTGCTATGCAAAGAAGCTTTGCGTAACGTCGGTTGTTTACTGGCCTGTTCTGGTTTACCCATGTGGCTGGAACAGCCAGAGCTAGTAAATAATGTGATGATAGACGCAGCGATGAACGCCGGTTTGCTTATTGTTATCATGTTTAAAACCCCATTGACCTTGTTGTTCTTATGTTGCCCCTGATTCGTCGCTATAATGATGTATAAGATGGCAGTTGAGTAACGGGATACTCTTCATAAGTTTTTCTGATTAGCCTAATCTGCTGCGAATATAATACGTATGTTACCTGTGAACAAGGAAAAATCGCTGAACGTTACTGCTACAACTTCATTATCGCCAGCAGGGATCAATGCCTGTCGGGATTGGTATGCTTCATCGGCAGGGCAGGCTACCTTGGCAAGGGTGCAGGCGATTGTCAGTCGCATGAGCGCAGATATTTTTGGTTACTACGCCTTGGAAACGGGTGTGTTAGCAGGGCAATATTCTTTTTTGCAAGAATCACGGGTTGCCAGCCAGTTCTCTTTAGGAGAGGTATTGGGTGAACCCGTCAGTATCATGGGTACACCAGAACAGCTACCCTTTGTGTTAAACAATATGGATTTGGTTGTGGCTAGTCATGCGCTGGATTGTAGCCGTAGCCCCCATCAAGTATTGCGTGAAATCGAACGGGTATTAGTGCCTGAAGGCCATTGTATTTTGATTGGCTTTAATCCGATCAGTTTCAAGGGCTTGGCACAATTGCGTTATTTGCATAATCCTCGAGCACAACGCTGCCACTTTTATTCCACTTTTCGGGTGCGTGAATGGCTGAGTGTGTTGGGATTTGATGTGTGTGAAACGGTTTCAGCGGGATTTTGCCCGGTATTTGGTGGTGATTATCTGTTTAAACGTGCGCGTTGGTTGGATCGTTTGGGGAGCCAGTTCCGTTTGATGACGGGTAATGTGTACATTATTCATGCGCAGAAAAAAGTATCCAACATGACGTTATTATTGCCTTCCCGCAAAGTTAAGCCGGTGCTACGTCCGGGAATGATTGTGAATCCGGGAGCCGGGCGTGTATCCCGTAAAGAGCCAAATAATGCCAAGTAAAATAGTTGAGATTTTTACCGATGGTGCCTGCCGTGGTAATCCGGGGCCGGGTGGGTGGGGCGCATTGCTACGCTACAATGGCACAGAGCGTGAAATCTATGGGTATCAGCCTGTCACCACTAATAATCAAATGGAACTGATGGCAGCGATTCAGGCACTGGAAACCCTGACACGCCCGTGTGAGGTGGTGTTGACGACTGACTCCCAATATGTCCGCCAAGGCATTACTGAATGGCTGGTAGGGTGGAAACGCAAAGGTTGGAAAACTGCTGCGGGTAAACCGGTTAAAAACCAAGAGCTGTGGCAACGTTTGGATACGGCGACTACCCAGCATCGTATTGACTGGCGTTGGGTTAAAGGCCACAGCGGACACGCTGAAAATGAACGGGTAGACCAACTTGCCAATAAAGCCATCGACGAGAAAAAACTATGAGCCGTCAAATTATCCTTGATACAGAAACTACGGGTCTTGAGCCTAAAGAAGGCCATCGCATCATTGAAATTGGTTGTGTGGAAATGCTCAACCGGCGTCTGACAGGAAATAATTTCCACTATTACCTGCAACCTGATCGTGAGATTGATGCGGGAGCCATTGAGGTTCATGGCATTACCAATGAGTTTCTTGCTGATAAACCGCGCTTTGAAGATGTTATGAACGACCTGCTGGCTTATCTGCATGGGGCGGAATTAATCATCCATAATGCGCCGTTTGATATTGGTTTCCTTAACCATGAATTGCGATTAGTGAACCCAGCACATCGCCCGATCACGGATGATTGCAGCGTAACTGATACATTGGTCATGGCGCGACAACTGTTCCCCGGACAACGTGCCAGTTTGGATGCGTTATGTAAGCGTTACGAAATCAACAATACTCACCGTACTTTGCACGGCGCTTTGCTGGATGCGGAGATTTTGGCAGATGTCTACCTCGCCATGACAGGCGGGCAAGTCAGTTTGTTGTTAGGTGCTGACGATGCTGGTAATAATGGTCAGGAGGGAAATGCAGGAATCCGTCGGATTGTTGCGGATGTGAGGCGTTTGCGAGTGATTCAAGCCAATGCTGAAGAGATGGCAGCTCACACTGAACGCGTTGCTGCCATCACCAAAGCAGGGGGCAAATGTTTGTTTGACACGTTATCCGCTTAGAAGTTAAACGTTGCACCGACGTAAATCATGTCGGTATCAGTTTTCACACTGTGCAAATCGGTAACATTTTTATTGGCGTCCAGTTCCAAAAAGCGGTCACCCTTGCCGGTATTAAAGGTACGATCCCAACCTGCGCGGATACTAATGCGGTCGGTGACTTCGTGTTCAATGCCAAGTCCGACAGTTGGGCTAACACCCCGGTCAGTACTTTTGTATTTTTCATTGATGCCGTCAAGGTTGGTATAATCCATACTGTTTTTGTTTTCCCAAACAAATGCACCTGCCTTGCCATAGATGGAAGTCTTGCGTGTAATGCGGTGATTGGCTTTGGCACTGAGGCCAATACCACGGGTTTTTTGACGGGCACGTGCCGTTTCTGCACGTCCACCGGGGATGCCGAATTCAGGGCGGTACATGTCAAGGGAATACGTATCGCCAAGGTTGGCGTATTCGGCTTCCACCCCCCATACGGGGTTTAAATTAGCGCCAGCGTAGACTTTGTGAACCTTAGCTCCTGTGTTTTTTTTGTGCATGGTGAATTTAGAGCCGGTACATTCATCACAAAACTGCGCTTCACTGCCGTTGTTTTGAGACGCACCGATGGCTGCTCCAGCATAGTAGGGGGAAAAGCCTGCTTCTGCCATGCTTGAACCCACTAGGGCAGCGAGGCCAGCATTCACAACCAAGAATTTTTTCATAGGATTGATTCCTGAAAAGTAATCCACTAAAGAACTTTTTTATCAGCATTTATTTTAAAACTGTATTCGCGAAGCTAACGCTATTGGGTGGGATAAATGGCAGTTTCGGGCAGATAGTTGGGCGTTGCGTTATTTCTGAATTGGTATAGTGAGTTATTTATGTTAACGACTCTTTCGCTGGATCGTCGCCATGTTTGGCATCCCTTTACGCAAGCTCAGACTGCTCCAGAGCCGATTGCCATTACGTCGGCTAAAGGCATTCGCCTCTATGCTGAAGACGGTCGTGAGTTTCTTGATCTGATTTCATCTTGGTGGGTAAATATCCACGGACACGCCCACCCCACGATTGCTGCCGCCATTGCCCGCCAAGCGCACACGCTGGAGCAGGTCATTTTCGCCGGATTCACGCACCAACCCGCTGCGCAACTGGCACACGAACTGGTGCAACGTTTGCCGGTTGGCCTTACCCGAGTATTCTTCAGCGATGACGGTTCCACGGCGGTGGAGGTGGCGTTGAAAATGGCGCTGCAATACTGGCGCAATCACGGTGAAGCCCAGCGTACCCGTTTTCTCGCCTTTGAAGGCGGCTACCATGGCGATACAGTAGGCGCGATGTCGGCGGGTAAAGGTTGCGGATTTTTTGACACTTACGGTAGTCTGTTGTTTGAAGTCGGTTTGTTACCTTTCCCCGAAACATGGGATGGCGACACGGCGGTAGCCGCCAAAGAACAAGCCGCATTAGCACAGCTAGAAACTTACCTTGCCGAGCAGGGCGATACCCTCGCAGCCGTTATCATGGAACCGTTGGTTCAAGGTTCAGCAGGGATGCGTATGTGCCGCCCCGAATTTTTGCAAGCGTTGGCAGCACGTTTGCGTGAAGCAGGTATCTTATTGATTTTCGATGAGGTGATGACGGGCTTTGGACGCACGGGGGCGCTGTTTGCCTCTATTAAAGCACAAGTGACACCGGATATTATCTGTTTGTCGAAAGGGCTGACAGCGGGTTTCCTACCGATGTCGGTGACAGTTACCAGCGAAGCTATTTACGCTGCATTTCTGGGCGAAACCTTCGATCGGGCGCTGGTACACGGGCATTCGTTTACGGCTAATCCACTGGGGTGTGCAGCATCGTTGGCATCGTTGCAAGTGTTTGACGATGAAAAGACTTTAGCAAAATTACCGCAAATCGAGACTTGGCAACGGCAAGGCTTGGCAACATTGGCAGGGCATCCACTGGTGCAGCGGATGAGGGTCATGGGGACGATTGCGGCATTCGATGTCGTGGCAGCGGATGCAGGCTACACTTCCGCGATTGGGGCGCAACTCAAAGCCTTTTTCCATGAGCGCGGCTTATTATTGCGCCCACTGGGAAATGTGGTGTATGTGTTACCACCGTATTGTGTGACCGAAGCTGAGCTTAAACAGGCGTATGTGGTGATTGCAGACGGTTTGGCACAGCTTGCGGTCGGTTAGGGATTACTGCTTGCTGAAGACTTCGCGCTGCAACCCATTCAATTGCACGAGCCGCGCATTGAGGTTGAGGTTGATACCGCGCCACAGGGATTCTTGCCCTTCGCGGGTCTCCAAATGCGGCATAATGGCTTCTTCAATCATGCGCGAATGTTCAATATCCAGCTCGATATGCCCGATAAACAATTCCAGCGCATCATCATCCAAGCCCGGCACAGTGCGTAACCCTGTCAGCAACATGCGGTAATACGGTGGAATTGGCCATTCGCCCGCAATGCCTGCTACCCCGACGGCTGCCAGCCAGTCAGTGCCTTGGGTAAGGCGCATCATGGTGTCAATGTAACCTTGCTGTTCGGGGGTGATCGGCGGGTTGGCAATTTCTTCCGGGCTGCAATCCACCGCGCGTAGCAGCTTGCGGTAGACTTCCATGTGTGATTTTGACGGGTCGCCATTGCCGTATTCATCGTACAAAATATCTGCCAGCACCGCTTGAATACGTTCATCCGGGGTCACGCCTAGCGCATTCGCCTGATACAAGCGGGTGCGTAAAATATGCGGGTAATACAACAGCGCGAAGGTGCGTGCTTGTTGAAACGTCAGCGTTTGTGTCGAAAACTGTTGCAGGAACGGATGGCGCAGGAACGGGTGGTTATTGACCCGGTCTTTGAGTTCTTGCAGGAAAACAGGTGCGTTCATGTGCGAGTGCCTTCTAAAATGGGGGAGTTGCGTAACTGTAGCAGCAGTGTGCGGCAAAGCCGAATTTTCCATAAGTTTCTACTGATATACTACCGGAATGATCAAGAAATTGCTGATTTTTACCCGCGCACTCGCCATTGCGCTGTTTCATGATATGCATCAGGGAAGCATTACGCTGCGAGCAATGGGCTTGGTCTACACCACTTTGCTGTCGTTAGTGCCGTTGCTGGCGCTGAGTTTTTCGGTGCTCAAAGGTTTCGGGGTGCATAACCAGATGGAGCCGTTGTTGTTGGCACTGTTAGAGCCAATGGGGGATAAAGCGGAGGAATTGACCCGTCAGGTATTGGGTTTCGTCGATAATGTGCAGGTGGGGGTGTTGGGTGTCGCGGGCTTGGCTATTTTGTTCTACACCGTGGTGTCGCTGATGCAAAAGGTGGAAGAAGCGTTTAATCATGTGTGGCGGGTCAAACGCCAACGCTCGATGTTGCTGCAATTTCGTGATTATCTTAGTGTGGTGCTGGTGGGGCCGGTGTTGATCTTTTCGGCGTTGGGGGTGTGGACAGCGTTAGCGAATTCCGCGTGGCTGCATTCTTCGGCGGTGCTGGAATCGGGTTTGGCGGTGTTGGTGCAACTTAGCCCTAGCTTGCTGATTATCTTGGCGTTTACCTTTATTTACCTGTTCATGCCAAATACGCGGGTCAAGCCGTTGGCGGCATTCGGCGGCGCATTGATGGCGGGCATTGTGTGGCAAGTTGCGGGGTGGTTGTTTGCGGCATTTGTGGTGAGTTCGGGGCAGCAAACTGCGATTTATTCGATTTTTGCCAGCTTGTTTTTATTCATGTTATGGCTGTATGTGGGCTGGATTATTGTGCTGACCGGGGCGCGGCTGGCGTATTATTTTCAGCACCCGGATGCGGTGTATTTGCCCCAGCAACCGACTGAAACCAGTGTGCAAACCCGCGAATTATTGGCCGCAGCGGTATTGCGCGAAGTCGGGCAACGCTTCATCAGCAAGCAAGCACCGCCGTCATTGGATGCGCTGAGTCAGGCGATTCCGGTATCCCGTTTGCTGTTGGAAGAGTCGTTGGACGATTTGGTCAGTTACGGAATTCTCAGCCGCGACGACGATGACCCTACGCATTATTTGTTACGCATCAGCCCGGAAACGCTCACGGTGGCGGATATTCGCCGCTGTTTTTGGCAAGGGAGCAAGCAGCAACAACGGCAAGCTACTCAAATCCAGCAGCAGACAGGGTTTAGTGAGGCGCAATTAATCGCACTGGACAGTCATCCGCATCTGACACTGCAACAATTGTTAGCAGCACCAGTCTCAACGCAACCCTGACAAGTCAAACAACTGCCCGTATTCGCGCATGGCGTAGCGGTCGGTCATCCCCGCGATAAAATCAGCAATGGCGCGTGCACGTCCCGCGTCCCCCATCTCGGTTTCGTAACGTTTCGCAAACGCTTGGTATTTGGGCGTCAGCAAGCGGGTGTCTTGCAGGTACGCTTCAAACAACGCCCGTACTACTTTGCGTGCTCGCCAAGTCATGCGATAAACCGTGGGGTGAAAGTACAAGTTGTCGCGCAGGAATTTTTTCAGCACATTTTTTTGCTGCCGCATTTCATCGCCATAGCGCATCAACGCCACTGGTTGGGCACGAACTTCTACCAAGGTTTGCACCCCGGAGGCTTGGATGGCGGCTTGGCTGCTTTCGATTAAGTCCACCACCATGCGCCCGATCATGCGCCGCAAGGTTTCGCGAATCAGGCGTCGGCCTTGCAGCGTGGGGTATTGTTGCAACACAGCTTGGTATTCTTGCGCAAATACTGGCACTTGCTGCAATTGTTCCAAGCTGATCAGGCCGGAGCGTAAGCCGTCTTCAATGTCGTGATTGTTGTAGGCAATTTCATCTGCCAGATTGGTGAGTTGGGCTTCCAGCGTGGGCTGGGTTTTATTGAGAAAGCGTTGCCCGACATCGCCCAAAGTTTGGGCGTGTTTGAGGGCGCAGTGTTTGAGGATGCCTTCGCGAGTTTCAAAGGTGAGGTTGATGCCGGGGAAATCGGCGTAGCTATCTTCCAGCACATCCACCACCCGTAGCGATTGCAGGTTGTGTTCAAACCCGCCGAAATCTTTCATGCAGGCATTGAGTTCGTCTTGCCCTGCGTGACCGAACGGGGTGTGACCTAAATCGTGGGAGAGCGCAATCGCTTCGGTGAGGTCTTCATTCAAGCCCATGCTGCGGGCAACCGAACGCGCAATTTGCGCCACTTCCAGCGAATGGGTCAGGCGGGTGCGGTATAAATCGCCTTCGTGATTGACGAAAACCTGGGTTTTGTATTCCAGCCGCCGGAAGGCTTTGGAGTGAATAATGCGGTCGCGGTCGCGCTGGAATTCGGTACGGTATTGTGGGGGCGGTTCGGGGTAACGCCGCCCTTGGGTGTGTTCCGGTTGAGCAGCGTAAGTGGCAATGGTTGGCATCTCAGGCTCCGACGAGTGGTTAGTGTGCAGTAACATGACCGTATAGCGGCTTGCGCTTGCTTGGGTTTACCTTACGGCATAGCATGGACGAACGCGATATAAAAACCGATAAATGGCGGTAGAACATGACGACAGATACCCTCCGTGCTTCGCGCACTTTTTCCGATTGGATTCCGGCGAGTTGGGCGTATCCCGAAACGGGGGCAACCCGTGATTTGCGCCTTGATTTTATGCGGGGCTTTGTTATTCCGCTGTTATTTGCGTCGCATTTTGAATACTTTTCAGCATTAATGTTCATCGGCTGGGAACGCATTGGGGTGATTTCCACCGCCGAGATTTTCGTGATTTTATCGGGAATTGTGGTCGGAATGGTGTATGGCAAAAAAGTCAAACAAGCCGGTGTTGCTGCCGCCATGCCGGGGCTAATTAGCCGTTCGGTGGCGCTATACCGGATTAGTGTCTTGATGATATTAGCGATAGCGGCACTGCGTTTTATTCCTTGGTTGGATACCACCATTATTACCACGTTTCACGACCCTTATGGCGGTAAAACCTTCCAATTATACCCGCCAATCGACGCGAGTATTTTTCAGGTTATCAGTAAAGCCTTATTGCTTCAGATCGGGCCGCACCAGTTCCAAATTGTCGGCATGTATGTGGTGATGTTTATCCTGTTTACGCCACTGGTGTTTTTTATGTTGGCTAAGCGGCAGGTAGGCTTGTTATTAGGGCTAAGCTGGGTGTTATACCTGATTAATCTGGGGAGTACGCCATCGTTACGACCAACGAATGCGCAGTTTGAATACGCTTTTCCTATTCTTTCTTGGCAGTTGCTTTATATACACGGGATGGTAGCCGGTTATTATAAACAGGAAGTGGTGCAATTTTTCTCGGCAACGGCATGGGGGAAACGTTTAGTGGCGCTGTGTATTGCGTTGTCATTGGGTTTTATCGTGTTTACGTGGAATCACCCCTTAGACCAGTTTCCTGAGTGGGCGCGTTTGCATTTTGTGCCAGCGGATACGTTTTTGTATTGGTATAATACGTATTTTCCTAAAAATACCTTGGGTATTGGGCGTTTGGTGAATGTGGTCGTGCTGTTTATTGCCATTTATGCGCTGATGACGGTTTGTTGGCAGCCGCTTAATCGTGCCTTGGGGTGGTTTTTTATTCCTTTGGGGCAAGCGTCTTTGTATGTGTTTTTTATTCATGTGTTTTTATTGCTATTGATCGCCAATACGCCGTTGCCGGGTTATGAGAATTTCTGGATTAATACGGGCATCCATGCCGGATTATTGGCGTTGGTGTGGGTGATGGTGACGCGGCAATTTTTATTCCGCTGGATTCCACATTAAATCGAATCCAGCGGGGGGTGGTAGCAGGATCGTTAATCAATCTATCAATTAAATAGATTGTATTTATGAAATTAATTCAAAAATAAGCATAAAAAATTCTTCATAAGTAAATGGGCGGTTACATTTTATCTGTTAGTATCATGCGTAGGGTTTATTTGATATTGCATTTATTGATTGCTTAACAGGGGATTGCGCCATGAAGTCCATACCGTCAGGCGGTAAGCTGTGGTCAGCACAGCACAGCACAGCACAGCACACTATTATAAACATTTATTACTAATTCCGTTTTTACTGTTTATTTCCTTGTGGTTGTCAGCTTGTAACGTTGATGGTGATGCTAATGGATGGGATGCAAGCACTGCCAATCATGTACCTGTGGCACAAACTGCTAGTGTTGATGTTGCTACGGGCAGCACTGCTCAAATTACCCTTTTAGCGACAGATGCGGATGGCGATACGCTGACGTTCCGCATTGTGACTGAGCCAGCGCATGGTACGTTGCGGTTGGGGCAGGGCAATGTCTATATCTATACGCCGAATAGCAGCTATGAGGGCGATGATAGTTTTACGTTTGTGGCGAATGATGGGAAGGTGGATTCGGCGGCGGCGAAGGTGGGGGTGAAGGTTTATACGGCGGATAGTGGGACTTCCGGCGGAACAAATGGTGGTGGCACAGGTGGCAGCAAAGTGAGCATTTCGGGTACTGCCTTTGATGCTGCTATTGTGGGTGGTACGGTTACGCTCAAAGATATGAATGGCAAGGTGTTGGGGACTACTACCACCGATGCCAACGGCAAGTTTACGATTCAAGTTGCCGCAGACAGTGTGAAAAACGGTTATGTACTCAGTGTAACGGGCGGGACGATGGATGGGGTTGCATTCACTGGAGTATTGACAGCCACCTATTCAGTAACGGATGCAAAAGATGCCGCGAATCTGACGGTGGTGACTACCCTAATTGATGCTGTTGCCGCAGATATGGCGGGTGTTACCCAACTGGAGAAACGTAATGCTGCTATCAAGAAACTTGCCAATATAGGGATGCTCAAGGCAGATAACTGGAATCAGCTAACCAGTGATTATTTCGAGTTACAAGCATTGGCTTGGCGGATTCAGGATGCAGGCGGGGTACAAGCATGGCTTGCTCTGATCAAGACAGACCTCGCTGATGGAGAACTATCACTGGCAGAATCTCGTTCGATGTTCCCCAAAGCATACGGTGGCTTGGAATCTGCAACTGCTGTACAGGGAGTTTCTGTTTTTCCGGGCGAGAAATCTACAGCCGTCGTTACTGTCCAACCAGTGGATAAATTAGGTACAGCAGTCGTCAAGTTATTGAATGCCCCACCTTGGGTGTCAGTAACAGGTAATACTATTACTGCCGCACCACCCATAAGTGAAGCACCCGCAATCCATACTGTAAATATTGAAGTTTCCCCTGATGGGGTTTTGGCGGGGCGCAAAGCGCAGGTTGAAGTTTCAGTTCTCAAACAAATAGTTCTGCTGCATGGTTTCCTTGGTGCAACTGGTGGAAAGATTGAAAATGAATGGAAAGATATTGCAATTTCCGCGCCTGCTGGTGTTTTGTCTCAAGAATATGAAATAACTTATTCCTTTGGGATCGATTCTAATAGTGCTGTTATTGGTAAATTTGAATTCACCCCGGAGATTATTCCCGATGATATTGGAAAATTTCATATTGTAGAGCCAAGTGCGACTATTATTCGTGAAAATTATTTGAGTGGGTCTATTAACTCTTTAAGTCAGAGACGCACTGCTGCGAGAGTTGCTAACACAGGAGTGGCTGATAGTTCAAGTTATCAGGTCGGTAATACTGCTTTTCCTACTTCTGTTCCAGTTGAATGCGCGAACGAATGGTTGAAAACTGGTAGAGATGGTTCAGGTGGAGAAACTGCACCGGCTGATTCTTTTGAATTTAATCCAACTGGTATATTGCAAGCATCGACAGGATGGTTTTCAACGGATGAGCCAGGATTAGATGGTGCGCCAGGTTTTTCAGCTAGAAACTGGAGTTCTTACCCTAGAATTCTACCAAGCGCACTTGAGCATTTTACTTCGAGAAAAAAATCTCAGTGTACTTCAATGTTGCTAAGTCATAAAGCAGGAAAAGTTGACCCTATCACAAATAAGCAGCCAATTTTATTAGTTCATGGTTATGCTATGGGGCAGATGGGAGATATTGATAGTTATTTTGTTAAATTTCCAAAGTTGCTTGCCGATGCAGGTTATCCAGTTTATACATTTGTCTGGAATACAAACCAGCGATTTGAAGATGCTGCTCATGATTTGGGTTTGGCAGTTTACAATATTACTGAAAGAGAGATGCGCCAAGTACATATTGTTGCTCATTCATATGGTGGATTACTCACAAGAACTTTACTACAAGGTTTTGCTAGAGACATCGGTAATAAAGTCAGTGTTGGGTTGAATCATGCTTTTATGGAAAAACATATTGCATCAGTAACGACGGTAGGCACACCACACTCTGGTGTTTTTGGCAGTAAAACACAGAGTCCGTTTGACAAGAGCCTAACATTTTATAATGGTCGCCATACTCTGGTGGGAGCTGCAATTGAGGTGTGTGCTTCACTGACTTGTCATGAGGCAGGTGAGGAGTGGAATCGTCTTGGTAAACGTCCAATACTGATTGGAATAGATCCAATTACGAAATTGCCACTCTATACCTATATGAAAACTTATGATAAAAAAACGTATTTTGGTGTTGAAGATGAAACAGGTAAAATTCCTTTTTCTCTGGCAAAAACATCATATCCAAATGTGCCAACACAAGTTTTAATGGGTATTATTCCAGATGAGCAAGTATGTAATGACTTGGATGGAGATGATCTTTGCGAAATGAGATATTCAGCACATCCTGATTCGATCGGTGATGGTTTGATTTCATTGGCAGGCCAGAGATTTTATCCGGGGAATCATAAAAAGCCATTGATGATGGAAAATGTCGAAGAACACCTTTTAGGTTTTGATGCGTCTGCATTAGTTAAGTGGCAAGATTCGTATATGGATTATATAAATGACAGTGGTAGTTGGAGTAGAGGTGAGTTTCAAGTAAACTATTCTTTCTCTAAAGATGCCATTTCGTCTGCTGAGAGTTTTGATAGCAGCTTTGAAACAGTAACTTATAACCATAGAGGTTCAACATTTGACAATAAGAGAATTAGTTCTGGGGGAATGTCTTCTTTAACAAAAAATATTGAACGTATAACGCCGATGTTTACAGAAGTTGGATTGCAAAATTGCGAATCTCCTGATAAATGTAATCATGCTACATGGTATTATGTTAAAAACATGCTTGAAAAGCATAAGTCTCAGAGCGTTGATGTTCCTCTAAAAACCACGATTAAAGGTACTACCGTTCCATGCTGGTGGAGTTCTAGCCCTGCAAAATGCTTTTCAGGTGAAACGCCAAAAGCACGAGTGGCAGCGAGAACAGCAGAAGCCGCTACTACCACTTCCGAGTCAGCAGGATTTACTGTTAATATTTACACTGACTCTGAGTTGTTGGGTTCTACCATTACAGATGCTAATGGCGATTTTTCTCTTGATATAGAGTTCGATGCTAAACGCAATTATGTCGTTGAAGCATTTCCACCTAAATCAACAGATGCGGCAACCTTATCAAGAGTTGCTGTTGCAGTGCTGACTGGAGCAGAAATTGAAAAAGCCAATTATGTCTTGCCTGATATTCTGATTTCATCAAAAGCCTTCCAGCAAGGCATGTTGAATATTCAAGTGAAGGATAAAAATACTGGTGCTACCTTGTTAGGTTACAACCTGACAGCAATGAATAACGTAAACAATATTATTGTTGATAACAAACCTGTAAATAGTGCAGATGATTCGTCGCTAAAATTACCGATGAACTCATACAGGATGACAGTCACTAAAGTGGGGTATGCACCGAGTAGTACACAATGTTGGGTTCTGGCAAATGGAACGCGGAATTGTGAACTTACGATTGCTTTAGCTAAGGATACTGATGGCGACGGTATGCCTGATGCTTGGGAACTCCAATACGGTCTTGACCCCAACAATCCTGCCGATGCTGCCCAAGACAAAGACGGCGATAGCGTAAGCAACTTGGATGAGTTCAAGGGAAATTCAGACCCAACCGATAAGAATAGTATTCCGGGAGGTAAACTGACTGCCCCGACAGTCACCGCCACCCCCAGCGACAAACAAGTAACCCTCAGTTGGGAAGCTATTCAAGGCGCAACGGGCGGTTACGCTTATTGCTACTCCAAAGTGAGTGCTGACTGTGCAACTTACAACACGAGTTGGATAGACGAGAGCGGGACAACTGTGACGATCACCGGCTTGGATAACGACAGCTTGTATCACTTCCGGGTCGTGGCGAAAGATGCGAACGGAAAAGCAAGTGCGGTGAGTGAGGAACGTTCTGCCACCCCCAATCCAATCACCTCCACCACCTCCTGTGGAAAGCCTATCAAATCCATCTTGTTCAAAGACTCGTTTGATGGTGCATCCATTGACACGACCAAATGGGATGTAGACCAAACAGGCGGCAGCGCTATTTTGCTTGATGGCAAATTATCCGTACTGGGTAACGGCTCAAACCCAAACCGCTTCCCAGTCATCCAGACGAAGACCAACCCATTCCCGGCATCGGGCAACTTCTCGTTCTACTGCAAAGCCCAATATACGCACCTTGGTTCAAGTGGAACGGGCGCATGTGTAGCTGTAGAAAGAATGCTGGAGAACCTTGGTAGTGTTTGGTGGACTTATGATTCTGGTAATGGCATGGGGGTATGGGCAGGTTTGGGCGGCGTTCCGCTGACTGTTTCGTCCTCAGGTACTAACATTTTCTCATACAGCACTGGCGAGACGCTGGATTCTCACGAATACGAAGTGTGTGTGGTTGGTTCTCAAGTTACTGGCTACCGTGACGGTCAAGAGGTTGCTAAAGGTACTTTGCCTGCAAACTGGGCGCGTCCCACTAAAATCTTGCTGGGTAATCCCGTAATGGGCGGCGATGACTGGTCAACCTTTGACACAGATGCCGTTGAAGTCCGCCAATTAGAGGATAGTGTTACGCCACCTACTGACGGACTCGTTGCTCACTGGTCTTTCGACGACTGCAATGCAACAGATAGCAGTTCGGCGAAGAACTCTGGTGTATTGGTAGCGTCGCCGGGTTGTGTAACTGGAGTATTGGGCAAGGCAATAGACCTCAATACGACTAACTACGCAGAAATACCAGATAGCGACAGTCTTGATGTTTCTAACGCCTTTACTCTATCCGTTTGGTTTAATGGTCGGAGCTTGGGTAGTCAATCTTCTGAACAACGACCATTCCGCTTAATTGATAAAGTCACCGCAGGATATGGCGACGGGTATCTGCTGGATGCTTGGGCGGGTGGAATTCGTTTTGTATCAGGAGGTGATGGGGCTATTGCGTACACGCCTGTATCTGAAAATACATTCCATCACGTTGCTGGTATTTTTTCTCAAGGGAAAGCATCCATTTATCTTGATGGAAAATTAGTTATATCGACAACCACTGTTACAACTGACACCCCAATTAACACTTTTCCAGTGAGAATTGGAGCGTCACAAGGAAGTGGAGCAATACAAGCAGATAACTTTAATGGTCTGATTGACGACGTTCGCATCTACAACCGCACCCTCAGCGAAACCGAAATCCAAACCCTCTACCAACAAGGCGGAGGCAGCGTAGACAACACCGGCTGGACACTCAACCCCACCACCGGACATTACTACAAAACCCTCGACAACTGCGGCAACTGGGAACAGTGCGAAACGGCGGCGCAAGCAGCGGGAGCGCACTTGATCGTGCTTGATGATCAAGCTGAAAATACATGGATGTCGAATACGTTTCCCTATACGCATCAACTTTAACCCGCGAAAGCGGTCTCCCTCTCTGGTAGGCTATTAGTTTTGCACACCGAATAGATCGACTTCGACAAGGAGACCGCGCATTGATACTGACAAAAGTAGCCACCGCATTGCAAGCCATCTTGTATGAAAAAGCGGACGCGTTAGCAAAAAAAGCGGCTTCATTCAACGCCAGCGCAAACTCAGCGGCTCGAACTTCATCCGCAGCTTGGTGTTTGGCTGGATGGGCAATCCTGCCAGCACATTGGATGGATTAAGTCGGACAGCCGCCTTCCAACAGCTCCCCATTAGTCCACAGGGACTGGACAAACGTTTTACCCAAACAGC
>NZ_FNQP01000032.1 GCF_900107695.1 Thiothrix caldifontis | reverse complement strand
TCGCGGTTTCCAGAAGTGCCAACGTATGGCGAATTTTGTGTGAAATCTACGTCAAATTACTGATTATCCTCATCCAACACTGGATCATGCTCACCGGATTGTGGGAAATACCCCAGCGCAGCCTCACCAAAGGTGTTCAAGCCATTCAGGAACAGGCTTCCCATCTTGCCGCCTGCATCGCTGAGCGACGCAGCTTGATAAAATGCCTCAAGCAACTGGCAAAACTCTTCGCTTCTTCAACCGCTTGCCGACAAAACAAACGGAGGAAAAAACCTAATAATTGGATGAGATTACAGCAAGTTAGGGAATGGAGGGCTTAAAGTTGATGCGTATAGGGGTGATGACGGCGATGGTTACCAGCATTCGGGCGGTTTACAAAAATCCGGTGGTGATGATGCGTTGGGCGGCAACCATTGCTGTAGTGATTCTGGTGGGCATGGCTACGTTTTTCATTGGCTTGGCGGTAACATTGCCGTTGATCGGTCACGCCAGTTGGCACGCTTACCGTGAGACGGTGGGTCAATAATAGTAAGCAAAGGAAACGCATGGCAGTTACGTCGTTTATGTTACCTGACCCGCAGGGTCACGCCCGTGCTTTGGCGGCTAATTGGCTGAAATTGGGGATTTTTGCGTTGCTGGCAGCGGGGATTTTTTCCCTGCTGTTGGTGATGTCACGCACGCCTGCGGTGCAGGAGGTGATTCCTTGGTTGGATTTTTTTCACACGGCGTTGGTGGTGCATGTGGTGCTGTCGGTGTTGGTGTGGTTTTTGGCGTTTGCGGGGGGGTTGTGGACGGCGAATAGTGCGATTGCGTCGCCTTGGTGGGATAAGACGATTCTGGCGGTGACGGCGTTGGGGGCGGGGTTGATGGTGGTGTCGCCGTTTACGGGGGATGGGCATCCGCTGTTGAATAACTATGTGCCCGTGTTGCAACAGCCGGTATTTTTGTGGGGGCTGGGGCTGTTTGGTGTGGGGTTTACGGGTTTGATTATCCGCACCTTGATAGTGGCGGGATGGGAAACGCCGCCACAAGCGGGCATTTATTTCAGTGTAGTGAGCGCGGCAGTGGCAGTGCTGGCGTTATTGATGACGGGGGTGAATTTGCCTGAGCAGTACAGCGGTGAGGCATTTTATGAGCTGCTGTTTTGGGGGGGCGGGCATACCTTGCAATTTACCCATACGTTTTTGCTGATGGTGGCGTGGCTGTGGTTGGCGCAAGCGACGGGGATTCGGGTAGGTTTAGCGGCGCGTTCGGTCAAGTGGTTGTTGGGGGTAATGTTGTTACCGGTGTTGGTGGTTCCGTGGATTTATGTGCAGTATGACGTGGCATCAGCAGAACATCGGGCGGCGTTTACCGCTTTGATGAAATACGGTGGGCTGACTTCGTTGCCGCTGGGGTTGGTGGTGGTGTGGTCATTGTTGCGGGCAAGCTGTGTAACTGCGCCTGAATTACGTCCGCTGCGGAATGCGTTGTGGGCATCGTTGGTGTTATTTGCAGCGGGTGGGGTTATCGGTTTTTTGATTCACGGGGTGAATGTGGTGATTCCGGCGCATTACCATGGCTCGATTGTCGGGGTGACGTTGGCGTTTATGGGACTGACGTATTATTTGCTGCCGCGTTTGGGGTTTCAGTCTGTTGCCTCGCAGTGGGCGGTATGGCAACCCTATATTTATGGCGGTGGGCAGTTAATGCACATCTTAGGGTTGGCTTGGTCGGGCGGTTATGGCGTGCAGCGCAAGACGGCAGGAGCGGCGCAAGGCTTGGAAAACCTGCCCCAAATCCTCGGTATGGGGATGATGGGGCTGGGTGGTTTGATTGCGATTATTGGCGGGGGGATTTTCGTGGTGGTGGTGTTGCGGGCGATGTATGCCAGATCTTACAGCCAGCCTGCCACATAATGATCCACCAGCAGTGCAATAAACAGCGCACTCAGGTAGAAAATCGAGTAACCGAAGGTTTTCATCGCGTGTTGGTCACCTTCACTACGGTACAACACCATAGCGTGATACAGAAATCCCGCCCCTAATACGCTGGCAGCAATCAAGTAAATCACGCCACTCATGTGCGTCAGAAACGGCATCAGCGTCACCGCAATCAACATCAGTGTATACAGCACAATATTGAGTTTGGTGAATGCCACCCCGTGGGTAACCGGTAACATTGGCACACCTGCTTTGCGATAATCCTCCAGACGCTTAATCGCCAGCGGCCAGAAATGCGGTGGTGTCCAAATGAAAATAATCAGAAACAGCAACAGCGCGTCGGTATGCAATTCGCCCGTCACGGCTGTCCAACCTAACACTGGAGGCGCAGCCCCCGCAGCACCGCCCAGCACGATATTGTGTGGGGTAGAGCGTTTCAAATACATGGTGTAAACCACCGCGTAACCCACCATCGACACCAGCGTCAGCCATGCGGTCAAGGCGTTAACCATGACCCCAAGGATGAACATCGACAACACCCCCAAGCCGCCTGCAAATACCAGCGCTTGCGCGGTGGTCAGTTGCTGCTGTGGCAAGGGGCGATTTTCGGTACGTGTCATCAGAGCATCAATACGCTGGTCGACAATGTGGTTAATCGCCGCCCCACAAGCAGCCCCCAAGCCAACACCCAGCAATCCCCAAAACAGGGTGGACAGTGGCACGGCATTGGGGGTGGCAAGCAGCATTCCTACCAACGCGGTGAATACAATTAGACTCACCACTTTGAGTTTGCATAAGCACAGGTATGCTCTCCAGTTGATTGCGGTATCGAGGGCGGCGACATTGATCATGGGCAATACTCCGTAGGGTTGGGCTTATTCTTCAGCAATCAAATCACGGTAAGCGTGCCAGCTTGCATGACCGGCAATCGGTAAGGTAATCGCCAAGCCCACGAAGAAGAAAATAAAGCCTAAGAACATCAAGGTTGCCAGAATGAATGCCCAGCTCAGCATCACACCGGGGTTTGCCATGACGGCTTTTACGCTGGTAATGATTGCAGTAATGACATCAACACGCTTGTCGGTGATCAATGGCACAGAAATCACGCTGATTGAAAAGGCTACCGCTGCAACAGCCGCCCCGCTTAACGCCCAGACAAACAAGAATGGCACAAACTGCTCGTGTCCGATTAAGGTATCCAGCCAGTTGTCGGCAATGGTCACATTGTTAAAAAACATGGCAACCGTCACGGATGAGATCACTGCCCAGATTCCCATCAATACGCCCAACACCATCGCAAAACTGGCTAAGCTAACCCCGTTAAAGCGTAAACCGTCGATACCTTGGCTGAAATGTGGTTTGTTACCCTGTTCCAGCGTGCGGCTCATACAATAAAAGCCGACGGCGACAATCGGCCCTAAAATCAGAAAGCCGGTGGCAAGTGAGGTGACGAAAATGGGGTTTGCCCAAGATAACCATGCCAGAATCAGCCCCAGCACGACATAGACCATGCCGTAAGTAATGCTCGCATCGAGGGATGCTTTGAAATCCTTAATACCGGCGTTTAACCAGCGCATAGAGGCTTCGGAATCGACTTTCCGCACGGTTAGGTGCGGGGCTTCAGTGATCACGGTGTGGTCGGTACTGCTAATCGTGGCCATAACACTTTCTCCTCTTCACTTTATTAAAATTCAGCCGTGTGGCTTTGGCTCACCCCACCTGTGATACTTTAAGCAGGCGGCGTAAATCTTTGATAATCAACTCGCCGTTGAAATCCGGTGGATACGACATCATCACATTCCCCAGCGGGTCGATGATGTAAAGACCGTCTTGCGCCACTGGGTTAGGGTTTTGCAACACTGTCTGCAAGTGTTGGATAGCATCGGCTGCGCCTACCGCGATACGCATTCCCGCGTGTTCGGCTAAGTACGGTTGCAAGGCGGCTAACTGGCTGGTTTCAGTCAATACCAACAAACGCTCGACACGGCGGCGTTCATTACCCATTGCTTGCCGCACTTGGCGCAGGAAATACAGGTTTTTCTGACAACGTTCGTTGCACGCTGAATCTGCCACTGTCACCAATACCCAACTGCCGCGCAAATCCACTGTATTGAACGTAGCACCGTTCAGGCTTTCTAGCGGTAATTCACCCACTGCCCGCACGGGCGATACCAATGTGCCGTAATTGGTGGTGAGGGGAAGGGGCAATACATCCCTATTTTGGTAGTACAACCAACCACCTAGGTAAGGAAAGGCACACACCGCCACCAAAATCCACAGGGTACGATTGCTGCGTTTGGGGGAAGAAACGGCGGTATCAGTAGCTGACGTCATAGGGTTTCCTTGGAAGTAACGCTAGGGTATTTACGGAGGTTCAGCGACACATAAGCACTCAATACAATCAGCCCAAATGCGCCCCATTGGATGCTATAGCCGATGTGCATCCCCGCAGTATTGCTGTAAGCAGGCCAATCCCGGCGCAAACCGTCTGCGCTTTCCGAGGTTTGCAGTAACACATACGGTGCAAGCGAATGCCCCAGTTTGTGTGCGAAATGCGCCATATCCAAATACAACCAGCGTTGATTGCCTTCAGTGTCGGCTGCCATATCCCCAAACAGAAACACGGGTTTGGAGCGGGGTGATTCCAGCGTCCCCGTTAGGGTTACGCCACCTGTTGGGGTTGGAATACTGGGCAATATTTGACGATTAGCGCCTACGGCAATCCAGCCCCGGTTTACCAGTAGATGCTGCCCGTTTGCCATGCGTAATGGGGTAATCACATGGTAGCCCGCTTTGCCCTGATGTACGCTATTGTCCAGCAAGACCGTATTAGCGGCTTCCCAATAACCACTGACAGTGGCGGGGCGAAAGCGTTGTGCAGGCCAGTCCACACTCGTCTCATTCAGATTGAGCGGCGCTTGGGTGGTTTGTTGCATGACCGCTTGCGCCATTTGGGTTTTGTAGGCGGCGCGTTGGTATTGCCACACGGATAAAGCTGTAAAAATGCCCACCAATAGCAACGTCAATAGCGTGGTAAAAACGCTAGGTTGAAAGCGGTAACGTGCTGTTATACTGGTATTTTCACCCTGCTGTAACAATCCGAGGTTCCTCATGTGGTTTAAAGTACTGATTATCATCAATCTGGCTCTGATCCTGATCAGCCTCGTGTCCGGTGTATTCTTTCTGGCGAAAGATAACGGCAAATCCAATCGGGTTCTGAACTCCCTGACCACGCGGGTCGCGCTCTCGGTATTCCTCATCTGTTTATTGATGGTCGGTTATTTCACCGGGCAAATCGTGCCTCACGGTGTCGTGCCGTGAAGAACCCCGCTATTACAACCAATACACGAAAATAAACAGCGCAATCCACACCACGTCGACGAAGTGCCAATACCACGCAACCGCTTCAAACGCGAAGTGATTGTGTTCGGTGAAATGGTGGCGGGCGCTGCGTACCGCAATCACGATCAGCATAATCGTCCCGATGGTGACATGCAGCCCGTGAAAGCCGGTTAGCATGTAAAACGTTGAGCCATACACCCCAGAGTTCAGAGTCAAATCCATCGCATGATGCGCGTGCCAGTATTCATAGCCTTGCACGAAAAAGAAGATTGTCCCCAGCGTAATGGTCATGATCAAACCGCGAACCAGTTGCGTATTGTTGCCTTTTTTCAAGCCCCAATGCGCCCACGTCAATGTGACACCGCTGGACAGCAAAATAATGGTATTCAGCAGTGGCAAACCCCACGGCCCCATCGCTTCTTTGGCGGGTACGTATTTGGTGGTATCCGCATCCGGCAAGTTGAGCAACGGCCAGTTGTATTGAAAACCTTCCCACAGGATATTGGAGGTGGCTAATTGCCCATCACCGCCCAGCCAAGGCAGGGTAATATTGCGCAAGTAAAACAAGCAGCCAAAAAACGTCACAAAGAACGCCGCTTCGGAGGTAATGAACCAGAACATGCCTTGGCGGAAAGAGCGGTCAACCTGCCCGTTGTATTTGCCACTCAAGTTTTCATCAATCACCGCGCCAAACCAGCCGTGCATCAAATGCGCCAGTACCGCAAAGCCGGTCACCATGATCAGGCTGCCTGCCAAGCTCATCTTATTGATGCTTAACACCAGCCCAAAAAACAGCATGAACATGCCAAACACCGCAATAATCGGCCAGCGGCTGGGTTCGGGGATGTAATACGCTGCGTTATCCGTGTGGGTATCCGCCTGTGTGCTCATGCTGGCTCCTTCAATGGCTGGTATTCATTGCCGCGTGTTGCGCGGGTGTCAGGGTGTAATCACGCTCAGTATTCATAAAGGTATAAGACAAGGTGACGGTGGCGTATTGCTTATCCACGGCTGGGTCAATGGTGAAATACACCGGCATTTCCTTGGCCTCACCGGGTTGCAACACCTGTTGGGTGAAACAAAAACACTCGATCTTGCTGAAATGTTGCGTGACCTGCCAAGGGGTAATGCCCGGCACGGCTTGCCCCGTAATCGGCTGATCCGACAGGTTTTTGGCGTAATAGCTCACCGCTACCTTTTCCCCCGGATGCACTTGGATTTGTTTCACCAACGGGCGAAATTCCCACGGCAACCCGGTGTTTACCGTGGCATCCAATTGCACCGTGATCACGCGGCTGGTATCCACCGGCTTAGGGATGGCAGCGGTATCTGCCACGCGCCCTGCGGGTGTGCCAGCTACCCCATTGATTCCCCCGACTTCGCACGCCAAGCGGTAAAGGGGAACCATCGCAAACCCAAAACCGAACATCCCCAACACCACCAAAAACAAGCGGCGTGTCACCGTCTTGTTTTTGGCAGCAGTCAGTTCTGCGCGGTTCAGGGGTGCGTCGTTCATGGCACAACCCCACCGCTCAATACTTTGGGCAGGTAGATGAAGGAGTACAGCAGTGCTAATCCCGCGATAATGCCGAGAATAATCGCTACCCGCAGATTCGCTTTACGCAATTTGTCGTCGTCTGGTGCTTTCATTATTTAATCACCGGCGCTTCGGTAAAACTGTGGAACGGTGGCGGTGAAGGCAGTGTCCATTCCAATCCCGGTGTACCGATTTGTGAACCTTCCCACGGTTTCGCTGGTGCTTTTGCCCCGCCGCGAATCGTCTGAATAATGATGAACAAAAATAGCAGGTGGGACAGTCCAAACAGGAACCCGCCAATGCTCGAAATCATGTTGAATTCGGTGTATTGGATGCTGTAATCCACGATGCGCCGAGGCATTCCCGCCAACCCAGAGAAATGTTGCGGGAAGAAGGTCAGGTTGAACGAAATCGTCGTCCACCAGAAGAAAATCTGCCCAAGACGCTCGTTATACATATGCCCCGTCCATTTCGGCAGCCAGTAAAACACGCCTGCATACAAGCCAAATACCGCTCCCGGAATCAAAGCATAGTGAAAATGCGCCACCACGAACATGGTGTCATGGTATTGCATATCGGCAGGCACTACCGCCAACATCACCCCCGTTACCCCCGCAAACGAGAACATGAGGATGATGGCAATTCCAAACAACATCGGCGTTTCAAACGTCATCGAGCCGCGCCACATGGTGAAAATGAAATTCATCAACATCAGCCCGACCGGAATCGAAATCAGGATCGTGCCAATCATGAAGTAATTCGTCGCCACCAAGGACATGCCGATGGTGTACTGGTGATGCGCCCACACCACCATGCCCAGCGCCGCTAACACGCCCATGCCATACACCAGCGCTTTGTAGCCAAACAACGGCTTACGCGCAAACGTCGGAATGACCAAACCCAACACCCCGATAGACGGCAGCAACAATACATACACTTCAGGATGCCCAAAGAACCAGAACAAATGCTGGAACAAAATCGGGTCGCCACCGCCCGCCGCATCAAAGAATGAGGTTCCAAAGTGCCGATCAAACAGCAACATGGTGACGGCACCTGCCAACACCGGCATAACCGCAATCAGCAATAGCGCGGTGAAAAACCATGCCCACACAAACAGCGGCATTTTCATCATGGTCATGCCAGGTGCTCGCATATTCAAAATCGTGGTCACGATATTGATGGAAGCAAGAATGGACGACACCCCCAAGGTGTGGATGGCAAAAATCGTGAAATCCATGCCAATTCCGTTTTGCACCGACAGCGGGGGAAGCAACGTCCAGCCGGTATTCACGGGTGTGCCGCCATCAGGAAAAATGTAAGGGGCGACGATGGAGAGCATCAGCAAAATAGCCGCCGCTGGTAACAGCCAAAAACTCAAGTTATTCAAGCGCGGTAAGGCCATATCAGGTGCGCCGATCATCATCGGAATCATCCAGTTGGCCATGCCTGCGGCGGCTGGCATGACCATCCCGAATACCATCACCAGCGCGTGGTCGGTCACCATATTGTTGTAAAAGTCAGGGCTGGCAAGCTGCACCCCCGGCATGAACAATTCAGCGCGGATGTACATCGCCATTGCACCGCCAAAAAACAGCATAAACAAGGCAAAAAACAAATACATCGTGCCAATGTCTTTGTGGTTGGTGCTGTATACCCAGCGTTGCCAGCCGCGCGGCGGGCCGTGGTGGTCATGATGATGGTCGTGTGTGGTGGCTACACTCATGAAAATTCCTCCTCAGCAATTAGCGTGCTGCTTTTATATCTTTAGGTTGTACCAATTCACCCGCTGTATTGCCCCAAGCATTACGCTCGTAAGTCACCACAGCGGCAATGTCCAGATCGTTTAATTGTGGCCCCCATGCCGCCATTGCCGTGCCCGCTTTGCCTTTCACCACAATCGCAATGTGATCAGCGAGGGCGGCGGTGTTGTTGGCAATTTTGCTGCCTGCTAAGGCGGGGAATACACCGGGTAAACCTTGTCCATTGGCTTGGTGGCAGGCTAAGCAGTTTTTGGTGTAGACCTCTTCACCTTTTGCCATCAATTCGGCTTTTGCCCACACCTTGTCAGCAGAAGCTTCCGCCGCCGCTTGGGCTTGCTGGGCTTTGCGGGCGACTTTCCATTGCTCGTATTCGGTCGGGGAAACCGCCCGTACTACCGCAGGCATGAAAGCGTGACCTGTGCCGCAGTTTTCGTAACATTGCCCGCGATACGTGCCTTCTTTGGTGATATGCGTCCAAGTTTCATTGATGTAACCGGGAATATTGATTTTCTTGGGGACAATTTCTGCAATACCCCAGTTGTGCAAAACATCGCTGGAGGTCAACAGGAAACGTACCCGCTTGCCGGTGGGCAATACCAGCGGGTCATCGACATCCCGCAGGTAGAGCGGGTCGGTGGGTTCGAGCTTTTTGAGGTTGCTGACGATTTTAATGTCATCGTCCATGTATTCATACGTCCACTTCCACTGCGAGCCTATGACTTTGACGGTGACATCGGCTTTATCGTGGGATTCGACCGAGTTGAGGGTCGACGAGGCGGAACTGGCAATGGTCAAGTCGATACTCAATACAATCACTGGTACGAGTACCCATGCCCAGCGCCCAAACCAACCGTTATGGAATTCCTGATCGGGAATCGCGCCTTTTGCATGGCGAAAGTTAATCAGTGCGTAAATAATCATGCCCGTCACCAACGCCATAATGATGGTGCCGACAATGGTGGTGAGCATGTGCAAGTCGAAGATTTCTTGGGTGAGTGTCGAAGCGGGCGGGGTGAGGTTGTATTCGTAGGCGGCGTGCGCCATGCTGCTGAATAACCAAGCTCCCCCAGTAATGAACAGGGCGGATAAGCATTTATCTCTTCTAGGCAGCATGTTTCCTCCTAACATGAAGCGGGGTGGTCAGTGTGTTGTCTTGCGGCAACTCTCCAAGGCGTTTGTTATGGTGTTTGCGAGCGTTTTGCGGTCGGCATTGGTTAGGCACGCGCCGATTTCAATGCATTCCCCGTGCGAACGTAACAGCAATTTGCTGGGATACCAGTGATGCGGGTCGCGCTGGAGTGCAATATTCACCCAGTACGGCTGCAAGCGGTATTCGCGCAATATGTCTACCCCGCTGCGGGTCGTAATTAAGATGCTGTCAGGCGCTATCTGAATGGTCTCAGAGTAACGCGAGGCACGTTCAAACAGGTACAGGCTGACGCCTAGCACCGCTATTTCGAGCAGGGCGAATGGCAAGATTAACCATGCACCCAATAATAAGAACCGCACGGTGACGAGCAAGGTAAGTGCCGCAACCACGAGGAAGAACACAATCATGCCCTCGCGGGACAATGAGCGGTTCGGGCGCACTTCAAAGGTGCGGCATTCCGTGCTGAGGTTGCTGGTTGTCGTTACCAAAACCGTTCCACCCGTCTTGGCTAAGCCATGGAAATGTGTGATTTCACACAGGATGAAAATAATATATCCTAGTTTTTGATATTTATCATTGAAAATTGTAAAACATTCAATATGTTAGTAATTGGTAATAAGCTTAAATACACCGTGGTTTTAGGGGGGGCGCTGTTAATAGGTTGCAGTGAACCAATAGTTACGCCCTTAACATTGCCGCTGTTGAGTGGGGAAAAAGCCCATATTCCTGATATGAACGGTAAGTTGACTTGGGTGAACGTGTGGTCGACCAGTTGCACTATTTGTGTGAAAGAGCTGCCTGCGTTGGAGGCTTTGCAGCGTGAATATGCCGAACGGGTGCAAGTGGTGGCAGTGGCATTGCCAACAGACCCGCCGAATACCGTGTTGGATGTGCAAACCACACTGCAATTGACGTTGCCGGTGGCCTTGGATTTGGATGGGCAAGCGGCGCGGCAATTTGCGCCCGATTTGGTCGTGCCCAGCCATCATTTGGTGGATGCCAAGGGCAACATTCTGTACCAAACCAAGGGAAAGCTAACGCTGGCTGAAATGCGTACTATGCTTGAGAAACCTATTTCTGCCTCATTCATTCAACGGTAGTCATTTATGCAAAAAACCTATTCGATCTTGCTGTCGTTGACGTTAGGGCTGGCGTTGTTGGTGATTGTGCTGGGGGCGTATACGCGCTTGTCGGATGCGGGCTTGGGTTGCCCTGATTGGCCGGGCTGTTACGGGCATGTGGGCGTGCCGGAGCAGGTGGATGCTAATCAGTTTGAGCGTCCGCTGGAACACGCAAAGGCATGGAAGGAGATGGTTCACCGCTACGCAGCAGGGATGTTGGGTGTGTTGATCTTGGTGCTGTTTGTATTGCGTGTAAGGTTTCGGCGTTATTTTGAGGCGAGTATCTGGATTCCGACGTTGTTGCTGGCGACGGTTATGTTTCAGGCAGCGTTGGGGATGTGGACGGTGACGCATTTGCTGAGTCCGCCCGTGGTGACGGCGCATTTGCTGGGTGGGTTTACCACCTTGGCATTGTTGTGGTGGCTGTGGCTGCAACGGCATGTGCCGCGTTTTTCAACGCTGTATGGCAGCATTGGTGCGGTGCGTAGCTGGGCGCTGGGGGCATTGCTACTGTTGATTGCGCAAATTATCTTGGGCGGCTGGACGAGTACGCATTATGCGGCGGTGGCGTGTGGGGTGGATTTCCCCTTGTGTCAGGGGCAATGGTGGCCTGCGAGTGATTTCCGCACGGCATTCAGCTTTGAATGGCAGGCAGGGGTGAATTATGAGTTTGGAACGCTGGAGAACCCGGCACGCACCGCGATTCATTTGACGCACCGTTTGGGCGCATTGCTGGTATTTCTGTATCTGGGGGGCTTGGCGTGGTGGTTAATACGGCGACGCTCGGTGTCATGTGGGATTGTGCCGTATGCATTACTGGTGTTGTTAATCGTGCAGGTGAGCCTTGGGATTAGCAATGTGGTGTTTGCGCTGCCGCTGGTGGTAGCGACTTTGCATACCTTGGGGGCGGCGCTGTTGTTACTGGCGGTAGTGGCGCTTTGGCAGCAGAAGAAGGGGAAGGTTTTAAATACTTGATTGGCAATCAATTCAGCAATTTGCCAGAGGAAATTCTAGGGGTAATCAATGACTGTATTGATAAGTGCAGCCGTGATTTTGACGTTAAGGCGGTGTATTTGGCAATGAATGCTTTTTCAGCCAATCCGCAGCTTTGGTGGTTTCAGCCGTTTGCTTATGATGAAAACGGGTTCGATATGGATGACCCCGACTGGTTGGGGCATTACCGTTGTGATGATTCGTTGCGGATATTAACGGGCTAAGAGGCTGTACAGGCGCATTTTAAAATCTACCATGCTGACAAGCTATACAAAGACCACAGTCTGGATGACCAATATGTGATTGCCCAATACCTTGTCATCAGCAAGTTCGTTGAGTTGGTCGCAGAGGCTATGAAGACTGGTTCGCTCACCAAAGAGGTTTTGGTTACGGTTGGTGCGCACGGTTACGATCTTTGGGCTGACTTTTTTCCCAATGGACAAGATTAGTTGACGTTAGGCATTTAACCCCTTTTTTCTTCCAGAACGTATAGCAATGTATAGCGATGCCGTGGCGGGGCTGAGTGTCTTTTCCCGTTAGCCGATGTCATCATCTAGCACACGGTTTGAATTAACTGTTATGCTTTCTCAGGTACTCTATCATGAATATAAGTTTTATTTGTCCAACTTGTGGTCACGCTGCTGCAAACGAATTTCGCCAGCTAGAGGATTTTGTTATTTCGGCTTACGATGACGTGATTGAGTGGAGCGAACAGGAGAATACGATTCCACCGCTGAATGAAAAAAAGTTCTGGTCAATATCAAAACGATCTCCAAAGGTTGGCGAAAACAGAGCAGTGCATGTCTCTTATGTATTCTGCGAAGATTTGAATTCTGAATTTTGGACACTATACAAACCTGTTCTATCTAGTTTAGATGGTTGGGATGAGCATCCTGAAGAAATTAATCTATCAGCTTTTGTTAAATGCAAGGTAGTTAAAGTCCTCACACAGGAAGAGAACCATGCTTGGATCGTGGTTGAAGTAATCGATTGCATTAAATTAAATCAGGCAACTGAACGAATCCCTGTTACTCAAGAAACATATTCTATAGTTCATAACACATTTGAGTTTGAGCACTTTGAACATCAAAAGATTGATAATTGGCACCATTTTTCAGGAGGTGCACAAGGTGATTTAGGTAATTGGATGTTAATCAAGGAGTACGATCATGACTTGAGGTTAATCGCATATGGAGAGTGGGGTATTCATTACCAAAGTGCATACTTAGGGAACATTTCACTTAACCCATGAAGACGAACAAACGCATCAAACCCTCTATGGTACTGGCATTGTTCACTGGCGATTCAGGAAAAGGCACGGGGAGAAAACCACCCGGATGTCGCCATAAGCCTGAACAACCTTGCGAATCTGTATCATGAGCAAGGCCAGTACGCACTGGCAGAACCACTGTTAAAACGTTCGCTGGCGATTCGGGAAAAGGAACTGGGGGAAAACCACCCGGATGTCGCCAAAAGCTTGAACAACTTGGCGGGATTATATCAAGACCAAGGTCAGTACGCGCAGGCGGAGCCGCTGTACCAATGTGCGTTGGCAATTTGGGAAAAGGCACTGGGGGCATATCATCCTAATGTCGTATTGAGCCTTGAAAACTTGGTGGGACTCTACCAACAGACTAATGTCGTATTGAGCCTTGAAAACTTGGTAGGACTCTACCAACAGACTGACTGCGCAGCCTTGGCCGGGCCGTTGGAAAAACGTGCTGCGGCTATCCGCGCTATCAAACGCTGAAATGTAGAGTCTGTCAAACAAACTGTGTAAGCAAATGTTGAATCACTGTGGGAGTAGATTGCTATGGAGTGGTGGCCATTCGTGCTGATTTTTGTTTATTTGTTCATGATAGCAGCGATAGAGGACGCCAGAGGCTGCTTGCCAGCGCTACTGACCGTCAGTGGGGTGATATGGCTACTAATAAGCATATCGAATTACCTGTCTCATTATATATCAGCGGTTCACGTATTTGGTTTCATCGTTTTATGGTTTCCGGCCTTAATGGCCTATTCCTATTGGAATTATCACCGTTGTCCAGCCTGCCGCACCCGCAATGTTTTCCATCCCACAGGAACACTTAGTGAGGATGGTTTACAAGAGGAATGCCGTTGTGACAGGTGTTCGCATACAGGCTGGCAAGCAGTAAGCCAATCAAGTGGCGATGGCGGCGGCGGTGATGGTGGCTTCGGAGGTGGTGACGGTGGTTGCGGTGGCGCTGGCGGCTGCGGTGGTGGTGGTGGCGGTTGAGTACGGCTGCTTCCAGAATATATAACCGTGTATAGCGATGCCACTCGCTGGCAATTCATGGTGAGATTACCTTGCGGATAGGGAGTGAAGGACTACTATTCAGGTGAGTGCATTTAACCCCTTTTTTCTTCCAGAACGTATAACCGTGTATAGCGCTGCCGTCACGGGGCTGAGTGTCTTTTCCCGTTGGCATATGGCATCTGGCACATGGTTTGAATTAACTGTCAGGTATAGCAAATGAATACGAACAAACGCATCAATCCCTCTATAGCACTGGCATTGCTGTTGTTGCTGGGAACATCCCCGGTTTTTGCAGCAGCCGATACCCATGCAGAATGGGAGCAGCTTAATAAGCAAAGCGTAGAACTGCTTGATGGAGGACATTACGCTGATGGCATTGTCGTAGCGAAAAAGGCACTGGCCCTAATCGAAAAGAATGCAGGGGAAAGTGATCCTGATGTTGCCACGAGCTTGAACAACCTTGCGGGATTCTATTATGCGCAAGGCCAGTACGCACAAGCCGAACCGCTGTACAAGCGTTCGCTGGCGATTCGGGAAAAGGCACTGGGAGCGGATCATCCTGCTGTTGCTATAGGCTTGGGTAACCTTGCGAAGTTATATCAAACCCAAGGTCAGTATGCGCAAGCGGAACCACTGTTCAAGCGTTCACTGGCAATTTTGGAAAAGGCACTGGGGGCAGACCACCCGGATGTCGCCACAGGCTTGAACAACCTTGCGGAGTTATACCGAACCCAAGGTCAGTACGCGCAAGCAGAACCGCTGTATAAACGTTCGCTGGCAATTAGTGAAAAAACACTGGGGGCAGGCCACCTGGATGTCGCCAAGAGTTTGGGTAACCTTGCGGAGTTATACCGAACCCAAGGTCAGTACGCGCAGGCAGAACCGCTGTATAAACGCTCCTTGGCGATTTTGGAAAAGGCGCTGGGGGCAAGCCATCCCGATGTTGCGACAAGCTTGAACAACCTTGTGGGATTATATAAAGACCAAGGTCAGTATACGCAGGCAGAACCACTGTATAAGCGTTCGCTAACGATTGGGGAAAAGGTATTGGGAGCAGGTCATCCCTATGTTGCCACGAGCCTGAACAACCTTGCACTACTGTATTATGACCAAGGTCAGTACGCGCAGGCAGAACCGCTGTATAAACGCTCCTTGGCGATTTTGGAAAAGGGATTAGGGGAAAATCACTCTGATGTTGCCACAAGCCTTGAAAACCTGGCTGAACTTTACAATAAGACCGACCGGGCAGCCTTGGCCGCACCACTGGAAAAACGCGCCGCTGCCATCCGCTCCATCAAACGCTAATGGTCATTCAATTTAACTGCATCCCGCTTAACACGGCGTAAGCGCGAGACTTTTATCAAAAGGAGAGTGTCAATGAAACAAGTTATGCTGATCATGGGATTGGGGCTGGTGTTGGTGTCTTGTGCATCCATACAACCAGAGGAATGTAAAACCGCCGATTGGGAACAATTGGGTTATGCCGACGCCATGGCTGGACGTGACAGCCTGTTAGCGTCTTACGGTCAAGATTGTGGCAAAGTGGGCATCACCCCCAACAAGGGGCTGTATCTGCGGGGTTATGACCGGGGGGAGAAAGCTTTCTGTACCTACGACAATGGCAAGGCAGTTGGAAGACGAGGCCCTTTCCTCGGCAAGCTATGTGACAAGCCAAGTTTGGCGGAACCTTTCAACAAAGGTTACAGGGAAGGGTTGATCTTTTATGATCAGCAACAGCGCATCCGACGCCAAAGTGATGAGATTTACAAGAATCTCAAAGAACAGGAGCGTAAAAACCAGGAAAGTGGCAAGCAAGCTGCTTCAGATGCAGAGAAAGCTCGCCTTGCTGCCGAGGCACGGTTAAAACTTGGTATCAAAGCAGGGGATATGAACAGCCGTATTACCGAGGCGCTTAAAACACAGACGCAAAACTGAGGCGTTCCAGCCCGCTAATTGTCGAAATGCGTTGAATGGATTTTCAACAGGTACATTTAGCCCTTGACAACGCACTAATTTAGTGATTGACAAGTAGAAACGCTTTCCCTATAGTCTTTCGCTTTCTCGCAAAGGCAGCCTGTCTGGGCTGCCTTTCGCATTTATGGCTATTGTGGCGGATTTTTTGGAGGTTTTGCCGTGACCAATGCAGTAATGCCGACGTATGCACGTTTGCCCGTCACTTTCGCGAAAGGCGAAGGTGCTTTCCTGTGGGATACCGCAGGCAAACAATACTTGGATGCCCTCAGCGGCATTTCCGTGTGTAACGTAGGTCATGCGCGACGCGAAGTGGCGGATGCGATTTGTGCGCAAGCCCATGAATTGCTGCATACCTCGAATCTCTACCAAATTGAACACCAGCAAGCGTTGGCAGAAAAGCTGTGTGCGTTGTCGGGTTTCGATAACGTTTTCTTCGGAAATTCCGGTGCGGAAGCAAACGAAGCGGCGATTAAAATTGCGCGTTTGTACGGTCACAATAAAGGTGTGGCAGTCCCCACCATTATTGTGATGAGCAATGCGTTTCACGGGCGCACCATGGCAACCGTTACCGCGACTGGCAACCCGAAGGCACAAGCAGGCTTTGCCCCGTTAGTGGAAGGGTTCGTGCGCGTCGAATACGGCGATGCGGATGCGGTTGCGGCAATGGCAAGCAACTCCAATATCGTGGCGGTCTTGGTCGAACCAGTGCAAGGCGAAGGCGGGATTCGTATTCCTGCCGCTGATTACCTGCCACGCTTACGTGCTATCTGTGATCAGCACGATTGGTTGCTGATGGTGGATGAAATCCAAGCAGGTATGGCGCGTACTGGCACGTGGTTTGCTTTTCAACACAGTAAGATTCAACCCGATGTCATGACGCTGGCAAAAGCACTTGGCAACGGTGTGCCGATTGGTGCGTGTTTAGCCGCTGGCAAGGCGGTCAATGTGTTTGGCCCCGGCAATCATGGCTCAACGTTTGGTGGTAATCCGCTGGCGTGCCGTGCGGCGCGTGCCGTGATTGAGGTAATGGAACACGATAATCTGACCGCACGGGCGGCAGAATTAGGTGAATATTTTCTGTCACAATTCCGTGAAAAACTCACGGGTGTGACAGGGGTGCGCGATATTCGTGGCAAAGGCTTGATGATTGGGGTGGAACTGGAGCGTGATTGCGGTGAATTGGTGAAACAGGCTCTGGAGAGAGGCATGTTGATCAATGTTACCGCTGGCAATGTTATCCGCTTGTTACCGCCATTAATCATTACCGATGCGCAAGCGGATCAAATAATAACTATGGTCAGTGAATTGGTGCAGGCATTTTTGCATCCCGCTGCTGGAGAGAGACCTTCATGAATACTAAACCTGTCAGACACTTTCTGACTTTATCCGATTTTACTCCGGTGGAATTGCACGCACTCATTGGGCGGGCGATTCAACTCAAAGCCATGTGGAAACGTGGCGAGACGTATGAGCCGCTGCATTTGCGCACCTTGGCAATGATTTTTGAAAAATCTTCCACCCGTACTCGCGTCTCGTTTGAGGCGGGGATGACGCAATTGGGCGGACATTCCATGTTTCTGTCACCGAACGATACCCAATTGGGGCGCGGTGAACCGATTGAAGATTCCGCCCGTGTCATTTCGCGCATGGTGGATGTGGTGATGATTCGCACCTTTGAGCAAGAAAAAGTGGAGTTGTTCGCGGCGCATTCCCGTGTGCCGGTGATCAATGCATTGACGGATAAATACCACCCCTGTCAATTGCTGGCGGACATGATGACGTGGATGGAACAGCGCGGTTTGCCCAATGGCAAAACCGTGGCGTGGATTGGCGATGGCAATAATATGTGCCATTCGTGGATGGAGGCTGCCAAGCTGTTTGGTTTCCATCTGAATGTAGCGTGCCCTGAAGGTTATGACCCGGATGCGGATGTGGTCGCAGCAACAGCAGGTTCAGTGACGTTTTTCCGTGAACCCAATGAGGCGGTTAAAGGTGCAGAAGTGGTGGTGACGGATACTTGGGCAAGCATGGGGCAGGAGGCGGAAAAGAAAATCCGTGAAGCTGCGTTTGCTGGCTATCAAGTCACCACCGAGATGATGCAACTAGCAACACCGGATGCGATTTTCATGCACTGCCTACCGGCCTATCGTGGGCTGGAAGTGGCGGCAGATGTCATGGATGGCGCACAAAGCGTGGTTTGGGATGAGGCGGAAAACCGCTTGCACGCGCAAAAAGCATTGCTGGAAGTGCTGGTGTGTGGGTTTCCGGCAGGTACTTCCGACGCGGCATGAAAATAATCTCCGCTAATACCAACGGTATCCGTTCTGCTGCAAAAAAAGGCTTCTTCGCTTGGATGAAGCAGCAGCAGGCGGATGTGGTGTGCATCCAAGAAACCAAGGCACAAATTCACCAGTTGGAAGCAGACCGCGCCGTGTTTTTTCCTGAAGGCTATCATTGCTATTACCATGATGCCGAAAAAAAGGGCTATAGCGGGGTGGCAATCTATGCCCGTACTGAGCCGGATGCGGTGATTAGCGGCATGGGTAATGCCGAGTTTGATGCGGAAGGGCGTTATATTGAAGCGCGTTTCGGCAATCTGAGCGTGATTTCCTTGTATTTGCCGTCAGGTTCGTCGGGGGAGGAGCGTCAGCAAGCCAAATACCGTTGCATGGATTATTTTTTGCCGTTGCTGGTGCAAATGCAGGCGGATGGGCGCGACTTGGTGATTTGTGGTGACTGGAACATTGCGCATCAGAATATCGACATTAAAAACTGGAAGGGCAATGTGAAAAATTCCGGTTTCTTGCCGGAAGAACGCGCTTGGTTAGACAAGCTGTTCAATGAATTGGGTTTTGTGGACGGTTTCCGGGAGGTGAATCAGGAAGCCGAACAGTATACCTGGTGGTCGAACCGTGGGCAGGCGTGGGCAAAAAACGTCGGCTGGCGGATTGATTACCAGATTCTTACTCCCTCCCTCAAAGGCAAGGTCGCAGCGGCATCCATCTACAAGGATGAGCGTTTTTCTGACCATGCGCCGTTGATTCTGGATTACGACTACGGCCTGTATGCTGGTTAATATCGGGTTATCCCTAGCTTTTAGTGCCTGATTTCTTGATTTTAGTTGCGAGCCAAACTTTCATGTGTAGTAAACATTGAAGCGATGAGACTATAAAAAAAGCCAATATTAGCTATTTGATTTATAAGTGATTGAATCAGGTCTGACTCACTACTAACCAAGCATTGTGGTGTACTGAGGTTTTCCAACAGGGTGTTGGGTTGTAGGCGGTCTGGCGGCATTCAGGCAGGCTTTCAAAGCTTGAAGGATAGGCTTTTACCTGAAAAATTAAAGCGATGGCAAGTCTACGAAACTCGGAGTCCGAGTGAATAGCGGGAACTGCTGGGCTTTTAGGTGTTATCTTATGTTTTGTCACGCGCAGGCAAAAAAATTGTGGCAAAGTCAGAGAACGTTTTCTACACTCAAAAAGCGGGGAGGGGAAATAGCCAATAATAATAATAAATTATTTTCTATAGGAGGATTGTATGGTGGAACAGTCTGTCGCGCCAGTGAAAATTTTTTGCTCTTATTCCAGTGAAGATGAGAGCTGTTTTAAAGAGTTTAAAAAACATCTTGGTAGTTTGGTGAGTCAAAAAAAAATTACTGTATGGGATGATACAAAAATAAAAGCAGGCGAATTATGGGATACTAAAATTCAAAAAAATCTAAAAAGTTCCGACATGATTTTGTTTCTGCTTTCGCCTGATTTTGTTGCTTCTGAATATTGTAATCGCGAACTTGAATTAGGAAAGGAACTGCGCAAAGAGCATGATGTCGCGCTTGTCGGAATATATCTGAAATCTTGTCTTTATCAAGGTTTGATCGGTGATACACAATGTGTGCCGAAAGGTGAAAATTGGGTCGGTCACGAGAAAGAAGAAGCAAATAGGAATAAATTATGGACTGAGATTGTAAAAGATATTGAAGAAAAAGTTGACGAGATTTTGAAAAATCGCGACCCAAATGATCTAAATTCTTTTTCTTGGGACGTGCAGACATCGAAAAATTGTGGTTCTATCATAGAATCACCGGAGAGTTTTATTGGAAGGGAAGAGACTGTTAAATGGTTGCATGACATAACAACAAAGTCAAAGTGCGGGGGGATAATTGTGTATGGCCTATTTGGAAATGGAAAAAGTACCGTGGTTAGGTACTTTGCATATAAGGCTTGTCAAAATAATGATTTTCTTGGCGGTATAGCTTATATAAACTTTGAGCAGGAGGATTTTCGTATTTATGAAAAATTCTTGCGCCAAATCTTATATCATTTAATGGGAACGCCATCTGATAAATTTGAAATAAAAGAGTGTGAGCAACGTTTAGAAGATCATCTGGAGACTAGTAAATGCTTAATTGTTATTGATAAAATCAGAACTGAATCAATTAATGAAAAAATTGTTCACTGGCTGAAAAGTGCTTCAAAAAAATCACATATATTATTGGTCGCTAATTATAAGCATGATCTTATTGATGATTTTAAGGGTAAATCTATTCATGGGCTTAAATCTTCAGACGCTGAAATACTATTTCAACAGTGTTGGCCAGAAAAAACCGACATTTCTGACAAAGGAATAATTAGTGATATTTGCAAGGAAGTTAACTACTCGCCATTTCTTATTGAGAAGCTGGTGAATAAGTACTCGCATCTTGATTTGAGAGAGTTTGTTAAAAAAGTCAAAGATTATGATTTTAAGAAAAGAAGCAAGGATGACAAGATGATTATTCGATTCTGGGAGGATGAGATTGATAAAATATACGAAGACAGACTTGATGATGATGCAAAAGAAATATTGAATTTATGCAGCCTTCTTAATGGAGAGGTTAGTAGCTTTTATACCCTTTCTGAAATAAGTGATGTGCCAGATTGGCAAAGTGCGGTAAAGAAATGTATTGATTATGATTTATTGGAAAAAGGACGGCGAAAAGAAGATAAGCTTAAAAAAGAAGAACATAAAGATCACATGATTTCTCGTAGTTACTTTGCCGCCCCTTTAGTAAGAAAAAAAGTTTTACAGAAGATTGATAACGAAGAGCGCTTAAAATCAGTATCGTTAAGGCTAGCTTGTTTGGCAGAAAAACAAGCTGAAATAATTGAGCCTGCAAATTCAGACGATAATGCTCAAGAAGTTATTTGTGATGCATTGGATTGGTTTGATATCGAATGGCGAAATCTTTATGATTGTGCGATGATTTCTTGTGAAAACAATGATATTGAGACCTTCTTCAAGATAGTTGACTCTGTGTTGCAGTTTATGATTAGAAGAGGGCATCTTAAGGATTGTGAAAATTTATACATCAAAGCTTTAGATAAACGTCAAGATACCTGGGGACAAGCTGTGTTGCATAATGATCTTGGCGTTTGTTTTCAGTTTCAATCAGACTTTGAAAAGGCTTGCAAGCATTATAATGAGAGCATAAAGCTTCAACAAGAGGTTTTAAAAGACAATAAAAATGATAAGAGACGGCATAAACTACCAAAAACTTATAATAGTTTGGGCTTTACCTTACAACAGCAAGGTAAAGAAAAATATTCTGAAGGAAAACCTGATGAAGCTAAAGAGAAATACATTAATGCTGAAAAAAAATATGCAATGGCTCTAGATCTGTGTAGAGATATTATTGATCAAAAAGATAGGGATGGTGTCGATGATAAAGTAATTAAAGAAATTAAGACTGAATACGCCCAAACTTACAATAATTTGGGATGGCTTTACACCCGTAAATTTGAAGAAGATAAATCCACCTCAAGCTTTAATGAAGCAAATAAAAATTTTAAATTGAGCGAGGAACGAAAAAGTGATGATGATTCACGGTATGGGCAATTATTGAATCGTTGGGGGGAGCTTCATAGGCTAAGGGGGGAGCTTCATGGGCTAGAAGGAAGTTATGATGAGGCTAAAAAATATTATTTAAAAAGTCTTAAAAAATTAAGCTCTATTGCATATAGATTTGAATTGGGCGTCTCTTACATGGGGCTTGGAATAATTCATGAAAAAGAGCGTGACTATGGAGAAGCTAAGAAAAATTATGAAGAAAGCCTCAAGTGTCTTAATGATGAGTACCGTTACAGTGAAGAAAGATGCCGTGTTCTAGAGAGGTTAGGGGAGCTTTGCAAGCAGTTGGGCGAAAAATGCTACGATGAAATCCAGGATGAGTTGAGAAAAGCAAGAAAAGCAAAAGGCTCTTTGAAGGGATTTTCCTAATACTGATATTTGGAGATATTACTCATGGTTATTATTAATAATGATAATTTGCTGAGATACGCAGATAGTTCATATGGATGTTCAAGTGTAAAAGAAATAAAAAAATTCCTCTCTGATAAAGGAACATTTCTTTTTCCAATGTTGGATAGTGGCTTGTTTCCTGCTGCGCACCTTAGCAAACAAGGCGATTACACGGGTTACGATAAGATATGGGTGCGCGATAATGTGCATGTTGCCCATGCACATTTTGTGAATGGGCAAATCGACATTGCGATAAAAAATGTTCAGGCTTTACTGCTTTACTTCTCGAAACAACGCGATAGGTGGATAAAAGCAATCCATTCCAGTAAAGAACTCATTACGGTGAACGACCGCCCTCATATCAAATTTGAGGGCAAGACTATGGAAGACTTAGAAGGTGAATGGTCTCATGCCCAGAATGATGCCTTAGGGTATTTCCTTTGGCTGTATTGCAAGCTTGCGTTGGCTGGGCACATTCGTCCGGACAAAGATTCTTGGGATATTTTAGGCTGGTTTGTGCAGTTTTTTGAAAATATCCGTTATTGGGAAGATGAAGATAGCGGTCATTGGGAAGAGGCGCGTAAGGTAGAGGCATCCAGTATTGGAGTGGTGGTGGCTGCTCTCACGTTATTGCAACAATTGCTTGACCAAAATAATGTTACTTCATTCACTAGTCTGGGCAGGGAGATTGACGGCGGTTTGATAAATGGATTACTTGTGCAAGGAAAGCAGGCACTCAATGAAATTTTGCCTGATGAGTGCATCCAGCCAGGACATGAACGCCCATACGATTCCGCTTTGCTGTTCCTGATTTACCCGCTGGATGTTGTGGCCAAGGAAATTGCAGAGATTATTTTGGAAAATGTGGAGATTCACCTGAAAGGGGCGTATGGGATCAAGCGTTATCTCAATGATTCCTATTGGTGCGCCAACTACGATGAATTGTTGCCTCCAGAAGAGCGCACCATTAATGTCAGTGAAAATATGTCAGAACGTGATGCTTTGGTGAAAAGTGATGAAGAAGCCCAATGGTGCATCTTTGACCCAATTATGTCTGTTATCTACGGCAAATATTATGAAGCCACTGGCGATAAAAACTATTATAAGAAGCAAATCCACTATTTTAACCGCTCATTGGGGCAACTGACCGGAGCTGACAGCGGTTTCCAGGAATTTTTATGCCCCGAGCTTTACTACCTGAAAGGCAAGTCTTACCGGCCTAACGACGCCACCCCACTGTTGTGGACGCAGGCTAACCTGATGTTGGCATTCCATCAGCTTGAGGTGACAGCCAAACAGTGATCGTAAGTGTTCACATCTAAAATCAATCGCTTATGTAATGGTTTAATGATTTAGGACAGTCTTGAGGGTTCCTTATACTCTAGGTCACACGTAAGCGTTCACGCTATCTGTAGCGGGTTGTAGGCACTGGATTGACTCAAAGGGAAGCGGACTGAGACAGGCTTATGAGCCAAGCCTTGGGAGCAAACGTCCCGCATCAATGTCGCAATATTCATCCCCAATTGACGAGCCGTCCCCAAGACTGTCAGCGCCATTGGGCGAAACCTGTCACCTTGTGCCGATGGGCTGGCAAAGCTGGTTTTACGCCATTGCACATACGGCCTGATCACCCGCTCGGCACGGTTATTGGTGAGAGGAATGCGGTCATCCTTGAGGAAAGTCCAGCACATTGCCTCATCTTTGAGCAGATGCTTGCATTGGTTGGTGGTGCGTTTGCAATGCTCCAAGGCCAGCCCCTTGTTGAGCGTGGCCAGGAAACTACGGCGCAAGCGGAGTATCCGCCGTCGGTAGCGGGCGGATTGGTCGGGTTGTTGTTGCCAGCAGTGATGGGTGCGGACGGTGGTATAGGCGAGTAACAACAGGCGTTTGCCCACGCTTCCCCCTTCGCCGTAACGCCCCGCCATTTTGCGGAAGTGGCGGATCAAATGCGCCAAACACAGTTGCCGCCGTTCGGGTGGGACGTTGCCGTAACCACTGAAGTGGTCGGTGACCAGATAGCCAGTAAAGCTGCCCAACAAGGCATCGGCGGCGGCATTGCCGCGTGAGTAATGGGTCATGAAGTAACTCACGCTATGGTCAGCCAATGCCCATAACCAGTAAGTGTTCGTCCCGCGATAATGGCGGGTTTCATCGGCGTGGCATACCGCTTGTCCGCGATACTGGCCTACCTGACGGTATAGCGGCTCCATCCACGGAATGGCTTTGCCTTGGGCATTACTGATCGCCCTAGTGCTGAAGCGCACTTGGCACATTTCCCACAACAGGACTTGAATCTGGCGCATGGACAGGCGGAACTGACCACTAGGTCAAGGCTAACCGCTGCAACACGTCGGGTTTTTAGAGGTTCCCTAGTGTACTCACTTCTTGGGGTGTCCGGGTTTGCTGGGCTAGATCAATGTGGTGAAAATGTAATAATAGGCTACTTTGAGGGTTGATAATGAAAACATTGTTTACTGTATTGATGGCATGGTGCTTGTGCGCGAATCTCGCCTACGCTCAAGATCGCCCCAAAATCGGTCTGGTACTCGGCGGCGGCGGTGCGGCAGGCGTTTCCCACGTCGGTGTACTCAAAGTGCTCGAAGCCAATAATATTCCCATCGACGTGATTGCAGGCAATAGCATGGGCGCAATTGTCGGCAGTTTATACGCTTCCGGCATGAGTGCCGCTGAAATTGAAACAGTGGTGAATGAATTGGATTGGCTCAGCCTGTTCCGCGATGATGCTTCCCACCAAAACAAGTCTTACCAACAAAAGCAGCAAAGCGCCGACTTTTTCAGTGCGTTCAGCGTGGGCGTGTCCAAAGACGGGGTGAAATTACCCAGCGGTTTGATTGACGGGCAACGTTTAATGTTTGAATTACGGCGCTTGTTGAAGCCGGTGGAGCGGGTGAGTGATTTTGACCGTTTGCCGATCCCGTTTCGGGCGGTGGCAACCGACATTCGCACGGGTGACGTCGTGGTGTTGAAACAGGGCAATCTGGCAACGGCGGTGCGGGCGAGTATGTCGATTCCGGGGCTGTTTGCACCCGTGACGATCGACAACCGTTTGCTGGTGGACGGTTTGGTGTCAAACAATTTGCCCGTGGATATTGCCAAGCAAATGGGCGCAGATATTGTGATTGTGTCCAGTATTCCCTCAGAAACCAACCGCGAGTTGAATTCGGCACTGGATATTAGTTTGCAGTCGATGGATTTGTTGATGCGCAAAAGTAGCGCCAGCCAACTCAAGCTGATTCGTAAGGGTGTTGATATTTTGATTGAGCCGCCGGTAGGGGGGATTGGCAATCTTGCCTTTGATCGTGTGAAAGAAACCATTCCGCTGGGGGTGCAGGGGGCGCAAGCGCAATTACCCGCCTTGCAGCAATTGGCGGCACTTGCGGGGGCAACGCCTCGGCGGGCAGTGGCACAACAAAACAACCAAGACACGCCGATTCGGGTGGCAGCAATTCAGCTTGAAAATGAGTCATCGTTGAGCGATAAGCTGGTGCGGCAACAACTGGGTATCCAGCCCGGTGAGGTGTTGGACGATCAGCGCTTACAAGCAGGGCTGGAGCGGGTCTATGGCTTGGGGTATTTCAGCTTGGTGGACTATCACTTGACGCACCGCCCGGATGGTGATTACGACCTCAAAGTAATGGCGCGTAAGGCGGATCAGGGTGAGCAACGGGTCAGCACGGGGTTTGCGTTGAGTGATAATTTCAACGGTGATACCGGGTATCAGGCTGGGGTGAAATACGTACGCCAAGGGCTGACGGCGCAAGGCACAGAGTTACGGCTGCAAGGCGTGATCGGCGAACGGATGCTGGCTTCTGCCGAATTGCATCATCCCCTGCACGATCATAATGCCACGTTTGTCGCCCCGCGTGCGTGGTATCAGGAACGGGATGCCAGTATTTTGGATGGGGCGCAGCAAGTGGCAGAATTACGCGCGGCTGAAGCAGGCGTTCAAGTGGATGTTGGGCGAGCGCTCAATAATAGCGCTGAAGCGCGTGCCGGAATATTCTTCCAGCGCATTGAACCGGAAGTGAAAACCGGCACCTTAACGCTGCCCGGTGATTCGTTGAACGAGGCGGGGCTGAAATTACAATATCGGGCGGATACGCTGGATTCGGTGAATTTTCCGACGAAAGGCGGGCGCATGAGTGCAACGTATACACACGGCATCAAAGCATTGGGCAGTGACACGGATGTTTCGCGCATTGAGTTGGAACGTGAACAGGTGTGGAGCAAAGATAAGCACCGTCTGATTGCCAGCGGGCGGCTGGAGGCAAATGCCAATAATGAAGAGGGCTTGTTGTATAGCACGGGTGCTGCATTGCAGACCGGGCGCTTGGCGTTTACGGATAATGACCAGTTGATTGGCAATTACACGCTGGATGGTTCACTGACGTATATGCGCGAACTGGCGGAAGTGCCACAGATTGCCAAAGTGCACGTGGGCGCATCCGTGGGAGCGCGGCAAGCTTGGCAGGAGGCGGAGGATGTGGCATTGGGCGATTTGCGTGGTACGGGGTCGGTGTTTGTGGGCGGGGAAACACCCGTAGGGCCTGCATTTATTGGGGTGCGCAAAACTCAGGGCTTGGATCAGGAGGCGTATTTTAATTTTGGGCGGGATTTTTAGGGAAACCCCTCACCCCCAACCCCCTCTCCCGCAAGGGGCGAGGGGGCAAGAAAGTTACTTCTTCACGCCTTCAATTGACAAAATCATCTCGACTTCTTTGGACGCTGGCCCCAAATCTTTTTCAATGCCGAAATCGGCGAGGGCAAATTTGGTGCTGCCTTCAAACCCACGGCGGAAACCGCCCCACGGGTCAGCACCTGCACCGATTTCCTTCACGTCAATCGTGATCGGTTTGGTCACACCGTGCAGGGTTAAATTGCCTTCCAGCTTGCCGCTGCTGTATTTGGTGCTGACGAATTTGGCTTCAGGGAATTTAGCAACGTCCAGAAAATCTTCACTGCTCAAGTGCTTGTCGCGCTCGGCGTGGTTGCTGTTGACGCTGGTGGTGTCGATGGTCACTTCCACTTTAGCGGCTTCGGGTTTGGCTTCGTCGTAGCTGAAATTGCCGCTGAATTTGTCAAAACGCCCGTACAGCCAGCTATAGCCCAAGTGTTGGATGCGAAACTGGATGAAAGCGTGCATCCCTTCGGTGTCGATGGTGTAATCATCCGCGTGTGCTGTGGAGCCTGCGAATAAACCCAGTGCTAACAGTGAGGTGGCGAGTGCTTTTTTCATGTGAATCTCCTTTGTGTATCATTAACCCTTGCCCAACATACGGGTCAAGGTGTTGTCTTTCCAATAAAAATGGTGGATGAAAGCAGCCAGCGCGTGTACGCCAACCAGTAAAATAAACAAGATTCCGGCAATTTCGTGAATATCGCCCGCCAGTTCGCCGCGTTCCTTGCTTTGCGGCAACAGGGCAGGCACTTCAAACCAATCAAACACGTTAATGCCGTGCCCTTTCGCCGTCGAAATCAAATAGCCGCTGATCAGCATCACGATCAGCAAACTATACAACGCAAGGTGTCCCAATTTGCCAAGCGTGTGGGTAAATGCGGGTGCATTGCCCACTATCTGCGGGCGTGGTTGCGCCGTCACCCATGCTAAACGCACCAGCAATAACGCGCCCAACAGCACCCCAATTTCCTTATGCAAGCCCGGCAGCGTGTGGTACAAGCGGTCGTAATACTCCAGTTCCACCATGTAATCGCCGACGAAATACATCCCTATCAGTGCCACTGCCATTACCCAGTGCAGCGCAATCGACACTAGGCCATAAGTTTTTTCCGAATTTCCAATCTGCATAAATCACCTTCTACGGCAAATCAAACACCAAAAATTCCGCCGAATCTGCCGTACCAAACAGCAATTCCGTTTCCTCGCGAATTTGCAGTGCATCGCCTGCCTGTAACGCTGTGCCATTCACTTGCAAACTGCCGCGTGCGACATGCACATAAATCGCGCGATTTTCCGGGCGCTGATACGTGACCTGTTCGTCCGCTACCAAGATACTGGCGTACAAATTCGCATCAGTATTCATCCGTAATGAGCCATCACGCCCGTCCGCTGATACCAGCAATTGCAGCTTGCCGCGCCGTTGTTCCAGCGGAAAATGTTCCTGCGCATACCCCGGTTGAATCCCCGTAAACTTGGGCAATAACCAGATTTGCAGCAAATGTACCGCTTCGGTTTCCGAATGATTGAATTCCGAATGCAAAATGCCGCGCCCGGCACTCATGCGCTGTACATCGCCGGGGCGAATTGTGCTGCCATTGCCGAGGCTATCCTTGTGCGACAATGCGCCTTCCATCACGTAAGTGACGATTTCCATATCACGATGCCCGTGCATCGGAAAGCCGCCTTTAGCCGCTACCCAATCCTCATTGATTACCCGCAGGGATGAAAAAGACATCCGCTCCGCATCGTAATAATCGCTAAACGAAAAGCTGTGGCGGCTATCCAACCAGTCGTTGGTGAATGCCCCGCGTGAATCTGCACGAATAAGTTCCATAACATACTCCTTGAAACTGTCTTTACCTGAGTGAAAGGATAGGGTTTAATGGGTTTTTGATAAAGACACGAAAACTACACTAACTCTCAACAGGAAGTTAACAATGAGTCGCTTGGATTACATGGCTAATTTTGTTGCTGTCGTTGATAAGGGAAGCATCACTGCTGCCGCCGATCAATTGGAACTTACGGTTGCCGCCGTCAGCAAACGCTTGAAAATGTTGGAAACCGAGCTGGGTGTGCGTCTGCTAACCCGTAATACCCGCCAACTGTCCTTGACTGAAGCAGGGCATTATTACTACCAACACTGCCGCGAAGTTCAGGAGGAAGTGAACCGCGTTGATCAACATTTGCTGGCAATGCAGGGCAAACTCAGTGGCGAGTTACGCATCAATATGCCGATGACTTACGGCAAAGTACGCCTCACCAAACTGCTGATTCGCTTTTTGCAGCAACACCCCGACATTCACCTGACGGCGCATTTGGACGATGCTTATACCGACGCGGCGAGTGGTGATTACGATGTGGTCATCCGTATCGGCGTGTTGGACGATTCGCGTTTAGTGGCTCGCAAACTGGAAAATGCTTATTTACTGCCCGTCGCCGCACCAGCCTATTTACAAACCCACGGCACACCGCAAACGCCTGCCGAGTTAGCCCAACACCAATGCCTGCATTACACCAATGTCAGTCACCGCGAAGGCTGGACGCTTTATGATCACGGCGGAAACGCCAACAATGTACAAATACGCGGGCAATTATGCGCCAATAATGGCGAAGTGCTGAAACAAGCCGCGATTGCAGGCATGGGCGTTGCGCTGTTGCCTGACTTTGAATTGATTGCGGCGTTGGAAAAGGGTGAGTTGGTGCGGATTTTACCGGACTATTCCGCGCAAACCGTATCGGTCTACGCGGTTTATCCCAGTCGGCAGTTTTTGCCTGAAAAGACGCGGGCATTGGTCGATTTTTTGATTAGCGCCCTGCAAATTGCTTAAGCAGCACTACGTTTTTGCCAGAAGTAATAACCGCCGATAACTAAAGCGACAAAGCCCAAGGTTCCCAGCACGATCAGCCCTTTATTTTCGGCAATCACTTCCTGACTACCCCCGATGAAGTAGCCAAACAGTGCCAGCACGATCGACCACAAACCAGCACCGACGGTGGTGTAAAACGCAAATGAGGCAAAATTCATCCCCACTAATCCGGCGGGCAGCGAAATCAGGTGACGAATCCCCGGAATCAAACGCCCGGTAAAGGTCGAAATCGCTCCGTGTTTGGTGAAGAAATCATCGGTTTTGTGTAACAGTGCAGGGCGTACAAAGAAATACTTGCCGTATTTTTCCAAAAATGGTCGCCCCACCCACATGGCAAACACATAGTTGATGGTTGCGCCCAACAAACTACCGAACGTTGAGGCCATAATGACCCCGAATAGGCTCATTTTTCCCTGATAAGCCAGCATTCCCGCCGGAATCACCACCAGTTCGCTGGGCACGGGTAATACGGTTGATTCCATCGCCATTGCAATGAAAATGCCCCAATAGCCCCAAGCTTCAACCGTAGCGAGTATCCAGTTGATAAAATCGTGCAACATACAAAACCCTTTTTTATAAATGCTCGGAAGCGTAATCCGCTAAGCGTGAACGTTCGCCGCGTTGCAGCGTGACGTGTCCGCCGTGTTCCCAGCCCTTGAAACGATCCACCACATACGTCAAACCAGAAGAAGTTTCGGTCAAATACGGTGTATCAATCTGCGCAATATTCCCCAAGCACACGACTTTTGTTCCCGGCCCTGCACGGGTAATCAGGGTTTTCATCTGTTTAGGGGTGAGATTTTGCGCTTCGTCGATAATGATATACCGATTCAGGAAGGTTCGACCACGCATAAAATTTAGCGATTTTATCTTGATTTTACTCATGAGGAATTCATCGGTGGCGCTGCGGCCCCATTTGCTGCCACCACTGGGCTGGGTGAGGACTTCGAGGTTATCCATGAGCGCACCCATCCACGGTGCCATTTTTTCCTCTTCCGTACCGGGTAAAAAGCCGATGTCTTCGCCGACTGGCACGGTGACACGGGTCATAATGATTTCTTTGTACAGTTGTTCATCCAGCAATTGCGCCAAACCAGCGGCGAGTGTCAGCAAGGTTTTACCCGTCCCAGCCGCGCCTAACATGGTGACGAAATCAATGTCAGGATCCATCAGCAAATTCAGGGCGAAATTTTGTTCGCGGTTACGGGCGGTAATCCCCCAAACGGCGTGGCGTGGTTCGGTAAAATCGCGGATGGTTTCAATAATGACGTGATCGAACGTTTTTTTACGCACAATCGCTTGAAACGGTTGATCGCCCGGTAAAGCTAAGAAATGCCCCGGTAGCCATTCGTGCGTCAATGGACCGAACAGTTTGTAGAAGGTATGCCCGTGCTCTTTCCACGATTCCATTTCCTTGTTATGGGCTTCCCAGAAATCGGCGGGCAATTCGTGGAAACCCGTGGGCAACAAGTCGGCATCATCCAACACTTGGTCGTTGAAATAATCTTCCGCTTTCAAGCCCACAATCGTGGCTTTAATGCGCAGGTTGATGTCTTTCGAGACCAAAATCACATCACGTTCGGGGTATTTGTCCCGCAAGCTCAGCGCAACGGTGAGGATGGTATTGTCGGGTGAATCCCCTGGCAAACCCGTTGGGGCAGGATAATTCAGCGCCTCGGTTTGAAACAGCAGTTTGCCGCTGGGCGCTTTGCCATTACCGAACATCGGGTTGCTGGATAACAGTACGCCTGAATGAATGGCATCGGCACCGGCAGCGGAAATCAGATCATCCATAAAGCGGCTGACTTGCCGTACATTACGCGCCACTTCTGACACGCCTTTTTTGCTGTGATCCAGCTCTTCCAGCACCACCATGGGCAGGAAAATATCGTGTTCTTGGAAGCGGAAGAGGGCGGTGGGGTCGTGCATCAGCACGTTAGTATCGAGGACAAATAAGCGGTTTACGTGGGTATGGGGGGCGTGTGCTGGACTCATGATACTCCTTAAGGTCATATTGTAAGCATTATTTTAGGTGTTTAAACCAGCGCTTGCACCGCTGCCAATACTGCCGCAACGTGTGTTTTTACCGACACTTTGCGCCATTCGTGCCGCAACACACCCTGCTTATCTATCAGAAACGTGCTGCGTTCAATACCGAGTACCTGTTTGCCATACATATTTTTCAATTTGATGACATCGAACAGTTTGCAGGCGATTTCATCCACGTCCGCCAGCAGTTCAAAGGGAAAAGCTTGTTTTGCTTTGAAATTTTCGTGCGACTTTAGGCTATCCCGCGAAATACCAAAGACCACGGTGTCGGCGGCTTGGAATTCTGCATACGCATCGCGGAAATCCTGCCCTTCGGTGGTACAACCGGGCGTGCTGTCCTTAGGGTAAAAATAGAGGACAACGTTGGCTTTTTCCTGAAAATCGGATAGGCGGAAGGTCGTGTCAGAGGTGGCGGCTAGAGTGAAGTCAGGTACGGGCGTACCGAGGGTTAAAGTCGTCATTAGGTTCTCCTTTCGTGTAACACTTGTGTTTCATTACCCGCCTCAGTAGTATGCTGTCAAACTATTTTTTGGAGATTTGCATGTTTCGCGGCAGTATGGTGGCACTCATAACCCCGATGAAAGCCAATGGGGACGTGGATGAGGCGGCGTTGGAAGCTCTGGTGGCTTTCCATTTGGAAAACGGCACCGATGCTATTGTGGCAGTCGGCACAACCGGCGAATCGGCAACCTTGAATTACAAGGAACACCGGCATGTCATGAAACGTGTGATTGATTTGGTGGCGGGTAAAATTCCGGTCATCGCAGGCACTGGCTCGAATAGCACCGCCGAAGCGATTGAAATGACTGAAATCGCCATGCAAGACGGCGCAGATGCTTGTTTGCTGGTGACACCTTACTACAATAAGCCGACGCAAGAAGGTTTGTATCAGCATTACAAGCTGATTGCCGAGCGCGTGGCAATTCCACAGATTCTTTACAATGTACCGGGGCGCACGTCATGTGACATGTTGCCTGAAACGGTTGAGCGTTTGGCGGCGATCCCTAATATCGTCGGCATTAAAGAAGCGACCGGTAATCTGGAACGTGCCGCCGACATTTTACAGCGTTGTGGCGACCGTATGGATTTGTACAGTGGCGATGACGCGACGGCCATGGAATTGATTCTGATGGGCGGCAAAGGCGATATTTCCGTCACTGCCAACGTTGCGCCTAAAGCGATGCATGAAATGTGTGCCGCTGCTTTAGCCGGTGATCGGGAAACGGCAAGCCGTATCAATGCTACACTTGCGGCATTGCATACCGATTTGTTCCTTGAACCTAACCCGATGCCGGTAAAATGGGCATTGGCGAAAATGGGTTTTGGGGATGAACGCGGCATACGTTTACCGCTTGTCCCTTGTTCTGAGGCTATTAAGCCCCAAGTGCTGGCAGCCATGCGTCAAGCCGGTATTGAGTGTTAGTTTTCTAAACGGAATAGACAATGAGTCCCATGAATATACTTCCTCTGTCACGTTCAGTGGTGGTTATCGGTTCAGCACTGATACTGTCTGCTTGCTCCGGCTTGAACATTGATTCAGTCAGTGATCGGGTGGATTACAAAAACAATAAAAGCGTTAATTCGCTAGAAGTTCCCCCGGATCTGAATACGCCAGACTATGACCCAACTTACGCTACCATTCCGGGTGGTTCGGTGAGTGCGGCGGCGTTGGCACGCGGTGAGGCGCAACAAGGTAATGCGGTGGTGTTGCCGACCAATGCCGCTATCCAGCTTATGCGTGAAGGCAATGTGCGCTGGTTGCAAGTCAATGCCCCAGCCGAAGCGGTCTGGCCGAAATTGCACGAGTTTTGGCGCACGATGGGGGTAGGTGTCAAACGTGATGAGCCGCGCGTGGGCATTATGGAAACCGATTGGGCCGAAAACAAAGCTGAAATTCCGCTGGATTTTATTCGTAAGACTATCGGTAAGGCGTTTGAAGGCATGTATGATGCAGGCAGTCGTGATCGCTTCAAAATTCGGTTGGAACGTCCTGCTGCCCAAGCGACCAACATCTACCTTAGCCATGAGCGTGCAGAAGAATCCGTTAGTGGCACTGGGGTAAAATGGCAGTACGCTCCGGCAAGACCCGAATTGGAAGCAGAAATGCTGAACCGTTTGATGGTTTTCCTGCAAGGTGGTGATGCCACCGCAGCAGCGGCTCCGGTTGCGGAGTCTAATTTAACCGCCGTGCCGGTCGCCATGACGCAATTGGAAGGCGGGCAACCCGGTTTGGTAGTGGGTGGTGCGGCTAATGATGTCTGGATTCGTACCGGTGTGATGCTGGGGCGGATTGGCATGAGCATCGAAGGTCAGCAGCGTGCAAATGGTGTTTACCTTGCCAGTTATGACGGTGATAATAACGACAGCAAGCAAGGTTTCTTTAGTCGTTTGCTCAAATCCGATAAAGACATGTTGAAAGTTGGCGGCAAATATCAAGTGCAAATCTCTGATGCAGGCAACCGTAGCCTGATTACGGTGGGTGACGCTGACGGCAGCCCATTGAAACCAGTAGTAGCCACTGAATTGCTGGAACGCCTCAAGTCTGAATTTGAGCGCTAATGCTGCGGTTTGCTTCCCTCGGTAGTGGCAGCAAAGGCAACGGTACACTCATCGAGTCCGGCAAAACTCGCATTTTGCTGGACTGTGGTTTTACCTTGGGTGAAACTGAGCGGCGTTTATACCGTCTTGGTTGTCCGCCACAGTCTCTAACGGCAATTCTCATTACTCACGAACATGGCGATCATGCAGCAGGCGTGGGGCGACTTTCCCGGCGTTACAATATTCCTGTGTGGCTCACGGTGGGTACTTATCATGCTATGCGTGATACCAACTTCGCTCACACGCATTACATTAATGTTCATCAAGCACTGGAAATCCAGGACTTGCAAGTTATTCCCTTTCCCGTTCCTCATGATGCGCGAGAACCCTGCCAATTTGTATTTGGTAACGGTTGTCGTAAGTTAGGCATTCTGACGGATGTCGGTAGTCACACGCCGTTAATATTGCAAATGCTACAGCGTTTGGATGCGCTTATGTTGGAATGCAATTATGACGCGATGATGCTGGCAAATGGTGCTTATCCGCCCTCGCTGAAGGCACGGGTAGCGGGGCGTTACGGGCATTTAGATAATAATCAGTCTACCTACTTACTAGAGCAGCTTGATCTTAGCCAGTTACAACATTTGATCGGAATGCATTTGAGCGAGAATAACAACTTGCCGGATTATGCCTATCAAGCGTTGTGTGCGGGTGTTGGTTGTGAGCAAGGCTGGATTCAGCTTGCAAATCAAACGGATGGGCTTGGGTGGTGTGAGATTCACTAAAAACTTTCAAAAAAGTTTCACAAAAGTGCTTGACGGTCATCTGCTGGTCTGTATAATGCGCGTCTCACTCAGGGCGGAAACGCTCTAAAACGAAAGCGGAATCAACAACTTAGGTGATTATTCGGTTTTCGGGATCGAAAAAAGAATTTTGAAAAAGTGTTTGACACGAAGTTCAAAAGCCTTTAAGATTCGCCCCTCGCTGCTTAGAGAGCAGTGCGCAGATTAACAAAAGAAGCCAGAAAACTTGTGTGGGGGCTTGTGGTTGTGTCGAGAGGCACAGAAGCAAGCAACCATTGAGTTCACGTTAATGTAATGTATACGTAATTTCAATGGATTTGCTCTTCAATTTCAAAAGATGAAGATTGAACTGAAGAGTTTGATCCTGG
>NZ_FNQP01000016.1 GCF_900107695.1 Thiothrix caldifontis | reverse complement strand
GGAGACCGCTTTCGCGGGTTAAAGTTGATGCGTATAGGGGCGTATTGAATACGCCCCAGCACGGCTTAAACCGGTTTGAAATTATCAATCGTGCTTGCACCCTCCCCAAAGAAGAACTTGTTCATTTCTTCTTCCAGAAATTTGCGGTCTTTGGGGTTGATGGGGCTAAGGCGGTATTCATTGATAAACATGGTTTGTTGCTTTAACCATTTTGCCCAGGCTTCTTTGGAAACGTTTTCGTAAATCTTCACGCCCAATGCGCCGGGGTAAGTGGGGCGGTCTAAGCCTTCGGCTTCGCGGCCTAAATGGATGCAGTTCACCATGCGTGTCATGTGTTTTCCTCAGTGATTCAGTCAATGGTCTGGAAAAATTGGCGGACAGCGGCTGACAGCCCGCCGGTATATTCGGTGTTTGCTTTATACCAGAGCCAGCCGTTACCTTCCATTATCCGTGCGGGTTGCGCGTCTAAATCGACCTGTAAGGGCTGTAAATGCAGGCGATAATGCGAAAAAGTATGCGTTAACACGGGTAAACGGGTCGTAATGGTTTGTGTCGGGGCGAAATGCTGTGCCAACCAGTCATGCAGTGCGGTTTCATCGGCAAATTCGGGGAAACTCCACAACCCGCCCCAAACGCCGGTTGGGGGGCGTTGTTGCAACAGTAATTCGCCCGCTGTATTGCGTAATAGCAACGCCAGTGCAGTTTTTTCGGGTAGGGCTTTTGCAGGGCGTTTGCCGGGGTAGGCTTGTGGTTTGCCTTGTTTAAAGGCTTGGCAACCGTTTTGCAGGGGGCAAAGCAGGCATAGAGGTTTGCTGCGGGTGCAGAGGGTTGCGCCCATGTCCATCATGGCTTGGGTGTAAGCGGCATTGCGCTCAGCGGGCAGGTGTTGTTCGGCGTATGCCCAGAGTTGTTTTTGCACACGAGGCTCCCCCGCCCAGCCTGCTACGGCGTGGTAACGTGCCAGTACGCGCTTGACGTTGCCATCCAAAATGGCTTCGCGTTGCCCGTGGCAAAGGGAGAGAATGGCGGCGGCGGTGGAGCGCCCAATGCCGGGTAGGGTTTCCATACCGGGCATATCGGTGGGGAACACGCCTGCGTAGGCGTCGCAGACTTGTTGCGCGGTTTTGTGTAAATTGCGGGCGCGGCTGTAATAGCCTAAGCCTTCCCACAATTTCAGCACATCGTCTGGTGGTGCATCGGCAAGGGCTTGCACGTTGGGGAAGCGTTGCATAAAGCGTGCGTAATAGGGAATGACGGTGGTGACTTGGGTTTGTTGCAGCATGATTTCCGACACCCAAACGCGGTAAGGGGTGGGCTTTTGCTGCCAGGGCAAGTCTTTGCGCCCATGCCGGTCGAACCATGCCAGTACTTTGTCTGCAAATGTTGCCATCATGATTGTTGTCTTGATCAAAACGCACTACAATAGCGACCTGCTGACACTATCTCAATAAGCGGGTGTAGTTCAATGGTAGAACGGTAGCTTCCCAAGCTGCATACGTGGGTTCGATTCCCATCACCCGCTCCAAAATTCCGCGATTCCCTTACTCCTCCATGTAATCGCCCATCTTCGGCGCAAACGGATCCATAATCACAATCTTGCCGTCTTTCACTTGGCGCATTAAGTTGTCGCCGTGCAAATCCCAGTTAAGGTATTTTTGGTGTTCGCGGTAATACTTGCAGAGCTTGCGCATGTCATCCGCTAATTCATCGCCATAGTGTTCGGCGACGTAAGCCCAGACTTTGATACGTTCGGCTTCTTCCATCCAGTCGATTTCGTGAACGTGTTCGGTAAAAAAGGCAGAATCGGCTTCATCCAAATGTTCCAAGCGTTCCATCACGTAAATAATGCGGTAATCCGGTTCTTCAAAGGTGAATAAGTGGATACAGGATGGGTCAAGCGGTTGCCCATCTTCATCTAATACCCCCACGCGGCGGGCAAATGGCACGCAGGTAAGCTGGTGTTTTTCGATAGCATCCAGAAAATATTCCAGCCCTAGCGATTGTTTTTCCAGAACGACGTAATTTTTCCAAGCATCACTCTCCGTGTTAGCGGTGAATAGCCGTTTGCATTCAGCGCATTTCACGCTGAGTTTCTTGCCCCCATCAAAGCATTTCATTTCGTAGACTTTAGTGAGGAAGGTGTTCTCGCACTGTGGGCAGTCCATGCGTTTGAATTTGCCGCTAAGGAAGCAGTCGAGGATTTCTTTGCTAGAGTCAAGTGGTGCCACTGTATCCATAATCAGTACTCTATTCCGTTTCTGATGAGCAGGGGGGTGCCAAATTGGGTAATGGCAGGGAAATAATCATCAATCCACAGTCCGACACTGATTCCCTGATGAAGCATGAAAGCCCGTTTTTTTCTACCATCGGTGGTGTAAATCCGCATACCATCACCCTGAAGCCTTTCGCGGATTTCCAGCAAGTTATCATCCATGTCATCACGCAAAGTGCACACAATTGGTTCCCAGCTACTTTCACGGTAACGCTGTATCAGCGAGAGGTAAAAATCTGGATCGGCGGTAATGGTATTGTCAAAGTCGATAGCAATAATCCGCGAGGTACTGGAATCTGCTAGCACATATTGGTCAACCCTGAACTCATCAAACGTCGAGATGATTTCATGTTCACCATGTTCCTTAATGGCGGCTTCCAGTATGGCGAATGCAGTACACGGCAAGCGGTTATGGTAGTAAAAAACAAGATCTGACATGCAGTTTATTCTCTAGCGGAGTGAACGTTGCTGTTTTTGTGTCCCAAGCGTAGTGCTAGGTGGTACGGCGTGCAATGATTTAAGGCAAGAAAAGGCTCTGAGGAGCCTTTTGTGTTCAGAAGTGGGGCTGAATTTCGGCAAACGATACCGAGCCAAACTTTGCCAGCGCAATCCGCAACGCTGACGGCGAGGGCGTCAGCAATTTATCGGGAAATTCCGCAAACCACAGATTGCCATCCGGCGTGGATTCCACCACGATTTGGTGTTCATTTTCCAATTGCACCAAAGACATTTGGATGCCACGAATATTGGTATCAGGGATAATTTCCATCCGCACAATGCCCGGTTTGCCGGAATCTTTAAGCAGCATCGAAAGCTTCATTTTGTCGTGTTGCAGCAAGCATTGGTTGGTGGCGAGAAAGCATTCGCCCTGCAATTGCAGCGGCAGCATGGCAACTTGCTGCTCTACTGTCGGCTTGGGTTGGTCTTTAGTGACCCACAAGTCCATCATGCCCCAGCCGCCGATGGCGAGTATTGGCGCAACCATAATGGCAATGCGCAAGTGTAAGGGTTGGGCAAAGAACCAGCGTAACATCAAGCAATCTCCAGTTAAAACACAACGGTTAGCATACACGAGTCATCACGGTATCGCTGTATTTTGCGGGTTGATTTCCCTAGAATGCGGCAGCTTCTGCTGTTTGCTTCGCGCACTCACTCTTCAATAATGGAACTAGCATCATGAAATCCCTTCCACAGGACTGGTTCGGCAATGTCAAAAATGACCTGCTTGCCGGACTCGTCGTCGCGTTGGCACTCATTCCCGAAGCCATTGCCTTTTCAATTATCGCGGGCGTTGACCCGAAAGTGGGGCTGTATGCCTCGTTCAGCATGGCGGTGGTGATTGCGTTTGCTGGCGGTCGTCCGGGGATGATTTCCGCTGCGACAGGCGCGATGGCGTTGGTCATGGTGATGCTGGTGAAAGATCACGGTTTGCAGTATTTGTTTGCGGCAACCTTGCTCACAGGCGTATTGCAGATTGTGGCGGGGATGCTGCGGCTGGATTTGCTGATGTGCTTTGTGTCACGCGCAGTGATTGTCGGGTTTGTGAATGCGTTGGCCATTCTGATTTTTATGGCGCAATTGCCGGAGCTGGTCGGGCATGGTTGGTTGGTGTATGCAATGGTTGCTGCCGGTTTGGGGATTATTTACCTGTTCCCGTATGTAACCAAAGCTGTGCCATCGCCGTTGGTGGCAATCATTGTGTTGAGTGCGGTGGCAATGGTGTTTGGCTTGGAGATTCGCACGGTTGGTGATATGGGCGCATTGCCGGATAGTCTGCCGGTGTTTTTGTTACCGGATATTCCGTTGAATTGGGAAACGCTGACGATTATTTTTCCTGTGTCGGTAACGTTGGCAGTGGTGGGTTTGCTGGAGTCGTTGATGACGGCGACGATTGTGGATGATTTAACCGATTCTACCAGCAATAAAAAACGCGAGTGTGTGGGGCAGGGCGTGGCGAATATTGCCACGGGTTTCCTTGGTGGCATGGCGGGTTGTGCGATGATTGGGCAGTCGGTGATCAATGTGAAATCCGGCGGGCGCGGGCGGTTGTCTACGTTTGTGGCGGGTGCATTTTTGCTGCTGATGATTGTGTTCATTGGTGATTGGGTCGCGCAAATCCCGATGGCGGCATTGGTAGCGGTGATGATCATGGTGTCGATTGGCACGTTCAACTGGGATTCGGTGCGTAAATTGCGTGAACACCCGAAAAGTTTCAATGCAACCATGATTGCCACGGTAGCGGTGGTAGTAGCAACGCATGATTTGGCGCAAGGCGTATTGGTCGGGGTGTTACTGTCAGGCTTCTTCTTCGCCAACAAGATTGCGCGGTTTATGTTTGTGAAAGCGCGTTCGGAAGACGAAGGGCGGAGGCGCGTTTACGAGGTGGTGGGGCAGGTGTTTTTTGCTTCAGCCGATGCGTTTATTGCGTCGTTTGATTTCAAAGATGTGCTGGATAAAGTGCAAATTGATGTCAGTCGGGCGCATTTTTGGGATTTAACGGCGGTGGGTGCGCTCGACAAAGTGGTGGTGAAATTCCGTCGTGAAGGCACGGAAGTGGAAGTGGTCGGTTTGAATGAGGCGAGTGCTACGTTGATTGACCGTTTCGGGACGCACGACAAAGCCGATGCCACCGACCCGCTGGCAAGCTATTAAGGAGCAACCCCCATGAAACCTGAAAATAAGATTTTGGCCTGCGTTGACCAGTCACATTACGCCGATCATGTGGCGGATTATGCTGCGTGGGTAGCTTCCCGCATGGGTTTGCCGTTGGAATTCCTGCATATTCTGGATCGTCACCCCGAACGTTCACGCCACAATCACGACCACAGCGGTGCGATTGGCATGGATGCGCAAAACCTGTTGCTGCAAGAATTGTCGGCGGAAGATGCCGCGTTCAGCAAACAAGCGCGCGAACAGGGGCGCGTCTTCCTGAATCGCTTGCGTGAGCGTGCCATTGCCGCAGGGGTGGAAGCCCCCGACGTGCGCCAACGCCACGGTGCATTGACCGATACGCTGATCGAACAGGAAGACGCGGTGCGCATGTTCATTCTCGGTCGGCGTGGGCAATCAGCGGAAACCACCCAACGCGACTTAGGGCGCAATGTGGAAAACGTGGTGCGTGCTTTGCACCGCCCGATCCTGACGATCACCAACGATTTCAAAGTGCCGGAACGGGTAATGATTGCATTTGACGGCAGCAGTTTGTCACGCAAAGGGGTGGAACTGATTGCGGCTTGCCCGTTATTTGTGGGTTTGCCGATTCATGTGATTACTTCCGGCGAAGCGGGTAAAGGTTTACGCAAGCAATTGGAATGGGCGAAAACCACGCTGGAAACGGCAGGGTTTGAGACGCATACCGCGTTGCTGGCGGGCGACCCGCAACAGGTGATTGCAACGCAAGTGCAGGAGCGCAATATCGACGTGTTGATCATGGGGGCGTATGCGCATTCGGTGTGGCGCAGTTGGCTGTTTGGTAGTAAAACCAATGAGTTGCTGCGTTCGGCGCGGATTCCGACGTTGTTGCTGCGTTGAGCGTTAGCAACGTTGAGATGCATTTTGCAGATTTCAAGTTGAACTTGAGATTTGCAACGGTGGGCATTAAGCTATTGTCTTTATAGCGTTTAGTGTATTAAAACATGCCCATGATTAAGCGTGATATTGCGCCAGAATTACTGGAAAGTAGCAGGGAATACCCCGTTGTTACCCTCTTTGGGCCACGTCAGTCCGGCAAGACGGTATTGGCACAGCAATGCTTTCCTGATAAGCCTTACTTTTTGCTGGAAGACCCAGATACCCGTCTTGCTGCCGAAACTGATCCGCGTGGCTTTTTATCGCAGATGCCTAATGGTGCGATTCTGGATGAAATTCAGCGCTTGCCAATTCTGCTGTCGTATTTGCAAGGCATTGTGGATAAAGCGCAGCAGCCGGGCATGTTTATCCTGACTGGCAGTCATCAGCCGGATTTGCATACAGCGGTTAGTCAGTCCCTAGCAGGGCGCACGGCTTTGCTAACCTTGTTGCCGCTGACGCTGGAAGAAATCCGTCAAGTGCAGCCGGAGTTGGATGTTTTTGAGCTGATTTACCAAGGTGCATTTCCGCGCTTGCAGAGCCAGCAATTGCAGCCCAACCGTTTCTTCAATGGCTATTTGCAGACTTATGTGGAACGCGATGTTCGGGCCATTTTAAACATCAAAGATTTGAGCCGCTTTCAGCAGTTTTTAGTCTTGTTGGCAGGGCGGGTAGGGCAGGTGGTGAATTACACAGGACTCGGCAATGATGTAGGCGTGTCATCGACCACTATCCAACACTGGGTAAGCGTGTTAAAGGCGTCGTATATTTTGTTTGAATTGCCCCCGTTTTTCGCCAATATCCGCCGCAAGCGCGTGATTAAGTCGCCCAAGTTATATTTTACCGATACCGGGCTGGTGGCATTTTTGTTGGGCATCCAATCAGCGGAACAGGTAGTGCGTGATCCGTTACGTGGCAATTTGTATGAAAATCTGATGATTCTGGAAATCCTTAAGGCACATTTGAACCGTGGATTGCGCCCGGATTTGTACTTTTACCGGGATTCGCAGGGCAATGAGGTGGATTTGCTGATTCGGCAGCGTCAGGGCTTGTTGCCGGTGGAAATCAAATCCTCAGCCACATTTTCCCCGGCGTTTCTCAAAGGAATCGACACATTCCGGGCGGTTTCCCCTGACTGTCTGCCCAATGGGGTGGTGTTGTATAACGGGGAACAAACCCATCAAATAGGGCAGACGCGGGTATTCAATTTAGCACGGGAAAAACAGGGGTTGGCGGCATGGGCTATGGCTTGAAGCACAGTGCCATAGCCGTTACAGCGCTGCCAGCTCGCCACTAAAAATCACTTTGCCTTGTGGGGTGTCGCTGGGTGGTTTGTCCATCGGTTCGAGGCTGATGGCAAACTGGCTGACATTCGCCATTTCCTTCCAGGTTGCTTTATCAATCGGCATTCGGTTTTCACCTTGTGCGGTTAGCGTGCCCATGCGCATCGGTGGTTTATTGCTGTCTTTGGGGATGCACCACACGGTCGGCATCATGTCGTCTTTGACCGGCAATGCACCGCTTGGCATATCGAAGGCAATTTCCATCGTCTCATGGTAGACCATCACCACCATCATTTTGTCTTGTTGCACCGGGGTTTTCATATTCGCCATGTAAATGTCGGGCTGGTTGTTAAGGTTCAACAGCAATACCGTTCCAACCGATGCAACGACGGCGGCAAATGCAGCTACCGGTACATGGCTCCATACACTCGCGAACCAGCTTTTTCGTGGGGCAGCGGCTTTGCCTAACTGCAATTCCTTGCTGATCGCATTCCATACCCGCGCCGGTGGCGTTTCACTGGGAATCAGGTTTGCCAATGGCGCAAATTGTTGCTGGTAAGCGTTGGTGACTGCCCGCAAATAGAGGTGTTTACGCATCAGTTTTTCAAAGCGTATGCGTGCTTTGCCCTGCAAGGTGCCGAGGGCGTAAGACATCGCAAGGTGTTCAAAAATGTCTGGGTTTTGGTAACGCTTCATTGTAAGCACCCCCGTAATTGTTCTAATCCACGCCGTATCCACGCTTTCACCGTGCCTAGCGGTTTTGCCAACGATTGCGCCAGCTCATCATGGGTTTGCCCGTGGTAAAAGGCTTGCAGGATACATTCGCGCTGTTCCGGTTTTAGCTGATCTAAGCAGTACAGCAACCGTTCGGCATCTTCGCCCATTTGTTGCAACGCATCCGGCTCTGGTTCCAGTGAGGCAAATTCTAGGGATTCGTATTCCACAGCATCAACCACGGTCGGGCGGCTTTGGGCTTGGCGCAGTTTGTCGAGCGCTTGGTTGCGTATAATCGTGGTCATCCAGGTCATGGCGCTGGCTTTGCTGGCACTGAATTGCGCGGCGTGATGCCACACTTTGACAAAGCCTTCCTGCAACACGTCTTCTGCGAGTGCTTCGTCACGCAACAGCCGTTTGCACAGCGCAAACAAACGCGGGGACGTTGCGTTATACAGTTGCCGGAAGGCGGCTGCATCGCCCTGCCCGCTGCGTTGCAGCAGTTCGTTCAGTGGTTCCATGATATTCCTTATGCATTCTTATACGTTGGCTGGCTGCTGTTGGATGCACGCCACACAGGAAAAAACCGATTGTAGACAGATTTTATGCTTACTGCATCTGCTATCCGAACGGAGGCGTATATCGAGATAATTAACCCAATATGACGAAGGAGTTCTCGATGAAACAAGCTATTACCTTATCCGGCTTCCTGATGGGGGAGTGCTGGCCTTTAGACGGGTTTGTGAAACCGCTGACATTGCTGGGTTTTCGTGTATATGTGGCGTGGGTATTTTTTGCATCCGGCTTGACCAAGATTCAGAGTTGGTCAAGTACGCTTTATTTGTTTGAAGACGAGTACACCGTTCCTTTCTTGTCATCCGAATTAGCCGCGTATTTAGGGACAGCCGCTGAATTGGTATTGCCGGTATTGCTGGTAATCGGGCTATTGACTCGTCCAGCGGCGTTAGCATTGTTTGTGTTTAATATTGTGGCGGTGATTTCCTATCCGTACCTGTTTACGATTGAAGGGGCGGGTGGTTTTTGGCAACACGTGTTCTGGGGTGCAATGCTTTGGACGGTATTTGTGTTTAGTCCCGGCAAATTTTCTCTCGATTATTGGCTGTGGGGGCGCATCCAAACCCGCAACCACGCCGTATAACCCCATACCTAGGCAAAAACACTAGGTTTTTAGACTAAATTACCAAAGCGAATAAGGAGTTTTCTCATGAACATGAACAAGCAAGTAATGGCAGCCGCGTTGATGGCATTGGGTATGGCAGCGGCTTCCGGCACGTTGTCTGCGGGTGAGGAAAAGATGGAGATGGAAAAATGTTCCGGCATCGTCAAAGCCGGGATGAATGATTGTGGTGCAAACGGTCATGCGTGTGCGGGTCAATCCAAAGCCGACAATGAAGCGGGCGAATGGATTAAAGTACCAAAAGGCACTTGCGAGAAAATCACCGGCGGTACTGTCGTTGAAGACAAGAAAGGTTAAGCCATGAGCCATCCAGTCAAGGGTTGTGGTATCGGTTTGCGTTTCCAGCACATCGACACGATTGTGGATAGCAATCAGCCCATCCCTTGGCTGGAAATCCTGACCGATAATTACCTGCTGCCCGGTAGTGTGCAGCAGGATTATTTATTTGAAATTGCGGAACATTACCCGCTTACTTTCCACGGTGTCGGCATGTCACTAGGCTCGACTGACCCGCTGGATACCGAATACGTTAGCCGTGTCAAAGCCTTGGTGGAGCGGGTGAATCCTGCGTGGGTTTCCGACCACTTGTGCTGGACATCGGCACACGGTGTTGTCACCCATGATCTGATTCCGTTGCCTTATACCGAGGAAACTATCCGTCACGTCAGCCAACGTATTAGCCAAGTGCAAGACTCGTTGGAGCGGCGACTGGTGATCGAAAACGTTTCCAGCTACCTGCAATACCAACAGTCGGCGATGAGCGAATGGGATTTCCTGTGTGCGGTGGTTGAAGCGGCGGATTGCGACATTTTGCTGGATGTGAACAATATTTACGTCAGTGCTTGCAACCACGATTTTGACCCACTGGCTTATTTAAACGCCATTCCGGTGCAACGGGTACGTGAAATTCACCTTGCGGGCTACGAAGACCGGGGGACGCATTTGCTTGATACTCACGGCTATCCAGTCAGTGATGCTGTTTGGGCATTGTACGCGCAAGCTATCCAGCGCTTTGGAGCGGTTCCGACTTTGATTGAGTGGGACAATAACGTGCCAGAATTGCCCGTTTTGTTGGCAGAAGCCGCCAAAGCAGCGGAGGTGCAAGCGCGTGTCCTTGCCTGAACTGCAACATCATTTTATTACCGCTATTTTTAACCGTGATCAGCGTGACGCAGCGGCTTTGCTGGTTAAATCGCACGGCAAACTGGATGCAGCGCAACGGGTGGGTATTTACCGCAACAGCGTTCACGGCATTTTGTGGCAATACCTCGAATCGTTATATCCGGTGTGTCAGCAATTGCTGGGGGCGGAATTTTTTGAAGCGGCGAGTGACTGTTACGTTGATCAACAGCCACCGACACGCCCGTTTCTGGCGGAATACGGGGCAGGGTTTGCGGATTTCCTCGCTGCACACCCCGCATTGCAACAGATGTTGTGGATCGCGGATGTGGCACGACTGGAATGGGCGCGGCATCAGGCATGGAATGCGGTGAACCAAGCGGCGGCGGATTTTTCCCAACTCGCTAACGTGGATGCGGCACAACAAGCGCGTTTGGTGTTAGTGTTGCCCGCATCCGCACAATTACTGACGTCGGCTTATGCGATTCATCAGGTGTGGCTGGCGCATCAGCCGGAAGATTCCCCTGAAAAAGTAGCGTTGGAACAACTTGAACTCCACCAGACCCAGCGCGTTTTGGTGTGGCGGGCAGGGCGACGTTTGCACCAAGTGTTGTTGGATGAGGCAACCTGGGCGTTTCTCACTGCTATCCAGCAAGCCAATCGACTGCCAGACTTGGCGGAACGTTTTCAGGCGCAATTGCCCGCCTTGTTGATGACAGCGGTGCAACGCGGCTGGATTTTGTCGTTCACAGTACTTTAGGCGTGCTGATCAAACGCGGCACAATCTGGCGAACCACATCCATCGGCACCGCAAAGCCAATCCCATCCGACCCTCCTGATAAGCTGTAAATGGCAACATTCACCCCAATGACGCGCCCGCTGCTGTCCAACAACGGCGCACCAGAACTGCCGGGGTTAATCGCCGCATCGGTTTGAATCAAGTTGCTGATCCCGCCGGTTTGCGGATCGCCGAAATTACGCCCTAAAGCAGAAATAATGCCAGAGGTGAAACTACGACCTAGGTCGTAAGCATTGCTGATGCTGTAAACGTATTGCCCGACCTTTAAATCCTTGCTGCTCTGGGTGTGTGCGGGGGTGGGTAGATTCGCGGTATCGCGTAGTTTTAATACCGCCAAATCGTATTCATTGTCGGAATTAACCACGTCGGCTTCGCGTGTGCCTTGCTCGTCAAAACTCACGGTCAGTGTTTCGTAACCAGACACTAAATGCTGTGTGGTGACAATGTGCCCTTTCGTGTCCCATAGGAAACCCGTACCCGTGGCAATTTCCCCAAACGCATCCGGCTCTTGTTCCTCGGCGTGGATGCATACCACCGCTGGATTGGCGCGTTCATAGATAGCAATCGTTTGGCGTTCTTCAATGTGCAGCAGGCTACAGCCACTTAGCACAAAGCCCAATAAAGCAATGATAAGCAGATTTTTTTTCATTGTGTGACCAGTGTTTTGGTTCCTTAAGGAATTACAAGGTTAACACAAATGACACGCGGGTTAGTGTCGTAAATGCATCAAATGTTGCCAAAAAGTAACATATTTTAGCTGGATGCTAGGTGGCAATAGACCCTTGCACACCATTATTACGCTGATAATGCTTAGGGTTAAGCACCGCTTTGGTGCGTTTTATGTTAGGATTATTTCCGCTTGACTTCTTACTGGTCTCCACTTGGTAAAAAGGCAGCAGCCATTCAGCACTAGGTTTAAACTCTCCCTAGTACTGAGTGGCTTTTTTATCATTTGTTTTCAATTGCTTATAATGCGTGTCTTTCAGATTGCTTACAAATCCGTTAGCCAATAAAACCGTAAGGGTGGAATCACCAATTCCTCCTTGAACATCGCAGGGCGTTCCCCCGAATACAAATCACGCACACTGGCATGGCGGAAAAATGCCTTTCGTCCCAAATCTTCCAGATTCAGGTGTTGCGGGTGGACATCAAAGTTTGCCACCACCAGTACCTTATTCATCGGTTGATGAATATCGAAACGCGCAAACACAAACAAGTGTGGGTTGCCAACATCCAGTAATTCGCGGTTATTAAAATCGGCAAATGCCGGAACTTCCTTACGAATAGCGATAAGTTTTTTCAGGGCATTGAACAGACGAAATTCCAGCGTGCCGGGGGTATTGCGCAAATCGGCTTTGTTCCAGTCGATACGCGGGCGGTGCGCCCAGCGGCTATCATTGGCTTTGGCGGGGTCATCCAGATAGGTGGTGTCGTTAAGTGTGCCGATTTCATCACCGTAATACAGTAACGGAATCCCGCCAAACGCTAGAATCATGCCATGCAATAATACGATGGTTTTGAGGGCAGCTTCCAAAGCAATGGGATCATCGGTTTGCAACGCCGTTCCCAGCCCCACCAATGAAGCCAGTGACCCGGCAATGCGGGTATCGCCGGTTTTATCGTTATAGCCAAACGGCAAGCCACGTGCAGGCGACCCGGCATAACGCCCGGTGAAATAGTCGATCAGAAATTGGCGGTGCGCATAGGGTTCATAATCCACCGCGCGGATGTCATTATCATCAAACCCCAGCCCAATATCGTCGTGGCAACGCACATAATTCAGCCACGTGGCACGTTCCAGTTTATCCGGTAAACTTTTAATGCCTTGGGTGAGTAATTTGGCATTTTTGGTGGCGACAGCATCCCACAATAAGGCCATGAAGGTGGCGTTATAGGCAATTTCGCATTCCTTGGCATTAATCGCATCCTCGCCGAAGTACTTGATAATTTCTACTGGCGCAACAATCGCCTCGGCAATGAACAGCACACCGGGGGCAGTCACTTGGCAGCAATCCTTGAACAGTTGCAACAACAAATGGGCTTCACGCTCATTTTGGCAAATGCTACCAATTTTTTTCCACAGAAACGCCACCGCATCCAGCCGCAGAATATCCACACCGTGATTTGCCCAATACAAAATAATGTCGAGCATTTCAATGAAAACGGCGGGGTTGCTGTAATTCAAATCCCATTGGTAATGGTTGAAAACTGTCATCACCCACTTGCCCATGTCCTCATCCCAGGTGAAGTTTCCGGGGGAGTTTTCCGGGAAAACTTCCGGCATGGTGCGCTCAAACATATCCGGCACTTCGCGGTTATCGAATATGTAGTAGTAATCCTGATGCAAAGGGCTTCCAGCTTTGGCTTGTTGCGCCCAAGCATGTTCGTTGGAGGTGTGGTTTAGCACCACGTCGAGCGTTAGCAAGATGCCGCGTTTGCGCAACTCGTCTGCCAGTGTTTGCAAATCAGCCAATGTGCCAAAGCGGCTATCAATCTGACGGAAATCACTGATCGCATAGCCGCCGTCACTTGCCCCGCGTGGGCATTGCATCATGGGCATTAGATGCACCATGTTGACCCCTAGTTCCTGAAAGTAATGCACCCGTTCCGTCAAGTCGGGCAAGTTTTTGGCGAAGCCATCGGCATAAAGTGCCATGCCCACCCATTGTTGGCTTAAAAACCAGTTATGGTCTTTTTCACGTTCCAGATCGGATTCGCGCAGGTGGTTAGGGCGCAAGACGTATTGCCGCGCCATTGTTTCTACCAAGCATTGCACCTGGGTGCGGTAATCGTCGCGTTTGCCATACAACACGGTAAACAACGAATGTATGGAGTAGAAGTTTGCCCCCAAGCGGGTATAAAAGTGCCGCAAGCCCTCGCCTTTAATGCTGGGGTCAAGCTCAATCAGAATGTCATTGAGCAGGGAATGGGAGACTTGTTCGTACATGGGATCTCAGAATGTCAATTGCCATGCGTCAATAAACGGCTGGTAAAACGCCATCGAGCGGGTTGTTGCCCCACGCAAACCCACCACCGCACTGGCAAATTGTTGGGCGCGTTGCACAGTTTGCGCCATTCCCCAGCCGTTTAACAAGCCCAACAGCACCACGCTGCTAAAGGCATCGCCCGCACCAACGGTATCCACAATGTGGGTGGTGTGTTCCGGCGCAACGTGCCAGCGTTCCCCACTGGCGGCGACTGCCATTGCCCCCGCTGCTCCTTGGGTGAGAATCAGGTATTGTAATGCTGAATCAGCAAACAACTGCTGGATTTGCGCCTCGGTGTCGGCGGCTTGCGGGATGAGGGTTGCCAATTCATCCGCATTGAGTTTGAGGTACGTGGCATGGCGTAACAGCGGCGCAATGCTTGGGGCATCCCACCAAGGCGCACGCAGGTTAATGTCAATAAAGCGCGGTAATTCAGGCTGTTGTGACAGTTGTTCCCACGTCGTGCGAGAAACCGGCTGACGCAACGCTAAACTGCCGTGATACAACAAGGCATTGCGGGGTAGCGGTGGCAAGCTTTCCGGTCGGATAAAATCCCACGCGCTGTCTGCCACAATCTCATACTGCGGTTCACCGTCGTGAAAACGTACATCCACCACACCGGTAGGGTGATGCGGGTCAAGTTGCAGCCCGCTTTGATCCATGCCCCATGCCTGCATCGCGGCTTGTACCTGTTCCCCCAGTGCATCCTCGCCGATACAGGACAGCATCAGCGGTTGTTGCCCGAAGGCTTGTAAATGCCAGGCCACATTAAACGGTGCGCCACCAAGGACAGACGTACCATCCGGGAAGCGATCAAACAATACTTCACCGAAAATCAGCGGGCGTAAGCGAGATGTTGGTGTTGCTGTCATGGCGATAACTCCAGTTGGGCAAGGATGTCAGGGTGGTAATGGGCAATGCCTTCCAGAATACCGGCGGCGTAATGCCCGTTCATGCCTGCCCAGCCTCCTTGCGCAAGGTAAACGGCATCGGCAACACCGCTCAAACGGCTCATTTGCAGGGCTTCACGCTTCAATTCCGTACTGGCATTGTTAACCAGCACCGCCGGAATCGGGCTGACCAGCACCGGCAAATCATTGCCACTGTCACCGGAAAACACGGTCTGTTGCAGGCTGAAGCCTTGCTGTGCCATCAGGAATTCAATCGCGTGACGCTTGCTGGCACGAGCGGGCAAAATGTCAAGTAAACCGATATTGGCAGGCTCGTCAATGCTCCAGATTAAACTGGCACGAATACCGTGTGTGGACAGGCGCATTTGTACTTCATCCATGACCCGCTGGTGGTTAAGTGCAAGGTCGAGGTAATAGCTCAGTTTGTAGGTGTTTTGCTTGCTGGCTTCCTGCAATTTTAGCATCGGGAAATCCTGCAATAACGCTGCCAGTGCCGCACGGCTATGCCCGTTCCAGTCAGGGGCAATGTGGTTTGCCCATGCTTCCCACGCTTGCCAGTCCCATTGGTCACAGGTGTAAATGGTCGCGCCCACATCCCCCAGCACAAAGTCGGGCAAGGGCAGATCGTAGGTGTGAATCGCATCCCGCACTAGTGATTGATCCCGCCCGCTGACATACGCTAGCGTAATGTTGGGTAATGCCACAAGTCGTCGAAAATAGTGCCGGGCGCGTGGTGATTCCGGCGCTGCCCCATTGGGGATCAGGGTGCGGTCAAGGTCAGTGCAAATCAGTAAGGGTTGCTTGGGCATCATGCGCTGATCTCACAACTTTGGAAAAACTGGTAATGCTCAATCGCTTCCAGAATCCCATCGGCATAGGGGCGGGTAGCAAAAAAGATGTTTACCCCTTCCTGCACCAGTTCGGACAATTCCTCATGGTGACGGTTAGCCACCACTACGGCGAGCGTATTGCCGCGCAACATATCGGCATCTGCGCCTGAACCACCCGCAGCGAGGATGCGTTCCAGCGGAATATCACGTTGATCGGCAACCCAGCGCAATGCCAGCCCTTTGGAAGCGCGTACCGGAATAATATCCAGAAATTGCCCAAAGGCTTGCACGACGTTGACGGCTTGCCCTTCCTGATGCAACAGGCTGTTAAGCTGCTGAATATCGGGGGCAATCTCTGGGTTGATGAAGTAACTGATTTTAAAGCGGCTTTGGTCGCGCTTGGCTTGCAGTTCGATACCCGGTATCCCATCCAGTACCCGGCGGATAATGCGCGGATTCCACAAGTGATCAATGTGGCGTTCCCACGCGGTATCGGGGAGGAGATTCGGCGCGTAATAAATTTCTGTACCCAAACTGGTGATTAGCACATCCGGCAAGGGAATGCGGTGGCGTTTCATGAGCTGGATCGCCGCATCCAGCCGCCGCCCGGTGGCAATGCCAAACAACACACAGCGGCGATTGTCTTGCAAAGCAGTGAGGAAGGGCGCGAGTGCTTCCGGCTTGCCCAACAGGTTTTGGTCAAGGTCAGAAAACAGGGCGCGGTCATGGTGCAATTGCTTACGGCGTTTGAGAGTTACAGGAGGAAGTGTTTCGGCAGCGGCGGTTGCTTCGGTACGTGCCATCAGGGGGCGCAATTCCGCCAAGTATTTTTCCACATGCGCTTGCCAGGAATAATGGTGACGTACACCCTGTAAACCTTGTTGCGCCAGTGTTTCCCACGCTTGTTGGTTGCTGGTTAATACTTGCCACAATTTGGCAGCCATATCGGCACGATCCAACGGGTTAATCAGATAGCCGTTGCGGCAATTGCCAATAATATCCGTGGGACCGCCGTCGTCGGTTGCCACAATCGGTAAACCACTGGCAGCGGCTTCGATCAGGGTTAGCCCGAACGGTTCGGTCAGGGCGGGGTTGATGAATACGCCTTTGCTGGCAGCCGCCAGTCGGTACAAATCCGGTACATCGTGGGCTTGATGGTGTTTGGGGTAGGCGACTTTGCCATACAAATCGTATTGGTCAACGGTGAGTAAAATGTCGCTGAGAACTTCCTGCGCACCGCTGTCAAGATCGCGGATGTCATCACGATTGCCCGCCACGATCACCAGATTCGCCAATTGCTGAAGTTCGGAAGATTCGCCGTAGGCACTCACCAATTCCACAATATTCTTGCGCGGGTCAGGGCGTGACAGTGCCAGAATCATGGGTTTGTCTGGCTGCGTCAGGAAACGTGCCAGTTCAGCCTGCATCAGGCTTGCGGGTGAGTCGGCTTGTGGCGGGTAAAATTGCTGTAAGTCTGTTCCCGGCGGAATCACCCGCATGTGTTCGGGGCGGTAATGGTCATACAGGGCGTATTGTTCCTGCACTTCCTGTTGGGTACTGGTGATGACCCGTTCGGCGACACCGAGGGTGGTTTCTTCGGCTTCAATACGGCGGGTAATGTGGTAACGGGTTTCGAGGGCTTCCTTGCTGTGACCGGCGGCGAGTAACTGACGGCGTTTGCTGCGCCCCAAGGAATGTCCGGTATGCACCAGCGGAATGCCGAGTAAACTGGCAAGGCGTACCCCGACATAACCGGCATCGGCGTAATGGCTGTGGAGGATGTCGGGCAAGCGCGGTTGCTGTTTGAGGTATTCCAGGGTGGAATCGGCAAAGCTGTCGAGCGAATCCCAGAGTTGTTCTTTGGGAATATAACCCGCTTCGCCGCAGTCAATGCGCACGATTTGGACATTAGCGCCGAGTGTTTCGCGAGGTTGAGCATAATCTGCACTCACTGTCGGGTCATCAACGCGGCGGGTGAGCAGGTCAACCCTGCCCACCCACGCATTCGCACCCAAAGCACGCGCCAGCTCCACCAGGTATTTGGTTTGTCCGCCGGTATCCGCATCGCGCCCTAATTCGAGGTTATGCCCGCGAATCAGACCGTGAATACTCAACAGGACAATATACGGTTGATGGTCATCTGGGGTCATGGGTTTAGCACTCTCCTTCCAGCTCGGTGAGAATTTCCTGACGGTGCGCAATCATGTCGGCGTATTCTGCCTCGTAGAAAAACTGCTTTGCGCCCAACGCAGGCTTGAGGTGATTTAACCAAGTCGCCTGTTCATCGTATTTGGCAAAAAACGGCTTTTGTACCCAATGGGGATTGCGTCCTTGAATAAACCGTAGCACGAATACTTTTTCGCCGCGAATTTCCACTACCCCTTGAATCTCGACTTTACCGGGGCTGGCACTCATGGAAGGGCCACGCGCAGTACGCGCTAAACCAGAGACACGCCGCATCGCGGTGCGGTAAATTTCCCAAGCTTTGGCAAGCGGCACTTCAAAGTAATGCTGTGCGCCGGTATCACGTTCCACAAACATGTAGTACGGCACAATGCCCAAGCGTACTTGTTCGCGCCACATTTTCACCCAAACCTCAGCGTCAGCATTGATATGGTTGAGTAACGGCCCTTGGCTGCGGATGATTGCCCCGGTACTGCGTAAGCGGCGAATCGCTTCGTGTGCCATTGGCGTATCCAGTTCGCGCCAGTGGTTGTAATGCGCCATGATCGCCACATGCTTGCCCGCTTTGACCAAGGATTCCAGTAAGCGCAATAAATCATCCGCATCGGGGTCGGTGACAAAACGTTGCGGCCAGAAGCTTAATGACTTGGTGCCAATGCGCACGGTTTGCACATGTTCCAACCTAGGTTTGAGTAAACCACGCAAATACGGCTCAAAATTGGCAGTTTTCATCACCATTGGGTCGCCACCCGTGAACAGAATGTCGGACACTTGGGTGTGGTGCTTGAGGTAACGCAACAGTTCATCGGCTTCCTTACTGGCAAAGCGCAAATCTTTGTCGCCCACAAATTGCGGCCAGCGGAAACAGAAAGTGCAATACGAATGGCAGACTTGCCCTTGACTGGGGAAAAACAGCACGGTTTCGCGGTATTTGTGCTGCAAGCCCTGTACCCGTTGCTGGTGGAAAATCGGAACATTCAGCTCCATTTGTCCGGCGGGGTGGGGGTTGAGTTTGGTACGTACTGTTTCGACTGCTTGCGCCAATTGTTCGGCGGGGGCTTGGCGTTTCATTAAATCGGCAATCAGGCTGAAATCGTCCGCTGCCAGCATTTCCCGTTGCGGGAACAGTAGCCGGAACATCGGGTCATCGGGAATGTTTCCCCAGTCGATCAGGTTTTCCAGTACGTAATCGTTGACGCGAAACGGCAACACGTTAGCAATTACCTGCATCTCGAAACGCATCTCAGCGGGTAATGCCTGCACTTGCGGAATACGTTCTAAATGCCGTGCAGCATACACCTTGAACGGTTTTTGGTGGTCGGTAGCCAATAATTGATTGGCGGTCATTTTAATAGGTTGTGTCATAACAACTCTCCTCTGCGTGATGCCCGTTAATGAATGGGCATTTGAAAGCAAACAGATACAGGTTGTGAGCCAGTATCCGGCGAAAGACACGCACTTATGAGGGAGTAAGCTCAGTGCGTGCCGAAGGAAAAGGATGGGTAGTAGTGCACAGAAATGGTGCATTACGGATTTGCATTTGATGCTACCACATTAGGCAAAATTATGCTGGGGGAAAACGAAGCGTATAGGGTTGTTGGTGTCAGCGAAATTAGACTCTCGCGAACGAGTTCACTATTATCTGACGCTTCTGGGGTGATGAATGAGTGCAATGTGGCTGATCAAAAAGATAAAGATTTGATAGAAACCAGCAAGGAATTGCTCGAAACCAGTAAAGACCTGATTGAAACCGGCATGGTGCAGGACTGGGTGATGATGCATGTGTTCACCCTAGAGCGCATCGTGCAGTACGGTTTGGTGATCCTTGGGCTGGTGTTGGCGGTGTACGCGAGTCAATGGGTACGGCGTCGCTTTTTGGCACAGACGGTTGAACAATTCCGGCTGCAAAATTTGTTGTATCGTTTATTGCGGCGGTTGGCATTTCCGTTGTTGTTGGTGTTTTGGACCAGTTTACTGATCGTGGTTTACGAAGTGCTGGCAAAGCCTTACCTGATTATCAACACGGTTAATAATCTGGCGATTGCTTGGGCATTGATTCGTTTGGCATCGGCTTTCATTAGTAACCCAACGATTAGCCGTTCGGTGGCGACGTTTATTTGGGGTGTGACCGCGTTGGCAATGCTAGGTTATTTGCCCAAAGTGGTCGAATGGCTGGAAAGCATTAAAATCGGTACGGAAAAAGACTCTCTCAGTTTGTATGACATTATTACCTCGACGCTATCAGTGGCGGTGTTTGTGTGGCTAGCGTTGGTAGTGGCGAGCATGATTGAGCGCACCCTGCAAAACAATCCGAATTTGAGTGTGTCAGCGCAGGCATTGCTGGCGAAAATTTCTAAATTTACCTTGTTGATGTTGGCATTTTTATTTGGGTTGAATGCTGTCGGGGTGAATTTAACCACGTTTGCGGTATTCGGTGGGGCAATCGCGGTCGGGATTGGCTTGGGCTTGCAGAAGGTATTTTCCAACTTGATTGCGGGCATTATTTTGCTCATGGATAAGTCGATCAAACCGGGGGATACCATTGTTTACAGTGGGCGTTACGGGCGGGTGAATAGCCTGAGTGCGCGGTATGTGTCAATGATTACCCGTGATGGCATTGAATACCTGATTCCCAATGACGAGCTGATCAATCATCAGGTAGAAAACTGGTCATACAGTGATACCAATGTGCGCTTGAAGATTTCGGTTGGGGTGCATTACCAAACCGATGTTAAAAAGGCGATGGCGTTGTGTATCGAAGCCGCGCAAGAAACCCCCAGAGTGCTGAAATCGCCTACGCCGGTATGCTTGTTGAAAGGCTTTGGCGACAATTCGGTGGACTTGGAGCAACGTATTTGGGTCAGTGACCCGATGAACGGTTGTGCGAATGTGAAAAGTGCGGTGATGGTGCGAATTTGGGAGAAGTTTCGCACACATGGCATTGAGATTCCTTACCCGCAACGTGATTTGCATTTGCGTAGTATCGCCCCAGAATGCCTTGCTGAATTGATTAAGGATTAATTGACACGCTTTGCTGCTGTAAAAAATGAGGGAGCCTAAGCTCCCCCAAAAGTCGACGGGTGTTTTAAGATAGGACAAACACTACGTCAGGTGAACACGATCGAATCAGACTGTGCGCTTATTTCAAGCGATAGGTCACGCCCATGAATAGTGACTTGTCAATTTCATCATTACCATTGCCACTGATTTCGTCATCCACTTTAGTGAGTGCTGCTGAGGTATCAAACGCCAGCTTGTTGCTGATGTAGTAACGGTAAGTGGATGTAGCCGCGTTGGTGGTGGTGTCACGCCCGCTGGTGTCATTGTGGTCAAAGTCCAATGCCCAACTGTTTAACCAGTCCACACGGTCAGACACTTCATGATTCAAGCTCATGGTGTTTTTGATGTTGTAGCTTTTGTCGCTGTCTTTGAGGATGGCAGACGCACTGGCTTCATTGGAAAACTGAGTGCGGTTGTTCAGTGGCTTGTGGTATTCGTGACTTAAATCCAATGCGGGTTTGCCGCCGTCGCCGTCATAATCCTTGATGACCGAACTTAGACCGGCTTTGGCTACCCAGCCGTGCTTACGGGTAGAAATACGCTCATTCACTAACACATCGTAGGCTTTGAGGATGCCAGCAGCACCAAGTTCACCACGGGTTTTGCCAGAAGTTTTCAAGATAGCTTCCATGTCGGCAACCCATACTTGTCGGTAATCAACTGCGCCGTACTTGGTACGGTATTCGCTTTCTTTGGCAATCACGTTCGCCAGTTGGTTGTGTTCTGCTTTTGTCAGATTGCCAGTGAGAATATTTTTTTCACGCAAGGCTTCTACCAGACGTATGGCTTGCGCCATTGGAGTGACGTTCACCACGCGCCCGTAACCTACACCAACACCTGCTTTTAAGCGTGGGTCATCTGCGCCTTTTTTGACACCTAATTCGGTATCACCGTACCAAAACGCGCCTTTGCTGCCGGGTTGAAAGTAGTTGTTAGCACTGGCTTTGGCAGTACCAATGTAGTTGTCTTGGGTGCTATCACCGGCATTACCACCACGTTTGGAAGAGCCTTGCAAGTCACCGCCAATGGTGATGTCGCGGTCGGGTGAGCTGAACACACGGTCATAATTCAGATCCACATTCAAGTCATGGCTGGTTTGCGCTTGGTTGCCGCTATTGACATTAAGGCGACCGGATACGTAGGCATCTTCGTAAGCACTGGTCGGTTCAGTGTAATCAAATAGGGTGACTTCTTCCGCTGTGAGGCTTGACGTGAGGCTCATAACCGTTGCTGCAACGCTCAGGCTTAGTGCGTATTTTTTCATGTTATCTTCTCCACAAACTTATTCAAAAATCATTTAAAAATTGTTCCGCAGTTAAGGCTTGTGCTAATTTCTCCTGCTTCACTGTTGGATGGGACTGCGCCTGTTAACGGAAAGTCACAAATTTTTCATAAAAAGTTGTATTGAAAAATTAAGTGATGTTGGTTTGTGACTTTTCGGGCATTCGGTGAGTCTCTTACATAAAGGAGGATTGATGAGCAGCACATTACAAGCCCTAGACGACGATAATTTATTGGAGCGCTGCCGCAGTGAGCTGCCTTATGTCATGGATGCATTCAGCGAAGTGGTGCGGCGTCACGAGCGTTATGTGTTCAATTTGTGCCGTCGTTATTTGGGCACGGAGGCAGACGCAGAAGATGTCACGCAGGATGTGTTTATGCGGGTATTCCATGCTTTGCCGCAATTTGAAGGGCGGGCGCAATTTAAAACTTGGCTGTACCGGATTGTGATGAATCAATGCCACACGGTCGCCGCGAAACGTAAACAATGGGTTCATGAGGCAGATTTGAGTGATCAGGAGGCTGGGAATGCGTTTGATACCTTGTTAGTCGACGAACATACCCCGCAGGCTGCCTACAGCCACACCGAGGAGGAGGATTGTGTGCAAAAAACCTTAGGTGAGATGCGCGAGGCAGAAAGTGAAATCCTCAACCTGCGTTTCATGGGTGAGTTGTCCCTAGAGGATATTGCCAATACCTTGGGTAGCAAATTAAGTGCGACCAAAATGCGCTTTTACCGCGCAATGGAACAATTTAAAAAACTTTACGAAAAACTGTGCCTGTGAGCCACTATGCCTAATGCAAATGAGCAATTGGAACAAGAGTTACGCGCCATCTGGCAGCAAGCCGCGAATACGCGCAAGGCGACTTCCTCGCAGCGGATTGAGCGGATTCTGAAACGTTCTCGTGCTGAGTTGTCGTTGCGTGATTTATTCAAGTTTGCTGGTTTTTTGCTGCTGACCTTTGCGCAATTATTCACGGCAGTGTTGGTAATCATGGCTGGCAAGCTCACTGTTATTCGCTCTCGATTGGAGAAGTCTTCGCATGAATCTTAATGTTAATGAACCCACCCGTTTTAGTGATTTACTCCAATTTGATGAGTTATTTAATCAGCGTCTGTTAGAACCACTGTTTTCCCAATGGGATTTGTTGATTGGTTTTCTGCCAAAAGCTATTGCTGCGCTGATTATTTTGCTGATTGGTTTAGTGATCGGGATTGTACTGGCGATGATTACCGGCTCGGTATTACGCAAAATGGGCATCGACAAGCTCAGTCGCAATGCCGGTGTTGATGCCATGATGTCGGAGGGCGGGGTGAAAAGTACCCCGTCACGTTTGATCGGCAAGATGGTGTTTTGGCTGGTGTTTTTCGCGACTTTAATGCCTGCGACTGAGTTATTGGGTATTAAGGAGTTGACTCAACTGACTGAAAGTTTCGTGGTGTTTCTGCCTAAAATCATTGCGGCGATTATTATTGTGGTGTTTGGGTTTGTGGTGGCAAATTTTCTGCGGCAAACCGTGCAGGGCAGCGGGAGTTTGGGGCTGACTTCAACCAATACGATTGGCGGTTTGGTGTATGGCTTGACGGTGGCGATTACGATTGTGGTTGCGCTAGGGCAAATGGGCATGGATACGCAATTGTTGTATACCGTGTTGATCACCATTATTGCGTCAATGGGGTTTGCGATTGCGTTAGCCGTCGGTTTGGGGGGGCGTGAGATGGCGCATAATTTGGTTGCGGGGTTTTACGCGCGAGAGACTTTTATGCCTGGGCAAACCTTGGGCTTCGGTGAATATAGCGGTGTTTTACGCGAGATTCGGGCGCAAAATGCGTTGATTGAGCTTGGGAATGGCAAGATTATCGCCATCCCCAACAGCCAGTTGTTTCAGTATTTAGTGAGCATTGAAACGCAATCTAATGTTGAAGGCTAAGTGAGATTGCTAATCCTTGCGGGCGTGCGTGCTTGCCACCACTTCCGCCAATTCACGCTCGGTGGCTGCATCCAGCACAATGTCACTCGTGGTAACGCCCGCCATTGGGTCGTTGTAAACGCTGGTATCTAACTTGCCTTCGCTTTTCGCCACAATCACCGATACGGTGGCATCGCCCGACACATTCACAGCGGTGCGAATCATATCCAGCAAGCGGTCAACGCCCAGAATCAAGCCGATACCTTCTACCGGCAAGCCGACTTGCACAAACACCATTGACAGCATAATCAGCCCCACGCCCGGCACACCTGCCGTGCCAATCGAAGCCAATACTGCCATGGCAATCACCACGAGGTAATCGCTGACACTCAGGTCAATACCGTAGACATGCGCAATAAACACGGTTGCCACGCCTTGCATAATCGCCGTGCCATCCATATTGATGGTCGCGCCAAACGGCACGGTGAACGAAGCAACGGAATTGTTGACCCCCAAGCGTTCGGTGACAGTACGCAAGGTGACAGGAATGGTGGCGTTGGAACTGGCAGTGCTAAAAGCGAAGACCTGTACATTACGCATCTTGCTGATAAAGCGCAGTGGGTTAAGCCCCGTAAGTACTTTCAACAATAGCATCAGTGTGCCGAACAGGTGGAACATGAGTGCGGCGACCAACACCAGCACGTAACCAATAAGGACGCTGAGTAATTCAAAACCCAGTTCCGCCATTGCTTTGGCAATCAGCGCGAACACGGCGTAGGGGGCGGCTGCCATCACAATGCTGACCATTTTCATCATGACTTCGTTGGCGAGTTCCGCGCCTTCAATCAGGGGTTTGGCTTTTTTGCCGACCATGAGGATGCTGATTCCGGCGAGAATCGCGAAGAAAATCACCTGCAACATTTCGCCGTTTGCCATTGCATTAATCGGGTTGGTGGGGATGATGTTGGTGAAGACGTCCAGCAGTGGCGGGGCTTCTCTACCGGTGAAAGCAGCATCGGTACTGGCTTGCATCCCTTGCCCAATGCCTGCGGTCAGCGCGAAAATGACGGCAGTGGCGACGGCTATCGCGGTGGTGAATAAATACAAACCGAAGGATTTCGCCCCGACGCGCCCCAAGGTGCTGAGGTTGCCAATGCCGCAAACGCCGCAAATCAGTGAGAACAATACCAGCGGTACAACCAGCATTTTCAGCGCATTGATGAACAATGTGCCGACAGCTTTGAATAAACCATTGACGATGTATTCATTCACAAAACTGCCAGCGGTATTTAACCCGCTGACATTGAGGAGTAAGCCGACGGCAATGCCAAGCAACATGGCAATGACGACTTGGGCAGTAAGTGATGGTTTGGTCTTGGGCATTCGTGCATTCTCGCTGATGGTGTAGAATCTTGGAGGTTAGCACATAGCAGTATGCCGGTTTATCCGTAATCTTGCTTACGTAGACTCTAGCATCACATCACTGCGGCATTAATCCATAGATGGATCCAAATGCTAATGACATAACCGAGAGCCACCGCCCACGTCCATTTCAGGTGTGACATAAACGTGTAAATCCCGCGTGCTTGCCCCATCAGCGCGACCCCAGCGGCTGAACCGATAGACAACAACGAACCACCCACGCCCGCTGTCAGCGTCACCAACAACCATTGCCCGTGCGACATTTCTGGGTGCATGGTAATGACTGCAAACATGACCGGAATATTATCGACCACTGCTGATAGCAAGCCGATCATAACGTTTGCCCAAGTCGCCCCCATGTCGGTGTACAGCACTTCGGAAACCAGTGCGAGGTAGCCAAATGCTCCCAACCCGCCGACGCACAAGATAACGCCGTAGAAGAACATCAGTGTGTCCCATTCCGAACGTTGCAATTGGTTGTAAATATCGAAACGCCCGACACCTTCTTCATTGTCATTGCTAGGGTCGTGGTCAGACATTTTCAAATACCAGCCAAACACTTGCAGTACCCCAAGCCCGGTCATCATGCCTAACACAGGGGGCAGGTGCAGTGAGTTATGGAACATGACCGCTGTAGCAATGGTGGCAATAAACAAACCCAGCACCACGAAACCGCCGCGTTTGATGGTCACCACATCCTTCATCGCCGCCGGTTTTCCTTTTTCAATGAAAAACGACATGATGAAAGCAGGCACGAGCCAGTTAAGCACTGAGGGAACGAATAAAGCAAAAAATTCTTGGAATTTCACAATACCTGCTTGCCACACCATTAAGGTGGTAATGTCACCAAACGGACTCCATGCGCCGCCTGCATTGGCAGCCACCACGATATTGATACAGCCCATGGCAACAAAGGCGGGCTTGTCGGCAGCGACAGCCATCAGTACTGCCGCCATCAACAGCGCCGTTGTTAAATTATCGGCGATGGGTGAAATAAAGAATGCCATCAGCCCGGTGATCCAGAAAATCCAGTACAGCGAAAAGCCTCTGGACACCAACCAAGACCGTAACGCCGCAAACATATTGCGCTCTTCCAAGGTATTGATGAAGGTCATGGCGGCAAGCAGGAACAGGAACAACTGCCCGTATTCCAGCAGGTTGTGATTGAGAATTTCACTCATCTGTTCCTGTCTGCCTGCGCTGGTATACGCAATCGCAACCAGTACCCAGATAATGCCTGCCGCGACAATCACGGGTTTGGATTTGCGCATGTGCAGGTGTTCTTCACCAATCACCAAACCATACGCAAAAATGAACAAAATTAAGGCGGTCAAACCCAACGCGGTGGCAGTCAGATTAACAACCTCAGTGCCACCGCTGCCACTGGCGAAACTGAGGGCGGGCAGTAATAACGTCATAAGTCCGGTAAAACAGGCTAACGGGAACGTCGATTTCATGTATTGATCACACCTTTTTTGCTGCATAACAGCACGATTATGTCATAAAAAAAGGCTCCCGAAGGAGCCTTTTCTCAAACCGAGTGGAGAGTCGGTTTAGTGAGTAGCAGCACCCGCACCACGTGGTACGCGAACGTCTTCAACCAAGTGTTGAATATGCTCTGGTGGCGCTGGCGTGAAGCGAGAAACAACAAACGCAACCACGAAGTTCGCAATCGCACCGACTGTACCAAACGCTTCAGGGGAGATACCCAAGAACCAGTTAGCTGCAACGTTAGGTGCCATTTCTGTACCTTTGATGAAGAACCAGCCTTTGAACCAGAAGATGTACAACAGGGTCAAGCCGATACCCGCCAACATCCCGGAGATAGCACCTGCGGTGTTCATGCGCTTAGAGAAGATACCCATCATCAACACAGGGAAGATGGAGGATGCCGCCAAACCAAACGCCAAAGCCACCACCTCTGCCGCAAAGCCCGGTGGATTCATCCCCATGTAGCCCGCCAAGATGATAGCGACAGTGATCGCAACCCGTGATGCCATCAATTCGGTCTTTTCAGAGATGTTAGGCATGAAAATACCTTTCATCAAGTCATGAGAAACGGAAGATGCGATAGCCAACAACAAGCCTGCTGCTGTAGACAGTGCCGCTGCGATACCACCGGCTGCTACCAGAGCGATAACCCAGTTAGGCAGGTTAGCAATTTCTGGGTTAGCCAGTACCATGATGTCATTGTCGACCTTAGTGACTTCGTTACCTTTCCAACCGAGATCAGCAAACTTTTTGGTTTTCTCGTCCGTCATGTACTTGGTCATGGCTTCGTCAGCGGCAGTCTTAGCAGCGTCAACCTTAGCTTGAGCGGCTGCGGTATCACCGGCTTTGTCCTGTGCTTCTTTCAACGCTTTCTCAGCAGCGCCCAAGTCAGCTTGTGCTTTGCTTAATGCGCCATCGTTGTAGTACTGGATTTTGCCGTCGCCGTTCTTGTCTTGGAATGAGATTAAGCCGGTTTTTTCCCAGTTTGCCATCCATTGTGGACGTGCATCCATTGCCAAGTTGCTATCAGCCGCACCGATTTCACCGGTTTGGATGGTGTTCACCAAGTTCAAACGTGCCATTGCACCGACTGCCGGAGCCGTGGTGTACAACAACGCGATGAAGATCAATGCCCAACCCGCAGAAGAACGTGCATCCTTAACAGTGGCTACCGTGAAGAAACGGATAATAACGTGTGGCAGACCCGCAGTACCGATCATTAGCGTCATGGTTAACATGAAGACGTTGATGGTAGTGTCGTTTTGGGTGGTATATGCCTTAAAGCCTAGGTCAGTGACGACTTGATCCAGTTTATCCAACATGAAAATGCCACTGCCATCCGCCATTGTCGAGCCTAAGCCCAGTTGTGGGATGGGGTTGCCAGTCAGGTTAAGGGAGATGAAGATGGCAGGAATGGTGTAAGCCAAGATCAAAACAACGTATTGCGCAATTTGGGTGTAGGTAATGCCTTTCATACCGCCGAAAGCAGCATAGAAGAACACGATAATCATACCGACAACCAGACCCATTTCCATGGAAACACCCAGGAAGCGAGAGAAAGTAACGCCTACGCCTTTCATCTGACCGATTACATACGTCAGGGAGATAACGATCAAGCAGATAACCGCCACGATACGCGCCGTCTTGGAGTAGTAACGGTCGCCAACGAACTCAGGTACGGTAAATTTACCGAATTTACGCAGATACGGTGCTAACAGCATCGCCATCAGTACGTAACCACCCGTCCAACCCATCAGGTAAGCCGAAGCGTCATAGCCTTTGAAAGCAATGATACCCGCCATCGAGATGAAGGAAGCCGCTGACATCCAGTCCGCTGCTGTCGCCATACCGTTTTGGATAGGGCCGATACCACCACCCGCTACGTAGAAGTCACTGGTAGAGCCAGCACGCGCCCACCATGCAATACCGAAGTACAGGGCAAAGCTCAAGCCGACGAGGGCATAAGTCCAGATTTGAAGTTCAGTCATGTATTTCTCCCCTTATTCGTGAACATCAAATTTGCGGTCGATCTGCCCCATGCGCCATGCATAGAAGAAAATCAAAGCCACGAATACGTAAATTGAACCTTGCTGGGCGAACCAGAAGCCAAGTTTATAACCGCCAAGTTGGATGGTATTGAGTTGATCAAGCAACAAAATACCAAAGCCAAACGACACCACGAACCAAATAACAAGGCAAATAGAAAGCAAGCGAACGTTCGCTGCCCAATATGCCTTTGCAGATCTATCCAACATATATAAGACTCCTCCGTTGTTGTACAAACGCGAAGAGTTTAGCGTGAATGCAAATCATCAAGCAATCACAAAACAAAGATTTTTGGTGATTGCACAACATTTTGTAGATTCTTGTGCGGTGTTTTGGGGGGTGAGCGGCATATTTTGCGGTGCTTTACTTTGTTATTGTCGACAATCTGAAGATTTGCGTGATGTGCAAGTGTTGGGTCAGGTTGTTGCATTTATACCTACAAAGCAGCTATGACGTGCACTTAACGGTTAAAACTGAATGCATTATTTTGGTGCATTATCGTTGTTGGTGTATGTGTGGTGAACCCTATGTCATATATAATTAATTGAAATAAATAGATAAATTTACATGGCATTGAATTTGCATTGGTTTCATTATGGATAATACAAGTCTGAAGAAAAGTGATCTGCTGGATACCCTGACATGCTCCATTGTGGTGCTTGATGCAGGGCTTGCTGTTGTGTACATGAATCAGTCGGCTGAAATATTATTTGGGCAAAGCCAACAGCGTGCAGTGGGGGAGCCGGTAGCATTATTGTTGCGCAGCAAAGAAGTCTTAGAGCACTTAGAGCTGGCCTTGAGTTTAAGTGACCCACAATCCATTCGTGAATGCATCATTGAGCTGGCAACAGGTGAAGCAATCACTATTGACTGTGTGATCACCCCCATTACGTTACGTGACTGGAAAAATCACCTGCTATTGGAAGTGCATCGTATTGATCGCAAACTGCGCATTGTGCGTGAAGAGCAAGTGATCCACCAACAAAAAGCGGTGCATGAGTTGGTACGCGGTATCGCGCATGAAATTAAAAACCCACTGGGTGGCTTGCGTGGGGCGGCGCAACTGTTGGAAAGTGAGCTGGATAACCCAGAACTGAAAGAATACACCCAGATTATTATTTCCGAAGCGGATCGTTTGAAACATTTGGTGGATGGCATGTTAGGGCCAAGTCGCTTGCCTCACCCGGAAAGCGTTAATATTCATGAGGTGTTAGAGCATGTACGCCATTTGGTGAGTGCAGAAGTACCTGCTGATGTGCAGTTTATACGTGACTACGATCCTAGTCTGCCTGAGTTTCAGGGCGACCGTAACCAGCTCGTACAAGTGGTATTGAATATTGTCAATAATGCAACTCGCGTGTTAGCAGGCAGTGGTCTGATCATGTTGCGTACTCGCATTCTGCGACAATTTACGATCCAGCAAACACGTTATCGCCATGTACTGAAAGTCGAAATTTGTGATAACGGTCCAGGGGTGCCGGAACATTTGCAGGATAAGTTATTCTTGCCAATGGTAAGTGGGCATCCTGAAGGTAGTGGTTTGGGGTTGGCGATTGCCCAAACACTGATGCGCCGTCATAACGGTTTGATTCATTGTGAGTCCGTTCCGGGACATACCTGTTTTTCTATTCTGATCCCGTTGGAGGAAGACCATGCCGCACACTGAAAATGTCTGGGTTGCTGATGACGACCGTTCGATCCGTTGGGTGTTGGAACGGACATTACAAAAAGCAGGCATTGCAGCACGCAGTTTTGAAACAGCGGATCAGGTCATTGCTGCCCTGCGTAGTGAGCAACCGGATGCTTTGATGACCGACATTAGAATGCCAGGCACAGATGGCTTAATTTTGTTGGAACGGATGCAGCGTGAATACCCATCGATCCCGGTCATTATTATGACAGCACACTCCGATTTGGAAAGTGCGGTATCCGCGTATCAGGGGGGGGCGTTTGAATACTTGCCCAAACCGTTCGATGTCAATGAAGCCTTGGAGCTGGTACGCCGTGCTTGCAAAATGCGCCGTGAACGTGAGGGTGAAAAAGCGCCTGATCAGGTCTTAGAATTGCTCGGTGGGCGCGATATTATTGGTCATGCACCCGCAATGCAGGAGGTGTTTAGGGCGATTGGCCGACTGTCCAAATCCAGTATCACAGCACTCATTACGGGCGAGTCGGGTACAGGGAAGGAATTGGTTGCTAAAGCCTTGCATACACATAGCCCGCGTTCGAGTAAGCCATTTATTGCACTCAATACCGCCGCGATTCCGCGTGAATTATTGGAGTCAGAATTATTCGGGCACGAAAAAGGTGCATTTACGGGGGCATACGCACAACGCAAGGGACGTTTCGAGCAAGCTGACGGTGGCGCACTGTTTTTGGATGAAATCGGTGATATGCCTGCCGAATTGCAAACGCGCTTATTGCGGGTGTTAGCGGAAGGTACGTTCTACCGTGTGGGTGGGCATACCCCGGTGAAGGTGGATGTGCGCATCATTGCAGCGACGCACCAAAATTTAGAGGAGTTGGTGCACAAAGGGCAGTTCCGTGAAGACTTGTTCCATCGTCTGAACGTGATCCGTATCCACAATCCACCGTTGCGGGAGCGGCGTGAAGATATTCCGTTGCTGCTCAATCATTTCTTACACCGTGCGGCGGAAGAGTTACAAGTGGAATCGAAAACACTGTCAAGCCGGGTGACGGAGCACTTGCAAACCTTACCCTGGCCTGGAAACGTGCGCCAGTTGGAAAATACCTGCCGTTGGCTCACTGTCATGGCTTCCGGGCGTGAAATCGTGATGGATGATTTGCCTGCTGAGTTACTGGATAGTGACCCCGGCAAAACCGAAATCCCGGATAACTGGGAAAAAGCGTTAGCACAGTTTGCCGATTACAAACTCAATAAAGGCGACATGAACTTGCTAACAGAGCTAAACCCCATTTTTGAGCGCATTTTGCTGCAAGCAGCCTTGAAAAAAACCGGTGGTCGTAAGATTGAGGCGGCTGATTTATTGGGGTGGGGGCGTAATACCCTCACCCGTAAGCTCAAGGAACTCGAAGTGGAAGATGTGTAACGCTATTTTTAGAAGCGATTTTTGCGGATGAGTCCGTTGTGACGTCCGCCTAGTGCAAGATGGTGGTTATACAGTACACCAAAGAATCGGGTACTTTCTAAGAGTCGTCGAAACCGCAGCCGAAATAGACGTGGTTCTGCTAATAGACGCCAGACACCTTCAAATCCAGCTTTTTGCATGAAACGCGGTGCACGTTTGACTTGGCCTGAAACAAAGTCAAAGGTACCGCCGCAACCAACCACCAAACGTACTTTATGTTGTTTGAGAAAATCGAGATGGTCATGGATCCAATATTCTTGTTTGATAGCACCGAAGGCAACAAATAAAAAATCAGGTTTGAATTCGGTAATTTTATTAAGAATCTCTTGGCTGTTTTTTGCGCTAAATGGGTAGTTTTCGTAGGGAGGGGAATATCCATCTACCCGTAAGCCATAGGTTGCCCTAATTTTTTCTACTGATAGCTTATTCGCTTTGGTTTCGCCGCCTAGTAAAAAAATGCTTTTGTTATTTTTTTGCGCGTTTGCGCAGGCATCATAAATAAGATCAGAACCACTGATCTTGTCAAAATGCTGCTGTGAGTTCAGCAAGCGTGCAAAAAAATACGGAATCTGACCATCAAACGTGGCGTAGTTATCATTGATAATGTTTAGAAAAGTAGGGTTGTGATTCGCCTTCACAATAAACTCAGCATTTACTGTGACAACAAAACGTGTCTCGTCATCTTCCCTGAATAGTTGCTCTTGTTCTAAACAACTAAAATTGATGCCGCAAAAATTAACAGCCTCCATCTACTATTCCTCACCTTGAACTAAAAACAATAACCCTTAACAGCCGCGCATCCTGCGTCATTATATGTTTTAAGCCACTAGTTGCTATTTTACACTTAACTTCTCTTTGAGAGGGTGTAGTGAGCAATAACAATTCGATGATTAAGTCTACAGTAATTTATGCTCAGAATTGTGTGATCCTCATCAATAAATTATTCATTATTTTGATTTAAGTATTTTCAATAAATGATTATTATTGGTAGTTGACACAGAAAAGAATGCCCCTTAACGGGGCATTCTTTTCACGAGCCTAAAAGAACACTTACAGTGAGTAGTACATATCAAACTCAACCGGATGCGTGGTCATGCGGAAGCGCGTGACTTCTTCCATTTTCAGGTCGATGTAAGCGTCGATCATGTCGTTGCTGAAGACACCACCTGCGGTCAGGAATTCACGGTCTTTGTCGAGTGCATCCAGCGCCATATCCAAAGAGTGGCAAACCCGTGGGATGAGTTTGTCTTCTTCTGGCGGCAGGTCATACAGGTCTTTATCCATCGCTTCGCCGGGGTGAATCTTATTCTTGATACCATCCAAGCCTGCCATCATCAGGGCAGCGAATGCCAGGTAGGGGTTAGCAGACGGGTCAGGGAAGCGCACTTCGATACGGCGGCCTTTAGGGCTTGCCACGAACGGGATACGGATAGACGCAGAGCGGTTACGTGCAGAGTATGCCAACATAACGGGTGCTTCAAAGCCTGGAACCAAACGCTTGTAAGAGTTGGTGCCAGGGTTGGTAATCGCATTCAGTGCTTTGGCGTGCTTGATGACACCGCCGATATAGTAAAGCGCCGTTTCAGACAGACCCGCATAGCCGTCACCTGCGAAGGTGTTCACCCCGTCTTTTGCCAACGACATGTGGACGTGCATCCCGGAACCGTTGTCGCCCACGATAGGCTTAGGCATGAAGGTAACAGTTTTGCCGTATTGGTGCGCAACATTGTGGATGACGTATTTTTGACGTTGCACCCAATCTGCACGGGTAGTCAGGGTTGCAAAACGTGTGCCGATTTCGCACTGACCAGCGGTAGCCACTTCGTGGTGGTGTACTTCAACCGGAACGCCAACTTCTTCCAGAATGTTACACATAGTGGAGCGAATGTCTTGGAAAGAGTCTACTGGTGGAACCGGGAAGTAGCCGCCTTTGGTGGTCGGGCGATGCCCCATGTTGCCGTCAGCGTAGACTTTCTCAGAGTTCCAGCCTGCTTCTTGGGAGTCGATTTTGACGAAAGAGCCGCTCATGTCAGAACCCCAGCGCACATCATCAAAGATGAAGAATTCAGGCTCTGGACCAAAGAATGCGGTATCGGCAATGCCTGTGGACTTCAGGTAAGCTTCAGCCCGCATCGCGATAGAGCGTGGGTCACGCTCGTAGCCTTCCATCGTGGTAGGGTCGACGATGCCGCAAGAAATGTTCACGGTAACGTCTTGGAAAAACGGATCAACGAACGCAGTCGCTGGGTCTGGCATCAGGATCATGTCGGATTCGTTGATGCCTTTCCAGCCTGCGATGGAAGAGCCATCGAACATTTTACCTTCAGTAAAAGTGTCTTCTTCTACGGTGTAGGCTGGAACAGTGACGTGGTGTTCTTTACCACGAGTGTCGGTGAAGCGGAAATCGACGTATTTGGCGTCGTTGTCTTTGATCATGTTGAGAACGTCTTGTGCAGACATTACTGGCCTCCTGATGATTGTAAGGACTAAAAATAGGCGTTTTAGGGTCGATGCAGCATGGTACGCAGAGTCACATAATCTGTAAATGGTCATGTAGGGGCGAACTATTTTTCGCCCCTACAATCGGCATTACTTAATGAACAACATTTCGCTGTATTTAGGTAATGGCCAAATCTCGTCAGCAATCAGCGTTTCGAGTGTGTCGGCATGAGCACGAACTTCTGTCATTAAGCCACGCACAGTGCCAGCTAGGAACGTCATGTGGTCTTGTATGCTGTCGAAGTCGTGTTTCGCACGGGCTTCACTCAGTTTACCAACGGCAACCATCAGTGCATTGGCTTCAGTGGCAACGCTTGTTGCAACACTGTTATCCAGCGTGATGCCCAGTTCTTGCAAGTTGCCAGCAGTAGCCGCTAGCTCTGATAGGTAAGTGACTGCCGCAGGGTAGATCATGGTGGTCGCCATATTGACCATCAGCTTGGCTTCTACATCAATGCTGTTGATGTATTGTTCAGCATACACCTCAAAGCGGCTGTGCAGTTCGGTGGGCGTCAATACACCCGTGCGCTCAAACAAGCCGGAAACTTCTTGGCTTAACAGCTCAGGCAGTGCATCCGCAGAGGTGGGCAGGTTTTTCAGGCCGCGTTCTGCAACGGCTGCTTTGTGCCATTCTGGGGAGTAGCCGTTGCCGCCGAAGACCACATTACCGTGTTGTTCCATCACGACTTTCAGTACCGTCAGTGTCGCTGAGGTAACATCTTTGCCGCTGCTGAGTTCGGTTTCCAGCTTGTCGGCTATCCAGTTTAGGGAGTCAGCCAGCATGGTGTTCATGGCAACCAAAGGACCGGAGACAGATTGGGAAGATCCGACAGCACGGAATTCAAAGCGATTGCCAGTGAAAGCGAATGGGGAGGTACGGTTACGGTCGCCAGGATCACGCTCGAAGTGCAGAATCTGGGACAGACCCAAATCCATGTTGCCGCCTTTTTCGGTTTTGAGGATTTTTCCAGCTTTGATGTCGTTGAAAACTTGTTCCAGTTGGTCGCCGAGATAAACCGATAAAATTGCCGGAGGTGCTTCGTTTGCACCTAAACGGTGGTCATTAGAAGCCGAGGCAATAACTGCCCGCAGCAATGGGCCATATAAATGCACGCCTCGGATAACCGCGCCGCAGAATGCTAAAAAGTGCAGATTTTCTTCAGGGGTATGCCCTGGATCAAGCAGATTGCCTTGAGTGCTGTTACCGACAGACCAGTTGACGTGCTTGCCTGAACCATTCACTCCAGCGAACGGCTTTTCGTGTAGCAGGCACATGAAACCGTGGTTTTTGGCAGTCATTTTCATGACAGTCATCAGCAATTGCTGGTGATCGGCTGCCACGTTTGCGGCTTCAAAGTATGGGGCAATTTCAAACTGACCCGGTGCTACTTCATTGTGGTGTGTTTTGGCAGGGATACCGAGGCGGTAGAGTTTGTCTTCGATGTCCTGCATAAATACTTGCACGCGTTCTGGGATTGCACCGAAGTAATGGTCATCGAATTGCTGACCTTTTGCGGGTGCAGCGCCGAACAGTGTGCGGCCTGATAGCATGATGTCAGGGCGGGCAACTGCGTAGGCTTCGTCGATAAGGAAGTATTCTTGTTCTGCACCACAGCTTGAGTTCAGGGTGGCAATGTCGGTTTCACCCATTAGTTTCAGCACGCGTTGTGCAGCGGAGTTCATCGCTGTATTAGAACGCAGCAAGGGAATTTTTTTATCGAGTGATTCACCAGTCCACGACAGAAACACGCACGGAATCATCAGGGTCGCGCCGTTTGGTGTGTGCATGATGTACGCGGGGCTAGTCGGATCCCATGCCGTATAACCGCGTGCGGAGTTAGTGGCACGGATGCTACCGTTTGGGAAGGAGGAGCCGTCCGGCTCACCTTTGATCAGCAAACTGCCGCTGAAATCGGTGATGGCATTGCCTTCTGGGCTGGTGATAATGAAGCCGTCATGTTTTTCAGCGGTGGCATTGGTCATCGGGTAGAAAATGTGCGAGAAAAATTTTGCGCCTTTAGACATCGCCCATTCTTTCATCGCAGCAGCAACAACATCCGCCGTCGCAGGGTCAAGTGGTGCGCCGGTTTGGAAGGTTTTTTTCATGGCCTTAAATGCATTTTTGGAGAGTGATTCTTCCATGCGTGCCAGATTGAAAACGTCACATGCCCAAATCTTGCTTAATGGTTCAGTCTTACCCAGATCCATCGGGGCGCGTTGACTGATGGTTTGAAGTGCTTGGGTACGTGCTAAGTTGCTGCTCATCTATTAACCTCGTTCAATGCGATAAATCAGAAATAATAGGCTTCAAATGCAATTTTTGTGCCATGAAAAAAATCCTTACAACGCCATCCTTTGTAAAAAGAGAGCAGAACTTATGCGACAATTTGGTGCTTTCAGTGATATTAATGCACTAATTTAGTGAAAAATTGAATTTCTTCAATCGTCGGGATGCTGGTGCTGGCTTGTTTAAAGGCGTTAAGTGCATCAACACTGGGGGTTTCCGTTAACACGATTTCCAGTTGCAGTTTTCCGCCGTTGTAGTGCAAGGTGAGGGCGTCAATGCTGGGGAGTAATGCCGTAGCCGCTGGCAGTGCTTGCAATTGCACCAGTAAGTCCGCCCGTGAAGGTAGGTTTTTGCAAGGGTGTGCGGTCTCGTCATCTTCAGGGTCAATATGAATAATGACATCACTGATAATTGGAAACTGGCGGCGTAGACGGTACATCACCGTTTCACCGATATGATGCCCTTCAGATACGCTGATGCGCCCATCGACTTGCAAATGCACATCGGCTAATACGCGCCCACCCATGCGGCGGGTACGTAATAGGTGAACATTTTCCACACCGTTGATGGTATAGATGAAGTCACGGATCTCTTGTACTTCTTGTGTGTCGAGTCCGGTATCTACCAATTCGCTGGTACTTTCCAGAATCAGTTGGATTGCCATGTAAAAAATCATCGCCGCAACCACTATAGCTGCCGCTGAATCCAACCAAGGGTAGCCTAGTTGTGCTCCACCAATTGCCAATAGTACTAAGACAGATGAAATCGCATCCGAGCGGTGATGCCAGGCACTGGCTTTGAGCATTGGCGAGCTGATGCGCTTAGCAATATGCACGGTGTAATGGTATAAGCCTTCCTTGCCGATAATAGCGAGTGCCGCGATAGCCATCGCCCATGGCTCAGGTGTGATTAACGGTGAATGACCTGTTAAACGATCCCATGCTTGCAGGAAAATGACCGCAGCGACACCACCCAGCAATAAACCGAGAATAACCGTTGCCAGCGTTTCGATGCGCCCATGCCCGTAAGGGTGATTGGCATCGGCGGCTTTGCCTGCATGGTGGGCGGCAACTAGCACAACCACATCGCCGATCAAATCGGAAAGCGTGTGCATAGCATCGGCAACCAATGCTTGGGAGTGGGTGAGGATACCGCCAATGATTTGCGTAATTACCAGAAACAGATTCACGCCCATGCCGACGAATGCGACGCGCTGGGTGACGGCTTTGCGGCTGTTGTCCTCGGTGGGCGTATCGGCCAAGGTGTGATGGTGTCCGCTCATATTGCCTGCCCCGTTTGTAGCACGATAGTGTATTCACGCCCTTCACTGCGGGTGTCAAGTACCGTATGCCCGTGAATACGCGCCCATGCAGGAATATCATGCAAAGCACCAGGATCGGTGCAAATGGCGGTAATGCTGACACCCGCAGGCAGATTTTCACAGGCTTCCTGTACGCGAATAACCGGCAATGGGCAAAGTAGTCGTCGTGCATCAACGCTTACTGAGGCAGCAGCAATACGGTGCAGCAGTTTGTTGCGAAATTCCGCAGGGTCTTTCTGCAAAATCATATCACCTGTCCGTGGGTTTAAGGTTGCATCCAAGCGTGAGAGCCAGAAACGCAAAGTAGCAGCACGTAATAAGCCAAGCCAGTAACGTTGCTCAAGGGGTTCCCAAGGGCGCACGCTTTGATAAGCGCTAATACAAGCGAGTGCCCGTGCGTTATCCAATGAGCCATCGGCATGGCAACACCAGTCATTCATCACGATGGCTAAGTCATATAACCAGCTATCGTAGCAAGCAAAGTACACATCCAGAATCCCACTCACCTGTCCGTCATGGAACAATACATTGTCGCGGAATAGATCGGCGTGCACGGTTCCGCTGGGTAGTTGTGCAAACGGGATGGTTTGTTGAAAAGTGATTTCCGCTTGTAGCAGGGTTGCATTTTCGGTATCCAAGCGTGGTAATAAGCGGGAGGCTGTTTGTACTCGCCATTCATGCCCTCGGTCTGGGGAGCGTTGTTGTAGGAACGTTTGCCCGGCGATATGCATGTGAGCCAGCCATGTACCGAGTTCGGCACATTGCGCAGGCGTTGGCTCGTCAATGTGTTGACCATTTAAGCGTACTACCAGCGCGGCAGGTTTGCCCTTTAGTTGGCTGAGTAATTGTCCGCTATGGTTAGGTATAGGGCGGGCAACAGGAATGCCCGCATCTGCCCAGTGCCGCATCAATGCCAGAAAGTAACCAAGTTCTGTCGGTGTATGATGCTCAAACAGGGTAAGCACAAACTCTCCCAGCGTCGTGGTGACGAAGAAGTTGGTATTTTCGACACCAGCACTGATACCCGCATAATCCGTCAATGCTCCGACAGGGTATTCATTCAGAAAGGTTTCCAACTCAGAGCGGCTGACGGGGGTATAAACTGACATGCATTTACCAAGAGAATAGGTTCCAACTTGGAATCATCATATCCCGATTTTGGTGCGCATTCTGGCTTTTGCCTTGAGAGCTAACGGAATCGACTAGGTTATAACCACCTTCACCATCAGTTGGCACATAGCGGATTTCAGTACGCATGGCTTGCACGCGCTCTTCTTCAATCGTGCCGAAATTATCGGTGACACGGATCGTTTCCATCTTTAATTTGTTGGCAACGTCAGCATCAGTGGTGGCTTCATCTGCATGAGCTGTCGCCGTCAATAACGCGATGAGTGGCAGTGTTAGCCAGTATTTTGTTGTCATTGTTTTTATAACTCCATGAATTTAGCGCGTTCTTCTGCGGATGGCCCCGATATCGCGCGTTCGTAATAACCGAAAATATGATCGACGATAGCATCTGCGTCATCCAGCAGGACAAACAGATCCAAATCTTCCGCTGAAATTGTACCTTGTTTTACCAAGGTGTGCTTGAACCATCCGACCAAGCCTTCCCAAAAGGACGTATGTACCAGCACGATGGGTATTTTACGGGTTTTAGCGGTTTGTACCAAGGTCAGGATTTCCGCCAATTCATCCAGCGTCCCAAAACCACCGGGCATCACCACATAGGCAGAGGCATGTTTTACGAACATCACTTTGCGTGAAAAGAAATGCCGGAAATACAAGGAAATATCCTGATAAGGATTGGAGTGTTGTTCGTGCGGAAGCTGAATATTCAAACCAATGCTAGGGGATTTACCTTGCTGCGCACCTTTATTGGCTGCTTCCATCAAACCGGGGCCACCACCACTGACGACGGCAAACCCTGCATCTGATAGTTTGTGAGCAATGGTTTCGGTTAAGTGATACAGCGGGTCAGCCGGTGGAGTACGTGCCGAGCCGAAGATGCTGACCGAAGGGCGTAAGTGGGCAAGGCGTTCAAACCCGTCCACAAATTCCCCCATGATCTGGAAAATTTTCCAGCTCTCGCGTGCCAGCTCCTTGTCACTGATGGGTTGCAGTACCGGGTGTTGGGTACGGGTTTTCGCATCCATTAGGCGACTTCCGCCGGTGTTTTCGCACGAATGGTGAGCGCATGGAGCTGGCCTGCGGTAATCGCATCATTAACCGCCGCGTAAACCAGTTGATGACGTTTGAGGGTATTCAAGCCTGCAAAAACGTCACTGATAACATCGGCTTCATACTTGTAGCCGTCACCCTGAATAGTGACTTGTGCATCGGGGATATGTGCTTGAATTAAGGCGGCAACTGCGTCATTAGTAATGCTCATAGAAGAGGCTCCTGTTAAGGGTAAATTGCGTGATTATACGCTGTACCTGCCGACAACGCTTATTTCTGCGCGTATAATACAGGCATTTAGTTTAAGCGGATCAATCCCCATGAATAATGCTAGTTCTCCCCTGCTGGAGCAGGTTAAAGATACCTGTCCTGAGTTTTGCGCTGCACTAACGGATGATGAGGTGCTCAAATTTATTCGTTACACCCGGCTGCGTGAGCTGGGGTCGCAAGAGATTGTCGCGGATATTGGCGAAATCAGTGACCGTTTTTATCTGGTGATCGGTGGCGCTGTTAAGTTGTTGCAAGTCGATGGTGAACGCGAGTTTGAAGTGGGTCAGTTAAATCCTGGCAGTTTGGTGGGAGAAATGTCTTTTTTCGATCGCCAGCCACGTACCGTGCGCCTGAAAGCTCGACGCAGTGGGGTGCGTTTGCTGGAAATTAACCGCCAGATGTATAACCGCATTCGTATCGAAGAACCTTACATTGCGACCAATTTATTAGAATTTGTGGTACGTAGCCTAGATTTCTTGGTGCGCCATTTGAGTGATGAAAATGCGAAGTTGCACAAGCAAGTAACGGGATTGGGCTACCGCTGATTCAGGCAAGTGAGTGGTTTTGTCAGGAAATGCCTGTTTAGTTGTATATGGGCAGGCAATAATGTCAGTATAGTTAAAAAAATGTTGGCATCATGAGTATTTCCAATCATTTCGATATTACTGACGAATTTTCACAGGCAGTGTGGCGGTTTAATTTTCGCCCTGATTCCTATATTCATCCGAGTTGGCTGGCGACCATGCCAGACGGCAAAGTCATGCAAGCACTCTTTGGTCAAGTTCGTGGAGAAAGTCGTTTATTGCGGCATATGATGCAGCGTCTTGGTTTGCATGACAGTGTGTTTTTTGATTTCAGTAAGCCCATCACACGCTTAGCTTTATGGCGCGGACAAGAGTTAGGGCAATTAATTTTGTATCTTGGTGCAGTCTTTCATTTTCAATTATTGCGTAGGATTGTCACTCGTGAAGATATTATCAAAACCCAACGTTTGCTTGGGGATGACCTTTACCGTTTTTTACAACAACGCGCCCCCCTGTTAACGCATAACATCAGCACATCTATTACGTTTCCTCAGCATATGGGCTTGAAAAAGCGTTTTGTATTGGCGGGCATGTTGTGTTTGCGTGCTGCCTTTGCGGGTTATCCTCCTGCTTTTTGGAAACGTTTGGTCTATAAGTTGGAGCGCGAATATTATGTGTTGTGGAAACGTTACGCGAAATGTGGTCAGGTATTAGAAACACAAGCTGCTGAATGTGCCGTTTTGGTACAAAAAGTGGCAATAGAAATCAAAATGGGGGTCAGCCGCGATGGCAAAATTCTTTTCAATTAAGCCAGTAGAGGCGCAACTGCGTGCCGGTCAGAAAGTACTAAAAGCTGAAGATTACGAAGAGTTGGTTGCGTATGAACGCTTGGCTTTTGATCTGGAGCACCGCCACCGTCAGCGTGAAGAAATCATGTCGGTAGCGTTGGGGCGTTCCATCAAGCGAGGATTAGAACAGGGGCGGGAGCGTGCCAACCAAGAAGCTGCCGAGAAAATGGTGTTATTTACTGGGCGGGTCAATGACACTCTGATGGCGCTGGAAGGCGAATTGGTGGAATTAGTAACAGGTGCTGTGCGTAAAGTGATTGCCGGTTTTGATCAGGAAGAGCGGGTTCGGCAAGCGGTATTGGGCGGTTTGGAGTTAGTACGGGGCAGTCATAAGCTGTTGGTTAGGGTTCACCCACAAATGCAGACAACAATTTCGGAGCAATTGGATGCGATTCCGCATCGCTTTACCAGTCTGGAAGTGGTCGGTGATGACCAAGTGGCGGTGGATGGCTGTATTCTGGAATCGGATCTGGGGATTGTGAATGCGAGTCTGGAACAGCAAATGCAGATTATTGAGCAGGCTCTTCGCGGGACTTTTTATCGTCCTGCATTTTAATGATTTCTTTAAGCTTTTCCAGTTTCAGGTTAGCCTCGCTGGACTGCTGCTGTGCCGTTTGGACCTGAGCGGCAGCCGTTTGCAAGCCTTGTTGGGCATCCGCAAGTTCAGCGCGTAGGCGTTCTTCTTCTTGACGTAAATCGTCCAGATTTTTCTGGTATTCAAACAGCATTTGGGGAGCAAATGGCTGATTTTTTAGGTTAGTAAACAAGGCTTCCTGATGTTCCAGCCGCCATTGTCCAAAGTTGACCAGTTGCTGCTCTTTTTCATGCAGTTGTTGTTCATGCGTTTGAAAAATACGGCGTTGTTCCTGTAATTCGATGAAACGTTGTTCCATACGGCGGGCACGAATGGTTTTTAACTGTTCTAAGCTCATGACGATTATCCTGCCAATTGTATTAGCCAGTTGATTGTTTCATCAAAACTGGAATATTCGTGGGAAGGTTGTTTGAGGAAGCGCAGAATTTCATCCATTTTGCGGATCGCTTCGTCTGCCAATGGGTCGGAACCGTGTTTGTATTCACCGACCCGCAACAAAAATTCGATTTCTTTGTATTTTGCCAGCAAAGTACGCAAATGTGCGGCAGCAGCGCGATGCTGGGGGCTAACCAGTTGCGGCATAATACGGCTCAGACTGGCGAGGATGTCGACTGCCGGGTAATGATTGCCAGCCGCTAGGTCGCGTGACAGCATAATGTGCCCATCCAGCAAGGAGCGTACCTCATCCGCAATCGGGTCGCTCATATCGTCGCCTTCCACCAACACGGTGTAAAAGGCAGTGATTGAGCCTTTGTCTGAGTTGCCTGCGCGTTCAACCAGTTTGGGCAGTTCGGAAAACACCGATGGTGGGAAACCGCGCCGGGCGGGTGCTTCCCCCGCAGCTAAGCCAATTTCGCGTTGCGCCCGTGCAAAACGGGTGAGCGAGTCCATTAGCAATAAGACGTTATTACCTTTGTCGCGGAAGTATTCAGCAACCGCAGTGGCAACATAGGCGGCTTTGAGGCGCTCAATCGCTGGGCGGTCAGAGGTGGCAACAATGAGGATGGTTTTTTGCATCCCCGCTTCGCCGAGGGCTTCTTCCATGAATTCACGGACTTCGCGCCCACGTTCGCCAATCAGTGCCACCACGTAAACATCGACATCGGCGTGTTGCACCAACATACTGAGTAAAGAGCTTTTGCCGACACCTGCACCGGCAAACACGCCAATACGTTGCCCGATACCACAGGTGATCAATGCATCCATCGAGCGAATCCCTAATGAAAGTGGCTCACTCACCCGGTCGCGAGAGAGTGGATCGGGGGGGGTGGCGTAAATGGGGTAATATTCGGTAAATGTGGGCATGGTGCGGTTTGGGTTTTCCTGAACGCGCCCAATACCATCCAGAACACAGCCTCTGAGGTGTTCGCCGACACCAACTTCCAGCATTTTGCCAGTGGTGATCACTTGTGTGTGTGCTGAAACGCCTTGCATATCACCAATCGGGGCAAGTAGCGCGATGTTTTGCTCAAAACCGATCACTTCCGCCGGAATCTCACGCGGATCACCGCTATTTTTTAACATACACAATTCACCGAGTTTGACACGCGGCACAATGGCACGGACTACCGTGCCGGTAACTTGCACAATGCGCCCGTGTAATACCAGTGGCGTACACTTTTCGAGATTATTGCGCAGGCGCTCGGTGACATGGCTGAGTGGGGTACGGGGTCTCATGTTAACCTGATCTCACCAATAGGGTTTAAGGAAATACTCGTGGTGAGTTCCTGCACAGAGATCACCGGCAATTCAGGGAAGCTGGTTTCAATATGGCGACGAATATGGCGGCGTAATTCCAAACTGGTAAGAATGACTGGGCGTACTTTGTCTTTTGCGTGTTCGGTTTCGAGTTCATGCAATACGTTGGTGAATTGTGAGGTGGCTTCTGGTGCAAGGGCGAAAAAGACGCCATTCGGGGTTTGTCGCAGGCTATTTTGCAGCAGCTTTTCGGTTTCGGGGGCGAACATGTAAACAGGTAAGACGCCTGTGCCATTGGTAAAGGTATAAGAAAGCTGGCGTTTGAGGCTGATACGTACCCGTTCTGCCAACATGCTGGTGTCTTTTTCCATTTCACCAAACTCAACCAATGTGCCCAAGATTTGGCGCAGGTCGCGGATGGAAATACCTTCGTTGAGTAGACGGCGGAACACATCGACCGTTTTCGGGGTATTCACTGCGCGTTGGACTTCCCGCACCAGTTCGGTGTAGCTGGATTGCTCCAGTTTGTTATAGAGGGTGTGCATTTCCTGAATACCAATGAATTCAGAAGCATGTTTGCGCAACACATACGCCAAATGGAAGCTGATTGCCTGGATGTTGTCGGGAGTTGGTCGGGCGTTATTAGTTACCAAATCAGCACTGGTTTTATCAGCAGGTGGTGTGGGTAAGGCAGTTACGGTGGGGCTTGCTGGTTTGAGATTGCCTTGCGCAACCGGCACACCTCGGATGGAAATCTGATACGTGTCACTGTTCAATTGAGCTGAAAGTCGCAGGCTAATTCCCGGTAGGGGTACACCCATGTCCTGATAGAAGTCACGACGGATACGCATGAAGTCTTGATTCAAGGTTTCCAGTGAAAAGAGATTTTTGGCTTGTGCAGGTAATTCCACCAAGGCAGGTGAGAGTGGTTGCATCTCTTCCAATGCTAATTTGGTATCACTGCCGCCGCCTGCCAGTTGAGCGGCTTTTCCTGCGTCTTGTTGACCGATAACAGTGGTGATTTCAGCATCAGCAAACTCCATTTGGGTTTGTACTTTGCGTAGTGCCATGCCGGTGAAGCCTAATAACACCGCGAGAAACAGGAAAACGACCGTGGGGAAGCCCGGAACAAGCCCCATTGCTCCCACAATACCTGCCGCTGCGAGTAAGGCGCTGGGCTGTGCGAGTATTTGTCCGCCAATATCAGAACCAAGGTTGGTGTCATCTTCGCCACGTACACGGGTGACAATAATGCCAGAGGTAATGGAAATGAACAGTGCTGGAATTTGTGATACCAGACCATCCCCAATGGTGAGGATTGAATACAACTCCAGTGCTTCACCCATTGGCATTCCGCGCTGCATGGTGCCGATAGCGATTCCCCCCAGAATATTGACTAAGATGATGATCAGACCAGCAATGGCATCGCCTTTGACGAATTTCATTGCACCGTCTAATGCGCCGTATAACTGACTTTCTTTTTCAAGGTTGGAGCGCCGATGACGAGCATCTGCCAAGGTAATCAGACCTGCACGCATGTCGCTGTCGATGCTCATTTGCTTACCGGGCATGGCATCTAATGAAAAGCGGGCGCTAACTTCTGCGATACGTTCGGAACCTTTGGTAATGACGATAAACTGGACAATCGTAATAATCAGGAACACGACCAAACCCACGATCAAGTTACCACCGACCACGAATTCGCCAAAGGTTTGAATGATGTGTCCGGCATCCGCTTCCAGCAAGATCAACCGAGTCGTGGCAATGCTGAGGGAAAGCCGAAATAGTGTTGTTAACAATAGAATGGAGGGGAACGATGAAATAGCCAACGGATGTGGAATATAAATTCCTAACATCATTAATAGGATGGCAATGCTCATATTTAAGGCGATCAGCATATCCATGACCAAGGTAGGCATGGGGAGGATCATCATGGCAATAATAGCGACCAGCAACAGTGCCAGCGCTACGTCACTGCGACGGGTCAGTGACGTAAGGAAATCTTGTGAGGCGCTGGATTGCATGGAAACGGTGCTCCTGATCCTTATAATGAGTTATGACGTTTGGTTTAGGGGAGTTATGTATAGCGTTCGGTCATTGATGGCAATAATTCTGGCTTGAGTACCGGCAAGGCAATCAACGCCTGCCAATTGCCACTCCAGATTATCTAAGCGAATAGTGCCAGTGCCTTCCACGATGGGTTGCTCTAGCGTGATCACTTGCCCGATAAGCTGTTTACCCGGATATTCGGTAAAGACTTTTTTTAGTGAATGAAAAAGGTTGGCTAACAACGGTGCTAATAAAACGCTAATTAATACCAGTACAAACTGCCAGCGCCACAAGCTGTCTGGGTTGAGCAACATTAGTAAACCGGTAATGCCAGCACCAACACCTAGCCATTTCTCCCACCCTGCTATAAAACGTTGTTGGTATTGTTTAACCAATCCGTTCTTATTTTTTATGTGTTGGGTGGTGCGAAAAACGGCATAGTGCGCTTGAGCTCGCAAGTTGGTTTGTCTTAGGTCGGCCCAGCTTTTCTGTAAACGTTGAGCCAATGTCATTTGCTGTTTTTCTTGTTCCATAATACGTCCATTGTACGAGGAAGCGGGCTAAATGTGGGTTATGTCCATCGTGAATTCGCACGCGCCTGTCTTAATTGTGCGAGGCGACTGGTCATTGTTTGACTTTTCCTTGGGTCTGACGCAATAAATTAGCGACCCTATCAATAGTTTTTTCGGGTATGTATTGGTCTAATTTGCCCTCGCTAAGCAAATCCTGCACTAACCCTGGGTCACTGACTAACGGTACATTTTCAATGGTGGCAATTTCCGCCATTTTGCGCGACATATTATTTTTACCGATAGCTACTATAATGGGCAGAGGCGTAGTACCTGCTTCGTATTGCAACGCAATGGCAATCCCCATGTCGAGAATCACCAGCCGAGCGGTACTAATACGCTTCTTGATGTCTTGCTCAGAGAGTTCGCGCCGAATTCCCTGACGCGCCGAACGCACATGCGGATCGCCAAAGATGTCTTTCATTTCTTTTTTGACTTCTTCTTTGGTCATGCGCTGATCTTTAATGAATTGTTGGCTTTGAAACAAAAAGTCGAGTATGGCGATAAAAATGAGTATGGGCAAAATGTACAGCATGAGTTGACGGGTTAGGTCTTCGACGACGGTTTGCTGGCATTCAACGTTGCATTGTTTGATGGCGTGCAACAACTCGCCAAGCCCGATACGCAATACAATCAGTAGGATTGCCCCGATAATGATGGTTTTCAACAGCGATAGTAATGTGGTAACGAATTGCTTGGCAGAAAAAATCCGCTTAAAACCACTGGATAAGCTAACTTTTTCCGGTTTCGGAATGATCGGGTCGAAGGAAAACACAAAACCAAACTGAACAATGTTGCCTAAAATACCTGCAACCACAGTGATCATTGCAAAAGGGAGTGCGATGCCGTACAAGGCACTTTCCAGCATGGTTTTAAAACCAATTTCCACAGCTTGGGGAAATGGCATGGTGTATAAACGGGGTACAATACTAAACATTTCCTTGAACTGATCCAAGATCCAGTTCCATGCCAGCATAAAATACAGCACGGTAAACAGCATGATTAATGCTGAAGCAACGTCATTACTGCGAGCTACTTGGCCTTGTTCACGGGCTTTTTGCAGTTTACGTGAACTGGGTTGCTCGGTTTTTTCTTGGCTGCTATCACCGCTCATCGCAATAATGCATCCAATATTGTGAGATTATTGCCCATGCGGAAAAAGCCGTCTTTGAGGTATTCCGCTAAAAAGCCAATGTATAATGCCAGCATGAAGAAGACTAAACCACTTTTGACCGGCATCGCTGCCAGGAAGACGTTAAGTTGCGGTAGGAAGCGCCCTACCATGCCCAAGCCAAAATCGACAAGAAACATCATCCCAATAAAGGGTCCGGCAATCAGTACGCTGGTATACAACAGCAGGTCCAGTTGTTGCAGGAAGAATGAGGCAACTTCCAGCGTAAACTGCGGGAAAAACTGATCTATCGGCCAAGTTTGGTAGCTGAAATAGAGTGTTTGTAACAAGATTAAAAAGCCGCCCGATACCAATAATAAGGTAGTAAGCAATAGGTTAAATAATCCACCCAGCGGTGACACCATATTCGCAGTGACAGGTGAGAAAAATAAGGCACTCATGACCCCGCGCTGCATGTCGATCAAAAAGCCAGCCGCTTTCACTGCCCAGAATGGCACACTCAGGGTGTAACCCAATAAAAGCCCTAACAACGCTTCTTTCACTAGAATGCCAAGCATCGTTAGCATGTTTAGCTCAATATTGAGAAACTGCTCGTGGGTGAGTGGCAAAATAAACAGGCTCATGGTCATAATGACCCCATTGCGCAAAGTGCGGGGGACAATGGGTTCAGTCATTATCGGCAATAATGCAAACGCAACCAAAACCCTGGGCGCGGTAAATGCCCAAGCCAATAGCCATGATTGCAGTGCATCGGTTTCCATCAGCGATGCCGTATCAGCGCAATTTGATCAAAGGCATTTTCGGTAAAGGTGAGCAGATCAGGTCCTAGCCAGCGCACGGTTGCTACGAGCGCCAGCATGGTTACGACTAGCTTAAAACCATGCGGAAGTGTTTGTTCCTGAATAGACGTTAAGGCTTGCAATAATCCAATCAGCAGCCCCACAACAGTTGCGGCAATAATGGCGGGCAGCGATAGATACAAGATAAGTTCCATCGCTAAGGAGGTTTTGTGGATGATGTCGGTTTCATTCATGGTGTCAATAACTCAGTATCAAGCCGTGGATCAAGCGTGACCATCCATCCACTAGTACAAAGAGCAGCAGCTTGAAGGGTAGGGAAATGGTCATGGGTGATAGCATCATCATACCCATTGACATCAATAAGTTAGATATAACCAAGTCAATCACCACAAACGGGAGAAATATCAGGAAACCGACCTGAAATGCGGTGGTTAATTCGCTAACCATGAAGGAGGGAATCAACACCAAAAGATGGTTTGTGGTTATTTCTGCTGAATATTTTTCGGGCCAAAGTTTTTGCGTGGTTTGAGTGAAAAATTCACGTTCACTTTCGCTGGAGTGCTTGATAAGAAATTGTCGCAACGGTTCAGTGCTGCCTTCTAAGGCATTAATCAGCAACGGATTGCGAATATCTTCGATAGCAACCCCAAAACTATTAAATTGTTCATAGGTTTCCATGAACACGGGCGCCATGATGTAAATAGATAGAATGATGGCGATACCGCTAATCGCAATATTGGGTGGCTCTTGTTGCAAACCTAGGGCGCTGCGGAGGATATGCATCACAATCACTAGCTTGACGAAAGAGCTAACCATAATCGCAATAAACGGCGCTAACCCCAAGATGGTGAGGGCTGCCAGTAATATGACCGGATTAGGGAAGCTTTCCATGCTTAAGCGCTCTTCGCTTTTCTGTTGAACAGGTTGATGATGCGTACTGCAATGCGCCCGTTGATTTCGACCAACTCCCCCGTGCCAATTAGCCGATGCTGTGAACGTATTTGAATGATTTCAGGCAGAGATTTTCCCAATTCGAGAATATAACCGGGGCGTAACTGCCGTACTTCATTGAATGACAGGGTTTTTTCTCCTACATCGAAGGAGAGTTGTACCGGTATCTGGCTAATGTGTTCTATGTTTTGTTTTTGTTCATTATCGGACATGGGCATCCACTCAGTATTAATGGTCAGGGTTGAGGGTGTTGTTTGGCTGAGCGTCGCTTCGCAATAGTAACCGGAGTCGAGGCATAACCTGAGTAAACCTTCGTCTTCAAAGCGAGTATCTTCCAATAAAATCAGGTCAGACGGTTGCAGTTGGTTGATCTCTTGCATGGAAAACACTACGCGGCTGATTTCAAGCCACAATGGTGTGTCGTGTTCTTCCCAATCCGGATTGGTGTCAGAAGGCCAGTGGCGCAGGCGTTCTTGTATATGCATGTAAAGGTGCGGGTCGAGCATCAATACCCCAAATACTTCTTGCAGCATCTGCCGGTTTTCTTGCTCAAGTATTTGAATGGTAAAACCTAATGGCATGGTGTATTGGGTGCTGAGTGGATCGGCTGACATGGATTGCAGGGTTAACTGCAATCCTAAGCCTGTTTCCGCCTGACGCAATAAGGAAGCCAGCGCACTTTCGATAATGCTGATAGCCAGATTTTCGGGTAATTGATGCAGCAAACCATCCGGTAAAAATTGCTTGATGCGTTCTGCGAGTGGCCATGCTGATAGCCATAAACCCGCCATCGTACCACCCAATTCCAGCGTTATGCTAATGGGACAGAGATGTTGAGTGTCTGTGTTCCCCTGCCGCATCTGAAAATTAGCCAGATGCTTATCGTCCACTGGGAAATTAAAATTTGTTGTTTTATTAAGCAATATATTGTTCAGGCGCATATTAAGTGCTGCCTGACTGGGAAAGTTGATCGGGGTAAACAGGGTCTGCCGGTTTCTCATTATGGTTATTATCCTGATTGCTGTTCGCAAGCACAGCAGGGCGTAGTTTATGACTGAAAACGTGCAATATTCACATCAGTCTGCGGCTATACCTTGTGAAGTTCAACTTTCTTTAGCCATACGGTCTTAATCTCAGACTGAACGGCTTACATCCCAGTTTTGCAGACGAGCAACATTCGGGTTGGCATTGACTGCACCCAAGTAATAACCTTTGAAACTATCTTGAGCGAACCAGTTGTTTTCGCCAAAGCTAACATCTACATTGCCGATACTGGAACTCCAGAAACGGTAAGAGCCGTTATCATTGCGCCCTAAATAAACCGCATTCCAGCCTTGGGATGAAGATTTATTGTCCCCTGGTAAGTCAAAGTAATAAGCAGAACCGGGAATCAGTGCGTCACCTTTGTTAGGATCGAATAAAGCGGTTTCGCCTTTCAGGTTGCTAACCCCATCGACATTGATTTCACCTGCCTGAGCGGTGCGTACTTTGGTTGAGAAGCCACCATCAAAGCCTGAACTGTCATGCTGGTCGTACCAAGAGGATATTTGTAAGCGCCCAGCTTTGTTGTCGAAATCGTCAGCACCGATAGTGTCCAAGGTGGCTTTCAGATTGAGCAGGCGCATGGGGCTGGCGCAGTCAAATGCATAATTCTGCCGGTTATTGAAAACATCATTAATAGCCTCAGAAGGTTTGACTGGCTGACCTGTAGGGCCTGTTTCGCGCATCAGTAAATAGCGGTTGGAGCCACGCTGTACCACCTCCCAGTAATTATTGCGCTCCAACACCGTTTCAGTGGATGCACTACCATTACTGGCAGTGTAGGTGCGGGTTTCTGGTCTGGTTAATTCGCCACCTTGGATATGCACGAGGTTTTCGTTGAATGCCCAGCCTTCTCTCAAGGAATTGGCTGTTTTGACCATGTTTTCACGAAAACGTAAGTCATAAAGATCATTAGTTGTTAAGGTTTTGCGCGATAGTTCATTACCTGCGGCGTTGCTGATAACTAATGTATCACCTGCGCTGAGGCGTTGGTCTGCATTAGTCCCATCCAACACCGAAAGTGTTTGTCCGGTAGGTATATTGCCTTTGCTATCCGCTATATGCGTGCCTTGAAGAATGTGCGTTTCACCATCACTTAAATTGATCTGTGCGTTAGCGGTGCTTTCTTGCTGTTGCTGAGGCATTTGTTGCAGCAAAGCAGTGACTAGGGGTAACAGTTGTGTGAGTACGTTGCCGCTAACAGGACTAAAAACCCCTGTTCTGGATGACATTTGCTGACCAGTGTTACCTGTTTGTGACGACGAAAGGCTGTTCCAACTTCCTGTCAGTTGGTCGGGCAGAAATGTAGTGGTGGTCATCCTGAAGTCTCCGACTAAAAATGTTGCGTGTGGTAATCACTGAAAAGGTTACTTTAGTGTAACCATTAAGATGGTTTTGCTCATGGAGGTGAAAGGATAAATGGGGTGTTTTGACAGATAATCCGATGTCGGCCATGACGTATTTTTCCATTGAGTAGGGTTTCTGGTACGGTTTATCTCCTTTGGCGTGAATGTTAGTGGGCTAAAGCCTACAGTAGACTCGTTTATATTTGCCGGGGGATTGCTTGGCTATGCATAAGATATTATTCAGATTCCGATGGGCTGTTTTGCTACTAATGCTGTATGTGGGAACGGCAGTTGCCGCGCCTGTGCCATGGAAAGAGGATAATTATTCGCACTTTTCTGATCAGGAGCCATTACCGGAGCTGTTGAAAACCTTGGCATCATTACAGGATTTACCCATCGTCGTTAGCCCTAAGGTCAAAGAGGTGGTGAGTTTGCATCTCCAGAATCGGAAGCCTCAGGAGATTTTTAATGAACTGGTTAAAAATTATGGCTTGATTTGGTACTACGACAAAGAGGCGCTGTTTGTTTACAAGGAAGAAGAAGTGCAGTCAGCGAGTGTGAGCATGAAAAAAATGTCGCCACAAGAATTCACCAATGCCTTAAAGCGGCTGGAGGTGTTGGAAGAGCGGTTTCAGTGGCAGATTTCCGAAGTCGATAACATTATTTACCTGACAGGCCCCGAACGTTTTGTCAGCGCAGTGCTGGATATGGCCAAGGTCATGGATACGCAGGATCTTTCCAGGCGGCAGGTGTACCGTTGGAAAGATAAAAAGGGTGTGATGAATTACAGTTCAGAAGACCCCGTGGGTGGGATGGGTGCTGAATTTGATGTTAAGACGGATGAGAAATTTCCGGGTTTTGATGTAGTGGATGTCGTTAAAAACAAAAAACAGGCTGAATAAATGGCAACTCAACACACTTCCTTTATTCTCAAGGTCTTGAGTGGAATTAATAGCGGTGCATCCGTCAGGCTAAGAACCGGAAGCTTGGTTATCGGGCGTTCTATGACCAGCGATATTATTCTGCATGATGACGATATTGCTGATCAGCACATCCAATTCTTGATTACGCCAGATTCTATTACGCTGCAACCGCTCGCTCACCCAGTGTTTATTGAAGCTAAGGAGGTGACGGCAGACAGTATGGATTTGCTACCTTATCAGACGATCCGGCTGGGTAATGTGGATCTTCTCGTGGCAGATAGCAGAGTTGGCAGTAGTCAAATAGCGGGCAAGCAGCGAGCAGCTAAGGCTGCTTCTGGCGGTGAAAGTGCTCATTTTCATGGCAAGCATAACGCGCAGTCAGTAACTTCAGTCAAACCGAATAAAGTTTCATCTAAAAAAAGCGGGAATGGCAAAAGTTGGTTATTTGCCGGTTTGGGTTTGTTGTTGCTGGCAAACTTGATTTATTGGGCTCCTCAGTTTAACCATTTCCTGGAAACCCTCGGCGTGCGCGATTCGGGGGAGCAGCAGGCAGCCTTGTTGTTGAGGGATTTGGGACAGCAGGATTTCAACTTGGTGAATGAGGTTGATGGTTCAGTTAGCTTACGTGGGTATACCAGTACGACGGTAGAGCGCAATGAACTCATGAGCAGGCTTCAAGATGCCGGTATTAAGGCCAATGTGCATATTTGGGCACAAGATGAGATGGCGAATAGTGCAGGAATGATTGCCCGTGCAATGGGGCAGCCCGGCATTAGCTTTAAGCCGGGAGATACAGACGGTGTGCTGGTCGCTGAGGGGTTCGCCAGTAAGAATGCGGATTGGGAGCGCGTCAAAGTCAGCATTCTCAATGATGTTGGGGGTGTTCGCTCTATCGGTGAGAGTGAATTTCAAACATTGGACGGTTATCTAGCGTCTTTTGTGCAGTTCATCGAGAAAAAAGGACTGTCTAGCCGCATCACAGCCACAACCGACGGCAAGAGCGTTATAGTTAAGGGCGAGTTAACGCAGTCGGAAATCGAAAAATTAAAAGATTTGCGGCAGGAGTTCATTAGCATACAAGGCGACGGTTCCGCGATTGTGCTCAATGTCACTGATATACGTGATCGCATCACATTAGCGATACGCAGCGTAAGTGTTGGCAAGATACCTTTTCTTGTCGCAAAAGATGGTAAGAAGTACATGGAAGGCTCAGCGCTTGGTGGAAAATATTTTATTAAGAGCATCAAGTCCGACCATGTGGTGTTAACGAATAATGGGATGGATATTCCTTTTTATTACGGTATAGACAAGGGGAGACTAGATGATGCTGCAAATCGAGCAGAACCTCAAAAATGATGTGTCAGGTATGTATAAAAATGAGCTTCTGGATAAGTTCAACCAAGCAGCTTCGGATGTTCGCTCTGAACTGAACCAAGGGGTTTCACCTGATGAATACGAAAAACTAAATAGTTTTTTGCTGGCATTAGAAGCCAGTTGCGAGGTCGTTGACCAGTTTTGGACGCAAACCCACCAGTAGGGTTGGTTCAAAAGTAAGCATGGAACGCAATGTGTAACAGGAAGTTAGGAATTCCCTGCGTTTGGTGGTATTTCACCGGGGATTTATTTTTATGGACGATTAATTTTTAGGAGATATGACAATGGATGCAACTACAGCAGCCGCTTCGATTCAAACTGCAACTCAAGAGAGTGTTAATTTATTAAATACTCAAATGCAGAGCAATCGCCAATTGACTAATGCCGGTGTTGCCGCACAGTCAGCGCGTATGCAAGATCAGATGAACTCTGATGCAATGGCTGGTCTGAAGACGATGGCACAAACAATTGGTCAATCAATTGCCCGTTAATTAATTGGGTATTATTCATTTAAATGGTAGTAATCTGATTATTATCAAAAAGTGATTTTCCAATAAATGATCAGTGACATCACATTTTTGTGGTGGCACTGTAAGGATAAAAAAATATGCAAGCTAGTGTCGAATTACTTCAAATGATTTCTCAAGTTGGTTACATGGCCTGTTTTGGTGGCGATGTGCAGCGTTCCCAAACGATTATGGAAGGTGTTAATGCTATTGGTGTTGAGCAGACTCCCATAAAAATGGGCGTGGCTATTGCTAAAATTTACGCAGGTCACTACGATCAGGCTATTCATATACTGCGAGATGATGTATTGCTGAAAGAAGTTGATCACATGAGTGCGAAGTGTTTCTTAGGTATTGCCTTAAGCCAAAAAGGTGAGAAAGCAGAAGCGAGAGAGCTATTTGAAGAGGTAGTGCGAAAAGGCAATAAAGATGAAAGCAGTATTGCAGCCGCTTACCTTAATACTTAAAGGTTTAGGATCATGTTTGATGCGAGTACGTTAGTTAATCCAGTGATGCAGACGGGGAATTTGCAACAGCAGTTACCCGCTCCACCCGCGAATGATGTGATGCGTTTAGAGAATATTCTAACTCGAAGTCATAATGAGATCGGTTCGGCTTCTATGCGAGATACGCCTATCTTACAGATTCGAGAGCCGGTTACGACTGACTCGTTTGATTTCAAGCGTGTTATGCTGAATAAAATGGGTGAAATTGATCAGTCTTATCATGGCATGATGTCACAAATGTCGACGATGCCTAAATTTTCAGATTATCTTGCTGAAAAACAAGCAATTAGTGGCAATAATGAGACACGTAGTTATCCTGAAGTCGGTAAAAGTGACAATCTTATTAAGCAAATTGAGGAGTCCACAAAAGCATCAGCAGAAAGCCTTTTGGCTTCTAGCGAATATAACCATGTTCTAAGCCAGTGGGGAATTAAGTCGCAGATGTGGATGGGTAAAATGAATATTGTGATTTCTGCTGTGGGACAAGTTTCTCAAGGTTTTAAAACATTATTCCAAGCAGGTTGATACATATCAATATTGATTGCTATAAGTCGGGAATATACGATAATGATAAATAAAAAGCTTCGACGTATTGCTATTGTCGTGACACTACTGCTCCTCACCGGTTGCAAAACGGAACTGTACAGTAATTTGGCAGAAAATGATGCTAATTCAATGTTATCAATTCTGTTAAATAACAAAATAGACTCCGAAAAGATCTTCGATAAGAAAGCAGGCACTTACTTTTTACACGTGGAAAAGTCGAGAATTCCTCAAGCAGTTCAGCTTCTTAAACAACATGGCTACCCCAAAGAAAAAATTGCGACAGTCGGCGAATTATTCAAAAAAGAAGGTTTGATTTCTTCCCCACTGGAAGAACGTACCCGTTTTATTTTTGCCTTATCGCAAAGTGTGCAAGAAACCTTATCGCAAATTGACGGTGTGTTAGTTGCACGAGTGCACGTGGTATTGCCTGAAAACAATCCGATTGATAAGGAGGTCAAGCCATCCTCCGCCTCGGTTTTCATCAAATACAATCCAGCCTACCGTTTGGAAGACATGAAGTCAGACATTAAGCTGATCGTTGAGAAAAGTATTGAGGGTCTGACTTACGATAAAGTATCAGTGGTAATGGTTCCGGCACAGTTTTCGGCTGCCAATTAGTAGATTGGCGGTTCATCTGCTGGGCGAGTGCGGAACAGTTTTAGTACCCACATGTATTGTTCAGGATATTGGCTAATCAGTGTTTGCAGCCCTGTATTCAGAATCTGCGCATTCTGAGCTTCATCTTTACCGGGAAAATCGGCTAAGGAATTGCCGATGACAATCTCATAACCACCTTGTGCGGGATTAAAAAATGCCATGATCGGCAAGGCAACCGCCTTACCCAATTTTGTCAGCCGTGCCGGTGTAGTAAGCGTGGCTTTGGGAACGCCGAAAAACGGCGCGAACACCGAATGTTTGCTGCCATGATCTTCATCCGGCAAAAAGAACATTAAGCGTCCCGGTTCTAGCGCTTTTACCAATTTCATCATGCCTTCTTCACGCGCCACCACGAATTCCACATCTTGCAGGCGACTGCGGGCAATCAGCCAATTGATCACGGGATTGTGGAATGGTTTGTACGAGCCGTAGGCGCGGTAATATTGCCCGATAGCAACCGGTGCAAATTCTAGCCACACCGAATGCCCTAACATGAGGATGACATTCTGGCCAGCAGCAATGGCTTGTTCCACGTGTTCACGCCCGCTAATGCGGGTACGTTGATATATGTGGCGGCGGGTGCGGAAAAACAACAGGCTGTAGTCCAGCATCGCGCTGGCATATTCCTGTAAATGGCTTTGCACCATTTGCTCATGTTGGGTGTCAGTCAATGTGGGGAAGCATAAGCGTAAATTGCTCAACACGACTGCGCGGCGCTTGTGATTGTGACGGTAAATCCAGTTGCCCAAGTGTTTGCCGAGCCAGCGGCGGGTTTGCCAAGGCAGCCAAGCGAGTCCGGCAAATGCGCCAACGCTAGCCCACGTGAGCCAGTGTCGCGGTGCCAGTAAATCGTGGGGGAATGTGGTCACGCTTGCGGTACGCAATCGACGTTTTCAGCCTGCATTCGTGCCGTAAACCACGCGGCGGCGGGTGCTACGTCGGCGGCGCGACCTTTGATACCGAAGTCGATTTTACGGCGTTCAACCGTGCTGGGGAGACTGGAAATGCGCACGGCGGGAAAGGTTCTGAGCAGTTCTTCCATCATCGGGATCAGCTCGCTTTCTTGCACCGAATGCAGCGTCCAACGTTGTTCAATCGGCGGGGTGGTGTCGAAATACTGTGCGTAGTAAGTATCCAGCGCCCACTCGACCATTGGCCATGCCATATTAGGAAAACCGGGGACAAAATGGTGATGTTGCAGTTTGAAACCGGGGATTTGGTTGATGGGGTTGGGAATCAAACTGGCACCATCCGGCAATTCACTCATGCGAATGCGGTTAGGGTAAGCCTCCGCCCCGAAGCGCCCTTCGATCAACGCGACGGCTTGTGGATGGCGTAGCAATTTTACGCCAGCCGCCGCCGCTGCCGCCTGACGCGTCAGATCGTCGGGGGTTGCACCAATGCCGCCGAAACTGAATACAATGTCGTCAGTTTGCAGCGTTTCACGCAAGGTTTGCAGCAATAAATCCCAATCGTCGCCGATCATGCGTACCCACGCCAGCGCTAAGCCGCGTGCTTTGAGGAAGCTCATGACTTGTGGCAGGTGTTTGTCTTGGCGCAAACCGCTGAGCAGTTCGTCGCCGATGAGGATTAGCCCGACTTTCATTTTTTTGCTCCTTTGGCGGTAGCGTTTTGTAAGGTGTGTTCGGCTTGTTTTTGTTGTACAGCCTCTGACCAGTTGGGTGAGGTTTCTGCCCAGCCAGCGGTATGCTGTTGGATGATGTCAGCAAGTGCCTGAATGTGGTCAAGGTTGGTGTTTAGAGCGGGAATGTAGTGGTAAGTTTCTCCGCCCGCGTGTTGGAAGTATTCGCGGTTTTCTTCGCGGATTTCTTCCAGCGTTTCGAGGCAGTCGGCGGCAAAACCGGGGCAAATCACGTCAACGTGTTTGATGCCTTCACCCGGTAACGCTTGCATGGTTTTGTCGGTGTAAGGTTGCAGCCATTCCGCTTTGCCGAAGCGCGATTGGAAGGTGACGCGCCATTCGTTGGGGCGTAGGTTGAGTTCTGCTGCCAGCAACCGCGCGGTTTTATGGCATTCGCAATGGTAGGGGTCGCCAAGCATCAGGTTGCGTTTGGGAATGCCGTGGAAGGACATGACCAGTAATTGCCCGCGTGGGTGGTTTTCCCAGTGGGTCAGTACGCTGTTGGCGAGTGCTTTGATGTAGCCGGGGTGGTCGTGGTAATGATTCACGAGGCGCAGTTCCGGCATCCAGCGCCAGCGTTTGAGTTCGTCGAATACTTTGTCGAAAGTGGTGGCGTTGGTCGCGGCGCAATATTGGGGGTAAAGTGGGAGTACCAGCACGCGTCGTGCTCCGGCTTCCTTGAGTTTTAGCAAGGTGTCAGGGATGGAGGGGTTGCCGTAGCGCATCGCTAAGGCGATTTTTACCGGCCCTTTGAAGCGGATTTCCATTTCTTTCTGGAGCGCTTTTTGTTGTTGCAGCGAAATACTCATCAGTGGAGAACCGTCTTCTGTCCATACGGTTTGGTATTTTTCGGCACTTTTGGCGGGGCGGGTGTTGAGGATAATGCCGTGCAGGATGACGTTCCAAATAATGCGCGGAATTTCCACGACACGCGGGTCAGAGAGAAATTCTTTCAAATAGCGCCGCAACCCGGCTTTGTCGGGGCTGTCGGGTGTGCCTAGGTTGGTGATCAAAATGCCGGTGCATTCGGATTTGCCGTGGAAATAATCCTGTTCGTTGATAAAACGGCTCATGGGTGGGGCGTTCCTCTGCGGTTCTTTTCATAAGGGTATTTCACATGACCAAAGCGCACGATGAGTACCGCCAGTGAAATCAATAAGATGGAGGCAGCAATTGCTAACATTTGCCATTCGGTCATTGCTTTCATGTCGAGGATGAGGTAGCGGGCAAGGGCGACCATGCCGATGTACAAGGGCATTCGTACCGGCACCTCCCCGGATTGCAGGTAAACGACGACCATGGTGATGATTTCTAAATAAATAAACAGTAGCAATAGGTCGGCAATCTGCACTTTGAGATGGACGAAAATGGTATAAATTTCCTGTCCCACGGCAATAATGGTGGCGAGGGTAATAATGCCGAGGAGTAGGTATTCGATCCCATGCAACAATTTCTGGCTGGCAGAAACGTTCGGTTTGTCCATGTGTGGGTATCCTTGTATTGTTAGCGTTTTGGTAACGCTGGGTAGGTTAAATGATGCAGCCTGATTTGCAAGTATTGGTGCAGGAAATACGTCAAATTGCACGCGAGGAAATTTTACCGCGTTTCGAGCATATCGGCTTTGCGGTAAAACAAGACGGCAGTTTGCTGACCGAGGCGGATTTGGCGACGAATCAGCGCATTGCGACGTTTTTGCTGCAACAGTGGCCTGACATTGCGTTTCTGAGTGAGGAGATGGAGCGCGAGGAACAGGCGCGTTTATTGCGGGAGGCGGAGGCGTTGTGGTGCCTTGACCCATTGGATGGTACGAGCAATTTTGCGGCTGGTATCCCGTTGTTTGCGGTGTCGCTGGCGTTGTTTCAGCGCGGTGAAGTGGTGCTGGCGCTGACTTACGATCCCGTGCGTGATGAAATGTTTACCGCACAGCGGGGGCGGGGAGCGTGGTTGAATGGTCAGTCCTTGCGTTGTCAGCCCAGTGAGTTTCAGTTGTGCAATGCGGTGGCAATCGTGGATTTCAAGCGCTTATCGCCTGCCTTGAAGCAAGCGTTGATGACGAACCCACCTTACGGTTCGCAGCGTAATTTGGGCAGTTGTGTGCTGGAATGGGCGTGGATGGCGGCGAACCGTGGCAATTTGTATTTGCATGGTGGCATGAAGTTGTGGGATTTGGCGGCGGGGTCGCTGATTTTGGCGGAAGCGGGGGGCTATGCCGCGACGTTGCAGGGTGAACCGGTGTTTGTCGCAGCGTTAGCGCCGCGTTCGGTGGTGATCTCCCCCGATCCGGTATTGTTTGCAGCGTGGTTGGGTTATTTGCAGGCGCAGCAGTGAACGCAGCACGGCACACACAGCCCATTGGGGTATTTGATTCGGGGTTAGGGGGGATTTCAGTCTTGCGTGAAATTCACCGCCTGTTGCCTGCGGAACACCTGATTTACGTGGCGGATTCGGCTCATGCGCCTTACGGGGCAAAAACCTCGGATTATATTCGGGCGCGTAGCAAACGGGTGGCGGATTTCTTGCTGGAACAAGATGTTAAAGTGTTGGTGGTGGCGTGTAATACGGCGACGGTTCATGCCGTGGCGTATTTACGCGAAACCTTGCCGATTCCGGTGGTGGGGATTGAGCCTGCGGTGAAACCTGCTGCCCGCTTGACGCAAACTGGGGTGATTGGGGTGTTAGCCACGCAACAAACGGTGAATAGCCCGCGTTTGCAGCAGTTGATTCGTGATCATGCGGCGGGGGTGCAGGTGATTACACAAGCCTGCCCCGGTTTGGTGGAGCATGTGGAGGCGGGGGATTTTAGTAGCGCGTCGGTACGTCAATTGCTTAAAGTTTATACCTTGCCCTTGTTGGATGCGGGGGTGGATACCTTGGTGTTGGGGTGTACGCATTACCCGTTTCTGGCGGACGCACTGGTGGATGTGACCCACGGCAAAATGACGATTTTGGAAACCAGTACGCCGGTGACTCACCAGTTGATGCGGGTGTTGGAACAAGAAGATCTGCGCCGCCCGCAAACAGGGCAGGGCAGCGTGCAATTTTTTTCCAGTAAAGCCGATCAGCAGCACGTGAACAGTATCCAAACCTTGTGGCAACACTGGGTTGCGGTGGGGTTGCTGCCGGATGCTTATCGCTGAACAGGCTTAGTGGTGGTGATGACCACCTTCACCGTGAGCGTGACCATGGGCAACTTCTTCCGCAGAAGCCGCGCGTACATTGAGGATGGTGACATCAAACGTCAAGGCTACGCCTGCGAGTGGATGATTGGCGTCGATGGTTACGCTGTTGTCATCGACGGCGGCAATGCGAATGGTTTGATTGCCAGCGCCTGTTTGCGCGTGGAACTCCGCACCGGCAACGATTTGTTCAGCCGGAATACCTTCAAACATGCTGCGCGGTACTTGCTGGGTCATGCGTTCGTCGTATTCGCCGTAGGCTTCGGCGGGCGCAACAGTGACTACTAAGCTGTCGTTGGCTTGTTTGCCTGCTAACTGTTTTTCCAGCCCCGGAATAATATTGTCAGCACCGTGCAGGTAGGCGAATGGTTGGTCAGCATCCGCTTGATCGAGTACTTGGCCTTGATCGTCAGTCAGGGTGTAGGTCATGGTGACCACGGTGTGTTGTGCGATTTGCATCGGTTTTCCTTAGAGTAGAGAGAATATCGGTTGCCGCCGGTTGGGTCGTCTTTGTAGCGGCGGTGTGTCCATAAATATTGGGCGGGGAACTCGCGTACCTGCTGCTCAATGAGTTGATTTATCCGTGTTGTGTCGTCAAGTATGGCTTGGCTGGGGAAATTTTCAAGTGCAGGCAGGAAACGTAGCCGATAGCCGGTAGCGGTTCGCAGCGTAAAGAACGGTACAACCTGTGCTTTGCCTAATTTGGCAAGGCGGCTGGTAGCGGTATTGGTGGCAGCTTCCACCCCAAAAAATGGCGCAAAGACGGCATTTTTGTGCCCGAAATTCTGGTCTTGTGCGTACCAAACCACGTGGCCTTGTTGCAGGCTGCGGATCATGTCGCGGATATTGTCACGTGAAATGGCTTTGCCGTAACGTTTAGAGCGCAGGCGAGCCACACGCCATTCGATCAGCGGATTTTGGTGCGGGCGGTAGATGACGTGTAAGGGGGCGTATTGCGCGAGAATGCGTCCGCCGAGTTCGAGGCTGGTGAAATGGGCGCTGAGTAACACCACGCCACCTTGTTGCATGGCGGCTTGCAGGTGTTCCAGCCCTTCGATTTGGGTTTGTTTGGCAAGTTTGGTATCAGCGCCCCACCAACTCAGTGCCGTTTCCAATAAGCCGCGCCCTAGTGAAATAAAGTGTTCACGGTTGAGTTGGAAGCGTTCGGCTGGCGTGAATTCGGGAAATGCCAGTCCCAGATTGATGCAGCAAATCTGGCGGCGTTTGGGGAGCAGGAAAAACATCAGCAAACCGAGCTGCTTGCCTAGCCACATTTGCATTCCCCACGGTAATTTTACCAACAGCCATAAAAACCCCAGCCCTAGCCATGTCAGCCAGTAGCGCGGGTGTAAAAACTGTTTGCCTGAAATTCTTTCCACACGATGTCCAAGACCTGAATCAGCGCCTTATGGTAAACTTTCCAACTTGTTTTTTCTTGTTTTATGTAAAAAATAACGATGAGCTTACAAATTCCTCTTTTTGAACGGGCGCGGGTATTGGTCGTTGGCGATGTGATGTTGGATCGCTATTGGTCGGGTCAAACCTCGCGCATTTCCCCCGAAGCCCCTGTGCCAGTAGTGCATGTTAAAGCCAATGAAGAGCGCCCTGGCGGTGCGGCAAACGTGGCGTTGAACGTTGCCAGCCTTGGCGGGCAGGCGGTGTTGCTGGGTTACGTGGGCAATGATGAGGCGGGTAGGTCGCTGGCGAATACCTTGCAAGCGCGTGGGGTGCAAACCCATTTTGTGGTGCTGGATACTGCCCCGACGATTACCAAGTTACGGGTGCTGAGTCGTCATCAGCAATTGATTCGCTTGGATTTTGAAGAGGGGTTTGCGGGGCAAGATCATGCGCCACTCTTCAGCCAATTCAAGGCGTTGTTAGCAGCGGCTGATGTGGTGGTGCTGTCCGATTACCGCAAAGGGACGCTGGAGCGGGCGCGGGAATTGATTGCCTTGGCGCAAGCAGTTGGTAAGCCGGTGGTGGTTGACCCCAAAGCGCAGGATTTTGCCACGTATCAGGGGGCAACGGTGATTACGCCGAATCTGGCAGAATTCCGTGAAGCCGTGGGCGAGTGGGTGGATGAGGCAGATTTGGTGCAACGTGGGCAGGCATTGCTGGCGCGTTGTGAGTTGGGGAATCTGTTGCTCACTCGCAGTGAACAGGGCATGACGTTGTTGCGGCATGAGTTTGCGCCGTACAACTTGCCGACCCGTGCGCGTGAAGTGTTTGATGTGACCGGGGCAGGGGATACCGTGGTGGCGGTGTTAGCGGCGGGTATGGCGGCGGGTTTGCCGCTGGAACAGGCGATGGGGTTGGCAAATCTTGCGGCGGGAATTGTGGTGGGCAAGGTGGGGACGGCAACAGTGAGTGTCCCTGAATTGCACAAAGCCTTGCAGCAACACCATGCGCAGGTGAAAGGCGTGGTCAGTGAGGCGCAATTGCTGGCGGCGGTGCAAGAGGCGCGTATCCACGGCGAACGCATTGTGATGACCAACGGTTGTTTCGACATTTTGCACATTGGGCATGTGACGTATCTGGAAGAAGCCCGCAAGCTCGGCGACCGTTTGATTGTGGCGGTGAATACGGATGAATCGGTGCGAGCGCTTAAAGGCCCGACGCGCCCGGTGAATACCATGGCAAACCGAATGCGGATGTTGGCGGCGTTGGCGTGTGTCGATTGGGTAGTGGATTTCAGCGAATACACGCCCGAACGCCTGATTTGCGCGGTTAAACCGGATTTGCTGGTGAAAGGTGGGGATAACGATCCGCAGAAAATCCCCGGCAACCGTTGCGTGTGGGATAACGGCGGCGACGTGGTGGTGCTGAGTTTTGTGGATGGGGTGTCGACTACCAGCACGATTGCACGGATTCAGGCGATGGAGAAAGAAGCGTAATGCAGGTTGATGTTCTGATCGTTGGTGGCGGTATTGCCGGGTTGTGGTTGCTGGCAGAATTGCGGGCGCAAGGCGTTAATGCGCTGTTAGCCACCGATGAGTTGGGCAAGGGGCAAACTATTGCATCGCAAGGCATTATTCACGGTGGCACCAAATACGCGCTGACTGGCAAGGTGACGGGGGCAACGTTAGCGATTGGCGATATGCCGCGTTTGTGGCGGGCGGCACTCAATGGCGAAGGTGCGGTCGATTTGCGTCAGGTTAAGGTATTGGCGGAATCGCAATTGTTGTGGACATCGGGTGGACTCGGTTCACGCATGACGGGCTTTTTTGCCAGCAAAGCGATGCAAAGCCGGATGGAGGCTGTGCCACGCGACGCTTACCCTGACTTGTTCCGGCATCCTGAATTTCACGGCAGTTTGTATCGCTTGGATGAGCCGGTGTTGGATGTGCCGTCATTGCTGGAAACGTTGCGTGAACAATTGGCGGATGCGTTGGTGCAGGTGGATGTGCAGCGTTCCGGTTTACAGCCCGCACACAATGGTTATGGTTATCAGGCAGTGTTACCTGACGGTCAGGTGCTGGCAGTCACCGCGCAGCAAATCATTCTGACCGCAGGAGCAGGTAACGAGGCACTATTGACCCGTATTGCCTGCCTTTGTCAGCCGCCGCTGCCTATTCCGAAAATGCAGCGCCGCCCGTTGCAAATGGTGATGGTGCGCGGCAATTTGCCGCTGCTGTACGCCCATGCGCTGGGGATGAGTGATAAACCACGCGCCACAATTACGTCACATCGGGATAAGCACGGCAAGACAGTGTGGTATATCGGCGGGCAACCGGCAGAGCAGGGTGTGGGCAAACCTGCTGCTGAGGTGATTGCAGCTACTCAGCATGAACTGGCGCAACTGTTACCGTGGGTCGATTTCACGGGTATGGCATGGTCGACTTGGCATGTGGATCGTGCCGAAGGTTGCCAGCCGGATGGCGGTCGCCCTGATCAGCCGATGGTGCAACGCTTTGCGAATGTGACGGTGGCGTGGCCGACTAAGCTAGCGTTTGCGCCGATGTTGGCAGCCCGTTTACAAGCAGACTTAGGTATTCGGGTATCCGATACCGTATCAATAATACCTCCTCTTGAGCAGTTGCCAACGCCGCCGATTGCGTCCAGTATTTGGAATTTTTAAGCAACGTCAAGCAGGATGCACAATGGCTTATCTGGATCTGGTCAAATTAGGCAAAAATCATTGGTGGCGTTATGTTCTTGGGGTTCTTCTCATTGTGCTGATGTGGCAGGGCTTGGGGTTATTGCCTACCGTTGCGTTGGCTATTTGGGTGGAGCTGGATCAGAATGATACGACTCTGTTCAATACGGAGACTTTGCTATTTGAGGGTTTGCCTATGGAAGTCATTTTTGCGGACTTCATGGGGATGTTTCTCTTTCTGTGGCTAGGGGTGTTTCTGGTAGTGTGTTTCTTGCACAATCGCCCATTCTGGTCATTATTCACACCTTTGCAGCGCCTTAGTTGGCGACGTGTATTGCACGGAGCCGTGGTCTTTGCTGCCATTTACCTGGCAGTGGGGGTGATAATGGAGTGGCTTTTTCCTACCCCAGCTAAGGATATTGAGTATGTGCTGCAACCCGGTAAGTTTCTGGCGTTTTTGCCGCTGGCACTGTTACTGATCCCTATCCAAACCTCGGCGGAGGAGTTGTTATTTCGGGGGTATTTCATGCAAGGGCTGGGGTTGATCATGAACCGCTGGGGTGTTGCGCTCGTGAGCAGTGTGTTATTCGCCTTGCCGCATTTATTGAACCCGGAGGTGTCGGACGCTAATCTGTGGATTGCATTCCTGCCCTACTGGATCATTGGATTGTTATTAGCGTTGATCACGTTGCGGGATGGTACGCTGGAACTGGCACTAGGGGTTCATGCAAGTAATAACCTGATGGCTTTTTTGTTAGTCACTGTGCCGCCGTATGACATGTTTCCCTCAGTATTTGTCTATCACGGTGAGTTATTTACCTGGGCGACTGTTGTGAATGGTGCTGTCGTGGCAGTACTGTTTTATTGGGTAATTTTTCGATTTTTTGCGCGATCTGTACCGATTACTGAGGTAAGTTAACCCTATTAGCCGCAGTTTATCGTACTGTTAACACAAAGAGGCGATATGCCTCTACAATAACTGTTAGCAAAGGCTGTGCGAGGAGAACGCTTATTTCTACCACAACTCCCTACAACACCATCAAAATATACACCCTAAGTGCAGCCATATTGTCGGCGGCATTAGTTGGTTTGTTTGCATGGTGGTTTCAATCGCCTTGGTGGCTGCTCGGTGTTTACAGCGTGGCAGCGGTTCTAATAACGCTAAGTGTTCCGCTGCTGTACCGTCTGCTTGGTTACAAAACCGCAGATGAGGCCGTGTGGTTGCATGAACGCAATTTGCGCGAACATGCAACCCTGATGCAACGCTTGGAAAGCGCCCGCCAGTCATTAGCGGAATTGAATATCACCGCTGGGGTGAAACAAGCCAATATGCTCACCGCTATTCTCGATGATTACCGTTCAGTGGTCGAAACCCGCTTTGTGGGCAAGACGTTTGCCCCGATCACTTACCTCAATGCGGCTCGCAGTGTGCAAGAACACGTCATACAAAACCTGACCGATATGGTCGCGGTGGGTCATAGCCTTGCGGGGTTAAACCGTCAGGCGGATGCGTCGGCTTTGCATCAGGAACAACAACAGCGCATCACGGCATTGCTGGCCGAAAACGATAAGTTTTTTACCGCATTGAATGAAACCGCCGTAGAAGTCGCCAATATTCGCAGTGTCAGTCAGTTTGAGCGGCTGGATACGCTGGCACGTTTGGTTAGTCTGGCACAAACTGCCAACCACACAGGAACACGCGCATGAAACCTTTCAACACCCTAGTAAGCACCGCCTTCGCCTTATGGCTAACAACCGGTTTAAGCGCGTGTGGTGAGGCTGTCGACACCAAAGAACAAGCGGAAGCTAAGATTGCTGAACTGGTACAAAACACCATTCGCCCCACTCAACACGAAAACCAGTACCGTGCCAATATTCAGCTTACCCGCACGAATTTATTAGCCATGCTGCCCGATTTAGCGGAATACCCACTGCTGCTTAATGTGACGGACAATAGCGATACCGAAGTGGCGGAGATTTTCACTTCCGCCGATAAAGCAGGCAAAGGCTTGGACGGTGTGTATCTGGAATTAGCCGAAAATTTCAACCAACAACGCCAAACTCTCAGCAATGGCAAAAAAGCAGCTATCACCATCCGCAAGCTGGATTCTGGGCTGGGGGCGCAATTCATTATGACCGGGCAGTACATTGCCGAAGCGTATTCCCCCGCCAATGCCTTGTGGGGCAGTCTGGTGAATAGCAGCAGCAATAAACTCACGACCATTGCCGACGTAACCGCTTCCAGCGTCGGCGGTGTGATTGCACGCAAATCCAAACTCGACCTGATCACCACCGATGGCAAACTCGACGTTGCCAAGTTGCTGACCAATGTCAGCAGTGGCGCGTTTGCGATGGGTTATACCAACCCTTACCAATCTGCCACGGGCTTGAACTTCCTGATCACGATCCTCGATGCCTTTGCCAAAGGTGATCACACACAAATGTTATCGCCGGACGTTGCCAGTGCGTTTGAAGCGTTCCAGCTCGGTGTGCCGTTTGTGGCGCAAAATACCCTGCAAATGCGTGATGCGGCGATGGGCAGCGGTGTGTTGGATGGGTTTGTCGGCAGCGAACAAACCTGGTTGAGCACCACTGGCATGGACGATTATCAGTTTGTGCCTTTCGGGGTGCGTCACGATAACCCGCTCTATGCGACCAGTGAAGCCGACCCTGCCGAGCAGGAAGTGTTGAAACTGTTTGCACGTTACATCAGCACGCAAACAGCCCTGTTGAAAAAATACGGGTTTGAAACCAGCCTTGACTACAAGGATGCGTACAAAATCCCCGATGGCAATACCATTGCCCAGGCACAAAAGCTGTGGAAACAGAAAAAGTCCGGCGGTAAACCGATTGCAGCGGTATTCGTGACGGATATTTCCGGTTCGATGGAAGGTGAACGCATCAAAAACCTGAAAAAAGCCTTGATCGAATCGTCTGATTTGATTAGCGCCAATAACGCGATTGGTTTGGTGTCTTACAACGATGCAGTGAATGTGGATTTGCCCATCAACCCCTTCAACGTACAGCAAAAATCGTTGTTTAACGGTGCGGTGGAACAGCTTTCGGTAGGCGGCAAAACCGCTACCTACAGCGCTACCTTAGTGGCGGCGCATTTGTTAAATGAATTCAAAAAGACCCACCCCGATTACAAAACGGTGATTTTCGTGCTGTCGGATGGCGAAACCAACACCGGTGTCGATTTCGAGCAAACCAAAGCGTTGTTGGAAGTGCAAGGTACACCGATTCACACCATTGCGTATGAACTCAGCTCGCCGGAACTCAAGGAAATGGCGAGTTTGGCGGAAGGCGCTTATACCGAATCCAGCGCGGGTTCAGCCTCGTTCCGTATCGGCAATTTGTTGAACTCGGAAATGTAAGCAACAGAAGGGGATCGCGTGAAACGCTTAACGGTTTTTGGTTTGTTTCTGGTGCTGCACCTCGCGGCTTGGGCGGGTACGCATGTTTACCTGAAGCAACATCAGCCCGATATTTTGGTGGTGGTGGATACCTCTTATGCGTTGAAACCGCAGTTTGCGGCGATGGAGCGCTGGATTGCACACCGCGAAGCCAATACCCGTTACCAGCGCATTATCGTGGGAACCGATAAAGCCTTGCTCGGTGAATTGGCGACGCTCAAATCCAGAGATGCGATTTTTCGTACAGCGTTCGGGCGCATGAGTGCCGACAATTTACAGCGTTATGAGGCGACCATTGCGCGTGAGAAGATTCTGCTATCGGATGGTAGTATCAGGCCGCAGGGTTGGACGGTAGTGACCTTTCCTTAGGCTCAGCGTGTATTTTTCCTGAAAACAGGCTGGAAGCAAGGATCATGCAGGAGCCAAGCCATTCTTGCCAATCCATGCGTTCTTGCGTCAAAAAATACGCGGCAAGCGCGGCGACCACCAATTCAAATAAAAAAATGATGTTGGATTGGTTGGCAGGCACACGGGTAATGCCGTATTGCACCGCATAGGTAACGCTGCCAATCGCAACTGCTAAGCCAAATAGCAAGCCAATAGCCGTGGGTGTCAGTGTGGTTAAGCCCGCTTGAGGTGGCACAAACAGCAAGCCGACGCCGGTCAATACCGCCACACCGAGCCACACCGTTAAGGTTTTGACGCCATTGCTGATGTCAGTGCCTAAATACCGCCCTGCCACAATGCTCAGTGCAAAGGTAATGCCTGCCGATAAGCCGAACCATTCTGCTTGATTGGCGGGTAGGGGTAGTCTGCCATCGGGTTGCCAGAGCATGACCAAGGCACCGCCCAGTGACAGGGTAATCACCACCCAGCCAAGGCTGTTTAAGCGCTCTTGCAAAAACAGGCGGGCGAAGACAACAGTCCACAGCGGTGAAAGGTAAAACAGCAGCAGCACCCGCATGATTTCACCTTCCAGTGCACCGAGGACGTAGCCCACATTGCTCCACCCCGACGTTAATCCCAGAATCACCAGCCATACCCAATAGGATCGGGCTTTCCACAACGCACTTGCATAGCGCCAGCCGATCAAGAGGGTGGGCAATAGGTAGGCAATGCAGGTGGCGGTCAGCCCATCCACCCCCATGCCGTTCAGCAGCCGAAACGGATACCAAAACAGCCCCCATAAGGTGGCAGAGTAAAACAGGGTGAATAAGGCAAGCTGGTGTTGCCAACGGGGTGTCATCATGGTTGGAGTTGAATACGGTCTTTGCTCAGCAGAATCTTTTGCTGCTTGTACAACAAGCCAATAGCGCGTTTGTAATGGGCTTTGCTGACCTGAAATTCGCGGTAAATGTCTTCTGGCGAACTTTTGTCAGTAAAGGTGGAGCTGCCCCCGTGCGCTTGCAGGTGATCGAGGATTTTTTGTGCCAAGGCATCCTGTACCACCGGGCTGGGCAATTGCAGGATCAAATCAATCTTCTGATCCGGGCGGATGGCTTTGATATAACCTTGGACACGTTGCCCAATCGCCAGCGGTTGAAAGACTTCGTTGGCATACAGCAGGCCAAGGTGTGTGCCATTAATCACCGCTTTAAACCCGAGATCGGTGCGTTCGGCGATCAGCAAATCCACGGCTTGACGCGGGCTAAACTGCCCGCCGAATTCGTTAAGGAACAAATCCAGACGCGACGAGCCGACGATGGTTTCTGTTTGGTCATCCAGATACACACACACGACGTAGGACTGGCCTTCCTGCATCAGTTGCGCCTGTTCTTTGCGGGGGACAAGTAAATCCTTGGGCAAGCCCCAATCTAAAAATGCCCCGAAACGGTTCACCGCGACCACTTTCAGGCAAGCAACTTCGCCGACTGTGGTCAAGGGTGTTGCGGTGGTGGCAATTAAACGGTCTTCTGAGTCCAAGTAAATGAAGACTTTCAACCAGCTATCGGGTTGGCAGTCTTTGGGGACATAGCGTTTAGGCAACAAGATTTCGCCGTAAGTACCGCCATCCAGATACACGCCGAAGCTGGTGATTTTCGTGACCCGCAGCAGGTTGTGTTTACCGATTTTTAACATGAAAGCATCCTTTCTGGGGTGAGCGAAACCGCTATTGTACGCAATAGTCTATACTAACGGCACATTATACCATCCTCAATCAAGGAGTTTTTCGATGCTTAAGGTTAAGACGGTCGACCCCCTGCAATCCATTGAATGGTTTAAACAGGGGTGGCGTATGTTCATGACCAATCCGGTGAATTGGGCCTTGATGGGGCTGCTGTTTGGCGTGATTGTGTTGGTGTTGAGTATGTTGCCCTTCATCGGGGCGTTGGTGTTGAACTTGGTGATGCCGATTCTCACCGGGGGAATGCTGCTGGCAGTGAAAAATACGCAGGCGGGGGCTGCTGTGGAAATCACGGATTTATTCCGTGTCTTTAAAGATGAGCCGAAGCGGAATCAGTTGTTAGTGGTGGGAGCCTTGATGTTAGGCGCTGGTTTAGTGGCGGCGGTGCTGAGTACCTTGTTTGTTGGGAATGCGATTCGGATTGATGAACTGACCGGGATGCCCAGTTTTAATTTGGGCTTGAGTGCGCTGCTGTTCATGTTTGTGGTGGTGATCTTTTTGGGCATGTTATTCACGTATGCGCCTGCGTTGGTGGTGTTTGAGGGCATGAGTGCGGTGGACGCGGTGAAAGGCAGTTTGCAAGGGGCATGGGCGAATGTGTTGCCGTTCATTGTGTTTGTGTTGCTGTACGCGGCACTAGCTTTTGTGGCGTCGATTCCCTTTATGCTGGGATTTGTGGTATTAATTCCGGTGATGATGGGGGCGGTGTACGCGGGTTACAAGGATATTTTTAGATGATGGAAAAGCGTCCGGTAGCCAATACCGGGATAGCCATTAGCCCTTTGGGGCTGGGTACGGTCAAATTAGGTCGCAATCAAGGGGTGAAGTACCCGCAGGGGTTTGAGTTGCCTTCTGACCGGGAAGTGCGGGAGTTACTCGCCTTAGCCTTTGATCTGGGGATTAATCTGCTGGATACCGCCCCCGCGTATGGCTTAAGTGAAGCCCGTATCGGCAAGCTGTTGCCCAATTCGCGCCATGAGTGGGTGATTGAAACCAAGGTGGGTGAGCAGTTTGCCGACGGAGTTTCCCGTTTTGATTTTAGTGAGCAGGGGACACGCCGCAGCGTGGAAAATAGCCTGCGTTTGTTGAAAACCGATTACCTTGACATGGTATTGATTCACTCCGATGGTGATGATGTCCGCATTTTGCAGCAAGAGGCGGTGTTGGATACGCTGTTACAGATGCAGCAACACGGTTGGATACGCGCAGTGGGCATTTCCTCAAAAACGGTTGAGGGGGCGTTATTGGCGTATGCCTTGGGTTGTGAGGTGGTGATGGCGGCGTATAACCCGGTGTACACCGATGAGTTACCCGTGTTGGAAGCGGCTGCGGCGCAAAACAAGGCGGTATTGGTGAAAAAAGCCTTTGCCAGTGGGCACTTGGATCAATTTGCAGCAAAAAATCCGGTGGAACAGGCGCTGAGTTTCATTTTGGCGCAAGCCGGGGCAACCAGCGTGATGTTGGGAACGCTGAACCCAAAACATTTACGTGAAAACGTGGCGGTGGCCTCAGCGGTGTTAGGCGCGTGAGCGTGCGGCGGTGGCTGTATAGCGGTTTGCTGTATGGTTTAGTGCCGTTATTCTTGTTGCGGTTGTTGTGGCGCAGCCGCACGAATCCGGCGTATCGGCAGCGTTTGGGTGAGCGTTTTGGCTTTAGCGCGGTGCGTGAGTCGGCGATTTGGTTACACGCCGTATCGGTGGGGGAGACGATGGCGGCTCGCCCGTTGATCGAGCGCTTGTTGCGTGATTATCCGCACGAACGGTTGCTGCTAACGACGACCACACTCACGGGGTCAGATACCGTGAAGCGCTTGTTTGGGGAGCGGGTGGAGCATTGTTACCTGCCGTATGATTTGCCGGGAGCCTTGGCGCGGTTGTTGCAGCGGGTGCAGCCGCGCCTCCTGGTGGTGATGGAAACGGAAATTTGGCCAAACCTTTACGCGGCGTGTGCGCAACGCCAGATACCGTTAATGGTGGCGAATGCCCGCTTGTCAGCACGTTCGGTGCGGGGGTATACGCGGGTGGGGGCATTGGTGCGGGAAACCTTGGCCGATGCTGGGTTGATTGCGACGCGCAGTGTGCAGGATGCGCAGTATTTCCAGCAACTGGGGGCGCAGGCTGAGCAGGTGGTGGTCTGTGGCAATATTAAGTTTGATTTACAGATTCCGGCGGGTGTGGCGGAGCATGGTAAGCAATTGCGCCAGCAATGGGGGGAGAATCGTTTGGTGTGGGTGGCAGCCAGTACGCATGAGGGGGAAGATGCGGTGATTCTGCGGGTGTTTGCGCAATTACGTGAAACATTGCCGGGATTATTGCTGATTATTGTGCCACGTCACCCGGAGCGTTTTGAGGCGGTGGTGCAGTTGTGTGCGGAAAGTGGCTTGCTGTACGCCCGCCGCAGCAGGGTGGGGATGGCGATTGCGCCGGATACCGCGATCCTTGTGGGTGATAGCATGGGGGAAATGTTGTTGTGGTATGCTTGCGCTGATGTGGTCTTTATCGGCGGCAGTTTGGTGACGCATGGCGGGCATAATCCACTGGAGGCGGCGGCATTCGCCGTACCGGTATTGAGTGGCGAGCATGTGCATAATTTTGCTGACATCTTTCCGCCCTTGTGTGAGGCAGGTGGGGCGGTGTTGGTGAGTGATGAGGTGGCGTTGCAGGCGTATTTACAGGTATGGTTGCAAGATACAACGACGCGCTTACAGGCCGGTGAGGCTGCTAAAGTTTTTTTCCAACAGAATCAGGGGGCGCTGGCTTGCTTGGTTCGGCATATCCATACCATGTTACCTATAACGAGAGACGAGCAATGAAACGATTAACTTCTTTGACATTGGTGCTTGCCATGACTGCCTTGGCGGGGTGTGGTGAGAAACAGGCTGACACGGCTGCTGCGCCTGCAACCGCGAAAACCGCAGACACGGCAACGACACCGAATGCGCCACCACAGGCGACTGAGCAGGTGGCGGCGAATAGCGGGCATCCGGGGCAGGCGATCCACGATGCGAATTGCATCAGTTGCCACGATTCCGGGGTGTATACCCGCGCTGACCGCAAGATGACTAGCCTTGATATGTTGGCAGGGCAGGTGCGCCGTTGTGATGCGAATCTGGGGACTAAATTATTCGATGAGGATCTGGATAATGTGACGGCGTTCCTGAATGAAACCTACTACAAATTCCCGAAGTAACCGCGCATGAGTTATACCGTCACCATTTTGGATACGCCGTTTCAGTTTCAGGTGAATGCGGGGGAAACCGTGTTGCAGGCGGCTTTGCGGCAAGAAATACCTGTGCCGTGGGGCTGTGGTGGCGGTATTTGCGGGGTTTGCATGACTAAAGTGGTGTCGGGGGAAATGGTTTACCCCGATGGTGACCCGCTGGCCTTGTTTGAGGAAGATGCAGAAGCGGGGATGGGGTTATTTTGTGTGGGGGAGCCGCGTTCTGATTTGGTGCTGGCAGTGCCGGAGATGAATACTGAATGACGGCATGACAATCCCCGACCCTACCCAACCGCACACTTACCCGCGCCGCATCTTGCTGGCGGTGGCGGCGAATTCCCCGCAAATTGTCACCGAAACCGTTTACGCCCTCACCCAACACACCCGCCCCGCGTGTATGCCCACCGAAGTACACATTATCACCACCCGCCAAGGTGAACCGTTTGTGCGCCAATTGGTGTGCGGCACACAACCCGGCTGGCTGGCGAAACTGTGCGCGGATTATGCCCTGCCCGCCCCCGCTTGCGACCCCGCGCACATCCACCTGATCACGGATGCGGCGGGGCAAGCGCTCGACGACATTCGCACCCACCGCGACAATACCCACGCCGCCGATTGCATCACCCGTATCGTGCAACAACTGACCGCCGACCCGCACAGCCAACTCACCGTGTCGCTTTCCGGCGGGCGACGCACCATGACGTTTTACGCTGGCTACGCCCTCTCGCTATTGGGCAGGGCGCAAGACCGCCTCACCCATGTGCTGGTTGATGAGGAGTATTTTTTTCACCAAGAATTCTTCTACCCACCGCCGCGCAGTGTCTGGGTAGTGCGCGAAGACGGCTCCGGTTTTGATGCCAGCAAGGTGGAAGTGACGCTTGCCGACATCCCGTTTGTGCGCCTGCGGGAAGGTTTGCCGCAAGACTTGTTGCAAGGCAGCAGCAGTTTCAGTGACACCATTGCCGCCGCACAACGCCGTTTCGACCCCGCGCAAGTGCGCCTCGACTGGCAACGCGCCAGCCTCACTTGCGGCGGAATTCCCATCACCATGCCCCCGGTGCAACTCGCGTTTTATGCGTGGATGTTGCAACGCCGCGTCAACGATTTACCCCCCATCCACTGGACTAGCGCCGAAACCCCCGACCTCGCCAGCCAATTCCTCAGCGTTTACGCCCGCCTGCACGGGCAAACCGGCAGCTACGAACAGGTGGCGCTGGCGTTGCGCGATGGCATCACCAAAGCGTGGTTTGAGGAACGTAAATCGAATACCCACAAGGCATTGAAAAAGGCGCTGGGGAACATGGGGGCGGAAACGTATTTGCTCCAGCCACACGGGGCGAAGCCGCGCACCCTGTTTGGGTTGACATTGCCGCTGGATGCGGTGGTCTTCAGTTAGGCATCAGCCTGCCTTGTCAAGTGTGACGGTCATCACCGTATCCGATACATTGTTCAGTAATAATTCAAGGATGTCTTGCGTCGGGCAAACTTCGGGGGCTGGTCATGGATATTCTCACTTCCTTATTTTTCCTGTTACTGGGGGCAGCGGTAGGGTCGTGGTTTGGGCATAAAAGTGGCTATAAAGACGGGCTGAGCAAGGGCAAAGCCGATGGTGTCAAAGAGGGTATGAAAGAATACCTGCGCAAGGAACTGATCGAATCCAAGATATTGGGTGGCACTTATAACGCCGACGCACTGGGCAAAGCCCGTGAAGAACTCCATAAAGCCCTGATACCCCAAGCCAGTAAAAAAAAGGAAAAATCGTCGTGGCTGGCATTTTTCATTGTGGCTGTGGTGCTGGTGTGGGCAGTGGGAACTGTGCTGAAGGGCTGATTCGGCACGGGTGGATTTGACAAGCTTGTCAGTGATGACAGGTGGGGCTGTTTAGTTAATACTCAGAAGCATAAATTTATTGCATCAACGGCAAAGGGCTTATCATGCAGGAACTATCCTATACCGTATCGTTTACGACACCCGCTTTCCTCGGCAATGCCGAACAGCAAGCGCAGTGGCGTACTCCACCATTCAAGGCACTACTCCGCCAGTGGTGGCGGGTTGCTGCTGCTCCACAATTCAACTACGACCATCGGGCACTACGTGAAGCTGAAGGCAAGCTGTTCGGGCAAGCACACGAAGGTGATAACCGCAAAAGTCTGGTGCGTTTCCGGCTCAGTCAGTGGGATTCGGGAAAACTTAATCAATGGAATGGTGATGAGTCTGTCCCGCACCCAGAGGTCAAAAATCGGGAAGGCAAATTACGTCCTGTAGGCTCCCAGCTTTATTTGGGCTATGATCCATTGGGATTTCAAAATGGTCAAACCTCATTAGGGACAGTCAGGGAAACCGGAATTAGACGCACGGCAATCGAACCAGAAAAACAAGTGGCTGACCTCTGGATTGGCTTTCCCGATGGAGATGCTGGCAAACTGCAACAAGCCGTAAAACTGATGGGGTGGTTTGGTACATTAGGCTCGCGTTCTCGTAACGGCTGGGGTTCGTTACAGATGGATAGTATTCAATCCCCTAAAGCAGCCGACTTAACCCCTTTTTCCCGACCATTAAGTCAATGCCTGCAACTGGATTGGCCTCATGCCATTGGAAAAGATGGCAGCGGTAAAATTTTGATATGGAAAACCAGCCCACAAAGCTCGTGGCGCGAAGCAATGCGCGAATTGGCAAAAGCCAAAATTGCCTTTCGCACTCACTTCAAATTTTCAACAGGCAATAACAGCCCCAAAGCAGAAGACCGTCATTTGTTGGCATATCCTGTGACAAACCACAGTGTCAGACTATGGGGCAATCAAGGCAGGCTGGGAAATCAAGTACGCTTTAAAGTGGTGAAAGAAGCTGGCAAATATATCGGGTTAATCGTCCATTTACCCTGCAAGCTCCCTATTGAATTGGCAGACAAACTAGCAAGTAAACCTAATGAGCTGAGCATTTGGCAACAAGTACATCAAGTTCTCGATAACCATAATGGCCTCTCCCGCCTGCAATAAGGAATAACACCATGAGCAATAACAATCTCTGGAAAACCAAGCTGGCGGCATGGCTGCACGACCCTGCCGAAAAAGCACTGATTCTGTTACGGGATAAAACCGGGCATGAATGGGGAACGGTCAAACGCTTGCGGGATGAATTGGGCATTGATTACGGCGATATGCTGAAACAAGCCGATTGGTACGCCTCTGCTGCTGACCGCCCACAATTTCCATTAGAGAAAGATGGCAAGCGTTACGCTGCCTGGACACAAGTGGATTTTGCTGACAAGCCAGTGTTGAAGCATCCGCTGACAGGTACAGCATTCAATCTTGGCAAATTGGACAACATTCAGCCGGAACACTTGAAAAAAGTCAGTGAAGATCACTTTCGCTCGCTGATCATTAAAGGCGAAGGCGGCACACCCGACTGGAAAAAAACGCTGCTGAATTACTGGCGTTTTGGTTCGGACTCACCCGCCCCGGAATTGAATCACCTTTGGCAAAACCTGCCAGCAGACACCCGCATTCCCGACCATTCCATCTGGGCGCATCTGGATATTGTCTCCGCGTTTGCGGGGGCAATGACTGCGGACAAGGACAACACACCCTCGCTGCTTTCCGTTAGTTTCGGCCCGGTACAAGGATTCATTGCCGAAGCCCGTAGCACCTCCGACCTGTGGGCTGGTTCCCACCTGTTGGCACGGATTGCATGGGAAGGCATGAAAGTGGTATGCGAAGAGTTCGGGGCAGATGCCGTGCTGTTCCCCAACCTGCGTGGTGTACCGCTAGTGGATGTCTGGTTGTATGACCAACTAAAAACGGACAAGGACGCCAAAGTACGCTTTGAGGCAATGGACTGGTTCAAACAAAAGACTGACACCAACCCACTGTTTGCAGCAGCCTTACCCAATCGTTTTGTGGCGTTAGTACCTGCTGACCAAGCCAAAGACATTGCGGAACGCATTGAGCGCAAAGTGCGGATGTTCGTAAAAGAACTGGGTGATGCGAGCTTGCGGCGTATTCTGAAAGAGATCGGTCTGGATGAAACCGATGATTCCCCTTACTGCTTCACTCAACTCAAAGCCCAATTGGCAGGTTTCCCCGAAGTGTATTGGGCGGCTGTGCCGTGGTCATTGGCAATCAAAGGCAAACAGGCAGATACCACCCAACTACACCCCATTCTCAGTAGTTTCTACGAAGACTCGAAAAAGGTCGGCTTCCTCGATAGCGATGCTTGGAAAGTGCTGCAAAAAGATATTGAGCTGGATGGCGCGAAGTTCTATACCCCCAATCCGGGCGTACTGTACCCAGCGTTGTATGATTTGCTCGACCGGGTAGCAGCAGCGGCAAAATCTGCCCGCCCATTCGAGCAACTCAAGCAAAAGGGATTCCGCTCCAGCCTAAACGGGGAACGTGAATGGCTCACGCTTGACCGTGATCACTTAGGATGGAATGCCGAGAGGCGCAAAAAAGAAGGCACACTTTGGACAAAGCTTGCCGCAAAACGCAAAAGCTGGGTAAAGGGTGGTGAACATCTGGATGCACTCAATGCTATCAAGCGGGTGTGGCCTTCACTGTTTGCGGGAGAAGTAGAGGCAATCATTGGGGCGAAAATCAACAGGTACGTGGTTTCTACTCATACACTGGCTTTGGCGGTAACGCTCGATAAACTGGCAGAAGTTATCGGCAATGAGCCAAAAATATTGCACAAACTGGCTGAACTTAGCCGTAAAGAAGATTTGCTCAGTCAGGAGGCAGTAGCACTGCCACTCGCGTTAAATCGTAAAGTAAGCGTGAATGGTAATTTTGAAGCGATTGCCAAACGCCTACCCTCTGCACTGGATGCGGATGAAGACGGAAGACTGGCTGCTAAGTTGAAAAACATCTTGGGTACTGCCCCCGAAGCCTATTACGGCATGATTTTGCTGGATGGTGACAAAATGGGCGCATGGGTATCCGGTGATGAAAAGACACAAATTCCTTATCAGGATTGCTGGCATCCCCAAATTATCAATAGTGGCGATTTTAAAAAGCTGGTTGATAAAAACACGAGCCTGAAAAACTACTTACAGGAAAAACACCAAACCTCCCCTGCGCGGCATCGCGCCATTTCCGAAGCCTTAAACCAGTTTTCCATCAAAGTGGCGCGGTTTGTGGTGGAAGATTGCTTCAAGGGCAAGTTGATTTATTCCGGTGGGGATGACGTGCTGGCATTCGTTTGTGTGGATGATTTGCTACCCGCCATGACGATGCTGCGCTATCTGTATTCCGGTAAACCTGTGCCTGCATGGATTGCCACCAAGTTGGATGATCGGACAAGTAAGCGTTTCGATAGCAAAAATGGCTACCTGCTGTTGGATGGAAAACTGCTGCTAACGATGGGCGAAAAAGCCGAAGCCTCTTGTGGTGCAGTAGTTGCTCACCATCAAGCTCCACTTGGTTATGTACTCCGCCAGTTACGCGCTGCCGAATCCAAAGCCAAAAATGCAGGCGGGCGTAATGCTTTCTCCTTGCATGTTTTCAAACGCGCTGGCGGTGAAATCAGCGTAACCGACAAATGGGAACGCAGTGATGCGACGGACAAAAACGCACCTGAACTGCTTGCCAAACTCATGGCAATGCTGGCGCGTAACGATGTTTCCCGCCGTGCGGCTTATCACTCGCTGACATGGCTAAAACAACTGCCACCACAACCCGATCCTGACATGCTGAAAATCAATCTGGCTCACCAGTTTGGCAAACAGGGCAGTAAAAATGACCGTGATCTGGCTTACGAATTGGCGGCGTATGTATCGGATCATTGCAAGGAAAATCCTGCTGGGGTACTGGAAAATATGCTGATGGTGGCTGAATTCCTCGCCCGTGAAACTCGCCATGCACAACAAGAAGGAGTTCCTGCATGAACATGACATACCGTTTTGTCAACGCGGTGGATACCATTTCCATCCGTGGCAACAAGTTATTTGGAGATGCGGGTTCACACGGTGAAAGCACCTTTCCGCCCAAACCGTCGGTGTTATCCGGTGCTTTTCGTTCGGTGTTGTGGGTCAACAATGGCGGCGATGCGAATGCTATCCAGCAAAGCCCGTTCAGTATCACTGGCGTATTTCCGGCACGTCAGGATCAGCACGGTAAGGTTGAGCTGTTTCTACCCTTGCCTGCCGATTTGCTGGTGACAGACGAGGGTAAAACGGTACGCAAATTAGAGCCTCAATTACTGAACGAGGCTATCCAGCACAGCCAAATTTCACAATTGCCGATGATGCCTATTTTGCGTCAGGGCAAACCCGCGAAACCAGAAAATGGCTGGCTGTTGAATCAATCCGGCATGGCTGCTTATTTGCGCGGAGAAAAGCTGAATGAAACGCACCTTACCAAGCAAGCCGAATTATGGAGCAAGGAATCACGTATCGGTATTGGTTTGAACCGCAACTCCCGCACGGCTGACGATGGAAAACTGTTCACGGTTGAGCATACCGTACCCAAGCATTCCGAAAACTGGGATGAACCAAAACACAAAGTTGCCAATGAAAAAATGTCGGGGTTAGTGGTTGGTATTGCCAATAGTGGCGGCTTGCCAGCATCCGGTTTCATCCGCTTGGGTGGTGATGGTCGTGCTGCCGAGTTTTCGCCAATAGATGCGCCAGACATCCAACGCGCTCCCAAAACCGACAAGTTCAAGCTGGTGTTATTGACTCCCGGTTTGTTTGCCAATGGCTGGCTACCTGATGGCATTGTTGAAGAAAACGGCGCGTATTGGCTCAAGCTGGATGGCTTCAAAGCCCGCCTTGCCTGTGCCGCTGTTTCCCGTGCGGAAGTGGTATCCGGCTGGGATTTGGAGTGCTGGAAACCCAAAGATGCCGAACGTACTGCCCCATCTGGCCGTGTCTATTGGTTCGACCAAGCTGAAGGCGACTTTGCGACACTTGACAAGCTTGTGACACAAGGCTTGTGGGCTAAAACACCGGATAATGAACTGAACTCACGCCGAGCAGAGGGCTATAACCGCGTTCTGTTAGCTGCTTGGTAACTCTTGAAAGGAAAAACTCATGTTTGAACAATCCCGTTTACTGTTTTTGTATGCTGTTACTCCCGTCCACATGGGGGCTGGGCAAGCCATCGGCGTGATCGACAACCCGATCCAGCGTGAACGCCACACCAACCACCCTAATATGGCGGGTTCAGGTTTGAAAGGGGCAATCCGTCATCACCTTGACACAAGCTGGGAAAAACCATTGGTTAATCGTATTTTCGGGCCAGAAACCGACTCATCCGATTATGCGGGTGCTGTCAGCTTCGGCGATGCCCAACTGGTCGCGTTTCCGGTGCGCAGCCTCAAGCAAGCCTTTGTGTATGCAGTTTCTCCTGTCACTTTGGCAAGATTGAAACGCTTGGCAACACTGGCTAAGGTCAACGCCGATTGGAATGTTCCCTCTGTCGAATCAGACAAATGCTGTGTCACTGACAAGCGCGTATTGAGTAATGGCAAGCTGGTGCTGGAAGCGTTTGAATATGACGTAGAGGATTCAGCGTCAACGGTCTTGAAAACCGTTGCTGCATGGCTAGCGGATAATGCATTACCCCAAGATGCAGCTCACCAATATTTCCGCGACAAAATCAAAACCGATCTGGTGTTGTTGCCGGATGATGCGTTTAGCCATTTTGTTGAGAATGCCACGGTGGTTGAGCCGCATGTTCGCATTGATGATGAATCTGGCACAGCAGCGGATGGCGGTTTGTTCTACACCGAAAACCTGCCACCAGAAAGCCTGTTGATCGCTCCGGTATTTGCCTCCATTGAGCGTTTTGCTAAAGATAAAAAACCAGAAGCACACATGGATGCTGAACAGGTGATGGGGAAATTAGCAGATTCACTGGATAAGCAACTGGTGCAAGTGGGCGGTGATGCAACCACAGGGCGCGGTCAGGTGGTTTTGCATTTTGCAGGGGAGGCTAAACAATGAGCCAACGACCTAAATTAACTTTAGACCAAGAACGCGCAAAATTTGCGTGGAGTAAGGCAGGTGAGTGCCAGAATTTTATTGGCGAATACACTAATGTTGCCAAGTCGACAGCTAGTTTGATCATGAACTCAGGACTTATGCAAACATTTGCGTTTTTAAGGGCAAAAGAAAGCGACGAGCATCGGGCATTGTTGGCTCATCTTTTAAAATGGTTGGGCATCCGTTTTATGAGTGTATACGCATCAACTTTAAGCCCTCCATTCCCTAACTTGCTGTAATCTCATCCAATTATTAGGTTTTTTCCTCCGTTTGTTTTGTCGGCAAGCGGTTGAAGAAGCGAAGAGTTTTGCCAGTTGCTTGAGGCATTTTATCAAGCTGCGTCGCTCAGCGATGCAGGCGGCAAGATGGGAAGCCTGTTCCTGAATGGCTTGAACACCTTTGGTGAGGCTGCGCTGGGGTATTTCCCACAATCCGGTGAGCATGATCCAGTGTTGGATGAGGATAATCAGTAATTTGACGTAGATTTCACACAAAATTCGCCATACGTTGGCACTTCTGGAAACCGCGAGGCGACTTTGACTTTTCCAGAGT